>CAINJJ010000056.1 GCA_903849645.1 uncultured Acidobacteriaceae bacterium | reverse complement strand
TTCCGCGAGTTTGGCGGGCGTTGCGTTAAAATCGCTTCCGAACGAGGACCGAGCCATGCCGAGCGGCCTGCGTGCTTTCCCACCCAAGCCGCAAAAGACGCAGCTTGGGGCACAATCCATCGTGGGAGAACCAGAAGTGAAGACCTGACCGGGCCACCTGCCTTCGGCGGATCGGCATGACCAGTTGCCATATGGGCAGAGGACACTCGCTTGCTATAGCCTATTTTGACGCAGGAATAAACCCATTCCGTGCTTCCATCGGCCCGACAACCGTCCTTGGTCCCTAAAGTCAGGATAGCGCCTGCAAAGATGATCTTCGGATTTAACCGAGGCGTTTGGCTGTCTGCGAACTTATCGCCTTGAACGACGTAAAGACCGAATGAAATTTTGTCGCCCACTTTGTAGCCCTTGCTCGATGAAGCGATTACTGTTGCGTCCAACCATTGCGTAGACGCAGCAATGCCACTCCAAAAACCCGGCGACTCCCCCACCTTATCCACTCTTACGCAGATCTCTTCCCGGTTATGAGTTTGAGCAAGAGCAGGTATCGTCAGCAGCAGCACAAGGGCCAAGCAGTAACGTGCCATCTTTAGAGCCTCCAGTAAATGCCCGAGGGTAAATTCCGCGATGATGCCGCGTGTTCAATCCTCATTAGAACTCTCCTCATGGAATTGACATGGAGGGCTGATTTGTTCTTTCTGATGTCACGTTGGACACGGAGTTTGTTCTGGTGTTCACATCCACACTCACTCTTGTCCAAGACAGTAGTTTTGCAGAAGTAATTGCAGGGTACAGGTAAGGCTACGTCGATCTGATAGGTTGGGTTTGTCTAGAACTTGACCGTCAGAGGAGGACGCAGCCTTGTCCATAGTATGCAGCATTTTCTCCCAAGTCCTGAAGTTGATCCCCCGCGCCGACTTCGATTCCGCCGTTCGCAAGCATGATGCCGAACGCAACGCCAAAGGCTTCACCTGCTGGGGCCAGTTGGTGGCGATGCTGTTTTGTCAGTTGGGCTCGGTCAACAGCCTGCGCGACATCACCAACGGCTTGGCCGCCAGCGAAGGCAAACTTCGGCATCTTGGCCTGCCCGCGGCTCCCAAGCGCTCGACCTTGGCCTATGCCAACGCCCATCGCCCCAGTGCGCTGTTCGAGAATCTCTTCTATCGGATGCTGGAAGTCGCCCGCAGTCAGGGCAGGTGGCCCGGTCAAGTTTTCACTTCTGGTGCTCCCACGATGGATTGTGCCCCATCCAAGCTGCGTCTTTTGCGGCTTGGGTGGGAAAGCACGAGGGTTTGCCCTGCCTCAGGTATTCTCCCACGGGCAACTGGCCTCCTCGCTGGAACGCGGTCCAGTGGGCGGGTGACCCACCCATCCCGTTCTTACACTCACTTCCTCAACAAGAACTCCGCGGTGCCCCATCCTTCGCGTCCTGTGCGAAGGGTGGGCTGCACAAAGGTCCGTTCGCCCGCCTTCGATAACAACGGAAAGTGATGCAAGGAAAGTCCCCGGAGTTCTGATAGCGGACAAGGCTTTGGGAGATGGCAAAAGAATTCGATACCCGAAGGGCGAAGGCGGAGGTCTGTGCTTTCCCACTCTTTCCGCCAAAGGCCGCGTAAAGGATGGAGCACCCGGCGTTGGTGGGGGAACTGACGTTGACTCCCCCGGGGAGCCGGAGCGCCCGAGGGTGGGGCTACTGGCGTGTGGCGGGGGCGAGGGCGCGGTCGGCGGTCATGCGGCGGAGGAGGACGGGGAGTCCAAAGGCCGCGGCGGAGACCAGAGCCGTGGAGAGCAGGTCGTTGCGATAGAAGGGCAGGGCCGCGGCGAAGCAGGTGGCGAGGCCGCCCATGGTGCGGGGATACATGCCGCCGGCCGCCCAGACCGCGTAGTTGGACACGACGAAGAACGAGGTAGGCCCGAGGAGTGCGCCGGCGGCGACGCGGACGAAGGTGGTGCGGGCGTGGAGCAGGATCTGGCCGAGCGCCATAGCCATGGCATACCAGGCCCATGTGGTGACGTAGGTCTGCCAGCGGAAGTCGTAGTGGTAGGCGTAGACGGTGAGGAAGTAGTCGGCGGCGATGAAGACGGCCAGGGGGGCCAGCATCTCGCGCCAGGTGCGGCGGGCGCCAAAGTAGAGCAGTGCGCCACCGACGGCGGTGAAGTTGAGCCAGTCGGGATGGGGCACGATGCGGGTGAGCAGGGCGAAGGCCAGGAGCAGATAAGCGAGCATGAACACCTCAGATTGAACAGGATTCCGGCGTTTTTCCCAGGCGTTCCAGGCACTCTGGCGGGGCAACGACGCTGATTTCATTCTGCGGGTCGAGGGCGGCTGGGTCAACTGCGGGGGTTGCGTGCGGTGAATAAAGTTTTTGATTGGAAGCAACTGGCTACTGTTCTGCCTGCTGCCAATTGGCTTGTTCCGGGCCTGAAGGCCCAGATGATTGGGCTGATTTTCAGGGGGCTGAAGCCCCTTGCTCCCTCAGGACACACGAAATACAACTGAAGTAAAGAGTGCAGGTCAGTGCTGCTCGCGGCTGCCCATGCCTTCGGCTGCTTCGTCGTGGCCATCTACGATATAGGCCCATCCGCCGAGGGGGGAGGGGCCGGAGGCCGGTCCGTTGCCGAGGAAGTTATAGGCGAAGCGGAGGTCGCTGAATTCGACGGTGGTCCAGAGGCGGCCGGGGGCGAGATGCGGGGGGTCGACGGCGGGGACGGGCTGCGGGCCGGCGTCACGCACTACGGCCCATGTGCCCCAGTCGAGGTAGACCTGGCCGAGCCGGGTGCGCTTGGCGGCTTCGGTGGCTGGGGTGGAGGGCGGCTTGAAAAAGACATCGCGACGTGGGTCGGAGTCGACGTAGTCGAAGCGGGTATTGACCTCGACGGTCTGGTAGAAGTCGGCGGTTTCCAGGATGGCGTGCCAGCGGTAGGGGTTGACGGGATAAGGCTCGAAGGTCATGCGGAGGACGGGGGCTGAGGCGATTTGGGAGTTCTGGACCTGGGAGCGGGCGGTGTCCTGTTCGGCGTAGCGCCAGCCCCAGTAGAGGACCATGCCGCTGAGGGCGAAGATGGCCCAGCCGCGTCCGCGGAAGGGCTTGCGGCGCTCGCCGATTTCGCCGCCGACGAGGCCGAAGAGGGCGGGGAGGGTGACCGCGCTCAGCAGCAGCGCCCAGAGAACCGGCTCGGCGATAAAGACGAAGCTGCCGGCGTACCAGCGGGGGTTGAACGGGAAGAAGGGGCGGAGGCCGTAGTTGTTGGTCCAGTCGAGGAGCAGGTGGCTGAGGGCGGCGAGGAGCGCGGTGAGGGAGAGCCAGCCCCAGTGGATGGGCTGGCCTGGCTTCACTTCCCTGCCCTGGGCGGCCTTTTGCGCGCGGCGCCGGCGCCAGCGGTGGAAGAGCCAGACCAGGCCGACTGCGGCGCCGGCCATGACGGGCGCGGCCAGGAAGGTGTGGGTGATGCCGCGGTGGTGCTTGAGCTCCTGGACCGGACCGGCGAAGGACCAGAGGATGTCGATGTCGGCGGCCTCGGCGGCGAGGACGGCGGCCATGGTGGCGTAGGCGGTCTTGCGGTTGAGGCCCGCGCGGCCGATGCAGGCTCCGGTGAGAAAGTGGGTGACGGGTTCCATGGCTTGCCCATCATAGTACCTTGCGGCGGGCCCTCTTATAATGACCGCCATGGGCGAAACCACCACCCCTCCCTTGGCCGCAGCGGAACGCGCGGCCGCGCTGCGCGAGGAACTGCGGCGGCACGAGCACCTCTACTACGTCAAGGACGCGCCGGAGATCAGCGACGCCGCCTACGACACGCTGATGAACGAGCTGAAGAGGCTGGAGGCCGAGCACCCGGAGCTGCTGACGGCGGACTCGCCGACGCAGCGGGTGGGGGGCAAGCCGGCCGAGGGCTTCAAGAAAGTGCGCCATTCGCGGCCCATGCTGAGCCTGGACAACGCCTATTCGGCTGACGAGCTGGCGGACTGGGACCGCCGGGTGCGCGAGCTGGCCGGGCTGCTGCCGGTGGAGTATGTGGCCGAGCTGAAGATGGACGGGCTGAGCATCGCGCTGCGCTATGAGGCGACGGGCAATGGCGGGGCGCGGCTCCAATCTGGCGTTACGCGGGGCGACGGGCAGACGGGCGAGGACGTGACCTCGAATATCCGGACGATCCGGAGCGTGCCGCTGATGATTGGCGCGGGGGCGCTCAAAAGGGCCGGGCTGCCGCAGGCGTTTGAGGTGCGGGGCGAGGCGGTGATGCCGGAAGCCGCATTTGAGCGTCTGAATGAGGAGCGCGAACAGGAGGGGCTGCCGGCGGCGGTGAATCCGCGCAACGCGGCGGCGGGCACGCTGCGGACGCTGGAACCGGGGATTGTGGCGCGGCGCAGGCTGGACTTCTATGCCTATTTTCTGCTGGTGGAGGGCGAATATTGGCCGCAGGGGCAGGAGGCGACTCTGGATGCGCTGTCGGCGCTGGGCTTCCGCGTGAATGGGCAGCGCCGCGTGGTGCGGACGGTGGAGGAGATGACGGCGTTTATCGACGCGGCCGAGGCGGGGCGGGATGCGCTGGGCTACGAGATCGACGGCGTGGTGCTGAAGGTGGACTCGCACCTGACGCAGCAGCGGCTGGGCTATACGGGCCGCGCGCCTCGGTGGGCCATCGCGTACAAGTTCACGGCCAAGTCGGGGGTGACGCAGGTCAACGGCATCACGGTGCAGGTGGGGCGGACGGGCAAGCTGACGCCGGTGGCGGAACTGACGCCTGTGTTCATTGGCGGAACCACGGTGAGCCGGGCCACGCTGCACAACGCGGATTTCATCGAGCGGCTGGGGCTGCGGCTGGGCGATTTCGTCAGGGTGGAGCGGGGCGGGGACGTGATTCCCAAGGTGGTGGAGGTGGTGGAGGACGCGGGGCACGCGCGCGGGAGCGAGCAGTTTGTGTTTCCGGTAGAGTGCCCGGAGTGCCACTCGGCGGTGGTGCGCGCCGAGGGCGAGGTGGACTTCCGCTGCGCCAACGCGGCCTGCCCGGCCAAGCTGCGGGAGAGCCTGCTGCACTTTGGGCGGCGGGACGTGATGAACATCGAGGGGCTGGGGGAGGCGGTGGTGCAGCAGTTGCTGGACCGCGGGCTGGTGGCCGATGTGGCCGGGCTGTATGCGCTGACCGAGGCGCAGTTGACCGGGCTGGAGCGGTTTGCGGAGAAGTCGGCGCGGGCACTGCTGGGGGAGATTGAGGGCTCAAAGCGCGCGGGGCTGGCGCGGGTGCTGATGGGACTGGGGATTCGCTTTGTGGGCGTGCGGACGGCGGAACTGCTGGCGGAGGAGTTCGGCTCGATTGACGCGCTGAAGGCCGCGACCGCGGAGGAGCTGGAGCGGGTGGAAGAGGTGGGTCCGCGGATCTCGCAGGCGATTCTGGAGTATTTTGCTCAGCCGGAGAACCTGGCTTTGATTGAGAGCCTGCGGGCGGCCGGGGTGGACATGACGGCGGAGCGGAAGGTGCGGACAAGCCAGTTGGCGGGGTTGACCTTTGTGCTGACGGGGACGCTGCCGACGCTGACGCGCGAGGAGGCCAAGCGGAGAATCGAGGATGCCGGGGGCAAGACCGCCGGGTCGGTGAGCAAGAAGACCAGCTACGTGGTAGCGGGCGAGGATGCGGGGTCCAAGCTGGACAAGGCGCTGGAGTTGAAGGTTCCCGTGGTGGATGAGGCGGGGTTGCTGGCGCTGCTGGAGGGCGGGGCGTAGGCAACAACGGAGGCGGGTTAAGGCACCACGGGGGCGGAGAGCTGGCGGGGCGTTGTTCCGAGGGGAATCTGCATGGCGCCGGCGCGGAAGCGCTCTTCGAGCATGGCGGAGGAGACCAGCATGCGGCCTTCTTCAGCCGCGGCAGGCTGGGGCCGCTCGGCGAGCAGCCTGGCCATGAAGACGTCGACCATCTTGTGCAGGCATGCGTTGCCGCAGAGGTGCTTGGAGCCGGCGATCTGGCAGTTGGGGGAGTCCCAACCGCTGAGACGAAGCTCGGCGCCGAGGTCGAGGGCCACAAACCAGTGGTTGGTCGCCTTCTTGTCCGTTCCGCAGATGTCGCAGGTAACCGCTTGCCTGATCACGGCAATCCCCCCTTGTTGGCGTTCAAACGGCGCAGCCCGGCCGGTTCCGATTCCGAGAATGAATGCGTAGGCGGTGAGCTGAGTCCCGAACTCTTCAAAGCGCCCTTGCGGATTGGAGAACTCTTGGAATCGCTCACCCTCATTTCATCGCGATTGTGTGTGGATTGGGTGAGGGCGGGTCACAAAGAATGGCGCAGTGACGCAGATGCGGACATTGGGTTGGAGGGGGTTCTGAATTGGGAGAAGCGAGGCGCGGAATACGAAGAATTCACAGAAAAAGCCAATGATTTGAGCGACGGGCGCATCAGTTGAATGCGCGCTTGCAGCATCAGGCTGGTTCTCTGCTCCAACGCAAAGGGCGCGACCGAAGCCGCGCCCTTTTGAAAAGAAAAGCCTTGCCCGCCGGGGGCCGTGTTCGCTGCGCCTATTGCTTGGGCGAGAAGTAGCCCTTGCGGGCGCGGACCTGGTAGCGGCGGTCGTTGCAGTAGAGGTAGATGGTGCGGAAGGAGCCGTCGTATTTGAAGTCGGCGGGGGCGTAGGCGAGCGAATACTGGCTGCGCAGTTCCTCTTCGATGGCGTGGAAGCTGTTGGAGATCTCCTCGACCGAGGGCGGGAAGAGGACCTGGCCGCCGGTGGCTTCGGCGATGTCGCTCAGAACCTTGTCGCCCTTGCCGCGGCTGGGGGTCCAGTTGGTGCTGATGGCGTAGACGATGGTCTCCGCGCGCTGGCACATCTTGATGGCCTCGTCCTCGTGGACGCGGCTCTGGTTGTCGTCGCCGTCGGAGAGCAGGACCATGGCCTTGCGGACAGGCTCCTGGCCGCGGGAGACGTCCTGGAGCTTGTCGCGGCAGGCGACGTAGACGGCGTCAAAGAGGGCGGTGCCGCCGCCGGGGCTGAGGCGGTTGACGCCTGTCTCGAGGCCGTCGATGTTGTTGGTCCAGTCCTGGCTCACCTTGGGCACTTCACTGAACCCCATGACGAAGGCGCGATCGCTCTTGGCCTTGATGACCTGGAGGAGGAACTCGGTGGCCGACTGCTGCTCAAACTGGAAGCGGGTGTGGATGGAAGTGCTGGTGTCGATAACGATGCCTACGCGCAGGGGCAGGTTGATCTGCTGGCGGAAGCTGGTGACGCGGGCCGGGGCCTTCTGGTCGTCGAGCAGGGCAAAGTCGCTCTGCTTGAGGTCGGGGATGTAGTGGCCGTGCTTGTCCGTGACGGTGAAGATGAGGTTGACTTCGTCGGCGTTGATCTTGACGACGGGAATGTCGGAGGCATCGGGAGCCGCTGGCTGCTGCGCGGCGGGAGCCTGCGCGGGAGGGGCGGCTGGGGCGGGTTGCTGCGCGTGCAGAGCGGCGGGGGCAAAGGCCACGGCCAGCACGAGACCAAATATCTTTCTGCTCATATCTCCCTTATTTTATCAAGGTCGTCCTGGGTTTTGGTCAACCCTTGACGGGCTTTGGGCTGGGGGCCGGACTGGCGCTTTCGAGCCTGGCGAGGAAGGCCTCCAGTTCGAGGGGCAAGGGGGCTTCAAGTTCGAGCTGCTTGCGGGTCCGGGGGTGGGGAAACTCAAGGCGCGCGGCGTGAAGGAAGTTGCGGCCCAGTTTGAGCCGTTCGGGCTCCAACTTGCGGCGGGCGGCCTTGGAGGTGGCGGATTGGGAGGCGACCTGGTCGGTCAACTGGCCGGCGCCGCCGTAGAGGGTGTCGCCCACGACGGGGTGGCCAATCGACGCCATGTGCACGCGAATCTGATGGGTGCGGCCTGTCTCGATGCGCACCTTGACGAGGGTGAACTTGCCGAAGCGGCTGGAGAGGCGGCGGATGACCTCGTAGTGGGAGACGGCGGTGCGGGCGTTGTCCTGGGGCCGGGTGGTCATGCGGGTGCGGCGCAGCGGGTCGCGGCCCACACTGGCGTTGATGGTGCCGCGGGGCCGCTCCACCTCGCCCTGCACCAGCGCGAGGTAGGTCTTCTTGATGCTGCGGTCAGAGAACATCTCCGCGAGGGCGTTGTGGGCGCGGTCGTTTTTGGCGACGACGATGAGGCCGCTGGTGTCCTTGTCGAGGCGGTGGACGATTCCGGGGCGCAGGTCGCCGCCGGTGGAAGAAAGCGCCTTGAAGCGGTGGAGGAGGGCGTTGACCAGAGTGCCGCGGCTGCGCTCGTCCTCGTTTTGCCCGGAGCCGGCGTGGACCATCATGCCCGCGGGCTTGTTGACCACGGCCAGGTCGGCGTCCTCAAAGACAACGTCGAGGGGAATGTCCTCCGCGGTGGCCTTGAGGGGGGCGGGACGGGGTTCGCCGGTAATGACGATGCGTTCGCCGCCGCGCAGCTTGAGGGAGGGCTTTTCGCGCTCGCCGTTGACCAGCACGTCGCCTTGTTCCAACAAAAGCTGCACACGGGAGCGGCTCACGCCGTCGAGTTGGGTGGTCAGGAACTGGTCGAGCCGCTGACCGGCGGATTCGGTGGAGACTTCAATGGTCTGGAGGATGGTGTTGTCTGACTCAGGCATGGACTGCACCGTTTTTCCCATTCAGATTGGCGCGTGAATGGCCGCGCTCGAGCAGCAGGAGCGCGCCGCCGAGGACGAGCAGAACGGCGGCGGCCTGGGGCGCGTCGAGGGCGCCGCCGAGCAGCGAGCCGCGCCCCTCGGCGTCACGCCACAGCTCGGTGAGGAAGGTGATGATGCCCGTGCCCAGGAGCATGAGTCCGGCCATGTCGCCTGCCTGGCGGCGCTGTGGGAGCAGGACGAGCAGGAGCAGCGCAAGGGTGAGATAGGCCAGCGCGGCATAGACCTGGACCGGGTGCACCGGCACGCCGAGCGGAGCGCCGCTCCAGCGGGCGGCGAGGGGCTGCGTATAGGTGACCGCCCAACGGGCAGCCATGCCGGAACCGGCCGGGGTTCCGTAGTCCGCGCCGGCCAGGAGCGCGCCCAACTGCTCAAAGGCCAGGCCGAGGGCCAGGGGTGCGGCCAGCGCGTCGGCGGTGGCGCGAAAGGGGAGCCGGTGCCAGAGGCCCACCGCCAGAGCGCCGAGGGCAGCGCAGAGAGCGCCCGCGGCGGCCAGGAGCGGATGGTGAATCATGGCCAGGCACAGCATCCAGCGGGGATGAAGGCGCAGGGCGGTCCAGTTGAAGGCGACCAGCAGCAGGCGGGAGGCGAGGAGGGCCGAGAAGAGGGCCACGACACAGAGGTTCCAGACATGGGCGCGGTCAAGCCCGGCGATGCGCGCCGTGCGCTGGGCCAGAAACAGGGCCAGCAGGACGCCAAGCGCAGCGACCGCCCCATAGGCGGGGATGAGGATGGAACCGAGGGTAAGGAGGACTGGATGCACCAGTCTCAGGATACGGCATGGGGACCCCGGCCGGTTTGGGGCCCCGCTCAGGAGTGGGGCAAGCTGTAGGGACCGGGCAGAGCGGGGGCTGCGGGCCTTTCCGCGGGATCGGGCGCGACGGGGGCGGCGGTGCGGCCGGAGAAGATGCGGAACTGGACGAGGAGGTCGAGCAGGACGGGGACGGGTTTGCCGTCCTTGAGGGCGGGCTCGAATTTGGCGTTGCGAATGGCCGCGACGGCGTTTTCGTCAAGCCCGAAGCCGATGGGACGGCCCACGGCGATCTCGCCCGCCTTGCCGTCGACGCCGATGACGGTGTGGTAGAGGGCCATGCCGGCGACGCCGTTGGCCTGGGCGAACTCATTGGAGGCGGGCTCGAAGGTGGAGAGGAGCCGGGCCTTGCGGTCCACGGTGTTCTGGCGGAGGACGGCGGGGTCGGAGGGCCGGTAGTCGGCTTTGGCGGCGACGGCCTGGTAGTAGAGCTTCCAGAAGCCGGGCAGGCCATCCATCATGCGGGCGTCGAGTCCGGGGGCGAAGATGAGGTCGAGAGCGTCCTTGAGGACGCGGGTGGCATGGGCGGCCGAGATGGTGGTGGTGACGCTCTCGGGGGAGGCGGGCCGCTCGGCGGCGGAGGCCTCGGCGATGGAGTCCTTGAGCTGGTCGGCCTCGCTCCGTTCGGCCGGCTGGGCAGAAGTTGGAGCGGGATGGACGCCGTGCTTGCCTTTGGCCGGCTTCTCTTTTTCCTTTTCCTTCTTGGGCTTGACGACGATCTCGCGGTCGATGGTGATTTTAACCAGCTTCTTTTTGGGCGTGATGCGGACACGGTCGACGGCGGTGGCGGGGTCTTCATAGGCCATCTGGCCGACGAAGTGGAGCCCGTAGCGGATGCCTTCGAGTTCGACCTTGTGCTTGGTGAGGCGGATCTTTTCGATTTCGATGGCGCTCAGCGTATAAGAACCCTGCGGGGGGTGGCCGAGGGCGCGGCCGTGCTCGTCGAAGGCCAGGGTGTTGTCCTGGTAGCCCCCGCGGAGGTAGAGGGCCTTGCCGATCAGGAGCTGCTTGAGTTCCTCCTCGGTGATGCCGCCGGGGGAGACGGGATCAGCGGGAGCGGGGGTGGGCTGAGGGGCGGCTGCGGGCTGCGCGGCCTGAGGCGCCGGGCTGGGCTGAGCTGGACTGGGTTGGGCTGGGGGCTCGGACTGCTGCGCGGGGACCGGGAAACTGACGAGGAGCAGGAGCGCCGCGCCGCAGAGCAAGGAGCGGAGAGGCGCAGGTTGCAGGAGGGCAAAGCAGCGGCTGGACCGGAGGAGGGAGTTCAACATGGGCTGACCTTTGTGCGTCACTCTATCAGGAAAGTGCACCATTGGCGCAAAAAGAAAGGCGGGGCGTCAATCGTCCGGGTTGCTTTGGGAAGCGGCGGAGCGGCGGAGTCGCCAGAGGATGCGGCGGAAGAGGCCAAGGGTGCGGCGGAGGTCGGCGGGGTTGAGGCTGAGGCGGCGGAGCAGCAGGCGGAGGTCGTGGCGGTTGGCCTGCCGCATGGCGCTGGGCGAGTATCCGGCGGCGGTCATGGCTTCTTCAACCAGGCCGGCGAGGAGGTCGAGATCCTGGGACGGGGCGGCGGCGGGGACCGGGCGGAGTTCCGATTGAGGTTCGGCGGAGGGTTCAGGCGGGGGAAGGGCGCGGGCGGCGAGTTCGTAGAGGCAGACGGCGACGGCCTGGCCGAGGTTCATGGAGGGCTGGCAGGCGTCGGTGGGGATGGTGACGAGAATGTGGCAGTAAGAGAGGTCTTCGCGGGTGAGGCCGTGCTTTTCCGGACCGAAGACAAGGACGACGCGGCCGCCGCGGTGGAGTTCGCTCGCCACAAGCGGGGCCAGGTCGGGGAGGGAGACGACCGGCTGCTCGGGCTTGCGGTAGGTAAGCGAGCCGGTGCCGATTACCAGGGTGGCTGCGGCCACGGCCTCGGGAAGAGTGGCGGCTTCAACGGCGTCGGCGAGCAACCGGGGTGCGCCAACGGCCGAACGGGCTTCGCGCCAATGGGGCGCCCAGGGGGCGACGACGGTGAGGCGCGCGAGGCCGAAGTTGGCCATGGCGCGGGCCACCGCCCCGATGTTGAGGGGGTTGCGCGGGGCGACGAGGACGACGTCGAGACGGTCCTGGGGGCCGGGTTGGGCTGGAAGGGGCAACGAATGATTGTAGAGCCGGAGGGCGGGGAGAGAGCGCCCGGCGCGGCCTTTATGACTTTAGATTCATGTTGGAGCAGGGCAGCAGGTTGGTAGACTTTTTGAGTATGGATTCCGAGACAGATTCTCTTGAGTTGGCGTCAAAGGCGCTCTGCGCAACGGCGCGCTTGTGCCATGAGCGTGGATGGGTGCCGGCGACGAGCGGGAACTTCAGCGTGCGCGAGGGCGGCCGGGTGCTGGTGACGGCGAGCGGACTGGACAAGGGCGCATTGACAGCGGATGGACTGCTGGAAGTGGACCTGGAAGGACGGGGGGCGGCGGGAGCGGCAAAGCCCTCGGCAGAGGTGGGCCTGCACCTGGCGATCTATCGCAAGAGACCGGAAGCGCGGGCGATTCTGCACGTGCATTCCGTGTGGAGCACGCTGATTTCAGGTCGTTTTGCGGCAACGGGGTACGTGACGCTGGAGGGCTATGAGATTGAAAAGGCCCTGTCAGGCGTGACGACGCACAAGCATGAGGAGCGGGTGCAGATTCTGCCGAACTCGCAGGACTACGGGGTGCTGGCGGGTCAAATGACCGAGCTGCTGGTGAGGAGCCCACGGCTTCATGCGGTGCTGCTGAGCCGGCATGGAGTGTATACCTGGGGCAGTTCAGTGGCGGAAGCGCAGCGGCATCTGGAGGCGTTGGAGTTCCTGTTTGAGGTGGAATGGCGGAGGCTGACGGGCGGGCAACCTTGAGCGATGGAACCCAGGGTATGGCGTTGCGCCCCTGGTGAGGCGGCAACGGGAGGGCGAGAGATGGCGGTGGTGAGGGTTTTGCCGGAGAGCCGGGCGGTGGAAGACGAGGCCGAGGTACGGCGGGTTCTGGCCGGGATGGGCGTGGAGTATGAGCGCTGGGACCTTTCGCGGGTGGCCGAGGAGGCCGAGGCGGAGGCCGTGCTGGCGGGGTACGAAGCGGAGATTGAGGCGATGAAGCAGCGCCACGGCTATGTGACGGCCGATGTGGTGGACGTGACGCCGCAGACGCCGGGGCTGGATGCGATGCTGGCCCGCTTTGACAAGGAACACACCCACGCGGACGACGAGGTGCGGTTCATCCTGTCCGGACGGGGAATCTTCTTTCTGCATGGGAACGGGCAGGTGATCTCAGTGGAGGTGGGTCCGGGAGACCTGCTGCGGGTGCCGAGGGGGACCACCCACTGGTTTACGCTGTGCGCCGAGCGGCGTATCCGCGCGATTCGCTGGTTTCAGGACCCGGCGGGGTGGACGCCGCACTATACGGAGTCGGGCGCGGAGGCTGGCGTGGAGCCGTTGTGCTTTGGCCCGGCCTACCTGGGGGCGCGTGTGACTGGCGGCGTGAGGCCTTGAGGACGCTGGAACCGGAGATTTACCTGCTGGATGTGGAAGGCACAATCGCGCCGGTTTCGCTGGTGTCGGAGGTGCTGTTTCCATTTGCGCGCACGCACCTGGAGGGGTTTCTGGGGCAGGAGGCCGCATCGGCCGCGGTGGCGGCCGACCTGGCCCTGCTGGCGGAGGAGAACGCGGCGGTGATCGAGGCAGACGCGCCGCGGATGGCGGGCGGCGGGCTGACCGAGGCGAGCGCATACCTCAACTGGCTGATGGCGCGGGACCGGAAATCGACGGCGCTGAAGAGCCTGCAGGGAAAGATATGGAAGTCGGGCTTTGAGAGCGGCGAGCTGAAGGGCACGCTGTTTGAGGATGTTCCCGAGGCGCTGGAGCGCTGGGCGGCGCGGGGTCGGGTGGCGATCTACTCGTCGGGGTCGGCGGAGGCGCAGCGGCTCTTGTTCCGCTACTCGAACTTTGGCGATCTGACGGAGCGGATTGCGGGCTATTTTGATACGCGCGTGGGGCCGAAGACGGCGCAGGCCAGCTATGCGGCGATTGCCGGGGCGCTGGGCGTGGAGACGGGCGCGATGCTTTTCCTGTCCGACGTGGTGCGGGAGCTGGACCCGGCGCGGGCGGCGGGATGCGGCACTCGGCTGGTGATACGCGCCGGAAACGCGCCGGTCGAGGACGATCACGGGCATGAGCGCGTGGGCACGCTGCGCGGGGTTTAGGCGTCTGCGGGGCTGGATGGATGAAGTGGCTCGGAGCAGAGCGCCCTGGGGAAGGGCCGGTTCCGGTTTGATCGCCGGAGGCCTGGGCGCGGCGGCAGGGACTGGAAAGTAGAATCCGACCCACTGGGCCGTGAATGATGCGCTGGTGAACCCTTCCTAAGAAGGTGGAGCTCTCCGCGGTTCGTTAGGCATTCCGGACTGGCGGACACGGCACACAGAACCGATTGTCGAGTTGAGCCCCTGTTCATTGAATGTTGGTTCAACCAGCATTGATCGCCCACCTGCTTTGCAGGCCGGTTTCTATTGCGGATAGTATGGGTCCGGGCGCGAAATTACAAGTCTTGTGCGCAACGGGTGCGGCGTGGTAGTTTTCTCCGCCGCCTGTTTTGGGCCCGGTTTTGACCCGACCAAAGAGCGATTTTTACGACCCGGTCTTCAGCTCTTCCTCGAGCACTTCGTCGAGCAGCCCGCGGAGGCTGACGGCGCGGGCGTGGCTGAGGCGGGCGTTGGCGGCGCCGGCGGGAGCCACCTGGGATGCCTGCGAGAGCTCGTCGGCCAGGTTGAGGGCGGCCAGCACGGCCACGCGCAGCGAGTCCACGGTGCGGCCCTGGGCGGCGACGGCGCGCATCTTGGCGTCCACCTGCTCGGCCAGACGGCCGATGTGGGCAGCGTCCTGACCGGAGAGATGGTAGGTCTGGTCGTAGATCTGAACGGTAACGTATTTGAGCGGTTCTTCAGCCAATCCTGACCTCACAGTTGCTGGGCGTCACAATTCCAGAGCGTCGAGCTGGGAAAGAAGGCGCTCGACGCGCTGGCGCACCTGGTCGCGCTCGGCGCGCAGTGCGTTCAACTCCGATTGCAGGCGGTCAAGCTGCGGCACGTGCGCGCACAGTTGCTCTTCCGCCAACTGGGCGCGCTGCTCGGCGGCGGCCCGCGCCTGCCGTTCACGCTTGACGAGCGTAACCGCGCGGAGGATGCGCTCTTCCAGTGCGGAAAAATCGTCCGCCGTGATGACGGCTGGAGCGGTTTCCGCGGCCTGCGGGGCGGGCGGCGGCAGGGGAAGCTCTGGTTGCGCCTGCTCCTCGACTTCCGATTCCCAGAAGGATTGCGTCATCGAAAAACCTCCGCGGACACGCGCCGTATCCGTGCAAGTATAGCGCGGAATGCGGTGTTTTCCGCCTCTAACTCCGTAGCCGTGCGCCTGCCTTGCCAACAGCTTCCACCACCTGTTCCTGGAAACTTCTGAGCTCTTCCTCGCGCAGGGTGCGGTCGGGTGCCTGGAAGGTTGTCCCCATGAGCAGGGAGTAGTCGCGGTCGCCGAGCTTGGCGTCGTGGAAGACCTCGCGCACCCGCCAGTCGACCAGTTCGGGGATGCGGAGGCCGGCCAGGGCCTGATCAATCTTTTCCCAGGCGATGGTCTTGTCGAGGATTAGGGAGAAGTCGCGGCGCACGGGCTGGAAGCGCGAGATTTCCCTGGCGGCGGGCTTGCGCTGGGCGAACTTGTAGAGTCGGTCGACGTAGATTTCGCCCACCAGGACTGGGTCCTTGAGCTTGCGCGCGGCGGCCTCGGCGGGGTGAAGCTGGCCAAACCAGCCCACGGTGAGCCCGTCGGCGGCGACCCGCGCGGCGCGATAGGGATGGAGCCAGGCAGGCATCAGGCCGGAGTCGGCCGGGAAACGGTCAAAGTAGACGGAGCGCATCTGGAAGCGCGCCAGGACCTGCTCGACGACGCCCTTGATGTCGTGGAATTCAATGAGCCGCGGCGCATGGAGCGGGCCCTGCTCCGGCAGGCTGCCGGCGGCGCCAAAGGCCAGCGCCGGGCGCTCCTCGACTTTCTCAGTGGACCCGCTGAAGACCGTTCCAAGTTCGAACAGGCGCACGTCGCTGACGTCGCGGTGCAGGTTGCCGGCGATCATGGCCAGCATGCCGGGAACGAGCGAGGGGCGGAGGACGCCGGCCTCTTCGCTGAGCGGATTGCCGAGGGGGACGATCTGGCCCGGCTGGGGCGCGGTAAGCGCGGCCTCGGCGGTGGAGCAGAAGGTGCTGGCGATGGCCTCATGGAAGCCGGCGGCGAGGAGGGTCCGGCGCACCACGGACTCGCTCTCGGCCCAGGGCAGGGCGCGGACGCCCTCGCCAAAGGAGGGCAGCGTGTTGCGGAAGCCGTTGTAGCCGTAGACGCGGGCCACCTCTTCAATGAGGTCGATTTCGCGTTCGATGTCGAGCCGCCAACTGGGGAGGGTGACGAGCCAGGCGGACGCGCTTCCCTGCTGGGGCGCGAGGCCGCATCCCAGGGCCGTGAGCACGTGCTCGACAGTGGCGGCGGTGATGCCTTCCTTGTCCACGGTGGCGCCGAGTAGGCGATGCACCTCACTGAGGGCGAGTGCGATGGGTTGGCGGCCGGCGGTGCGGGCGTGGGCGGAGGCCGCCTGCACGTCCACCAAATCACCTTCGATATGTCCGCCGTTGGCCAGGATGATGCTGCTGACGATGGCTGAAGCGAGCGGGGCTGCATTGAAATCGGCGCCGCGCTCGAAGCGGTGGCTGGCGTCCGTGTGCAGGCCGTGGCGGCGGGCGGTGCGGCGGACGGCCATGGGGTCAAACCAGGCGGCCTCGACGAGGACGTTTGTGGTGGCGGGGGTAATCATGGTGTCCCAGCCGCCCATGACGCCGGCCAGGGCCAGCGCCTTGGCGTGGTCGGCCACGACCAGGTCTTCGGGGTCGAGGCTGCGCTCCACGCCGTCGAGGGTCTTGAGCTTCTCGCCCTTGAGGGCGCGCCGGACCACGATGCCGCCCTCGATCTTGTCGAGGTCGAAGGCGTGGGTGGGCTGGCCCATGGCGAGCCAGGCAAAGTTGGTGGCGTCGACGGCGCTGGAGATGCACTTCTGCTCGAGCAGGGCGAAGTAGGTGGACACTTCAGCGCCGGAGAACCAGTCCCTGGAGTCGGAGATGCGCACCCCGCGCAGGACGCGGGCGGTAAAGCGTCCGCAGGCATCGTCGGCCTCAATGCGCACGGAAAACGGCGAGGTGGTCGCCCTGGGCTCGGGCAGCGGGAAGGCCAGCGGAGGCAGCGCCAACCCGTAGATGGCCGCCGCTTCGCGGGCCACGCCGTAGTGGTTCATGGCGTCCACGCGATTGGTGGTGATGTCCATTTCGTAGAGGGAGCCGTTGCCGGGGCCGAGGTCATAGACGCCCTCAACGGCGATGCCGCGCAGGGTGAGGTCTTCGGCGAGTTGGGCATCGTCGGCCGGGAGTTCCGGAAGATAGGCTCTTAGCCATTTGGTCAGTATGTTCATCTTGTGTCTTTTCTCTCAGCAAGTCAGCATGCTTCGCACATGCAAGTCAGCAAGTCAGTCATGCAGCGGCTCAAGCACGCCGATCAATCCGTTGATAAGTCTTCCGACCTCAGAAGCCAGGTCCAATAGTTTCTCGTTCGCATTGGAGGGAATGAGGCCCAGGCTGCTGGCCAATTCCATTTGAGTTTCAAGTTCATTCAGAGCGCCGCGGGCGGCACTGAGTGCCTTGCGGTTTTCGGCGTCAGTCAGTCTGCCGTGGCCTTCAGCGATGCGACTGGCAACGCTGACAGCTGCCCGGCGAAGTTGCATGCGCAGTCCAAATGTCTCGGATTTCGGAAACTCCTCCGTGACTGCATACAGCGTCCGCGCCAAGTCCATGGACCTTTGCCAGGCAATCAAATCACGATAGTGCCGAGTTCTGCTCATACGCTGACTCGCTGACTTGCTCGCGCAATGCGCGCTGACTCGCTAGACAAACTGTCCCAGAAACCGCATATCTCCGGCGTAGAAGCTGCCTATCTCGCTGATGCCGTACTTCATCATGGCGATGCGTTCCACGCCCATGCCAAAGGCGAAGCCGGAGATTTTTTTGGGGTCGTAGGCGGGCTGCTTTTCAGCGGCGAAGGCGAAGACGGCGGGGTCAACCATGCCGCAGCCCAGCAACTCAATCCAGCCGGAGTTTTTGCACTTGCGGCAGCCTTTGCCGCCGCAGAAGATGCAGCTTATCTGCACGTCGGCCGAGGGCTCCGTGAAGGGGAAGAACGACGGAAAGAAGCGCGTCTTGACGGCCGAGCCGAAGAGCGCCTTCATGGCGTGGTCCAGCGTGCCCTTCAGGTCGCTGAAGGTGATGTTGGTGTCCACGCAGAGGCCCTCCACCTGGTGAAAAATCGGCGAGTGCGTGGCGTCCTGCGCGTCGTTGCGGTGGACCTTGCCGGGGATGACGATGCGGACGGGGGGCGGCTGCATCTCCATGGTGCGCATCTGCACCGGGGAGGTGTGGGTGCGGAGCAGCAGGCGGTCGCGGAGGGGGCGGCGGTCCTGCGCGGCGACCACGAGCGTGTCCTGGGTGTCGCGCGCCGGATGGCCGGGCGGGAAGTTCATGCTCTCGAAGTTGTAGTAGTCGGTCTCCACCTCGGGACCCACGCCGACGGAGTAGCCTAGCGCGGCAAAAACACTGACGATTTCATTGAGGGTGCGGGTGATGGGGTGCTCGGCGCCGGTGAGGCGGCGGGTGCCGGGGAGGGTGATGTCGATGGCCTCGGCGGCGAGGGCGGCGTCGCTTGGGCCCGCGCCGAGAGCGGCGTCCAGCAGGCGCTCGACCTCAGCCTTGAGGGCGTTGAAGCGCAGACCGAGGGCCTTTTTGGCTTCGGGAGGCGCGGCCTTGAGCCAGCGGCCGGAGACGTCGTTGAGGCGGCCCTGCTTGCGGCCAAGCCAGTCCAGGCGAAATGCCTCGGCGTCGGCCTCGCCGTTGAGCGCCGCGGCGGCGTCCTGCGCCTGCCGGGCCAGAGCGGCAAAGGCCTGGTCGAGCGCGGCCTCGTCAAATGCCGTGAGATTGGGAATCGTGTCAGTCATCATGCGTAAAGGTCAGGATAAACCACGGCGTGGGGCAGGCGCGGAGGCTGGAGCCTGCGTCAGAGCCGGGCGGGGCGGAGGGTGTGCGTTTGGCCGGGCGTCTGGGGTAGCATGACTCCCATGAAGAGACTGGTTTTTGCCGCCCTTGTTGCCGCTTCCCTCGCCTCCCTAGCCGCCGCCCAAGCCTCCACGCAGGCCGCCCCGGCTGTCTATACGCAGCAGGAGGGCTTTGTAGACGCCCACGGCGTTCTCATCTACTACAAGACGCTGGGCGCGGGCGCGCCGCTGGTGGTGGTGCATGGCGGGCCGGGCGCGGACCACAGCTACTTTTTGCCGTGGCTGCTGCCCCTGGCGCGGACGCACCGGCTGGTGTTTATCGACGAGCGCGGGTCGGGGCGGTCGCAGCGGCTCGAGGACACGAGCCTCTACACCGTCGAGGCCATGGTGGAGGATGTGGAAGCGGTCCGCGTGGGCCTCAACCTGGGCAAAATCGACCTGCTGGGGCACAGCTATGGCGGCGTGCTGGCGCAGGCCTATGCGCTCAAGTACCAGCAGAACCTGGCCCACCTGATTTTGAACAGCACCTTCCCCTCGACGCGGCAGATGAACGAGGTGCTGGCGCACGAAAAGGCGCAGATGGCTCCGGACAAGCTCAAGCGGCTCAATGAACTGGAGAAGGCGGGCCTGTTTGGCAAGGGCGAGCCGTGGGAGCATGGGCGCTACGCGGCCGAGTACAGCAACCTGGCCTGGGGACCGGGCTACTTTCCATTTCTCTATGGGGCGCGGCCCGACTCCAGCTATGACCCGGCGACCGGCAACGCTCCCTCCAACTGGGAGCTCTACCGGGTGATGTGGGGCGAGCACGGGGAGTTTGTCATCGACGGCAACCTCAAGAGCGTGGAGTACCTGGACCGGCTGCCGTCAATTCAGGTGCCCACGCTGATGGTGGTGGGCCAGCACGACGAGAGCGACCCCTGGCTGAGCAAGGAGATGCACGACAAGATTCCCGGCTCGCAGATTGTGATTTTGCCGGATGCGGGGCACATGAACTTTGTGGACCAGCCGGAGATGTGGCTGAAGGCGGTGGAGGGGTTTCTGGGAGGGAAGTGAGGATGGCGGAGAGGGAATAGATTGGGATGATGAACCTGACCTGCGATTTGAGCCTCGCCGCTAAATATCAAAGCCATTCGCAGCAAGCGAGGGTGCTGTCGGAGGGATGGTTCCTGCGGAATGTCTATTGCCTCGCGTGCGACGCCGACTCCGTGAAGCAGACCAGCGCCAACACCAAGGCCACGGACTTTGTTTGTCCCAAGTGCAGCCATCGGTACGAGCTGAAGACATTTCAGCGGAGGCCCCATGGCTCGCTTGTGGATGGGGCGTACGCCTCCATGATACAGCGCGTTACAGCGGGAACTGCCCCAACCCTCTGCCTGCTGGAGCGAACGGAGGAATGGCGGATTCGTTCCCTGACCGCAATCCATTCCAGTTTCCTCGTGCCTGATGTCGTCGTGGAACGTCCGCCGCTTGGCCCAAATGCAAGGCGCGCCGGGTGGGTCGGCTGCAACATACGGCTTGACCGAATTGCGATTGACGGGGAGATTGCGGTTGTGGCGCAAGGGGTGGCGCAACCCGTAGCTGAAGTGAGAAAGCGGTTCCAGCGGTTCCTTCCGCTGGCCGGCAAGTCCGCCGACCAACGCGGCTGGACGCTGCTGACGCTGCGGATGGTTCGCGGGCTGCGAAAGCCGGCATTCGCGCTGCGGGACCTGTATGCGCTGGAGGCTGAGTTTGCGCGCGCCTATCCCGGGAACCGGCATGTGCGGGACAAGATTCGGCAGCAGTTGCAGATTTTGCGCGATTTGGGCGTGCTGGCGTTTGAGGGGCGGGGGGAATATCGGGTTATCGATTGATCTATTTGCCGTTCCGATCTATTCTGACGATCACCTTGGATGGGTGAGCGATGGGGAAACAGATGGAATGCAGGGTCGACAAGGAAACTCTGAGGATTCGTTCCGTTCAGGACCTGTACTTTGCGATTGATTACCTCGACCAAATGTATGGTGTGGAAGATTCACGGCTGACTTTCCCGGATGGCCACCTGCTCGTTGGTCTGACTCGCGTTCGCAGGACTTTTCAGGACGGAACCGAGACAATCGAGCTCATTTTCTCGGACCGCTGGCCGGAGGGAGTCGCCCCAAGCAAGGGGTTCGAGGCCCACCGGGAGTTCCTCTGCGACTAGGTCCGCGCAGCGGTGCACCTGGCTCGTTCGGGGTAAGGAATTGCGGGATAACACAACGAGTTCTGGATGAGAGACGGATGACCCAGCCACATGCTTCGAGCGCCAGCGAAATCATTCTGAGGACACGGGCTGCAACTGAGCGTCGCCCTCTGGTTCAGATTGATGTGTTCGATGCGGTCGCCAGTATTGAGGGGAAAGGCGGAAGAGCTGCCAAATTCTGGATGGGCGAAGACTCGGAGCCCCATTATGAAATCGAAATCCAGGGCAGAATCTACGGGCCAATGGATGAATCAGGGCTGCATTGGTTTGCCTGTGGATTGAACGTCTGGCCAAGAAATAAGGGGGACTCCAGGGCAAAGCACCCATAACTCGGTGAGTGGCCGGAATCAGAGACACCCGCAGGGGCTGAAGCCCGCTCTCATTGATTGGTTCTTGGCCCGGCTGAAGCCGTGCCCTTGTTACATAACCTTGGCATTGGGCGGCCGTTGGAGTCGTGCCGTTTCAAGTTGCGGCTTGTTGAGAGGTTTCTCCGGCGGCGTGAGAACAAGGCGCGGCTTTACAGGCCCGAAGAGCATCCCGCAGGAGCTAAACAGGCTGCGGAAAAACTCGCCTCGGTCTTGTTTTGTAACAAGGGCACGGCGGGGTACCCTCTCGGTCCCGGGCCGCAAATGCGACAAAAGAACGAAGGGCTTTAGCCCCTGAGGTATGCAGTTCGGGAAATTCAGGCAAGAAGATGCCTTTCCCAGCAGCCAGTCAAGCCGAATGTGGGCATGAGCGGTTTCAGGGGCATAAATGCCCCTGCGCCCTCCGCCGGCCGGACGCCAAAAAGCCCCGGATTGCTCCGGGGCTTTTTGTTTGGAACGGGTGGAGTGCCGGGTGGCTTCTACGCAGCCTTGACTTCGGCGGCGAGGGTGGCCTTGGCCTTTTCGACGAGGGCGGTGAAGCCGGCGGCGTCCTGGATGGCGATGTCGGAGAGTATCTTGCGATCGAGCTCGATGCCGGCCTTCTTGAGGCCGTTGATGAGCTGGGAGTAGCTGAAGTTGTTGAGCTTGCAGGCGGCCGAGATGCGGACAATCCAGAGGGAGCGGAACTGGCGCTTCTTCTGCTTGCGGCCGGTGTAGGCGAACTTGAGGCCGCGCTCGACGGCTTCCTGGGCTGCCTGATAGAGCTTGGACTTGGTAAGGAAGTATCCACTGGCTCTCTCAAGAATCTTTTTGCGGCGGTCATTCCGCTTGGTACTGCGTTTTACGCGGGGCATTGGTGTTCTCCGTTTGGTGAGTCGGTTCAGCGGCTGGAGGCAGGAGGCCCAAAACTCTTGGGCTTGACCTCTTCACTCGCTTTGAGCAAGCCTGAATCTCTCGGAAGGCAATCGTCTTGGCTTCCGGGGGCCCCTGTCCGCCGAAGCGGATTCGACTGGGGCCCGGCAACTGAAGCGGCACGAACCCAAACCAAAGGTCCGCCCCACCGCAGGTGGCTCAGGCGTAGGGAATCATGCGCGCTACCTTCTTGTAGTCGCCGTCGGAGACAAGCAGGGTGCGGCCGAGCTTGCGCTTCACTTTTGGCGATTTCGAAGTAAGGATGTGGCGCGTCTTGGTCTGGCCCCGCTTGATTTTGCCGGTGCCAGTCTTGCTGAAGCGCTTCTTCGCGCCCGTATGGGTCTTCAACTTGGGCATGGTTTTTCTCGATTTGGACCAGAGGTAAGCCCCGGGTCCGGGTGGCCCCGTCAGACAGGGGTCTCCCTGCCCTCTTGAGGCTTCAACCAGTATAGCGCAAGTTGGGTGGCGGGGCGAGTGAGGCGGGTTCAGATGAAGCCAATCATGCGGCCGGCGGCGACGACGCCTATCCAGCACATGAGGGACACTGCGCCGGCGAGCCGGGCACGGAGGGGAAGGATGCGGTCCTGGTCCCAGGCGGCCACGCCAGGAAAGACCGTGAGCTGGAAGAGGAGGGCGTTGGCCCCGGCGAGAAGCAGGAGGAGCATCTTGATGCGGAAGGCGGGGTTGAGGACCATGTGCGCGGCCTCCGAGGAGAAGAGCAGGCCGCCGGTGACCACCTGGAGGGCAAAGCCGGTCCAGACCCAGGGGAAGATGCGGGGGGCGAGCTCGGAGACGCGCTGGCGGGGCATGAGCCAGCCGAGGAGGCGGAGATCAAAGGCGGCGATGGCGCCCAGGACGGCGACCATGCCGAGGAGATGGAGGATTTCAAGCAGCGGGAAGAGCCAGAGCGACTGGCGGACGGAGGCGGCGATGGGGGTCTGCTCGAGCGATTTGCAGAGTTCGAGGAGGGTGGACATGGCTAGGGCTTGCCTTCAAGGGACTGGCCGTCAGGGAACCACATTCTGCCCAGGGAGAGGTAGGGGGAGCCGTCTTTGGCGGGGAAGCCCTGGAAGGTGACCTTGAGGCCGCGTTTGGCGGTCTTCTCGGTCCAGCCGCCGTACTTGGTAAGCATGCCGAGGCTACCGAGTTCGAGCTTCCAGTTGACGACCTTGCCGTCGGCGCCCTTGACGTCGACATAGATGAAGGCGTGGGGGTTGACCCAGTCCTGGCCGGTGATGGCGCCTTCGAGCTTGATGGTGTGGGTGGTGTCAAAGGCGGCGAGGCCGTGGTGGGCGCGGAGGGTGGGCGCCGCGAGCAGGAGGAGGGCCACGAGGAGGGCGGGCAGGATTTTGCGGCTGGGGGAGAGGCGAACGCGGGGAGCGTAGGTCATGGTACGAATCCTTTTCCGGGCCTGAGCCCTGGCTTGCAAGTGGAGGTTGGAACCCAGGCAGGAGGGGATGCGGGCCACCCTCATGGCGATGCGGCGGGGTGGTGTTACCCATTATGAATGAGGGGGGTAGGGGGTGTCGAGATGGACTGAGGGGTGGCGGGGGCTGGTGAGCCGCCCCCGCGGGTGGAGTGGGTTGAGGCGCTATTCGAAGTGGTAGAGGGTCACCTTGATGGTGCTGAGGTGGCGTGGGTCGAAGCGCCAGCCCTTGCCCTGGTCGTTTTCATCGCCGTTGAGGCGGCGGCCGGGTACCCATGCTCCGTTTTCGAAGCTGCCGTCGTCAACAGCGGCGATGCCGACCTGAGGGCCGGCGGCACGGGGGGTGAAGGAGACGCGGAAGCCCTTGCCGAGACCGAGGAACTGGTCCTTGCCGGTGGCCATGAGGAGGCCGTAGCCCGAGTCAGCGTGGTAGCCGAAGATTTCATCGAGGGTGACGTGGACGGTGTAGCCGCCGAGGGTGAAGTCGACCGAGGAGTTGTTCTTGTCGAGGGTGAAGCCGTGCACGTCGCCGGCGGCCTGGTGCTCGGCGAGGAGAGGGGCGAGGGCGGCGAGGGCCTTGTAGCTCTGGGCCAGGTCGCCTTTTTCGTCCATCTCGTCTTCGATGCCGAAGGGGGAGAAGCCGAAGCCGGCCTCTTCGCCGAGGGCGTAGAAGATGTTGGCCGCTCCGGCAGCGCCGCCGCGGGTCTCGGGCATGTAGAGGGGGTTGCCATCGCGGTGGTAGCGATGGCTCCACTCGGCAAAGTTGGAGGCGTAGAGGTCGGGGGAGTAGAAGTCGAGGGCGGAGCCGGCGGCCTTCCAGACATCGACGACCCAGGGCTCGGGGCAGCCGGAGGGGAAGTCGCCGGGGGTGGTGGCGTCGCCGGCGAGCCAGGTGTTCACGTACATGGGGAGGTTGTAGGCGGCCTTGCCCTTGGCGGTGACGGCCTGGATGAAGCGGGCATAGTGCCAGGCCATGAAGATTTCATCGGCGCGGGTGGTGTCGCCGAAGACCTCGGCCCAGGAGCCGGCGGTGCGTGCGCCGTTGGCCTCCCAGAGTGCGCGCAACTGGGGATAGAGGTTGTCGCGGTGGGCCTTGAGGTAGGCGGTCAGCTCGGGAGGGACGGGGGCGGCGAAGGCCTTGTTGGCGGCGGGGGAGTGGTCGCGGGAGTCGCCGAGGACGCCCACTTCGTTTTCGACCTGCATCATGAGGACGGTGTGATCGCGGGAGTCCACCTCCTTGATGTGCTGCATGAGTGCGGCGTAGGCGCGGGCGTCGGCCTCCTGGGTGGCGGCGGAGGCGGGAGAGAGGATTTCAACCTCGGCGCCGTGCTCGACGACGCGGGGGAAGCGGCGGGTATCCTGCTTGACCCAGACGGGGGCGTAGCTGGACATGCCGTTCTTCCATGAGGCGAGCCAGAGGAAGACGATGCGCTGGTGGTTGTCGCGGGCCTGGGCGAGGAGGCCGTCGACGAGGGCGAAGTCGTAGTGGCCTTCGACTGGCTCGACAAGCTCCCAACTGAGCGGGGTGACGACGGAGTTGAGGCCCATGGCGGTGAGTTTGGGCCAGAGGGGCTTCATGTAGTCGAGGGAGGAGGAGGAGGAGTTGTGGAGCTCTCCGGAGAGCATGATAAAGGGCTTGCCGTCGACGATGAGCTGGGTGGTGACACCGCGTTTTTCAAGGTGGGGGGCGGCGGGGTCCTGAGCGGCGAGGGGTGTGGCGGACAGGCCCGCAAGGAGGAGCAAAGTTGGGAGCGCACGGAGTGGGATTCGCATGACGTGAGGGAGTTTAGCACAGCGCCGGGCAGGTTTTGGGGTGCGGGGGCGGGTTCCGAATCGGCCCGCGGTTTCATTTGCGGTTGGGAGTGGCGGCGGCGGCGGGGGTGATGGATTGCGCGGGCGGGAGCGGCGGCGTTAGGGTCAGGGGATGGCTGTGCTTTCTGTGGATCTCGCCTTTGGCCGCTGGTCGGACCTGGGCATCGTGGTGCTTGACCGGACGGGAGCCGGGGGAGCGGTTGACTGCGAAATTCTGCCCTGGAACGACGCGGGGCCAGTGGACGCGCAGACGCTGGCGGGCCGGCTGAATCACGAATGTGGGGTGCGGGGCATCCGGGTGCTGCTGCTGGACGGACCGCAGGCGTGGAAGTCAGAAGGCAACGGCCTGGAGCACGCGCGGGTGAGCGAGCGGCAACTGAACACCGCGGCCAAGACGGGGCTGCCGGGGATGGTGAAGCCGGTGACGTACCGGCGTTTCGCGGAGTTTTGCCTGGATGTGTATGAGGGGCTTTGCCGGCGGGGGTGGCGGCGGCTGGAGACGGCGGCCCGGCCGGGTTCGCCGCAGGAACAGAATCAGCAGAGAGTACTGGTGGAGAGCTATCCGTTTGCGGCATGGAAGTCGCTGGGGCTGAAGCCGCTGCCGTCCAAGCGGCGCTGCCGGGTGAGCGACCTGGCGGAGGCGTTTGGCGCGCTGCGCGCTCTGGCGCCGCTGACGGTGAACCGGCCGCCCAATCACGACCAGTTGCAGGCGATCGTGGGCGGGCTGGCGGGGCTGGAACTGGAGCAGGAGACGGGCGCGGGGGCGCGGATTGTGGGGCAACCGCCGCGGCGCGAGGATGGGCACTGGCGGGAGGGGTTTATTGTGTTGCCGCTGCCGCCCATGAAGGTGAAGGAGTTGCGGGCGCTGCGGTGGGATTGAGGCGGCGCGGGACGCGGGATCGAGATGGCAGCTCCGGGCCTGAGGGCCCCGTTGAGGCCTTGCGTTCAGGGGCATGAATGCCCCTGCTTCCACCGGGGTGAGTATTCGGGTTTTGGGGTCTCCCACCCATTCGCCGGAAAGATGGCGAATGGGCGCGCGCGGGTATCACTGGGCGGGAGTGGCGGCGAAGGCTTTCTGGATGAAGTCGACCAGGCGGCGGCGGGCGTCGAAGCCGTGCCAGGGCTCGGGAACCGGGTGTCCGTAAAGGCCCATGGCGAGGGGACCGTGGTCTTCGCGGGGGTAGGTGACAAGTTCGACGGGCACGCCGGCCTGACGCAGGGCGCGATACATCTCCTGGGCCTGGCCGAGGGGGTCGGTGACGTCAGCCTGGCCCTGGAGGAGCAGGAAGGGCGTCTTGGCGCGCGATGCGCCGGAGAGCGGGCTCTGCCGCCAGGCGTCCTGAAGGTGCTCCCAGGGCTTGCCGAAGTACCAACGGTCGTACCAGGAGTCCTTTTCGGTGCCGTATTCGCTGAACTGGTCGATGACCGGAGCGCCGCTGACAATGGCCTTGAAGCGGTCGGTCTTGCCCTCGACAAAGCCTGCCATTTCACCGCCGTAGCTGTAGCCGATGAGGGCCATGCGGGCGGGGTCGAGGGGGTACTTGGCCAGAACGGCGTCGACTCCGGCCATCACGTCCTGGTAGTCGCCGCCGCCGAGGTCGTTCTTGTTGGCGGCGGCAAAGGGGACGCCATAGTTGGAGGAGCCGCGGGGGTTGGGTTGGAGGACGGCCCAGCCCTGGCCGACGAGGAAGGCGGCGAAGGCGTCGTTATGCTGCTCCCAAGCGCCGAAGGGGCCGCCGTGGACGTCGACGACGAGGGGGGCTTTGGCCGAGCCGGAGAGCGGCGGCAGGTAGAGCAGGCCCTCGATGGTGAGTTTGCCGCTCTGCCAGCGAACAAGTTCCGGGGCGAGGGTACGGAGTCCGGCGGGGGCAAGCGCCGGGATGGGTACAGGCTGGCAGACGGCGCCGAGCTGGGGGGCGAAACAGAGGCTTTGGGGCGTGCCGCCGCTCTCGGCCAGCCAGACCCAGCCGGTTTGGCGGCGATTGGTCGAGAGCGCGGAGACGACGCCCGTGGCGGGAGTGGCTGCGACGGGCTGCGCTGGAGCGCCGGGGGCGATGCGGATGGGGAGGGAGCGGGTGCCGACGCCGGCCAGGGCTACGAGAGATCCATCCGCGGTGTAGAAGAGGCTGGAGGCGTTGACCTGCCCGGCAAAACCGGCGGTGAGAGGGCGCGGCTGAATCGAGGCAGCGCCCGGACCGACGGAGAGAGCGAAGAGCTCTTCGTAGCCGGGTGGCGCGTCCTGGGGCGTCTGGGCAGGAAAGGCGATTTCGCGGCCGTCGGGACGCCAGGCGGCCCCGCGGCCGAGGGTCGCAGGTACGGCATCGAGCTTGACGGGCTGGGCGGGGGCGGCGGGGTCGAGCAGCCAGGCGGCGGAGGCGGGGCCAAGGTCGGAGGCGTCATTGGGCTGCTCGGTGGCGACCCACAGATGCGCCGAGTCCGGAGACCAGAGGGCTGACTGGACATCGGCCGGGACGGCGGCGGGGCGCAGGGGGCCGTCGAGGACGCCATCGGGCCTGAGCGCGGCAAGGTAGAGGCGGGTGAGGTGCCGGTCGTGGTTGACCCAGGAAGCGTCGGCCTTGGCGTCTTTCTGCTTCTTCTCGCCGGGAGTTTCAGGATCGGCGGCCCAGAGGGCGAGCCATTTTCCGTCTTCGGAGAGCGCAAATCCGGAGACATCGAGGGGCAGCGGCTCGGGGGCGGCGTCAAGCTTCTTTTCTGGACTGGATGCTGGGTTTGGAGCGGGGGCCGGGGTAGCGGCTGCTGCGGACGGGAGGGCGTCTCTCTCTTTGGATTCGTCGACCGGGGGCAGGACTTTGAGGTCCAAGGGAGCGGCCTCGCCGCCGCGGAGGTCAAGACGGAAGAGCTGGGTGTTTTCTCCGCGGTGGGCGAGGAAGAAGAGGGCTGAACCGTCGGGAGTCCATTGGGCGGCGTGTTCACCCTTCTTGTCGGAAGGGGGCGAGAAGGTGATCTGGCGGGGCTTGGCGGCGGGCGCACCGACCGGGGCAAGCCAGAGGTGGGTTGCGGCTCCGTCGGCGGTGGACTCAGTGATGGAGAAGAGGACCTGTTTGCCATCGGGCGAGAGCCGGGGGGCGCTGATGGACTTGAGGTGGCGCAGGTCTTCGCTCGTGGGCCAATGGGCCGCCGCGCTGGAGGTCACTGGGGCGGGATCCGTCGGGGCTTGGGCGGCAAGCACCGGCGCGAACGCGAGCAGAGGCAGGGCGAGCATCGCGCAAAAGAACGACGTTGCGAAAAGAAATGCGCGGGCAAGGGACATGCCGACAGAATACACGGGGCAGGACTGAAGCGGCATAGGTTGCGTTCGTTGCCAGATTAACGAAAATAACTTCGAAAGACGCTGGTCCCAAGTTGAGCCGCGAGCACTGGGGGGACGGCGTTCCCAACCTGGGTAAACTGTCGCGCTGTGGGTCCTAGGAAGACATAGTCCTCCGGAAAGGTCTGGAGCCGTGCGCTTTCCCGAACACTAAGTGTTCGCGGAATCTCTGGATGTAGATGGGACCTACCGCCCCCCTTTGTTCCACCGGCAATCACAGTCTTCGAGGGAAGCCCTGGATCAAGCCTGTCGACTCGCCCGAGTTGGTCCCGCTCACCATAGTCGAGCCTCATGTATCTCAGAATTGACTCTGCTTTGTGCTCTCGGGTCTCATTATTTGGAGCGTTTAGTGAGCCGTGCGTGAGTGCGCTTCCAGCGCCAACCCAAGCCACCGCAGGCTGTGGGCGAGTAAAAGAAAGGCCTGCGCGATTTCCCACCACAAACAGCCTCTGTCTTTGTTGGGCGATTCCAAAATGCGATGCGTCCAAGACGAATGGTTCCTCTACCTTGTAACCCGCACTTTCGAGCATCTTGACAGCTTCGGACAACTGCTCTCCGCCGTCCAGATCCCTTAGTCCTGGAACATTTTCAATAATGAACGCTCTTGGCTTGAACTTAACAATGAGCCTTACAAAGTCAAAGAGGAGATTACCGTTCTTCTCGTGGGCGAATCCGGTTCGTTTGAAGTTTTCGCCCCACTTTGCGAACCGCTGATTGGACGCAATTGAAAACGGCTGGCATGGTGGCCCCCCAACAAATAGGCCCTCGAATGGGCTTGGGATTAACTTCCGGAGTACGCTAGCAACATCTTCAAAATTTGAAACGTCTCCCGAATGATCAGGAGGGCCGAAGACCCGCCAATCAGGTCGGTTATGGCGCAATGTCGAACAGAAGAGATCATTGATTTCAAAGGAAGCAACCTGCCCGAAGCCGACAGCTTCCAGCCCGAGGTCCATACCGCCGCATCCTGTAAAGAAGCTAACAATTGGAACGCCATTTTCAGGCTGTACAAGTCTCTCCAGCGAGAGCGGGGCACCGACACTCCGCCTTCCAGTCTTGCTTCTCTCATATACAAGATCGTCGTAGCTCAGGCCTGCATTGCGCAGAATCACGGACAGCGGCTCTCCTGAACTCACCGCGCGGGTCAGCAACTTCGCTTGAAGTGCAGCCTTCACGGTCACAGCTTTCAAGTCAGGAAACAGAAGGCTATGCATGGATAGCCCCACGGAATCCAGATTTTAAGTTCTGATAAACCACTCGAGCTTGCACTTCATTCGGGAAGTCGTCCAACCCCTCGCGAGTCAGCCATTGATCGTAGAATCGGTGGATGGCTCGATGGCAACTTGGGCAGACAGGCACAAGGTCATCGAAGGTCGTGCTCGCTTTCTTTACCTGTATTCCGGAAGAAAGGGGAAGTAAATGGTGCAAGTCGAGAACTCGCTTCGCCCAAGGATATGTGGCCTTCGTGTCAAGCGAACACACATCGCAAAGAGGTGAACGATGGGAACGGAAATATGCTTCTCTCAAGCGGTTGTTTCGCTCGATCACGAGGTGAGACTTCTTGACTTTGCTTCCCTCCACAAAGCCGCTCTGAATTACATCGTTAGCTGCAGAGTTCAAATAACTAGCGAAACTGGTTTCCTCGTCCGCCTTGAACTGTCCTGCCAACCTTCGCAGTTCAGCCTCACGGTTGGTAGCCTTTTGTCCTCGAACTGGCCTGAGTGCTTGAAGAATTGACAGCGCACTCGTTGCATCAAGGGATAGAACGATCCTCAGGTTCTCTAGATGTAGATACGAAATCTGCGAAATTACCTTTATGCTTTCCCTCGCCTGGCGAATTGAGGCGTTGTCCAAATTCCGTCCCGCAACCTCAAATCTCCCTCGGCGGCCAACGGCATCGACAAAATCCGCATCAGGTTCATCCCCGACGAGCCCAGTCTGAAGGTACGCGCCAAAAACCTCCGCAAGCGTTGAAACCGGCTCATGGAGAACTGCCCTCTTAATTAGCAGATATTTGAGAGCAAACAAGAGCGGGTAGCGACAGACGGCGTTGGGCTGCCACCCTTCAAGTGCCGGCGACGGGTCTGTGAAGGCGCGCGCAAGGAAATGGAGGTATTCGTCGCAGGTAACTGTTCCTGGGGACGCAAGGAGCTGCGCAACGCGGGTTGGTTGCGCGATTCCGCCCAACTCGCTCACCACGAGACAGAGCTTAAGCACTCTGGAATAGTTCCGCCACGGACTATGCGTGACCGGTGCTGCAAAATCGAGCCCGGTCTCTGCCTTGAGTTCCCGCCGCCCGGCAGTCTTGAAATCGTGCCTCGTCGCGAAGGCAGACATCTGACGCAAAGCATCAAACTGGAAATACGCGAGATGCCCTTGGTCCCATCGCCACATTCACAATTCCGCCTAGGCGGGATTTTAGCAGGAAGCAGTTCATCTGCATAAGACCACCTCATCTAACGCCGAGGCCGTCCGGAGAGGACGGCCTTGGGGATTTGAGAGCTGGCGAGGGGGCTTACTGAGCCTGGGGCACGGGCGCCTTGGGCGCGGCCACCGGCGCCGGGGGCGCGGGAGGCTTGGGCTTGGGGGCTTCCTGCTTTTTGCTCGGAGCCAGAATCGCATGCAGAATGGTGCCTTCCATGCGGGGCATGAACTCGACGATGCCGGCCTCGCCGATGTCCTGGATGAGGCGGTTGATGATGGCGTAACCCAGCTCGCGGTGGGCCATCTGGCGGCCGCGGAAGCGGAGGCTGGCCTTGACCTTGTCGCCGTCGTTGAGGAAGCGGACGGCCTGGTTCTTCTTGGTCTGGTAGTCGTGCTCGTCGACGGTGACGGAGAACTTGCACTCCTTGACGACGATGACTTTCTGCTTCTTTTTGGCGGCGCGGTCGCTCTTTTCCTTCTCGTAGAGGAAGCGGCCGTAGTCCTGGATGCGGCAGACGGGCGGAACAGCGTTGGGAGAGACCTCGACGAGGTCGAGGCCGCGTTCACGGGCCATGCGAAGCGCTTCAAAAGGGGCCAGAATGCCGAGCTGCTCGCCGTTTTCGTCGATTACGCGGATTTCGCGTGCGCGAATGCGGTCGTTGATGCGAACAAAAGACTTTGCTGAACGTTTGTCGAGTGCGATGGTGCTCCTCCAAGAGTCGTCGGGGTCCGCTGTCCGGAACAACCGGAACTGGCCGCGGACGCACGGGCGCACACTGAGTATAGCACTGGGCTGGCTCTGTGAAACGAGCAGTTTGCGGCGGGTGGGGAGTGGGGCCTGAGGTGGAACGAGGAGAGGGCGGCCGGGGAATCTGAGGCGGCGCTATCGTATAGACAGGTAGACAAGCAGGAGGTCAGGTACCATGGCGATCAGCATCAAGTCTCCCGAAGCCGACAGCCTGGCGCGCCGCCTCGCGGCCACCACGGGGGAGTCGATTACGGTGGCGATCACGATTGCCATGCGGGAGCGGCTGGCTCGCGAGGAGCGGAAGCAGCAGAACATTCAGGCTCTGCTTGATGATGTCCGGGCGATCACTCATCATTGCGCCTCGCGCCCTGTGCTGGACACGCGCAGCGAGGACGAAATCATGGGCTGGGACGAGAACGGACTACCCTCATGATCGTGGATTCCTCAGTGATGGTCGCCATGCTGCTGGAAGAGCCCGAGGGCCATCTGTTCGACGTTGCCATCGCTAAAAGCTCCATTGCACGGATGTCATCAGCAAGCTATCTGGAATCGTCCATGATCCTGCAATCGCGCAGAGGAGAGGAGGGTTTCCGCGGACTGGACCTTCTCATCGCCCGATTCCGCATCGAGATTGTGGCGTTTACCGAGTCCCAGGCGCGGCTGGCGCGGGCGGCCTTTGTGCGCTACGGCAAGGGGCGGCACCCGGCAAAGCTCGACTTTGGCGACTGCATGGCTTATGCGCTGGCGAGGGAGACGGGCGAGGAGCTTTTGTTCAAAGGGACGGACTTCGCTCAGACCGATGTCGCGGTGGCGGCGTACTGAGGCGAGGCTGACGGTTGGAGGCTGGCAGCGAGCGCTCCGTCTGGGGTGAGCCCGCTGACGGAGATCCGGACAAGCTGGTTTGCCTCCATGCGGCCCTCGATCTCGACGGGCAGGAAGTTCTCAGTCAGCGCGGAGGTGCGGCCCTGGGCTGCGAGTTCGGCGGGGGTGTGGAGAGTGATTGCCTCCAATTGCCTGCCGAGGAAGCGGCCGCGGTGGGCGCGGGACTTCTCGGCGGCGAGGGCGCGGAGGGCTGCCATGCGCTCATCCACCACGCGCGGGGCGACGGGGCTTTCCGCGTGGAGAGCCCAGCCGGGGGTGCCGGGTCGGGGCGAAAACGGAAACAGATGAAGGTAGCCGAAAGGGAGGGCGCGGATGAGGGCGACCGTCTCTTCGAACTCGGCGTTGGTCTCGCCGGGGAAGCCGACCATGACATCCGCCCCGAGAGTGAGATCCGGGCCGGCGGCATGGAGGAGGGCCTCGACCTTTTGCGCGTAGTGCCAGGGGCGGTAGCGGCGGTGCATGCGGCGGAGGACGGCGTCAGAGCCGGACTGCAGGGGCAGATGGGCGTGGCGGGCGAGGCGCGGCGAGCCGGCTGCGGGGTTGGCGAACCCGGCCATGAGGGCGATGAGCGCGGGGTCCCAGTCCATGGGTTCGATGGAACTGAGGCGGAGTCGGGGCAGGGTGGTGCGCTCGAAGATGAGACGCACCAGCGCGGCCAGGGTACGGGGGGCGCCTGGGTCTGCCGGGGAGGGGAGTTCACGGCCCCAGCGGCCCAGGTTGATTCCGGAGAGGACCAGTTCCCTGCCCCCGGCGGCGACAAATCCCTCCACCTGGCGCAAAATCGCCTCGGAGGACAGGCTTCTTGAGGGACCGCGCGTGAATGGAATCACGCAGAAGGTGCAACGGTTGCCGCAGCCCTCCTGAATCTTGAGGTTGGGGCGGGTCTGCTGGCCGGGGGTGAGTTGCGCCTCCTCAAGGAAGGAGTGGGCGAAGCGATCATCGGCCCACACCACCGCCTGCGCCACCTGCGCCACCTGCGGTGGGGCCGGCGTTTCGGTTTGTTGGGGGGCTGGAGTGAACGCGGCCGGGAGGATTTGGACGAGTTCCGTGGGAAGTTGGGGGCGGAGGCCGAGGGTCCGGAGGGCGATTTCGGGGGCGAGGGCTTTGTGGCTGTTGCCGATGACGGCGGCGACGCCGGGCAGGCCAGCCAGTTCCTGAGGGGCGCGCTGGGCGTAGCAGCCGGTGACGACGATGCGGGCATCGGGGTTGAGGCGGCGGGCGCGGCGGATGTAGGCGCGGGCGGCGCGGTCGGCCTCGGCGGTGACGCTGCAGGTGTTGACGACGACGAGATCGGCGAGGGAGGGGGCCTCTTCGGCGAGCCCGGCGGCGCGCAGGTGCGTACCAACCGCCTCACCATCGGCGCGGGCGGCCCTGCATCCGAAGTATTCAATGTGAAAGGAGCCTGGCACAGTCCCAGTTTAGCGGCTGGGCGGCGCAGGGGACCAGACGGCGAAGTGTGGCTGGGACAGGCAGCAACGCAGCAACGGCCACCCCGGAGGGTGGCCGTTGCTGGCCTTGAGTGGAGGAGGAAGCTAGTTGTCCTTCTTCCAGTTGATGAGGTCGCCAAGGGTCGTGGTGGAGCTGGAGACAGGCTGCTTGTGGGCGGCCTCCTTGTAGTGCTCGACCTGGGCGCGGCTGGCTTCGTGGCCAATGGCGCGCAGGCTGAGACCCACTTTCTTCTCTTCCACGTTGATCTTGATGATCTTGAACTCGTGCTCGAGTCCGGTTTCCAGCTTGGAGCCGCCGCCCTCATCGCCCGCTTCGGAGATGTGGCAGAGACCTTCCACGCCCTCGGCGATTTCAACAAAAGCGCCGAACTGCGCGGTGCGGAGAACCTTGCCGTGCACCTGGTCGCCGACGCGGTGGGTGGCAAAGAAGCTCTCCCACACATCGGGCTGCAACTGCTTGATGCCGAGGGAGAGGCGGCGGTTCTGCGGCTCGACGCCGAGAACGACTGCCTTGACCTTTTCACCCTTCTTGACGACTTCAGAGGGGTGCTTGACGCGCTTGGTCCAGCTGAGATTGGAGACGTGGACCAGACCGTCAATGCCGTCTTCGATCTCAATGAAGGCGCCAAAGTCGGTGAGGTTGCGCACGCGCCCTTCAACCACGGTGCCGGCCGGATAGCGCTCGGTGAGGTTTTCCCAGGGGTTGTCGAGGAGCTGCTTCATGCCGAGGGAGATGCGGCGATCAGAGGGGTTGACGCTCAACACCACCGTCTCGACCTCATCGCCGGGCTTGACCAGCTTGGAGGGGTGCTTGAGGCGCTTGGACCAGGTCATCTCAGAGAGGTGAACCAGGCCTTCGATGCCCTGCTCGAGCTCGACGAACGCACCGTAGTCAGTGACCGAGAGAACGCGGCCATGGACGTGTGCGCCAACGGGATAACGCTCGGTGGCGTCAAGCCACGGATCGGGCGTCAACTGCTTGAAGCCGAGCGAGACGCGCTGCTTGTCCTTGTCGAACTTGAGCACCTTGACCTGGATCTCGTCGCCGACGTTGACCAGATCGCGGGGGTGCGTGAGGCGGCCCCAGCTCATGTCGGTGATGTGAAGCAGGCCGTCGATGCCGCCGAGGTCAACGAACGCACCGTAGTCGGTGAGGTTCTTGACGGTGCCGGTGAGGATGGCGTCTTCGCCCAACTGGTCGAGGGTGGTGGAACGCTTGGCGTTCTGCTCTTCCTCGAGGATTTCCTTGCGGCTGACGACGACGTTGCCGCGCTTTTTGTTGAGCTTGATGACGCGGACTTCAATCTGCTGGCCGAGATAGCCGTCGAGGTTGCGGACGGGGCGAATCTCAAGCTGGGAGCCGGGGAGGAAGGCCTTGAGGCCGATGTCCACGGTAAGCCCGCCCTTGACGCGGCTGACGACCGTGCCGATGACCGGGGTCTTGTCGTTGGCAGCCTTCTCGATGACGTCCCACACGCGCAGGCGCTGGGCGCGCTCGAAGCTGACGAGATAGCCGCCTTCCGGCTCCTCGCGCTCGATGACCACGTCGATGACATCGCCTGCCTTGAACTTGACCGCGCCGGTGTGGTCGAGGACCTGCTCGAGCGGCACAAGGCCCTCGGACTTGAGGCCTACGTCGACGACGAGGTGCTTCTCTGTCTGCTTGAGGACTGTTCCGGAGACAATCTTGTCGCCATAAGCTTCGACGGCGGCGGCCTCAGCGGCCTGCTCGCGCTCGAAAGCTTCGAGGGCAGCGGAGAAGTCGTCCATGGACTCAAGGCTGTGCTCTGGCTTGTGAGGGGCGGGCGCGGCGGCGACCGGGGCGGGGGCCTCTTGCGGGGCCTCGGCTACGGGGGCCGGGGGAAGCTCAGGAGCAGCTTCTACGGCTGGTTCGGCCAGGGCTTCGGGCGGAGATTGCGCGGGAACTTCCGCGGCAACCGCTGGAGTGGGCGCGGCCTCTGTGGTGTCTTCCACCACGTGCACGGCCTCGACAACAGGCTCGGTTGGGGCATCGGCGTCCAGCGCGGGAAGTTCGACTGCTGCGGCTACTTCGGCGGTCTCAGGGGTGGACGTGGATTCGGGCAACGGCTGTTCCAGCTCCGTCGCAGGCTCGAGGGTGGGGGTTTCCAATTCGGTGTTCAGGGTTATGCTCTCGGTTTCGGGATTGAGGACGTTTGCCATCGCTGCAGCTCCGGGATTCCTTAGACCCGCGACGGATATTGCCTGCCGCTGGGGGTGGCGCCTCTTCCGGGATTGCCGTAACGAGGGATGCCGGAGACCGATTCCCTGCCAAGCGAGCCGTGAGACTGTGTCAGAGTGGTTCTCGCGAAGGACAGTCCTCCCAGCCGTTTGCACGGGCGTGGAAAAGGACTGGGCTCCTTGGGAAACACCCGGCAGGCTACAGCATGCTGGAGGGCGGCCGCAACTCGCTGCTGGAATCCGCGCAGCAAGCTACGCTCATGAGTTTAGCAACCTCTGCTTTCTCCCGTCAATTGAACAGATTGGCCATACCGCATTGCAACCGCAATTTCACATGGGACAAGCCGGGCAGCAATGGACTTGCGGGCCGCGCGGGCACCGGGGAGATTTCTTCAGCAAGGAAGCGGAAGGCCGGGAAGGCTTGCGAATGCGGGGAGCGGCGGTCAATCCGGCGGTCTGGCAGATGGTGGTGAAAGGGGACGGTGACGGACCCCTGCCAAGCTACAATCTTCCGGTAGCGGTTTGCGCAGAAGCCTGAACGGGCAGGCAGGAGAGGCGGCTGCACACATATGGATCATCTTTGGACCCCCTGGCGCTTCGCTTATGTGACGACGGCCGACGGCGCAGCGCGGCCGGGCGTGCCGGCGAGCCTTTCGGCCTGGGAGGGCGACCATCATTGCGTCTTCTGCAACCTGATGGCGTCGATTGACCACGCGATTGCCGGCGGGATGAGCGCGGACGAGGCGGAGGCCGCCGGTGGGCTGATTGTGCGCGGGCGGCACTGTTTCATCTGCCTGAACGCCTATCCTTATACATCAGGCCATGTGATGGTCATGCCTTATGCCCATCTGGACCGGCTGGCGCTCTTGCCGGCTGAGACCGCGCATGAGCTGATCGAGATGGCGCAGCGCACGGAACGGGCGCTGGAAGGACTCTACCGTCCGCACGGCTTCAACTTTGGCATGAATCTGGGCCGGGCCGGGGGAGCCGGGGTGGCCGGGCATCTGCATCTCCACGCGCTGCCGCGCTGGGCGGGCGACACCAACTTCATGACCACGGTGGGGGAGACGCGGGTGCTGCCAGAGGACCTGGGGACCACGTGGAAGCGGATGCGGGCGGCGTTTGGGGTAACGGACCGCATTTAGGAGCTCCCGTCCCTTCCCGTTCAAAGGAATGGATTGACAATCTTGAGACCGCCGAACTTCTGGCCATGCTGCAGGTCCTCTGAGTAGAGGAGCGCGCAACCGCTTTGGCGGGCTGCGCCGACGATCAGCGCGTCATACCACTGAAGCTTGTTGGCCGCGTACAGCCGGAGCGCCTCCTCGTAGAGAGCCAGCGACGAGTGAATCTTGAGAAGCGGCCGAAACACACGCGCGAGGTACTCCTGGCGGTCCTCGATGTTCATACGACGTTCGAAACGTTTCAGAGCGAGGTTGAAGAACTCCTGAACCACCTGGTAGCTCACAGCGCCGTTGTGGGTGGTGAGCGCCTTGCGAATCAGTTCAGTTGCAATGCGGGCTTTGGCGGGATCGTCGTCGGTTGCGGAGTAGACGAAGATATTTGTGTCGAGAAAGAATCTATCGCTCATTCATCTCGTCCCGCGTGAAATGGCGGCCCGCCCGCATCGGATTGATCCGGCTCATGAACTCATCGAAGCCAGCCGCGTCCGAGCGTGACGATGCGTATTGCGCCAGCCATTCACGGAAGGCGTCATTCAGGGTCTTGTGCTCGTCGTGGGCGACCTGGCGAGCCTGATCGATCACATCTTCTTTGGCGCTGAAGGTGATATTCCTCATGGTTGCAGTGTACACGAGACTCGTGCGCACTGGACCACGCTGCCGCGGGAATTCAAGAGCGGAGACAGCCGGGGAGCGGATGCGGGCGGCGTTTGCAGAGCGGAGTTGGCGGGGTTGGCCGCGCTGCGCGTCCGTTGGCGGAGTGAGCGGGGCTCGACTCAGGCATCGGGTGAGTCTTCGGCGTCCGGGGGAAGGGCGAGGCTGGACTCGTCTTCGCCGGCGGCGTCGAGCAGATTGCGGGGCAGAGACTTGCTGGTGCGCACGCCGAGGCCTTTGAGCATTTCCACCTGGCGGATGAGATTGCCTCGGCCTTCGCTGAGCTTTTTCATGGCAAGGCCATAACTCTGGTCGGCGCCGCGTAGGCTTTTGCCCACCGCCTCAAGATCACTCACAAAGTTGACAAACTTGTCGTATAACTCCGCGCCGCGGTTCATCACATCCTGGACGCTGCGGGCCTGGAGCTCCTGCTGCCACAGGTTATCGACGATGCGAATGACAAACAGAAGCGTGGTTGGGCCGACGAGGAGGACTTCCTTCTCGTAGGCATAGCGCCACAAGCCCTCATCCTCGTGAAGGGCGACGAGGAAGGCCGGCTCGATGGGCACGAACATGACGACAAAGTCGGGGGTTTCAAGGGAGTTGAGCTTGTGGTAGCGCTTGGCGGCCAGCTCGTCCACATGGGCGCGCGTGCTGGCCAGGTGGCGCTTGACGGCGGCGTTGCGGGCTTCCTCGGTTTCGGCGTTCACGGAGTCGGTGTAGGCGTTGAGCGAGACCTTGGAGTCGATGACGAGGTGGCGGCTGCCGGGGAGATTGACGATCACGTCGGGGCGCGCCTTGCGCTGGCGCTCGTCGCTGTCGGGCGCGGAGGCGTCAAAGGTCTCCTGGACGCGGAACTGCTCTCCCTCGCGGAGGCCGGCTTTTTCCAGCAGGTTGCGCACGATGAGTTCGCCCCAGTCGCCCTGGGCCTTGGAGGAGCCGCGCAGCGCGGTGGTGAGGTTGCGGGCCTCGGCGGTCAACTGCTGGTTGAGGCCGCCGAGGGTGCCGATGAGGGTTTCGAGCTTGGTGACACCGGTTTTGGAGTCGCTCTGCGCCTGCTCGACCTTGTCGCGAAACTCCTTGATCTGCTCCTTGAGCGGGTTGAGGAGGGTTCCAATCTCCTTCTGGCTGCCTTCGGAAAAGCTCTTTGATTTTTTCTCGAGGATGTCGGCGGCGAGGGCTTCGAACTGGTGGGCGAGGGCCTGTTTGGCGGCTTCGAGGAGGGCGAGCTTTTCCTGCAAGCCCTGGCGCTCGGCCTGGAGTTCGGCCTCCAACTGGCTGATGCGGGCGGCGTGGCTGGTGGCGGCAGCGGCGCGGGCATCGAGTTCAAGGCGCAGCTTTTCGCGGTCTGCGGCGAGGACGGCGAGGGCCTTTTCGCGCTCGAAAGCGAGGGACTCGAAGCCGGCGCGGGCGGAGGAGTCGGCCTGGGAGCGGGAGAGCTCGGCGCGCACGGAGGCCAATTCAGCGGCGAGTTCAGCGGCGCGGCGCTCAAGCTGGGCCTTTTCAGCGCGGGTGGAGGCGGCCCGGAGCCAAAAGCCCAGAGCGACGCCGAGAAAGGCAGCGGCGACAGTGGCGAACAAAGACTGCATGGGAGTTTCCCCTGTGTACTTCGCCTAATGTACGCCTTTTCTCTGTGCATTTCCTGTCAATTTCGGCTGGTTTGGGGGGGGCGTGGTTTCGATTCCCTATTTGGCGGGGCGCAAAGGCTTTACACACCGGGAGCCGCCCGGTAGACTTGGAGTTTCGGGGAGCCACGCATTTTGTTGACGTGGTGGTTGTGTCTCGCGGCCATGTGCCTTTATGGTAGGCAGGCGGGAACTGAATCGGATAGTGCCCTGAAGAGATTCCAGAGTTTCAAACACTCAAGAGGAGAAACACGCATGGCCGTGGAAGAGAAGGTAAAGCAGATCATCGTTGAGCAGTTGCAGGTGGACGAGGCCGAAGTAACTCCCGGCGCGAGCTTTCAGGAAGACCTGGGCGCGGATTCGCTGGACGTGGTCGAGCTGGTAATGCAGTTCGAAGAGGCCTTTGACCTGGAGATTCCCGACGAAGACGCCGAGAAGATCAAGACCGTGAAGGACGCGGTGGAGTACATCGAGAAGAACGAAAAAAGCGCGAAAGGCGCCAAGTAACCAGTGAGCCGACGCGTAGTCATCACCGGCCTGGGGCTGGTGTGCGGTGTAGGCAATACCGCTCCCGAGGTTTGGCAACAGCTTTTGGCCGGCGCCAGCGGCATGGCCCCTATTCAGGGGTTCGATACCACTGGCTTTTCGACGACCTTTGCCGCCGAGGTGAAGAACTTTGACCCGCTGAACTTTGTGGACAAGAAGGAAGCGCGCAAGATGGGGCGCTTCATCCACTTTGCGTTCGCGGCGACCCACGAAGCGCTGACGCAATCGGGGCTGGAGATCAAGCCGGAGATTGCCGAGCGGGTGGGCGTGTTTATCGGGTCGGGCATCGGGGGCTTTGAGATCATTGAGCGGGAGCACACCAACCTGCTGCAAGGCGGGCCGCGCAAGATCTCTCCCTTCTTTATTCCGGCGGTGATTGTGAACATGGCCGCCGGGCAGATCAGCATTCGCTACGGGGCGCAGGGGCCGATTTCGGCCACGGCAACGGCCTGCGCGACATCGGCCAATGCCATTGGCGACTCAGTGCGCATGATCATGCACGGCGACGCCGATGTGATGATTGCGGGCGGCGCGGAAGCCTCGGTGACGCCCCTGTCGGTGGGCGGATTCGCGGCCATGCGCGCTCTCTCGCAGCGCAACGACGAGCCGACCCGGGCAAGCCGTCCCTTTGACAAGGACCGCGATGGATTTGTGATTGGCGAGGGCGCCGGCATTCTGATTCTGGAAGAGCTGGAGTTTGCCAGGGCGCGCGGGGCTAAGATTCTGGCTGAAGTCATCGGCTACGGCATGAGCGCGGACGCATATCACATGACGGGCATTGCGCCGGAAGGCGCGGGCGCGCAGCGCAGCATGCGGGCGGCGCTCAAGGATGCAGGCATCCGGCCAGAGGAAGTGGGCTATGTGAACGCCCATGCGACCTCGACACCGGCGGGCGACGGCAACGAGTCGCGGGCGATTGAACTGGTGTTTGGCGAGCACGCGCTGAGCCACAAGCTGAAGATCTCCGGCACCAAGTCGATGCACGGGCATCTGCTGGGCGGGGCGGGCGGTCTGGAAGCGGGCATCTCCGTGCTGGCATTGCAGCACCAGATGCTGCCGCCGACGATCAACCTGGAGAATCCCGACCCGGAGTGCAAGCTGGACTATGTGCCGAACAAGGCGATTGCGCACAGCTTTGATATTGCCCTGTCGAACTCGTTTGGGTTTGGCGGCATCAACGCGACGCTGATCATGCGGCGGTGGAACGAGTAGGAGCTTTTTTCGGCAAGAGAGCAAACGGCGCGCATCCCAAGGATGCGCGCCGTTTGGTTTGATGCCCTGGATCTGAATCAGCCGCTGATGGCGGCCATGCCGATGCCAAACAAGACTATGATGGCCCACCAGCCAAAGACCGCGATATAGCCGGATGAGCGCTTGACGCCTGCCACAGCCGCGACTCCGATTCCCATGAGGACGAGGGACCAGATCGTGATTGCATCAAGAGAACTGGCCAGTTCATAGAGCGCCTTGTTGGTCTCCAGCGGGTTGAGGAAGGCTCCGAGATTGGTGGGAGCAAAGTTCTTGATGTTAAAGGACTCCGGGGCGCCTCCCGCGAAGAGGACCAGAACGCCCAGAAGCGACTTGATCACGGAAGGCAGGTTGGCAAAGAACCAGACGGCAAAGACACCGCCAAATGTCGCCTTTCCGCCAAAGACGAAGTTGATGGTGCCCCACAGGACCACGGCAACGATCGCAGCCATAGCCAGGACCATGACCGGGCTGGCCAGGAAGACCCCTTCTGTGACGTAGAGTGAGATCTTTGCCGACATCTCCCGCTGCTCGGGAGGCATCTTTGCCATCTACTCCTGCTGTTTCTCGCTGGCCAGTTTCATCTGGTTGTCGACGACCGTCGGCATGCCGACTTTGAAGTTGACCGCGGCAAAGAAGATATAGCCGACAATCGCCATGATGAGAAGAGGCAGCCACCAACTGCGGTGGCCACGCTTGATGTCGTCAAAGGTTTTGGACGGCGCGGTGAAGGTGTTGGTGACGCGCGCCCACTGGGACAGGCCGGGCTCCTGGGGCACAGCGCCTGCCGGTGTCTGAACTTCCAAATCGCTCATGAATCCGCCTCGCTCAGCCAGTGATGGCTTTGGCCGCGATTGTAACCCTGCCGGGCGCAAAGTGCACAATCAAATTCTGTTGAGTGGCCTTGAGGTCGAGCGGCAGAGCGTTCAGCGGCCCACGGAGACTGGGCCGCCTGAGGCGATTTGGCCGGGGGAGGCCGGAGGGGCGGGCGGGGGCGGCGTGGCCCTGGGCGGCGCGGAACCGGGCGAGCTGGGTCTGGGCTCGACGGCGTTGAGGCCGGGGGCGGCGTAGGCCTTGTAGACGGTGATGTGAAAGCAGGCCTGCCGGAACTCCTCTTCGACATCGATTTTTCCGGCTTGCTGGAGAGGCAGCAGGCGGGCGCGCATCCAGGCGAGTTCCTGGCGGGTGAGGCCGCTCTTGGCAATGTCGATGGTGGCGCCGGTGAGGTGGGGGCTTACGATGTCGCCCTCGGCCTGGGCGGCGTTGCCGTTGGTGCCCCGGAGGTGCTTCTGGTATTCCACGGTGCGCACGGCGGAGCTGACCTCGAATGGATGGTGAAAGAGGGCCGCATGGGCGCGGGCGAGGTCGGCGAGGAAGGCGGCGGTCCAGGGGCGGCAGTAGCGATGGTCGGGGGAGAGATTGCCGTTGACGACGAGGGCGGGCGAGGCGGGAACCGGGACCAGCAGGTTGTGGGCGATGCGGTCGGCGAGATCGGCCTCGTCTTCGATGCGCTCGAGGCCATCGGCTTCCGTCCTGTCGTTCTGGCGGGCCAGCGACTCGGCGGAGCCGCGGAGAGGCGAGGCGGCGGCCTGGCGGCGGGTGCGCAGGGATACCCTGCGCATCGACGCAGGCCGGCTGGGAGCGGCGCTCCCGGCGGTTGTTGGGGAGGCGGCTCTCCTTCGAGCCAAAGGAGCATGGCGACGGGAGGCAGGGCGCTGGCTGTGCTGCGCTGCGCGGGCGGCGCGATGAGGGGCAGGCTGCGGGGTCTTTTTGCGGGAGCGCGCAGCGGAAGCGGCAGGCCGCGCCTTGACGGCAAAAGCCGGCGAACCCGAGGCCGCGAGCAGAAAGACGGCTACGGCTGCACAAGCGAAGATGAGGCTTCGGCGCATGAGGGAGTGCGGAGAATCCAGAGCCTCTTCAGTGTAGGCCGGGCGGGCCGATCTTCCGAGTGTCGAGGAGGGTGCGGCTTTGTCCGATAACTAGGGCCTGACGGTTGACGGATGGGGCGGGAGAACAGAACGATAAGGTCCAGAGCCGCCACAGGCAGCAGAATCAGGTTGTCTGCCTTCATCCCCCGCTGCCCGCCTCGCGCTCTATCGCGCCGCAGGCGCGGCGGTTGGGAGCCCTGCCTTCTTTTGCGCCGAAGGTGATTGGATGGCTTTCTCCGCGTCCTGTCGCGCCGTATAAAGCGGCAGCCGCTCGAAAAGGGATTCCGTCTGCCCTAGTTCTTCGGGTACGCGGCATCCACTTCCTGGCGGATGCGCCGCAGCAGTTGCAGCCCCGGCATCTCCAGTCCGCCCTTCAGGCTCTGCGTCCAGATGGGGCCGCTCAGCGCCCCCGCTGGATTCACCATGTAGACCGACAGCATGTCGTCGGCCGGCCCGCCCTCCGCGCCCAGGCCGACGCCCGCGGACCGGTCGCCGAACGGGTCCTGCGCATTTGGGGACCGCCCTATGGGCCCCTGTGAACCGGGACTTTGCGACCCCGGGTTCCTGTCCTGCGGCCGGCTTCCGATGCCGCCCATCACCCGCGGCGTCACGCTCGCCAGCCGCCCCTTGCGCACCACGAACACCAGCTCCGCGTCCTCGCGCTTGTGCGCGATGGTGTAGCGCTTCCAGTCGTGCAGCCCCTGCTCCACGTCGTAGATGGCCTCGCGATCCTCCGGGTAGAGCCCCGGCGTAAAGCTGTCGCCGCCCTCCGCCTCCACGCGCACATACTGCGCATGGTCAAAGACCGCGGGCAGCTCCGCCTTCTGCTTCTTCGGCTTTGCCTGCGCCGAAATCAAAAGCGCCGCCGCGCCCACCAGCACCAGCAACAGAGCTCGCTTCACAGTCCACCGCCTTCCGCTTGTTCTCTCCATCGCGCCCTGCAGCCCGCCAACTCCTGCGCTGCTGGGCGCGATGCTGTCTTGCATTTACTGCACTTCGCCGATGAACACCCCGAACGGCGCCAGCACAATCTGGTCCAGCGCGGATGCGTCTGCGCCGCCGGGCGACTTGAGCAGCGTCCTCAGCTTGCCCGCTGCGCCCAGGTTCACCGTCTGCGGCTCGGCTGTAAAGTTGACGCTCACCACCACCGAAGGCGAGCCCGCCGCCGTGCGCTTCCAACTCAGCACCCGCGAATTGGTCGTGTCCAGCATCGTCTCGTCCCCCAGCGCCAGAGCCGGATTCGTCTTCTTCAGCCGGATCAGCCGCTGATACCAGGCAAACAGCGAGTTGGGGTTCATCTTCTCCACCTCGACGTTGGCGGCCCTGGCGTCTGCCGGCACCGGCAGCCACGGCTTCGAGAACTGGTCGGTGAAGCCCGCGTTTGGCCGCACGTCCCACTGCATCGGAGTCCGCTCGCCGTCGCGGCCCTTCTCCTTGGGCCAGCCGGTCACGCCCACCGGGTCCTTCACGTCTTCCTTGCGCGCCGGCGGCGTGGTCTTCATGCCGATCTCGTCGCCGTAATAGAACAGGCTCGCACCGCGGCTGGCAAACAGCACCGCCGCCAGCGCCCGCTCGATCTCGGTGTCGTGTACTCCGTCCCCATAGCGCGCGTCCATGCGCGGGTTGTCATGGTTGTCAAACAGCAGCAGCGGCGTATGGGCCCCAATCTGCGTCTCCACGTCCACCAGCTTGCCGCGGAACGCCGCCACGTCGAGCTTGTTGATAAAGGCCAGTTGCGTGTCCATGGGCAGGTGAAACTCCGGCTTTCCCGGCGGCCCATACTGCTTGGCAAGCTCCACGATGTTGGGCACATAGGTCTCGCCGATCAGCAGCCGCGTGCCGGGAAACCCGCCCGAGCCAAACTCGTCAAACACGCCGCGCATCTCCTGCATCACCGGATGCACCCCCGGCAGGTTGTCGGTCTTCGAGTTGTCCAGCACCGGCTCGCCGAAAGCGTTCATCAGCGGCTTGCCGTCCTTGTCCTTCACCGCGCCTTCGTCGGCCAGCTTCGGGTCCTCGAACAGGGTCGTGATGGCGTCAAACCGGAACCCCGCCACCCCGCGCTTCAGCCAGAAGCGCACAATCTCCTTGAATGCCTCATGCACCTTGGGGTTGTCCCAGTTCAGGTCCGGCTGCCTCACATAAAACTTGTGATAGTAGTACTGCCGCGTCTTCTCGTCCCATTGCCACGCCGAGTGGCCAAACGCCGACTGCCAGTTGTTGGGCGGCTGCCCAGGGTCGGTGGCCGTCTCCCCCTTGCCGTCGCGCCACATATACCAGTCGCGATAGGGATTCTCCCTCGACGCGCGCGACTGCTGAAACCACTTGTGCTCGTCCGACGTGTGGTTCATCACCATGTCCATGATCACGCGGATGTGCCGCTTGTTGGCCGCGGCAATCAACTGGTCAAAGTCGGCCAGGGTGCCGTACTTCGGGTCGATGTTCTCGTAGTCCGAGATGTCGTAGCCAAAGTCGGCCTGCGGTGACGGATACACCGGCGTCAGCCAGATTGCGTCCACGCCCAGGTCCTTCAAGTAGTCCATCCGCTGTGAAATGCCCTTCAGGTCCCCGACGCCGTCTCCGTTCGAGTCCTGAAAGCTGCGCGGATAAATCTCGTACAGCACAGCGTTCTTCCACCAGTCCTGCGCGTTCGCGTGGGATGCGGTTGCGGGCGGCGCACCCTGCCCTGCCGCGGTCAGCGTCAACGCTCCCAGCAACAACCCTGCTGCCCCGTTTGCGATTCCTCTAGTCCAATAGGTCCAGTTCATTGCGGTCTCCTCTTTTGTGGGTCCGCTGCTCGTCTTTCCGGCAACGGTGCAACCCCAGTCAAACTACCACAAACCTTACGGCTTCACTTCGATGGTGCTCTTCACCCGCCCGAAATCAATCCCGAACCTCGGCTCATCCCGCGTCCCGTCAATGTGGATGCGAATCAGCGTGCCTGCCCCTTCCTTCCGGAAGTACCGGTCCGCGGGCTTCAGCAGAAACCCCTTCCACCCGCCCACCATCTTTGAGACCGTCGCGTCCATCCGCGCCGAACCGTCAAATTTGAGCGCGCCACCTTCCAGCGCATAGCTTCCTTGCAACTGCACCGTCGCCCCCGGCACGGTGTACTGCAACTCAGGCAGCGACAGCACGCCGCCCCCCAGCGCAAACCGCCCGTTCAAGGCCGACAGAATTGCGCCCGCATCGGTGGTTTTCAGGTCGTCGGGCCGTCCCTGCCCCCGCAGGCTCAGCTCCGCAATCCGGCCCTGCACCTTGGCGCTGGCAAAGCGCGCCCGGTCCAGGGCAAACCTGCCTTCCAGGCTCAGCCGCTCGTGCATCGGGGCCTTTCCCGGCGGAATGTGCAGCTTCGCCTTCGTCTTCAGATCGCCCGTCAGCAGCACGGTGTCCGTCCTGCCCGCCAACCGCAAAAAGTCCTCAATCCGCGCCCGGTCCACATCCACGGCCATCGTAATGTCGTGCCCAAACTTCGGCTTCTCTCCCGCCGCCGCGGCCTCCGCCACGCGCACAATCTGGCCCCGCGCCCAAAAGTGCGACTGGCCCAGCGTGGCCTCCACCGGCTCCAGCAGCGTGTCACCGTTGGTCCCGTCCACCTGCGCGTGGAAGCGCGTCTTCAACGGCAGCGCATTGCCAAAATGCGTCAGCCGGAAGTCCTTCGTCTCCGCTTCTCCATCCACCACCAGGTCGCGCAGGGTCCCGGCGTAGTTCCCGGTCGAGTTCAGCCTTCCGCCAATCTCCTTGAAGCTCCCCAGGTCGGCATCCTCCAGCCGGTACTCGCCATTCAGCGGGCTCTCGCCGGGGTCCGCCGTCTCCCATGGGCCAAAGCTGCCCGTCGTCCGCACCGTCCCCAGCGGCCGCGGGTTGGTCAGCTCCGCCTCAAAGCCCATCGCCCCGCCTTCGGCAATGTGCGTCACCCGGGCGTGATCGATCGCGAACTCCTGCGGCAGCTTCCCCGGCTTGCTCGTCTCCACCACCAGTTCCGCCCCGGTGCACTCCAGCGTGTCCAGCTCAAAACGCACCATCGCGGGCATCGCCTGTTTCAGCCTGCTCCCCGGCGGCCCCATCTGCGCGCCATGCTCGAAGTGCGACCGCGGCGGCAAATGCACCGTCAGCCCCTTCAGCTCCACCACCGACAGGTGAATCGGCATCCCCGGCCGGTACTCCAGCGGCGCACGAAAGTCGAACTCCTCCAACCTGACCAGCGGCTCGCCCTGTCCCGGCGGCACGGTCACGCCCGCCACCTCGGCCGGCGGCCAGATGCGCAAGCCGGTGCCGCGCGCCTCCAGGCCGCGCATCAGCGAAACGCTGAATCCATCCAGCTCCACACGCGCGTGAAAGCGGTTCTCGACCGCCGAAATGATCCCTGCCCGCATCAGCGGCTCTGCCTGGCGGAGCAGCACCCCTACCGCCACGGCCGCCGCCGCCAGCAGCGCGCCCGCCACGCGAAGGCCCCAATGCCGCCACCAGGGTTTGCCGGTCCCCATAGCGCCCTCCCCCATTCGGCTCCATTTTCGCAGGATTCCGCCCGCCTGGCTGTTCCCTTCCAGCCTGGAGATTTCTTAACCCCAGGTAAAAGCGTTAGACTCACTGCACGGATGCAAGCGCAGATTGAAAACCTCGTAAAGCTGCAAGCGGTCGAACTCGAGCGCTTGCGCATCGCCCAGGCCATTCGCGCCCTGCCCGCGGAGGTCGCCCAGGCCCAGGCCGCGCTCACCGCCGCCGAGCGCCACGCCGCCGAGACTTCCGACGCGCTCAGTCGCGAAGAATCGCTCCGCACCCGGCTCGACCGCGAAATCCAGGCCCACCGCAAAAAGGCTGCCCGCTACCGCGCCCAGCAGGACACCGTCACCACTCCCGCGCAGGCCGAGGCCATCGACCACGAGACCCGTTTTGCCGACTCCGAGGCCGAACGCCTTGAGAACGAGGAGTTCACCAGCCTGGAGCGCACAGAGGCTCTTGAAGCCGGCCTTGCCGCCGCCCGCGCTCAGGTCGAGTTGCTCGCAGGAGCCCTGGAAAAAGCTCGCCACCGCCTCGCCCTCCGTCTCAAAGAGTTCACCGCCCAGCAGGCCGAACTGACCGTCGAGCGCGAAGCCCTCCGTCCCCTCATCGAGTCCGAGTTTCTCACTCGCTTTGACCGCCTCTGCGGCTCCCGCGGTAGCGGCCTTGCCCGCGCCGTCAACCAGCAGTGCACCGCCTGCCAGATGGGCGTCCGTCCCCAGGTCTGGAACCAGCTCCGCGAAGGCGAACTGCTCACCTGCGACAGTTGCGGCCGCCTGCTCTACTGGGACCCCACCCTGGCACCGGCCCCCGCGCCGGCCCCGCCCGAACCTGCTCCAGCCGCCCAGGGCCGCGCCATCCGCAAGTCTCAAACCCCCGCCGAATAATCCCCCTGGCCGCGACGCGGAGGCCAGTTGCTCCCCATCCCTCGCCAGCGGCGACTCGGGAAAGCACAATCTTCAGATTCAATGACGCCCGTCCCCCTGAACCAGCCCATTACAATTCCTCCCAGCCATTGTTGGAAGGAATCTGCCATGACGAAGAAGCTTGAACTGGACCGCCGCAATTTTCTCAAGCAGGCTGCCGGAGCGCTGGGAGCGGCAACGCTCCACGAACCGGCGTCTGCCGCGCCGCTGAAGACCGAGACCAACGCCAGGCCGGAAATTGAACACCGCACCGGGGACCCGGCCTATCCACGACGGTTCAGCGGGCGGCAACTGCGCATGATCTCCTTTCCTCTTGGCGGAGTGGCGGCAGGCAGCATCGGCCTCGGGGGCCGTGGGCAGCTTGTGAACTGGGAGATATTCAACCGGCCCAACAAGGGCTATCGCCCCGCGTATGCCTTTCCTTCGATCTGGGCGCAGGCGCCGGGAGCCAAGGCGGTGACGCGGGTGCTCGAGTCGCGCATTCAGCCGCCCTATGAGGGCCAGGACGGGCTCGGCTCCAGCAACGCGCCAGGCTTGAGCCGGCTTGAGTCAGCGGACTTCACCGGCGAGTACCCGCTGGCGCACATCGACTTTGAAGATTCCGCCCTGCCGGTGGAGGTGAAGCTGGACGCCTTTTCGCCCTTCATTCCGCATGATCCGGAGGACTCGGGGCTTCCGGTGGCCACGCTGCGCTATGCGGTCCGGAATCCGGGGCACACGGCGGTACGGGTGGGCATTGCGTTTTCCATCGAAAATCCCGTGGCTCCGCGCGCGGACGATGGCGGAGCGGCACAGCAACAGCCGGACCAGGGACGCAAGAACGAGTTTCGCTCCGGGGATGGATTGGCCGGGATCGTGATGAGCAACTCGGCGCTCACGCCGGAGGACCCGATGGCCGGCGAGTTTGTGCTGGGCGCGATTCCCGATGGCGCGAAGGTGACGCACTGGACGGGCTGGCCGGCCGGGCGCTGGTGGAACGCGCCGCTTCACTTCTGGGACCATTTCTCGAAGGACGGCGAGCTTGAGCCCGAGTCGGGGGCGCGCAACATTGTTGGCGTCCTGTGCCTGTCCCGGACCATTCCGGCGGGGCAAACGGCGACCTTTGAGTTCATGCTCGGCTGGCGCTTTCCCAATCGCACGCCCGATTGGTGCGGGTGGGAGGCGCCCAAGGGCGAGGGCAAGACGATCATCGGCAACGCCTACGCGGTGCGATTCAAGAGCGCATGGGACGCCGTGGCGTACGCGGCGGAGCATCGTGGCGACCTGGAGGCACGGACCCGGCTCTTCGCCAATGCCCTGCGCGCGAGCACGCTGCCGGCGGTGGTGAAGGAGGCGGCAAGCGCCAACCTCTCCACGCTGGCCACCACCACCTGCTTCCGCACCGCCGACGGGGAGTTTCACGGATTTGAGGGCAGCGATGACTCGAGCGGCTGCTGCTTTGGCAACTGCACCCATGTCTGGAACTACGAGACCGTCACGCCGTTCCTGTTCCCCTCGTTTGCGCGGTCGCTGCGCAGAAACGCCTATGGCTACTCCATGGATGAGGCTGGGGCGATCCACTTCCGGCAACTGCTGCCGGCGGGCAAGGGCAGGTCGGGGTTTGCCGCCGCGGACGGGCAGATGGGGCAGATCATGCATGCCTGGCTCGACTGGAAGCTCTCCGGCGACCGGGAGCTGCTGCGCGCCACATGGCCGCCGACCAAAAAGGCGCTCGAGTTCGCCTGGGTGCCGGGCGGATGGGACGCCAACAAGGACGGCGTGATGGAGGGCGTGCAGCACAACACCTACGACGTCGAGTTCTATGGGCCGAACCCCATGTGCGGCATCTACTACCTGGGCGCTCTCCGCGCCGGGGAGGAGATGGCCCGCGCGGCAGGGGACGCAGACTCGGCCCAGACCTATCGAGCCCTTTTTGAGCAGGGGAGCCGCTGGATCGACGCCAACCTCTTCAACGGCGAGTTTTATATCCAGAGGCCGCGCGGCTTCCGCAAGGAGGAGATTGCCGATCACCTGCGCAGCGATATGGGTTCGGAGAATACGGAGCATCCTGAGTACCAGGTGGGCGCCGGATGCCTGGTGGACCAGTTGGTAGGCCAGTACCTGGCGGACATCAGCGGCCTGGGGCCACTGGTCGCGCCGCAGAAGATTCGCGCGGCGCTCCAGTCCGTTTACCGCTACAACTACAAGCGCAGCCTCACGCGACACGCCAACACGGAGCGCACCTTTGCCCTGAATGACGAAGCGTCGGTGGTGATTTGCGACTATGGCAAGGCCGAACGGCCGCTGGTGCCGTTCCCCTACTTTGCCGAGACCATGACCGGCTTTGAATACACGGCGGCGACGCTGATGCTCAACTGGGGAATGGTCAAAGAAGGGTTGGAGTGCATTGGGAACATCCGCCACCGCTACGACGGGGAGAAGCGCAACCCCTGGGATGAAGCCGAGTGCGGCCACCACTACGCGCGGGCGATGGCAGCCTGGTCGGCGGTGGTTGCGCTGAGCGGATTCAGCTACGATGGGGCGCGGGAATCGGTGGTCGCTGTCCCCAGGGTGGCCCACCCGGCATTTGAGTGCTTCTGGTCGACGGGGACCGGATGGGGCACGTTTGCGCTGAGGAACGCAGCGGGGGCCGCGCGGCTCTCCATCAAGGTGCTGGGGGGAACCCTGGCCTGCCGCAGTTGCACGTTTGCCGCAACGGGTGCGGGGGCTTCGGTCTCCATCGGCGGGAAGAGCATTCCAGGCAGTCAGACCTTCCACGAGGGACATGCCGTGGTGAGCCTGGAGGCGACAGCCAAGCTTACCGCCGGCCAGGAGATGCTGATCGAGGTGCATGGGTGACCCGGCGCGAGCGGCTGGATGGCTTAATCTGAGCGCATGGGCAGGACGGAAAAGGACGCGGACAAGACAGGCAGGCTGCGGCGGGAACTGCTGGCGTGGTATGCCGTCAGCCAGCGCGACCTGCCGTGGCGGCAGAGCCAGGACCCCTATGCCGTCTGGGTCTCCGAGATCATGCTGCAGCAGACCAGGGTGGCCGTGGTGGTGGAGCGCTACCAGGCATTCATGGCTCGATTTCCGACCCTGGTTGCCCTGGCGCTGGCCCCGGAGCAGGAGGTGCTGGCCCTCTGGAGCGGGCTCGGCTACTACCGCCGGGCGCGGATGCTGCACAAGGCGGCGCAATTTGTGGCCAACCAGCACCAGGGAAACCTGCCCGCCACAGCAGCGGAGTTGCGCCTGCTACCGGGCATCGGGGCCTACACTTCAGCCGCCATTGCCAGCATCGCCTTTGGAGAGCGGGTGGCTGTGGTGGACGGCAATGTGGAGCGCGTTCTGTGCCGGCTTGAAGGCTGGGAGGCCGCAGGCAAAGCAGGAGGGGCGGTGCTCGCCCGCAAAATCCAGGGACTGGCCGATGAGCTGGTGGACCCGGAGCGGCCAGGCGACTTCAACCAGGCGCTGATGGAACTGGGCGCCACCGTCTGCCTGCCGCGAAGCCCGCAGTGCCTGGTGTGCCCCATTGAGGCCGACTGCAGGACAAAAGGCGAGCATAAGGTCGCGTCCCGGCCAAAGATGCTGAGCCGCGAGGTGGCTCATGCGCTGACGGTGCGGACCGGCCACTTACCGGGTCAGGCGCACCGCGAGGTGCTTCTCGATCAGCGGCCGCCCGAGGGCACCGTCATGCCGGGGCTATGGGAGTTGCCAACCCTGAAAGAGCCCCAGGTGCCCGAGGAAGACCTGCGCATGACCGTCCGCCACGCCATCATGCAGGTCAATTACTACGTGCGCATCCGGACGGTATTTGAAGACGATGTGGAGGACCTGACGGTGGCCGCGGGGGTCCGCAGATGGGTGCCTTTGGGCGAGGCCGGCAGCATGGCGCTCACCGGGCTCGCCCGCAAGGTCCTGAACCGGGCAAAGCTGCTGGCTGCCCCTCCGCTCGACACACTCACTTCCGGGAGGAGATGAGGCGCGGCCTTGCGCACTGACTCCTGGTCGCGCTTCAGCTTTTGAGGGGTTTCAAGCATTTTCCTGGAACAGCTAAGCCCGAACTTTGGCTGCCTCCCACCCATTGCGCTGCAAGACGCGCAATGGATGGGGCACTCAGGTCCGCAGTGAATTGGAAAAGCTCTAAGTGGCGACTCCGCGCGCTTCTCCCAGGATCAGCTTGAGCGTGATCTGCTTGCTTCCGCGATAGATGGTGACGCTGATGGTGTCGCCTGCCTGGTGCTTGTCCATGAGGGCGTTGATGTCCTGGGGGTCGGTCACTTCCTGGCCGTCCACCGCGACGATGAGGTCGCCGCCCAGCATGATGGGGGTGTTGCCCACATAGGCCTGCTGTGTGCCGCCGCGCAGGCCGGCCCTCTCGGCAGCGCCGCCGGGAACCACCTTCTGCACCAGAACTCCCTGCTCGACGGCGAGGCCCATCTGCGAGGCAAGCTCGGGGCCAATGGCGTAGGAGACAATGCCCAGCGAGGGGCGCTTCACGCGGCCATAGCGGGTCAGGTCCGACAGGACGGCCTTGGCCGTGTTGATGGGGATGGCAAAGCCGATGCCGGAGCTCTGGTCCGCGCCGTTGGAGGCGATCATCGTATTAATGCCGATGACTTCCCCCCGCGAGTTGAGCAGCGGGCCGCCGGAGTTGCCGGGATTGATGGCGGCGTCGGTCTGGATGGCGTCTTCAATGGGCGCGCCGTCGGCGTTCTTGATGGAGCGGATGGAGCTGATGATGCCGCGGGTCATGGTGCCGCTGAGCCCGAAGGGGTTGCCGATGGCGTAGACCTTCTGTCCCACGGCCAGGTCGGCGGAGTCGGCCAAGGTGACCGCCTGCAGGTTTGGCGCGTCAATCTGCAGCAGGGCGAGGTCGTGGACACGGTCCGTGCCGACGACTTTGGCCTTGTAGCTGTGCTTGTTGCTCAGCATCACCTCGATGCCGCGATTGGCATTCTCCACCACGTGATAGTTGGTGAGGACGTGGCCGGACTTGTCGAGGATGAAGCCCGAGCCCTGGCCCTGCTGCGGCACTGTTCCGTAAAAGAAGTTGAAAACCAGGGTGGTGGAGGTGATGTTGACCACCGATGGCAGCACCCGCTTGTAGATGCCGATATTGTTCTGCTCCTCGGCGTCGTAGGCGGGGGCGGCCTGCGCCTCCGTCAGCTCCAGCGGGGACCCGGAGCTGCTCGCGTTGAAGAGCGAAAAATGGCTCAGACCTTGAGAAAGGTGGGTGGTGAGATACCAGAATCCACCCACCAATAGAACGACCAATAGAACCCGGCGCAGTTTCATGGCTCTTGAACCTGATAAGACCTTTCAGTATGGATACGGCCGCTGAGCGCCCCGGTTCCACTCCCAAGAAGCGCGGCTGCCAATTCTTATTCTAAAGACTCGTCCCGGAGAGAATTGTTGCTCTCTTCGCGCAGCCGCAGCCAGAGGGCCTCCACCTGGGCCTGGAGTGCCGCCCTGTCTCCCGTGTTTTCCAGAATATAGTCGGCCTTGGCGGCCTTGACGGCGTCGGGAATCTGGTGCGCCAGGCGAACGCGGGCATCGGCCTCGGCGCGCGCGGGGTCGGCTCCGGATTGGGCGAGTCGGGCCGCGTAGCGGGCCACCTTTACCTCGTCGGGAGCGGTGACGACCACTACGCGGTCGATGCGCCGCCGCCAGTCGGCCAGAACGGTCTCCTCTTCGCCCCTGGCCCGGGCGTCGCGCTCCACCTCGAAGATGAGCGCCGACTCAATCACCGCCACGGCGGCGGGATTGCGCGCAAAGACCTGCTCCATCCACAGCCGCTGGGCGGCAATCACGGCCGGGTGCACGATGGCGTTCAACTCATTGACGCGCCCGCCCTGGAAGGCCAGCTCGGCCAGCCGCGCACGGTTCAGGCGGCCATCGGAGCCGACGACCCCAGAGCCGAAGATGCGGACGATCTCCGCGAAGACCGCCTGCCCCGGTTCCATCAGCGCGCGGCCCAACTCGTCGGCTTCAATGACCTCGGCGCCCAGCGAGCGCAAGAAGGCGGCGACGGTGCTCTTGCCGCTGCCCAGACCGCCGGTGAGACCAACGCGCAGCAAGCTAGAGCCCTCGCCGCATCCTGGCGGCGCGCACGGTGTTGGCCATCAGCATGGCGATGGTCAGCGGACCTACGCCGCCGGGGACCGGCGTATAGGCCCCGGCCATCTCGAACGCCTTGGGATGCACGTCCCCCACCAGCGTCGAACCGCGCTTGAGGAAGGTGGCCTCGCGCTTGGCGTCTCCCGCAAAAAAGCGGTCAAACTCGGCCCGGTCGGTGATGCGGTTGATGCCGACGTCGATGATGGTGGCGCCGGGCTGCACCATCTCGGGGGTAATGAAGCCGGCGCGGCCGATGGCGGCCACCAGGATGTCCGCCTGGCGCGTGATCGCGGGCAGGTCGCGCGTCTTGGAGTGGCAGATGGTGACGGTGGCGTTTTGATGCAGCAGGAGCATGGCGGCTGGCTTGCCCACAATGTCACTGCGGCCCACCACCACCGCATGTTGCCCCGCGATGGCAATGCCGCTGCGCTTGAGAATCTCAATGATGCCCGCGGGCGTGCAGGGTGCGAGCGCCGGGCGGCCTGCCTGGAGCCGCCCCGCGTTGACCGGGTGAAATCCGTCCACGTCCTTTGCCGGCGAGACCGCGTCGAGCAGGGCCTTGGTATCCACGTGCGCGGGCAGGGGCAACTGGATGAGGATGCCGTCGATGTCGTCGCGGCTGTTGAGGGCGGACACGAGGTCGAGCATGTCTTCCGTGGTGACATCCGCGGGCGGGGTGATCAAGTCGCTGTAGATGCCGAGGTCGGCGCAGCTCTGCACCTTGCTGCGCACATAAATCTCGGAGGCGGCCAGGTTGCCCACCAGCACCGCCGCCAGGCCCGGCCGCACACCCTGCGCCGCCAGCGCCTTCACTTCCTCCGCCACTTCCAGCTTGATGGCCGCGGCAATGGCGGCGCCGTCGAGAATGGTTGGCATCCTGCTCTCCCTGAGATCATCGTACCGCTTCGGCCCTAAATTGAACTGCTGCAAGCGGCTGAGGGCCAGGGGGATCATTGCCCGGCGCATTGCCAGGGAACGTCACGTCCCTATGTGATTTTCCTCACATACAAACGTGATGCGAACTCCTGTACGTTCCCATTTGTTGGGAATGTTCCAGATCACACCTGAATGAATCTGCGAAAACTGCCGGTACGGGTTCAAATGGAAAGGGCTTCATGAGTGTCTTCAAGGATGCGGGGCATCTTTTCCGGTTTGCGGGACTCTTCGTTCTCGCCTTCCTGATCTTTCTTGTGGTGCGCCACTACGTGGTGCCCAAGAGCTTCGGGCAGTATGGTCACTATCGCGGCGCCGCGATGGGCGAGATAGCCGCTCATCCGGTCAAGTTCTCCGGACATGACGCATGCGAGGCCTGCCACTCCGATGTGGCGGAGAAGAAGAATGCGGGCAAGCATGCGCATGTGAACTGCGAAGCCTGCCACGGCGCGCTCGCCAGGCGGTTGCCCGCACCCGCGGAGCCGGCGCCCGACATGCTGCAGAAGCTGGTCGCGCTCGCCATTCCACGGCCCGTTGCCGACCCCCCGGTTGTGCGCCACGCCGACGATCCGTCTTCGGTGGTGCCGGAACGGCCTGACACGGCGGTTCTCTGCGCCCGCTGCCACGCCGCAAGCGCGGCCAAGCCCAAGGGCTTTCCGCAGGTTGTGATTGCGGAACACTCCAACGGTCTGCCCTGCGAGACCTGCCACCAGCCGCATAGTCCGGCCATCGATGCGGGAGGTGCAAAGTGAAGTTCAATCGGCGTCAAATGCTGATCCTGTTGCCGGCGGCGGCCGTTGCATGGAAGTCCGTGCTCGCCGGCACTCCCGAAGACTCGCCCAACTACAGGATGAGCGACCACTGGTGGGGCATGCTCATCGACGTGACCAAGTGCATCGGCTGCGGCAACTGCGTGCGCGCCTGCGCCACGGAGAACGACGTGCCGGACGGCCACTTCCGCACCTGGGTGGAGCGGTATCACGTCACCGACGAAGATATGACCGAACCCCAGGTGATTTCGCCGAACGGGGGCAAGGACGGATTCCCGATGGCGCAGGAAGACGACAAGAAGTACTTCTTTGTCCCCAAGATGTGCAACCAATGCGCTGACTCGCCGTGCACGCAGGTGTGCCCGGTGGGCGCTACGTTTGTTGCGCCCGACGGCGTGGTGCTGGTGGACCAGAAATATTGCCTGGGATGCGCCTATTGTGTGCAGGCCTGCCCCTATGGCTGCCGCTATATTCATCCGCAAAAGGACGTTGCCGACAAGTGCACGCTCTGCTACCACCGCATTACGCAGGGCTTGACGACTGCCTGCTGCGAGACCTGCCCCACCGGCGCGCGCCAGCTTGTGGACCTCAAGAATCCCAAGGATCCGATTCACGAGTTCCTCAAGACCCACAACGTGCAGGTGCTCAAGCCGCAGATGGCCACCGGCGCCAAGGCCTTCTATAACGGCCTTGACGGCTCGGTTCGATAAGGGATTGACGGATGAACAGGTTGATTCGAGAGATGGGTGAGGGGTTATGAACGGTGTTGAAGGCTTCATGTATCCAAACGAAGTGGGGCTCCAGTGGAGCGTGTTGATCGTCCTGTACCCTTTCATCACGGGACTGGTCGCTGGCGCGTTCATTCTGGCCTCGCTGGAGCGGGTATTCCGGGTTGAGGCGGTCAAGCCCACCTACCGGCTGGCGCTGCTGACGGCGCTGTCGTTTTTGCTGGTGGCGCCCCTGCCTCTACAGTTGCACCTGGGCCACCCGGAGCGTTCGCCGGAGATGTATTTCACGCCCCACTCGACCTCGGCCATGGCCATGTTCGGCTATGTGTACCTGTGGTACCTGATGGCTGTGCTGGTGCTGGAGATCTGGCTCGACTACCGCCGCGACATCGTGATGCTCTATCAGAGTTCGAAGGGCTTGCTGCGGCTGGTCTACGGCATCATGACCCTCGGCTCCACCAACATCAGCGAGCGGGCGCTGGCGATTGACGACAAGGTGGGCTGGATCGTCACGCTTATCGGCATCCCCTCGGCCTTCATGCTGCACGGCTACGTCGGCTTCATCTTCGGCTCCATCAAGGCCAACCCCTGGTGGTCCTCTCCGCTGATGCCCGTGGTCTTCATCTTCTCGGCCATGGTGTCGGGCATCGCGGGGGTCATGCTGCTTTACATGGCGGCCACCAGGTTGCGCGGGCAGAAGATCGACGTGCATTGCGTGGACACCATCGCGATGTACCTCTTCTACATCTTCATCATCGACTTCAGCCTGGAGATGCTCGACCTGATCCACCGCATCTATGAGGCCGACGAGTCGTTCCGCAGCCTCAACTTCCTGGTTCATACGCAGCTTTATATTCCGCACATCGTCATTCAGATTTGCCTGGGCACTCTGACGCCCATCATCCTGCTGGGCATCACGCAGGTGGTGAAGCTGAACGAGATTGTGCGCAAGCGGATGTATGTGGTGGCCGGCTGCCTGACCCTGGTGGGCATCTTCGCCATGCGCTGGAATGTGGTGATCGGCGGGCAGTTGTTCTCAAAGAGCTTTCTCGGCTACACCACCTACAAGATGACCCTGGTGACGCGCGAAGGGCTCCTGGTGGCTGTCTTTCTGACGCTCTTGCCGCTGGTCTTTCTGTGGGTCTTTGTCAAGCTGCTGCCGCCGTGGCCTGAGAAGGCCGCGGAAGCCGCCGCTGCCGGAGACTGAGGCAAAGTACGGTTTCATTTTCTCGGGTGGAATGTATGGAAGATCTTCCCGATGTACTCGAACGGCTGACCTTGCGGGTCGAGATGCTGGAGCGGCGCGTCGCCGTCCTGGAACAGCCCGCGGCCCTCGCCGATGAATCCGCTCAGTCCTTTGAACCGCAATCCGCCGCGGCCGCCTTGGCGCGGCAAGGCGAGGAAGCCCCTTCGCTGGCGCAGGCCGGCAGCTTGTTCTCCGTGCTGGGCAAGGCCATGCTGGGCATCGCCGGAGCCTATGTGCTCCGCGCCGTCGCTGAATCCAGTTCACTGCCCAAAACCGCCATTGCGGCCCTTGCCATCGCCTACGCAATCCTGTGGCTCGTGGGGGCTGTGCGCATCCCCGCCGGAGCCTTGCTGGCCAGCGGCGTTTATGCCGGCACCTCGGCGCTGATTCTCGCTCCCATGCTTTGGGAACTCACCCTGCGCTTCAAGGTCCTGCCCGCCGCCGCGGCCGCCGCCCTCCTGGGCGCGTTTGTATTGGCGGCATCGGTGCTGGCCTGGAAGCGCGACCTCGCGCCCGTCTTCTGGGTCGCCAATGGGACAGCCGCCGCGGTGGCGCTCGCCCTCGCGATTGCCACCCACGACCTGATGCCCTTTCTCTGGGTGCTGCTGCTCATGGTGCTCATCTGCGAATATGCGGCCGAGCGCAACCATGAGCTGAGCGTGCGGCCGATGGTGGCCCTGGCCGCGGACCTCGCGGTCTGGGCTGTGCTCTTCATCTACTCCGGGCCGGCAGCCGCGCGCGCCGAGTACCCGGCGCTCAGCGCCGTGGGCCTCCTGCTGCCCAGCGCATTGCTCTTCCTCATCTTCGCCGCAAGCGTCACCCTGCGGGTTACTGTGTTGCGGCAGAGAATCAGCATCTTTGAAACCGTCCAGTCAATGCTCGCCTTTCTGCTGGCGGCCTTGAGCGTGCTTTACTTTGTTCCTCAGGGCGGGCGAACGGCGTTTGGCCTGATCTGCCTTGCGCTCTCGGCGGCCGGCTACGCGGCGGTTTCCCTCCTCTTTGAAAAGGCGGAAGATCCACGCAACAGCACCGTGTTTGGCGGATGGAGCGCGGCCCTTCTTGCCACCGGCTGCGTGTTGACTTTGCCTCCGCTGGGGCTCTCGGCCTGCCTGGCAGCGGCCGCCATCACCGCCACCCTTCTCGGGCCGCGCCTGGGCCGGCGGGCCCTTGAACTGCACGGTCTCTTTTATCTCGCCGCCGCCGCCGTTGGTTCCGGTCTGTTTGGCTATATACCCAGCGCCCTAGCCGGGTCGCTTCCCGTCGCGCCGGGCTGGAGCGTTGCCATCGTCTCCCTGGCAGCGGTCATCTGTTACGCCGCCGGCCCGCCCGACTCGCGGCAAGGCTGGGCCCCCAAGACCCTCAGGCTCATGGTCGCCGTGCTCGCCGTTGGCGCCGCCGCTGCCTGGCTCGTGCAGGGGTTCGTTTGGCTGGCAGCCCTCGCCATTGCGCCAGAGGTCCACCACATCGCCTTCGCGCGCACACTTACCCTCTGCGGCGCCGCGGTGGCCCTGGCCTATGCCGGTTCACACTGGAGACGCCTGGAACTGCTCCGTCTGGCCTATGCGACCGTTGGGCTGGTCGCCGTCAAGCTGCTCTTTGAAGATCTGCGCCACGGCCACCTGGAGTTCATCGCCGCCTCCATCTTCCTTTTTGCCGTGGCCCTTCTCACCGTCCCGCGCCTGGCCAGGACCGGCAACCGGGGCTAGCGCTTTCTCCTCCGCGGCCAATTCCGCGCACGGCCTTCCCGTCGCGGTCTGCTCTTGCGCCCGTTTTGAAAATGCATCGCAGCTTCTGTCCCTGTCCGGCACATCAGCTTCCCCTCGCGCGCTGCGCCCCCTCAAACAACTTCGAGTGGATGCCGATAGTAGAACTATCAAAGTCCGCGGCGCGCCACAGAGCACCAGGGCATCAGCCCTGACCCAAGTTCGCGCGGCCATTCGTGTTCTCACACCGGCGGCACGAGCTGACCAATGTTCCATTGAGAAAGGCAGGGCAGGCGATGTCGAATGTTCCCTGGGCGCATCTCCGGCTGCCTCCCTTCCCGCAGGTTGCCATTCGCGTCCTGCAACTGGTCAATCGCGAAACCATTCAACTCCACCAGTTGAGCGAACTGATCGCTTCGGACCCGGCCTTTGCCGGCGAGATACTCACCATTGCCAACTCAGCCCTCTATGCGCCGCGCTTCCCTACCAAAAGCATTCTTCAGTCCATTGCCGTGCTCGGGGCCAACAACCTCCAGGGCATCTGCCTGACTGTCGGCACGCGAGCTTATCTGGGAAAAGCGTTCAATCAGCCTTCCATGCGGCTGGTCTGGCGCCACAATCTGGCCTCCGCGCTCATTGGGGCGCAACTGGCCTCCGCCGGATTCCTGGATAAGGACACCGCATATACCGCGGGCGTCATCCACGACGTTGGCCGGCTGGCGCTGGCGGTGATACGGCCCAAAGAATATGGGCTGCTGCTGGAGAACCACACGGGGGCTCCGGCGAGCATTCTGGAGGCGGAGTCGCAGATGTTTGGCTGCAACCACTGCGAAGCGGGACGGCAACTGATCTCCGACTGGAAGATGCCACAGGAGTTTGAAGCGATTGTCTCGAAGCATCACGCGCCTATGAAGAAAGACGGCGCCTGGAGCCTCCCCGAGCTCATCAGCGTGAGCTGCAGGATGGCCGACGCGGCGGGATTCCGCGCGTTCAAAAACTGCACAGACACGCCGTATCAGGATCTGCTCGATGAGCTTCCGGCGCGCGAACGGGGACGCTTCCACGCGACTGCTGAAGCCCTGACTCTTGATTTGACCAGGAAGATCGAGGCCGTCGAACGCGCTTGACCTGAATGCGGACAGACCAACCCATCGAGGGCGCAGAACTCTATCGAGCCCAGCCTGCCGTGACGCCGTCAGCCGCTAACCCTGTGCGTCCTTGTACTCTTCATGCCACGCCATCTGGATCGCCTCCAGCCGCGGCTCGTTCGATTTGAGCGGGTCGTCGGCGAAGCCTTCCAGGCCGGTCACATAGCTGTGCAGGTCAGTGAACCGCACCGTCAGCGGGTCAAGGTCGGGAAACTTTTCCTGCAATTGAATGCCGATCTCTTCGGCGTCGGTCCAGAGAATCTCGCGCGGCATGGGAGGGCTCCTTACTTGGGTTCGGCCAGGGTGAGCGGCTTGCCTTCGGAGACATAGTTGCGGTTCCAGCTGGGAATCTCCACCACATAGTCGCCGGGGCGGGTAATGACCGCCTGACAGCCGAGGCGCGAGGTCAACTGCTGGTCGGCGGCCATGTCCATGCGGTCCAACTCGTCGTCGTCGGCCTCGCTGATGCCTTCCTGGTCCTTGATCCACAGGTGGCATGTGGTGCAGGCGCAGACGCCGCCGCAGGCATGGTCAAGAAAAACGTTGAAGTTCTCCGCGACGTCAAGAAACGACATCGGCCTGCCGTGGTGATCATAGGGCAGCGTGCCAAACTCGAACTCCACCGTCCGGCCCTCGGGCTGAAAAGTAACGCGCACCAGCTTCTCCGGCGGAATGATCTTTTCGGTTCCTTCACTCATGAGACTCTTCCTTTCTTCGCTCGCCGCTCTACTTGAACTCGGCGGCAGCCATGGGATGCGGAGCGGTTACCGCCTCGCCCAGGTCGTCATCTGCCGTGTCCATCGTCTTGCCGCGCAGGGCGGTTGACACCGCGGACTCCATCATCAGTTCGGCAAACCGCCGCGTCGCCTGGTCCAGCGCCAGCGTGGCCGCACGAATCATCGCGGAGTCTTCGCCCAGCTTTACCAGATTCAGGTGGTCGCGCGCCGCTTCAATGGCTGCTGTCTCGGCACTCGATAGCTGCTGCCACGCCGCGCTGCCGGGGGCACGTTCCACCGCTGTCAAGATCGTCTCCGCTTCATTGCGGGCCTCAATCAGCAAGCGCTTGGCAAAGTCCTCCTCGGCGTGGTCAAAGGAGTCGAGAATCATGCCCTCCACCTGCTCGTCGGTCAGCCCGTAGGTTGGCTTGACCTCAATCTGTGCGGCCAGGCCGCTGCGCTGCTCCCGCGCCGTCACCTGCAGGATGCCATCCGCGTCGATCAGAAAGCGCACTTCAATGCGCGGCAGTCCGGCGCTCATGGGGGGAATGCCGCGCAGGTCAAACCGGGCCAGCGACCGGCAGTCGGCAGCCAGTTCACGCTCGCCCTGCACCACGTGAATGGCCACGTTGGTCTGTCCGTCCACACCCGTGGTAAAGTGCTCGGTGGCCGATGCCGGAATCGTCGAGTTGCGCTGGATGATGCGCGCCACCGTTCCGCCCAGAGCCTCGATGCCCAGCGAAAGAGGCGTCACGTCCAGCAGCAGCATCTCTTCCGTAGTTTTTGAAGCGCCAGCCAGGATGCCCGCCTGCACCGCCGCGCCAAGGGCCACCACCTCATCGGGATTCAATTCGATCTGAGGCCGCTTGCCGCGCGCCTTGAGCCGGAAGAGATCATCCACAAGCTGGCGCACGGCGGGAATGCGCGTAGAACCGCCCACCATCACCACTTCGTCGATCTGGTCCGCAGTGATGCCGGCGTCGGCGAGCGCCTGCTTGCAAGGGCCGGCGGTGCGTTCCAGCACCGGCTCAATCAACTGTTCAAAGACCTCGCGGGGAATCTCGCGCTGATAGCGGTCGCCATTCGGCAGCTCAATGTCGAAGTGAGCGATCTCTTCGCTGGAGAGTGCAATCTTGGCCTCGATGGCCGCCTTGCGCAGGGCCTGCACAGCGCCCGGATGCCGGCGCAGGTCAACCCCGTGCTCGGCATGGATCTCATCGAGTGCAATCGTGAGCAGCAGGTTGTCGATGTCGTCGCCGCCCAGGTGCGTGTCGCCATTGGTGGACTGCACCTCGAAGATGCCGTCGCGCAGCTTGAGAATCGAGATGTCAAATGTGCCGCCGCCCAGGTCATAGACGGCGATCGTGCCCTCTTTTGCGCGGTCCAGGCCATAGGCCAGCGCCGCTGCTGTGGGCTCGTTGACCAGCCGCAACACCTCAAGGCCCGCCATGCGCCCCGCGTCCTTGGTGGCCTGCCGCTGCGCGTCATTGAAGTAGGCGGGCACGGTAATGACCGCCTGCGTCACCGGCGCGCCAAAAAACCGCTCGGCGTTCCTCTTGAGCTGGCGCAGCACATAGGCCGAGATCTCCGGCGGCGTAAACCGCAGCTCGCCCAGTTGAATCCGCGGCACCTCGCCGGCTTCCACATCATCCGCCAGTCGGAAAGGGAAGAGCTTCAGCTCCGCCTGGATCTCATCCACGCCGCGGCCCATGAGCCGCTTCACTGAATAGATGACCCGCTCGGGGGTTTGGATAAGCGCCTTGCGCGCGCTGTTGCCCACGGTGACGGTGGGCCTGCCGCCCTCGGGCGGAACAGGGTCAAGGGCCACCACGGACGGCACCAGGTTCGATCCGTCGACGCCGGGAATGACCACCGGCCTGTCGCCCTCCATATATGCGACCAGGGAGTTTGTGGTTCCCAGGTCAATGCCAACTACGCGTCCTTCCGCCATGTTATGTCTTCAAGCTCCCAGGGTCTCGGTTACGTCGCGAACCAGATTACTCAGGTAGCGCCGCCGGTTGAGCAGGGCCACCATTCTTTTTTGCGAGGGCTGGCGCACTGTGCCGTCGCCCGCATCCCACACCAGCCACTCCGCGCGCAGGTCGCTGTCCACTGCCTGCAAAAGGGCTTCAAACTTTTCCTTTGCATCAAGCAGGCTGGCTTCGAGAGCGGCGTCTTTCTCGCCCGACGTGTGAGCTGCGCGCATCTCTTCCAGTTGCATGTTCAGCTCAAAGACCTCTTCCAGCAGGTCCGCGGGAACCCGCGACGGGTCAACACGATCCTTGCCGCTGTGTTCTTCGCCAATCTCCGCGCCTTCAAGCTTGAGCAGATACTCGGTGCGCCGCAGCGGATCCTTGAGGGTGCGATAGGCATCGTTGAGCAGCGCCGTATCCGCCAGGCTCCACTGCTTCTCGTTGTCCTGTGAACGGGCAAAGCGGTCGGGGTGCAGCTTGCGGCTCAAGCGGTGAAACTCGTGCTCCAGCGCGGCTAGATCCAGGTTCAGCTTCGGCGCAAGGCTGAAGACTGAAAAATAATCGCCGCCCGGAGGCGGCTGAATCTTGCTGCAGTGAGGGCAGAAGAGCGTGAAATCGTTGTGTCCAATGGAACACGACCAACAGGCAACGGGTACGGCGGAGTCGAGGACTTTCAGCATGGTTTAACTCGCATAACATTTCCAAGAAACAGCTTCGAGAAGTGACGTGAGCATTCACTTGAGAAAATGAACTTTGACAGACTCCCGGAAACCCTACGGCTGTCCGGCTGCCGCCTTCGGCGTGAGCGGAGTAGGAATCGGCTTGATCTCCGCCGCCGGCGATTCGAGCGTGATTTCTATGATGGTGTCAACGGCATCCGGAGATATTCCAAGAGCAACTTCCACGCCGTCTTCGCGTTGCTTGCATGGGACATCTCCGCCGCCCAGATTGGAGCAACCGGTGATCCTGGCTGGCAGGGCAGGCAGGGTAAGCGCTGCGCCAGAGGGGTTGAGGACATGCAAAAAGATCTTGTTGCCGCGATAGGTTGAAACCCCGAAATCGCCGGGCAGATATGGTCCGCCGCGCGTGGCGTAGATACTCGAACCATTCTGATGAAGCCATGCGCCGATCTCGATCAGCCGGGTCGCCTGCGCAGGATCAATCTGCCCGTCTGGCCGGGGGCCGACGTTGAGGATGAAATTTCCATCGCGCCCCACGGCTGAGACCAGCAGGCGAATCAGATAGTCCAGAGGCTTGACCTTCGCGTCGGGCTGGTATCCCCACGCCCCATCGGTAATGGTGGTGCAAAGCTCCCATGGGTAGCGGTTTTCAAAATCGCCGAGCGCGCCGTCGCCTTCCCTGGAACGGTAATCGGCCGCGGCATCTGTGCGGTCGTTCACGATGATCGAAGGCTGCAACTTTCTCAGATTGTTGACTGCTTCATCATCCCGCCAACTGAAGGCGCCGGTATAGCGTTGATTCTTGGGGCGCGCGGCCCATCCGCTGCCGGTGAAGTGGGCTCCGCCGAAGCCAAGCCAATCGCCGCCTCCGCCGTCAAACCAGAGGACATCGAGCTTGCCGTAATGGGAGGCCAGTTCGTTCAGTTGGCGATGGTACTGGGTCCGCAGCTCCTCGGCGTTCGCCTTGTAGATGCCGGGAAAGAAAAAGCCGGGAAATCGCCAATCAAGCGGAGAGTAATACAGCCCAACATGAAGCCCGGCCTTGCGCACAGCCGTCACATAGTCGGCGACAAAGTCGCGATGAGCAGCGGACTTCATTGCAGTAAAGCCGCTGCCTGGATCGTCAAACAGAGCAAATCCATCATGGTGGCGCGCGGTCAGAACGGTGTACTTCATGCCCGCGGCTTTGGCCAGAGCGGCCCACGCATCAGGATCAAACTTGTCGGGATGAAACTGGTCCGCCAGCTTGGCATAATCGTCTACAGGAATCTGCTCCTGCCATTGAACCCACTCGCCGCGTGCGGGTATGGAGTAGACGCCCCAGTGCATGAAGAGGCCAAATTTGGCCTCACGCCACCACTGAATTCGCGCCGCCGCGTCCTTGTCAGAGACCAACTCCGCCCATTGCGCCCGCGCACAGGATGAAAGAAATAGAATGGCCAGAAAGAGACAAACGAACCTCGCTTTACCAACCGACTTGTTCATCTTTCCACCCATCGCCGCATCATCCTTGAATACCTTCCGGCAATGCAAACGTTATCCATCTTAATTGCTTCGGCCTGCAAAGGCCCGGAGACTCGGATCCCGGAAGATCTAGGACGAGAAGGACGAACCGCAGCCGCAGGAGCGCGAGGAGTTCGGATTGATGAAGTTGAATCCCTGCCGCATGAGTGTCTCTTCGTAGTCGAGCGTCATGCCGTGGAGATAGAGAAACGATTTCGGATCGACAAAGACGCGCACTCCGTCGAAGTCGTAAACGCGGTCGCGCTCTCGCGGCTGCGTATCAAACTTGATGGAGTAGGAGAGCCCAGAGCAGCCGCCGCCCATCACACCGAGGCGCAGGCCGCCTTCCTCGGGCGCAATGCCTTCCTTGGCCATGGCCACGCGAATGCGCTTGATGGCCTTCTCCGTCACCTGCAGGCCCTGCGCCGCGACAGACTCCGGCTTGGGCGGCATGACGGCCGTCCCCGCCGCGGGCTGTGATCCAATCGTTACGATGTTCGACATATTTCCCTTTTCATTGGCATGGCCCCTGCCTCCAACGCGCCCGGCTGTGGACGCGCATAGTCAAGAAGCAGATCCTTAGTGCGCTGCGGTTGCGGCCGTAACCTCCGCCGCCTCTGCCACGCTGTTCTTCTTCTTCCAGTCGCCAATGGCCGCGCGAATCGCATCTTCGGCCAGCACCGAGCAGTGAATCTTGACCGGCGGCAGCGAGAGTTCCTTCACAATGTCCGTGTTCTTGATGGCCAGCGCGTCGTCCACCGTGCGGCCCTTGATCCATTCGGTCGCCAGGGAAGAACTCGCAATCGCCGAGCCGCAGCCAAAGGTCTTGAACTTGGCTTCTTCAATCACCTGCGTCTCGGGGTTGACGCGAATCTGCAAGCGCATCACGTCGCCGCACTCCGGCGCGCCCACCAGACCCGTGCCCACTTCCGTCGAGCTCTTGTCCAACTGGCCCACGTTGCGCGGGTTGTTGTAGTGATCAATTACCTTGTCGCTGTATGCCATGTGTTGCTCCTTTTTTGCGGGGAAGCCGCTTGAAAATCAGTGGACAGTGGACAGTGGACAGTGGATAGTGGTCAGTGGTGGATGGCGGGAACAGAGTTGTTGATCCCTGACCCCTGATCCCTATTTCTAATGCGCCGCCCATTGAATCTTGGTCAGGTCGATGCCCTCTTTCACCATCTCGTAGAGGGGAGAAAGTTCGCGCAGGTGCTTGACGATGTCGATGACCTTGGCCGCCACGTAGTCCACTTCGGCCTGGGTGTTGAATCGGCCGAGGCCAAAGCGGATGCTGCTGTGCGCCACATCGTCGCCGAGGCCCAGCGCCTTCAGCACATACGAGGGTTCCAGCGTCGCCGAAGTGCAGGCCGAGCCGCTGGAAACGGCCACATCGTTGATGCCCATCAGCAGCGACTCGCCTTCCACATACACAAAGCTCATGTTGAGGTTGCCCGGCAGCCGATGCTCCCACGAGCCGTTCACCTGCACATAATCCAGTTCCGACTCCAGCTTGTTCCTCAGCCGGTCGCGCAGGCCGCGCAGATAAGCCGCTTCGGAGTCCATCTCTTCAAAGGCAATCTGGCAGGCCTTGCCCAGACCCACAATGCCCGGCACGTTCAACGTGCCCGACCGCATGCCCCGCTCATGGCCGCCGCCGTCAATCTGTGCCGCAATCTGCACCCTTGGGTTCCGTCGCCGCACATAAAGAGCGCCCACGCCCTTGGGGCCATAGAGCTTGTGCCCGGAGAGCGAAAGCACGTCGATGTTGTCCGCGATCACATTGATGGGCACCTTGCCCACGGCCTGCACAGCATCTGTGTGGAACAGCACGCCCTTCTGGTGGCAGAGCTTGCCGATCTCGGCAATTGGCTGCAGCACGCCGGTCTCGTTGTTGGCCGCCATGATGGAAACCAGGATGGTCTTCTCGTCCATTGCCCGCTTCAGGTCGTCCATGTCGATGAGGCCATCGGCCTTCACCGGCAGATAGGTCACCCGGTAGCCATGCTTCTCCAGCCGCTTGCACGTGTCCAGAATGGCCTTGTGCTCGGTCACCTGCGTGATGATGTGGTTGCCGCGCTCGCGGTACATCTCCGCGATGCCCTTGATGGCCAGATTGTTTGACTCGGTGGCGCCGGAGGTGAAGATGATCTCCTTGGCGGAGGCCCCGATCAGCCGCGCAATCTGCTCACGCGCCGTCTCCACGGCCTGCTCGGCCTCCCACCCAAACGAGTGGTTGCGGCTCGCCGCATTGCCAAACTTGCTGGTGAAGTAGGGAAGCATCGCTTCCAGCACCCGCGGGTCCAGCGGGCTGGTGGCGTGGTTATCCATATAGATCGGCAGGCTTACCCCGGCCGGCACTTCAACGTGGCTTGTCACTGTGCTCATGCGTTCTCCATCCTCTTTACAGCCCGATCCAAAGCCGGGCCTGATTCTTCCGCTACCTGTTGAGTGAAACCAGTTGTTGCGATTCTTTGGCGCGCGGCGCGGGCGACTCGTGCTCGGCCAGGTCCTGAATGCTGATGCTCTTCAACACACCGGCGATGGTCTCATTCACCCTGGCCAGCGGCTCCTTGATGGTGCAGCTCGGCGTCAATTCGCAGCCGGTTTTGCCCTTGGTGCACGAGGTAATAAAAAACGGCCCATCGATCGAGAGAATCACCTCAAACGCCGAAATCTCCCGCGCATCCCGGGCCAGCGCATACCCGCCGTTCATCCCCGCATGGGAGCGCAGCAGCCCCGATTTCGTCAGTTGTTGCAGAATCTTGGCCAGCAGTTGCGCCGGAATCCCATACGCATCCGCAACATCCTTGGCGCTGAGCGCTGGCATCTCGGGGTGCTCGGCCAGGTACTTGAGCGCCATCAACCCGTAATCCGCTTTTTTGGTCAACTTGAGCATTGAATATCCGACTTCTTCGGTCCGCATTCAGTATACGACCGTTTCTGTCGGAATTACAAGCGCCCCAACCTGCTTCCCCCGGAACCCGTCCTGGATTCCGGGAAGAACCACGCATTCCCGCCAGGATTCAACAAATATCGATTTCAAATTGGACGATTTACGGGTAGAATCTGGCGGAAAGAGCACTTTATCCAACCAACACCAGGAACGATGGCCACCGCCTGCAAACATCCCAAGGTCCGAATCGTCTCCCGCCACGAAGACACAGAATTTGTCGAGTGCGTGGACTGTGGCGAAGTCTTTGACTCCGAGGAGTTCCGCGACATGGAGATCGAAGAGAGCGCTGAACCGGAGGAAGCCTCAAGCGACCTCTGACACCCCCAGACTTGGAGCCGGTTACGGCGTTGCGGGGCCATTGGCGGCCGGCGCGGTCACACGTCTGGCCGCGAACCATGCGTAGTGGAGTCCCGAGAACACGGTCAGCGCCATGGTGGCCCAAAGAGCCCATTTCTCAGAGACCACCACCCACGGCGCCCGGATCACCTCGTGCAACAGCACCGAGGCCACCGCGGACACCTGCGCCAGCGTGTTGGCCTTGCCAAAGACGCTGGGTTGGAACTCCCGCCTGCCCACCGCCGCATAGAGGATGGCCGCCACCACCAGGATGCCCACGTCCCGGCCAAAGACCAGCACCGTCACCGTCGCCGGAATCAGTCCCTTGTGCATCAGCACCAGGAACAGCGTGCTCAGCAGCAGCTTGTCCGCCACGGGGTCAAGATAATGGCCCAGCATGGTGCGCTGCTTCAGCGCCCTCGCCAACAGGCCATCCAGCGCATCTGTCAGCCCGGCCACCAGAAACAGAATGAAGCTCAGCTCGAACCGGTTCTCCAGAATGGCCGCCACCAGAAAAGGCGCCAGGCAGATACGCAGCAACGTGAGCAGGTTGGGGGCGGTGCTGAACCGGTTTAGCTGATTGCTTGCAGTCTCGGCCATAGTTCGTCGTGTCAGCGCAGGTCTTTTCTCAGTCCCATCCAATGGCGAAGCCTGCCCACGCCAGCCTCTTCCGCTGGGGTTGAAGCGCCCTCCCGCCCATCCGCGGCCGGAGATCAAATCCCCCTCACCCCGGTCGCGCAGCCTGAGCTCCCGACTCCGCATCGGTGGAAGGGTGGCTCCTTTTCGTCACCGATGGTAAAGCATCGCGCCCACAGCCGCCCATCAGTCTTTCCCTGTTCCCGCGATCCTGATAGACTAGCTGAAGCAGCTTTGCAGGCGCGTAGCTCAGTTGGTTAGAGCGCTTCCTTGACACGGAAGAGGTCGCTGGTTCGAATCCAGTCGTGCCTACCATTATTATCAATGGTTTAGCTGTTCTTAGATCCTCCCGCATATCTCCTCCAACCCAAGTTCCAACCCAAGGTGGCCTATTCGGCTGTTGTATTGATGTTGATCGCCTCCAGGAACTTCGCCTGCGCGGTCAGCTGCGCCGCGTTGACCCGGTGCAAGTAGAGCGCCGTTGTTGAAGGCTTGGCGTGCCGGAGAATGCTCTGGATCACCGGCAGGTTCACCTCGTTGGCGGCGAAAAACGTTGCCAGCGAATGACGCAAGTTGTGCCATCCGAAGCGGCCCTTGTAGCCATCCGGAATGACGCCGGCCTTCACGGCTGCTGGCCGAAGATAGTCCTGCGCAGCAATGCTCGCCGACCTGGGGATCTTCCCCTTCCCCTTGCGCGAAGCGAACACCCAATCGGTATCCTTGCTGTAGCAGGATTCCCGCCGCCAAGCCAGAAGCGCTTGGCCCAGACCGTTGTGCATCGCGACCTCTGTCATGCTGCCCTCGTTCTTGCCAGACGTTTCCTTGCCCTTTGACCAGCCACGCCGGATGTTGATCTGTCCCTTCAGCCAATCGATGTCGCCCCACTTCAGCCCGAAGGCTTCTTCGGGGCGAAGTCCCGTAGCCCCGTGGAGCAAGGCAAGGGTCCATTCGAGTTGTGTCTCCGGGCTGTAGAGTTCCTTCAACATGACTATCATCTGTTCAGGATTGACAACTCGCGCTTCGTAGCTGGAACCGGATTCGGAGCGCGCCAACACCACTGGGTTGGTCGGTCGTCCATCTCTTCCGATGGTCGCCGGGATCAATTCGTGGCGCTGTGCGTGCTTGAATACCTGAGCCATCACCGATTTCAGTTTGACTACAGACCCCCAACTCAAGGGAGTGTCCTTCTTGCCCTGGGGCCGATAGGTGAGCGCTTCGAACCATGCCTCGATTTCGAGAGGCTTGATGTCGGCTGCGTTCTGGTCTCCCCACCGCGGCAACACCCATTTGTTTAGGAGCAGTTCCGCGGTGATAACCGTCTCTGCGGCCTTCACCCCGATACCATGCTCCTTTCTCAGATCATGTTGCCGGAAATGTTCGGCCAGTTCACGGAAGGTGGGTTGGACTCCCTTCGACTGGCCAATGTTGTTGTCAAGACCCAGACGACCGACTTCTTTCCATGCTGCCGCTTCCGACTTCCCGATGTCCTTCACCAAGCCAACTGCTTTAGTGTTCTCCACCTTCTTGCCGTCCAAAGCTCGCATGGTTTGATACCGATAGATCCAGGTCAATCCGTTTGCACGATGCTTTTTACTAACCGTCCCTTTACCCAACGCGTTTCCTTTCCTGGGTGCCGGGAACTGCCAGACCGATGGTAGCAGGACCCTGCTTATCGCTGCGAATAGTGAAGTGAGCGTCGATCTCTGAGATTCGAAAACGCCATGTCTTCCGCTTGCCGCCGATCGGATGCGCGGGGATGACCCCCTTCCGAGCCATCTCGAGTACCCGGCGAGGCTCTATCCCCAGGAAGCTTGCAACCACAAATTCGTCCACAAATGGCTCATATGAGCCCCATTGTGTGTCCCGCGCCGCTTTTGCAGCACCGGGGACCGGTCGTGCCACGGAATCGATCTCGATAACCCTAGACATCACGAGTTCTCCACAAATATTTGGTTGAGCTGCCCGATCTACTCGGGATGGAGCGCAGATACCTAAGCTTCGGGCTACCCCACCCCAAAGAGGGTTCAAAGCCTGATCGAGATTCTTGTCACGAAACCACGAGGCTTTGTGGGCTCTGAACCGATGACATTTGTCAATGCCACTGTGAACGGCCCTTAGGCTTAGAAGGTGCAGGCGGAACCGAATCCGTGCCAGCAGATCCAGAATGCGAAGGAGTCCTATGACTGCCAAACGTTCGGCGCATCCAGCGCGCGCGGTATTTTGACCCAAAAGTTGAAGAGTCGCGCTGATTACAAGATTGTCAAGTAATTGATATATATAGACATAAATAACGGTTGCGATGGCGATAAAATAGGAGCATACTGCTCCTATCTCAGATGACAAAATCCCGAAAGCCGCCCCTGCCGCGTCTGGTCGACCAGGTCCAACAGATTCTTGACATTCTCTATTGGGCCCTGAACCAAGCCCTCGATGCTGAGGGAATCAACATTTTGCATTGGTCGATTATGCAACGCGCCTATTTGCACGGACGGGGGGTGAAGTTCAGTGAAGTGATAAAAGCGACCGGGCAATCCAAAGACAACGTCCGCCGGGCTGCGAAGTTCCTGGAGAAATCCACGGGAACCGTTCAGGTCGATCCCGATGACCATCGGGCGCGGCTTTTTGTCCTGAACGCTAAGGGGAAGAGGCGCGTCCTCCGTATCGAGGAAGCCTTAGAAGACAGGCTCCTTGGACTATTGAAGGCCAACATGGTCTTTTCCAAAAGGGTCACTCAATTCAAGGTGCACCTGTGGAATGCTTGTGCGTACCTTCCTCCAGGCGATCTGGCCGATTTGAATTTATACAGGACATCGGACTTGGCAGATGACACCCGAAGTCTCATAAGAGGACCCAAACGTCCAAGGTTGTTGGTGGAGCCGGATTGGAACGAAATACTCTTCTGAAAATTGGACTGCCAGCAAGATCTTCAGAATTGGCTGGACATGTCCTATGGAGCGGATCACAGAATGGCGAATCGCAAAGGATGCTCCACGGGGTTCGAATCCCCCTCTCTCCGCCATACATATTCCCAACTTGTTCAATCAAAACGTAAATTAAACAAAATAGATGCTTTATCGCTGTACTTCATAGAGACATGTGTGACCTGAATACCCTGCTAATGCTTATATTCACGCTAAAAACATTAGCATGAGAAATCGCATTAGCACTGTCTGGCGTCAACTACTCTTTCCGGTCAACGACAACCATAATTCCCGATAGTTGTTGGAACTTCGTTCTTTCCTTTCCTTGCTGAGATGGCGTTGTTGCTGGCAGGACCGGAGCGTAGCCCCGAAGGGGCGGAGCGGAGGGCCTGCCAGCAACAACGGAGGCCGGTCTCCACCTCGCGTCAGTTGGCTCCGCTGCTTTCCGGCACTGGGTCTCGATTCTTCTTGGCCTCCTCCATTCGGTAGCTGGGGATGTTCAGTTCCACGATGACGGAGTGATGTACTAGCCGGTCGATGGCTGCCGCCGTGGTCATCGGGTCCTTGAAGATCCCTTCCCACTTGGAGAACGGAAGATTGCTGGTCAGCAGTACGCTGCCGCGTTCGTATCGTTCCGATAGCAGGGTGAACAGCACCTCCATCTCCTCGCGGCTTTGCTGGACATAGCCCATCTCGTCGATGATCAGGCCGTCATGGCGGCCCAACTTCTTGATCTCTTTGCTCAGCCGCAGGTCGCGCTTGGCCACCAGCAGATCCTGCACCAGCATGGCGCAGCTGGTGTATTTCATCCGGCGTCCTTGCGCAATCAGCTCGTGGGCCAGGGCGCACAGCAAGTGGCTCTTGCCCGCGCCAGGATTGCCGAACAGCAGCAAGTTCTCCCGGCGGTCGAGGAAGCTTCCGTCCACCAGCGCCTTCAGTTGTCGTCCAGCCTTGACAGGTAATCGTTTCAAGTCGAAGTTCGCCATCGTCTTCTCTCGCGGCAACCCCGACTCGCGCAACAGCACCGCAATGCGATTACGCCGCCGCGATTCGCACTCTCGCTCCGATAATCCAAGAAGGTACTGCTCATAACTCAGTGTTTCTTTCTCCGCTTGTTGCGCGGCTTGCTCGAAGCACTCGCGCATCGCAGGCAGGTGCAGTGCTTTCAAGTTCTCCGTCAACGCCGTTCTGATTTGAGGGGCCGCGCTCATTGCAGCACCTCCTGTGCCGTGAACAACTGATCGAAGACTCTGAGATCCACCACCGCCACCTCGACATCGCGGATGGTGGTGTTCTGCTCGGCGCCCAGCATGGCCTCGATCGCCGCGGCGCTGATCGGCTCATCGCCTGGTCCCAGCAGGACGAGCAGCGCCGCATCGACTCTGACCTCGCTATCTCTGGCAGCCAACTCCAGGATCTTCAGATATTCCTTGCTGCCCTGATATTGCCCAAGTTGCTCCTCAAGCAGATCGAAGGTCATGCGGAAGCGGCTGGTGGGGAACAACTCGCCACGGTACCGGTAGTGCTCGAAGGCGCCCGGCTTGCGCACCAGCCAGTCGATGATGTGCCGGTAATCCACGCGATGCTTCTGCCGCCCGCGCAAGCGTGGCATCTCGGCCACCTTCTTCTGCCCGTACCAGACCTCCACATGGTCCATAAACAGCCGCGCCTCCACTTGCTCGCCGATCAACCGGCTTGGCACCGAGTACGCGTTGCGGTCCACATAGATCAGGCTGCCCGAATCGACCTTCACCCGCTCGCTTTTGAATGACTCCATGCGCCGTACCGGTAACTCGCGCATCGCTTCCATCTCTTCGTGCAGACGCTGCCCGCGCCCGGCGTTCAGCCGCTCCAGCATCGCTCGAAGGAACGACTTGTATGCATCAACACTCAAGAAGTCCACGCTACCGCGCAGCATCAACTCCTGCGCGATGGCCCGCTTGAAGCGATGGTGCCGCTGTTCCACATCGCCGTTCTCGTTGCCATGGCCGGCCTGCGTCTTCTCACTCTCCAGACCGTAGCAACGCATCAGCCCCTTGTAGCGATCCGTGAACTCGGCAGGGTCGCTCATGTTGTTGACTGCCGTCGAAAGCCGGTCAGTGCGATGGCGGTGCGGCACTTTGCCCAGCACCCACAGCGCGTTCTGCAACCCTTCGCTCAAGCTCTCGAAGCTCTCCGAAAAGCACACCGTTGCTGCCTCCCAATTCGAGTAAGTCAGCACGAAGTGATAGATCAGGTGCGGAAAACTCTGTCCCTGGATGGTCACGCCCAGCTCTTCCATGTGCGTAAAGTCCGACGCTCCCAGTCGACCCGGTGGATGCTCTTGGGCGAAGAACACCTCCCGGGCCGGACCCTCGGTCGCGCGCCACACCTTCACGCGCCGCTGCAAAGTGCGCACCTGCCCATCCTGAAAGCGACCGGGGTTCTGTCGCTGCAAAAACTCGAACACCGTCTTGGCCTCAAGCCCGGCGTTGTCCTCAAACAGCTTCTGCACATTGTCCCAAACATCGATGAACGGATCGGGCCGTGTCCGACCGCGTACCGCCGCCGGCAACTCGCTGGGCAATCCGCCATGACGGCGATACTTTCGCGCCGTCTTCGGGTCCATCCCCGCCTTGGACGCCGCAATCTCCTGGTTCTCCTCTCTCTTTATCAACGCAAACAACCTCCGAACCTGCTTGTCCGTGACCAATCCGCCTCCGCTCCGATGAACCGGAATACGCTTGGCCTAATTGTCGTTGCATCGGGAGTTTTGTTTGTCGTTGACCGGTACTTCTAATTGTCGCCCGTCATAGCACAGACAAAGCCCTGCCAGAGATGAACCAGATGGGCATTTGTGCTGCTCGCGACTGTGAGTGATTCTGCCTCGGTGTCGTTTTGCGTTAAAAGTGAGCCAGTTCGCCGCCGGTCAGTACGAGTGAAATCACACCCTCGCCGATGACGGCAAGAGCCGCCCCATGGCGATGACGCCAAAGCCGAAGTTGAGACGGGGATCTCAGTCATGCGCGTTCCTTTCGACTTGGCTCTATAACCCGGTCATGGATTTGGTCTACAAGTTCGGGTTTGCAGTTATGTTGGCCACTGTCTGGGCGGGCATCCTCTTCTCCCTGTGGAGACTTGGCAAGACCAATCGGCGCATCCGGCTGACGTTGGACCGCATTCAAGCCGATATGGCAGCCGAATTGGCCCATTACGGCCAGGTGAGGCATCCCACCCAGAGTCCGGGACAGCATTGAAAGGCGCAATTTTCGGCGCCGGGGTAGAGGTATTCACGGAAGCCCCCGCTAGGGGAAATTCCGTTCGCCTCTGTGGGTTCACTCGGAACGGACTTACATCTCATATCGCTAGAGTGGCTTGAAACCCGTCTGGAGCCTTTTGTCACGCCTTTATACCGGCTCCAGGGCAGCTTCGGTTGTCATCGCTCCCTCGGGGGATCTCCGGACGTCCCTGGCCGGTGGCTCCTTCAGTCCGGCCTTCTGGACAAAGCCCCTCTTGGGCCAATTCAAGCGCCCTTTGACGCACTTGGTCATCAGCGACTTCGTTGAGAGACCAAAGTGCAAGTCTCAGTACAAACCTGATCAGCGGCACCTTTCCGTCAGTCTCGACGTGAGTCGACCGGGATTGGCTTACCACTTCATCGAAAAGCATATCCATCAGGGCAGCTTCCTGCTGGCCAACGGTGGCAGGAGCAACATTTGAAAGGTAAAAGCGCGTCTCCGCGATCACTTGGCTTCGCTCCGTACTTGGAACACCCTCTTCCTCGAGCCAACCCATGACCGCTCTGCTGGCACATCGCGCCGCGCGCTCCCGCTCAAATGTGTACGCGCCGGAGCAAAAATAGACCACGTAGCGCCGCGTTAGCGGCGTGACGTGGCGGAGTAAAAGTAGACCACCCCGCCAGGCATTGATTTCGCGGACAAGCATTTTTCTTTGGGGAGTGCCGAAGTTGATTCGGCG
>CAINJJ010000055.1 GCA_903849645.1 uncultured Acidobacteriaceae bacterium | reverse complement strand
TCGTCAACGGACAGGCGCCTTACCTGGTCTTCAACTTGTTCCAGTAATGACATACTGGAATTAAAACCAAAAACGGTGTTTTTGCAACTGTTACATCCGGGATTGTCGGAACTCCATGAGAATGTCCCCATGCCGACTCGATAAGAATGTCCCCCTGGGCCGGGATGCGGTAGCCACCTGGGCAGAACATGGAGACATTAACAATGAGCGTGAAAGAACGGAAACGATTGACGGTAATGGCCGGGGTGGCGGAGCAAAAGCTGACGCTGGTGCAGGCGGCGGATCTGATGGGGGTGGGCTATCGCCAGAGCAAGCGCATCTGGCAGCGGTATCAGGCCGCTGGGGACGCGGGGTTGGTGCATCAATTGCGGGGCAAGCCCAGTGCCCGGCGCAAGCCGGCCGCCTTGCGTGCGCAGGCGCTGGCCCGTTATGCGGAGGAACGCTACGCCGATTTCGGCCCGACGCTGATGGCGGAGCATCTGGCGCAGGAAAAGCTTGTGGTGGATCACGAGACGCTGCGCCGCTGGCGGATGGCGGCGGGCCAGCATCCGGTGCGGCGGCGTAAGCAGCTGCACAGGCAATGGCGCGAGCGCAAGCCGAGCTTCGGGGCGATGGTGCAACTGGACGGGTCACACCACGACTGGTTCGAGGGGCGCGGCCCCAAGTGTGTGCTGATGGTGATGGTGGACGATGCGACCAACCGGATGCGGGCGCGGTTCTGCGCCGAGGAGACGACGCGGGCCAGCTACGACGTGCTGGAAGGCTGGGGGCGAAAGCATGGCTTGCCGGGCAGCCTGTATGTGGATCGGGACAGCATCTACCGGTGCGAAGGCGTGGCCAGCATCACCGAACAGCTGGCCGGGAAAGCGCCGCAGACGCAGTTTGGACGAGCGATGCAAGCACTGGGGGTGGAACTGATCCTGGCGAACAGCCCGCAAGCCAAGGGGCGGGTGGAACGAATGAACGGCACGTTGCAAGACCGGCTGGTCAAAGCGCTGCGGCTGGACGGGATCAGCGACATGGCCGGCGCGAACCGTTTTCTTGAGGGGAAGTATCTGCGGGCGTTTAACCGGCAGTTTGCGCGGGCGGCGGCCAGTCCGGTGGACGTGCATCGGGCGGTGCCGAGGAACTTGAATGAAGTATTGAGCTGGGAGGAGGAGCGCGTGGTGCAGTGCGACTGGACGGTGGCGTGTGCGGGGCGGCGATATCAGTTGGACCGACAACACGAGGCGTTGAGTCTGGTGCGCCGAAAGGTGACCGTGCGAACCCTGCGCAGCGGGCAGGTCCAGTTGACGTACCGCGGCCGGCGCTTGAAGTGGCGTGCCCTGCCAGCCGGGGCCATGCGGAAGCCGCGGCCAGTGAAGCCGGAGCCGAAGGTGAAAGCGAAAACGGCGAAGCCGACGACGGCTGGCCATCCATGGCGGCGGGATGGTGTGGGAACGGGGCGCAAGTTTTGGAGCGGGATAAAAGCAAATGGCCGCGCGGCACGGCTGGCGGAGCGGG
>CAINJJ010000054.1 GCA_903849645.1 uncultured Acidobacteriaceae bacterium | reverse complement strand
GTGCAATGAGGGTGGAAAAAGAAGCGACTGGTTCAGATCGTCGGCGCGGAAGCTCTTACCCATAAATACATCTTAAAAGAGACTCAGAAAGAGCCGCCCCATGCGAGGACGGCTCTTTCTATCCCCGACAGGCTGCTAGGCGCTGCGTTGAAAGATGTTGAAGATCGATTCGGAAACCAGGATTCTGACCCCAGGGGAGGGGCAAAGCGCAACGCAATTTGCGCGGTTTCCGGAACGACTGAAGTTGTGCCCCTATAAAACATAAACCACGATCACCAAGGCGAACATCGCTCCAAGGCAAGAAGCTCCGAATCGAAGCCATCAGCCGTCCCCAGGCATCCGGTTAGGGATGCTGTTCGATGGCGATGGTTGCGCTGCCGGCGTTGCCGGTGACGGCGAGGCCCACGACGCTGGTGGCTACACCGGGGAGAGAAGCGGGGATGAAGGAGACGGAGCCGTCGAGGGCGGAAAGGGCGGTGGCCGATTGCGTGCCCAGCAACTCGGACTGGGCGCAGCGGCCCTGGGGTGGGCAGGGGGGCGCCCAGGCGTAGATGGCCTGGTAGAGGGTGACCGAGCCGCCGGCCATGGGGTTGCCGTTCATGTCGAGGACGCGGAGGGTGATCTGGTTCGCCGTGCCGGAGACGGGGAGGCTCTGCACCGTTCCCGCGACGGCCTGAAGGGTGGCGAACTCTGGACGTGCGCCGAGAGCGGTGAAGGTGACGCACTTGCTGGTTCCGTTGAGGCAGGCGTTGGCGGAGGCCTGCTGCCCACGGGTAAGCGGGCCCACGGTGAGGGCCTTGGCGGCGATGCCGCCGCCATTGGAGATGGCCGCGGTGCTGCCCTGTGCCGTGATGCCGGTTCCGTTGACCTGCCAGGCTACCGCCTGTCCGCTCATGGGGGAGCCGTTGTTGAGCACGAGCGCCTGTGTGGTCCAGGTGACGGTTGCGCCGGCCGCCAGAGAGAGCATGGGCGTGAGCGCGGTGAGAACGGCCGGGGTTCCGCCCACAAACTGGGCCTGGAGGCTGGAGCCATTGCTGAGCGAGGCGGTGACGATAGACCAGGTGGCGCCGGCAGCGGTGGCGGTCATGGTGGCGCGGCCGTCGCCGGTGGCGGTGACGGTGCAGATATTCTTTCCGCAGCCGAGGGTGGCCGTCCCCTGGGTCACGGTGTAGGTGACGATGACTCCGCCGGCGGGGCTGAGGTCCGGGCCGAGCGCGATGACGGTGAAGGGCTCGGGGACGCCGATGGGGACGGTGTTCATGGGGGCGGTGACCAGGGTGAGGGCGTCGCCGGAGCCGGCGTCGTAGCTGAGGCCGCCGGAGATGATGGCCGCCGCGTAGTAGAGGGGCAGGTCGTCCACCTCGACATCCACCGACCCGACTATCCCGGCGGCCGCCGCGGGGACGACGGCGGTGATCTCGTTGGGCGAGAGGCTGGTGATGAGGGCGGGCTGGCCGCCGACAGTGACGGTGTCGCCCATCCGAAAGCCCATGCCGCGAATGACGATGGGGCCGCCGGCGGCAGGCAGGCGGGTGGGGGAGACCGTGTCGGCGTAGAGAACCCATCCCTGGTAGCCGTAGTCGGGACGGCCGTCGCCGCGCTCGTCGGCCACGGCGAGGCGGACGATGTCGTCGGCCGCGGCGGAGACGCGGAGCCAGCTTTCACCCGAAGCCCAGCCGTTCAGCCCGGTCTCGTAGCCCACGGGCGCGGAGCCGATGGGGTCAAAAGCGTCCCAGATGCCGAGGGACGGCATGGCTTTGGCATTGGACGGGGCGCCGGATTCGTCGAAGGCTTCAGTGACGACGGTGAACGTGCGTCCGGCGCGAACGGGGAAGAGGAACCAGTCAGTCTGGCCCACCTGGCCAAGGCGTCCGCTCCACTCGCCGCTGGCAGGGAGAGAGCGCGGCGCGGCCTCGGAGCCGATGGCGTTCTGGTAGCCGCCGGCGGCCGAGTCGGCAACGTTGACGTTGAGTGTGTTTGACGCGCCCGCGGCGAGGCCCGGCAGGGTCACCGCTTGAAGAGTGCCGGAGGGGGCGGGGGAGCCGTCCAGATAAGGGCCGACCGAGTTGACGAGGAGGTCCATGGGGTCGATGGGCTCAAAGGTCACCTGGTAGTCGGCCTGGGTGACGCCCGGGGGCAGGGGAATGCCGCTGAGGTCAAAGGCCCCCTCGAGCGCGGGGTCGCTGGAGCCCCATTTGTCGAGCCGGTTGCCGCTGGCGTCGGTCCAGCCTGTGACGGGGTTGCCGTGGTTGCCGTTAAAGAGGGAACCGGTGACGTAGCTGACGGTGTACTGGTAGAGCGGGTTGCCGTTGGCGTCGAGGGGCCGGGCGACCACGTTGACGCCCTGCATCCCGAGCCCGGTGCGGAAGCTGACCGTGCCCTGGATGGAGATGGTGGAGGAGGCGGTCAACTGCTTGCCGGGGAAGGCCGCGAGGTTGGCGGAGGTGATGGGGTAGATGCGGTTGAGGGAAGCGATGTCGTCGAAGCGCAGGGTTCCGGGGTTGGGGATGCATTCGCCGCCGCCGTTGCCGCAAAGCCCGGTGAAGGGCTGCATGACGGGCCAGCCGAGCAGGCCGCCGGGTTCGCCGTTGGTGAGGGCGCCGGGATTGATCTGGGCCGCGTCGAGCCCGAGAATGCGGCCAAAGGCCCGCTCGAGCTGGAAGTTCATCATCTGCAACTGGCCGGAGCTGGTGGCGCAGAGGCCGTTGAGCACGATGAGGCCGTGAACGATGGTGGCGTCGGGGTTCAGGTTGTCGAGCCATGTCATGACGCCGTTGTTCTGGCAACTGCCGGGCTGGCTTGTGCCGGCGCCGAAGATGGCGTCGAGCACCTGGCCGTCGGCGTCGAAGATGACGCCGAGCGGGAAGGCCGAGGCAGTGGGTGTTATATCCGATGGCTGGGTGATGTTGCCGGTGGCGGAGACGGCGATGGTGGCTCCGCTGACGTCTTCGTTGAGCAAGCCCTTGTTGGCGAGGGTGACGGCGGCGGTGGGGACGGCGCTCCAGAGCGCGGCGGCAGCGTCGACCATGGCGACCGCCTGCTGATTGCCGATGGCGCTGTTGAGCGGTCCCTGGTCAACGAAGTAGTTGACCTGGCCAGCGGCCCAATGGACCGGCTGCCCAAGGACACCGGGGTTGAAGAAGGTTACACCGGCCACATATTTTGGCCCGCCGGCGTATGCGCAAGGGGGCAAGAGCGCCAGTGTTAGAACCAACCCTGTGAAAAGTCGCGAAGATGTGACATTTTTTGAGAGGGTCACTGGAGCCTTTCGAGGCAGAATCTGCCGGCTCGCCGTGGCGCACTCCCCGCTGAACTTGTGAAGCCACCAGGGCGGCGTGGTCTTCTCATCGGCCCATGGTTGTTTTCGCTGAAAACCCTAAGTAATAAGGGAACTTCATTAAATTTGGCGCGAAATCAGCCAGGATGGAACGCGGCTGGGGCGGGAGAGTATTCTTCCCCTGCCTGCGGGCCAATCCTCTATCGGGAGCCAACATGAAACGCTTCGCCCTTGCCGTTTTCCTCAGCGCGCTGTTTGCCGCACCTTTTGCCGCGGGGGCGCCCATCCGGGTGCTGCTGCTGGACGGGGAGAGCGGCGGCACCTACCACAACTGGCGGCTCACCTCGCGGGTGCTGCGGGCGGAGCTGGAAGAGACTGGGCTGTTTGAGGTGACTGTTGTGAGCGCGCCGGCATCGAGCGGGGACTTTTCAGGCTTCAAGCCGGAGTGGAGCCGCTACCAGGTTGTGGTTTCAAACCTGGACTCGCCGGAGTGGCCGGAGGCTCTGCGGGCTGAGTTTGAGCGGTACATGGCGGGGGGCGGGGGGCTGGTGGTGGTGCACGCGGCGGACAACGCGTTTCCGGGCTGGGCGGCCTACAACGAGATGATTGGGATCGGCGGGTGGCGCAACCGGACGGAGAAGGCGGGGCCGATGTGGTACTTCGAGGGGGGCAAGCAGGTTTCGGACCCTGCGCCGGGTTCCGCAGGTGCGCATGGGGCGCGGCTGCCCTTCCAGGTGGTGGCCCGCGAGCCGGAGCACCCGATTCTCAAGGGGTTGCCGGCGGCGTGGATGCACGTGCCGGACGAGCTGTATGGGACGCTGCGCGGACCGGGCAAGAACATGACGGTGCTGGCGACGGCCCACTCCGAGCCGGCCAACCATGGGACAGGGCACGACGAGCCCATCCTGATGACGGTGGCCTACGGCAAGGGGCGCGTCTTCCACACCGTGCTGGGCCACGATGTCTTCGGGCTGAGCTGCGTGGGGTTCATTGCGACGTTTCAGCGGGGCACGGAGTGGGCGGCCACGGGCAAGGTGACGCAGAAGGCGCCGGCTGGATTTCCCACGGCAAAGACGGTGAGCTATCGCGCGGACCTGGCGGGGATGGACCCGGAGTCAAGCATGGGGCTGCGGGCGGCGGCGCCTGCCCAGAAGTGAGCCGGGGTCAGATTTCGGGGTAGAACTCGAAGAAGGCATCGAGGCTGCGCTTGAGCTGGGCCTCGATCTCCTGCCGCGAGCCATCGATGACGTGCATGGTTACGTGGGCCTGGTGCCCGTTAGCCAGTTGCAGGGTTGCGTCCTTGATCTCGGTGACCTCGCCTTCGGGGAGGAGCCGGAGTCCGTAAATGAGTGTGAGATTCGCCATGAAGCCCATCTTAGTGGAATTCGCGGGTCGGCTCAGCCACTAGAATGAGCGAGGGCCGGGGCTGCTGCTGACGCAGGACGCGGGGTCACGGCAAGTGAACGCCCGAGGGAGCCTGGAATGACGTCAATGAGCCGCAGGGATTGGCTGAAGGGGGCTGCCGCTGCGGCAGTTCTGGCGCAGGGCCGGTTTGGAACTGCTGCCGAGCTGCCGCAGGGCCGGCCGCCGGCGGGGGAGCGCCACTTTACCAGCGCTGCCGTGGAGGCGCTGATTGCGCGGGTGCAGAAGGGCATCGCCGACCCGGCGCTGGCGACGATTTTTGCCAACTGCCTGCCGAACACGCTGGACACGACGGTGTGGCCGGGGTCTTTCGAGGGCAAGCCGGACACCTACATTGTGACCGGGGACATTGACGCAATGTGGCTGCGCGACTCGTCGGCCCAGCTCTGGCCGTATCTGCCGCTGGCCAGGGAAGACGCCAGGCTGCGGGAGCTGCTGGAGGGAGCGATACGGCGGCAGGCGCGCATGATCCTGCTGGACCCTTATGCGAACGCGTTCATGCGCGACAACTCTGCCGCGCCATTGACCTGGGCGGTGAACGACCGGACCGACCATCACCCCGGCGTGGGGGAGCGGAAGTGGGAGGTGGATTCGCTCTGCTACACGATTCGTCTGGCGCACGGGTACTGGCGGGCGACAGGGGATGCACGCCCGTTTGATGCAACATGGAAAGAGGCGGCGTGGTCGATTGTGCGGACCTTCCGGACGCAGCAGCGCAAGGAAGGGCCGGGGCCGTATTTCTTCCAGCGGGCGTCGGAGGTGCCGTCGGACACCGTGCCGCTGGGGGGCTTTGGGAATCCGGCGCGGCCGGTGGGGATGATTTTCTCGATGTTCCGGCCGTCGGACGACGCGTGCCTCTATCCGCTGTTTGTGCCGGCGAATCTGTTTGCGGTGGTGAGCCTGCGGCAGTTGGCGGAACTGGCAGAGAAGGTGGCGGGCGACGCCAGGCTGGCGGCAGAAGCAGCGCTGCTGGCGGCGGAGGTGGAGGCCGCGGTTAGGCGCTACGGCAAGACAGACCGCGAGGGGACCGGGTCAATCTGGGCGTACGAGGTGGACGGGTATGGTAACCAACTGGCGATGGACGACGCCAACGCTCCCGGCCTCTTGAGCCTGGCCTATCTTGGCTGCTGCGCGGTGCAGGACCCCCTCTACCAGCGGACGCGGGCGTTTGCGCTGGGCGCGGCCAATCCGTATTTCTTCAAAGGCAGGGCGGCGGAGGGCATTGGCGGGCCGCATGTGGGGCTGAACCAGGTGTGGCCGATGTCGATCCTGATGCGGGCGCTCACGTCTACCAGCGAGCAGGAGATCCGGCAGTGCCTGCGCTGGCTGAGGGATACGACGGCGGGGACCGGGTTCATGCACGAGTCGTTTGACAAGGACAACCCGGCGAGCTTCACGCGTGCGTGGTTCGCATGGGCCAACACGCTGTTTGGCGAACTGATTGTCCGGCTGGCCAACGAGCGGCCGGCGCTGCTGGCGGCGCCGCTGGGTTGAGGGTCAGGAAGCTGCGTCTTCTGGCGCTCTGGCACATCCAAGATTCTGAAAAGGAAGAACAATGACTGAAACTCGCGATACCGTCATCCTGGGCTCAGGCTGCGCCGGACTCACCGCAGCCATCTACACCGGGCGCGCCGGCCTCAACCCGCTGGTTCTGGAGGGCCACGAGCCTGGCGGGCAGCTCTCGATCACCACGCTGGTGGAGAACTTTCCCGGCTGGCCCGAGGGCATTCAGGGGCCCGAACTGGTGGAGAACATGAAGAAGCAGGCGGCCCGGTTTGGGGCCACCTACCAACTGGCGCACTTGAACGGGGTGGACCTGAGCGTGCATCCCTACCGGCTGCAGACTTCGGCGGGCGAGATCTGCACACGGACGCTGATTGTGGCCTCCGGGGCGAGCGCGCGGTGGCTGGGGCTGCCCAGCGAGCAGGCGCTGATCGGGCATGGCGTGTCAAGCTGCGCTACCTGCGACGGGTTCTTTTTCCGGGGCAAGGAGATCGCTGTTGTGGGCGGCGGCGACTCGGCCATGGAAGAGGCGCTCTTCCTCACCCGCTTTGCCTCCAAGGTGACGCTGCTGCACCGTAGGTCGGCCTTCCGGGCGTCCAAGATCATGCTGGACCGGGCCATGGCCCACCCCAACATCGAGCTGCGGACCAACACCATTGTGGAAGAGGTGCTGGGCGTGGAAGAGAAGGACGTGAAGGGGCTGCGCCTGCGGGATGTGACGACGGGCGTGGAGTCGACGCTGGCGATCAGCGGACTGTTTCTCGGCATCGGGCACGAACCGAACGCGAAGATGTTCACGGGCCAGATTGACTTGGACGAGGACGGTTATATCAAGACGACGGGCAACGTTCTGACCACGCGCAACGGCCAGGTGGTACAAGGCGTGTTTGCCTGTGGCGACGTGCAGGACCGGCGCTACCGGCAGGCGATTACGGCGGCGGGGTCCGGCTGCATGGCGGCGCTCGAAGCGGAGAAGTTCCTTGAGGAGCACGGGCACTGAGGCGCGGCTCTACCTGCTGTGAAAGGTAAAGAAGGCCGCCGCTACCAGGCATCCGCCCGCGGCGGCGTGGTTCCACTTGAGGTGCTCGCCGAAGTAGAGCGACGTGAAGACGGCGAAGACCACGAGTGTGATGATCTCCTGCATGACTTTGAGCTGCACGGGGCTGAAGCGGGCGGCGCCCAGCCGGTTGGCAGGAACCTGGAGCAGATACTCAAAGAAGGCGATACCCCAACTGACAAGGATCACTTTCCAGAGGGCCTCCTGGCGGAACTTCAGGTGGCCCTACCAGGCGAAGGTCATAAAGATGTTGGAGAAGAGGAGAAGTACGATAGTCCACATACTCCATTTTGATGCCGCGGGGCAGGGCAGCGTTCTCGCAGGAGCAGCATGAGCGGTCTGGCGGAGAATCTGGCGCGACTGGAAGAGGCTATCGCCTCGGCTTGCCGTGCGGCCGGGCGGTCGCGCGGCGAGGTCGATTTAATGGCGGTCTCGAAGACCTACCCGGCGGCCACGATTGCGGAGGCCGAGGCGCTGGGACTCACGCTCTTTGGGGAAAATCGCGTGCAGGAGTTTGCCGCCAAGGTCTCAGAAATCGATCCTCTTCGGCTGCGCGCCGAGCGGCCTCTCCGCGCCCATCTGATCGGGCATCTGCAATCGAACAAGGCGCAGCGGGCGGTAGAGCTGTTTGACGGCATTGATTCGCTAGACTCTCTCCGCTTGGCCGAGCGGCTGAACGAGGCGGCGGGGCGGTTGGGGAAGCGGCTGCCGGTGCTGATTGAGGTGAAGCTGAGCCCGGAGGAGACAAAGGCGGGTCTGGAGCCGGAGTCGGCGGAGGCCGCGGCGCTGCTGGAGCGGCTGCCGGAGCTGGAGCACCTGGACGCGCGGGGGCTGATGACGATTGCGCCCTGGGGCGTGGCCGAGCCGGTGACGCGGGCCTGCTTTCGCGCGCTGCGCGGGTGGCGGGAGCGGTGGGCGGCGGCGTATCCGCGGCTGGCGCTGGAAGTGCTGTCGATGGGGATGAGCGGGGATTTCGCGCTGGCGATTGACGAGGGTGCGACGCGGATAAGGGTGGGCACGGCGCTGTTTGGCAAGCGCAGCCCATACACGGGGACGGCCTGATGCTGCGGGCCACGGTGGACGGAGTGACGCTGGCGGTGCGGGCCCAGCCGGGCGCAAAGAAGACGGCCATTGCCGGGGTGTATGGCGAGGGGGCGGCGGCGCAACTGAAGATCGCCATTCATGCCCGGCCGGTGGAGGGAAAGGCCAACGCGGCGCTGGTCGAGTTTCTGGCGGAGTTCTTCGGGGTTCCCCGCCATCGCATCGAACTGGCGAATGGGGAGCTTTCGCGGTCGAAGGTCTTTGCGGTGCGCGGGATAACGCTGGCAGAGGCCGAGCGCCTCCTGGCGGACCACCTCTCCAAAGCCTGACCCTGGCCGTGCGGAGCCTGTCGGCCTTTGCTAGACTGGGCGCGATCAATTTTGTGGGGTTTCCGTGGTCAGAACCGGCTCAACCTTCAGGCTCCTGGCAGTTCTCGCTCTTGCGATTCTCTCGGCTTCGCTCGTTGCCCAGACCCCGTATCCCATCGAGGGCTACATCAGCCGCATTCAGCCTCCCAACAGCTACGAGGTGGGCGGGCGCCTGTTCCTGCTGGCCAGAGACACGTCCTTTGGCTGGATGGGCACGGATTCCGCCGGCAGCCCGAACCCGCAGCGGGGAGACCTGAGGGTGGGCGCCTATGTGCAGGTGGAGGGCAGGGACCTGGGCCTGTCGAAACCAATCCTGGCGGCTACCGTTCTGATCCGCGACAACTGGAACCGGAAGCTCACCGGCACGGGCGTCATCACGCGGGTGGTGTCGCCCGGCCCCAACGCCGTGTTTGAGGCCGATGGCTACCTTGTGCGGGTGGGACCGGGGACGCAGATGAAGTTTGACGGCGACCTCGACTCGCTGGCCGATATCTCCACGAACACCTGGCTCCATTTCAGCGGAAAGGGGGGCAGGGACGGGGTAGTGGAGGCGGCCAAGGCGGAGTTCATCCCGGCGAAACCCACCAAATTCAAGGCCGCCAAGGATTTTGAGGTGGCTACGGTGCAGGCCCGTCCTGCCGGGACCAGGGACGCAGACCAGACCAGCAAGGAGAAGGGCACGCCCGCACTGACGGACGATGGGGCAGCCCTCAAGCAGGACGAGGAGCTCAAAATCGGCCTGGGCCACTGGCATACGCTGCCCGCCGACCAGCCGCTGCAGCAGCGGGTGCATCGCATCGGGATGGCGCTGGTTCCGGTTTATCAGCGTGAGATGGCCGAGGACAACCCATCGAAGATCCACTTCCGCTTTTTCGCGGTGGACAACAAGCGGTGGCGCGGCGCGGTCTGCCTGCTGGACGGGGCGGTTCTGGTGTCCACGCAGACTATCGAGCGGTTGAACAACGACGACCAGCTTGCCGCGGTGGTTGCCGACGGGGTGGCCTGTAACCTGCAGAGGCAGGCGGCTCGCAGCGTTGTGGCCATGCGCAAGGATATGGGCATCACCGTCGCGCTCGACGTGGCCGAAGCGTTTGTGCCAGGGGTGGGACTGGCCGCGCTGCTGGTTCCGGGCGGGTTCACGGGCAAGGAGCAGGAAGTGATGGAGGCGGAGCGGCTGCGCATGGGACTGGCGCTGATGCACGATGCCGGCTTCGATCCATGGCAGGCGCCGGAGGCATGGCGGCTGGCCCTGCCCAGGAAGCTGCCTGCCGATTTGACCAAGCTCACGTACCCCGATACGAGCTGCTTCCAGCTTGAGATTCTGAACGCGCAGTATGTGCGGAAGTAGCGGGCTAGCGGCTGTGGTGGGCGAAGGCGGCGGCGAGGGCTTCCTGCGGCTCGGGGCGGACGCGAAAGTCGGCATGGGCCTCGGCAAAGGCCACGCGGCCGTCGCGGGCGATGACATAGGTGGCCGGAAGCGGCAGGCGCCAGGTTGATTCGCCATTGACGAAGGGGATGTTGACGAGGATGGAGAGGTAGTAGTCGCGCAGGTACTGGGGCACGGTCCAGACCAGGCCGAACTGCTCGGCGAGCGCGCACTCGGGGTCAGTGAGGACGGCGAAGGGAAGCCCGTGCTGGCCGGCCATGAAGTCGCTCTGGCGCGCCGTCTGCGGGCCGATGGCTACCATGAGGGCCTCGCGCTCGCGCAGGGTGCCGTAGAGGTCGCGCCAGGCTTCCAACTCGGTGACGCAGTAGGAGCACCAGCGGCCGCGGAAGAACTTGATGACCAGGGGGCCGAGGGCGAGCATGTCGGCAGAGCGGACCAGCTTGCCGGTGGCGTCCTTGAGGGCAAACTCGGGAGCCATGGCGCCGACGGGGAGGATGCGGTCTTCAATGCCGGAGGCGAAGAGCTCGGCGACCGCGCGTTCGCCGACGGCAAGGCGCTCCGCCTGGACAAGCTGGCGGGTGTTGAAGGTGATCTCGTCGAGTTGGTCCTGGAGGGTGGTAGTGGTCATGGAATCTGCTCGAAAGTCGAAAACTCATATTCCTTTCTTCCATTTTCATCCACTTCCAGCCAGAGTTTATGCCGAATGAGAGCCTTCGCCTTCATGTTCTGAAGCTCCGAGGTGGACAGAGGGCTCCGAGTACAGACAATCAGGCCCGCAATCTTGGGAGAAAAAGGTGGATGTGCGAGCCAAACTGGAAGGGTGGCAATAATCTGGTCTCTGGCATGTGGCACGTCCTTGCCCTTCAGTTCGACAATCACATCGACGACTGCCGGCTTGGAGACAATGTAATCGGCTCTGAGTTTCGCATCTCTGATAAGGCAACCATCGACGATTACCTTCTTGATGAGGACTCTGTCTGGATTCAGGAATACGGCCTTTCTGCCCTGCTCCTCAACTTTTATTTTCGAGTGGTCGACCGGCTCGACACAGCCTTCCACCGCGGTGCTAGGATTTGGCATACCCGATCCTCAAGAGCGCGTCGAAATCTCCGCCAATCTTGTTTGAGATTGCGTCGAGGTATTCGCCGTTAATCAGGCCGGTTTCCGGGTCCATGATCGATTCCAACTTCCCATCATGAATGCTGTAGGCCTTGAAATCGCCGGGCGTGATCCAGTATTTCTCCTCGACTATATTGGAGACTTCTGCTCTGAGTTCTTTGTCAACGCCAAGTCTGCCAGCTTCAATCAAGTCATTAAAGGCGGAGAGAATGTAAGGGCTATGAGTCGTGATGGTGAAGTGGGGGTTAAAGTGAACCTCATTCGCCAACGCTGCAAGCTCTTGAATCAACTCGTACTGGGTTTGCGGAAAGACACTTGCCTCTGGTTCCTCAATGGTGAAATCGTCAAAAAAGTAGAGCCTGTTCCCATAGAGCTCTTCACTTATAAGCTGATTCCCCATAGCTTGACGGCGGTTTTCATAAAAGTCGAGTACAGAAAGTATCGGAAGCAGCTCTTTGCTTCCAGATGAGAGATGACTGAGAGGCAGGAATCTCCCATCAAGAAAGACCAAAGACCAATCGTCTTGGCCAAGAAGCAGTTGTATTCTCCCATTGAGATACTTGCTCACGCGATGTTTTGGAGCATCGAGATTCATGCTGTCAGCGAGGATATTTGCAAATCTCGCTGAGAGCCGGTCAGCCTCGCCACCGAGAATCCTGTAGCCCTTCTTTGCGTCTACGAAGTAGGAACGCTCAAGGGGGATGTAGGTTGAGCTATCCCAAACCCCTCTCCCAGCAAGTTGGAATAGACGGGTGGCGGCCAACGACCGGAGGCCTTCCACTGGCGGGAGGAACCCAGTTCTCTGCTGTTCTATAACAGTTTCATTCAACCTAGTGGAATAGGCCTGACGAAAGGATTCAGCGAAGAGCACTGATACATTTGAGAGTCCATTTGCAGTGGAAAGTGGAGATACGGTGACAGAGTATTCTTCTGCTTCAAATGTTATCGACCAACTGGCGCCACCCCATCCCCCGGGTGGGAACGATTTGGAGAAGTCCCGATGAACCGCCGCGATGAATTCAGAGTATTCTGATCGGTTGACTAGGCGCTCAATCGCAACCTCAATGACCTCCCGGCCTAGGAAGTAGGCCAGCTTGCACATCAAACTCTTCCCGCTCGCCTGCGGGCCGATGAGGACGGTGATCTTGCCGAATTCAAGTTCGGCGTCCTCGATGACTGAGAAGTTCTTGACAGTCAGCTTCCGCATCACGTCCTCCTTTGATCAATAATCCTACCGTCCGAATTTCTGTTTGCCGCCCAGGCCCATGGCGCCCATGCCGCCGCGCATCATGCTCTTGGCCATGCCGCCTTTGCCGAACTGCTTGAACATCTTGGCCATCTGGGCGTATTGGCGGAGGAGGTTGTTGACGTCCTGCACCTCGGTGCCGCTGCCCTTGGCGATGCGCTTGCGGCGGGTGCCGGAGATGATCTCGTGGTTCTGGCGTTCCTTGGGGGTCATAGAGTTGATGATGGCCTCGAGGCGCACGAACTGCTTTTCATCCACGTTTTGCGAGGCCTGCTGCAGGCCGGCGAAGGGCCCGACCGAGGGCAGCATCTTGAGGATGGACTCCATCGAGCCGAGCTTCTTGATCTGGCGGAGCTGGTCGCGGAAGTCCTCGAGGGTGAAGCCGTCGCCGAGCAGGGCCTTTTTGGCGAACTCCTCGCTCTTTTTGCGGTCGAGGGTGGACTCGGCCTTCTCGATGAGCGACATCATGTCGCCCATGCCGAGGATGCGGCCGACGATGCGGTCGGGATGGAAGGCCTCGAAGGCGTCGGGCTTTTCGCCGGTGCCGATGAACTTGATGGGCTGGCCGGTGACGTGACGGATGGAGAGGGCCGCGCCGCCGCGGGCGTCGCCGTCCATCTTGGAGAGGACGACGCCGGTCAGGCCGAGTCGCTTGTGGAAGTCGGCGGCGGAGTTGACGGCGTCCTGGCCGGTCATGGCATCGGCGACGAAGAGGATCTCGGAGGGGTTGAGGAGCTTTTTCAACTGCTCCATCTCGCCCATGAGCTCTTCATCCACGTGCAGGCGGCCGGCGGTATCGACGATGAGGGTGTCGCAGCCCATGTTGCGGGCCTCGCGGCGGGCTTCCCCGGCGAGGCGGACCACGAGGGCCGGGCCGGCGGCTTCACCCTTCTGGTCGCCCTCGTAGAGGCGGGCTTCGACGGATTTGGCGACGATCTTGAGCTGTTCGCGGGCGGCGGGGCGGTAGACGTCGACCGAGACCAGCATGGGGCGGTGGCCGCCCTTTTTGAGCCAGGCGGCGAGCTTGCCGCTGGTGGTGGTCTTGCCGGAGCCCTGGAGGCCGGCCATGAGAATGACCGTGGGGGGCTGGGAGGCGAATTTGAAGCGGGCGGTGTCTTTGCCCAGCAGGGTGATCAGCTCGTCGCGGACGATCTTGATGACCTGCTCGGAGGGCGAGAGGGCCGTCATGACCTCGGTGCCGACGGCCTTGACGCGGATCTGCTCGATCAAATCGCGGGCCACGGTGAGGTTGACGTCGGCTTCGAGCAGCGCCACGCGAATCTCGCGCAGGGCCTCGGCGATGTTCTCTTCAGTGAGCGTGCCCTGGCCGCGAAGGGTTTTGAAGGCGCGCTGGAGCTTGTCTGTAAGGTTTTCAAACATGGTCAGTTTCAAGTGTATCGCGGCGCTTGCCGGGGAAGTGTTGCGACCAGGGCCCGCCCTGCAAAAGCGGAGATCAACCGCGGTCGGCGCGGCGCTTCGGGTTTCCGCGCCGGTGGGCGATGAAGCGTCAGCGCAGGTCCATCTTGCATGGCGATGAGTTCCCGCTGCCCATGGCAGCCGCCGGTCTGGAATGCGGCCCCGGTTGTCCACATCTCCACAGTTTCGAGGGCAAATTGCACCGAATCTGCGTCTTGTGGCCGGACCGGGTGAGGGCTAGGCTTGAAGGTGACCGACGGGCGTTTGCGCAGGATTTGTTTTGCGCAGGAATTGGAGCAAACCCGGGCTCCGGAACCCGCATCCGTCTAAGGTGTTTGCGCTTTCCACAGGCAATTGCCTTTGTTTGGAAAAGAGATGCCGGGAATGTAAACAAAATACAAGATGTTGTGGTTTGTTGTTGACTTCTACTATAGACAGCGCTATTTTTTCATCTGCGGCCTTAAACAGATTGTAATGTTGGTCGGCGTGGAGACCCCGCCGCGAGGCCGTTCAGAGTTGAGAACTGGCAGTATTTTCCGATCCCCGTTTTTCTGCAGTTTGTCAGGGAGATTCCCTGATACCTCAGGGCTTCCAAGCCCAGGGGCGGGCCGAGCTTTTCACCGATTTAGTTGCCGATTGAGAGGAATTCCATGAACGAGGCTCATTTTCAGACTTCCGCAGCCACCTTGCACACGCCCTATACCCAGCGGGGACTGATCTTTACCCGCCGCTTCACCGCCGACGGCGTATCGCCCTACGACGAGCTCCAGTGGGAGCAGCGCACAGCCCTGATCACCGACAGCAAGGGAAACACGATCTTCGAGCAGAAGAATGTGGATGTGCCCATCGACTGGTCGATGACGGCCACCAATATTGTGGCCTCGAAGTACCTGCACGGGCAGATGGACACGCCAGAGCGGGAGACAGGGGTGCGGCAACTGGTGAGCCGGGTAGTGGAGACGATTCGCGACTGGGGCATGGCGGGGGGGTATTTCGCCACCCGCGAGGATGCGGCGATCTTCCACGATGAGCTGGCGCACATGCTGCTGACGCAGAAGGTGGCCTTCAACTCGCCGGTGTGGTTCAACGTAGGGTGCGACCGGCTGGAGCCTCTTTCGGACGGGCAGAACTGGCACTGGGACCCGGCGACGGGCGGGGTGTGCTATGCGGCAACGGGCTACAAGAACCCGCAGTGCTCGGCCTGCTTCATCAACTCGGTGGACGACTCGCTGGAGTCGATTCTGACCCTGGCCAAGACGGAAGGGATGCTGTTCAAGTGGGGCTCGGGCACCGGGACCAACCTGTCGTCGATTCGCGGCTCGAAGGAGCTGCTGTCGGGCGGCGGGCAGGCGTCGGGACCGTTGAGCTTCATGCGCGGCTTTGACGCCTTTGCCGGCGTGATCAAGTCGGGCGGCAAGACGCGGCGCGCGGCCAAGATGGTGATCCTGAATGTGGAACATCCAGACATCCTGGAGTTCATTGATTGCAAGGCGAAGGAAGAGGCCAAGGCGTTCACGCTGATCAAGGCGGGGTATGACGGCTCGGGTCCGGACTCGGAGGCCTACTCGTCGATCTTCTTCCAGAACGCCAACAACTCGGTGCGGGTGAGCGACGAGTTCATGCGCGCCTATGAGAATGACGGCGACTTCACGACGTACACGGTGAAGGGCCACGAGCCGGCGGGCACCTACAAGGCGCGGGATATCATGCGCAAGATCGCCGAGGCCACCTGGCTATGCGGCGACCCCGGCATGCAGTTTGACACCACCATCAACAAGTGGCACACGAGCAAGAACACGGCCCGGATCAACGCGTCGAATCCCTGCTCGGAGTACATGTTCCTGGACAACTCGGCCTGCAACCTGGCGAGCTTCAACCTGATGAAGTATGTGACGCCGTCGGGCGGCTTCGACATTCCCGCCTACCGGCACTCGATCTCGGTGGTCATCACGGCCATGGATATCCTGGTGGACAACTCGGGCTACCCGACAGAGGCAATCGCCAAGAACTCGCACGACTATCGTCCGCTGGGTCTTGGATATGCCAACCTGGGCGCGCTGCTGATGGCCTTTGGCCTGCCTTATGACTCGGCCGCGGGCCGCGATCTGGCCGGCGCGTTGACGGCGATTCTGAGCGGACAGTCGTACCTGCAGTCGGCCATTGTGGCCGCCAACTGCCCGCCGGTGCAGTCGGCCACGCCCTTGACGGCCTCGGTGGATCGCCAGGGCGGCGCGTGCCCCGGCTTCTATGTGAACCGCGAGCCGTTCCTTGACGTGATCCGCATGCATCGCGCGGAGGTGAACAACATTGGCAAGTCGCGGCAGAGCGGGGAGCCCTTCAGCGTGCCGCAACTGGACGCGCTCATCGACGCGAGCCGCGAGTGCTGGGACATGGCGCTGGTGTATGGCGAGCGCTACGGCTATCGCAACTCGCAGACCACCGTGCTGGCGCCGACGGGCACCATCGGCTTCATGATGGACTGCGACACGACGGGCATTGAGCCGGACCTGGCGCTGGTGAAGTACAAGAAGCTGGTGGGCGGCGGCATGATCAAGATCGTCAACAACACCGTGCCTGCCGCGCTTTTCAAGCTGGGCTACTCCAGCGACGACGTGAACGCGATCGTGAGCTACATTGACGCCACGGGCACCATCGAAGGCGCGCCCGGCGTGAAGCCGGAGCACCTGGCGGTGTTTGACTGCAGCTTCAAGCCGTCAAAGGGAACGCGCTCCATTCAATACATGGGCCACATCAAGATGATGGGAGCGGCGCAGCCTTTCCTCTCCGGCGCGATCTCCAAGACCGTAAACCTGCCGCACGAGGCAACGGTGGAAGACGTGGCCGAGGCCTATGCGGAAAGCTGGCGCCGGGGCGTCAAGGCGGTGGCTATCTATCGCGACGGATCGAAGGGCACGCAGCCTTTGAACACCAGCATGGACACCAAGCGCGAGCCATCGGCGGTGGATGCCGCCGGGGCGCGGGTGCTGGCTTCGCTGGCAGCGGGCCAGAGCGCGGCCGAGGCCGACGTGAAGACGCTGGAAGCCAAGATCAGCGAGAGGCTGGAGGTGACCGCCAAGCAGGTGATTGCTGCGTCGGCTGCCTTCCAGCGGTCGCTGGACGAGATTGCCAGGGCCGCGGCGGTGCCGCTGCTGCAGCCGTCGGCACAGCAGGCTCCGGCGCACGAACCGCAGAAGGCTCCTGCACAGGACCTGAACGGACCGCCGCGCGCGGTGCGTCATCGCCTGCAGGACGAGCGCGCTTCCATCACGCACAAGTTCTCTATCGGGGGGCACGAGGGCTACATTACCGTAGGCCTCTATCCCACCGGGCAGCCCGGCGAGATCTTCATCAAGATGGCGAAAGAGGGCTCGACGGTCTCCGGCCTGATGGATGCGTTTGCCACATCGATCTCGCTGGCGCTGCAACACGGCGTGCCGCTCAAGGTGCTGTGCGAGAAGTTTGCCCACACGCGCTTTGAGCCTTCAGGCTGGACGGGCAACGATCAGATCGGCTATGCCAAGAGCCTGATGGATTACATCTTCCGCTGGCTGAGCCTTCGCTTTCTATCGGGAACGCAGTTGAGCCTGTTTGCGGGTCTGACTCCGCAGACGCCGCAACTGCCATCGTCGCCCAGCCTGCTGGCCGACAATGACTTCGAGGACGATCCGAACAGCCAACTGGGGAACCTTGCCCAGCAGGTGGCCAAACGTCTGCAGGAGATGAACGCGCAGGCCGGCGGGTTCGGGCTGGGAAGCGGTACGGCGGGCGGCGGAATTGCTCCAGAGGCCCATGCTCCCGCGCCTCCGGCTCAAGCGCCGGCGATGCCGGAACTGAAGGACCGGGGGCTCTATCACGCGTCGGATGCGATGCGCGGCATGTATGACATGGGCGACGCGCCGAGTTGCGGCACCTGCGGAGCCATCATGGTGCGCAACGGAAGCTGCTACCGCTGCATGAGCTGCGGCTCCACCTCGGGATGTTCCTAAGCCGTTGCACCTGGTTTGAAAAAGGAGCAGAGAATTCTCTGCTCCTTTTTCAATTTCTTTGAAACCGGTGCGCCCGGCCACCTGCGGTGGGGCCAGTGGCCTTCCGTGGCGCGCATCCGGCCCTTTTCAAAGACGCGAACGGAATTCAGGGCCTGGGCAGGGGAGTTGCCCTGGGGGAGGAGGAAATTCCGAAGGCGAGAGAAAAGGGTGGCGGTTTCCTGATTCATGGAGCCAGGATCATAGCAGCGGGCTTGCCTGCCGGGATGAGCGGTCTGGCTCCCAGGACAGGTTTCACTGACAGACGAGATTGTGCTCTCCCCGGTCCCAAAATGCGGGGGACCGGGGGCACTCGTCAACTCCGCCCGCACGAAAGTTAAAAGCAGGCTCTAGTGGTGGGGACTGCCGCCGCTGTTGCCGCCGCCGCCGCCACCGCTGGGATGGGAGCCGCCGCCGCCACCGCCACCCCCGCCGCCGCCTCCGCCGTGAGGGACGCTACCACCACCGCCGCCACCGCCACCACCCGAGTAAGAGTGGCTGGGCTGGGAGCCGCCGCCGCCACCGGAAGATTGCCTGCTGGGTGCGGAGGGCTGCTGGCCGCCACCGCCATAAGGCCGGGGGGCGGCTGAAGGCGTGTTGGGCGTGTTGGACGGCCGAAGGCCGAAGAAGGAGCCAAAGCCGCGGCTCGGCTGCACGGTCTGCGCAGGCCGATTCGGCTGCATGGGCGGCATCGGCTGGTAGGTCTGGCCGGGCTGGGTGATGGGCCGGGCGCCGGAGTAGACCGGCTGAGGCCGATTCTGGAAGCCCATGGCCGGACCGGAATCGCCATACGTTGGCCGAGAGGGCGTGGGGCGCAGCGGCTGCACGGGATGTCCGGCGATGACGACGGGTGTGTTTCTGTCCCGCACGGGCATTGCAGGAGATCCGGCCGGAGGGCGCCGGTTGACGGGGATCAGGGGAACAGCCGGAGAGAAGCGGCCGCCGCCTGCATTGAGCGGATTGCCGATGGGCCGGTGCGGACCACCGTGGGGCCGTTTGGGATAGAGGTAGCCGACAGGAGCGTTGCCAATGTTGCCGCCCCAATAGCCGCCTCCGCCGCCGCCCCAGTAGTTGCCGCCGCCCCACCAGGTCTGGCACCCGCCGGGCGACCAGCCCCAGCCAAAGCTGTCGAAGTAGTTCCAGGCTCCGCACTGGTAGGGCATATAGCCCCAGGAATCGCCGGAGACAAAGATGTAGCCGTAGCGGGGAGTCCACATCCAGTGGCCGTTGCCATAGGGGTCCCAGCCGGCGCCCATGGCTTCCTGGGGCGACCAGACGTAGCCCTGGCCGGGGACGTTGTACCAGTTGCCGTGGGCGTCAAGATCGTTCCAGGCGGGGTTGTTGCTGTCTGCAAGGTTATTGGCCGCGCCTGTTTTGGCGGCGGCTTCGCTGGTCAGCACCTGGTCCCGGTCGGCGTTCCAACTGTCCCAGGAGTCCGGCTCGATGGACTCGCCGAGGTTGTAGCGGGTTGGGTCTGCGCCGTTGAGGGCGACGCTCTCGCCGCCATGCAGGTCAAGGGCGAGCGCGTTGCCGCGGGTCAGGTGGGCGTTGCCGGAAAACACGGCTAGATCCCCTGGCTGGTTGTCGAGACCGATGCGCAGCACGGTGAAGCCGCTGGCGGTGACTACGCTGTCGGCAAAGCGAACGCGGACGTGGTTTTCAGTGCCCTCGCCCTGGAGTTCAAAGTAGCCCAGGCCACTTTCAAGGACGATCTCGGCGTCGCCGCCGCCGCTCTGGCCGCGCAGTTCAGTGATGGTCAGGGAGCTATTGGGTGAGATTCGGATCACGCTGCCGTCGTCGAATTGAAGTTCCGCGCGGCCGTCCTCCGCGGTGAGGACCTGTGTGCCCTCAAAGACCGGGGTATTGACCAGCGCCTGATCGGCCAGCACCTGGTTGTCCTGAATGAGCTGCACCTGGCCGTCCACGCTGCTGAGGCGTGCCGCCCGCGCGCCCGGTGCGGCGTCGTCGGCTCGAAGCTGCGGCGCCAGCAACATGGCTACCACTGCAAACGCAGCCATGGAGGCCGCGCTCAACCGGCTTGCAAGGATACTCTTCTGACTCATTGTGCCCGCCTTTCCATCCCTTCACCCTGAAACGGTTCCTGAATGGATGTCCCAACAACCATAAGACACCCTTGGACCCGGAAAAGTCGCGCGCAACACCGGCGTCAGGCCAAATTATTCTTCGGCGCGCCCCAGCAGCGCTTTGGCGCGCTTCCTGACCCGCTCCATCACTTCGGAATCTTCGGCGAGGCGCTCCAGAATGGCGCGGATGACGCAGATCTGCCGCACCCTGCCATCGGTGGCCGCCTCGACGATGAACTCCAGTTCGCGGTCCAGGCCGAGCCGGTCGTGGCGCAGGAGCATTTCGAGCCGGGCGCCCTCCTGGATGGTCCCGGCCACGGCCACGAGCGAGTCTCCGAGCTCCTGAATCTCCTTGTCCCTGGAGTAGTTGAAGCTGCAGGAGCCCTGCCCGTCGGGTCCTTCGTAGCTAGCCTTCTTCCACCCCTGAAAGGCCACCTTCATGCGGCTTTCGCACTCGGTGTTGAACCAGTTGTGGCGGCGCGCTACCTGGAAGATGCGGGCCGCAAACCGGGGACTGACGCGGATGTCGCGGTCCACGTCGGCGGCATCCATGGCTTGCGAGCCTTCCGCCTGCGCATTTCCGCGCTCGGAGCTGAAGTGGCCGCTGCCATCGGCGTGGAGTGTGATGGTCCAGCGGGAGGGGGTGAGGCCGGGGTTGGAAAACTCCACCTTGACCACCGGGTCAGCCTGGCCGAGGGCGGGCAGAGCCAGCACGGCGAGCGCGGCAAGGGCGAGGCAGCGGGCCGCGGTTCTCATCGTCCCGCCCCCTGCGCGGCGAGGGTCTGCGCGGTATGAATGTGGCAGATGGCGATGGCCAGGGCATCGGCGGCGTCGGCGGGCTGGGGGACTTCGGCAAGGTCAAGCAGGCGGGCCACCATGAACTGCACCTGCTCCTTTTTTGCCAGGCCGTAACCGACCACGCTGGACTTGATCTTGAGGGGCGCATACTCGGCCACGGGCAAGCCCTGCACGGCTGCCGCCAGCAGAGCCACGCCGCGCACCTGGCCCAGCTTGAGGGCCGACTTGGCATTCACGGAGTAGAAGACCTCTTCGATGGCCACGGAGTCGGGCTTCCAGCGGTCGAGTTCGGCGCAGAGTTCGCGAAAGACCTGTTCGAGGCGAACGGGCAGGGTCTTGGTCCGGGCCAGGCGAATGGCTCCCATGGCCTTGAGCACCAGGCGCCGGTCGCGGCCTGTGTCGCAACTCTCCACAACGCCAAAGCCGGTGATTTCCGTTCCGCAATCGATTCCGAAGACCCGCATTGGCCTGAGTTTAACCCACCGGCGCGATGACCGGCAGGGTCCCAACGCAACGGCGGCCTGGGCGCGTTGCCCAGGCCGTCGCCGGTGATCTGTTGGTATTGGACTAAGGCCATCGCGCTGCCGCGAGTGCCCTGGCATCTCCTCTTCTGCTTACGTCCCAGGCTGAGAGTGCTTGGTGGCGATACCCGCTAAGACGGGCTTCCGGCGACGACCTGCGTCGCACGATTGGAAAAATCGCCTTTTGGCCGTTCAAAGCCGTGGCTGCAAAGGAAGTTGAGTTGCCATGGAGTCCCCAAGCGAGATGCTCCTCGCCGGGGCCAAACCGGGGGTCTTGGGCGCGATGCCCTAGGCCTCAGTCACCTCACGTACGAAACATCTGGAACAGTCATTTTGCATCAGCTGGATCTACCTCCTTTCCCGTGTATTGCCAAGCTAGAACGAAGGGAAGGGCCCGTCAAGGGGCATTTTCATGCAATGGAAACAATTCCCGTTTTGGTTCCCGGGCGCTTCAAGGGGTTTCCGAGGCGGGGGGGGGAGGGGACTGCGGGGCGCCCGGCGATGCAGGGGCCCCGTGAATTTGACGCTCTAGGGTTTTGCCGCTTCCAGCAGGGCGTTGACCCTGGGGATGACCTGGAAGGCGTCGGCGATGTAGACAACGTCCGCCTTGCCGCGGGACCAGCCGCAGTTGGGGTCGAGGGAGATGGCGCGACGGTCGGCGATGAAGCGCCAGCCTACGACGTGGGGCTCTTCGCCATGGCAGCAGGTGGAGAGGCCCTTGGCGTGGCGCGGGGTTGCGCCGGTCTGGCCGATCTGGTTGAGGTGGGTGAGGAAGGGCAGGACGGACTGTCCTTCGCTGCCCTGGTCCACGAGGGACTTGGAGCTGCCGAGCGAGGCGGGGGTGGCGCGCAGGAAGCCGAGGATCAGGCCGGCCGCCTCGGTGGTATGCACCTGCCCGTCGGGCTGCTTCTTGGTCCATCCGGCTCCGGCGACAAAGAGCAGGGGGGCGTCGGGGCGGATGGTCTGTGCGCCCTGCTGCGGCGCGCGGAAGCCGCTGACGTTGGTGCGGGCTTCGGGGAGCGCGACGGCGATCTCTTCGGCGGTTGCGGCGCCGGGCTGCGCAGTGAAGGCTGGCGCCGCGCCGGAGTCGAGGAGAAGGAACCAGGGGCGGGCGTCGCGGCTGAGGACCGCCTCGATGCGCTGGCGGTAGAACCAGCGGGAGGCTTCGACCGCGTCCGTGCCGGCGAGGGCGGTGATGTGGGTGTCAATGAATCCGCCGAGGCGGTGCGCGACGCCGGCTGCCACCCGCGTGAAGCGGGAACTGCCGGGGGCGAGGACAATGGTTGCCTGGGCAGCGCGGCAGAGAGCTTCCGCGGCGGCGGCGTCCGTGGCGTAACGCGCCTGGGCGAAGGCCTGGCCGGAGACGGACAGGATGCGCGCGCCTGCGGACGGCAGACTTTTGGTCAAGGTTGTTGCGTCCGCGGCCAGGATGCCGATGGCGAGAGGGGCGGAGAGGCGGGCGGCGAGGTCGATGCCGGCGGTGACGGCCTCGAGGGAAGCTTTGGTCAGGATTGCGCCGGTTTCGTCGGCGTGGGTGAGTACCAGAATCGATTCCATTATTCGGCTCCAATCCACGCGGCCAGCTCGGCGGCGATCTGGTCGGGGGTGAGGTCCTTGACGACGCGAGTGGTGCGCTGCTGTTTGGGCAGGGCCACGGAGACGTAGCGCAGGCCGTTGGGCGCGAGCGAGGCGGCTTTGGCTTTTTGCAGGGCGGGCATGATGCCGCGCATGTTGGCCATGCCGACCTGCGGGTTGTTGCGAGGCTCGGCGAGGTTCCCGGTGGCCCAGCCGAGGACGGCTGGCGCGCCCTGGCAGGTGGAGACCTGATGCTTGCCGCCTTCGACGCGCTCCAGGACCTCAAAGGAGCCGTCGTCGGAGACGGTAATCTGGTCAACGCCCTGGAACTGATCGGTGATGCCAAGGCGCTCGCCGATGAGCTGGAGCGTGACGCCCGCGCCACGGGTGGCCGACTCCCAGCCGCCGAAGAGCAGGAGGCTGGATTTGTCGAGGCCGGGAATGGCTTCGATGGCTTCGGCGAGAGCTCCGGCTGTGGAGTGGGCGTCCGGGAAGCCGCCGATGGGCCCGTCGACGGGGACGAGCTCGAAGGGGACCTTCTGGGCGACGGTCATCATGACCTGCTGCAATTTTGCTTTTGGCCCGAGGGAGACGAGGTAGAGCTTGCTGCCGGGGTTTTTGGCGGCGAGGGCGGCGGCCTCATAGAGCGCGCTGGCGGCCCAGGGGTCGAGGACCGCGGGGAGGACGAGCTCGTTTTTGAGGCCGGGGCCGTTGGGCGTGGTGATGGGCTCGAGGGTTTGCAGCGGGTCGGGAACGATGCCCGCGCAGACGACGATTTGGAGTTGGACCGACATCGAGTTCTCCGATTTGCTTTGATTGACCAGTTTAATTCGTCGCTTTCAGGAGAGCGGTCCGAAGTGACTGGCGGGCTGGTTCCGTTGCACAAGTGAGTTCTGGCGCCTGACATCAGACGCAGACACGGAATTTTCAAAAAATCTAGACTCGGGCCACAGCGAAACAGCGTATAGGCGCGCGACTCATTGTGATTGAATGGTTTGTGATTCCACACGGAAGGCTCAGCGGGACGCGTGAGCATAACGTCGAACTTGTCCTGGCGCGTCATTCTGATCTTTCGCAACTAATTCGACAGACTTTGAAGCGATCGTGCCCAGGGATTCTTGGTCTAGCGGTTCGAACTCGATCATGAGCTTCAAACCTGTAGCTTCCGCTACCCGGCGGAGTGTTCGGAGCGAAGGTTGCACGCGACCGCTTTCCAGACGGGTGACTGCGGGCTGGGTGGTTCCCATACGACGAGCCAACTCTGCCTGGGTGATGCCGGCGTGCTTGCGGGCTGCAATGACCGCACGAACGATTGCGAACTCATCTTCCAGTGCCTTATGCGCTTTGCGATAGCCGGGCTTTCGCATCCATCGCTCATGCAACTCGCTAAGTTGGGTCATTGGCATCGCTCCTCAAAGAATCTGATTCGCGCGGGACAGCGCGAGATCAATCTCATGTCTTGGCGTCTTCGAGGTCTTTTTGATGAAGACGCGCACAATGACTACCTTTCTTCCGGTAACAACCACATAGAGTGCACGCGCAATACCGTCGCGCCCTTTCAACCTCAGCTCCCACAGCCGGCCTTCGATGTGCCTCAGATGCGGCATGCCCACCTGACTCGGCCCAAAATCCTCGATCATCCCGGCGATGAAATGATATTTCGCCTGCATGTCGTCGGGAAGGGCGTCGAGTTCTTCGAGCACTTGTTGGTTGAGGGTTTCGACTGTCCACTTCATGGTCAATATACCACGGATGTTATATTTGCGTCAGTTTTCAGCGCTATGCAGGCCGCCGGCGCCGGCGCGGAAGTCGATGTTGGTATGGATGCCGTCGGGAGAGCTGGCGCAGTTCCAGAGGCATGCGCCGCAGTGGATGCACTTCTCGCGTTCGAAGACGGGGACGCCGTCGGGGCCGGCGGTGATGGCCTGGCCGGAGCACATGGCGACGCAGGTCTGCTCGTCGCAGGTGAGGCAGAGGGCGGCATCGCGGAAGACGACGTGGTCAGCGAAGCCGGGCATGGCCTGGACCTTGCCGCCGAGCAGCAGGGCGTCCTGCTGGGTGACGAGGAGGCGGCCGTCGAAGGGAATCTCGGGCCAGCCGCGGGCCGAGAGCAGGGCGTCGTGGAGGGGCCGGCCGTCTTCAATGGCCAGGGCGGAGGCTTCTTTCAACTTGAGGCCGGTGCCGGTGTGACGAATCTGCCGGTGGGCGGGCGGGATTTTGCCGGAGAGGGAGAGCTTGCCGCCGGTGAGGCCGGCGAGGGCCATGCCGATCATGCCTTTGACCATGCCGCCGTGAAATCCGGTGCGGGCGCTTTGCGCCTCAAGTGCGCCCTGCTGGACCCAACTGGCGCGGCGGCGGGCTTCATAGGTGGCGGCGAGGTTTTCCTGAGAGAAGGGCTTGGCGGCGCGGAGCAGCTCGATAACGGCGTCGCCGAGCTGGACGCCGGTGGCCCAGGCCTCATCCACGCCGGAGCCGGTGAGCATGTTGGTGGAGCCGGAGCCCTCGCCGATGCGGGCATAGCCGTCGCCGGTGAGGAAGGGCTCGCCGTGGCGGCCGGACTCTTCGAGGGATTTCGCACCCCAGGAGCGGAGGGTCCCGTCCTTGAGAACGGGCCAGAGGGCGGGGTGCTGGATGTAGTGCTGGAGATAGCGATAAGCGGTGCGGGAGGGGTCGCTCATCCAACTGGGGACGAAGATGCCCACGGAGACAAGGCGGTCAGGGTGGACGTAGAGAAAGCCGAAGATCTCCGGCTCGGGATAGCCGAAGGTGTGCCAGACGGTGCCGGGCTGGAGTGCGCCGGGGTCGTTCTCGTCCGCGGGGGGCAGCTCGATGACCATCTTCATGCCGAGGGCCCATTCGTGATGGCCGTGGCCTTCAGGGAGCCCGAATTGGCGGTCGATGGCCTGGCCCACCGCGCCCACGGGGCCGTCGCCGACCACGGTGAGCAGAGCCTTGACATCCATTCCGGCCATGAATCCGGCTGTCGGTTGGCCGGACTTTTCGACGCCCTGGTCGGCCAGGCGGACGCCGGTCACGGCCCTGCCGGGGGCGGCGGTGTCAAAGAGCGGCTCGCTGACCGGGGTTCCGGGCCATATCTGCACCAGGCCGGAACCCATCAACTGCGAGCCGACCCACTGGTTGAACTGGCCGATGGAGAGCACAAGGCCGCCGTGCTTGTTGAGAAAGGCCGGGGTCCAGGGGAGTTCGAAGGCATGGTCCTTTACGCCCACGACTCCGCCAAGACCGCGCAGGGCCTTGTCGGCGGCGCGGAGGGTGAACGAGCGGCGGCTGGCGCCGTGGGGATCGAGCAGGTAGAGGACGCGCTCCTTGCCGACGCTGGCGGCCATGGGGATGTCGGCCAGGTTGAGATCGGGAAAGCTGGCGCGGATGCTGCGGGCGGCGGTGACGACGCCGCTGACTCCTGAGGAAATGTCGTCGGCGCGCTCGTAGCAGAGCACCTGGAGGGGCATGCCGGGGGCCACGCGGCTCTCGAAGGCAGGGTCGGCGGGGTTCTCGGTCCAGGCGCGGGTGAGCGTGGAGAGAAAGCCGCCGGTGGCAGGGCCGAAGCCGACGCATGCGATGTCGATCTCCATCGCCTGGCGTTCGATCCCCGGAAGTTCGTTCTCGACTGCGTCCACGCTCATGCGGGGTAGTCCAGGGCTTCAGGAATCATGACCTTGCTGACGGTGTCGGCGGCGCGGTCCTTGGCCAGGCGCGAGCCGCTGAGGCAGGTGACGAGCTTGTTCTGGAGGCGGAGGAAGTCGGCGTTTCCGGCGCAACCGGCGCAGGGGCCTGCCTTCTGCGGATGGCTGCCGTCGATGGCGACCACATCCACGGCCATGGCGGTGATGCCGGGCATGGTCTCCTCGTAGGCTTCGAGTTCGCTGGCGAGGAAGCAGTTGGTGTGGGCGGGGTCGGTCCAGCCGGGGTGCTCGTTGTAGCCGAATACCAGCTCGGCGCAGATGCGGGAGACTTCTCCGGCCGCCGCGGCGGCCTGGGTATGGCAGAGATCGCTGAGGAACTGGACTGTTCCTTCCAGGCCCTCGGAGGCGACCGGATCGTCCGCGCCGCGAGTTTCGAGTTCGAGAACATCGAGAATCTGGCAGCGGGAGGCGAGCAGCCAGCAGAGAGCGTCGGCGAGGGGGAAGGTCACCCCCTGGCGCTGGCCGTGGTAGAGCTTGCCGCCTTCGGGGTCAGTGGACCGTTGCAGGTGGTTGAGGGTCCAGAGCCACATCTGCATGGCGGAGGCAAGGGTGCAGGCGCCTGTGCCGGGCCTGTCGCCGGCGATGCGCCGCATCTGGGAGGTCCAGGCCTTGAACTGGGCGAGGAAGACTTCAGAGGTCATGGTGACGGTCAACTGGCGGCGCTGGACGGCCTCGGGGCCCTCGTAGGTGGCTTCAAGCTGGGCGTCCATCCACTTGTTGGCGAGGAAGCCGGGGCAGTCCTCGGTGATGCCGTAGCCGCCCATGAGACTGACGGCCTCGCGGAGCAGATTGGCGCCGTGGCCGGTGTTCCAGAGCTTGGTGGCGGGGCACAGGACATTGGCTTCGGCGTCCTTGAGCACGTACTGGACGAGCGTGTCGGCTTCGAACTCGGCGCGGCGCGGGTCGTCGGGACGGAGGGACAGGGACTCGATGGCGCGCTGCTCGCTCTCCTTGAGGGCCTTGAGTTCGGCGCGGCCGCCGGCGATGCCGCGCTCGAGGAGCAGTGCGGATTTCAGCTTTTCGATGGGGTCCAGCTCGTCAAAAAGGCGGGCGGCGGCGAAGCCCAGCGAGGCTGCTGCCTCTCCGGTGGCCCAGACATCGACGAGGCGGTGCAGGGCGTCTTCGCGCTGCTGGATGCCTTGCTCGTAGCGCAGGGTGCCGGGTTTGGTTCCATCGGCTCCACGGAAGCGGCCGCGCTGGTAGCGGATGACGGGCTCGACGGCAGAGAGCAGCTTGGAGGCAGTCATCAGGCCCACGGTGACGCGGGTGCGGCGGAAGACAGCCTCGATGATCTCGCTGTGGTTGTAGTTGGGGACGATGACGCCGTCCTTGACGGTGTAGCCGCCGACTATGCGGCTGGCCGGGACCTTCATGCTGAAGATGGGGTCGCCGGTGGAGGAGAGCTGGTGAACGAGTTTCTTGGTTGGCGAGCCGTGGTCGAAGGTGCCTTCATCTGTTTCCTCGAGAATGACGACGCAACTGCCCTTGATGCGGGGGTCGTCGGAGTTGACGGCCGCGGTGACAAAGTTGGCGAAGGCGATGTTGGTGATGAAGCGACCGCGCTTGTCCACCTGGATGATGGGCTCTTCGCCGTCTTTCCATTCAGCGATGCGGAGCTTGCCGTTCAACATGCCGGTGTCGACCCCGACGTAGGGGATGGGTTCGGTGAGCACGAATGCGCCGCGCCAGGGTTTGCGGTCTTCGCCGGGCTGGGGGGGGGCGGAGAGGCTCATGTAGCGGCTGGCCTGCTCGGGCGTGCCGCGCTCATGGATGGGCGAGAGGGCAAGGAAGCCGGCGAGGCTGGCCGTGGCTGCGCCGCCGTCGACCCAGGCGAGTTCGAAGGCGGACAGGGACAGGGCGAGGTTCTTGGGCCCGGTGATGAAGCCGCCATCTTCGGGGTCCATGAAGACCCCGGTGAGACCGGCGCGGTCAAAAGCCTCAAGCATCTCGTTCTTGGCGGGGGTCCACTCGTGGGTGTTGCGCTCCCCGGCCGCCACAAGGCGGGCCACGGTGCCGCGGGCCACGCCGCGGGCCGACTGGACGAGCATCTGTAGATCAAAACGGTCAGCGAAGCGCCACTGAATCTGGCGAACCGCGTCGCCGGGGAGAGTGAGCATGGATTTTGTCTCGGATAGCGCAGCAGTGCCCATAATTGAAGTCCTCACGCAGCGGTCATATTGTCCTAGACGGGGCTCACGGTGGCTTGTGACCTGCATCACTTTGGCGCGGCGCCCGATGGGTGCGTTAAAACCAGGGGAATTCGAACGAAGTGCAGCATTGCAAAGCAGGTTGCGCGCGCCTTGAGAGACCGGGGACCGGAGGCGGAAATGATGAGCTCGGAGAATGGTTCGCTCAGGGAATCAAGGGCCGCGCTGCCGTTGATCTTGTGATGTGATACATGTCACTGCGACAATCCACGCCAAAGATTCTTCTCAAGAGTGCGAATCCTGCGCTTACAACTTTCTTGAAGTGGCCGCGGAGTGCGCTTGATGTATGCCCGGTGGAGATGGGAGCAATGAATCTCTCCCGGAGAAGGAAGACGGCAGGATGACCAGAGCCGCGAAGAGTACCGCGAACTCAATTGAAGAGATGCCTCAGAGCAGGAGCAGGGGACTGTTTCGCAGCGCGTTATTGGCTGCGGGAGTTGTGCTTGTGCTGTTGGCGATGCCTGGAAGGCTGGCGGCGCAGACCGATTGCCTGATGTGTCATGCGGACAAGACGTTGCAGGACCCCGCGGGGCACAGCGTGAGCGTGGATGGCGACACGTTTGGAAAAAGCATCCACGGAGTCTTGAAGTGCGGTGACTGCCACACGTCCATCAAGGACTATCCGCACCCGGACAAGGTGACGCCGGTCAAGTGCGAGAGCTGTCACGCGAGCGAGTCGGAAGGGCTGGCCGGCAGCGTTCACTCCAACCGCCCGGAGCATCCGTGCACAAGCTGCCACGGGGACGCGCACTCGATCTATCCCAAGGCGGATCCAAAGTCGGCGGTGTATCCGCTGAACATTCCGCGCACCTGCGGCAACTGCCACGGCAGCGACGCGATGGCCAAGAAGCACGGGATCAACAACGTCTATCCGCTCTATCTTGATTCGATCCATGGCTTTGCGCTGAGCAAGGAAGGCCTGCTGGTGGCGGCCAACTGCACCAGTTGCCACGGCTCGCACCATGTGCTGAGCCACAAGGACCCCCAGAGCCCTACGTTCAAATCAAACGTTCCGCAGACCTGCGGGACCTGCCATGCCGGCATCACCAACGACTACATGGCCGGCGTGCACGGGAAGGGCGTTGCCGCTGGACACACGGCGGCTCCGGTCTGCTCCGACTGCCACACGGCCCATGCCATCGAGCAGCCCACAGCGTCAGCATTTCGCATGCAGTCCACGCCCATCTGCGGCAACTGCCACAAAGACAAGTTCAGCACCTACCGCGATACTTTCCACTCGCAGCTCAGTTCTCTGGGCGGCTATGTGGAGACGGCCCGTTGCTGGGACTGCCACGGGGCGCACGAGATTCTGCCTGCATCTGATCCGCGCTCGCCGGTGGCGCCGCAGAACCTGGTAAAGACCTGCGGCAAGTGCCATGCAGGGGCCAACGCCAGCTTCGTTCAATATCAACCGCACGCCAACGCAAAGAACCGCAAGCTGAATCCTGCGCTGTATTACATCCGGCTCTTCATGAACCTGTTGCTGGCCGGCGTGCTGACGTTCTTCATGATTCACACCATACTTTGGCTGATCCGCGCTCGTTATGAACAGCTCAAGACAAGGTCCGCAAAAGGAGGAAAGAATGCCTGATCTGGAGCAAGCGACGAACGGAGCCACGGAGCAGCACAAGACAGGTGAGCGCTTCTTCCAGCGCTTCACGCGGGAACAGAGATACATGCACGGCGTTCTGTTCACAACGTTTCTGGGACTGGCGGCGACCGGTCTGCCGATGCGCTTCAGCGAGAGCATCTGGGCGCGGAAGTTCGCGACCCAGGTGGGCGGCTTTGGGGCCATCATCTTCTTTCACAAGCTGTTTGCCGTGGTGCTGTCGATCGCATTCCTGCTTCACCTGAAAGAGATCTTCACGCGCGGGCTGTTGCATCGCGAGAAGGGCGTCTTCTGGGGCAACACCTCCATGGTGGCCAACTGGAAGGACGTGAAAGATATCGTTGGGCACATGCGCTGGTTTGTGGGGCTTGGCAAGAAGCCTGTCTTCGAGCGCTATGCCTATTGGGAGAAGTTCGATTACTGGGCGGTCTTCTGGGGCATGCTGGTGATCGGATTCTCAGGGTACGCGATGTGGTTTGCGCCGTTCTTTGCCAGGTTCCTGCCGGGCTGGGCCTTGAACGCTGTGCTCGTCATCCATAGCGAAGAGGGCCTGCTGGCGATCCTGTTCATCTTCTCCATCCACTTTGTGAATACGCATCTGCGCCCTGGGAGCTTTCCCATGGACATGGTGATCTTCACGGGCGTGGAGAGCGAGGAAGAGTTCAAGGTAAAGCGCAGCGAGGAGTACAAGCGGCTGGCGAGCGAAGGCAAGCTGGAAGCGAGACTCGGCGAGAAGCCCCCGAGCTGGCTGGTGAATTTTGGCAGAGTGGTAGGAACGACGGCGATTCTGATTGGAATCATCCTTCTTGTGCTGACGTTGAGCGCATACATCCGAGAGTAATGAGGCAGTCCATGCTGGGGTTCAGCGGGTTCAAGGGAAATGCAAGCAGAAAGATTCTCTGCCAACTGATAGTTCTGACTTTTGTCACCGGGAGTTTGACGGCAAGGGCGGCCCACAAGCCCAAAGATGAAGACTGCCTGACGTGCCATTCCGACTCCACCCTGACCAAGGATGTGAATGGCAAGCAGGTCAGCCTGTTCATCGACAAGGACAAGCTGAAGCACTCGATTCACGGCGGCATGTTTGCCTGCGTGGATTGCCATACGGATGTGAAGGGGCCGGTGCATGAGACGACCCCGAAGAAGATCACCTGCGCACAGTGCCACGCGGATGCGCAGGAGGCCTATGCGCACAGCTTCCATGCCAAGCCAACCAAGGCGGGCACGGCGTCGGCGGCCAACTGCCAGGACTGTCATGGCGGCGCACATGAAGTGATGGGGGCCGACGACGCCAAGTCTCCCGTAAATCACGCCAACATTCCCACCACCTGCGGACGCTGCCACGGACAGAAGTTTCTGGTGGAGTCCAACGGCGACAGCGCGCAGACCTTTGTCTCCTACCAGGAGAGCGTGCACGGGTTGGCTATCGAAAAGGGCTCGAAGAAGGCGGCGGTTTGCACAGACTGCCACGGCGCGCACGACATTCTTCCGGCCAACGATCAGAAGTCTCCCATCTACAAGTTCAACGTGCCGAATACCTGCGGCAAGTGCCACGCGGGAGTCGCCGACACGTTCATGGCGAGCATCCATGGGCAGGGAATCGCGCGCGGCAACGGGCTGGCGCCCGTGTGCACGGACTGCCATGGGATTCACTCGATCAAGGCGCACGTTGATCCCAACTCGTCTGTCTCGGAGCAGAATGTGGCGCGCACGACGTGCGCCCGCTGCCACGAGGGAGTGCGGCTGTCACAGGAGTTCGGTGTCGCGGGCAACCGCGTCTCGACTTACCTGGACAGCTATCACGGGCTGGCGAGCGAAGGCGGCTCCGCGGTGGTGGCCAACTGCGCAAGCTGCCATGGGGTGCACAACATCTTTCCGTCGAGCGACAAGCGCTCGACGATCAACAAGGCGAACCTGGATGCGACCTGCGGCAAGTGCCACAAGGGGGTAACGCAGAAGTTCACGCAGACCAAGGTTCACCTCGACGGCACCGCCTCCAAGGACATGGGCTCGCAGATCACGCGCTGGGTGCGCTGGATCTACCTGCCGTTGATCCTTATCGTGATCGGCGCAATGTTCCTGCACAACGCGATCATCTGGCGGAGCAAGGCCCTGGCGCGCCGCGCGGTGCAGAACCCGAGCATGGTGCGCATGACCGAGAATCAGCGCTGGCAGCACCTTATTTTGCTCACAAGCTTCATCATCCTGGTGATCACCGGATTCGCGCTCAAGTTCCCCAACTCATGGCTGGCCGAGGTGCTGGCGATGAGCGAGAGGGTAAGAAGCCTTACCCACCGTGTCGCGGGAGTGGTCCTGATGGCGGCGGGCATCTATCACATCTTCTACCTGGCCATGACGCGGGAAGGGCGACGCCTCATCTGGGACTTTGCGCCGCGGCCCAGGGACGCTTTCGACGCAATCGGCACCATGCGGTTCTACCTTGGCCTGAGCAAGGAGAGGCCAAAGTTTGGCCGCTTCAACTACGCGGAGAAGGCCGAGTACTGGGCGCTGGTCTGGGGCACGGGGCTCATGGCCGTGACCGGCGTGATGATGTGGGCCAATGTTTCCACGGGCAACCTGCTGGCTCGCTGGTGGGTGGATGTGGCCACATCGATCCACTTCTACGAGGCAATTCTTGCCTCCCTGGCGATCGTGGTCTGGCACTTCTACCAGGTGTTCCTTGACCCGGACGTCTATCCGATGAACTGGGCCTGGTGGGATGGCAAGATGCCGGTGGAGCAGTACCGCCATGAGCACGGGCTGGACACAGAGTCGCTGGAAAAGGCTGACACAGCAAACGCAGTCGAGAGCGGAGATGTGAAGACAGACGAAAGTCACCGGGAAAAATAGCCTGGGGCGGTCATCTTCAGCGGGAACAGAAGACGGGTTGCAGGCGAAACTCCCGAGGGAGTCTTACACCTGCAACCCGTTTTGCCGCCCGAGGCGCGTGGAGCGAAGACGCGGCAGTTGCCGAACCGATCACCGCTGACCGGGCCAGTTGCGGCTAGGAAGCAGGGAGACTCAGACCCGCCAGTTGTCGGCGCGCCAGTTCTTGATCCGCTCCTTGATCTGTTTGCGGGTGAGATTCTCGGCAAGAGCCTGTTTGGCCAACTCCACAACCTCGCCGTCGCCCGCAAACCGCAGGGCAATCAACTGGTCTTCAGTGAGCTGGTAGATTTGCGCGTGCCACTCGGCTGGGGCGAGCGCCTGCAACCGAAGCCTCTCTTCGAGACGGATTACCCGGTCCTGCACCTTGAGGGGATAGAGGCGAAGCTTGAAGTAGGGAATGAATACGGCTACAGAGAGCACCACGAACCAGGCCGAAAAGATGACCCTGTGGTGCAGCAGGTGGACGATTGCATAGGCCAGGTTGAAAACGAGAACCAGGCCCAGGGCGAAATGAAAGGCCGGATCGAATCGTGCGTGATTTTTGAGACCTTGCGCGGGGGAGTCATTCATGAATTGCCCTGATTTCCGTCAGGCCGGGATAGGCTGCATTGCTTCCCGCTTCTTGGGGAAGGCCACAGCAGAGCAGGGGGGCCAGCGCCCCTGCGCTAAATGGATTCTGTAGCTTAGGCGGCGCAATGTCAATGTCGCGAAGGGGCGGAGGACGAAATCTGATGGCCAGAATTGAAGGGGCCCACCCCCAAATTGTCTCTGAGACAAAACACTCAGCGGGCGGATTCGAGCTCCGCGGATCGATCGTTTACTCTGGTAGCGCTCCCATTCCGGAGGCTTTGTTCGCTGGGTGGGAGGAAGATTCCGGGCACACCCGAGATGAAGAGGATCCAAGTGAGACTGCGCAATTTGCTTTTTCTTTTTCTGCTGCCGGGCGCGACGCTGTGCGCCCAGATCACGCTGCCGAAGGTACTGGCCAGCCACATGGTGGTGCAGCGGGACCTGCCGGTGCACGTGTGGGGGATGGCGACCCCAGGGGAGCCGGTCAGCGTGAGTTTTCGCGGCGAGAGCCGGTCCACCAAGGCGGGTCCGCTGGGTCGATGGAGCCTCTACCTGAAGCCGGGCGGGGCGGGCGGGCCATTCCAGATGACGGTGCAGGGGGCCGGTGGGGCATCCGAGACGCGCACGCTGGACGATGTGCTGGTGGGGGATGTGTGGGTGGCCTCGGGCCAATCCAACATGGAGTTTGAGATGCGCAAGGCCGCAACGGCCGCGGATGACCTGCCCCACGCGGCGAACCCCCGCATCCGGCTGATGATCGTGAAGAAGAAGGCTGCCGGGTATGCGCTTGACGATGCAGACAGCGAAGGCTGGGCCGTGTCCTCGCCAGAGACGGCCAAGGAGTTTTCGGCGGTGGCCTGGTACTTTGCCCGCGAGATCGAACAGCGGGAGAAGGTGCCCGTGGGGGTGATTGACTCCACCTGGGGCGGGACGGTGGCCGAGTCGTGGACGCGGCTGGCCGCACTGGGGGAAGATGCGGCCCTGGCTCCGGTGTTTGTGTCCTGGGGGCGGATGACGGAGCGGGAGAGCGATGCGCAATTGGAGGACAAGGACCAACAGAGGCAGCGGGATGAGGCGCGGGCGGCGGGCAGGCCGGAGCCCAAGTTCCCCTGGCATCCGGAGCTGCTGAGTTGGGGTCCCGGGATGCTGTGGAACGGGATGATTGCGCCCCTCACGCCGTTTCCGATTCGCGGGGTCATCTGGTACCAGGGAGAGAGCAACTCGCAAACGGAAAGGGGCCCGCTCTACGACAGGGTGATGCGCACTTTGATTGGGGACTGGCGGCGGCAGTGGGGCGTGGGGGATTTTCCGTTCCTGTACGTGCAGATTTCGAACTTCAACCCAGGACCGGGAGAGACGTGGGCGGTTCTGCGGGAGCAGCAACGGCGGACGCTGGGGCTGGCGAATACGGCCATGGCCGTGACCATCGACATCGGCAACCCGGACGATGTGCATCCGACGAACAAACTGGACGTGGGGCTGCGGCTGGCGCTGGCGGCGCGGGCCCTTGCCTATGGCGAAGATGTGAGCTATTCCGGGCCGATGTACCGGCAGGCGACGCCGGAGGGGAGCGCTCTGCGGGTGTGGTTTAACCACCACGCGAAGGGGCTGGTGGCAAAGGGCGGAGTGTTGACGGGATTTGAGGTGGCAGGCAAGGACGGCCAGTTTTCGCCGGCCGCGGCCACCATCGATGGCAATACGGTGCTGGTGACGAGTCCGGCGGTGGTTGAGCCGGTGTATGTCCGGTACGGCTGGGCCAACAGTCCGCAATGCAACCTGTTCAACGGCGAGGGGCTGCCGGCTTCGCCGTTCACTTCGCAGAATTAGGCGCTCCGGCGGGCCTGGGCGCGGCGAGGCTCGGGTTCTTTGAGGGGATCACGATGGTGGTTTCCTGCATCTCGATGAGCCCGGAGCCGGTCAGCTTCTCCAGTTCCGGCAGGATGCCATCCACCTTTTCCCTGGTCTCGATGAACTGGATCACGATGGGCAGGTGGTCGGAGATGTCGAGGATGTGGGCGGCATGGATGCGATGGGTGGATCCGAAACCGGCCACCCCTTTCAGGGCTGTCGCGCCGTAAATGCCGCTGTGGAAGAGGAAGTCGAGGATGCTGGTATAGACCGGCACTCCATGGTGTTTTGCCCCATCGCTCAGATATAAGGTGACTTTGACGGCTGGGCCGGAGGTCAGCATGGGCAGCTCCTTGCTGTTGGCCCCGCCGGTTTGAGCAGCGCAGCCAACGAAGGATTGAAGCAGCTTTGATTTGAAGTTGCAAGCCTGAAGGGACCGCGAAATTCTAGAGGGCCTCGGCAAGCGCGGCGCCGCACCAGGTGGCGGCGAGGCCCAGGATGAGGCTGCCCCCGGCGTAGAGCGCGGCGAGCAGGAAGGCTCCGGAGCGCAGGGTCGCGAGGGTCTCCCACTCGTAGGTGGAAAAGGTGGAGTAGGCGCCGATGAAGCCGATGGGGACGAGGAAGCGCCACGCCGGGCTCAGGTCGGCGCGCTTGCCCATATAGGTGAGCGTGAAGCCGATGACCAGGCAGGCGGTGAGATTGACCACCAGTGTTCCGTACGGGAATTTGATTCCCATGCGCCCGGCGATGCTGGAGCCGACCAAATAGCGAGCGATGGAGCCGAGCGCGCCGCCGGCGGCGATGAGCAGATATTTCTGCAACGTAACTGTCCCCTCGTGTTCAGGATACGCGACAGGCGGGTTGGGTGAGAAGGATGACGGCGAGAGGCTGGGCGGGTTGACGCCGTTGCGGTCCGCGGTCCCATGCCGGCTGCCACGGATGGAGCGGGAAATGGGCAATCGGCGCGCAAACAATGCGCAGAAGCTGGATGAAAATGCCCGGAAAAGATGCGATTCTGCCGCAGGAAGCCGGCGAAATGCGCCGGTCCGGGTTGCCGCAAAGTGAATAGGCGCAAATTGCAAAAGTTTGATTGCAGGATGGTTATGGTCGATGGAGCTTGGGGGGAGCGGACTCTTCGGGCAGGGGGGACAAGGCCTCAACAGACGATTGCAGAGCGTCCGGTGCTGCCACTTTGGGAGAGGCCATTTCCACGGCGGCGCTGTTCTTTACAAGAGAGTTACATGAACAAGTGTGCGAATGCTACCATGAGAGGCCTTAAGCGGTTGGCTGCCTTTTTGGGCATTTTCTGGAGGATCTCTTCCCCTTGCAGGTGACGTGTTCAGCCCCACTCCTTCCGACGAGGATCGTTCGCCCAAACCATGCTCAATCTGCGCTGGCCGTGTTGCTGTGCCTGGCCTCGGCAATGGCTGGATTGATGACGGGATGCCGGAAACAACAGACAGTTCCGAACTCAGCGCAGGGTACTCAGCGACTTGATTTCAATCAGGCCGTGCAACCGATCCTGGCCAGCAACTGCTTCAGTTGTCATGGGCCAGACCCGGAGATGCGCAAGGGGGGGCTGAGGCTGGATCTCGAGGAAGCGGCGTTCAAGAAACGGCCGGGGCATCCGGATGCGATCGTTCCGGGACATCCGGACCAGAGCGAACTGATCAAACGGATCGAATCCAAAGACCCGCATCACCTGATGCCGCAGAATGCGCAAGGCGAAGCCAAGCCGATGAAGGCCTCGGAGATCGCGATTCTCCGGGAGTGGATCAAGGAGGGTGCGGTTTACCGTCCGCATTGGGCATTCGAAAAGCCATCCAGGCCACAACCCCCGGCGATTCCGGACAGCGGCACTGGAGCGAAGTCCCCTATCGATGCATTCATCCTGGCGCGCCTGAAAGAGGAAGGGTTGCATCCATCGCCTGAAGCGGACAAGGCCACTCTCATCCGCAGGGTGACTCTGGATCTGACCGGCTTGCTTCCGACTCCCGCGGAGGTGCGCGCGTTTGTGGCGGACTCGTCGCCGCAAGCTTACGAACGGCTGGTGGATGAACTGCTCGCGAGGCCGGCTTTTGGAGAGGAGCGCACCCGTCACTGGCTGGATTACGCACGGTATGCCGACACCTATGGACTGCACTACGACAACAGCCGCGATGTGTGGCCTTACCGCGATTACCTGATCCGTTCGTTCAACAGCAACAAGCCATTTGATCAATTCGCCATGGAGCAGATTGCCGGGGATCTTCTGCCTTCAAAAAGTATCGAACCTTTGATCGGCAGCGGCTATGTGCGGATGGGAGTGAGCAGCAACGAGGGCGGGACAATCCCAGAGGAGCTGCGGGTCAACATTGCGCGGGAGCGAACTGAAGCCTACGGCGCCGCGTTCATGGGACTCACCGTCGGCTGCGCGGTTTGCCACGATCACAAATACGATCCGACGACTCAAAAGGACTTTTACTCATTGAGCGCCTTCTTCAACAACCTTGAAGAGAAGCCGTTCAATGACGACCGGCCGGTTTGGACGCCGGTCGCGCGCATTCCCAAGCCGTTGAATCGGGCAAGTTATGACCAGACTTTCGCCAGGCGATCGGAGCTTGCCGAGCGGCTCAGAGGCATGAGACTCCAGGAGCGCGCACTGGTCGAAGGATGGCTCTCATCACGGCAGCGTCCTCCGCAGCCTGTTGCAGCCGACAAACTCGCGCTTCGGCTGCGGCTGGACGAGGGCGGCGGCGAAGAGGTGAAGAACAGCGCGCCACATGCGCAGCAGGCGAGTTTTCCCATCGGCAAATCGAAGCCACAGTGGGGCGAGACCACGTGGCTGTGGCCGGATTTCCGGATGGATGTCAACACACATATCTTGCTGGGCCAAACAGGCGACTATGAAGGGAACCAGGCGTTCTCAGCGGGCGGATGGCTGATGATGCGTTCGGCTCCCAACTATTCGCTGGACAACGCTTCAGGGACGCTGTTTTCAAAGATGGATTCGACGCAGCGCAATCGGGGCTGGGATCTTTCTCAAACGAAGGGCGTCATCAGCGTTGAGCTGGTGAACCAGGGCCCCAAGGATCTTGAAGCCAGGAAGGACCCGAAGGCGAAGAAGGAGACTCCCAGGCGCATCAAGGAAGTATTCCAGTTTCCTACGCCGGTGGATTTGACTGCCAAGGACCTTGCTCCCTACAAGCCGAAGCACAAGAAGGAAGAACCGAAGAAGAAGGAAGCAAAGAAGAAGGAATCAAAGCCTGCAGCGCCAAAGCCCGCAGAGGACCTCACGGCGTTTTTGGCGATCAGAGTTTCAACGGAGGAACCTCTACCCTCGGACGGCCACTGGCGGCACGTCTTCTTTACCTACGATGGATCGGGCAAGGCATCGGGGGTAAAGATCTATGTGAACGGATTGCCGGTTGCGACGAAGGTGGCGGCCGATTCGCTGGGCCAGGCTTCCGTCAGGACACAGGCTCCAATGCAGCTTGGGTGGAGAGATCCGGATGCAAACCCGTCGCGCGAGACCCGCTACCAGGACATTCGCGTATATGGGCGCGCACTGACGGCGGAAGAGGCGAAGAGGCTCCCCTTCGAAGATTACGTCGCTGAGGTGACGAGCAAGCCCATCCAACAGTGGAATGCGGACGAACTCCATGCGGTGAGCGACTTCTACTTCCGCAACGTAGACAAGCTGGCGCCTGCGATGGAAGCGCAGATTGCTCAACTCGATGGCCAGCTTGACAAGCTCTCAGAGGGCGGCGACCTGACCCTTGTCTCCTGGGAGAAGCCGTCGATTGCTTACGCGGATGTGCTGACGCGGGGAGTGTACACGGCGCGCACCGAGAAGGTTGAGGCGACTACGCCGCACTACCTTCCGCCGCTTCCTGCGGGCGTGCCGCACAACCGGCTGGCGCTCGCCAAGTGGACAGTGAGTGCGGAAAATCCGCTCACCGCGCGCGTTACGGTGAACCGGATGTGGAGCGAACTTTTCGGCACCGGCCTTGTGGAGACGACTGAAGATTTTGGAATCATGGGACAGCGGCCTTCGCACCCTGAACTGCTGGACTGGCTGGCGGTCGAGTTCCGAGAGAGCGGTTGGAACATCAAGCACATGTACAAACTGATGGTGATGTCGGCGGCTTACCGGCAGAGCGGGAAGTCGACTCCGGATCAGTTGGCGAAGGACCCCAGGAACCTGTTGATGGCGCATGGACCGCGATTCCGCATGGATGCGGAGATGTTGCGCGATGTAGCGCTGCAGTCTGGAGGCTTGCTGGTCACCCGAGTGGGCGGGCCGAGCGTGAAACCATATCAGCCGCCAAATGTGTGGGAGCAGGTGGGGATTGGCGGCAGCGATACGTTGGTGTATGAGCGGGGGCAGGCAGATGAGCTCTACCGGCGAAGCATGTACACGTATTGGAAGCGCATGGCGCCGATGCCGGATATGGACGCGTTCGATGCGCCGATGCGCGACGTTGTATGTACGCGCCGCCAGCGCACGGATACGCCGCTGCAGGCGCTGGTGACCATGAACGATGTGCAGTGGGTTGAGGCGGCGCGCGCGCTGGCGGAACGGGTTGTCAAAGAAGGCGGCAAGCAGCCGGAGCAGCGCATCAAGCTGATGAGCGAGATACTGCTTGCGCACGATCCGCCGCCGGGCATGGCGGCGGTGCTCAACGATTCCCTGGCTCGGATGGAGAAGCACTATGCCGCGGACCCCAAGGCGGCGCATGCGTTGCTGGGCGTGGGAGAAAAGAAGAGCGATGCATCGATTCCTGCGCCGGAACTGGCGGCGTGGACCATGGTGGCCAGCGAGATGCTGAACCTGGACGAGATGGTGACAAAGTAGTTGAGGAAAACGGAATGAAACAACATCCTCTTTGTACGGATACCGAGCAGGCGCCGAGCGCGCTGCATCCTGCAGTGCCTACTGAAATGCAGCGGGAGTGGGCAACGCTCAACACTCGCCGTCACTTTCTGGGGCGCACGGGAAAAGTGCTGGGATGGGCTGCGCTGGCCAGCCTGCTGGGCGACCGCGGCATGCGCGGAGACGCTTACAAGGCAGGCGGAAAAGACGGGTCTGGGCCGCGCGATGCGGAATCGTTGAAGCTGCCGCATTTTGCCCCCAGGGCCAAGCGCGCCATCTATCTTTTCATGTCGGGCGGGCCGTCCCAGGTGGACCTGCTGGACTACAAGCCAAACCTCGCTGCGCTCTATGACAAGGATATTCCCGACTCCGTGCGGGGCGCGCAGCAGTTGACGGGAATGACATCCGGGCAGGCGCGATTTCCCATCGCCCCTTCGCACTGGTCATTCAAGCGCTATGGCGAGACGGGCACCTGGGTGAGCGATCTGCTGCCATTTACCGGCCGGATAGTCGATGACCTCGCCATCATCAAATCAACCAACACAGATGCCATCAATCACGAACCGGCCATCATGCTGATGAATACCGGGAACATGAATGCCGGCAAGCCGTGCCTGGGCTCCTGGCTAGCGTATGGGCTGGGCAGCATGAACGACAATCTTCCCACCTTCATGGTGCTCCAGTCCAAGTTGAACACCAAAGAGAACAACCAACCGGTCTCTTCGCGGCTCTGGAGCAGCGGGTTTCTCTCTTCGGAGTATGCAGGCGTGGGGTTGCGCTCGACTGGCGATCCGGTGCTCTACCTCACCGACCCCAACGGAGTTGACCGCGAAGTGCGCCGCAAGATGCTCGATGCGGTGAATGAGATCAACCGGCAGACGTATGAAGAGCTGGGTGATCCAGAGACCAATGCGCGCATCGCCCAATACGAGATGGCCTACCGGATGCAGACGTCGGTGCCGGAACTTGCTGATCTGAGCAAGGAGCCGAATTCAACGTGGGATCTCTATGGGCCCGAGGCCAAGGAGCCCGGGACCTTTGCGTACAACTGCCTGATGGCGAGGCGCCTGGCCGAGCGTGGGGTCCGCTTTACGCAGGTCTACAAGCGTGGGTGGGATATGCATGACAATGTGACCGGCATCCTGCCGATCATCTGCGGAGAGACAGACCGCGGATGCTATGCACTGGTCACGGATCTGAAGCGGCGCGGGATGCTGGATGACACGCTTGTGGTCTGGGCGGGCGAATTTGGCCGCACCGTGTATAGTCAGGGCGGGCTTTCGCCTGAGAATTACGGACGCGATCATCATCCCCGGTGCTATACAACATGGATGGCGGGCGGAGGCGTGCGCACAGGAATCACCTACGGAGAGACGGACGACTATAGCTACAACGTGGTCAAAGATCCGGTGACCGTAAGAGATTTCAATGCGACCATCCTGCACTGTCTCGGCATGGACCATAACAGACTGACGTACAAGTTCCAGGGGCTTGAACAGAAGTTGACCGGCCCCACCCCAGCCAGCGTTGTGCAGGGCCTGCTTGCGTGAAGACGATCGAGGGGCTTGTCCAGAAAATTAAACCGTGGCTTCCGAAGAGCCACTCAGCGCGAACCGCGTGGGTGGGCGCGCTGGCGACAACCGTGACGCTGCTGCTTCTGGCGCGGCTGGTCCCGCTGGATGGTCGTCCTCATGCAGACTGGGAGCAGTTCCTTGGGCGCTTCCATCCTCTGGTTGTGCACCTTCCGATTGGTTTGCTGATGCTGGTCCCCGTGCTGGAAATAGCTGGCAAATTTCGGCCAGGGTTGAAGCAGGCTGTGGGATTTGTATTGGGGCTTGCGCTAGGAGCCTGCGCACTCGCACTGGCGCTCGGATTCCTGCTTGCTCATGGAGGCGGCGAAGCGGGGCCCGGCGTAACACGTCACCTGTGGAGCGCGACTGCCCTGACCATCGCCGTGCTCCTGTGTGTCCTGGCGCGGCCCTGGCAGTCGCAGGGGCACGTCCCGTTCGCATATCCGGCGTTGCTGACCTGTGCGCTGCTTGTACTGTTCTATACAGCGCATCAAGGCGGCGCCCTCACCCACGGAAGCAACTACCTGACCCAATACATGCCGGCAAGTCTGAAGCGCTTGAGCACGCTGGGTGCAAAGGCGCCGCCCGCGACCTCTTTCTACGCCAGGCATATCAACCCGATTCTCGACGCGAAATGCGCAGCCTGCCACGGAGAGTCGAGTGTGAAGGGCGGGTTGCTGATGGATTCCTTCGAGTCGCTCATGAAAGGCGGGCAGGATGGCCCGGTGATCATTGCGGGGCATCCGGAACAGAGTCTCCTGTTGCAACGGGTGATGCTCCCGCCCGATCACAAACAGTTCATGCCGGCTGAAGGCAAACCGCCGCTCAAGCCGGAAGAGATCTCCTGGATCAGGGAATGGATTCAGCAGGGGGCATCGCCGACGGCGACCGCACTGGCAGGGATTTCGATCCGCGAAGAGCGGGAGACGCAGCCGATTGAGCCGGTGGGAGACTATGGCGCCCTGATGAATGAGATTCGGCAGTTGGCGCAGGGGCAGGGCGCAAAGCTTGTTCCGGTCTCAAGCAAGCCGCAGGATGGATTGATTCTGTACACGGTCGATGTATCGAGCAACTTCGGAGACGCGCAGTTGACGCAGTTCCAGAAGTTCGCTCCATATATCGTTGAGGCCGAACTGGGCCGCACGGCGGTAACGAATGCAAGCTTCGACACATTGAAGCTGTTTACTCATTTGCGCGCTCTGCACCTTGAGGAGACGCAAGTGACCGGCGATGGCCTTGCAAAGCTGTCCTCGCTGTCACAGTTGACCTACCTCAATCTGAGCGGGACGCAGGTCACAGCGGCAGCACTTGCTCCGCTGAGTTCAATGAAGAATCTGCGATCCGTCTATCTTTACAACACACCCGCGCAACCCGCGCCGCTTGTGGGACAGGCGCAACCCCTGACGAGGAATACGCCATGAAACAGACCCCGAATGAATTGAACGGCGGAGCGATCGGAAGACGGCGCTTTTGCGCAGTGGCTGGAGTTGCCGCATTGGCATCTCTGACCGTGTCACCTGCTCATGCAGATCACGGCATGAGCGATGACAACACACCCGGAGGAAAGATGATTACCGGCAACGGCGAGTGGACATACGAAGTTGCGCAGGGATGGGGAAGCCTCCCCGCAGGCAGAGCTTTCGGAGGCACGCACGGGGCAATTGCGACCGACAAGGCTGGCAATGTGTATGTGAGTACCCAGAGCGAGACTGGGATTTTGGTCTACAGCCAGGACGGCAAGCTCATCAAGACCATCGCCGGAGATTACCCTGAAGTTCACTCGATGGTCTATGTGCAAGAAGGTCCAAATGAGTATCTGTATACAACAGTGCAGAAGGGAACGCCGAAAGAGAACTGGCTCTTTGTGAAGATGAAGACGGATGGCGCCGTCGTCCAGAAGATCACCGCGCCGCCTGAAGCGGGTTTCAAGGCGCCAAACGAATGGCGGATCACGGCGGCTGTGCCTGGTCCAGGCGGCAGCATCTTCATCGCCAATGGCTATGGGGACTCGCGCATCTTCAAGTTCGACCGCAATGGGGAGTACCTGGCAAGCTACGGCGGGAAAGGAACAGCCGATGGCCTCTTTGACTGCAGCCATGGCCTTGCGCTCGATACACGCTATGACCAACCGCTGCTGCTGGTATGCGACCGTGAGAACCGCAGGCTGTGTCATTTTGATCTCGATGGAAGATTCGTGCGGACGATCACACAGCATTTGCGCAGGCCCTGTCAGGTGAGTTGTCATGGGGACTATGCTGTGATCTCGGAACTGGAAGGGCGTGTCACCATCCTTGATCGGGACAATGTGCCGGTCGCCTTTCTTGGAGACAATCCAAAGAAGTCCCAGTGGGCCAACTATCAACTCAAACCCGAAGACATTGCGTTCGCAGTGTTCAGCGCAGCCCACGGCTGCCACATCGACAAGCAGGAGAATATCTACGTCTCCGACTGGAATCAGGTAGGGCGCGTAACCAAGCTCGTCAAGACAAGAGCGTGAAGAGTTGGAACCAGATTTCCCTTGACTCATCCTTGCTCTCTGCGCACTTCCGCGAGGGAGCTGATGGCGCAGCAGCGTACAAGGACATCCAGCGCGCTGCCGCAAGCCGGCGCGGCGTCAGCTTGTCAAAGCCAGGCCTTGTGCGGTCGATTGTGAGGGGGCAGGGCTATACCTGAAGGCATAGGAGATCTCCGAAGGGGAGTTCTCATCTTGCCGGAGCGCCCGGCCGAGCCGGTATCTTGCTCAAGGCAGGGATGGTGTGCCGAGCCTATCCGTTGTGACCGCAGGCTCAAGCGGCGGCCGCGCACATCCAAAGCCAGGGTCAAGTGGAATCGTTTCCAAACGGGGCAGTGAAAATTCTGGTGGCATTTTGCGAGGGTGGGGGTGTCCTCAGACAGTTACAGGAGAGAGAAATAAAATGCAACTCAAAAAGGCCACCAACCCTAAGCAACTCTCCAGGATATAGATGCGCTTTAACTTATATGGTGCGCCCGGAGAGATTCGAACTCCCGACCTACTGATTCGTAGTCAGTCGCTCTATCCAGCTGAGCTACGGGCGCACACTTTGGCTTCATGCGAAACCAGAGACAGAATATCAGGGATTGGAGCCTGGCGCAATCGTGACTTACCGAAACAGGCAGCACCAGTCAGCGCCCTGCAGCAACGGAGCCGGGCATAGCAGCGCGCAGGCGCTTCTCCGCGTCGGCGCCCCAGTACTTGCAGTCGAGTCGGATGAAGACCGACGTGTAGGGGATGGCGAGGCGCGTCTTGAGCACAAGGACGTGGAACTGCCTGCCGGCCTCATCGATTTGGGCAATCACCTTGTCGTGGGGCAGGGACTCGACGGGGAGCCCGTGGAGAAGCTGCGCGACGGCCGTGCGATAGGCACCAACGCCGGGCGCGTCCTGCTCGGGGACAAAGGGCAGCTCGGCGTCCATGGTGATGACGGGGCGGACGTGAATGGAGCGATGGATCGTGTCGAGGACAGCGCGGGTGACCTCAAGCTGGTCGGCATTGGTTTCAATGGTCTCCACGCCGGCCGAGGATTGGAGGGGATAGGCCGAATCGACGATGAGAATCCAGTTGCGGTGGCCGAGCAGGGGCAGGGACTGGGCAACCCGCGCCTTCCAGGCTGCGGCGGGTGCGGGCGTGGCGGCGGGCGGCGCGGCGTGGAGGACGGCGGCGGCAAGCAGAAGACTGACGGCGAGCAGGGTTCGACGCATGGGAGAGTTGTCCTTTGCCGGGCGCAACGCTTTCGGATGCGCCCTCGATCTTGCATAGGAGCTTACACGGGCGGAGGCCTCGGTTGCCCAGCCGCTCCTTCCAGACCGCCGGAGACGTTCCGGTCCTCCAGGTCTCGCGATTATGCCAGCTCCCAGGCTTGCCTGGAAGCGACTGACGGATGCAATATCCGTCCATCCAATCCAGCAGGGCGGTTGTCGTGTTCTGGAACAAAATCTTGAAGGGTGTTCTGTTCCGTGCAGGTCGTCCGCCCAAAACAGGGAAGAATGGACCAAAAACCTGGCACGCCAAGTGCAAGCTCCAGTTTGACATGAAGACAGGAATCGACCGTTCCATGAGTCTCGGCCCCGCCATCTCGCACTGGATTGCCTTTACATGGACGCAAGGCGAACGGTTCCGGCCCGTGCGCCCTGGAGACGACAATGTTTGAGAATATTCGCGAAGACATCCGGATGTATGACGGCGAGTTGTCTCGCCAGGGGCTATGGGTGATGGTAGCCTATCGCTTCGGGCGCTGGCGGTACTCGATCCGGCCGCGCCTGCTGCGCCTTCCGTTTTCCTTTGTCTATCGCGTGCTGAAGCTCTCTTCGCAGATTCTTACGGGTATTGACCTGCCCTGCGAGGCGACGGTGGGACGGCGGTTCCGCATCGAGCACTTTGGCGGCATCATCATCAGCGGCGACGCGGTGATGGGCGACGATGTGGTGATCCGCAACGGCGTGACCATTGGACTGAAGAAGATTGGCGACCCAGGCTCGCCTGTGATCGGAAACCGCGTGGAGATTGGCGCGGGGGCCAAAGTATTGGGAAGGATTCACATTGGGGACGATGTGCAGATTGGGGCTAATGCCGTTGTGATTCGCGATGTGCCCGCAGGCCACATGGCGGTGGGCATCCCGGCGCGTAACATTGCACGCAAGGACCTCGTCTCTCCAAGCGAGAACAGGCAGGATCAGTGAGTTTCAACCGGAAGCGCAACACGGACTGGGCGCATCTTCTCCCAGGCGAAGATACCCCGGATTTCAGGGTCGGGCGGGAGCAAGAAGACTCATGGCGATCATGACCATCAAAAGAAATATAGGCGAGAAGCCGATTCAGCGGGAGGCTGCCGCATGAGGCGCGTGCTGCTCAGCGCATACCAGTGCGCACCCGGAGGCGGAAGCGTCTCCCAGATTGGATGGGAGTGGTATGCGCGCCTCGCCAGGAGGATGCACGTCACTCTGGCCACTCACATTCGCAACCGCGAGGTGCTGGAGCGGGCAGGAGCGCCGCTGCCCAATACCGAGGTCATTTACATCGACACCGAGTGGCTTGCGGGGCCGCTTTATGGAGTCGCAAAGAGGCTCTTTCCCAACAGCGAGCACTCGGTGTTTCTGCTCTCGTCTCTCGACTTCTTTGCCTACGACATGGCCCTGGTGCGCGAGGCAAAGAGGAGAATGAAGGCGGGAGAACGCTGGGATATCGCCCATGCGGTCACGCCCGTTTCGCCCTCGTCGTTTACGCGTCTTGCGCGGTTGGGAATACCGGTTGTGCGTGGGCCGCTAAACGGCGGCTTGCGCACGCCTGCGCAGTTTCCCGAGCTGATGAAGGCCGACAGTTCCTGGCTCTATCCTCTGCGGGATCTCTCCAAGCCGGTGCGCTCGGTGCTGGGTAACCGGGTGATCGGCGATGTGGTGCTGGCCGCGAACAGGGCCACGCGGGAGGGCCTCACGAAAAGGGAACGCCGCATTGCGCGCCCCATGATGGAGATTGCCGTAGACCCGTCGCAGTTCAATGCGACGCCGTGGCCCGAGGCTCCCACCCAGGAGAATCCCTTGCGGATGGTGTTTGTCGGCCGACTGATTCCCGCCAAGGCCCTTTCGCTCCTGATTGAAGCGATGAAGGAAATGAAAGAGGAATATCCGATGCAATTGACCGTCATCGGCGATGGACCGATGCGGCAGGAGTGGGAGCGGCAGGCAGAGTCGCTGGGGAGCGTCATCCGCTTTGTCGGGGCCAAGGGCGCGCAGGATGTGGTGCGCGCCATCGAAGAATCGCACCTGCTCTGTTTGCCCAGCGTGCGCGAATCGGGCGGGGCTGTACTGCTGGAAGCGATGAGCTGCGGGCGTCCGGTGATTGGAATTGCGCACGGGGGCCCAGGGGAGATCATCACGGCCGATGTTGGATGGCTGGTCGAGCCCATCAGCTCGCGCGCCGTGATTGATGGACTGAAGGAGGCGCTGACCGACCTATTTCAACATCCCGACGCATGGCGGGCGCGCGGGGCGCGCGGCAGGACCGTCGCGGAGTCGATCCACTCCTGGGAGGCGCACATGGACCAGATGTGCCAGATCTATGATGAACTGGCTCCCATCGCGCAGTCAGGAGTTGAAGGATGAAGAAGCAGATCGCCTACCTTCTTGTAACCCATATACCTTTCACCCGCGACAGCTCCGGGACTCCGGTTGTGGACCAGCTTTGGGGACGGGACCTGATGGCCCTGGCGCAGTCGTTCGGTTCGGTGCGCGTGGCCGCGCCGGAGATTGCTTCGACCGACCGCTTTGAAACATGGGGTCCGGATGCGGCTCCCATGCCTGCCGACAGCGGGGTCACGTTTGCGGGGTTCCCCGTGATCCGGTCGCGGCGGGACCTGTGGAAGTGGCCCGCCATTCGCGCGGTTCTGCGCCGGGAAGTGCGGAAGGCGGAACTGGTTCACTCCTCGAATCCCTTTGCCCCCTGGCTGGGCCTGCGCTATGCGCATGACCTGGCGGTCCGCTCCGGCAAGAAGACCCTGCTGGTGGTGGCCGAGGATTTTGTGGATATGCTGGGCTGGGAGTGGGTGCGCACCGGCTCTTCCAGGCTGCAGCGGCTGCGCCGGGCATGGCAACTGAGGCGGCTGGAGAAGCGAGTGCGCGCCATGGCGGCGACGGCTTCGCTCACCTTTCTGCATACGCCGGCCGCAGTGCAGAGATTTCGTCTGGCGGCAGCCAACGGCATTGCCATCCGGCAGTCCCTGCATGAGGCGGCCGACGTGATCACGAGCGAGGCCTTGCAGCAGCGGTTTGCGGCGCTCAAAGCAGGCCGCCCGGTGCGCATCGCCGCTGCCTGCCGCCACTCTGGACTCAAGGGTCTGGACATGCTGGTCAAGGCAATCGGACTGCTGAAGGAGCGTGGAATCTACGTGGAAGCATCGCTCTACGGGCGCGGTTCTGAGACGGAGCAGTTGCGTGCGTTGATTCGGGCGCGGGGGCTCATTGATCAGATTGAACTGCCCGGCAGCATCTCACCTGGCCGGCCGCTCTACGACACGCTCTCAGGGTTTGACCTGTTCGCGATGGTGCATCGGACGACTGACTTCGGTCGGGCCTTTTGGGACTCCATGGCCTGTGGATTGCCCGTGATTGCCTTTCGCACCCCGGCGGCTTCCGATACGGTTTATGACGGTCTTGACGGGTTCATCACGCCGTTGGACGATCCGCAGAGCCTCTCAGAAAAGATTGCTCAACTGCATGAAAACAGGCAGCTTCTGGTGGATGCCGGGCGCTCCGCACGGCGGCGGGCGCTGGACAACACGCGGACGCAGTGGTTTGCGATGCGTGCGCAGTGGGTGCGCGACCTGTTCCTGAACGAACCCGAATAGCATTTTTGCTGGGAGTATTGCTTCCCTGGAGGGGAGCGGGCAGTTTCCAGCACGCACCAAAGATCCCAGGTTCACCGTCTTCTCTATCATCGTTTCTGCATCAGAGTAGAGAAATGACCTGGAAGCCGCCGAGATATGAAGGCAGAGTCCGGCTGGCGGGTCAAGGTTTGAGGTATCCCCGCGATGAAAGCCAGGATCCGAGGCGCGCAGCAATCCGTCGAAAATGCCGAGAAGAAGACTGCCAGGCAGGCCGAGGCCGAGGCGGCGGTGGCAGCGAAGATTGCCGCCATGCCGGAGCCCTGGCGCGGCTTGGGCGAGCGGCTCCATTCGATCATCCTGCGCAGCGCGCCGACGCTCCAACCTCGCGTCTGGTACGGTATGCCGGCCTATGAACTGGAGGGCAAAACCGTCTGCTTCTTCCGTGCGGACAAGCGGTGGATGACCTTCGGGTTTACTCAGGATGCAAACCTGACCCGCGAAGAAGGAGCGCCCCACCAACTCATTGGGTCCGCCTGGTACTTCACGGATTTGGACGACGCGACAGAGGCGCGGGTCGCCGCACTGGTGCGCCGGGCCGTGGCCGGGGGGGGCGCAAGGCATTGAGGGACAGAATGAGGTAGGCTCTGCGGATGGAGGATACGGAGATGAGCAGCAGTGAACAAGCGACCGGGGAAGCCGCTTCCCGGCTCATTGACCAGCGGATCCGCGATTTGGCAGGATGGCGCGGAGAGGCCCTGGCACGGATGCGGACCCTGATTCTGGAAGCCGATCCGGAGATGATCGAGGAGTGGAAGTGGAGGGGCACTCCGGTTTGGTCGCACAGAGGGATTGTGTGCACCGGGGAGTCGTACAAGAGCGTGGTGAAGCTGACGTTTGCCAAGGGAGCCAGCCTCCCGGACCCCGCAGGCCTTTTCAACTCCAGCCTGGAAGGCAACACGCGCAGGGCGATCGACATCCACGAGGGGGAGACGGTAGACGCGGATGCGTTCAAGGCGCTGGTGCGAGCCGCAGTGGAGGTGAATGGGCTGGCGGGGAAGAAGCGGTAGGCCCAGCGCCGCGCGGCGCTTGACTCGATGTTTAGAAGGCGCAGCAGTCGCGGCTTTGGGTGGAAACCTCATTGACCAATGGACAGGGGGATGGACGCTGGTTAGACTGGCATTTCGCACTCCTTTCATCTTGAATACGAGGATTCACTCCAAGCTGATGGCCTCTCAACTGTCGATCGCGGGATTTGTGTGGAAGAACCTCTGGCGGCGACGGGTGAGAACCCTGCTGACGCTCGGCGGAATCGGCATGGCCATTGGTGCGTTCGTGGGGCTGGTGGGGTTTTCGCGGGCCTTTGAGCAGGAGTGGATGCGGATCTACTCGAGCAGCGGCACAGACATTGCCGTCATCCAGCAGACGTTTCTGAATACTTCAGTGGATGAGTCGGCGGCGGAGAAGCTGAAGGCTCTGCCGGTGGTGGCGCTGGCCACGCCGATGATCTACAACGTGATGGACCTGACGACGGACGTAAACGCCCTGGCTTACGGGTGGAAGGCGGACTCGTACGAGTTCAAGTCGCTGCAACTGCTGTCAGGACGGACGCTGCGGGATGGGCAGGCCGAGGTGATGGTGGGCGACCTGCTGGCCGGCAACCTGAACAAGAAGGTGGGCGAGACCCTGGAGATTCAAGGGACCACGTTCACGGTGGTGGCGATCTACCACGGGGGCTCAGCGCTGGAGGCAGGAGCGGTGATCTTGCCGCTGGACCAGATACAGAAGCTGAGCAGCCTGCAAGGCAAGGTTTCGACCATTCACGTGCGGCTGCGGCCGGCGCCGGCGGGCGAGGCGCCGGAGGCCTATCTGAAGCGCGCGCAGGCACAGATTGAGGCGGCGCTGCCGGGGCTGCGGGCGGTTCCCGCGGCGGAGCGGGCGGGCAACAACCAGTTTGTGCGCCTGGCTCACGCATCGGCATGGGGCACGTCGTCGATCGCGCTGCTGATCGGGATTCTGGGAATTGCCAACACCATGGCCATGTCGGTGTTTGAACGCACGCGGGAGATCGGAATTTTGCGCGCGCTGGGCTGGAAGCGGAGCCAGGTGGTGGTGCTGATCCAACTGGAAGCCGTGGTTCTGGGGCTGGGCGGGGGCGTTCTGGGCATCGGCGTTGGATGGCTTGCCCTGAGCCTGCTGGCAGCGCTGCCCGAGACGGCCAGCATTGTTTCCGCGTCGTTTCCGTTGAGACTTTTGCCGGAGGCGCTGGGGATTTCAGTGCTGGCCGGGCTGGCCGCTGGGGCGCTGCCCGCATGGCGCGCCGCGCAGCTTTCTCCCGTGGAGGCCCTGCGGCATGACTAGCTCCTTATTTGAGGTGCGCAGCCTGTGCAAGAGCTACGACGAAGGGCGCATTGAGGCGTTGCGCGGCCTGGACCTGTCGATTGAGGCGGGCGAGTCGATTGCCATCACGGGGCCGAGCGGAAGCGGGAAGTCCACGCTGCTCCATCTGCTGGGTGGGCTGGACCTGCCGACGAGTGGGGAAGTGCTCTTCAACGGCGCGCGGCTTGGCTCCGATGTGGATCTGGATACCTTCCGGTCGCGGCACGTGGGATTTATCTTTCAGGCATTCCATCTGATGCCGACGCTGCGGGCCATCGAAAATGTGCAACTGCCGATGCTGGGTTGGAGCCGGGGTGGATTTAATCGCGCCGAGCGCGCCGGGGAACTGCTGAAGGAGATGGGCCTGGAGGAGCGGGCAGGCCACTATCCGAACCAGCTCTCGGCAGGGGAGCGGCAGCGGGTGGCGATTGCACGCGCGCTGGCCAACGACCCGGATGTCCTGCTGGCGGATGAGCCGACGGGGAACCTGGATAGCGTAAACACGGCGCGGATCATGGAGATTCTGGCGGGAATCCAGAAGGCGCGGGGCATGACGCTGATTGTGGTGACGCACGAGAACGATGTGGCGCACGCGGCGGCCAGGCAGATCCGCATCCGCGACGGAAGGGTCGAAGGATGAGGGGACGCGCGCTGGCTGCGGGAGCCTCGCTGATGCTGACGCTGACTGCGGTGGCGCAGGGCCCCGTGGAAACCGCGCGACGCCGGGTGGAAGCGGCTGACTACCGGATGAGCGGCCGGCTGGTGCGCGTGGATGGGAGCGGGGCGCGGACGAGCTATGCGGTGAACATCCGGGCGCACTGGTTTCCTGGAGCGCTGCGTGTGGTGCTTGAGGTGGCTTCTCCGCCGGAGGCGCGGGTCCATGTGCTGCTGGAGACCAAGCCGGGAGAGAAGAGCAGCATTCAGATTGCGCATCCGGGCGATGCGGGCATGGCCGCGCTGCCGTTTGAGAAGTGGAGCGACGGGCCGCTGGGCGCGGGTTTCAGCTATGAGGACCTGCTGGAAGGCGAGTATCTCTGGGCCGGGCAAACGGCGCTGGGTGAAGCCAAATTTGGGGCGCGGGATTGCGATGTTTTGAAGAGCACGCCCGGCCCTGCTGACAGAAGCCACTATTCTGAGGTAAAAAGCTGGCTGGACCATGCAAGCAGTTTTCCGGTGCATGAGGAAAAAACCCTGAAGGGTTCGGGTAATGTGAAAGAGTTCAATTACTTCGGGCTGCGTCAGACAGAGGGTGTCTGGTCGGCCAGCCAGGTGGAAGTGAAGATGCGCGGCCACGCTGGTTCGATGCTGCTCATCCTTGATCGAGGGACGCCGAAGGCCCACCTCGAGTTGAAAGACTTTAGTCCTGCACAAATCTCGCGTTTCTAGGACGGCCCATGTACTACCTTCTCTCGATCCCTGGTCTGGCGGCGGCACTGGTCGCGGCAGGGTTTCTGTACCAATGGCTTGGTTCCCGATATGACCGCCTGCGCTACGCCAAGGAGGGCAGGTGGATTGATATCGGGGACGGATGCAGGCTCTATCTGCTGGAAAAGGGAACGGGCGAAGCAACGGTTCTGTTTGAATCGGGGATTGCGGCGACGAACCTGAACTGGTTTCACATCCAGCAGCAGGTGGCGGGGTTTGCCACGACGGCGTCTTACGATCGTGGCGGGCTCGGCTGGAGCTGCCCCTGCCGCACGGCCCGGACGCCCGGCAACATTGCCGCGGAACTGCACCAGATGCTGGAGGGAGCCGGTATCAAGCCGCCCTACATCCTGGTGGGGCACTCGTTTGGCGGGCTGGTGATGCGGCGGTTTGCGCTCCTCTATCCGGACGAGGTGACCAGCGTGGTGCTGGTTGACCCCATGCGCTGCGAGGAGTGGCCGCCGCTCGACCCCACCAAGCAGGCGTTTCTGGACCGGGGATCCCAGTTGACTGGCTGGGCGATCCCGATTGCGCGTTTTGGGCTGGCGCGGCTCGCGGTCACATCGCTGCTGTGCCGCTCCGGGCGCATTGCAGAGCGGCTGGCCGGGGCCGCGGGCAATGGGGGCAAGCACGTGCTGGGGCGCATCAAAGGCGAGGTTGGGAAGATGCCCCAGGAGATTTGGCCGATCGTGGCGGCGCACTGGTCGAGGCCGGGCTACTACGTGGGGATGCGGAACCATGTCATGGCTGTGCCCGACACGGTGCGCGAGATGCTGGCGTCGGAGCCAATTCGCGGCATTCCCGTGCTGCTGCTTACGCCGGGCAAATCATCGCCCCTGTCGGAGGAGTGCCTGCAACGGATCGGAGACAATGTGCAGCAGGTGATTGCGCCGGCGAGCGCGCACTGGATTCACCTGGATGAGCCTCAACTGGTGATTGATTCCATCCAGGAGATGGTGGCCGCCGCGGTGCCTGAGCAGATTGCTGCCATGGGGTAAGGCTGGTTTGCCTCGCTTTGGGGCAGGGCCTCAGAGCACTTCTTGGGCAAAGCGCTCGCGGAGTTCGCGGCGGAGTAGTTTGCCGTTGTGATTCTGGGGCAGGGTGCCGGGCGCGAAGATCCAGATGCGGCGGGGCGCCTTGTAAGCTGCGAGACGGGCGCGGCACCACTCGATGAGCTCGGATTCCAGAGCCTGGGAGCCGGAATGGAGTTCCACAGCGGCCACTGGGACCTCGCCTTTCTCTTTGTGAGGCAGGCCGAAGGCGACTGCCCGTGCGACGGCTGGGTTGGCCAGCATGGCCTCTTCGAGTTCCTGGACGTAGACCGAGTAGCCGCCGGCCTTGATGACATCTTTCATGCGTCCGACAAGACGGATGAGCCCGAAGCGGTTGCGTGTGGCCAGGTCGCCGGTGCGCAGCCAGCCGTCGCTGGTCAGCAGCCCCTGGCTGTCGCCTTTGTCCTTCCAGTAGTGAGGGGCAAGGCCGCGGCGGCGCACCTGGCACTCGCCGGTTTGCCCGACTCGCACAGGCTGGCCGTCTTCTCCGGCCACGCGGATGCGAAAGGGCGGCATGGGAAAGCAGAGGTCGCCGCTGCCGGGCAGGAACGAGAGTTCGACGCCCATCATGGCCAGGCCGCCCAACTCCACCATGCCGTAGCCGTTGAGGAGCACAGGAGGGATGCGGCGGCCGCCGGGCAGGCGCAGCAGTGCTCCGTAGTTCCTCATCCGTAGGCGCACCTCGGCGGGCAAGTGATCGCTGGCCGAGAGCCAGACACGCACGCTCTTGAGCCGTGCCGGGTCCGGGTTGCTGTTGACCAACTGGGCAAACATGGCGGGAACGCCGACGAAGGCAGTGACGCCGAAGCGCTCCACGAGGCCAAGCGCGCCGGCCACATCAAAACGGTCGAGAAAACAGCCGCGAATGCCGGCCAGAAGCCCATAGAGGGCAATGCTGACGGCCATGATATGGGACCAGGGCAGGGCAATGAGGGCCAGGTCGCGAGGGCCGAGAATGATGCCGGCGAGCACAGTGGAGGCGCGCGCGCCGAGCAGGGCATTGCTGGAGAGAGCTGCACCCTTGGGGAAGCCGCTGGTGCCGGAGGTATGAAAGACAGCAATGGTGGCCGCCGGGTCGATGGCGAAAGGCGGGAGAGGCTCCAATACGTGCGAAGCGGCGGAGATGCGCTGGAAGCCGTCGAGTGTCTCCGGCTCCTCGTCGGCCTGAATCCAGGTGCGGACGGTGAGTGCGGCGCGGTCCCGGATGGTGCGGGAAAAGACCGCCGTGTCGGTAACCAGAATCTCCGTGCCGCTTTCGGCAAGGATGCGGCGCACCTCAGATAGCGACAGCATGGGGTTGAGCGGGACGGCGATGCCTCCGGCACGAATGATGGCCAGAAACCAGTGGAGGCAGAGCCGGTTATTGGTGCGGTAGATGGCGACGGGCTGGCCCGGCCGCAAGCCGATGACGCCGCGGAGAAATGCGTCGATGGAACAGATGTCGGCGTGGAGTTCGGAGAGATGAAATGCGCCCTCATCGCCCATGGAGACTTCGCAGTCTCCCTTGCGGCGCTTAAGTTCGTCCACTAGGTTGGCGACTGTGAGGCTGGTGTCGCGGGCGAGTTGGTAGCGGCGGAGAATGTTCATTCTGCGGCGATGGCTTTGCGGCCCCAGTCGCTGGCGACGCAGTAGTGAAAGAGTCGGTCGAGGTAGTCGAGCACCGGAGGCGGGCAGACGCCGGCGGGGGCGAGCAGTCGGTCGGCGTTGGCGGTGTCAAACTGCATCCGCATGGTGAAATAGTCGCGGTAGGCGCGGCCATCACGCAGTACGCGGCGCTTGCGTCCCCAGAGCAGCAACCACAAGAGGGGGCGCACGGCGGCAAAAAAGAACCGCGGGTCAACAAAGCGCGGCTGGGGCGCGTGGAAGTACTCCATGGCGCGCTGCGCGACCTGTTGGATGGTTGCGCTGGCGCGCGGGCCGGCGCAGAGGTGGACTGTGGCGCCAAACGCGGCGGGGTCAAAGGCGAGCTGCGCCACGGCGGCGGCCACATAGTCCACCGGCACAATGTCGAGCACGGCATCCGGGTAGCCGGGCACGGTGCGCCACAGGCCGCGGGCATAGATTTTGAGCGGCCAGTACATCATTTTGAAGCTGGAAGTGACGCCGGTACGTGAGTCGCCGACAATAATGCTGGGGCGGAGAATGACGCAGGGCAGGGAAGCAAGCCGGGAGCGGACCAGAGCCTCGGCCTCGGACTTGGTCTGCTCGTAGGTGTTGCGATAGCCCTGTCCTATGGCGAGTTCGTTCTCCTTGACCAGATCGTTGCGCTCGCCGGCCACATAGGCAGTGCCGACGTAGGCGAGACTGCGCAGTTTGGGCGCGCCCGCGGCAAAGTCGAGGATGCGGCGCGTGCCCTCAACGTTGATGCGGCGCGCCTCGTCCAGCGAATGATCGAAGCGCACGGTGGCGGCGCAGTGAATCACGCGCGTGGTTTGCGCGGAGAGGCGCTGCCACGCTTCGTCGTCCAGGCCGCAATGGGGCAGGCTGACATCTCCGGAGACGACCTCAACGCGCGAGCGATGAGCAGGCGGAACCATCAGGTCGGCGCGCTGCTGGCCAGATTGGCCGGGCCTCGAGCGAATGAGCAGGGCAAGCCTGGCGTCGGGGTGCCGCTCGAGCAGTTCGCGGACAAGTTGCACGCCCAGAAAGCCGGTTGCCCCGGTGACAAAAATGAACTCTTCGTTATCCATGGAGAGACCGACCTCAGTGCTCGAACAACTCGAAGGCCGGTGGGTGTGGACCTTAAGGCGCCTCGGCGACTGCTAAATTCAAGCGCAATTATAGCGGGAGAGCCGGCACAGGCGTGCTGTTGCGGGCCCAGGCAATGGGCGGGATGAGACCGGGAGGCAAGGAGGGCTCCCGCGCCAACTCCCCAAAGGAGTGAGCCGCAGCCCAGGGGCAATCAGACGCTCATGGCCGGGTCCTCTAAGTAACAGGAGCGATTGCAGATACATGCGAAGGAGACGCCCTGGTTTGAGCCGCGTTGCTCACGGCCGGAGTCGGGTGAGCGTCCGCGGAAGGATGAAATGGGATAGGGGAGAATGCCGGCTGGGATGACTGAGAAGGCCGAGCATGCCCTTGGGTCGCTTTACCACCATGTTGCGGAACAGGAAGCGTGCGGAGGTAGGCGACCAGCGAGTTGACCTGCTCTGGCGACGCGGTTACGGGCGGCATTCCTCCATGCTTCATCCGGGCGTTGGGCTGCTCAAGAAGCTGCACCAACTGGGCGTCGGAGATCTTGGCGATAAGAGGCGCGATCGCGGGCTCGATCCCTCCGGCGCCGGCCGGACCATGGCAGCCAAAGCACGCTCGCTCCTGAAACATCTGTTGCCCCGCGGCCACCGAGGCAGACTGGCCTGTGGGCAAGGACTGGCGGTCTCCGGAAGCCGGGGAGCTTGTGCCCGGCACATAGGAAGCGTTTTGCGTCACCATCGCGCTCGCTTGCAGGGTCGGAAATATGTCCGTGGGAGCCACATTCGCCGCGCTGGTGCCAAGCACGCCCAGATAGGCAACCAGAGCAGACAGTTCTTTGGTGGACCCATCGGTAGGAGGCATATGTCCGGCGCGCATCCTCTTGCTGGGATTGTGGAGCAGGGCAATAAGATCCTGCTCCGGGAATTTGTGCGTGATGCCGACCAGGCTGGGAGCGGCGGTGGTTCCCAGACCGTCCTTGCCATGGCACCCGAAGCAACCGCCGGTGGTGAACATGTGCTTGCCGTAGGGCACCAGCGGGTTATCCGGAGCGATCAGAGCAGCGCCCGCCTGGTCTTCGTTCTGAACTCCGTCCGTGGGTTCAACGTACGGCTCAAACGGCTCGGCGCTATAGGCCTTCTCCTGCTCTTCCTGAAGACTGAGTTGGGCGGCCACGTCTGGATTGTCGTGGTCTTCGACGCGGCTCTTTGCGCCCAGATAGACCATGCCGAGAACCACAAAAGCAACTGCCAGCACCGGAATCGGCCTGCGCCATGGGCTGCGCTCAAGCTTGCGGTCAAGAAAGGGCATGAGAAAGAAAACCATGGCGAGCAGTCCCGGCAAAACCATCACCCCGATGACGACATTGGGGCCTTCCCAGTACTTGAGCCACTCGAACATGGGCAGGTAATACCACTCGGGGCGGGGAAGAAAATGGGTGTCGGCGGGGTCGGCGACAGGCCCCAGGGTGGCGGGATGCCAATAGGAGAGCCCGGCCAGAGCCGCCATGATGAGCAGGACAAAGGCCATGTCCATGAGCACCTGGCGGGGATAGAAATGATCCGGAGGAAGCTTGGGAGTCACGGGATGCTCCGCGACGGGGCCGGCGGGACCTGCCTTGCGAAACAGGAGGATGTGCGCGCCGATGAACATGAAGATGGTGGCAGGAATGAGGAAGACATGGGCCACATAAAAGCGCGACAAGGTAAGAGTGCCGATGGTGTCTCCGCCGCGCACAAGGCGCGTGAGCAGGTTGCCGATGAAAGGGGCTTGACCCATGACATTGGTGCCAACGGCGGTGGCAAAATAGGCCTTCTGGTCCCAGGGCAGCAGGTAACCTGTGAAGCCCATCCCAAGTACAAGAAGGGAGAGCAAGGCGCCGGAGAGCCACAGAAGTTCTCGGCGGCCCTTGAAGGAGCCGTAAAGAAACGTTTGCAAAAAGTGGAGCGCGAGGACAATGACCATGGCGCTTGAGCCGTAAGAGTGAAGCGAACGAAGGAAAGCTCCGCCCGCAACCTGTTTGGTGATGTAGGCGACGCTCGTGTGGGCAGTCTCCGCGGTGGGCGTGTAGTAGAGCGCGAGACTGACTCCGGTCACTGCCTGAAGAAGAAAGATGAACAGCAGGCCGGAGCCGAACACATAGGCGAAGCGCGCACCTCCGGGGATGTGCTCGTCAAGCACTTTCTTGGCCAGGCTCTGAATGCCGGTGCGTTCATCGAACCAGTGAAGCAAGCGGGCTGCGAGGCCCGCGCCGGTGTGGGCAGGGGCGCCTGTATCTTTGTCCACGGTGTTGCCTCCGCTCGACTAGCTGAGAGTTTGCTGGGTGGGCACGTTGGAACGGAAGTACTGGAACTGCACCAGCAGCTTTCCGTCCTTCACCTGTGTCGGCAGCACGTCCAGTCCGCGCGGCGGGGGACCGGCAAGGTGACGCCCGTCAGGCCCGAACTGGCCGCCATGGCATGGGCAGACAAACTTGCCCTGGCTGGCTTGCCAGCCCACCGAGCAGCCCATGTGCGGGCAGATGGCGGAGAGCACCTGAAGCTGCCCATCAGACCCACGGCTCACATAGACAGATTGGGTCGAGACGACCTCACGCCAGCCGTCGCGCGTGGCGAATGTGATGGTCTTGCTTACCGGCCCTTCGGCGCGCGCAAATTCATTGGAATCGCCAACATGGGACCACTGTATCCCGGAGTCCTTGGCGTAGACCGGATAGATGACGTAGCGGACCATGGACAAGCCCAGGAAGGCTCCCATGCTGGAGGAACAGATGCCCAGAAGCGCTCCCGCAAAAGAGCGTCTTGTTACCTGATTCGTAACCTTGGCCGAGCACTGTGCGCAGCCATCAAGAATGTTGTCATTTTCACCCGAATTGATCATGGCTTCCTCTCCTCGATTGTGGCTCTGCGTTGATCTGGAGCGCCTCAGGCACTGTGTTCACGCCTGAGGCATTGCCACTTGCCTTGCTGCAGATGCTGCGTAGTGCGGCGTCGAGGAATAAGGGACATCCAATTTGTCCGGTGTGGCTTGGAACATGAAACTCGCACCCAATACTTAGCCGGAGACAGGATGGTGATGTTACTCGACGCACCATGGGTATTTACAAACCTCTTGCCCTCTCATTCGGTTCCCGAGCCCTGAACGAAGTTGGGCGGACGTTCGAAAGCAATCCAGGCGAGGGATTCAGCCTGACCCCACTTGCCTGGACAACAGCAAGTGCTGGATTCATGCACCACGGGCTGCACATGCTGACTTGACAACCTGCTCTTGCGTGAATCATGCCGAATGGTATCTACAAACTGATCGCAATCGTTTGCGCGAAGTCAAAGAGAACGTAAAGCGTACTAATGCAGGGGGCAAAGGCTTGTAAGTGCAATGTATCTTCAATACCGGTCAAGCAAATTCAAGCAGGGGGTCGAGCGGAGGTTCTATTCGGTCGCGGCCTGGAGCTTGTTATTAACTTTCACGCGAGCGTCGCTGGGCCAATTGTTCTCAGTTCGCGGTGCGATCAAAGGGGAGCGCCTTCGAGCGACGAAGGAAGGGGGGAGATGGTCCCAGCCCGGTGGGTTGTGGGGAAGATCGGGCCCAACTTCGTTCAATCCCGCGCGTTGGTCCACGAACCAGAGTGGGTCTATGCCCGATCAGGCGCTTTTCAGCCGACTGCCGGAATCTACAAAGACCGTGAGAACGACCGGGGCTACTACTGGATGGTTCTGGAAGAGAGGGGGAATGACTGCGGCGCCATCGCGGGGACAGTTTTGCGATCCCCAGGCAAAACGCGGTCATGCATTTTGAAGATGAGCCGCAAAATTGTTGAGCTGTTTGGTGGACCTGATCGGGATCGAACCGATGACCTCTTCCATGCCATGGAAGCGCGCTCCCAGCTGCGCCACAGGCCCACATATTGCAGGGATGCAACTTTTCTATTGTCTATGCTCTGGCTGGATTCGTCAAACTCAACTGTGGCCATCCGTGGTCAAGTTGATTTGGACGCGATTCAGGTCCTGCACAGAAGGCCCTGTGATGGTGCTGCCTGACTGGTCAAGGCAGCCAAGGGAAGGCAGAAGGGCTTTGTGTCCTGGTTCCATGCGTCCAGCACCTCATTTGAATCTCAGATTGCAAGAACCGGAAGGCGGGTGAGAAGCGGTGCTCCCATAAGTCAGCACCGGCCCAGCTTTTCGTTTGGGGGTGGTCTTGGACAGACAATCCGGCGCCGTTCCGGGTTGTAAGTAGGGGCGATTGGGGGAGAGGGTCGATCTGGATCCAGGCAAGATGGCCAGTTTCGAGGCATACCTTACCGGTCTCTACAGGAAACGTCCGATAACGGATATTCTCGTATACCTGACAGCTGAATGCTACTCCTGAAGGGGACTACTTTGTTGGAATCACTATAGAGTGCAATCTAGCTCGCGTCAACTTTTCGCGCTGTGATTGCTGTCACTGCTCTCTGTGACGATGAAAAGGGCATAGATTCGGGACCCATCCTTCATGCTGCCCTTGAGTTCCGAGAGGTGGGCGCCGGGAAGGGAGCCGGCCTGGATGAGTTCGCGAAAGGTGGCCTGGACGGGCTGCACCGCTTCTATGCTGACTTGCATTCCGGCCGCGCCGAGTATCTCCCCCAGTTCATCCGGGCCGAGCCCGCCCTTGGCCAGCTTCATAAATGTGCCGAGTCCGATCACCATTGTGCTCCTTTACGCTCTGACCACTATACATTGTGGATGGAGCCGCGCCGGCCGTCTATATGTTGGGGTCGGGTGGGGGGATGAAAGATGGGGCGGCGGCGAGAAAAGCCGCCTTACTCTCCGCGATCTGCGCCGCAAGGGCCGCCGCCGCCGTGTCTTGAGTCCATGTTCCGGTGGTTGGCGGGTCAAGGTGGAGCGGGGTGTAGTTGTCGGCCAACTCGGGGCCGAGGTCAAGGCCGGTTAGGTCGAAAATCACGCCGAGATCTGCGCTATTGTCGTCGTTGGTGCGGAAGTCTTTTATCTGGTCTGCCATGTCAATCACCATCCTTGAAAGTAGGCCGCCCACCCTGGCGCACCATCTCCACCGCTGCCTGCGGTGGTGTACGTGGCTCCGGTATAGCCTGAGCTTGTGCCCGGTGTCACGGTGCAAGATGCGAGGGCCCCACTGCTCCACGTAGGGTTAACCGTGGCGGTGCCGGGTGTGCCGCCGCCGCCTACAATCTGCCAAGTAATGCCCGCGCCGGTGCCGCATCCTGCGCCCGCCTGCGTCGGGGTGCATGAGGCCGTGAGTGCTCCCGCTGATACTGTGAGCGTAGCTTTGGGCGGGCTTGTGCATGTGCCTGACGTGGCGAGGGCCTGGGGCACGGAGGGGGCCGCGCCGCCGGGGCCGCCTGCGAAATAGACGCTAGGCCATGTGGCTCCAGCCGCCTGGCTGGATAGAATGGCTACGCCGCCGCCGCCGCCGCTGCCCGCGCCGGTTGAGTTGCCTACCGGCGGCAATCCTTGCTGCCCTGATACGTCTATCACTCCGGTGTGCGTGCCGTCCGTGCCGATGATCTGCCCACAGATCAGCGTCACCTGGCCGCCGCCGTAGCCCCCCGCGCCGCCACTGCTGCCGCCCGTCCTGCCCTGCCCGCCACCGTATATAAGCATATCGACGCCGCCGCCGGTTGAAATAATCGCTCTCTGTATATAACTCGCTGGAGTACTTCCCGCGCCGCCATTGCCGCCGCTGATTGAGCCTAGCGAACCTCCCACCGCGGCTGAGTAACCGTTATGGGTGATAACGCTACTCTGGCCCGCCGTGCCCGCCGCCGCGCCGCCGCCGCTGCCACCTGACGAGCCGCCGCCCGCTCCTTGGTAGTAGCCTCCGTCTACGCCGCGTGCGTTTATGGTGCCGGTGATGGTACAGGTTCCCGTGGCGTGAATGGTCAAGCCGTATGGGGTGTTGACTGTGAGAGTTGACCCATAGAGGACTGAAAAGTTGGTGTAATACTTTACGCCGCTGAGGTTGCCCGAGGCGGCCACGTTCGCGCCGTCTGAGCCGTTGCCGAGATACTCCAGCCATGCGGGCGTTGTGGGCAACGACCACGGCGGGCCGTTCCGATAGTCAATCAATTGACACTGAGCGCAAAGCGTCGGCATGGTGCCCACTCCGTAGCCTGCAAGAGTCGCGTCAAGGATGATCGCGCACGGAATGGATGTGTTCGGGCTACAGTCAAGCATTGCTTGGCTCACCATCTGGCCGATGGTCGGGCCTGGGTAGCTCTTGGCGTGGAAGCTGTTGTCTGATTGTGCGGCGCACATCGCGCCGCCCATCATGGCAAGACTGAGAATCAATTTACGCATGATCGAACCTCGAGCAGAAAAGCGAATCGGTTAGGCCGGCGTTACAGTGTGGAGGCCGGGGCCGGGCTTCACTTCAAGGTGAGCGCCGGCGGCCGCTGGATCCGGCGCGCTGAGGGGAACGGGGTTGGGCAGCAGAGCATTGAGCGATTCGACGGTAATCGGCGTTCCGCTGGCCTGGCTCCATGCGGTGACGGCCTTGCTGGCGAGCTCGGCGACGAGGACCACGATCTCATCGGCGACGGCCGCGGGCCCGGCAATAGCGGGAATGGTCTCGAGCGCCTTGAGAATGGCGTCCGCGATGCCGCTGATCTCCGTGATGCTGCTGGCGATCTTGGTCACGGCGGGAGACGCGACGGCGGGTTCAATCGCGGGGACGTATGCTTCTTTCTTTGGCTTGGCCATGTTACTTGCCTCCATAAAGCGATTTGATCGCGGTGATGAGACCGGGCAGGTCTGCGAGGATGACGGCTACGTCGCCTTGTGCCTTGGCAAGCGCGCCGGCGGTGGCGTTGGTGGCCTTGAGCTGCTCGAACGTAATCATGCCTTCGACCGCCGAGGTCTGCGCGGCCTTGGCTTTGTTCACTGCGTCATAGGTGAGCTGGCTGTGGGGTAGCTTGCCCGTTTCGTAATCGGCCTGTGCCTGGTCAATGACGGCCTTGGACGCCGAGAGCGCTTGAAAGGTCTGCCGCTCCCAGTTGGAGCAGCCGGCCACGGTGAAAAGCATGAGGGTGAGGGACGCGAGCAGGATTCGATTACGCATGATGCTCCTTTACGCTGTTGCGGTGGGCGGCGGGCCTTGCCCGTCTTTCTGGGTGAGCCCGAGCAGCATCTTTGCCAGCCCGGTCCCGAAGAAAACGTATTGCGCGATGTGCTGGGGAATCACCTGGCCGGGCGTCACGGCGCAATAGGTCCCGATGGCAATCAGAACGGTAAGCACAGATTGAAGAGTCGTTTTCCAGTTCCTCACTGCACTTCCTCCCATCCCTTATGCTCCAGGCGGCCGCGGAGAGTCCCAACGTCGGTGCGCAGCATGGCGAGCTTTTCCTCATTGATGGTGATGCGGCCGTCGTGCCTGTCAAGCCGCCGGGCGTGTTCGTTGTTGGTGGTCTTCATGCTCCCCAAGGCATAGAGAAGCAGGCCGCCGTTTCCGAGGCCGAAGATCACCACCGCAACGAAGACCTCCCAGTGCTCTATCATGCCCGACCTAGTACCACTGGCTGTCTGCGGAGGGGAAGACGGCGACGGGCGTTTGCCACACATCGCCCTTGGCCTTCATCTTCTTGGGGGCCGCGCTTTCGGTGATCTGTTCGCGCTTGCCCACGGCCGAGGCCACGATGTACGCAATGACCGCCACGACGGTGAGGCGGGCGACGAGTTTGATGAGATGCTCTTCCATGATTGCTCCTTTGGGTTTAATCGTTTCCGTAGGGGACCGGTTCCCAGGCCCCGTTCCAGTCGCTCGAGATGCCGCCGCCGGCGTCGTAGTAGCTGTTGTAGTAGCTGTTATCGAAGCTGCTTTGGCTCGAGTCGTCAAAGCTGCTCATCTGGTCCAGCTGGTAGAGCGTGGTGTCTCCCTGAGTCTCGGCGTAGCCCTGATCGGCGAGGCTGACGTTATAGGACTCCTGGCCGAATATGTCTTGCAGGTTGGGCAGGACGTCGCCGCCCACCGCCGAGTTGAAGTCACCGGGGTTTATCGCCTCGCTCCATGAGGTGTCGACCAGTCCCACCTGCCCCATGGTGGTGTCTACCTTGGGAATGGAAAAAAGGCCCTCATAGCCGGTGGGCTCGATGGTTTGCTTTGTGGCTCCGGTGCCGGGGAAGCTGAACTTCTGCGCCGGGCCGGTGGCGGGCGCAAAGGTCTTGGGCGCGGCGCTGCCGGGTAGGGCGCTGCTCTTTTGCTGCTGCTTGAGCGCGTTGAGGATCTGCTGGAGGATCGAGTTGTCCTGCGGGCCGGGGGTGATGCCGCCGACGACGCCGCCCGTCTTGGGCGCGGCAAAGACGCTGCCAGACTTCCCCAGCTTGGGCAGGATCATATAAGCGAGCAGGCCGCCGCCGGCGAGTACTCCGACCGTGAGCAGCGTGTTACTGGTGTCTGACTTCGCCATGGTCCGCCTCAGTTCTGAAAGAGATAGTTGCTGATGTCCTGGCCGAACATCGTTTCAAGGCTGGTGTAGCCTCTTTGCTTGGTGAGCGCCACCTGGGCGGCCGCGTTCTGGGCCGCGGCCTTCTGCCAGAACGAGAGCAGGATCAGCGCGATCACTGCGAGGGCTCCGAACGTGACAACAGATTCGAGTGTGTTGTTCATGGTTTTCTCTCCTAGCCGATTGCTGGGCCGTAGTAGGGAACCTCTGGCTGCCCCATGCCGTACTTGTCCAGCCACTGCTGCATACCGCCCCAGAACCCGGGAGTTGAAGCGTTTGGATCAGGAATGCTTTGCCCTGACTTATCCGGGGTCACGGTCGATGGCGGATATTGTGTGGTGTCGAAGTACGCGGGGATCGGCGTTGCCCACTGGAGCCCTTGCTGCACATAGTTAAGTCCGGTCGCATCTGCCACCCCTAGGGCCGCGCTGTCGACCGCCTTACCTGCTCCGGCAAGCATCGCGTCGAATCCGCTGCCGGTCATCCAGGCTGGGAGTTTTCCGGGGCCGTCGGGGTTTGGAGCGTCTGGCTTCTTGGCCCCGAAAAACTTTTCATAGAGCAAATAAGCAGCCAACATGAGGCCGACTATAGCTGCTATCGAAATGAGCCCTTCTGCGTCTTCGATTGGGTTAGCCATTCCGTCTCCGTGCTACAATTCCCGGCATGAAATCAAGAACCAAAGTTCTATGCATGGCGCTTTTTCCGGTCGTCCTTGTGGCCGTTTTCCTTTGCGTCAACAGCATTGGGGTCGACCGGATCATGAAGTTTCTCGATGCTCCGCTCCATTGGTCAGAGCCGAAGCCTGCGCGCTAGCGCTTCCGCTTCTTCTCCCAGTACTCACGGAGTGCCTTAGGCATGCGTTTGGAGGGCTTCGGTCCCTTGGCGCGCGCCTTGGCCTTGGCCTTCTTCTTGGGGTGGTGGCGCCGCTTCTTGGTTCCTGCCAGTTTCTTCAGTTCGCTCAGAATTGACATGGTTGCTCCTTTAGCTGGGGTTGGCTCGAACGCTGATCGTGATACCGTCGCCGGGTGAACCTACTGCCCAAATTTGTGCCAGGTTCGTTACGGGGTAAATGATTTCCGTGTCGGGGCTGAGCGGGTCGCCCTGGTAACTGTTGGTCATTCCATTGGCAAGTAGGGCTTCGCGGTAGACAGCCGTTTTGCACCCATAGATATTGTTGCCCTGCGTGGAAGTGGCGGCCCTTACACGCACGGTTGCTCCGTTGGGCACGCTATAGCCGGGGCCGCAAATAGGGATCGCTGTGCTCGTGAAAAACAGACAAATGGAAAAATTGACGGCCGGGGTGGGCGTGTGGTGCTGGGGCGGTACGCTGTCCTGCGAATCCTTGAGGCCTTTCACTGCCATAGCTTTAGCTCCCTGCTGCGTCGGGCGTGTAAAAGAGGCTGGTCTCGTCGGCCCGGCGGTAGACGAGTCCTTCGCTGGGCTGGCCGTCCGAGTAGATCCAGTTGCCCAACTGGGCCGCGGCCGCGTCGTACTGGCCGGCGTTGAGGTCTGTGAGTAGCGTTGACTTGGCGAAGTTACCCGCGCCCATGTTGAACACAAAGTCAGTGAGGGCGGAGCGCTGGTTTCCGGTGAGGGGCACTGCGACCATCTGGTCGACCGTGTTGGCCGCGCTGGTCAGATCGGATTGAAAGAGGGCGTTGGCCTGAGCCGCGGTGATGACGGATGGCGTTTCTCCGGCGAGGATATGGTGCCCAATGCCGACACTGAGGCCGCCGCCGTCCGGGTAGGGTGTGAGGCGAAGCCCTTCGTATTGCCGCTCAAGATAAGAGACGATACCGCCCGTCGCGGTGGAGCCGGGCTGGGTGGGGGCTGCTGGGTTGAGCAGGCTGGCCGCCAGTTGGCCGGCCACACTGACGAGGCCGCCGCCCGCCGCTGACGCCGCACCGCCGCCGCTGGGGCTGACGCTCTTGTGAGAGAGCCAGTACCAGACGGCAGCGACGGCGAGCAGAATCAGGACGGGCATGGGGTCCTACTGGCCTGCGGGTGCGGGCGAGAAGACTCGCCGGGTGTAGACAAGCAGATCGTCAAGGTTGGCGCCGGACACGTTCGTCACCTTGAACTTGGACTGGAGGCCGCCGGCGGGAACCGTGTTCCCAATGGTGGTGTCTGTCCAATCGATAAACCAGAGGCCGGTGGCGGTCTGGGAGGGGTCAATCCATTCGTCATCGAGCATCTGTTGACGAATGTCCTGGGCGTACTGGTCAAAGCCGATGGTCGGGCCCTCGACGGTGACGCGCTGGAGCAGGGAGTCGGAGAGGTTCTGCTGCGCGCTCGCCTCGCCCATAAGAAGCCAGCTCTCAAAGTTGCCGTCCTGCGGCATGGCTTCGTCGAGCATGCGCTCCTGAGTGGCTGCGATCAGGGCAACATGGTCCTCCTGATAGCGGACGAGGGTATCGCCGTCAAAGGCGATACGATCGTCGACCCACTGCACAGTCAGGCCGGAGAAGTCGACGGTGCGGTCATTGCCGGAGAAGCAGCTCTTCAGGTCGCCGGTGTCCACTTCCACCTGGAGGGAAGCGTAGGTGCCGGGGTCCGTGTTGAGGCAAGTGCTGTAGCTGTTGCGCAACGTCGCATCGGCGAAGTAGATCGGATAGCTCATATAGATTGTGTAGGTGCCGGCCGCGCCGGAGCCCAGAACGGAGGCCGCCTGCTCGATGACAATCTTTCCGTTGTGCTGGAAGATGCCGTATTGCAGGAGAGAGCGGGGGTTGCAATCGACGATCTTGCCGCCGGGGTAACGGCTGTTGGCCGCCGGGGTGGCGGTGACGATGATGCGCTTGGCGAGGTTGGCCGGGCCAGCCTGGCCCACTGCTGTGCCGTTGGTGCTGCCTGCGCTCACGACAATGCTGCCCTGCAGGACAACTTTGCCCATCCTGATCTTGCCGCCCAGAGGAACGGTGAAGATCACTTTGCTGTTGGCAACGAACGGTTTCGTTGCCCGGTTCTTCCGCTGTACGACCGCCATGGGGAATCCTTTCGCGTGGGAATGCCGCCGCGATTGTGGCCGCCGCACCTGGCCGGGGTTAGGGGAAGGGAAGCGGGGGAAGCCGCTTACGAAACGATGTTCTTGAGGAACGCCACGCGGTTCACGGCCCACAGAGTCACGAGAACGATTGCGGCGGTGGTCAGAATGTGCTTAAAGTCCATGGGAACCTCCTAGATTCACAGTTGAAAAAGTCGGCCCGCCCATGAGGAAACGGGCCGTCGATCAGCTATGTGAGCAAACTGTGACAGATGTTTTTTGAGATATCAGACACAAAACCGCTATAGCGAAAAGGGGGACGTACAAGAAAAATCGCTATAGCGCTTGGCTAATTTGCGTCTGGGTCGGTCCATCGGTTCAGCCGCTCTCCGAATGGCTTTCCCTCGGGAGCGGTGAGCCCGCCGGCCGCCAGTGCCTCAAGGCTGAGGTCAAGGGGCGTTTCATGCTTCCAACACCGTACGGTTGCACTCTGTAACGGGATGTCGCGAATGGTTGCACATCCAGGGCAGGACCAAACACGATCAGTCATCGGCGGCCACCGCACAGCTTGGCGGGTCCGTCGCCGGACCAGTGCAGGAATTGATACTTGTCGAGGGTGGCGAGCCGGGAGGCGTCGTCTTTGCCGATGTAGTCCTCGAAGTAGCGGAGGTCGGTCCGTTCGGTCATGCCAAAGAGCCGCATCTCGAGGCACTGAGAGGTGAAGCCGCGGGCGACACTCATCGGCCGCCGGGCGGTGGCCAGCATGGAAACCCGGCAGTGGCGTCCGTAGTTGACCAGGTGGTAAAACTCCGGGCACATTCGGGAGTCGCCCCACTGGGGGCCGCACAGCATGTCGAGCTCGTCAATGCCAAAGATCATCCAGCCGAAGGCGCGGACCACGGTACAAACGGCCTGAAAGTGCTGCTCTAGGCTGCCGGAGCGCGGCTGATAGAGGACTCGGAAGCGCCGCCCGGCATTGGCCCGGAGATAGTTCTCCAGCTCGCCGGGCTGGGAAACGATCTTGTATCCCTTCAACACCGAATCGTGCCGGGAGAGCGCGTCAAAGAAGATGACGCCGCCGGAGCAGGCCGAGAGGAGCCGCCCCATTTCGGTGGTCTTGCCCATGCCGCGCTTGCCCGCGATGAATGTGCATCCGCGCAGCTCGCCGTCCTGATATTCGCCGTCTACAAAGCCGCGGCGAGCAACTGGACGCTTCCAAATTGTGTGGCGCGTCCCGATCATGTGCGCTTCATCTTTCCAGAGCACACCGGGCACAGATCGGCCAGGGCATACCGCCGTTTGAGGTCCTGCTCGAAGTAGCCGTCCCTCTTCCGCCAGCTGCGGACGAGTCGCCAGTTGATGCCCTTCTTAGTGGCTGCGCCTAGCAGTGGGGACCCTCGCCCGGCTTTGTGAGCGGCCAGACGCTGCGGGATGTTGGTTGAGAATCCGAGGTAGTGACGTGCACCGTGTAAGGCGCGGTTGAGGTGGACGAGATAGACACTTCCGATGATGTGTCCGAGCCTGCGGCCGTTCTCGCTTCTTCGTTCCATGGCAATACCCCGATAAATCTGAGAGTTTGAACAATCGCCTCGCCCAGCGTGTGCTGTTGGTTCCAAGGCTTCAGGAATTGGTGAGTGCTCTTGTGGCCGTTTTCGTAGAAGACGTGAATCCACCAACAATCCGGGTTGGTCTTCTCGGCGCGAAAGCCGATGATCGTATCTTTCAAAACGGCGCCCTCTCGCTCTGGACGATGTAGCGTATCTGGATCGGCCCGCCGCCTGCCCTGAAAAGCCGCTTGATGACCCAAGCGGCATCCTTGTCACGGCCGCGCACCTTGCGCGCCTTGGCCTCGGCGGCCGCCGCGCTCTTGAAACTGCCATGGAACCAATAGGCGTAGCCCTCGCTTCCGCGTCTGCGCTTTGCTTTGGCCATCACATCATCCCTTCGTCGTGGATCATGCCCGCCGCGCCGGTGGGCTTGGGCGGGGTGTTGGCGCGGATCGGCGTCGGCGGGGCGGCCTGCCCCTTTACCGGGACGCGTCGCCGCTCGCGGGAGAGTGCAAGCTGTTTGGTGGCCTTGGGGATCACCACGATACCAACGGCCACAAGAAACGCAGTCGCGCCGGGCGTGGTCTCGCACCACTGCGCCAAAATGTCGGGGATGCGCGTCTTGAGCTTGGCCCACAGAGCATTGAGCAGTTGAGCGGTGGGCTTGCCCAGCATGCGCGCCTGCCGCTCGCTCAGTTTCCAGTGGTCCGATTGGAACTTCTCGGCCAGCCACTCGAAGAGCTCCTCTACCTGGTCGCGTACGTCCTGCTCCTCGAAAGCGATCGAGTCCATGAGCGCGGCAACGGGGTCGGCCTCCACCGCGTCGGGGAGCTGGTCGCCGCCGGGCATCTCGACAACGTTGCCGATCGTCTCCGGAACGCCGGCTAGCAACTGCTCGGCCTCCGCGCTGAGGGTCTCAGCTGAGCCAGTCGGTAAGCTGCTCGATGAAAGACTTGGGGCGGCCTGCGGGCTCGGGCTTGGGCTTTGCTCGGGTTGGCTCGGGGGATACGCCTTGAACAGGCTTCCGAGGTCGTCCAACAGGCTTGCTTTTGGGGTTGATTCGGGCTGGGGCTTGGGCTGGCGGGGCTTGCGCTTTGCTCTTGCCTTTTTCTTTGCCGCCTTCTTTGCCCGCTTCTTTGGAGCTTGCGTCCGCTCCACCATTTCCAGAGTGTTGCTTTCCATAATTGCCGAACCTCCCACAAGCGCCGCACTTGCCCACGAGGCCGCCGCGCCCGTTCGCTGATACCGTTACGTCTTCACTGCCACACTTCACGCACTTGTAAGCCATGCCGCCCCCTGGGTTGTTTGAGCGGGCGGGCCGCCAGGCCCGCCCGCCCTTCGCTCTACATGTCCGGGAGATCGTCCTCGGTGATGAACAAGTCATCCGTGCTGCTGGCGGCCTTGTCTGAGACGAAAACCCGGAAGAGCTTCATCCGGTTCCCGTTCTTGACCACGTTCGCGTCTTCTCCGGTGCAACGAACCTCGACCAGGTGCCCAAGGTCGGTACGGCGGAGTTTGGCGTTGATCTGGGCCGTCCCGAGAAAAGCGCACTGGTTTCCGCTCTCGAGGTCCTGAAGGATGAAGCGCGCGACGCGCTTGCCCTTGATCTCTGCGGTCTCGACGGCCGTCAGAACACCGGCAACGATGTCGCCCACCGTGAACTGGACAAACTTCGGCTCTTCGCGCTCGATCATGTTGAAACTGCCATTGTTTCCCATAGCTGATTACTCCTCCCGCACGTCCAGCGCGCGGATTGTTGGCCTCAGCACAGTGCCGAAGCTGTTATGGTCCAGCGATGGCTTGAGCCTCCACCGCCCGGTTGCATCCATGTGCACGTCATGGCGAAAAAACGTCCCCATGCGCTTCCAATCGTTGCAACCACAAGCACACTTGAGGTCGCCCCAGTCGTGGGGCTGCTTGGCGTCGGCGGGCTCGTGCAACTTGACGCCGTACCAACTGCCAAAGGTCTGGATGAGCCGCGCGCCGCGCACTGCATTACAGAACGGCTCCACGGCCTCAGCGAGGTCGCTGAATGCGGCAACTTTGGTGATATATTTCAGCACTTCAAAAGCCGCTTTTTCGCGGTCGAGCACGGGACGCACATCGACCACGCGCCGGTTCTCCGCGTTCCACTGCGTACGCATGGCAAGGTCTTCCGGTGTGGCGTCAATCGGCCTGTAAGCCCCTGCGCGCCACTCCTTTAGCCGCATGCGCCGTCCAACTTCAATCCACTGCTCAAACGTGTACGTGTCGCCCTCGGCGCGCATCTTGTCGGCATTCTTCCGCGCCTTCTTGCCCCATGCCGTGCCCCACAGGCGAAGCCAATCAAACTCGAGCTTCAACTTGATCGCAGTGAAGGCATAAACGCGCTGCCCGGCGAGATCGGTTTTCTCGGATTTGGAGGGAAGGGAAGAGACCACATCGGCCAGGATGTGCGCGTGTATGTGCCAGGTCTTCTCTTTGCGGTTGTAGGTGGTCTCCAGCGAATAAACGCCGCCCTTGATCCACGCCGAATGCTCGGCGATGAACTGGCGCACCTTCTGACGGAAGAGGGTGTAGTCGTGTTTCCGAATCGTGGCCTTGTTGGGGATGGTGAGCGTGATGAAAACCGGATGGGTGAGCCGGTCAAAAAGGGACTTGATACGTACCCGGGCCTTCTGGCTCCGATGCCAGCAGCAGAGAGGGCAGAGACGGTGATTGCAGCCAATGGGAATGGCTATAGGGCGTGTCTGGCCTTCGCAGCAGGCCGCGCGATATCCCATCCACTCCATTTGGCAGTTGGTGATCCGCTTCCATGCCTTTTCCCACGTCACGGCCTCCTGGGTGTTTCCTTTGGAGGCGTGATGCTGCCAGATTTTATGGAAAGTCGAGACAAGCTGGCGGTGAAGGGAGAGTTTTTCGAGATAAATCTGCTTCTCAGTCTTCGATTCTTCCAGCCAGTTTGCCACAGATGTTGCTAGATGATTGGCAGTATCAAGTGAAGCGGCTCCGGCCTTCGGCGCGGAGCACGAGGCCCCCACCGGAGAAGCCGCGGCCGCTTGGTGCGGCCGCCTCCGGCGGGTCCCCAGGCGGTAGGGGCGAGAGAGGTCGGCCCGTTCTACCATCGCTATAGCGGTCGCGCTCATTCGCTGTCGTCCTCTTGCATCCCCTGGAGGCAGTCAAGCAGGGATTCGCGCAGGTTGGCCCACAGCGCGTCTGATTCCTTGTTACGGCTGAGCCAGTTGAGGCGGCCGCTGGTGAGCGCCTTGCCGGCGCATTCCTCGCACACTTGCACCTTGGGGCTGTTGCGTATCTGGCCCTTGCCGGTGCCGCGGCGGTACATGATCGGGGTGATGGCGAGAATGCGCGGGGTTCCGGGCTTGGCTTTCATCCTGCCGTGATACATCACGGCCTGTGCATCGCAGACGCAGCACGTTCTGATCGGGGTGTAGGGCAGGCGGGGGTTCATGCGACCACCGCCCGCTTGTAGGGGTAAGGGTGGCCGTATTCCTCGACCAGATGAGCGCGGGCGTGCTGGAGAAGCCAGTAGCCGGGGCCAGGCCGCCCCATGAGGCCTCTGCTTATGTCGCCGTCCGGGTTGCGAAGCGCGATACTCTCGCCATGGTCGAGCAGATGCTCGGTGGCCAGGAGCTCGAGCACTTCGAGCGCATGCCATACGCCGGGGGCTACGTTATATTTGGTGAGCCGCGGCGGCGGGGTGTAGAGGGGCATATCCTCGGGATCAGGGGCAAAATTGGCGGGGTCGGGCCGCTTCATAGGCTCCCCACTTCCAACAAAACGCATGATTCAACGGAATGCACGCGCTGGTATAGGCGGTCGAGTTCCGGGCCGCCCCAGTGCGGCGCCACTGCTTCATTCCACGGCGCCGCGGTGATTGTGGCCGCCCTCGGCCCGATCTGGCAACCGGTAATCACCTGGCGCCGAGCGGTCGAGTAGAGCACATAGCGCTTTTCGGGGTCGCTCTTCATGCCGCCGCCCCTTCCTCGAGCTTGGCCTCTGCGAGTACCTGGGCGAGCTCGCGGAGGAGCTCGGCCACATGGCATGGGCAACGGTCGACGTTGAACAGGATTTCGCAGTCTTTGGGGTGGAGGTGCGCGGCCTCGTGGGCGAACTTCAAAGCGCGGAGGAGCCGCTCGGAGTTCTCCGCGCCCAAGAGGGTCGAGCGCTTCCAAAGGTATTCACTGGCGATATGCCGGAGGTCGGCCCATGCTTCAAAGTTGGGCTCGCCGGGCGTCGGTCCTCCAGGCACTTCGCAGGCCGCGCGGAAGAGCGGGCCGCAAATGCGGAGGATGAGAGAGACGGCCTGCTGGTAGGGCGGGATCGGGCGGGCGGGGGTCATTGGGTAACCTGCTTCCGCGCTTCGGCCTTGTAGTGGAGCTGGAGATAGTAGGCAGCCCCATCCCAGCTCTTCCACGCGTTCAGCATGACCTGGGCTTCACGCCGGACGGGTTCGGGTAGCTCCTGCCAGTGGCGGGAGCACAGCAGGTGCTTGCGCCATATAACCGCGCTGCACTCTGGTTTTTGGCATTTTCTCGACATAGCTGAATCGTCCTTTCCTTGGAGTGAGGCGGCCAGCCGTGCGGGGTTGGCCGCCCCTCTCGCCCCTCGGTCGCTGTCTAGGCGTTGCCGAGCTTTGCGGGCCGCGGTTGGTGTCTGCGTCCCAATCTTGGGGTGTATTCGCCGGGGCCGCCGGGCGCGCGGCCGGGCAGCATGGGCGGTGGTTCGGGAGCGTTGCGGAGGGCGTCGACGGCCGCGCCGTTGGATACGCCAACAAAGGACCAGACTGCCGCGAGGAAAGCCGCGAGAACTAAGACGCCTTCAAGTATTCGGAGCATTGGGCCTCCTTTGCGGCCTTGCGCTGGGCCTCGACTACGGCGAGGAGTACTGCGAGGGAATGGGGCCGCCGCTCAATCTTGCGGAGAGCCCGCTTACAAATGGTGGCGGCCGTCTGGGGTGTGATCCCAAGCTGCCGGCCGATCTGGGCGTACGTCATCAAGCGCTCACCTTGAGCGCGCGGGTGGTTCTCCGTGCGAGTTCGACCAACCACAGAGCCAACTCCGGTGGAGTCGATTCCCGCTCAGATTTCTTCGTTTCAGGACGCACTGGACTTATCCATTTCCACCGCTTGGAACGGGTCGAAATGATGCACGGAGCATCCCCTAGAACGAGGGGAATAGGGGGAAGGTTTTGAGGTCTGCACCCAACGATGTAAAGCCAGGTGCGCTTCTCAGCGCGGTGTCCCCACCAAAACTGATGAATGGGAAGAGTCCAGCCGCCGAAGCGATCGGTGGAACCGGGTTTCGGCAGTTCCATCACATCCCAGAGGGTTGAATAGATGGGATGCTCAAGGACACCGCCCCATTGCTGCACTTGCTCCACTGCCCAGCATCCCAGCGCTTTTTCTGCCGGGATGATGGTCGCCAGTCCGCGCAGTCTCCCCCAGGACCTGCATGGAGGATGGGCGACAATGGGCAATCCACCCGGGTACGTTAGGGCGTCCCGTTCGGCGTCGAAAACGTCCACACCGGATAGGGTCTTATAGACCGAATCGGCGCGGGCAAAGAGAACGGCAACGGATGGCCTCATGCGGTCACCATCAACGCGGCGCGGTTCTGTTCCCGGGCGTCAATCACCATCCGGGCCAGCTTGGGCCGGGGTAGGTGCTCTAAGATGCGGCGGTCTGTGAGGGATGGGTTACGGCTGAGAAGTTCCGAGACAAGGGCGGCGCGGGGCTTAGATGCAAGCTGCGCCGCCCTGGTGTTTACTGCTCTCACGTGGGGGGTATCTTGGGCGGGGAGAGGTTCGGCAAGCGGTTCAGGGGCAAATAGGGCGGTGGTAACGATTCGCTGGGCGTCCAGGTAGACAAGCCGGTGCGCGTCGTTCCGGTGGGCCGGGTCTGACAGTCGCCTCCAACTGTGACCGGCGCAAAATTCAAGATAGGCATTGACGGACTTGAGCCACTGGGGACCTGTGCGCCTGTCCCTCTGGGCGTCGGTCAAACCACATAAACGCGGTCCGGTCGAGTTCTCCTTTACCGCGGTGGGCCGGTAGGAGAAGAGGTCGAGTTGGAGCCAAACGAGATGGGCCACGTGCGCCTTGCCGCAGTGCCCTTCAACTTGCTAGGTCCGATAACGGATATTCTGTACACTGAATCGGCCCAGCCGTGAAGCAAAGCCAAGTTTCCACTCAAAGGGTTCTCTTCCCCGGTTTGGCGTCTGCTGGCGCTGGAGCGCCTTACATCTTGTAGCGGCCCAGGTCTTCGTCGTTGAGACCCTCGAGCCATCCGCGCAACTGCTCGGCTGTCGGCCCTTCGGGCGGGCCTGAGGTGTTCAGCTTGGCCGTCTGCATCACCTGCTCGGCCACATAGATGGGACAATCCGCCCGCAGCGCCAGCGCAATCGCGTCTGATGGTCTGGCGTCGATGGTGACGACCTCATCCCCTTGCCGAAGCCACAGCACCGCGAAGAATGTGTCCTCTCTAAGCTCCGTGATCACAACGCGTTCGAGTTGAGCGTTCAGGTGCCGCATGAGGTTTCTTGTCAAGTCGTGCGTCATCGGCCGGGGCGCAGATACCTTCTCAATCTCGATGGCGATGGCGTTGGCCTCGAAGATTCCCACCCAGACAGGCATCACTGTATCCGAGGCAACATCCTTGAGAACCACGATGGGCATGTTGGTGGATGGATCCATCATCAGACCGCGTATCCGCACTTCGACGTCCATGGCATCCCCTTCCGGCGTTCGCAACTATCTTAGACCGCTTCGCCCACCAAACTGTTGGGATGGGTGGCGGTAATCAGCACCTGCGCGTAGCTGCCGGGGGCAGGCGCAATCGGCTGAGCGCTGGTAAAGTTCACCGGTTTGTTTTGCGTGCTGCGCCCGGTCACCTGGCCGCGCGCCGGGTTGGGGCCCTCAACCATCACTTCAAGGGTCTGCCCTAAGTGGTTGGCGTAATTGACTCTTTGGATCTCTCTCTGCCTGTCAAGCAGCACTTGAAGCCGACTTGCCTTCTCTGTCTCCGGAATGGAGTCGATCATGGTCAGAGCCGGGGTGTTGGGCCTGCCGGAGTACTTGAAACCGAAGACGCAGTCGTATTCAACTTCCGCCAGCAGATCCATGGTCTGGATGAAATCCTCCGCTGTCTCGCCCGGAAAGCCGACAATGATGTCCGTTGAGAGCGAGATGGGCCGGCGCGCCGCCTTGATCCAGGCAATCCGCTCCAGGTACCAATCCCGTGTGTACTCCCGCGCCATCGCCTTCAGAATCCGCGAGGATCCGGACTGTACCGGTAGATGCACGTGGTCGCAGAGCGTGGGAACCGCGTCGAGCACTTCCACAATGTCGCGGGTGAAGTCGCGGGGATGGCTGGTGGTGAAGCGCACCCTCCGAATCCCGGGCACCTGCCCCACCGCCGCCAGCAGATCCGCAAAACTGAGCTTCTCATCGGGGTCCCGGTAGCTGTTCACGTTCTGGCCCAGCAGTTGAATCTCGGTGTAGCCCTGGTCCACAATCCGCTGCGCCTCGGCCAGCACGGAAGCCGAAGTCCGGCTCCGCTCCCTGCCGCGCGTGTACGGCACCACGCAATAGGCGCAGAACTTGTCGCAGCCCTCGATGATGGTGATGTACCCGCGGTAGGGGTTTTGCCGCGAGGTGAACTCGGTCTCGAATGCCTCGTCGGTCTGGCGGTCGTCCAAACCCGTAATCCGGGTCTCCCCTGCCTCCAGCCGGTCGAGCATCTCGGGCAGCTTGCGATAAGAGGCCGAGCCGGAGACCAGCGAGACATACGGCGCCCGGTCAAAGATCTTCTCGCCCTCCTGCTGCGCCACGCACCCCAGCACAGCGAAGCGCTTGCCCGCCTTGTGCAGCTTCTTGTAGTCGTTGAGCCTGTTAAAGACCTTCTGCTCCGCTTTATCGCGAATCGAGCAGGTGTTGTAGAGAATCAGCCCGGCCTCTTCTTCCGAATCGACCCGCTCGTATCCCTCATGCTCCAGCGTCCCAATCACCTTTTCGGAGTCATGGGCGTTCATCTGGCATCCGAACGTTTCTAGATAGAAGGTTTTTCCGGTTGCCATGGCAGTCTCAAGTATACCGTGATTCAGGTCACACAGCCGGCCAGCAGACCCGGCCGGTCACACCCACGCCAATTCCCTGCTCCGCCGGTTGTGCGTTCCCCGCACCGTAGGCCACGGGCGGCTCAAATCTAGCGCAGCCCGGTATGGAGATAGGCCAGCAAGGCCGCCATCTGCTCCTCGGTGAAACGCCCGGCAAAGCCCGGCATCAGTCCCCTGCCCACCAGCACATTCTGCCGCACCGCCGGGTCAGTGGCGGCAATGCCGCTGGGCAGCGTCTTGCGGTCGAATACGCCGTGCAGGTCGCGCGGCGTCTTTTTGAGGGCCAGGTCATTGTCCTCATGGCAGTGGGCGCACCGCACCTGGTAGAGGTGCTTGCCCTCGGCCTCCTGCGCGGTCAGCTGGGGCGCTGCACGGCAGGCAGCCAGGCTAATCGCCAAGGCCATGCAGGCAAGCGCCCAGCCGCCGGTCCTCCGTGGCATTTTCCCCGTGACGCCCTTATGCCTTCGCAGCAAACTGCCCGCTCACATAGTCCCAGTTCACCACCTGGAAATAGGCCTTCACGTAGTCCGCGCGCTTGTTCTGATACTTCAGGTAGTAGGCGTGCTCCCACACGTCCACGCCCAGCACTGGCTTGTGGCCCGCGGTTGTCGGGCTGTCCTGGTTCGGGGTGGTCTCAATCGCCAGCGTCCCATCCGGCAGTTTCACCAGCCATGCCCAGCCGCTGCCAAACACGCTCAGCGCTGCCGCGGTCAGCTTGTCCTGGAATCCTGAAAGCGAGCCGAACTTCCCATCGATGGCCTTGGCCAGCTCCCCTGTGGGCGCAGCCCCGCCCTTGCCCAGGGTCAGCCACCAGAAGGAGTGGTTCAGGTGCCCGCCTCCCTGGTTGCGGGCCGCCGTGCGCGCTGCCTCGGATACCGTGCCCAGGTTGGCCACCAGCTCCTCCACGGTCTTCCCCGCCAGTTCCGGATGCGCCGCAACCGCCGCATTCAGGTTGTTCACATAGGCCTGGTGATGCTTGTCGTGGTGCAGATGCATGGTGACGGCGTCAAAGCTGGGCTCGAGCGCGTCGTAGGCGTAGGGCAGAGCCGGGAGCGTAAACGGCCCGGTCGGTGCGGCCTGTGCCGCGGCAGGGGCAGCCGCGGGAGCCTGCCCGGCGCCCAATCCCCGCGCGCTCAGGGTTTCGCTCATCAGCAAGGCAGTCGTCGCTGCGCCCACGTGTTTGATTGCGGTTCTGCGATCCATCATCGGTTTCAATATCCTCCAATCCCTTCGATGCTCTTGGCGTGAAAAAGTCTGCGCAAAATCTAACCTCGGCTGAGGACTGCAACTCCGTGCTTGCCGGCCTTGGTTATGCTGGAACCATGCAACTGCCTTCCTTCGCCCGGATTCAGGAAGCCCAGGCCGTGGTCTACCGGTCCATGGCCCCCACACCGCAATACACCTGGCCGCTGCTCAACCAGAGGCTGGGCGCCGAAGCCTGGGTCAAGCATGAGAACCATACGCCCGTCGGCGCCTTCAAGGTGCGCGGGGCGCTGGTCTACATGGACTGGCTCCGGAAGGCCCATCCCGCCCTGGCCGGGGTTGTGGCGGCCACACGCGGCAACCACGGCCAGGGCGTGGCCCTTGGCGCCCGCCTGGCGGGACTCAAGGCCGTCATCGTCGTGCCCCATGGCAACAGCGTGGAGAAGAACCGCGCCATGCAGGCCCAGGGAGCGGAACTGATCGAGCATGGCCAGGATTTTCAGGAGTCGCTCGAGTACGCAGCCACTCTGGCCTCCGAGCGGGGCTTCGCCATGGTCGACTCCTTCCACGAGCGCCTGGTGATGGGCACGGCCACCTATGCCCTGGAGCTCTTTCAGGCCGCCCCGCCGCTCGCCACTGTGTACGTGCCCATCGGACTCGGCTCCTCCGTCTGCGGGGTCGCCGCGGCCCGCAACGCGCTTGGACTCTCCACAGAAGTCGTCGGCGTGGTCTCCGCGCACTCGCCTTCCTACGCCCTCAGCTTTGAGCAGCGGCGCGTGGTCGAGGCGCCCTCCCGCACCGCCCTTGCGGATGGCCTCTCCTGCCGCACCCCCAACGCCCTGGCCATGGAAGCCATCTGGGAGAATGTCGCCCGCGTCGTCCAGGTCACCGATGGTGAAATTGCCGCCGCCATGCGCACCTACTACCAGGACACCCACAACCTGGCCGAGGGCGCCGGCGCCGCCGCCCTGGCCGGGGCCCTCCAGGAGAGTCCGGCGCAGCAAGGCGCACGCATCGGCATCATCCTCACCGGCGGCAACGTGGACCGCCCGCTCTACCAGCAGGTTCTCGACGGAACCCTATGACAAGCGTCTCTCAAGGAACAGAATGAAGGAAACGCCCGCCCACCTCGTCCCCATGGCCCACACGGCGCAGAATCGCTGCTTCGGCTGCGGTACGGCCAACCCCTCCGGCCTGCACATGGAGTTTCTCCAGGCTCCCGACCAGAGCGTCGTCTGCCTCCATACCGTACCCAACACCTTCGAGGGGCCTCCCGGTTACGTCCACGGCGGAGTCATCGCCACCATCTTGGACGAGGCCATGAGCAAGTCCGTCCGCACCCTCGGCATCACCGCCATGACCCGCAGGATGGAGGTCGATTACCTGCGTCCTGTCCACTCCGGAGCCCCCATTCGCATCGAGGCCCGCATCCTGCGCAGCGAGGGCCGCAAGCACTGGTCCGAGGCAAAGATCCTCAGCGAACACGGCTCCACGCTGGCCGAAGCCACCGGGTTGTTTATCGAACTCCGGCCCCGCTAGGCTCCATCCAGAGCAAACGCGGGGCTGCCCTCAGCAGCCCCCGGTCGCGCTTTAGTGGATCATGTTGATGGTCTCCTGGGTGACCGTGTCAAAGGTCGTCACCGCCTTGCTGTTGGCCTCGAACGCTCGCTGCGCGATGATCAGGTCAGAGAACTCCGCCGAGATGTTCACGTTCGATGCCTCCAGCGCGCCGCCCTGCATGGTTCCCAGCCCCGAAGAGCCGGAGACGCCGATCGAAGCCGTTCCGCTGGCCAGGGTCGTTGCATAGTCGCCGCTGCCCAGGTCCTTGAGGCCTTGCAGGTTGGCCACGTTGGCCAGCGCCACCTGGCCCACGTTCAACTTCTGGCCGTTGGAGAAGCTGGCCGTCACGGTGCCGTCCGCGCCGATTGAAAATCCCGCGTACTCGCCGCTGGGAAACCCGTTCTGGCTGGTGGCCGACACGCCGGAGGTCTGGTCCACCTGGCTGATGTTTCCGGCGCCGCTGGGGCCAAACAGATTCCAGGTCATGCTCAGGGTGGCCGCGCCATCGGAGAGCCCGGCAAACGAGATGCCCGTCACGTTCGTCGCCGGGCTCACCAGGTTCCCATTGACGTCGAAGGTCAATGCGCCGGTCGCGCTGGCCGATGGCACCGGGTCCTGAATCACGGAGCCGGAAGTCGAGATGCCGGCCCCGCTGATGCTCAACTGGCCGGCAGCCGAGGCCGTCACCGTTACCCCGGCAATGCCCGCCGCCGTCACCGCGGCCTGCAGCGCCGTCGCATAGGCGGCCACCGTCTCCCCGGCCGTCACCGCGGGCGCGGTAATGGTCGCCGAGCCGCTTGCTGTCGGGCCTGTGACGGTCAGGTTGGTCCCGGAGTTGACCGTGGCCAGCGTCCCGCCGTTGGCGCCGAAGTTGTAGAGGTCCGTCACCACACCGGCGGCCGTGCTCGAGTTCGCGGTCAGCGTGTCCGGCATGGCGATGGAATAGGTCCAGGCGTTGGTCCCCGTCTTTGTATACTTCACCGTGGCCTGATAGTCCCGGCCCAGCGAGTCGTAGACTTTCACCTGTCCCGAGGTCGTCGCGCCCACCGCCGCAGCCGAGTCCAGCGTCGCGTTCATGCCAAAACTCGAGGTAGCCTGCGGCGATTGCACCTTGTTCTCCGGAACGTTGATCGCAGCCAGCGGCGCATTGGTGTTCACCACCCCATTGAGCGCAGGAAAGCCCATGACGCTCAGGCCGTTCGCGGTGATCAGGTTGCCGCTTGCGTCGGTTGAAAAATTGCCGGCGCGCGTCAGCACTTGATTGCCCCCGGAGCCGACCACAAAAAATCCGTTGCCCTGCAGCGCCACATCCGTGTTCACGCCCGTGGTGTTCGGCGAGCCGGTGGTGAAGTTGGTCTCGATGGACGAGACCTGCGTGCCTGCGCCCAACTGCAGCAGATCGCCCGAACCCGCCGACCCAATCTGCTGATAGAAGAGATCGGAAAAGTTCACCGACTGCGACTTGAAGGCAGTTGTATTCATGTTCGCTAGATCGTTGGCGATGGTGTTCAAAGCGGTTGAATCGGAGTTGAGACCGGTAAGGGGAATGAAAAAACTTGCCATGAGTGCGCTCCTTTGAATGAAAACTCTGGTTAGGGCCGGCCGACGATGCCGGCGAATCAAATCAATCCTGGACCATCGAAGATCTTGTCCCGCCCCCTGAAGCTGGGCGCCCCAGGTCACGATTCCGGGACCTGGGAAAACACGAGCCCAAAACTCCAGATCGCGCGGCCAGAGAACTAACGCGCGCCCGGCAGCCCGCCCAGGGCCTGCGCCACGCGCAGCGCTGCCGGCTTCACGTCCGGAGCGCTCAGGTTGCCCGTAGCTACTGCCGCCGGTCCACTTTGCAACGTAACCTCCGCCGGCACACTCCCCGCGCGGCTTCCCGCAGCCGGTGAGACCTGTGCGCTGGCCCCATTGCCGGAGGCGCCGCCAACCGGCTTGGTTGCCGAACTCCCCAGCGCCGTGGTCAGGTTCTGGTTGATGCTGATCAACTGCTCCAGGCTGTTGACCTGCACGAGCTGGTTGATGTACTGGTTGGGGTCCGTGCTGGAGGTGGGGTCCTGATTCTGCATCTCCGTCACCAGCAGCGTAAGAAAGTCGTTCGCTGAAACGCTCGCCGCATTGCTGCCGGCTGCCGCACCCGCACTGGCCGTTCCGCTGCCGGCGGTCGCCTTCGGCGTTGCGGCCGGCGCCATCAAAGCCTGTGCCGGCTCTGCCAACCGATTCAAGATTCCTGCCATTGTCGCCATCGTCTCTGCCTCCACTCTCTCCGGGACCGCCTGCGGCCCCAACCCGATCTCCGGTCCCCTTAGACCGTCGCGCATCTCCGCTCCGTCGCAGCTTCAAGCCATCACTGAAATATGTGCTCCAGCAAGAATCAACCCCACCTGAGCCAAACCCGGCCCTGTGCCCCCCTGGGAAGCCCCGCCCTGACCAACCCCCGCGACGGCTGCCGACCCAACCCGGACCTCGCCGGTCGCGTTCCGACCTGCTTCCTGTCCAGGCTGCTGTCCTGGCCCTTGTTGCCCCGTTTCTGATTGCATCGCATGGCCCGCTTCCTGGCCACCCGTGCCCCCCTGCGACCAGCCGTTCTCCGGCGCCGAGACCGTTACCGGCGCGACCGATGAATGCTGGTCCGTCAAGAACGCATTCAGTCCCGCAAGGTGGCCGCCCAATGCCTGCGCCGCATCGGCCGAACCCGGCATCAGCGCCGCGTGGATTCCGCCTCCGCTCACCTCGGCCCGGACCCCCACCCAGCCCAGCGCCGGGTCCTCGAATCCGGCCTCGGCGTGGTGCGCCCCGGCATGAATCCAGGCGGGTTGGCTGGGGGCGCCCTCCGCATCCATCGCCGCAAAGGTCTCCCGCGCCGCCGTAACCGTGGAGCCGCCGGGTGCCCTGACCAGTGCGCTGCCGCTCTCCCCAGGGGCCGCATTGATCCTCGCCGCCTCCGCCGCCATCCCCCCGCTCGCATCCCTGCCTGCCGGTGGCGCTTCGGTTCCAGGGAAGGCACTCGGCCCGGTGCGCGGCAGGCTGGTCCCGCGGGCGCTCCGCGCGGCCCCTCCAGGCAGAGCCGCAGCAGCTTCGCGCGGACCGGCAGTCCTGACCGCTGCGGACGCGCTCAAGGGCTTCTCCGAGGCCGCTTGGCCTGCCCAGGCCCTATCTGCCGCGGAGGCCCCACAATTGGATCGGCTTGCATCGACGGGCAGCCCACCCTCCCGGCCCCCGGCATTTGCCTCTACCGGCGCCTGGGGCTGCTCTATCCGGTTCTCCGGACTCTTGCCGGTCTCGAGCAAGGGCGCATCGGTTGAGCCGGCAGCCCCCTCCCCTTCCAAACTCCCGGCCGGCGAAATCGCCGCATCCGGCCTGGCTTCCCGGCCTCCCGGCGTCTGATCCGCCGCTGTGCCCTTGTGCGCCACGGAGCTCTGCGATCCACCGGATATCTCCTCCGTTCTCCGGCTTGCCGCGGCTGCCCTGGCACCGCCCGACCCAGTCCCTCCCAGCGGTCCAGACCCCGAAAGGCTCTCTCCGGCAGCCGTCTCTTGGCCCGTATTGGCTGCTCCCTGCACCGGCGGCATCGCAGGCTGGAGAGCGACCGGAACCACCGCCGGAGTCGCCGCCGCAGTTGGAGCATTCGCCACGCAAGGGTCGGAGGAGGCGAGACTTTCCACTCCAGCCTCCCTTCCTGATCGCTCCAGCCGGTCACGCACGGCCCGTTCCGGCAACGGACCGCCGCGGAACCCAGCCGCTTGCCCGGCCGGGATCTTTCCCATCACGCCGGCCAAGGCCCTGGGCTGCGCACTCGTCCCTGTCTTCTGCTTCCCTGGGAGCTGACCACCCGAACCCAACGGCGATTGCCCTGCAACGGCAGAGGTCTCAAAGGGCGGCACGCTCAACGAATGAAGCCGGGGGTTAGCTGCTGTCCCGGTGGTCTCAAGGTCTGCTTGGCTGCTCTCCCCGGCGTCCTGGAACCCCGGCTGCCCCGGTCCAGAAGCGGCTAACCCGCCGCTTGATCCCGCAATCGCTTGACTTTGATGGCCTTGATCGGCGCCGGCCTGCCGGGCCTCCCCGGCGCCGAGCGCGGCAAGCATCGCCTGCCAGCGCGCCTGAAAACTCTCTGCTCCCGCCGCCGCGCCAGCCCCGGCGGCGCGCCCCCCAGCCGGTACAGCTCCAACGGGCACGACTCCAACCGGCGCCACTCCAGCCGGAAGGCCCTGCGCCCCGATGCTCCCCTTGCCCGGAAGCTCATTTGTCCAAGTACCGGATTCGATTCCAGCCGTCGCTGTCATGCTGAGGGCTTATGCAGATGGTGTGCCAGGGAGCAGCGGGAAAGGGTTAGAGCAATGTCAGGATTGGGAAGGCGCATTCCAAATCAGGCCGTCGCCCTCACTTTCGGAATCTTCCTGCTCATCTCCGATGCCCGCCTGCCGAGCGTCCCTCAGGCTCTCCGGTTGCCTTGCCAGGGCGCCCACCCCCCGGTATTCGTTCCGGCCGTCTCCGCCAACGGCCTCGACCGCGCCCCTGTGCTTCCGGGCGCCGTGCCAGTCGTCGAGTGCCTGCTGGCCGTGCCGCCTCTCTTCCAGCTCTTCCAGCGCCATCGCTTCTTCCACCAGGGTCTGGGCCTGGCGGCGCTCCACTCTTCGGGCCAGAAACTCCTCACGCGCCTCGAAGACCGTATCCTGAGCGCCTTCGATTCCGGGCGCGAGAAAGGCGGATAAGATGGCCCCCGCCTTCGTCTCCTCCATCCCTGCCAGACGGTCGACCGGTTCCCCCTCAAGCACTCCGGTCACCACCAGGCGCCAGCCCTGCCGCTCCCGCTCGCGCGCAGCCGCGGCTTGTTGCTCCAGCCGCCGCAGGCCGGCCGTCGCCGACTCCAGCGCCCGCCTGCCCTGCTCCTCTTCCAACTCCTTGATGCGCAGCAGCCTGCGCAGCCCCTTCGATACGGCCATCGCTCAGACCTCCGCCGCCACGGCGGCAAGCCGGCTCACGCACTCGTCAAAGCTCACCTGCTCGCGCGCGTCCTGGGCCAGAAAGCCGCGCAGCGCGCCCCGTGCCCGCAGGGCGCGATCCAGATCCGGGTCCGCGCCGGCCTTGTAGGCTCCAATCCGCACCAGGTCCTCGGACCGCGCGTAGACCGCCATCAGCCGCCGCAGCAGCGCCGCCTGCTCCCGATGCTCCGCAGTGGTCACCGCAGGCATCAGGCGGCTGATCGAGTCCAGCACCTGGATGGGCGGGTACCAGCCCTCGGCGGCCATCGTCCGCGACAGCACCACGTGGCCGTCCAGCAGCGAGCGCACCGCGTCCACCAGCGGGTCCTGCTGATCGTCGCCCTCCATCAGAACCGTATAGAAGGCCGTAATCGACCCCACGCGAAACTGCCCTGTCCGCTCCACCAGTTTGGCCAGCCGGGAAAAGACCGAGGGCGTATACCCCTTGGCCGTGGGCGGCTCCCCCGCGGCCAGTCCAATCTCCCGGGCCGCCATGGCAAACCGGGTCAGCGAATCCAGCACCAGCAAGACATGTTTGCCCTGGGCCGCAAAGTGCTCGGCGATGGTCGTCGCCCCCAGCGCCGCCCGCATGCGCAGCAGGGGCGACTGGTCGGAGGTTGACACCACCACCACCGAACGCGCCCGGCCCTCCTCGCCCAGCGAGTCGGCCAGAAACTCCGCCACCTCGCGGCCGCGCTCGCCCACCAGCCCCACCACCGTGACCTCGGCTTGGGTATTGCGCGTCATCATGCCGATCAGGGTGCTCTTGCCCACCCCGGAGCCGCCAAAGATCCCCACCCGCTGCCCCCGGCCCACGGTCAGGAGCGCATCCAGAGCACGAATCCCGGTGCCCAGCGGCGTGCTGATCGGAACTCTGTCCAGCGGCGGCCGCACCACCCCTTCCAGCGGCAGAGAGGCCGCAGCCGCCGGCGTGCGGCCTTCGTCGATGGGCTGGCCCAGAGCGTTCAGCACCCGGCCCATCAGCGCCGGACCCACCTCGATCTCCGCAGCCGTCCCCGTGGCCCACACCGCGTCCCCGAAGCGAATTCCCTCCGAGCTCTCCACCGGCATCGACAGCACATTCGAGCCGCGAAAGCCGATCACCTCGGCCAGGTGCGCGCGGCCCGTCTGGTCCTGAATCTCGCAGCACTCCCCCACCGAGGCCATCGGTCCGGCCGACTCGATGGTCGATCCCAGCGACTCGAGCACCTGGCCGCGCCAGCGCCATGGCTGGCCGCGCTCCAGGCGGGCAAAATAGCGCCCCAGCAAGGAACTCATGCCCCCGCCTCCCGAGCCGGCTCCACCCGCCCCGCGCCCCCGCTTCGGGCCCCGCCCGCGCGATCAAAGAAGCCACGCTCGATCTCTCCCAGCTGGGCGCGAATCCCCAGGTCCACCGAACCCAGTTCGGTCTCGATCCGGCAATCGCCCAGCCGCATCCCTTCGCCGGCCACCACCGCGGGCTTCAAGGCCAGGTTGGGCACCAGGGCCAGCGCCGCGGCCCACAACTCCCGCTCCGCGCCAGGCACCAGCAGCCGCACCTCGGTGGAAGCGGCAAGCTGGCCGAGCGCCACGCGCACCGCCCCGGTCAAAAGCAGCGGGTCCATCTGCGCCTCGCGGCGCAGGATGCGCGCCGCCACCGCCAGCGCCAACTGCACAACCTCCCGCTCCACCGCCTGCAGATACCGGTCGCGCTCCTGCGCAAAGCTCGCGGTCAGCTCCGCCGCCTGCCGCCTGCGCTCCTGTTCCTGCGCGGCCTGCGCCCTGGCGCTGGCTTCGCGCTCCGCCAGCCTGCCCTCCTGACGGCCCTCTTCCCGGCCGGCCTCTTCGGCCCGCCGACGTTCCTGTCCCAGGCGCAACTCAAACTCGGCGCGCAAGCCGGCCTCGAGGTCTTCGACGCCGCTATGATCCGCCGCCGGAGCGGCCCCGGCCTCCACATCGGCAGTCTCCTCTTCGCTGCCCCACGGCTCCCAGGCTCCCGCCCCCTCCGGCTCCGGGCCGGCCGGATACTCGAAGATCTCCAATTTCCCCAGTCTCCCCGCTCCCAGCCCTGTCGCCAATGCCTGTGATCCCCCTTGCCTTTCCCATCCGGCCATCCGCCGCCCATCGCTCAGGCCAGCATCTCGTCGCCGGTCTCCAGCTTCAACACAACCTTGCCCTCGGCCTCCAACCGCCGCGCCAGGTTCAGAATCTCCTGTTGCGCCTGCGCCACCTCACGCGAACGCACCGGGCCCAGCACCTCCATGTCTTCCTTCAGCATCTCCACAGCCCGCGAGCTCATGGCCTTGAATATCTGCGCGCGCAGCTCGTCTTTTGCGCCGCGCAGAGCCAGCGCCAGCTGCCGCTTGTCCACGCCGGAGACGATCTCGCGGATGGTCGCCGGCGGAACCGTCACCAGGTCTTCAAAGGTGAACATCAGGTTGCGAATGCTCAGGGCCAGCTCCGGCTGCGCGTCCTCGATCGTCTCCAGAATCTTCTTCGACTCCTCGGCGTTCAACCGGTTCAGAAGGTCCGCCACGGCCTTGAAGCCCGAATAGCTCTTGCGCGCCGTGTCCCCCACGTTCTCCAGGCGCCGGTGCAGAATATGCGCCACCTTCTGCGCCATCTCCGGCGAGAACTGCCGCATCTCGGCCAGGCGCTGAATCGAGACCACCTTGTGGTCCTCGCTCAGGTTGTCCAGCACCATCGAGGCCCGCCGCGGGTCCAGGTGCGCCAGCACCAGGGCGATGGTCTGCGGATGCTCGGCGTCCAGCAGCTTGCCCAGCTGCTGCGGATCGGTGCGCTGCAGCTTGGCCAGATTGCCCTGCGCCGCCTCCTGCGAGCGCCGCACCATCGTCAACAGGTCGTCGGCGCGCTCTTTGCCAAAGGTCTCCATCAGCAGGCGGCTGGCGTAGTCCAGCCCCCCATGCATCATGAAGTTCTGCGTCTCCAGCAGCTCCCAGAACTCCTCCATGATCTCCGCAGAGAGCTCCGGCGTCACCCCGCGCAGATCGGCCAGCTCCTCGGTCAGCCGCTGCACATCCACCTCCGGCAGGGCGCGCAGAATCTCCTTGGCCAGCTCCTCGCCCACGGCCACCAGCAGCACGGCGGCCTTGCGCACCCCGTTCATGCTCCCCGAGAGCTTCCGCCGCTGCCCTCCGTTCTCTGTTCCCACCTCGGCCACGGCTTCGGTCCTTTCCTGACCCCTGAATCTGCTGCGCCCTCGTGCGGCTGTTGCTGGTCCTGCCTGCATCCGGTGCGAATCTTCGTCCCGTCAATCTAACCCCGTTCCATCTCTTTGCCCAACCGCGCCAGCCCAGTCGCGGCAGATCCAGATCTCTTCGATCCCTCAGCCGCTGCCTACGCTCAGTCGGAGTGGATCCAGCTCTGCAACAGGCGCGAGCTTTGCACCGGCTCCCGCTTCAGGTGATCGGTCACCTGGTCGAATATCTCCTGGACGCGGGTCCGCTCCGGGTCCGGCGCCGCGGGCGCGGGAGGCGTCGCCAGGCCATGGGCCGGAGCAGCGGAGGCCGGCAGCTCCTTGCCGGCGCCCTTGCCCGCCTGCAGCCCAGGAGCCGGCGTGCGCGCCCGTCCCAGCGCCGGCCGGACCCCGAAGGCCACCAGCACCAGCAGGCCCGCCAACAGGGCCGCGTACTTGACCAGCACCGGCGAGCTCTCCGCCGAAACCAGCAGCTCGGCCGACAGGGTCGCCGCCGGGTGCGCGCGGTTCTCATCAAAGGCCAGGTCCTGTACCGTCAACAGGTCGCCGCGCCCCTGCTCGAAGCCCACCGCAGCCTGCGCCAGCTCCGTCAGGTTGCGCAACTCCTCGGCGGAGCGCGCCTGCCACTGCGCCGCCTTTCCCCGGCTTGCCGGCTGGGCCAGGCGGTCGTTCACCACGATAGCCGCGGTCAGCCGCCGTACCCGGCCGGGGCTCTCGACCATGTGGCGCACGGTCTTCGAGGCCCCGTAGGTGCCGGACTCCGTCTTGGCCGACTGCGGCGGGGTGGTCTGCGGCGGGTAGACGGGCAGGGCCTGCGCGTTGGGGGCGTTCGAGGCGGTGCCGGGAACCCCGGCCGCCACCGGCTGCGCTCCCGCGCTCTGCTCGGTGCGCTGCATCGACAGCGTCACCGTCTGGTCCGGGTCGTAGTTCTCCTGGGTCTCCTCGGTCGCTGCCGGATTGTAGTCCAGGGTCACCGAAGCGCGCACATTGCCTGCCCCGGTCACCGGCTCCAGGGTGGAGATCAGCTTCTGCTCCAGGGCCTCCTCGGCGCTCAGGCGCAGGGCGTCCGCCGTGCGGGGTCCCAGCGGCAGGTGCCCGGCCGCGTCCACCAGCACCACCCGGTCCGGCGTCAGCCCGTCCACGGCCGAGGCCACCAGGTTGCGAATCGCCTCCGGCTCCCCCTCGGCCAGCGCGCGATGGCGCAGCTTCAGCACCACCGAGCCCTTGGCCGGCCGCTCCGCCTCGCGAAACAGGGAGTCGTGCGGCATCACCAGGTGCACCCGCGCCGACTCCACATCGGCCAGCGAGCCGACCGTGTGTTCGAGCTCGCCCTCCAGGGCGCGCTGGTAGTTGACCTGCTCGTCAAACTCCGAACCCACCCAGTTCGGCTTGTCAAAGATCTCGAAGCCCAGCCGCCCGCTCTTCACCCCGCCCTTGGCCGCCGTGGCCAGCCGCGCCTTGTCCAGTTGCGCCGCCGGCACCAGAATGCCGCCCCCCGGCCCCACCTCATAGGGAATCTGCGCCTGGGCGAGAATCTGCCCCGTCTGGCGCGCGTCTTCGGCGTCGAGGTCCGCGTAGAGAGTGCGCCAGTCGGTGCGCAGCCCGTACCAGAGCATCAGCCCGCCCAGCAATGCCGCCAGGGCGGCTCCGGCCACCAGCCAGCCGCGCTGCGCCGGTTGCGCCGCCGCCCACCGCACCCGGCCACGGGTCCAGATCGTCTCCAGCCGGGCTGCCCATCCGGGCGCTCCGCCCGCCGCCGCTGGGCTCTTCTCCAACTGTGTCCCGGTGGCCATCTCTGCTCGTTCCCGCCGCTCTCAAGAAATCCAAAATGGTTGCGGGGCATGGCCCCGCCGGAACAATCCCGCGCCCCCGGCTCCAGACGTTAGAACTGCATCGCCATCACCTGCTGGTAGGCCTGCACGGCCTTGTTGCGCACGCTCAGCGCCAGTTCAAAGGCCATACTCGCCTTCTCGGTCGCAATCATGGCCTCGTGCACATCCACGCCCGATCCGGTCATCAGCCCGGCCACGGCCTGGTGCGCCTGGCTCTCCAACTGGTTCACCGTGCCCACCGCGTCCGTCAGCAGACTCGAGAAGGGAGCGGCCGGCCCTGCCGAGGCTGGGACGCCCGCCAGGCTCGCCGCGCCGCCGGCCCATGCCTGGCCCGGCTCCGCGAGTGATTGAATTGCAACTGCCATCATCGCCACTCTCCCTTTGTGCTCGCCAGATCAACCCGGCCGCTTCCGCCCTGTCCGCCGCTCATCCATCGCTAACTCCTGGCGATCTCCAGCGCCGCGCCGATCATCGACTTCTCCGCCTGCACGGCGGAACTGTTCAATCCGTATGCACGTGTCGCCCCCATCAGGTCCACCATCTCTGTGAGGGGATTAATGTCCGGATAGGCGACATATCCGTCCGGTCCGGCATCCGGATGCCCAGGGTCATAGCGCTTGAGCGCGGCTCCTGTATCCTCGACCACCGCCGCAATATGCACGCCGGGCGCCTGGGCCGCCCCGCCAACCATCGGCGGAGTCAGGGGCGCAAGCGCCGGCAGGCCCGCGGCCGATGCCAGCGCGTCCGCAAACCCCGAGCCTCCGGCATTTGCGGCAAAGACCACGTGCTGCCGGTGGTAGGGACCTCCCATGGCCGTGCGCGTGGTCTCCGCGTTGGCCATGTTGGCCGCCACCACCTCGGCCCGCATCCGCTCGGCCTGCATACCGCTGCCCGAGGTCTCCATCATCGAAAACAGGTTCATCCCGGCGCCTCCGCTTTCCGGAGCGCGGCAGTCAAACCCGCGCCCCTGCTTCCATCCCGTGCACGGCCGCTTCCAGCTACTTGCCGTCTGCGTGAATGGCGTCCAACACACGCTGGTTCTCCTGCCGGAGCAGCGCTACCCCGGTCTTGAACTTCAGTTGCGCCTCGGCCAGGTTCAGGCTCTCCCGGTCCATGGAGACGTTGTTGCCATCGGGCCGGGCCACCAGACCGTCGACGGCGGTCAGGCGCACCGGCCCAGCCGCCTCGCCCCGGTCCACTCCGGCCATCGCCGCCTGCATCTCGGCCTCGAAATCCATCCCCAGCGCGCGGTAGCCCGGCGTGTCCACGTTGGCCATGTTGGCCGCCGTCAGCTTCAACTGGCTGGTGGCCAGGTCCAGGTAGCGGGCCAGCTGGTCGCTCTGCCGGGTCTCAATCTGCACATTCATCGCAGCCTCCCCTCCCCTCTCATGCCGCACCCTCCCCCGCAGGAGCCTGAGTGCTCAGTTCACCGTCAGCCCAAAGTCGATCTCCCGTGCGGTCAGAACAGACTCCTCCCCGGCCAGAATCGCGCCCCGTTCCAGCACATGCTCCAGCTCCCGTACATTGCCCGGCCAGTCGTGGCCCTTCAACTTGGCAAGCGCGCCCTCGCTGATGCCCTTGACCGGAGCGTCCCTGCCCATCTTTTCCATGAAGTGCTCCACCAGCGCGGGCAGATCTTCCGGGTGCTCGACCAGCGACGGGGTGCGAATCAAAAAGACCGCCAGACGGTAGTAGAGGTCGGCGCGAAAGGCGCCGGTCTGCGCATGCTGGGCCAGAGGCCGGTGGGTTGCGGCCACAATGCGCACGTCCACCTTCACCGTCTCGTTGTCGCCCACCCGCTGGAGTTCCCCGCTCTCCACAAAGCGCAGCAGCTTGGACTGCAGCGCAAGCGGCATCTCGCCAATCTCGTCCAGGAACAAGGTTCCGCCGTCGGCCGCCTCGATCCTTCCCGTGCGCCCGTGCACCGCGCCGGTAAAGGCGCCGCGCGTGTGGCCAAACAGCTCGGCCTCGAGCAACGCTTCAGGAATCGCCGCGCAGTTGATGGCCACAAACGGCTTGCGGCTCCGCGATGACAGCCGATGCAGCCCCTCGGCCACCAGTTCCTTGCCGGAACCGGTTGGCCCCTCGATCAGCACCGGCGTCGAGCGGGGCGCGACCAGGCGAATCCTGCGGCTCACCTCCAGCATGCAGGGGGCATTTCCAATCAGCTCCGGCAGGCGATCCACGCCAGATGGCTCCGCACCGCCTGAAGGGCTTGCCGCCTTTTTCGCGAGGCCGGGGTCTTCGGGCCGGTGCGGGATCGTCTGCGGCGCGGAAGCGGGCGCGGCCGCCCCGGCCAGCCATGCGCTCCCCGCATGCGCGCCCGGCTCAAGGCTCGACCGGTTCAGGGACGGCGCCGTGTTCCAGGCGGCCGTGTCCGTGTCCTGAGCGCGGCGGAGGGCATAGAGCAGCTCCTGACGGTAAGGGCCGCGGGGGCTCTCCTGGATCGTCGCCGCACCGGTCGTCAGCAGATCGACCTCCGGGAAGCGGGTACGAAAGTCCTTGAGAAACTCTCCCAGATCAAGGTCCGGCAGCCAGGAATCCACAATGACGGCCTCCGGCGCTGCCGTCTCCGCCTCGCTCCAGGCCTGGGCGCCGCCTTCGGCCTCCCGCACCTGCCAGCGCAGTCCGGTGAGTGTTTCGCTGAGCCGCTGACGGAAGCTGCGATCGGCGCTGGTCACCAGGGCTGTCCGGGGGCGGAGCCGGCTGGCGAAAGGAAGGGCGGGAACGGGAATCGGAAGCATGGGCTTTCTCCTTGGGTTTGGATCTGCTCAATCAGGCGCCGGAACAACGCGGCCGCTCCGCTCAACGGAGGTCAAAGATAGGGGCGGCGGGAGCGGGCAAAGCGGGTGGCAGGGCCAGGGCGGGGAGCGCTGCGATTCCCAGCTCGCTCTCCACCGGCACCACGTAGCCGCGGCCGCGCACCGTGCGAATCAGGCGCCCCGGCGGCGGATCCTTCAACTTGCGCCGCAGGTAGTTCACATACACATCCACAATGTTGGTGGTCTGCACCGGCTCCAGGTTCCAGACCGAGTCCAGCAGCTCCACCCGCGATACGCACTGGCCGCGGTTGAGCATGAGGTGCTCAAGCAGCGCGAACTCCTTGTTGGTCAGAACGATCGAGAGCCCGGCCCGGCGCGCCGTGTGCTCCAGCCGGTCCAGTTCCAGGTCGCCGGCCCGCAGCAGCAGCCGGGCCTCCCGCTTGCGCCTCAGCAGCGCCCGGCAGCGCGCCCGCAGTTCGTGCAGGCTGAAGGGCTTGACCATCAGGTCATCGGCACCCAGATCCAGGCAGCGCACCCGCGTCTCCACCTCGTGCCGGCCCGTCAACACCAGCACCGGCAGGTCGGTGTCCAGGGCTCGCACCTCGGCCAGCACCTGCTCGCCGTCCATTACGGGCAGGTTCAGATCGAGAATGGTCAGGTCGGGTAACTCCAGTCGAAACGCCTCCACCGCGGCGGCGCCATCATAGGCCACCCGTACACGGTGGCCGTCGGCCTCCAGCCCCCGGCTCAGAAACAGACCCAGCGCCTTGTCGTCTTCGGCGATCAGTAGCCTCATGGCAGCCTTTCCTTTTGGGCAGCGTCCTTTAACTGCGGCGTCTGCCAGAGCTTTCCCGGACTTCCGCTTAACGGACGCTAACGGGGTGGCTCCGTCTACCTTCCACTGCGATGAAGGGGAACTCAAGATGGGAAGAAAGAAAGGGGTGAAGGCGGTTGCAGGAACGGAACCGGAGGAGGAATGCGTCCCAAAATGGTTGGATTGCAAGGCGCGACTGCTTACTTACGTTTTCCGCTGCCCTCAAGTCCGTTCCGCTCCATCTCTGCCGCTGGATGGCCAGGCCAGCCGGGTCAAGGGTACAATTCCGTAAAATCGCCGCGGGCACCCCAGCCTTCTTCAAGCCGCCTTCCCCGGCTGTTTTCCCTGTAAATCTCAGATCAAAGAAAAAGCTGTTGCAGTTCGCCTTTTATTCGCTATAATGCGCCCATGGCCGTCACCCGCAGACAAAAAGAAATTCTCGACTTCCTGGAATCCTTCGTAACCCGTAACGGCTACTCCCCTTCCTTTGAGGAGATCGCCCGCGGCATGGGACTCAAGAGCCTGGCAACGGTCCACAAGCACATCACCAACCTTGAGAAGAAGGGACTTCTCGACCGCGTTCACAACCGCAGCCGCTCCATCGAAGTGGTTCCACCGGGCGTGCGCACCCGCACCAGCGACCGGCTGCCCCTGGCCGGACGCATCGCCGCCGGGCTTCCCGTCGAGGCCATGGAAAACGATGAAAGCATCTCGCTGCATGACGTGGTCGGCAATCGCGACGTCTTCGCCCTCGAGGTGCGCGGCGACTCCATGCGCGACGAGCACATCATCAGCGGCGACTACGTACTGGTGGAGCGCACCCGCACCGCCCGCCAGGGGGAGATTGTCGTGGCCCTTGTTCACGGCTCGGAGACCACTCTCAAGCGCTTCTACACCGAGGGCAACCTGGTCCGCCTGCAGCCGGCCAACGTCGAGATGGATCCCATCTTCGTCCCCGCCGCGCAGGTCGCCATTCAGGGCCGCGTGCTCGGCGTCCTGCGCAAGTACCACTAGAGCAGTTTCGGACCCCCTGTTATCTCGAGTGCCCCACCCATTGCGCGTCTTTTGAGCGCAATGGGTGGGATACCGGCAAAGCTCGGGCCCGCACAATTCTCGAAAATGCTCTGGCTGGCGCGCAGCCTGCACCTCAAACGCAGCAAAGGCCCGGCGAACCCGCCAGGCCTTTCCTCTGCCGCCCTTGCGCAACAACCGCCGCTACGCCAGCAGCTTCTGCACCTTCTCGTCGATCACGTCCTGGGGCACATAGCCCACCACCTGGTCCGCCACCTTGCCGCCCTTGAAGAACAAGAGTGCGGGAATGCCGCGAATGCCATAGCGCGAAGGCGTGGCGCCGTTCTCATCCACATTCACCTTGGCCACCTTCAGCTTGCCGGCATACGTTGCCGCGATGCTATCCACGATGGGCGCAATCGCCTTGCAGGGACCGCACCAGACGGCCCAGAAATCCACCAGAACCGGCTGCTCGCTGCGCAGCACTTCCTGGTCGAACGTTGCATCGCTTACTTCCAGAACTCCCAAACCTGCCATGATCCTCCTTGCGGGAACCGCGTACATCCAGTGTACCGGCAATCCGTCCACCATGAGATGCGCCAGCCTGTTGGAAAGTCGCATTGCGGTCCGCTGGCGGCTGCGGAAAACGTGCCACACACACTCCCCGCCACCCAGGCTTTTAGGGCGATTCCAACGCCCGAAAGCGCCTCCAGAGCAAGACAAAGCGCCCGGATCCCAAAAGGATCACGGGCGCTAGAGCAGCCCTCCCCCAGAACTGCCCACGCTGCGAATTTAGGTGTTCTTCGCGGGATTGGCAAGAAATCTTAGGTAACCGCAAACAAGGTTCCGATGGGGGATGAGCGAGAAGATTACCGTTGGCTTGGAGCGAGTTACCGCAGCTTAGATGCCCCATCATTCCAGAGCGCATCGATCCGGTTCCCGCTGGAGTCCCGCTCTAGCTCGGAAGCCAGCGTTCCGCCCCCTCCAACTCAAACCTGCAGACCTTCAACTCCGCCTCCAGGCCTTCCTCAAGCGCCGCGCGAATCGCGGCAGTTGCCTCACCAAGCCGCTCTTCGCTCTCCACAATCGCCAGAACCGACGGCCCCGCCCCGCTCAATGCTGCTCCAAGAATTCCATGGCTCCCCGCAAGGGGCAGCAGCGGCGGAAGTAGCGGGCATATCGGTCCCCGATACGGCTGGTGAATCCGGTCCCGCATTGCCATCCGCACCAGGTCGCCACGCCCCTGCGCAAAGGCCAGACCCAGCAAACCCACCGACTGAATGTTTGACACTGCGTCGGCGCGCGAATAAACCTCCGGCAAAACCCCCCGGGCCTTGCTCGTCGCCAGGGGCTCGGTGGGAAGCGCCACGATCACCCGCCACTCAACCGGCGGCGCTACCCGCGCCACAAAAACTGTGGTCCCCTCACAGGCAGCGGTCACAAATCCCCCCAGCCAGCAAGCCGCGGCATTGTCCGGGTGGCCCTCCAGCGTCGAGGCCTCTTCCAGAATCTGCTTTGAACTCCAGCCAAGCCTGCCAAAGTGCACTGCCAGCGCAATGGCCGCCAGCCGACCGGCCGCCGAGGAGCCGCAGCCCATCCCCAGCGGGATGCCGTTGGCCATCTGAATCGCCAGCGGCGTCACCTCCCTGCCGCTTCGCTCTAGGATGTCTGTGTAAATCCCCAGGATCAGGTTGTCGTCCAGCCGCGAGCAGCGGTCCGTATCCCGGCCCGTGGCGTCAATCGAAAACTCATCCGCGGCGGAAGCATCGATCTCGAGATAGAAATCCAGCGCCACGGCAGCCGCGTCAAAGCCTGGGCCAAGGTTGGCCGAGGTGGCAGGCAGCCGCAATCGCAGGCTTTCAGGAGCCTCGCTCATCCCGCACTGCCCTTCAGCGTAGCCAGCACCGCCGCGGGAGTTGCCTCCACCACCTGCGCGTTGCGCCGCAGGCGGTCAATCTCCGCCTCGTGGCCCGCCTTCTCTTCGTCCCTCAGCAGAGTCCCTTTGTGGAAATCAATGGTGTAGTCGGCATCCTTGAGCGTGTGGCCGGTCAGCACCAGAACCACCGTCTCTCCCGAGCCCACTTCCCCATGCGCGCGCAGCTTCTTCAGTCCAGCCAGGGTCACGGCCGAGGCCGGTTCGCAGCCCAGTCCCTCCGCGCCCAGTTCGGCCTTGGCGATCGCGATCTCCGTCTCGGTCACATCCAGGCACCAGCCGCCCGTATCCAGAATCGCCCGTGCCGCCTTGCGCCACGAGGCCGGGTTGCCGATGCGAATTGCCGTGGCGCGCGTATGAGCCTCCACCGGCTCCAGCGAGGCGCCATGATTGGCCGCAAAACTCCGCACCAGCGGGTTTGCGCCCTGGGCCTGAATCACCGAAATCCGCGGCATCCGCCCCACAAGACCCAACTCATGCAGCTCGCGAAATCCCTTGCCCAGCGCCGAACTGTTGCCCAGGTTGCCGCCCGGAACGATCAGATGGTCGGGTACGTTCCAATCAAAAGCCTCGGCAATCTCAAAGGCCGGCGTCTTCTGCCCCTCCAGCCGATAGGGGTTCACCGAGTTCAGCAGATAAATCGGCGCCTCGCGCACAATCTGCGTCAGCAGTTGCAGGCAGCCGTCAAAGTCCGTGTCCAGTTGGCAGGTCACCGCTCCGTAGTCCATGGCTTGCGACAGCTTGCCCCAGGCAATCTTGCCCTGGGGAATCAGCACCAGACTGCGCAGACCCGCGCGCGCCGCATAGGCCGCCATTGCCGCCGAGGTGTTCCCCGTGGAGGCGCAGGCCACCCACTCAAAGCCCCGCTCCCGCGCCACGCTCATGGCCGCCGTCATTCCCGTGTCCTTGAACGAGCCGGTGGGATTCATTCCCTGGTGCTTGGCAAAGAGCTGGTCGATGCCCAGCGCCTTGGACGCACGCGGCAGCGGATACAGCGGCGTATTGCCCTCGCGCAGCGTCACCGCGTTGCCAAAGCTGTTCAGTATCGGCAGCAGCTCGCGGAAGCGCCACACGCCCGAGTGGTCCAGCGCCTCGGACGAGCAGCGCCGCTCCCGCCACAGCCACTTCAGCGCTCCGGGGTTCGGCCGGTCATGGCCCTGCCGCTGGTTCCAGCCAGGGTACTCCACTTCAAACAGGTCGCCGCAGACGGCGCAGCGAAAGTCCGCCTGGGCCTCCGCGCCGGAGATCCGCGCCCCGCATCCGAAACAACGCAACTGGTGCAAATTGTCGTTCATGCCTAGTGTTAGCCTATCAGCGACCGCCCATTTTTGCCTTGCGGGAAAGCGCAGGACGCCGTGAATCTCAAACAGACGCTGGTTTCCCTCGCCGCGCTCCTCGCCATGGTCCCCGCCGCGGCTCAGACTCCCCTCCGCGTGGCGGCAGCCGCCGACCTTGAACCGGTCCTGCCGCCCCTCCTCGAACAGTTCCGCCAGGCCACCGGCATCCATGCCGAGGCTACCTTTCAAGCTTCCGCCATGCTGGCCGCGCAGATTCAGAACGGCGCGCCCTTCGATCTTTTTCTCTCCGCCGACCTCGGCTATCCCAAGCGCCTCATTGACGCCGGCCTGGCCGACGCCGCCGGCACCGAGGACTCCACCTCTCCTGTCATCTACGCCCGCGGCACCCTTGTCCTCTGGACCCGCAAGGACTCGCCGCTCGGTCCCCCTTCGCTCGCCCTGCTGCGCAGCGCCGCCCTTCAGCGTCTCGCCATCGCCAACCCCGACCGGGCGCCCTATGGCCGAGCCGCCGTCGCCGCGCTCAGAAGCCTCAACCTCTACGACACCCTCAAGCCCCGGCTGGTTACCGCGGAAAACATCGCCCAGGCCGCCCAGTTCGCTGACTCCGGCAACGCGGATGCCGGACTCATCTCCCTCACCTCCGCCACAAGCCCGCGGCTCTCGGCCACTGGCGCGTATTTCGTCCTCCCCCGCGACCTCTATCCCCCCATAGAGCAGGGCGCCGTCCTCATCACCGCCACCACCCAGCGCGCCGCCGCGCACAAGCTGCTGGACTTCCTGCTTTCCACCCCGGTGCAGGCCCAGCTTGCCAAAAGGGGCCTCACCCCCGTTCACTAGTAACAATGGATTGGCAGGCGCTCGCCCTCACTCTGAAGCTGGCCGCGGTCACCACGGCAATTCTGCTTGCCGTCTCCGTACCCCTCGCGGCCCTTCTGGTGCTGGGGCGCAGCCGCCTGCTTGCCGGGGTTGAGGCGCTGGCAGCACTGCCTCTCGTTCTGCCCCCCACCGTCCTCGGCTTCTTTTTGCTCGTCATGCTCGGTCCACGCACCTCTTTTGGCCGCGCCCTGACAACATTCCTGGGTCATCCGCTGGCGTTCTCCTTTGCGGGACTGGTCGTCGGCTCCGTCATCTACAGCCTGCCCTTTGCCGTGCAGCCTCTGGTGGCCGGCTTTGCCGCCGTTGACCAGCCGCTGATTGACGCCGCCCGGCTCCTGGGCGCGTCACCCGTCCGGGTCGTCCTCAGCCTCTTCCTGCCCCTCGCCCGGCGCTCCCTCGTCGCAGCCGCGGTTCTCAGCTTTCTCCACACGGTGGGCGAGTTCGGCGTGGTCCTCATGCTGGGCGGAGACATTCCCGGCGCCACCCGCACCCTGTCCATCGTTCTCTACAACCAGGTTGAAAACTTTGACTACTCCGCGGCCGGCCGCACGGCAGCCATTCTCCTGGCTCTCAGCCTCCTGGCCCTTGCCGTCATCTACAACGGCGGACGCTCCAGCGGAGGCAGCCTTGATTGATCTCACCCTCGATGCCCGCCGCGGCAGCTTCCACCTCCAGCTCGCCTGCCGCTTCGCCGCCGAGTGGACTGTGATCTTCGGTCCCTCCGGCTCAGGCAAGACAACCCTGCTCCGCCTGCTGGCTGGCCTCGACCGCCCGCAGGTCGGCCGCATCGTCCTCGACGGCCGCCCGCTCACCGACTCGCCCAGCCGCATCTTCCTGCGTCCCGGCAGCCGTTGCATCGCCATGGTCTCGCAGCAGCCTTCGCTCTTCCCGCACCTCGGCATTGCCGCCAATGTCGCCTATGGGCTAGGCAGTCTTGACCGCAAGAGCCGTCCCGCCCGCGTCGAAGAGATGCTGGATTTGGTCGATGCCCGCCATCTTGTGGACCGCCGCCCGCTGCATCTCTCCGGCGGCGAAGCGCAGCGTGTGGCCCTGGCCCGCGCACTGGCGCCCCGGCCACGCCTTTTGCTTCTTGACGAGCCTTTTTCAGCGCTCGACGGCGCCGCCAGCGACGCTCTTCTCGCCCGCCTGCAGGCATGGACCGCCGCAAACGGCACCCAGACCGTACTCGCCACCCACGACGCCACCGACGCCCTGGCAACCGGCGCGGAGGTCGCGCTGCTCAAGGAGGGCCGCCTCACCGCCCTCGGCCCCGCCACGGAAGTCCTCGCGGCCGAACGCGGCCGCCTCCAGACCCGCCTCGGCTAGCCGGACCGCTTCAATCCCCAGCCCCCGCTCGCACCTCGTCTGAAATCATCGACACGCCACTGGACCCGCCCCGCTTGCGTTCAGCCTGAAATCATCGACACGCCACTGGACCCGCCCCGGAGGGGCAAGGGAGAATAGCCCAGGACAAGCGGAGCGCCGTCCTGGGTTGAGCGCCTATTGAAGCTTCAAGCCCCGAAGGGGCGGGGGAAATCGCGCCCGGTCATCCGGAGCGAACGCAGCATCCAGAAGGGGATCCCGCTCTCAGGCATGAAGCCTCGGAATCCTCTGTTTCACTCCGCGCACATCGTCTCCCGCTCCGGCCAGAAATACATCAGCGGAATCAGCACAAAGATGGTCAGCGACACCGACACGGACCTGAAAGCCAGCCCCGCAGCAGATGCATACAGCGCAAAGGAGAGCCCGGCCTTCCAGTTCATCCGCCGGAAGTGCAGGCTCCGCTTCGGGTCTTCCTTGTCCTGCCGCGCCAGCGCCGTCTGCAGCCCCAGGAAGGACGCCGAAACCAGCGCCAGCACCAGCCCATAGGCCGCCACCGCCATCGGCGTCCGGTGGTTCTGCCCCAGGTACGCCGTCACAAAAGGGATCAGCGACATCCAGAACAGCAGGTTGTTGTTGCTCCACAGCAGCAGCGTATCGGCCCGCAATGCGCGATCCAGAAAATGGTGATGGTTGATCCACATGATCGCCACCACCAGAAAGCTCAGCCCATACACCAGCAGCGAAGGCAGCACCTCGCCGATGGCCGCCACGGTCGCCTCGTGGGGCGGCTTCAACTCCAGCACCATGATGGTGATAATCACCGCAATCACCCCGTCACTGAAGGCTTCCAACCGATTCGTCTTCATTCTGCGTCCTCAAAACTGGGCTGTCGCACAATTCTCTTTTAGACTTCAAAACCCGATGCAGACCGGCTCCATCTCCAGGCCAATGCCAAAGCGCCGCTCCACCGCCGTGCCAATCTCCCGGGCCAGCGCCAGCACATCATCCGCCGTCGCCCCGCCCAGGTTCACCAGCGCCAGCGTGTGCCGCGATGAGATGCCCGCAGAGCCCTTCCGGTAGCCTTTGCTGAATCCCGCATGTTCAATCAGCCACGCCGCTGGAATCTTGACCCGGCCCGCGCTCTCCTGCCCAGCCCCGGCAGGAAACCGCGGAGGCTCCTTGCCGCCCGCCGCCGCAATCGCCTTCACCAGTTCCTCACTCACCACCGGGTTCTTGAAGAAGCTCCCCGCGCTCCGGCAATCCGCCTCGCCCTCCACCAGCAGCATTCCCTTGGCCTGCCGCACCTGCCTCACGGCGGCGGCCACCTCGCTCAGGCTCGGCAGCGCTGCCTCTGCGCCGCGCTCCGCCAGCGCCTTCTGCAGGTCTGCGTAGCGCACCGTGGGCGCTCCCCCCGGAGCCAGGCGATAGTCCACCCGCGTTACCACATAGCGGCCCCGGTCCGCCGTGTTGAACCGGCTGCGACGATACGCAAAGCCGCACTCCGCGCCCGCGAACTCCACAAAGACATGGTGCTTGAGGTCAAAGGCCCGCACCCGCTCGATCGCCGAAGCGACCTCCTGCCCATAGGCTCCCACGTTCTGCACAGGCGTTCCCCCCGCGGTCCCTGGAATCCCCGCCAGGCACTCAATGCCTGCACAGTTGTCCTCGATCGCGCGCTCCACAAAGCCGTCCCAGTCCTCGCCCGCGCCAGTCTGATAGACCCGGGTCTCCGGCTCGTCTGCGCCGTCGATTGGGGTAATCCCCCGCAGCGCCACGCGCAGCACCAGCCCGCCGAACCCGGCGTCGGAGACCAGCAGGTTGCTTCCCCCGCCCAGCACAAACAGCTCCTTGCCGCGCTCGCCGGCCCACGCCGCCGCCTCCGCCACATCCTCTTCGCTCGCCGCCTCGGCAAACCACCGCGCCGGCCCGCCGATGCCCAGCGTAGTCAACGGTCCCAGTACCCTGTTCTCTTCTATCCGCATTCGATAAAGGCTACACTAACCCAATTCACGTTAGAATAGCGGAAGGTAACTTCCCCGCCCGGAGGCAACAATGTATCCAGAACTGATGATCATTCCCATGCGCGAAGAGCTTGTGCGCGCAGGCATCAACGAAACCCGCACCGCCGAGGACGTGGACGCGGCCCTGGCCCAGCCGGGCACCACCCTTCTCGTCGTCAACTCCATCTGCGGCTGCGCGGCCGGCAAGATGCGCCCCGGCGTTCGGCTGGCTCTCGCCAACTCCGCCAACCTCCCCGACCACAAGATCACGGTCTTCGCCGGACAGGACATGGAAGCCACCGCCAAGGCCCGCGGCTACTTTGAAGGCAACCCGCCCAGCTCCCCCGCGGTCGCCATCCTGCGCGACGGCAAGCTGGTCTACCTCATGCAGCGCTATGTGATTGAACAGGCCACCGCCCAGCAGATTGCGGGCGAGCTGGTCCGCGCCTTTGACGAGTTCTGCGCCAAGGCTACCGCATAACCCGGAACTCAGACCTTGCGAATCGGGCCCGGATACTGGGCCACGACCGCGTCGGAAGTCAAAAGCGTAATCCCTTCGACCATCGCCTGCGCTATCAGCAGGCGGTCGAAGGGATTTTTGTGTATGGGAGGAAGGGCGCCTACCTCGGCAGCATGCTGGCTCCAGATAGGCAATTCCTCGTAGCCGTTTTCCGTCAGCCTCATCCGAATCTCGTGCGGGTCGTACAAGAAGTCATGCTTGAGGCGCCCCCGTTTGATGGAAATCTCCCAAATGCAGGTGGCGCTGAAGTACAGCCTATTCTCCAGGTTTCCAAGAATCTCCCTGGTTACCGGTCCGAGGCGAGGAGAATCGAGTATCGCCCAGAGAACGACATGAGTATCCAGCAGATACCTCATTGCTCGTCCTCACCGAGAAACATTCGCTCAATTTCCTTATCCATCTCTCTGTCGAGCTCTTCGAAATTGTCTGGGAGTGTAAACATCCCTTTCATGAAGCCCAGTCGCCTTTTCGCCGGAGCCTCGGGCGCATCCAGCCGCGTCACCAGCACCTTCGGCTTCCCCGCCTTCGCAATAATGAATGAATCCCCCTTCTCCGCCTCGTCAACCAGTCGTGAAAGATGCGTCTTGGCCTGGTGAATGTTGATGGTCCGCATCGTCGCCTCCGGATGAACTAAGTTCACTTAGTCTAGTTCAACACAACGCACCCTGCAACCGCTTGCCCCAAACCAGAAACGGCCTCCCGCATGGGAGGCCATTTCCTTGCAAAATGTTGATCCAGTCCGCCTCAGTCGATCTCTTCCGCCTTGGCCAGCTTCTGCACCTTGCTGTGCTTGAGCGAGTACCCAAAGTAGATCACCAGGCCCAGCAGCAGCCATCCGATCATCACAATCCAGGTGATCCGCATCAGTTGGGTCATCAGGTAGACGGCGCTCAGAATGCCCAGAATTGGCACCAGCGGCACCAGCGGCGTCTTGAACGGACGCTTCATCTCCGGATGCCGCACCCGCAGCACCCAAACCCCCGCGCACACAATCGTGAACGCTAGCAGGGTGCCGATGTTCACCAGCTCCGACAGCTTGTCGATGGGCAAAAACGCCGGCATGATGGCCGCGAATGTGCCGAAGACAATCGTCGTAATCCATGGCGTACGGAACTTGGGATGAATCGCCGACGCCCACTTTGGCAAGAGGCCGTCCCGCGACATCGAGTAGAAGACGCGGGACTGCCCCAGCAGCATCACCAGCATCACCGTGGCCAGCCCGAACACCGCGCCCACCTTCACCAGGATCGAGCCCCAGCCCACACCCGTCGCGTCAATCGCCAGCGCCACCGGCGCCGAGACATTCAGCGTCTTGTAGCTCACCAGCCCGGTCAGCACCAGCGACACCAGGATGTAGAGAATCGTGCACACCACCAGCGAACCCAGAATGCCGATCGGCATATCCCGCTGTGGGTTCTTGGCCTCCTGCGCCGCGGTCGACACGGCATCGAATCCGATATACGCAAAGAAGATTGAAGCCGCCGCTACCGGAATTCCACCCCATCCGAAGTTGCCATGCCCATCGGCCGGCGGAATGAACGGATGCCAGTTGAGGCTCGCCACGTGCGGATTGTGGAACAGATAGAGGCCGCCCACCACCAGGAAGATGCCCACAATCCCCAGCTTGATAATCACGATCGCCGAGTTGAAGTTGGCCGACTCCTTGATGCCGATTACCAGAATCGTCGTCACCACTACCACGATGCAAACGGCCACCAGGTTGAACAGCCCCGTCACATGCAGCAGCCCTGCGTCGCTCACCCCCGGCGGCAGCGACATCTTGTCCATCCATATCCCGTTGTACTTCACCAGAATATTGCCCGTGGTCGTTGTCAGCGCGGGCGGAATCACAATCCCCAACTGCTGCATCAGGCTGTTGAAGTAGCCTGCCCAGCCCGAGGCCACGGTCGACGCGCCAAATGCGTACTCCAGCGTCAGGTCCCAGCCGATGATCCATGCCACCAACTCGCCCAGCGTCGCGTACCCATAGGTATAGGCGGACCCGGCGATGGGAATGATCGAAGCAAACTCGGCGTAGCAGAGGCCCGCGAAAGCGCACGTGACGCCCGCCAGCACAAAGCTCAGCGCCACCGCCGGACCCGCATGAAGCGCGGCTGCCTGGCCGGTCAGCGTGAAGATGCCGGCGCCGATCACGGCCCCGATCCCCAGCGTGATCAGGTTCAATGCGCTCAGCGAACGCTTCAGCGTGTGTTCGCCCTGTTCACCAGCCTCTTGCGACAGCATCGACATCGGTTTGATACGGAGCAGTCTGGACATGAATAAGGGACTTCCTTCTGAGGGATTGGGTGTCAGTTTCAGTTCGCTTCGTTTTCTTGCGGCCGTTCAGTGCGCCGCGACCAGAACAGGTATACAGGGATGCCCAGCAGTACCAGCACCAGGCCTGGCCATGTGTACTGGGGCTTGTAACGCAATAATACAACGCAAATCCACGAAGCCATCACGATGTAAAGCCCCGGCAGCACCGGATACCCCAGCGCCTTGTAAGGCCGCGCCGCCTCCGGCCGCTTGAAGCGCAGCACAAACAGACCCACGATGGTCAGAATGTAGAACACCAGCACCGCGAAGATGATGTAGTCCAGCAGTTGCCCATAGGACCCCGAGAAGCACAGCACAATCGTCCAGGCCGCCTGCACCACCAGCCCCAGCACCGGCGTGTGAAACCTCGGATGGAGCTTCCCCACCGCCTTGAAAAACAGCCCGTCGCGGCTCATCGCGTAGTAGACTCGCGCTCCCGCCAGCGTCATCCCGTTGGCGCAGCCAAAGGTTGAAATCAGAATCGCCCCGGCCATCAGCCACGCCCCGCCGGAGTGGAAGATCTGCTCCAGCGCCGCCGTTCCCACCCGGTCCTCGGACGCATACTGCACGCCCCGCGCCAGCACTGTTGCGCCATGCGGGTCCCCATGCAGCGGCAGCACCAGAATGTATGCCACTGAGGCCAGCAGATAGACCGTCAGCACAAAGCCCACGCCCAGAATCAGCGACAGCGGAATGTTCCGCCGGGGATTCTTCACCTCGCCCGCCGTAAAGGTGATGTTGTTCCACGCATCGGCCGAGAACAGCGAACCCACCTGCGTCACCGCCAGAATCACAAGCACGTTGACCAGCACCATGGGGCCGCCCACGCCCACCTGCACCGGGTGCAGCGCACCCCAGCCCGCGTTCCTCCAAAACTGGCTCCAGCCCGCGCCGAAGTTCGCCTCCACCGCGGTCGCGTTGCGCCCTACCGTGAACGCCAGCACAATCAGCGCCGCCAGCGAGATGGCCTTTGCAGAAGTGAACACGTTCTGAATCAGCGCCCCCAGCTTCACCCCGAACATGTTCACGATGGCCAGAAACACCACCACCACAATGCCCGTCAGGTTGGCCGTGTTGACCCCGATGTCCATGTTGCCCAGCACCATCGGACCCACCGGAATCGGTGGCACCTTGGCGATGTGCCACAGCCAGTTGGTGGTCGAGACAGAAGGAAAAAATACCCCGAGAAACTTGCCGAAGGCCACGCACACCGCGGCAATGGTCCCCGTCTGAATCACCATGAAGAGCGTCCAGCCGTAGAGAAAGCCCCACAGTGGCCCCAGCGACTCCCGCAGGTAGACATACTGCCCCCCCGCCTTGGGCATCATCGCCGCCAGCTCGCCGTAGCTCAACGCGCCAATCATCGTCAGGATGGCTGTCACCACCCACGCGCCCAGGTAGAGCGCCGGCGAGTCGGTCCCGCGCGCAATGTCCGCGTCCACAATGAAAATACCGGACCCGATCATCGACCCGATCACGATCGCCGTCGAGGAAAAAAGGCCAAGACTCTGCACCAGCCGGGGCGCGCCGGCAGAGTCCGGAGTTGCAGGATTTGAGGTGGTGTCTGGGGTCGTCACTTGAGAAAGTTTTACCGGATTTTGCCGCCGATGTCTTTCAATTTCTTCAATCTTGTCCGTTTTGAGCGAATTCCTGTGGCGCTGATCTCCCAATCGGCTGACGCGCGGGTCTCCAGACCGGGGCACGCTCCAGCTTTCAATCGTCCCTGCGTCCCTTGGTCTCTTGGTTCCTTACGCCAGCACGTTCATCCATCTCTTGAACTCCAGTGCAGGGTTCTCGGTGCTAAACAGCGCCGCCGCCACCGCCACGGTATTCGCCCCGGCGGCCAGCACCAGCGCCGCGGTCTCCAGGGTGATCCCCGCAGCCGCCGTCAGCACCGGCCCCGGCCCGGCCTCGGCGCGCAGCCGCCGCACCCCGTCAACCCCAATCGGTGCAGCCCCGGTCTGCTTGGTCGTCGTCGTGAAAGCAGGCCCCACCGCAAAATAATCCGCCGGCTCGTCCAGAATCCCCGGCAACAGGCTCTCGCCCCCGCCAAAGGTCCCTACCATCATCTCCGCCCCCAGCAGGCTGCGCGCCTCCGCCGGGGTCGTGTCCCCGGCGTCCACGTGCACGCCGTCAAATCCCACCAGGTCCACCAGGTCCGCCCGGTCGTCGAGGATCAGCTTTACCCACCCCGGAGGCATCGCCGCCCGCAGAATCCGAGCATCCGCCAGCAACTCCGTCTCGCTGCCCGTCTTGTTGCGGTACTCCAGCAGGGTCACGCCCGCCTCCGTCAGTGAGCCGCCCAGCCGCAGCAGAAACTCCGCCCTGCCCGCAGCCGGAATAAACGAAGAATCCAGAATGGGATAGATCTTTGGAAACAGAAAAGCCATATCCCAAGGCTACAGTGTCTCTGAGACCCTTCGACTGAAGGCGCTTCCAGCAAGACCGGCAACCGTCGATCCAACCTGCCTGAGCCCGACTCGGAGATAGCGGGCAAGCAGCAGTCCTGGAGTGAGAAGACTGTCCGTCAAGGGAGTGAAGCAAGCCTCTCCCTATCCAATTTTCATCTTTCCACGCTACAATCCCGCCATGATTCCGTATCGTGTGATGAGTCCAGTCCAGCGCGGCGACGCGCCTGCGCGGCCGGGTCTGTCTCTCCACTTCAGCCAACTGCGGAGCCGGAGGCTGAATGCGTTTTGGGGCAGGGCCGGGGTAGTTTGCCCGCTTCTGCTTCTCGGATGGGCCGCGCTTTCAGGCGCATGTCTTTCCGCGCAGTCCAGGCCGTCGTCCCAGGGGGCATCAAGGCCCAGGGAGCAGGCAGGCGGCGGGACCGTGCGACTGATGGTGCCCATCCGATTTATAGGGAATGAATTCAGCGTGTATCTGAATGGGCATCTGGCAAATCTGCCGCATCGCCAGGCCAGGGAGGACGATGAGGAGGATGGGTCGAACATCCTGTTCATAAAGGAAAAAAATACAGGCTGGACCTTCGAAACAGAGGTGGATTCCGAATGGAAAACGTGGGGCATGAAGAACGAGACCTTCGCGGGCTTGAGTTCTCTGCTCAGAGATCACCCGGACCTTGCCGCGAAGATCTTTCAACCGGTTGAACTTAGAGTTCCTTCGGGGACCTACACGATGGAACTTCTGCTTTCCTCCGCGCCTCCACCCGACGCCACCGACCCGTTGGCGAAGGAATTTCCGTTTGCGCTTACCCGCAAGTACCAGGTGGAAGTTCAGCCGGGGATGACGGTGGTGCAGTATGTGGCGATTCCGGACCAGTGGTCCCGGATCCTTCCCAGTCCGGCGGCGCCCTTCAATCGGGTCTGCCCTTGGATCAATTACGGAATGTCACGGCCCCCCGACGAGGACGGCTACTGGCAGAAGGAACTGGACAAGCTGGCGCGGGAGATCGAGAGCTTTCAGGCCGATCCCCTGGTGGGCCTGCTGCGTGAGGCGGAGGCTGACACCCGCTCCTCCGCGCGAGGCATTGCGCTTCTCGGCCTGCCGCCCAGGCTTGGCGGCGCGCGGGAGTTTGACGGCAGGCTAGCCAGGCAGTTGCTGGCCGCGATTGAAGACCAGCATCGCTATCTTCCATCCCATGAAGAAGTGCGCTATTGCACCGAAAAGGCTCCGCAGTTTTCCCGGACCTACCAGCAATACGATGCCATTGTGAGCGAGGTGGAATCGGAGATGAATTCGCACCGGGAGTATGTGGAGTCCCTGCTGAGGAAGCGGGATGGCGGCGAGCAATGATGCGGCGCATGATGACCGTGGCGATGGGACTGACGTTGATGTGCGCGTTCGGCCGGGGGCAGAGCCCGCCCGAGCCGTCTTCGATTACCATCTGCGACGATCCCGCTTACCGCTCGCACGCGCTGTATCAGAAGTACTGCTCGGGCGGCAGCGCAAGCGGCGATGAGGAACGTGTGCGGTGGCGCATCCAGGTGGAGTTGGAGAGTCAGATGCAGGAACTTGCCCGGCAGGAGCGGGAGCGCAAGGCCAGGGCGGCCGCCGCGGACAGTGCCGGGCTTGAGTGGGCGCGCCGTGGGGACTGGAGATCGGCGGCGGATCAATACCTTGAAGCGCTGCGCATCGATCCGGACAATGCCCTCTACCGGAGCCATCTGGATGAGGCCTACCGCCAGCTCGAAGACATCTCCGCGGCCGGGAATGTGGCCCAGATGCGGGCCGAGATGCGCGACACGCTCATGGCCGCGCACGTCCACGCGATTCGGCAGCGCGCCCAGGACGAGTCCAACGCGGAGCGACTTGCAATCCTGCGAGCCAAGGCCAGCACCAATGGCCGCACATACACCTACGCGGGCAACGGACTGATCGCTGGAACCTCATGGACTGTCTACGCCAGCCGCAAGCCGGGCGAGCCGGAAAAGCGCATGTGCGACGCCATCAAGCAGCAGGCCAGCCTGGCGGGGGCAGCCTATGACGCGGGAACCGATTGCCAGCGGTACCAGTTCGTCCTCGGAATGGCCACCTCCGTAGACAACTTCACTGATTTGAAGAACCGGGTGGTCTTTGACGAACTTTCGAACGGCCAGTTCTCCGCCCGCACACAGGGACTGTATGACAAGCTGCGCGGAAAGCGATTTGATGAGCTGGGCTGCCACAGCAACGGCGCCATGATCTGCCTGGCCGCGCTGGAGAATGAAGATGCGAAGGCCGGCACGGTCGTTCTATATGGTCCGCAAGTCACGCGCGAGAGCCTGGCGATGTGGGACCGGCTGGTGAAAGACGGCAAGGTGGAGTCGGTAAAGGTCTATGTGAACGAGAATGACATCGTTCCTGGTTCGTCGCTGGCTTTCATGGATCTGAAAGAGTCGATGAGAGATAGTTCCGGCATTGAGACCGCCCTCACAGCTGCGAATTCGGCATCCCTGTTCACCACGGACGGGCTCAAGCATGTCTTTGAAGAGATCAGCCCCAGCCTGACTGTGGAGACATTCCCCTGCAGCCGGGCGCGAACAAGCTTTGACTGTCACGGCATGGCGATGTATGAGTCCAAGGTGAAATGCACAGGACGCTCATCCGGCAAGCCCGTCGCGGGCACCGGGATTCCGGGGCGCAGGAGCGATCTTCCTGAGCCGCCGCTCCCCTGCGAGGCAATTGGGGCGCGTTAGTGGAGGGATCCGAGGGGCGAAGCGGCGATAGATGAATCAACCTTGGCCCAAACTTTGCCTTACGGCTTGAACTCCTGGCTGTTCTCGACTTCGATGACGCCCTGCACGGGGAGCTTGTCGCTGGAGCCCCCGGCGAGCAGATGGATCTTCTCCTGCTCGACCCGCCATGCGTGGCGCATCTGGTCCCAGTAGGCCAGATCGCGCGGTCTCAATTCCAACGTTACCGCCTGCTCTGCGCCCGCCTCGATCCGCACGCGCTTGAACCCCTTGAGTTCCAGTTGCGGCCGCTCCACCAGCGAGCCAAGGTGCTGCACGTAGAGCTGAACCACTTCGTCACCGGCGCGGCTGCCCGTGTTCCTGACCTTCACAGTCACAGTCACGGAACCATCGGCCTTCACCGTGGGCGCGCTGGTGGTCAGGCCTTCATAGGCAAAGCTGGTGTAGCTCAGGCCGAAGCCGAAGGGATAGAGAGGCTTGCTTTTGCTGTAGAGATAGGTGCGCCCGTGGGTCAGGTCGTAGTCGAGGATGGGCAGCAGTTGCGCGTCGCCCGTGGGCCAGGTCTGCGTCAGCCGCCCGGCAGGCGAGTAGTCGCCAAAGAGCACGTCGGCCAACCCGTTTCCCTCTTCCTGGCTGTTGTGCGTGATATGCACAATGGCAGGCACATTTTGCTGGCTCCAGACAATGGCATAGGGGAAGCTGGCGCGCAGCACTTCGATGGTTCGCGGATTGGCGGCCAGCACCTGCTTGACCAGCGCCTCCTGCTCCAGCACGATCGTCTTGCGGTCCACGTCTTCCTTGCCGTTGGAGGGCGTGGGGCACTGGTCCCAGCCGGCATTGCACTCCGGGTGGTTGCCCACCACCACAATGGCCACATCCGCCGTGCGCGCAAGGGCCGCCGCTGCCGCCGCGTCTGAGCCGTCGGAGTAGAGCACCTTGACGCCGCTGCCGGCCCCCGCTCGAATTCCATCCAGCACGCTCACCGCATAGGGCGGCGTTCCGCTGTACCAGTCCAGCAGCACCCGGTCGGCCCAGGGGCCAATTACGGCAACTGATTTCACTTTTTCCCGGTCGAGCGGGAGGATGTTGTTCTGGTTCTTGAGCAGCACCACGGACTCGTCAGTCGCCAGCCGGGCCAGCGCCTTGCTCGACGGCTGCTCCCAGGGCGGAGCTTCGCCGCCTGTTTCGCGGCCAATCCTTGCGTAGGGGTCCACGCCCGCCGGGTCCATCTCTCCCAACCGCAAAAGGACGCGCAACTCGTTCTTCAGCGAGGTGTCCAGGTCCTTTTCCGTCAACAGTCCATCGGCCACAGCCTTGCGCAGGTCGTCGATGTAAGTGTCGAGGAAGTTGTTGATGCCCGCCTTGACCGCCGCGGCCGAACCGTGCTCCTTGTCCGCGAAGGCCTTGTGCGAGGTGATGAGCAGCCCCAGCGCGCCGCCGTCAGAGCAGATGATGCCGTCGTTGCCCCACTCCTTGATCATCACGTCTTTCAGCACGGGGTGAATCAGCATCGGCGTGCCGTTCCAGGCGTTATAGGACGCCATCACCGCCCGCGAGCCGCCCAGCTCAAACCCCATGCGAAATGGGACGGAGTAGTACTCGCGGAAGAGCCGGTCGCCAAAGTTCGAAGAGGTGTGCGTCCGCCCGTCCTCGTTTTCATTGGCCAGGAAGTGCTTCATGAGCGAGGCCGCCTGCCAGTGCTTCGGGTCCGGCCCCTGCAGGCCCTGCGCAAAAGCCACCGTCAGGGTCCCCACCAGGAAGGGGTCCTCGCCATAGGACTCCTCGGTCCTGCCCCAGCGCGGGTCGCGGCTCAGGTCGGCGTTGGGAGCGCGCACCACCACGCCTCCCCGGTCAAATACCGGGTTCTGGTAGTAGTAGCGGGCCTCGAAGCCCTCCAGGGTGGCAATCTTCTTGAGCAGTTCGGGGTCCCAGGTGGCGCCCAGCCCCTTCTCCTGGGGGAAGGTGGTAGTGGGCAGCGGAGGCTTGCCCTGCCCGCCCCAGCCTGCCGGGCCACCCAGCGCCAGGCCGTGCAACCCCTCCACCTGACCGGAGAAGACCAGGCCCAGCCGCGGATAGCTGGGGTGGTCGCTCATGAGCAGGATTTTCTCATCCACCGTCATGCGGCCCAGCAGGTCGGCGATGCGCGCCTCGTCGCTCAACTTGATGTCGCGAAAGGGGTAATCCGCCTGAGCACTCGCCGGCCGCGCCTGCCCCGCCGCAAAGGCCGGTCCCACCAGGGCAACCAGGACTACCGAAACCACACCGAAACGCCGCATTGAAATCATCCCGCTCTCCCCCCACTGCGAACAGCGAAGACTACCACAAGCGGGGCACTTCTGCCTTCAAGTAAATCGCTTGAGTGCCAATTCCGGAGCAGACGCAAGGAGCGGGACGCCTGGGCGTCCCGCTCGTGGTTGCTGGTGATTTGCCTGCCGCTAATAGAGCCTGAAATTGACCTCGACGTTGATCATGACGGGGACCGGGGTGCGTCCATCCTTGAGCGCCGGCTTGAACTTGTACTTGCGCACCGCCTCGATGGCCTTTTCGTCCAGCCCCATGCCGAGGGCGCGCACCACCCGCGGATTCTGCGGGTTGCCCTGCGCGTCCACGATGAGCGAGATGATGACCACGCCCTGGTACTTGGCGCGGCGCGCCTCGTCAGAGAACTCCGCCTCGACCGAGTTGAGCGGAACGGGCGCCGAGACGCCGCCACCCACGCGATAGAGCCCGCCGCCGGTGTTGCCGCCCTGGCCCGGCCCGTAGCCGTTGCCGTCGCCGGAGCCCAGACCGCCGTGCGAGCCGGTGCCCATGCCGCCGCCGCTTCCCTGCCCGTTCGAGTCCAGCTTTACGTTCACCGAGTTTTTCATGCCGATGTTGGGCAGCATGGGATTGTCGGGGAGCGTGATGGTCTTCTGCACATCAATGGCGGCTTCCATGGGCAGCAGCGGCTTGTCCACCGTCTGCACCTGCGGAGGCGTCACCGGATTCTTCTCGATCTTGGGCAGCTTGCCTTTGCTGGGGTCCACAATGCTGTGGTCTCCGCCGCCTCCACCGCCGCCCGCCAGCTTGTCTGCCTTGGGCGCCTTGAACTCGCTCACGTCGATGTCCGTTGCAATCAGGACGGGCTTGTTCACTTGTTCGATGATGTGCTTGCCCAGGAGGAAGAGCACCAGGGCAAGAATGGCGATGTTCATGCCTGTCGAGATGCCGATGGCCCAGGGATTGGCCTTCACGGCCATGCGGTCCGGCACCGGAATCGGCGTCGAGGTCAGTTCCAGCGGGGGAAGCTTGGGGGGAAAGAAGACGTCCCGAATCCCTTCCCAAAGTCCAACCCAGATGGGTTTTTCTTCAAAAGCCTTGCCGAGAAACGCGTCGAGTTCGTGGCCGTCAAGGACGGCTGCGGCGGCTGGAGTTTCCGTCTCCGGATTGGTCAGAAGTTCGTTTGCCATATTTGCGGCTGGTGCTGCTGCTCCTGGACGCTCACATTGCTGTTCAGACGCCGAACTTTTCGGCTCATGGCCCATCCATTCATTATGCTTGAATGCGCCTGCCCTTGTCTCGGACCTCGACCCCACATCGAGCGGGTTCTTGCCCTCCAGACTCTCATATTCCGGCGTGGTCAGGATTCCCATAAGCAATAGACGAGTCGGGGGCCGTGTTGTTACCGAAAAAATCTTCTCCCCCCATTTACACTAAGGACTGAACAAGATCGAACCATCCCAGGGAGTGACGATGTCTGAAGCGCCGGAGTTGAAGGCGACCCTAACCTTGCCGCAAACCGCCTTTCCAATGAAGGCCAATCTCCCCCAGAATGAGCCTCTTCGGCTCGCCCGCTGGGACGCACTCGGCATGTATGACGAGCTGCGCAAGGCCGGCAAGGGCCGCCCCGCCTACATTCTTCACGACGGTCCTCCCTACGCCAACGGACCCATTCACCTGGGCCACGCTCTCAACAAGGGGCTCAAGGATTTTGTCGTCAAGTCCAAGACCATGGCGGGCTATGACGCGCCCTACATCCCCGGCTACGACTGCCACGGCCTGCCCATCGAAATCAAGGTGGACGAGCAACTGGGCCGCAAGAAGCGCGAGATGCCTGCCGAAGATGTCCTGGATGCCTGCCGCGCCTATGCGCAGAAGTATGTTGATCTGCAGACCGCGCAGTTTGAGCGCATCGGTTGCTTTGGCCGCTGGCGCCAACCCTACAAGACCATGGCCCGCGACTACGAGGCCCGCACTCTCGAAGCCTTCTACGGCTTCCTGGAGAAGGGCTTTGTCTACCGCGGCCTGAAGCCGGTTTACTGGTGCATCCACGACCGGACGGCCCTGGCCGAGGCCGAGGTCGAGTACGAGATGCACACCAGCCCCTCGGTGTATGTGCGCTACCGGCTCACGTCCGCGCCGGAGGCCCTTGACTCGGCTCTGGCAGGGCGTGCGGTGTACACCATCATCTGGACCACCACTCCGTGGACCCTTCCCGCGTCCATGGCCGTGGCCTTCCATCCCGACTTTGACTATGTGGCCCTGGCAACGGGCGAAGCAGCCGATGCGCCCGTCTACATCGTTGCCGCCGAGCTTGCGGCATCGGTGGCCGCGGCCTGCCAGCTAGGCCCTGTGACCGAACTGGCCCGCTTCAAGGGCAGCCTGCTGGAGCGTTCGACCTTCCAGCATCCCTTCCTGAACCGCAGCATTCTCGGTGTGCTCGCCACCTACGTCACCGCCGACCAGGGAACCGGCGCGGTCCACACCGCACCCTCGCACGGAGCGGACGACTTCTACACCGGGGTGCGCTACGACCTGGACAAGACCTGCCGCGTGGATGCGGGCGGGCACATCCATGTGGATCCCAGCGTGTGGGACCACGCCGCCCCGCCGGCTTTTGATGGCAAAAAGGTCTTCGCCGCCAACCCCATCATTGTGGCCATGCTGGAGGAGTCCGGCGCGCTGCTGGCTTCGCGCGACCTGGAACACTCTTACCCCCACTGCTGGCGCTGCCACCACCCCGTCATCTACCGCGCCACGGAGCAGTGGTTCATCAGCCTGGAGACCCCGGTCAAGCGGGAGGACGGCTCCGAGACGACCTATCGCCAGCTTGCCATCGAAGAGATCGACAAGGTGATCTGGGACCCGGCCTGGGGCAAGGAGCGCATCACCAACATGATCGCCACGCGCCCCGACTGGTGCATCAGCCGCCAGCGCATCTGGGGCGTGCCCATCGCCGTGTTTATGTGCGAGGGCTGCAATAAGCCCATCCTCGACCCTGCGCTCAACCGCCAGATCGTGGACCTGTTTGAGCGCGAGGGCGTGGCCGCCTGGCACACCACCGCCGTGGACGCGCTGCTGCCCGCGGGCACACTCTGCGCGGGGTGCAGCGGAGCTCAATTCCGCAAGGAAACCGACATTCTCGACGTGTGGTTTGACTCGGGCACAAGCTGGTTTGCGGTGTGCGAAGCCGACCCGGATCTCAAGACGGCCTATGCCGATTTCCAGGCCAACGGCGCAACGCAGTGCCTCTATTTGGAGGGCGGCGACCAGCATCGCGGCTGGTTCCACTCTTCGCTGCTGACGTCAGTGGCTCTGCGCGGCCGCGCCCCCTACTCCCACGTGGCCACCGCCGGCTGGACCCTCGACGAGCAGGGCCGCGCCATGTCCAAGTCGCTGGGCAACGGCGTAGACCCCGTCGACGTGGCCAACCGCATGGGCGGCGAGATCGTCCGGCTGTGGGTCGCGTCCGTCGACTTCCGCGAAGACATGGCGGCCAGCGAAAACCTGATGAAGCGCTGCGCCGAGCTTTATCGCAAGCTGCGCAACACGTTCAAGATCCTGCTCGGCAACCTGCATGGCTTTGAGCCGGCGCGCGATGGCGTCCCCGAAGCGGAGTTGCTGCCTCTGGACCGCTATATGCTCGCCCGCACCCGCGAGCTGACCGAGAAGGTCCTCGGCTGGTATGAGGGCTTCGAGTTCCATCGCGTCTATCACGCGGTCAACGAGTTCGCCATCGTGGACCTGAGCGCGTTTTACATCGACGTGCTCAAGGACCGCATGTACACCTTTGCGCCCACCAGCCATGCGCGGCGCTCGGCGCAAACGGTGCTGTGGCGGATTACGGAGGCTCTGGTCCGGCTGGTCGCGCCCATCCTCAGCTTTACCGCCGACGAGGTGTGGGAGTATCTGCCTGCAATCGAAGGCCGAGAAGCCAGCGTGCATCTGGCGCTCTTCCCCAAGCCGGAGGAAATCTTCAGCGAAGACCCGGCGGCGCTGCTGGAGGAGTGGAAGCAGATATTTGGGCTTCGCGACGCGGCCATGATCAAGCTGGAAGAGGCTCGCCAGGAAAAGAGCATCGGCAAAGGGCTGGAGGCTGAGCTCGAAGTCAGGGTAACTGGCGATTTGTTCGCACTGTTGAGCAGACACGCGGCAGGCCTGAAAGAGATCCTGAACGTGTCGAAAGTGACTGTGATCGAGGACGTCTCCAATACAGTGGTCGCGCTGCCCGCCACCGGCCACAAATGCGCCCGCTGCTGGAATTTCATGCCCGAGGTCTCTGACTACGGCATCTGGCAAAACGTCTGCACTCGCTGCCAGGACGCGCTCAAGGAAATGAAGATCGCACCGCCCCAACCGACGGAGGCCGCACTGTGAGTTCGCTTACCCCCCGCCGCCTGCCCTGGCTGCTGCTCCTCTCCGCCCTCATCATTGGCCTCGACCGCTGGACCAAGACCTGGGTCGCGGAGCACGTTCCCATGGGCGGCGCGCCCCAGAGCCATGTGCCCCATGGCGCGTTCTCCATGCGCATTACCCACTGGCTCAACGACGGCGCGGCGTTTTCGCTCTTCGCTGACTCCACCTCGCCGCATACGGTCCGCTGGGCGCTCATCGCCTTCTCGCTGGTGGCCGCGCTGGTGGTGCTCGTCGTCCTTGTGCGGCTGGGCGACCACTTCACCGCCACCACGATCGCCCTGGCCATGATTCTGGCCGGTGCGCTGGGCAATGTGCATGACCGCATCGCCTACGGCTCCGTGGTGGACTTCATCGAGGTCCACATCTTCAGCTACCACTGGCCCGACTTCAACGTGGCCGACTCATCCATCGTGACCGGCGCATGCCTGCTGCTGCTGGATTCGCTGCTGCCCAAGCAAGACACCGCCGCTGAGGGCCAGGACGAGCCCGCATAGACCAGTTGAGGCGCACGGCGCCCCTACGGAACCACCAGCGGCGTCCGCGCGTATCCCAACCAACGGCTTCCCTGCCCTAAGATGGTGGAGTCTGATTCACGACTTCTCCCGCTCCTTTGAATCTCCCACGCCGGGCCACAGCGACAACGCAACCTCACCGAGGACTCCATGAAACTCACTGCTCCCGCCCCCACGTTCCGAGCCGCTTGCGCCGCTTCGGCTGCTCTCCTTTGTCTTGTCCTGGCCCTGCCCCGCACCGCATCAGCCCAGCGCCTGCCCCAAACCGTCGTACCGGAGAGCTACACGCTTTCCCTCACGCCCGATCTCAAAGCCGCCACCTTCTCCGGGGTCGAGTCCATCGTGGTGAACCTCAAGGAGCCGGTCAGCGCCATTACCCTGAACTCGGCGGAGATCGCCTTCCAGACCGTCACCGTGAGAGCGGGCGGCAAGGAACAGACCGCGATCGTCTCGCTCGACAAGGACAAGGAACAGAGCACCTTCACTTTCCCGGCGCAGTTGTCGGCCGGCAAGGCGACCCTGGCAATCGCCTACACCGGCATCCTGAACAACGAACTGCGCGGCTTTTATCTCTCGAAGACCGCCAAACGGAACTACGCCGTGACCCAGTTCGAGTCGACGGACGCGCGGCGCGCCTTCCCCTGCTTCGACGAGCCCGCCTTCAAGGCGACCTATGACGTGTCACTGGTTGTCGATGCCGCTGACACCGCCATCTCCAACAGCCCCATCGCCGCAGACACACCCGGCCCCGGCGACGGCAAGCACACGCTGCATTTTGCCCCCACGCCAAAGATGTCCACCTACCTGGTCGCCTTCCTGGTCGGCGACTTCCAGTGCACGGGCGGCGAGCAGGACGGGGTCGCCATTCGCGTCTGCTCCACCCCGGACAAGGTCGCACTGACCCCGTACGGCGTCGATGTCGCCAAATATGTTCTCCACTACTACAACGACTACTTCGGCATTCCCTACCCGCTCAAGAAGCTCGACCTGGTTGGGCTGCCCGATTTTGAAGCCGGGGCCATGGAGAACTTCGGCGCCATTACCTACCGCGAGACGGCGCTGCTCATCGACCCGAAGACCGCCTCCGTAGGCGCCAAGAAGCAGGTGGCGCTCGTCATTGCCCATGAGATGGCCCATCAGTGGTTTGGCGACCTGGTGACGATGCAGTGGTGGAACAACATCTGGCTCAACGAAGGCTTTGCCACCTGGATGGAGAACAAGCCGGTGGAGGCCATGCATCCGGAGTGGAACATCGATCAGTCTGTGGTTTCTGGCGTGGACGGCACGCTCAACCTGGACGCCCAACCCACAACGCGCCCCATTCGCGCCAAGGCCGAGACCCGCGAAGAGATTGAGCAGATGTTTGACGGCATCTCCTACGGCAAGGCCGGCGCGGTGCTACTGATGGTGGAGAACTACCTGGGTCAGGAGACCTTCCGCAAGGGAGTGCACAGCTATCTGTCCGCGCATCTTTATGGCAATGCCACGGCCGAGGACTTCTGGGGCGCGCAGACCGCCACCAGCCACAAGCCGGTAGACAAGATCATGGAGAGCCTGGTGGCCCAGCCCGGCGAGCCGCTGCTGACCTTTGGCACGCCCGCGGCGGGGCGCGTCAATGTGACGCAGAAGCGCTTCTTCCTCAGCCCGAGCATCCAGCCCGACCCCAAGCAAACCTGGACCGTGCCGGTATGCTTCAAGTCCGCCGAAGGCCAGGACTGCCAACTGCTCTCTCCCGGCGAAACGGGATTGAAGGTTCCTTCCGGCCTGTTTTTCGCCAATGCCGGTGGCAAGGGCTACTACCGCAGCGCCTATCCTCCAGCACTGTATGCGAAGCTGGTCGCCCAGGTTGAAACCGCCCTCACCCCCGCGGAGCGCATCAGCCTCATTGGCGACGAGTGGGCCCAGTTCCGCGCCAACAAGGCCACCGCCGGCGAATATCTCGATCTGGTCACTGCCGTCAAAGCCGACCCCAGCGCAGAGGTTGTGGATACGGCCCTTGGCGGCGTCAACGCCATCTACGCCCGCGTGGCCGCCACCCCGGAGGAGCGCGCCGGCCTGGCCGCCTGGATTCGCAGCAGCTTCGGGCCCAAGTATGCGCAACTCGGCGCCGCCACGGACGCCGACTCAGCCAACACACGCGAGTTGCGCGCTCAACTCTTCGGCCTGCTGGGCTACAACGGCAAGGACCCAGCCGTTCTGGCGCAGGCTCATCAGATCGCCCTTCAATATATCGCCAACCCCGCCTCTGTGGATGCGACCTTTGGCCAGACTGCCCTGGCCATCGCCGCCCGCAACGGCGACGCGCAGCTCTTTGACCAGTTGCAGAAAGCCTACGAGACCTCCGCCAATCCGGAGTTCCAGGAGGGAGCGCTGCACCTGCTGGCTGAGTTTGAAGATCCGGCGCTGGTGCAGCGTTCGCTCGACTATGCCATCTCCGGCAAGGTGCGCAACCAGGATGCGGCCATTCAGTTCGCCATCACTCTGCAAATCGACGCCACGCGCGACCTGGCCTGGAAATACATTCAGACCAACTGGGACAAGGTGCAGGCTCTGCTGACTCCGGAGATGGGCGCAGGTTTGGTCGGGTCCACCGGGAGCTTCTGCTCGGCTGACGCCCGCGAAGAGGTAAAGTCGTTTTTCGCCACCCACAAGGTGGCCGCCGCTGACCGGCCGCTCAAGCACGCCATCGAGCGCATCGACGGCTGCATCGAGATGCGTACCTTGCAGGAGCCGCACCTCAAGGAGTGGCTGGCCGCACAGGCCAGAATGTAGATTGAGTCAGCAGGCCGCTCCACGTTTTCATGCGTGGGGCGGCCCTTTTGTGCGCCGCTACCAAGCCACCTTATCCGGCAGGAACTCCGCGAACAGCTCGTCATAGTAGGGCTTGATCTGTTGCAGGTCGGGCTTGGCGTGCCCCTTCGAGTACAGGTCGTACTGGTTGAACTTCAGCACCCACTCCTTCATCGCCCGGTCCTGCGCGTTGGTCAGGTGCTCGTAGGCCCCATGCCGGTGCCACGGATAGAACGAGTGGAAGCGCAGCATATAGAGCGCCTCCACGGGCAGATACGGCTTCATCACCTCGGCGATGTAGCCGTCGTGCCCAAACGACATGTGCACGTTCTCCAGCCCGCAGTGCCGCGAGTAGATTCCGTCCTGGGTCTGGTACTCCGGAACCAGCCTGTCGGGGTTTCCGGCAAAGTACTCATGAAAGACGATGGACTCGCTCCACGCGCATCCCACCGGAAACGTGTCGCCCACCACGCCCCACTGCGGCTCGCCATAGAGGCAGAGGCACTTGCCCAGGTCGTGCAGAAATCCGGTCAGAACCATCCAGCGCGGTTGCTTGTCGCGGCGCATGGCCTCGGATGTCTGGAGCAGGTGCTCAATCTGCGTCAGGTCGGTGTCCGGGTCGCTGTCGTCCACCAGGGTATTCAGAAACTCCGCCGCCTCCCAGATGGTCTTCAGCCCCTTGTCCAGGCCGAAATACTGCTTCTCTTTCTCCAGAACGTAGGCCAGCGTCTGCCCTTCGTGGTTGAGCCGGTAAAACTCCGCCACGCCGGGCGTAGCCGCCGCGTCGTAGATGCGAAACTCCTCCTCCGACTTCCCTTCCCGATAGCGTCCTCCGATGAAGTCGTCCCATTGGTCCAGCGCGTCCAGAGGCTGTGCGGGGTGAATCGTTTGGCTCATGAGTTTCTCCTTGGGGGGATTCGGAGTGCGAGGGGCAGTGCTCAAGTCTTGCTTCTACCAGACCATTGACAGGCGGCGCAAATGAATTCAGCCCAAAGTTCTGGTTTGTCCCGCGCCAGCTCGAGTGTTACCTTCAAATTCAACATGATGCGTTCAGCCCCCCTCGTCGCAGCCCTGCTTCTTGCCTCCCTTGCCGCCATCTCCCAATCGACTTCGCAGCCAGCCGTGACGCAGGCCGTTCTCGCCGGCAGACTGATCGATGTGCGCACCGGGCAGGTTCGCACTCATGCGTATATCCTCATCGCCGGCGACCGGGTCCAGGCCATCGCTGACTCCGCGCCGGCCGGCGTTCCGGTCACGGACCTCTCCGCCTACACCGTGCTGCCGGGGCTCATCGACGCCCACGGCCATATCCTCTCCGACCCCACAACGCAGAACTTCGCCTCCCACCTGCGCACCTCCATCCCGCAGGCCACCGTCTGGGGCGTCTACAACCTGCGCCTCTGGCTGGACCACGGATTCACCTCCCTGCGCGACGCCTGCGAAGGCCCGGCCGATTATCCGCAGTTCGCGCTTCGCGAATCGGTGCGGCGCGGCATCATCCTGGGGCCGCGTATTACCGCCGCGGGCAGTTGCGTCTCTATCGCCGGCGGCCACGGCGACGGCTCGCCCCTTTCGCCTGACCTCGCCCTTCCCCGCGGGCCCAATGTGGCCGACACCGTGGACGACATTGCCCACGTGGTCCGTCGCGACATCAAGTACGGCGCCGACTGGATCAAGCTGATGGCCACGGGCGGCGTGATGGACCCCATCTCCGACTACCATGTGCAGGAGCTCAGCGAGGAGCAGATGGCCGCGGCCGTCGAGCTCGCTCACCGCGCCGGGAAGAAGGTGATGGCTCACGCCGAGGGAGCCGTTGGCATCAAGGCCGCCGTCCGCGCCGGCGTGGACTCCATTGAGCATGGCACCATGCTGGACGAAGAGGGCGCGCGCCTGATGGAAGAGCACAACACGTGGCTCGTTCCCACGCTCTACTGCTTCCAGCACGACATGGAGACCGGGCTCACCAAGGGCCGCGACCCCGCTTCCTTTGCCAAGGGCCAGGAGATCATGGCGGCGCAGGGCCCCGCCTTCAAGCTGGCGCTTGCCCATCACATCCGCATCGTCTACGGAGTGGATGACGCCGATGTGGATGAGTCCGTGTCCAAGGAGTTCGGCGCACTGGTGCGCGGCGGCCTGTCGCCCCTCGGCGCTCTCCAGGCCGCCACCATCAACGCCGCCGCCATGCTGGGCAAGGACAAGGACGTAGGGACTCTGGAGCCGGGCCGCTATGCCGACATGGTGGCCGTCGAGGGCGACCCGCTCAGCGACATCACTCTCATGGAGCACGTGGCCTTTGTCATGCAGGGCGGCCGCATCGTCAAGGACCCGGCCCACCCCGGCAACTACCCTGTGATCCGCGTTAAGTGATCGTGTAGCGCGCGAGGGTCCTCGCCGACCAGCGCGATTCGCTACCATAGGACCATGCCGCAATTTGCTCCTGGCCAGACCCTGCTCATCGACGCCGACGATACGCTGTGGGAAAACAACGTCTACTTTGAACGCGCCATCGCCGCCTTCATCGGGTACCTCAATCACAAGGAGTACTCGTCCACAGAGATTCGCAATACTCTGAACGCCGTCGAGCGGGAGACCATCCTGGCCCACGGCTACGGGCTCACCAGCTTTACCCGCTCGCTGGTGACCTGTTTTGAAAGGCTCAGCCCCGAGCCAGTAACAGAAGAAAAGACCGCGCAAATCGTTGGATTTGCCCGCTCCATCGCCGAGCAGGAGATTGAGCTGCTGCCCGGCGTCGCGGAGACCCTGACGGAACTCGCCGCGCGCCACCATCTCATTCTCATGACCAAAGGGGACAAGGCGGAACAGGCCGACAAGCTGGCGCGCTCCGGCCTCGCTGAGCTGTTTGCGGCCGTCGAAATCGTCGCCGAAAAAGACCCCGCCACCTACCGCGACGTGATCCACCGCCACGAGCTCACGCCGCACACAAGCTGGATGATCGGCAACAGCCCCAGGAGCGACATCAACCCTGCCCTGGCCGCCGGCCTGCACGCGGTGTTTCTCTTCCACAAGGACACCTGGGTGCTGGAACACGCCACCATCGATCCGGCTCCTGACGGCCAGCACCTGATCGAACTCGACTCGTTCGCCAAGCTCAACGGAATCTTTTGAAGGGGTGTGCTCCGGCGGCCAAGCCAACCATGGCCGGCCGGCTGCGGCCGGGCGCTATCGCTACGTTTTGCTGCCCAAAGCGCGAAGGCCGCGCGGTTTCAAATCCGGCTCAAGCCAGCGCTGCCCAACGCCCATCTCCGCGCTAATGGCCTCGGCGGCCAGATGACCGGAGCGAGCGGCGCTCTCCATGGTCGAGGGCCAGCCGGTAGCGGTCCAGTCCCCAGCCAGAAACAGGTTGGGCCAGGGCGACAGGGCGTGCGGACGGGCCGCGTCAATGCCGGGAGGGACGCCGAAGGTGGCGCGCATCTCCTTGATCAAAGCGACTTTCTCAAGCCTGGCTTCCTTCACCAGCGGGAAGAACTCGGCAAGTTCGGTGAGCGCCTGGCGGATCGCGTCCTCGCGTTTGAGCGCTGCAAAGGCCCGCGTGGCGCTCACCACCAGCTCAATGTAGTGGCCGCCGCGCCCGGTTTGCAGCCGGGACTGGTTATACATCCAGTGGATCTCTCGGTCCAGCAGAACGGCGTGTTCAAGCTCGGTTATATCGCGGTCAAACCAGAGGTGCACACTGCAGATGGGCCAGTGAACGTGCTTCTCGATCTGCCGCGCCAGCTTCTCTCTTCCCTCTTCCATGGGCAGGTGCGGCAGCAGCTTCTGCATCGCCTCAAACGGCAGCGCCAGCACCACAAAGTCTGACATCCACTCCGCGGTTGATGTGCAGACCATCCACTGCCGGGTCTCTTCATCCCAGGAAGCGCCTTCCACCTGCGCATTGAGTTGCACGTTTCCGCCCCGGTCCTTGAGGAAATCAGGCACACCGCGATACAAGTCACTGAGCGGCACCCGGCTCATGCCCATGCTGCCCGCCTCGGCCGAGTTCATGAACAGCTCTCGAATCACCTTGGCCGCATAAGGCAGCGCGATGGAGTCAATTTCGGCATTGAGCGCGCTGGCAATCACCAGCCGCCAGAAGCGGTCGAGGGCTCCCTGGGTCTGCCCGTTACGCCTGAGCCATGCGCCCAGGCTCTCAGTCGAGTCCTGCGCAATGGGCAGCATCAGCGCCGCAAAAGCACGACCCAGCGCCAGCTTGTCCGCGAGCGTGAAGGCACTGGCAGACAGCAGTCTGGGCAGCCCATGCAGCGGTGCGGGAAGCCGTGATGGCCCCAGCAGCGAACGCCTGCCGCCCGGCTCGATCATCGTCATCTCGCTGGTCCAGTGGATCTGGTCGGCAACGCCGATGCGCCGATAGAAGCCGATGAGATTGGTGCAGCAGCCGAAGAGCACGTGCTGGCAGTTGTCGATGACTTCGTTGACGCCCGGATGCAGATAGGAACTGGCGCGCCCGCCCAGGTACCCGCGCTGCTCCGCAAGGTTTACGCGCAGGCCCGCCTCGGCCAGCGCGCAGGCTGCGCTCATGCCGGCCACGCCGGCGCCGATCACGGTGACGGTTTTTTGCGCATTTTCAGGTGCGTTGCCCAACGGCGATCTTCCTCAATGAATAACTTCTAGCCTAGTAGCCGGGCAAGGCCCACGCGCGCCAGCCCAAGGCAAAGAATGGCGAGCTTTTCCGCCTTCGGCACGGAGGCCCTTTCCGAAAACACGTCGTAGTCCGCCCGCTCGATGCGCTTGAGAAGGCGGTGATAGATGGAGACAAGCACCCAGAGCGCGGGACGGCTTTCGCGATCGATCAGCGGCAGCAGGGCTTCAGCCGAGCGATAAAAGCCCTCTGCGCGCTGCGCTATGGCGGCCAGCAGAGCCCGCTGGTTCGTGGGAGGGGGCGCGCCGGGCGCACGGTGCAGCAGCGAATCAAGAGAGACGTTGTGGGCCGAAAGGTCCTCGAGCGGCAGGTAGACGCGGTTCCGCTCCGCATCTTCGGCCACATCGCGCAGGATGTTGGTGAGTTGGAAGGCGATGCCTGTCTCTTCCGCGAGCATTTCAGCGCGCGGGTCAGTGTAGCCGAAGATGCGGATGCAAACCAGACCGACGACCGAGGCAACCAGGTAGCAGTACTGGTAAAGGTCGGCAAAGGTGGCGTAGGTGTCTGGTCCCCCGGTCGAGCCGCAGTTGGCCGCTTCCAGGTCCATCGTGGTCCCGGCCACCAGTTCGTCGAGCAGGCTGAGTGGAATCGAGAAGCGCTCGACGGCATCGAGCACGGCGACAAAGACCTTGTCCTCCGTATCGCCGGACCGCGTGGCCGCGCGCCACTGCCCAAGCCATGCATCCAGTTGAATGCGCCGCTCCTGCCGCGTGAAGCTCTCGTCGTCGGACAGGTCGTCGGCCTTGCGCATGAAGGCGTAAATGGCGCAGATGGCATTGCGCCGCGCCTTGGGCAGAGCCACAAACGCATAGTAGAAGTTCTTCGCCTCGCGCCGCGCGATGCGCCGGCACTCGGCGTATGCCTCTTCCAGGCGAAGGTCGTTCAAAGGCGCCCCCTGGGTCAGGACTTGGGTCAAGCGGCCTTCCCCGCGGCGTGGCCGCCCAGCGCGAAGAACGGCAGCAGCTTGCCGCTCACGGCGCGCAGCGCCAGGCCCAGCTTGGTGCGCTTGCTGATGGACGGCCGGGCTCGCAGCACGTCAAAATCCTGGTTCTCGATGGCGCGCAGAATCTCCAGGCCGCCGCGGCTGAAGAGGTCGAGGTCCAGCGCCAGATCGCGGTTCACCATGCCGATGAGGGGAAGCCCTGCCTCAAACAGTTCCCGCGCAAAGCCCACCTCGTGGCACAGCAGCGCGCGAAACTCCTCCGTGGCCACGCCCTGCGCGATGGTCTCATCACTGACGCCAAACCGGCTCATGTCATCCTGCGGAAGGTAGACTCGATCCTTCTGAAAATCCACCCGGATATCCTGCCAGAAGTTGGCCAGTTGCAGGGCCGAACAGGTTGCGTCGGAAAGGCGGAACTTCTCCTCGCTCTGCTCGCCGCAGGCGTAAAGCACAAGTCTCCCCACGGGGTTGGCCGAATAGTGGCAATAGCCCAGCACATCCTGCATCGAAGCGAAGCGTGTGACGGTCTGGTCCTGCCGAAAGGCGATCAGCAGGTTGGCAAATGGCTCTTTGGGGATGGAGCAGGCGCGAATGGTCTCCGCCAGCGCGACAAAGACCGGATGGCGGGCTCTGCCTTCGTAGCAGGCGTCCAGCTCCTGGCCCCAGAAATCCAGCAGCGCCAGGGCCGCGGAGCGGTCAGCCACTTCGTCTCCCAGGTCATCGGAGACGCGGCAATAGGCATAGATGGCGTGAAAGTGCGGACGCAGGGCTTTGGGCAGAAACCACGAAGCCACATGGAAGTTTTCGTAGTGGGAGTCGGCCAGTTGCTTGCACCAGGCGTTGGCCTCGGCCAGGGTGGGCGTGGTCGCAGGCATGCGATAGCTGGCCGGGAGGGCTGCCCATCCCCGCTCGATCAACTCCGTCCTGGAGGATCCGTCATTGCCTGATTCCACGCCTGCCGTCGTCATCGCTTTGCCTCAGGGAACAATGGCGGTCTTGATCTCGCTGCTGCGCTTCATCAGCTTCTCAAAGACGCGGTTGAGTTCATAGAGATGGGCATGGCCGGTGATGAAGGCGCTCGCCTGGAAGCGCTCGCCGGAGATCAACTCCAGCGCCTTGCGGCAGATGGCCGGGGTGTGGTGGAAGGTGGCCCGCAGCGTGATGTCGCTGTAGTGGATTCGATTGGTGTCGAGATTGACGTGGGTACCGACGGCGCAACCGCCAAAGAAGTTGACTGTGCCTCCCTTGCGGACCATCTCGACCGCCTCTTCCCATGCCTCGGGAAGCCCTACAGCCTCGATGGCGATATCCACGCCCTGCCCCTTGTGTGTCAGCGCGCGCGTGTCGCGAATCGCCTTGCGGATGGAGGTCGATTGCACCACATGGGCCGCGCCCAGTTGGCGGGCAGCCTCCACCTGGCCATCGTGCTTGACAATGGCGATGACCTCGCAGCCTGCCAAGGCGGCCACATGCAGCATCATCAGGCCCAGAGGGCCGCCGCCGATGACCGCAACCGTGTCGCCCGGCCGGGGGTGCGAGTCCTCAAACCCATGCACGGCGCACGCCAAAGGCTCCGTCAGAGCGGCGTGCTCCAGCGGCACGTGGTCGGGAATGCGCAGCGTGTTTTTGGCCACAATGCGCGCCGGAATGCGGATGAACTCGGCATACGCGCCGTTGTTGAAGAGCAGGTCGTCGCAGAGGTTCTCCTGGCCGCGGGCGCAGAAGTAGCACTCCCCGCAGGGCGCCGAGTTGAGCGCAACCACCCGGTCGCCAGGGGCAAACTCCGTCACCCCAGTCCCGGCTTCCACCACCGTCCCGGCCAGTTCATGCCCAAAAAGCGCCGGCGGCACAATCATGCGCGCATGATAGCCCCGGCGAAACACCTTCAAATCCGTACCGCAGGTGAGCGCTGCTCCCACGCGGACGATCAATTCGCCCGGCTCCGCCTCGGGAACCGGCACCCGCTCGATGCGAATATCCTCGCGTCCGTGGAGGACCGCGGCCTTCATCGTTGTCGCCATCGGGTCCTTCCTACTCTGCTCCCGCTCCAGGTGCAGGCTCAATCATAATCTTCATTGAGCCGGCCTGGGGATGAGAAGCGATCTCGATGGCTTCAACCGCTTGCTCCAGCGGAAAGCGGTGCGAGATCAGTTGTGTCATATCGAATCCGTTGCGGTAGCCCCCGAAGACCAGGTCCGTCACTTCGTCCAGAAACTCGAACGAAGAGGAGTATGAACCCAGCAGGGTCTTCTCGTCCATGCACACCGCGCCGGGGTCAAAAGGCGCTTCGCCATGCTGGGTCTGCGCAAACAGCATGACCTTTCCGCCGGGGCGTGCGGCATCCATCGCGGTCCGGATGAGTCCGTTGCCGCCCACGGCCAGAACCACGGCGTCCGCGCCGCGCCCTTCGGTGGCGGATCGCACCCGCTCCACCACATCTTCCTGCCCGGCGTGAATCGCATGCTTGAGCCCAAACCGCGCTCCAATCGCATGCCGTTCGGGATAGAGGTCTGAGGTAAGCACCGTGGCTCCGGTTCGGCTGGCCAGGGCGGCATGCATCAGGCCAATCGGCCCCTGCCCAATCACCAGAACCGTCTCGTCCGGGGCCAGGTTCAGCAACTTGACGCCTTTCAAGACCGTGTTGACCGGCTCCACAAAGGCCGCCTGCTCAAATGGCACGCCCGCTGGAATCCGCACCACGCCCCCGTTTGCCACAATCCAGTCCATCACCCGGATGTACTCCGAGAAGCCCCCGCCGGAGGGTTCCAGGCCCGCGGTGGTGCCCACCTTCTTGTAGACCAGGCATTGTGCCGGGGTGTGCTTGCGGCAAAAGTAGCAATGGCCGCAGGGAACATGGTGATAGACCATGACGCGGTCGCCCAGCCGGAAATCGCTGACCCCCTGGCCTGCCCGGACCACCGTCCCTGCCATCTCATGGCCAAAGATGCGAGGAGCGGAGTGGGAGCCGGTGTGAATCTTCTTGAGATCGGTGCCGCAGATGCCGCAGGTGGCGATCCTGACCAGCAGTTCGCCGGGGCCGATGGCGGGGACGGGCACGGTCTCTATGCGCACATCATTGACGCCCCGATAGACGGCGGCGCGCATGGTGGCGGGAATCCTCGGCTCGGTCTGGATTTCAGCGGCGGGAGTCTGGGTGGCCATTCCGGTTCCTGATATACGCTCTTTCATCGAGAAAATCGAGCAGACAGGCTGCCAGTGCGGCGGCGGCCTTTCTGCTATTTTCGCCCATCCGCACGAGCCGCGGCCATAACCAGGGCCGAAGCAGAGCGAAAAGCACAAATCCTGCGGTCTGGAACTGCCCGCTGGCCGAGATAAACCGGTTAAAGTCCGGCAGCTTGTCGGTGAACCCGTCGCTGACCGCCTTGAAGCAGTAGAAAGGGATGCCTCGCTGGCCGGCCAGACGGGCGATGGCGGCGGCTTCCATATCGACGAGGGCCGCGGAGTAGGTGGCAGACAGTCGCTGCTTTTCAGCCTCGTTGGCGACGATGGGGCTTGTCACGAGCCACCGCTCTTCACTCCAGAGTGCCGGGCGGTAGCGCTCGCCTGTGCGAGCATCAATCACTCCGGAAGCAGCATAGGCCCGGCCCGTGGCGCACGCATCGCTCAGGGCGCCGGCCCAGCCAACCGAAATGACAGACGAGAGCGGCCCAGCTGCTTCAGCGGCGGCGAAGGCGCGAGAAGCTGCGTCCTGGCCTGCGCCGGCGCAGGCGGCAACCCACTCAATCTGGTCAAGCGGCCAGATCAGCCGCCACACATGGACCGAGCCGCTCCGCTCGTGGATCCAACCCTCTTTAGCCTGTGAATCGAGGAAGGGCTTCAACTCTCCAGGCATGGCGGCGATGATGGCGATGCGGGACTTGCCTGCGCCGGGCGCGGGGCTCATGGCGCATACCCGTGTGTGCGAAACCACTCGATGGCGGAGCGCATGGCGGGGTAAACAGGCAGCAGGCGAAAGCCAAGCTCCTGTTGGGCGTGGGCGCTGGAGGCGAACATCTTCTTGCGGCCCATGCGGACCTCTTCGAGAGTGGCGCGTGGCTCGCGCCCGCGGATGCGGCCTGTGATCCATTCTTCAAAAAACGCGTAGGCGGCGGCAACCGCAAAGGGAATCTTGACCGTAGGCGAAGGGATGCCTGTGATGGCGGCCATCTTGTCGAGAACCTGCTTGAGGGTGAGGTTCTCACCGCCCAGAATATAGCGGCGGCCCAACTGCCCCCTGGTCAGCGCGGTGACGTGGGTCCGCGCCACTTCGGCCACATCTACCAGGTTGAGCCCGGTGTCCATGTAGGCGGGAAACTTGCGGTTGAGGAAGTCCACAAAGATGCGGCCCGTGGGGGTTGGCTTGGCGTCGTTGGGGCCGATGGGGGTGGTCGGGTTAAGGATGATGACCTGCTGGCCGGCCTCGGCGGCCTCAATGGCGACGCGCTCGGCCAGGAACTTGGAGCGCTTGTAGTGTCCAACCATATCGCCGAGCGAAACCGGGGTGTCTTCGTTGATGACCAGGCCATCGCGCCGGAAATGCATGGTGGCCACCGAAGACGTATAAACGAAGCGCGGCACGCCGGCCTCGCGCGCCATGCGAAGCAGTTCACGGGTGCCTTCCACGTTGGCGCGATACATCGCCTTGGGGTCGGGAATCCAGAGCCGATAGTCGGCTGCTACATGCATCACGGCATCGCACCCGGCCAGCGCCGTACGCAGCGACTCCGGCTCGGCCAGGTCGCCCACATACGTCTCCCCCTTGATGCCTTCTAGATTGGCGAGATTGCTCGTCTTGCGGACCAGCAGGCGCAGTTTCGCGCCATCGGCCGCAAGGGCGCGCGCCACATGGTGGCCTACAAATCCGGTCGCGCCTGTCAGGAAGACTTTCATGAATTGGAGGGGCTTGCGGGTTGAGCGGAGTCAGCGAAGTGGGCGATGGAAGTCCGCCCGATTGCCCAAGCTCGTCCGGAGCGCAGCGATTCGAACAAACTCCGCAACGAGGCTATTCCAGTGCGTCCGGGGCCAGGCCGATGTTCTTTTCTCCGGCGGCCTTTCTCTCGTTGTAGGCCTTGACCCATGCCTCCCAGTGCTTGCCGGCGGCGCGGTCCTTTCCGCTGAACTCCAGGCGGGCAATCTCCGCGTAGGAGAGTTTCCGCTTCTCAGGCGCCGAGGGGGTGAAGTAATGCACGAGAGAATTGGCCAGCGTGGAGCCTGTGGTGCGGTTGAAGATGTAGGCCTCCACCTTTTCGCCGCTCTTGAGCGTGAGCGTCACGTCGCCGCGATAGTCGAATGCCTTTTCCAGTGCCTGGCGCAGATCATCGTCGCCGGCCAGATCCGGCACCCAGCCTTCCAGGTTCTGGTGCTCAAAGCCGGGAGCCAGTTCCAGCGCCTCCACCTGTGCCAGCGTGTACTTCATCACTTCAGCGGTCATGCGTTGGTCTCCTCAAGGCTGTGAGCGGGCTTGGCGATTTGCACCAGCGTTGCGGGCCCGTGCGGCGCCGCTTCGCTGAGCAGCTTGAGCGCATGCGCGTCGCGATACTTGCTGAAGGTGCCGCGCACCATGCCCAGGAATCCCTTCACCGAGCCGAAGCCGTCAATCACCGCCGTAGTCTCGTAGCCGCAACTGACCATGCAGTTGGCGCACTTGGGATTGCCGCTGGCCACGCCGTACTCATGCCAGTCCGTGGTCTCAAGCAGTTCCTTGTAGCTGTCCGCATACCCTTCCTGCAGCAGGTAACAGGGCTTCTGCCAGCCAAAGATGTTGAAGGCCGGCATTCCCCAGGGAGTGCATTCGTAGTTGCGGTCGCCCATCAGGAACTCGAGGAAAAGCGGCGACATGTTGAACTTCCAGTCCGGCTTGCGATTGGAGAGGATGGCGCGGAAGAGCCGCCGCACGCGGGCGCGGCCCAGGAACCGGTTCTGGTCCGGCGCCTTTTCGTAGCTATAGCCGGGCGAGAGCACGATGCCCTCAACGCCCATGCTCATGACTTCATCAAAGAAAGCCCTTACGCTGTTGGGGTCGGTGCCGTCAAAGAAGGTGGCATTGGTGGTGACGCGGAAGCCGCGCCGGACGGCCTCCTGGATGCCCTCGACGGCGATGTCGTAGGTGCCTTCGCGGCATACGGCAAAGTCGTGATGGTCGCGCTGCCCGTCCAGATGCACCGAGAAGGTCAGGTACTTGGACGGCGTGAACTCCGGCAGCCTGCGCTTGAGTTCGAGCGCGTTTGTGCAGAGATAGATGTACTTCTTGCGCGCGATCAGGCCGTTGACGATCTCCACAATCTGCGGATGCAGCAGCGGTTCGCCGCCGGGAATCGAGACCATGGGCGCGCCGCATTCATCCACCGCGGCAAAGCACTCCTCGGGCGTCAACTGCTTCTTGAGAATGTGCGGCGGATATTGCACCTTGCCGCATCCCGCGCACGCCAGGCTGCACCGGAACAGCGGCTCCAGCATCAGCACCAGCGGATAGCGCTTGCGGCCTGCCAGCCGGTTCTTGATGACATAGCTTGATACGGTCCACATTTGAGAGATAGGTACAGCCATATTGGTGTCAGCCTCCGGCGCCGAGTGCGGCGCGTTCCATGGCCCGCTTGTAGCTGGTGAGAGCCATCAGCGGGAAGTACTGGCGATAACCGTGATACGCCAGGTAAAAAACTCGAGGGAAACCTGTTCCAGTGATGATGCTCTGCTTCATCGCGCCCTCGCCCATCGACTCATCCCAGCCGCCTTCGGGCTCCTGGCGCGTGAGCAGCCAGCGAACGCCCTTGGCAATCGAGTCGGAGCGATCGTCTCCGGCCGCCAGCAGGCCCATCAGCGCCCAGGCGGTCTGCGAAGGAGTGCTCGGGCCCACGCCGCGGGTGTTGGGGTCGTCGTAGCTGCCGCAGGTCTCGCCCCAGCCGCCATCGGCGTTTTGCACCATGCGAATCCACTCGGCCGCCTGCTGCACCTCCGGCTCCAGATGATCGACACCGATTGCGTCGAGTCCCCGCAGCACCAGGAAGGTGCCATAGATGTAGTTCACGCCCCAGCGGCCAAACCAGCTCCCGTCCGGCTCCTGCTCTGACAGGATGAACTTGATCGCCCTGGCCACCCGCTTGTCGTCGCGGGAGTAGCCATAGAGCGCAAGCATCTCCAGGATTCTTCCCGTAATATCCACTGTCGGCGGATCCAGCATCGCGTTGTGATCCGCGAAGGGGATGTACTGGAAGATCATCTTGGTGTTGTCTTTGTCGAAGCTGCCCCAGCCGCCGTTGCGGCACTGCATGGCAAACTCCCAGTCGATGGCCCGTTGCACCACCTGGTGCTGGTAGCGCTCACGCGGGTTATCCACCTTGCTCAGAGCCAGCAGCACCTGCGCCGTGTCGTCGGTGTCAGGGTAGAACTCGTTGTTGAACTCAAAGTACCAGCCGCCCGGCTCGGTATTGCGGACCTTCACCGCCCAGTCGCCCTTGTGGCGCACTTCCTTTGACAGCATCCAGTCGGCGGCCTTGAGCATGCGCGGGTCTGTGCGCGACACCCCTGCCTCCCCCAGCGCATACACCGCCTGCGCGGTATCCCACACCGGCGAGGCGCAGGGCTGCATGCGGAAGGTCGGCTCCGGCATCACTTCGCTGGCGGGCTCTTCGATGCCCAGCTTCTCAAACTCGTCGCGGGCGCGGATCACCTGTGGATCGTCTTCCGAGTACCCCAGGCAGCGCAGCGCAATGATGGCGTTCAGCATGGCGGGGTAAATGGCGCCCAGACCATCCGTCATCTCGAGGCGCGCCAGCATCCACTGCTCGGCGCGCTTCAGGGCCAGCTTGCGCAGAGGCCGGATGTGCACCGCTTCGGCCCAGTGCATGAGCCGGTCGAGAATGATGAAAAAGTTGCGCCACGAGATGATCGATTTACGGTCCATACGGAGGCGAAGCTTCGCCTGAGCCCGGCCGCCCACAAACAGCTCGTCGATTCCCTGCTCGGCGGAAATCTTCTTGAACGGCTTCTTGGCGTAGATAATCGCCAACGGAACCAGGATCGAGCGCGACCAGGAGGAAATTTCGTAGATGTTGAAGTAGAACCAGGGCGGGAAGAGAACGATCTCCGGCGGAATGGCCGGCACCGCGTCGTAGTTGTACTCGCCCAGCGCGCAGAGATACATCTTGGTGAAGGTGTTGCACTCCACCACGCCGCCGTGTTCCAGCACCCACTTGCGGCATTTGGCCAGGCGCGGATCATCCGCGCTCACGCCCATCAGCTTGGCCGAGGAGTAGCACTTGACCGAAAGAGAAATGTTGCCCGGACCTCCCGGATAGATGCTCCAGCTGCCGTCCTCGTTCTGATAGCGCATCATCTCGGTCAGAGCGCGCTTCAGCCGGCCAGGGTCGCCGCTCTCCAGTAGCGTATGCAGGAAGATGTAGTCAGCCTCCAGCATCGAGTCAGCTTCCAGTTCGCCGCACCAGTAGCCCTCCGGATGCTGCTGGGAGAGCAGGAAGTCGCGGGAGCGGACGATAGCCGACTCAACGTCCGCCATATCCGCATCCAGCCGCCCAAATCTCGGCGCACTCGGCCTGGGTGCAACGGATTGCATCTTCCCCTCGATTGATCTCATGCGAACTGATACGCCTCAGCTTCTCTCCGGATGCCCAGCAAGCAAGGGAATCTCCGCCTGCTTGTCCTGCCCCGGCCGTCTTCGACCGGACTAGCGGACCGGCACTGGCTCCGCGCCGCCCACTCCGCCAATCGCCTGGATAATCTCGGGCGGGAGGCCAAAGCGCACATTTTCCGGCATGACTTCAACTTCTTCGACGCGATCAAATCCGTTTTGACGCAAATAATTCACCACGTCTTCCACCAGAACCTCGGGAGCCGAGGCGCCCGCGGTGACAGCCACCGTGGTGATGTCCTTGAGCCATGCGGGGTCGATGGCCTGGGAGTTATCAATCAGGTAACCGATGGTTCCCAGGTTGCGCGAGACCTCGACAAGGCGGTTGGAGTTGGAACTGTTGGTCGAGCCCACCACCAGCACCAGCTCCGCGCTGTGCGCTACATTGCGGACCGCAACCTGCCTGTTTTCCGTGGCATAGCAGATGTCCTGGGAATGGGGACCAACGATATTCGGAAACTTCTCCTTGAGGGCGTGAATGATGTCCCGCGCCTCGTCGAGCGAGAGAGTGGTCTGCGTCAGATAGGCGACGTGCTCAGGATCTGGCACCTCAAGCGACGCCACTTCCGCCACATTCGACACCACCTGGGTCACTTCCGGCGCCTCGCCGAGCGTTCCCTCGATCTCATCGTGGTCACGGTGGCCAATCAGCACCAGCGAATAGCCCTGCTTGGCGAACTTGACGGCCTCGATGTGCACCTTGGTCACCAGCGGACAGGTCGCGTCGATCACCCGCAGTCCCCTGCCCTTGCTCAGCTCCCGCACAGCAGGCGAAACACCGTGGGCTGAATAGATGACCCGCTGCCCGTCTGGCACATCGTCGATCTCATGGACAAAGATCGCGCCCTTCTCCGCCAACTCGTTGACAACATAGCGGTTGTGAACAATTTCGCGGCGCACGTAGATGGGCGCGCCGAAGGTTTCAAGGGCGATCCGGACGATATCGATCGCACGCACCACGCCCGCGCAGAAGCCGCGCGGCTTGAGCAGCAACACCCTCTTCTGACTAGGGGAAGTCCCGGCGTGGTCACCGTTGGAGATGGAATCGAAGACAGTTGTGGTCACTTTGCCAGTATACCAATGCGGGGCCTGGAACTGACACAGGCAAAGCGAGGCAAGCATCCATCCCGCCGGACGGGTGCTTGCCTCGCCTGAACCGCGCCCCCGCTATGCCCTGGCCGGCAAGTAGATCAGCTCGATTCCTTTTCCGTTGCGCGCGTCCTTGTTGCGGGAGTACTGCCGCGTCGCATCGCTGTCCCAGTGCTCAAAGACACCCAGGCTGGCGACCGGCTTGCCGGCCTGCACATAGGCGGTACCCGAGGGAGGAGCCTCCGGCATCGCCATCTCCTGCAGATAATCGTCGGCATTCTCGCGGATCATGATGCGCGGGCGCCCCTGTTCATCCACGTTGTTCTGGCTCTGCGAGTACAGGATGTCCAGCCCCACCGAGTCCAGCGCTACGCCATCGATTGAAGCCAGCAGGCTCGACGGCCACTCGGGGCTTTCATAGGGCGTCACCCGGTTGTGGAAGGGCGCGTTGGGAAAATGGAGCGGATACGACTGATGCCGCCGCGCGCAATACAAGCCGTCAAGCACAAACAGAATTGTCTTGGCGCCCAGGTTCGGCGACGCGGCAAGATCCACAATCGGCGAGTAGGCATGAGGCGTGCCCTGCCGGTTGGTATTGATTGCGCCATGCAACTCCGGGGTGCCCTTGATCGACCCGAAGTGATTCTTTCCGGTCATCGTCACGCCCGTCTGCCCTTCATCGCCGCCTTCTGCCGCGGCGTATGGGTAGGAATGAGCCTTGAGCAGCGCAACGTTCACCAGGTAGGTCGCATCCTTGATCTGCCTTGGAATCAGCTTCGCATCATAGTATTCGCTGTGATTTGCGGAGTAACTGACGCCCTCTATCCACTCGGCCTGTTCCAATCCGTGGTATCCGCCGTGTTTGGGGTTCGGTGGCTGCGGCGCCGCGGGTGGGTCCGACTGCACAAAGCGGACATCCGGAAACTCCCTCCAGATGCTGCTCAGAAGGGCTGGATAGATGTTGCGGCGCGCATCGTAGACCACGATGTCGGCCGCCCTCACCTGGGCGTGATGCACCAGTTGCCGCACCATGGCCAGCGCCACCTGGGGCGAGACGTTGACAACGTTGCCCGGCCCTTCCGCGCTGCTGTTGTTGAGATTGACCTTGACGGCAACCGCTTCGCCCGGCGCATGGCCGCGATGTTCCCCGTGGGTGCGCTCGTTGTGATACCCAAAGATCTTCGACCATGCCGCAGAGTCGCTGGATGCTCCCGTCAGAGAGCGCAAGGTCTCTGAGAGCATGGCGTCCACGCGCTTCTGATCGGTACTGGTTTCAGCCCACCAGTGCCCCGTGTCGGCCGCAACGTGGCCAGCCCAGCGTGCAGCCTGGGGGTCGTGCGCCCATGCCACGCGTCCCGGATAGACGCCCCGCGCCACACCAACCGGCGCATTCCGCGCCTTGGGCTTGAAGTCGTAGCGGGTGGCAATCTCAGCCGCGCTCAGTTGCACAACCGCATCGGAGACTCCAAGAAGTGCTAGCGAAACGCCGGCACGCTTCAAAACACTGCGTCGCGAACACTTTGGACTCATTGCGCAACCTCTTCCGTGACCTCAATCTCGGGTCGAAAACGCTCGCATTCGCCCAAGGAGGGCCGCCGCATGCTGCCGGACAAACCCGTCCCGCAATTGAAGCAGTCAACTGTCACATTTAGATGTGCGATGAATCACATTTGAGGGGAAGAATCGAGGAGTTCGCTTGAAGGACTGTCGGTCAAGCGAATGGGAAATGTGCGCGAGGCGCATCTTTTTTGGGGGGGCTGCGAAGGATTGCCGCCAGTCACCGGGGCCCGCTCTCAGAGCGGACGTCAGTTCAAGGGAGCCTAGCCCAGGTTTCAGTCCGCCCCAGCAGAGAAATCCCAATAAAGCCGCGCAGGGAAACCTTGTCTGGGCCAACCGCCCAGATTTTGCCCTTGTACTCCTTGCCGTTCTCCGGGTCAACGACGGTTCCATCCACCCAGTCATCTCCCTCCGGACGAAAGTTGCGCAGAAAGACCATGCCCAGAATCAGCTGGTTCTTGAACTCGCCCGAACACTTCACACACACATCAATCGGGGTTCGCCCTGGGCGCACCTGCGTCACACGCCCAAAGAGCTTGCCGCCCACCAGGTAGATGTCGGCCTGCCCGCCGGGCTTGCCGTCGCCGTTGACGATCTGCCAGTGGCCGATGGCGCTTTGCAGTTTTGCCGAGAGCTGCTGTCCGTTTGCCCCGGCGACCCACAGCAGCGCGGTCAGGCCCAGTGCGAAAATGCGCAAGCCTTTGTGTGCGTTCATATTCATGAACTTGTCCCCTTGGCAGGGGATTATAAACACACAATTCAAGATGCATGGTGCTGTTGAGCAACTTGTCTCCAATCACGGCAGGACCACGGAGCAAATCACCCGCTGGATTGCGAATCGAAAATGCCGCGAATCCGCCTTCTCAGACCAATGGAGAGGAGTGCACCCCTGGAAAGGCCCCCTACCGGCTCCCGGCAATCATCTGCGCGGCATGTTGCAGGCTTGTGTCCGACACTGTTGCCCCGCTCAGCATCCGTGCCACTTCATGGGTGCGGGCGCGGTCATCCAGGACCCGGATCTGGGTCTTGGTGCGCCCATCGGCCTCACGCTTGTCCACCACCAGATGCTGATCAGCGAAGGCGGCAATCTGGGGCAGATGGGTGACACAGAGAACCTGCTGCCCGCGGCTGAGGGATTTCAGCTTCTGGCCCACGGCCTCCGCGGCGCGGCCTCCAATGCCGATGTCGATTTCGTCAAAGACCAGAGTGCGCGGAGCGGGGTTCTTCGTTTTGGGCTTCACCGCGCCCTCCTCCACAGAGACTTTGAGGGCCAGCATGACGCGCGACATCTCGCCGCCGGAAGCGATTTCGTCCAACGGCTTGAGCGGCTCGCCGGGGTTGGTGGAGATGTTGCATTGGACCTGGTCCCAGCCCGCCGCGGTCCAGTGCGACTCCGCTTCGCTGGAAGTCACGGTTACGTCGAAGCGAACCTTCATGGCCAGGGAGTTGATCTGGGCCTCGGCCAGGTGCGCCAGCTTGCGGGCGGCAGCCTTCCGCTCGGCGCTGAGCGCGCCGGCGGCGGCCCGGTATGCGGCGGCGGCCAGCTCCAGATCTTTGCGCAGAACCTTCAGTATCTCGTCGCGGTCCTCCACCTCCGCCAGCTTGCGGGCCACCTCTTCGCCAAAGGCAATCACCTCCGCGGCGGTCTTGCCGTACTTGCGCTTGAGGCGGTCGATCAGGGCCAGGCGGTCTTCAATCTCCGCCAGCCGCTCGGGCGAGGCGTCGATGCCCTCGGCGTAGTCGCGGAGGCTGGCGCTGAGGTCGCCGATGGTGGCGCGGGCGGAAGCAAGCTGCAGCGCAGCCTCAGCGAACCGGCTGTCGTAGCGGGCCAGCTCTTCCACATTGCGCAGGGCTGCGCGCAAGGCAACTTCTGCGGATGCTCCGCCTTCATAAAGCTGCTCAAAGGCGCCCATCGCGGCGGTGTAGAGCTTCTCCGCGTTGGCCAGGACCCGCTTTTCCGTCTCGAAGGCTTCGTCTTCGCCCGGCTCCAGGTGGGCGGCTGCGATCTCCTTGTGCTGGTAGCTCCACAGATCGACCATGCGGAGCCGGTCCTGCTCGCCCTGGAGCAGTTCTTCGAGTCTTTCGTGAGCCAGCCGCCAGCGCGCGTGGGCTTCAGAAACAGTGTCGATGGAAATGCCGCCGAAGCGGTCGAGCAGAATGCGTTGCTGGGCCTGGTCAAAGGATCCATGGGTCTCGCTCTGAGCGTGAACAAGCGCCAGCTCCGGGGCGAGCTGGCGCAGGACGGCGGCCGTGGCCGGCTGGTTGTTCACAAAGACGCGGCCCTTGCCGGTGGAGAGCACTTCACGGCGCAGGATGACCTCGCTGCCGGTGGAGTCGATCCCGTTTTCTTCGAGGATGGCGTCGGCGTTGGCCGTGGACTCGAAGACGCAGGAGACCACCGCCTTTTCCGCGCCGTGGCGCACCACATCGACGGAGGATTTGCCGCCCATCAGCAGGGCCAGCGCATCCACCAGGATCGACTTGCCGGCCCCGGTTTCACCGGTCAGCAGGTTGAGACCGGGGCCGAAGACAGCGATGGCGTGGTCAATAACGGCATAGTTTTCCGCGCGCAATTCAACGAGCATGAATGAGCCAACCTCGTGAAACCGGTTCGAGAGCTGGCGTTGATGGGCCAGGCTCCTGGAACGGACAATCCGAGCGCAGCATAGCATGATTGGCGCAGCGAAGGGCCTGAAGATTGAGCCAAATAGGGCGCAGGGGGACCACATCGATAACTTGGAACGCGTGAGCCCGTCTGATACCGTGAATGTTGAGGTGAATGCCGATTTTGACAGCTGCTTTCGTCTTCTTATTGCAGGCTGATAGCGGTACCGGGCAGGGAGCGCCGTCAGGGGCGCCGGGCTCGAGCGCATTGGTCGAAATGATCTCCAACAGCGGGCCGGTGGCCCTGGGAGTCCTGCTTCTGTTGCTGGTGGCCAGCATCTATTCCTGGACCGTGATCCTGGGCAAGATCTCCACCTTTGGCAAGGCAACCAAGGAGAGCCGCAGGTTCATCCGCGCCTTTCGCAAGGCAACCCGCCTGCAGGAGATCGCGCAGCTCGCCTCGGAATGCAAGATGAGCCCGCTGGCACAGGTCTTTGAAGACGTATACGAGACCTACAAGCGGCAGACGGGCGGTTCTGGCCCCCCACGCAACCTGACGCCGCTGGAGCGCTCGGCACAGACGGCGGCCAGCGAGGCCGTCACCAGCCTGGAGCGGCGCATGACCTGGCTGGCGACCATCGCCGCGGTCAGCCCGTTTGTAGGACTTTTTGGCACGGTCATGGGCGTTGTGGACGCCTTTCACGGCCTGGGAGCCGCCGGTGCGGCAACCTTGAGGGCTGTGGCGCCGGGCATCAGCGAGGCGCTCATCACCACGGCGGCCGGCCTGTTTGTGGCCGTTCCAGCCGTAGTCGCCTACAACCAGTTCACGGCGCGCATCCGGGTTTTCGCCTCGGCCATCGACGATTTTTGCCGCGAGCTGCTGAACTCGCTGGAAGAGATTCCGGTGCGCGCGGCCGCTCCTGCCCCGCGACCGGCCGCTCCTGAAGCCGGCGGGAGGTAGCGGGTGGCCTTCACAACCAGCAGCGGACAAACGCGGAGTTCCCTGGCGGAGATCAACATCACCCCGCTGGTGGACGTGGTGCTGGTGCTGCTTGTCATCTTCATGATTACCGCGCCGGTGCTCCAGTCAGGCATTGAAGTGGCGGTCCCCAAAACGCGCACGGTCAAGGAGATTACCGAGCAGCGGCTGGTGGTGACCATCGACCGCGACCAGCAGGTGTTTCTCGGCGACCAGCCCGTGAACATCCATGATCTGGCGCAGAAACTGCACCAGGGCGGCACAGACCCCGCGCACCAGGTGATCTACCTGCGCGCCGACGAGCGGGTGCCCTTTGGGGCCTTTGCCAGCGTCATGGACGCCGTCAAGCAGGCGGGCATCACCAACATCTCCATCGTCACCCAGGCGCTCGACACCAAGGGAATCGCGGGCGCAAACCAGAGCCAGTAATCGTCATTGAGAGACAGAGCCGAGCCGATGAGCAGTGTGCTGGAAGGTGGCGAGCAACTGGAGCGTGAGCTGACGCCGGACCCGGTCTTCCGCCCGGCGGCGGGTTCGCTGCTGCTCCATCTCGGCCTGGCCGGCAGCATGGTGGCATACGGATTCATTCTGGGCCTGTTCCATCACAACCAGTGGGGCAGCAGCGGCAGCGGGGGAGCCATCCAGGTAACCCTGGTGAGCAGCGCCCTTCCCTTGCCCTCAGAGCAGGTGAACCAGAACGTGCTGGCCACCGACACGCCCAGCAAGGCCGCAGCCGAGCCCACGCCCAAGGCCAAACAGGCCGTGGATGAGACCGCCATCCCCATTCTGGGCAAGCAAAAGAAGCCGCAGCAGCAGACCGCCCCGCACGTGCCGCAGAAGCAGGCCACCCCAAAGCAGGACAACCGGGCCCAGTATGGCGAGCAGTCGGGGTCGCAGATGGCCCGGGCCACCTCGCAGAGCGCCTCCAGCGGTCCAACTTCCTTGAGCGACGGCGACTTTGGCAGCCGGTTCCAATGGTATGTGGATGGAATCAACCGCAAGATGGGAACCAACTGGAACAAGCCCGAGGTGGACCCGCGAACCCCGCGCGGCACCCGAGCCTATATCTTTTTCACCATTCGCAGGGACGGCTCGGTCGGGGATGCGCGTATGGACCGCTCCAGCGGCAGCCCGACCCTGGACCGGTCTTGTTTGCGGGCCGCGCAGCGGGTTGACACCTTTGGCGCATTGCCGCCAGACTACCGGCAAAGTACGCTTTTGACTTCGTACTATTGTGAGTATTAGCGCGCATCGATGAGCGCACTGCAGAGATTAGCCTCAAGCCCGGACGGCTCCGCGGCGATTGGACAGCAAAGAGCGGTGCCCAGCATCGCCCGCATTCGAGCTCTTGCCAGCAATGGCCAGGTCTCAGCATGGAAGGATCACGCGCAGCATGAAAGTTACTCAATTCCGGCTTCTGTTCCCTGCCCTGTTTCTCTTGCTCCTTGCCGCGCCCGCTGCGGTGCGAGCCCAGGATTGGGTCCACACGGGCACCAATCTGGGCAACGACCGCATCCGCATCGCCGCTGCCGACTTCAAACAGGTGGGGGACGACCCCCAGACCCCGGCGCTCAAGGCCGCCTTTGACGCCACGCTCTATACCGACCTGGCGAACGCCGGCATCTTTGACCTGGTGTCGAAGAGCATGATTCCGCCGGTGACGCCGGGCTCGCAAAACGAGATCAACCTGGCGCAGTGGTCTGCGGCGCCCTCCAATGCGGCGATGGTTGCCTTTGGCGCCCTCGCGGACACCAATGGCCGGCTCATCGTCTATGGGTGGCTTGATGACGCGCGCAACACGGTGAGTCCCCAGGTGCTGGCCAAGCAGTACAACGAAGAAGCCAGCCAGGAGGCCGCGCGGACCGTTGCCCACCGCTTTGCCGATGAAATCATCCTGCGCCTGGGCGGCGGCATCAACGGCATCGCGGAGACCAAAATCTACTTTGTGAGCGCCCGCAGCGGCACCAAGGAGATCTGGGAGATGGACTACGACGGGCAGAACGCGCACGCAGTGACGCATCTGGGAACGATCTCGCTTTCACCGCGCATCTCGCCCGACAACGCGCGCATCGCCTTCGCTTCCCTGGGCAGCCAGGGTTGGGCCATTCGCATGTTCTCGCTGGAGCTTGGGCGGCTGGTCAGTTTCCCCGCCGGCACGGCGGGCGGCAGCAACCAGTCCCCGGCATGGTCGGGCGACGGGACCAAGATTGCCTTCTCCTCCTCGCGCTCCGGCGACCCCGAAATCTGGGTGGCGGATGGAAGCGGAGCCAACCCGCGCCGCCTCACCTCTTTTCGCGGTCCGGACGTGTCGCCGACATGGAATCCGCGCACCGGCACGGAACTGGCCTGGGTGAGCGGACGCACCGGACTCCCGCAGATCTACACCATGGACCAGGACGGGGCAAATATCCAGCGCATGACCGACGGCGGCTACGCGATTTCACCCTCATGGTCCCCGAACGGTCAGTTTCTGACCTTCAGTTGGAACCGCAAGTACGGCCCAGGCGCGCCCGGCGGACAGGACATCTACGTCATGGACATCGCCAGCAAGCGGTGGCTGCAACTGACGCATGAGGCAGGCAGCAACGACTTCCCATCCTGGGCGCCGGACGGACGCCACATTGTCTTTGAACGTACCCTTGGCAAGCACACGGATATCTGGTCCATGCTGGCCGATGGCACGGATCAGCACCAATTGACACACTCGGGAAACAACTTTATGCCCAACTGGAGTTGGAAGTGATTCCCAATTGGCAAAAATCCGATGGTGAACTTCTTCTTCCGGTGAATCGTTTCGGATTTCTGCACTATTATGTTTACGTTGCCAAACCACATGCGGCTTGTGCGCTGAATGGTTCAGACGAACTGGCATGCCGGAACCGCGTTTTCCAATCCATCGGGATGCTGTACCGGCCACAACGATAACGTTTTCATCGGGAATACTGGCCCGAAGACCGCAACTCACTCCGCTCGTTGCAGACCTGTGCCCTACGGCTCACCTTCGCCGCACACAACTGCTCGAAAATGGGGGGGCGGGAAACGAGGATCAGATCCCCAAACCGACAGACTCATTTCGCGGAAGGAGCACTTCATTGAACACACGTAATCGCATTCTGGTACCCGCTGCACTTCTCGTCGCCCTCCTCACCGTGGCAGGCTGCGCCAAGAAGAAACCGCTGCCGCCGCCACCGCCGCCGCCCGCCGTCGTGGCGCCGGCGCCCACAGCGCAGATCACCGCCACGCCGACTCTGGTGACCGCTGGAGACCAGGTGCAGCTCAGCTGGCGCACCACGGACGCCACATCCATCTCCATTGACGGCATCGGCGATGTGCCCAGCACAGGCGTCAAGACCGTCACTCCCGCCTCGTCCACCAGCTACCACATCGTGGCCCGCGGCGAGGGCGGAACGGCCGAAGCTACCGCGCGCGTCACGGTCAATGCGCCGCCGGCAGTCGTCGTCCCTGTCAAGACCATGAGCGCCGAAGAGGAGTTCCGCGCCAATGTGCAGGACATCTTCTATGACTATGACGCTGCCGAGATTCGCGCCGACTCGCAGGCTACACTGTCTCGTGACGCCAGCTACCTGGTCAGCCATCCCAGTGTCCGCCTGGTCATCGGCGGCTATTGCGACGAGCGCGGCTCCAACGAATACAACATCGGCCTGGGCCAGAACCGCGCCGACGCCGCCAAGAACGCTCTCGTCACAGCCGGTGTGGCCGCCAGCCGCATCCGCGTCGTGAGCTACGGCAAGGAGAAGCCCTTCTGCTCCGAGTCGACCGAGGAGTGCTGGCAGCAGAACCGCCGTGCCGGATTCTCTCTGGACCAGTAAAATGGAGCCAATGGCTGACGGCCCCACTGTCAGCAGGCGGAAGGCCGCGAACGGAGGCTGTCTGGAATCCCAGGACTCGCAATCGAGTCCTGGGATCCACGCTGAAGACCGCGCAGTGGACCGCCTGCTGCTGGAAAAAGGACTGTCATCTCCTAGCTGCTCCAAACAGGTGAACAATGCAGAGAATTCTTTCATTTCGCAATCATGTTCTTGCCGGTGCGCTATGCGCGCTTCTATTGGCTTCCGGGCCGGCTCCCGCGCACGCCACTTCAAAAGAGATGATCGAGTTGCAGACCCAGGTACAGCAGTTGCTGGACATGGTGCAGCGGCTCCAGTCCACCATGGACACGCGCTTCGGCGTCTTGCAGCACCTGGCGGAAAACACCGCCGACGACGCCAATCGCATGAAGGCCACCGTGGAGGCGCTGCAGCAGAAGATCAATCTGCAGGGTGACGCCACCAGCGGCAAGCTGGACGCGAACTCGGGGCAGGTGCAGTCGCTCAACGACTCCGTCGATGAGCTGAAGTCCCGCATCGCCAAGATGGACAAATCCATCCAGGACATGCAGACGCAGTTGCAGAACATTCAGAATCCGCCCTCCGCCGTCGCGCCCGGAACCGCAATGCCCGGAGCGGCCGCCCCGGCGATGAGTCAGACACCGCCCCTCCAGGAGACATTCCAGGCCGGCGTGCGCGACTACAACGCGGCCAAGTACGATGTGGCCGCGGGTGAGTTCGGCGATGTGCTGCACTACTATCCGCTCGACGACCTGGCCGGTTCCGCTCAGTTCTATCTGGGCGAGATCGCCTACCGGCAGCAGAACTACGCCGACGCCATCAAGGCCTATAACGCAGTTCTGGAGGGCTTCCCTGGCTGCCCCAAGGCGCCCGCCGCCCAATTGCGCAAGGGTCTCTCGCTGCTGCTGACCAACAAGCGCGAGGCAGGCATCCGCGAACTGCGCCTGCTGATTCAGCGCCACTCGCAAACACCCGAAGCCGCCCAGGCTCGCACAAAGCTAAGCGGTATGGGCCTGAAGCCCTCGGCTCGCTGAGGGTTCGCCCCGAGGCGGGTTGTTGAGTGCCTTCGATTCCTGCTCAGCTCCAACAGAAAAGCCCCGCATCCGCGGGGCTTTTCTGTTGGAGCTCAACTTCAGTAACGGTTTACTGGAGGTTGGCCATCAGCCCATCGAGAGCGGACTTGGGCGGCCGTGTGACCGACTCAGGCTGCTGCCCAAGCGGCTCATCAACCACATTCAAGAGGTCGATGAAGGTTGGCTGCTCCGTGTTGATGTAGAAGACGCCGGTGAGCACCTCATTGTTGGAGTGCGCTTCCATGAGGGTGCGCACCGCATCAGCCTTGTTGGTGGGGTCGTAGTCCTCGAGCAGCTTGCGCAGGCGCAGGCTTGAGCCGTCGTGCATCTCCACGTCGTAGACCTGGCCGGAGTCGTAGTCGACCGAGATGTCCTCGAAGCTCGGCACGAATCCGATCTCGTTGATCGGTTCGTCGTTCTCCTGCATGAACTTGTAGCTCTTGGTCGATCCCTCGTGATCGTTGAAGGTCACGCACGGGCTGATGACGTCGAGCATGACCGTCCCCTTGTGGGAGATAGCTGCCTTCAACATGGAGAGAAGCTGCTTCTTGTCGCCGGAGAAGGAGCGGCCCACAAACGTTGCGCCCAACTGAATGGCAAGGGCGCAGGTGTCGATGGCAGGCAGATCGTTGACTACGCCGGTCTTGAGCTTGGAGCCAATGTCGGCGGTGGCCGAGAACTGTCCCTTGGTGAGCCCATAAACGCCGTTGTCTTCAATGATGTAGATCATCGGCAGGTTGCGGCGCAGCAGGTGGACAAATCCGCCCATGCCGATGGAGGCTGTGTCGCCGTCGCCGGAGACGCCAATGGTGGTCATGGTGTGATTGGCCAGGATGGCGCCGGTGGAGACCGCCGCCATGCGCCCGTGCACGCTGTTGAAGGCGTGCGAGCGGTTCATGAAGTAGGCCGGGCTCTTGGACGAGCAGCCGATGCCGCTCATCTTCATCACCCGCTCCGGCTCCACGCCCATCTCGAACATGGCGTCGATAATGCGCTCGGAGATGGCGTTGTGGCCGCAGCCGGCGCAGAGCGTTGACTTGCCGCCGCGGTACTCAATGATCGGAAGGCCTATGTGGTTCAGCTTGGGTGTGGGAGTTGCGGTCGCCATTTAGAGGCCCTCCTTTGTGGCAAACTCTTCTGTGATCGTCTGGGCATCGATGGGCAATCCGTCAAAGTGCAGGATGCTGCGCAGCTTGACCGCCTCCGTGGCAGGCAGGTCGAGCTTGAGGAGGCTGGCCAGTTGCGCGTCGCGGTCCTGCTCCACCACGTAAACGCGCTCGTGCGAGGCCACAAAGTCGTGAATCTCGTGCGCGAACGGGTAGGCCCGAATGCGCATGTAATCCACATCCAGCCCATAGTGCTTCTTGATCTCGTCCAGGCTTTCAATCAGCGCAAAATCCGTTGATCCATAGGCCAGGAAGCCAATCTTTGAAGTCTTGTCCTTGACCGTGACCGGCGCGGGCACCAGCGCGCGGGCATTCTCAAACTTGCGCGCCAGCCGCTCCATCAGGGCAACGTACTCGCCAGGCTTCTCCGTGTAGCCCGCGGCGTCGTTATGCCCCGTGCCGCGCGTGAAATAGGCAGCCTTGGGATGCATGGTACCGGGCAGCGTACGCCAGCCGATTCCGTCACCGTCCACATCGCGATAGCGGGCAAAACTGCCCAGCCTGTTCAGGTCCTCGGCCGTGAGCACCTTGCCGCGGTCCAGGGGCTTCTCGGGATATTGGAACTGCTCCGACATCCAGTTGTTCATCCCCAGGTCGAGATCGCTGAGCACAAAGACCGGCGTCTGAATGCGTTCGGCCAGGTCAAAGGCCTCATGGCCCATCTCGAAGCACTCCTTCACTGAGCCCGGCAGCAGCACAATGTGCTTGGTGTCGCCGTGCGAGAGGAATGCGGTCGAAAGCAGGTCGGCCTGCGAGGTGCGCGTGGGCAGGCCCGTCGAAGGCCCTGTGCGCTGCACGTCGAAGATCACGCCGGGGATCTCGGCAAAGTAGCCCAGCCCCGCGAATTCGGCCATCAGCGAGATGCCGGGGCCCGAAGTGGCAGTCATGGACCGCGCGCCAGCCCAGCCAGCCCCTAGAACCATGCCAATGGCCGCCAGTTCATCCTCCGCCTGAATCACGGCGAACGTGGCCTTGCCCTCGGGGGTCACACGGAACTTCTTCAGCAGGTCGGTGGTGGCTTCCACAACCGAAGTCGAAGGCGTGATGGGATACCAGGCAACTACAGTGACGCCCGCAAACACGGCGCCCATGCCGCACGCGGCGTTGCCGTCAATGATGATCTTGCCGGCAGTCTGGTCCATCCTCTCGATGACGAAAGGGTCCTGCTTGGTGAGTTTCTCGGCGGCGTATTCAAAGCCCGCCTTGACGGCTCCATAGTTCAGGTCAAAAACCTTCTGCTTGCGGGCAAACTGCTTGCGCAGGCCAGCCTCGACCACAGAAAGGTCGATGCGCAGCAACTGTGCGGCCACGCCCACATACACCATGTTCCTGACCAGCTTGCGCAGCTTGGCCTCGGGACAGATGGCTGCGGTGATCTTGTCAAAAGGCACCGGGTAGCAGACCACATCGTCGCGATATTGCTGGAGGTTGAAGTTCTCCTCGTAAATGGCCGCGCCGCCCGCCGGCATGTCGAGCATGTCCTGCCGTGCGGTCTCGGGGTTCAACGCCACCAGCACTTCCGCCGCGCGCTTGCGGGCTACATACCCGTCTTTGCTTGCGCGAATGGTGTACCAGGTGGGAAGACCGGCAATGTTCGACGGGAAGAGGTTCTTTCCACTAACGGGAACGCCCATTCCGAAGATGCTTTTCAGCAGTACGCTATTGGCGGATTGCGAGCCGGACCCGTTCACCGTTGCTACGTTGATGCTGAAATCGTTGCTGATGCGCTTGTTTGCGCTGAGAGCGCCCTGTTCGTGACCCAGGGCGAGGTCGCCTGTCGCCATTTGGCGGAATTCCCTTCCGGTGATTTCTGGAAAGAGTCTTTCTTTCGTTCCGCTTGTGATTATAGTCACCTTCGAGGTTCAATGCCCTGCTTTGAGGCGCGACAGTAACCGGTTTGAGTCCTTTCAACGATGAGGGGAGCATAGGAAGCCGCCCAAGAGCCGTTTCGGCTCGGACCAACTGGCGATATTTCAGCGAGATAGCGCCGGCATCGCAGAGTCCCGCCGCCACCGCTGCAGCAAGGTGGCCGCGATGACAATTAACGCCACCGTCAGCCCGATCCACAGCCCATAGATGCCCCAATGGAGCAGAAAACACAGGCCAAGGCCCAGCGGCAAACCCAGCACCCAATAGCCCACCAGGTTGGCCAGCATGGGAACCCGCGTCTCGCCCAGCCCGCGCAGCGCCCCGGTTGAAACGGTTTGGATGCCATCAAAAATCTGAAACGCCGCAGCCAGCCCCAGCAGGCTGGGACCAACCGCCATCACCTGCGGGTCGCTCGTATACAGCGCGACCAGCGGTCCTGGGGCCGCCAGAAACCCTACCGCCGCCAGCAGCATGAACCCCGTGCCCAGCCCCAGCGCGAGCCAACCGGCGCGTTGGGCGCGCTCCGCGTCCCCGGCGCCCACGGCATGGCCCACGCTGACCGCCGCGGCGGCAGAGACTCCCAGCGGCACCATGTACGTGAGCGATGCGTAGTTGAGAGCGATCTGATGCGTTGCCAGGGCCACCGGCGTGAGCCACCCGGCAAAGAGCGTGGCCATGTTCCATGCGCCCACTTCGAGCAGAATCTGGCCCGCCGCCGGTGCGCCAATACGCGCAAGCTGCAGGATCGCCGTGAAACTCGGCCCAGGCCAATGCCGGAACAGCGGGTGTCCGCGCTGCCGCTCATAGCGCCATGCAAAACCAATCAGCGAGGCGGCCATCAGCACCCGCGCCAGCACTGTCGAAAGCGCGGAGCCCCTTACGCCCATCGCCGGCATGCCCCAGTGCCCATAGATCAGCACCCAGTTGCCCAGCCAGTTCAACAGGTTGGCAGCCACAAAGGTGACCGTCACCACCCTCACCTGGCCCACCGCCTGAAGATACCGCCGGGTGCCCCCATAGAGCAGCAGTGGAAGGGTGCTCCAGTTGAGGACCCGCAGGTAGCTTGCCGCCGGCCCGGCCACCTCCGGGGCAATCCCGAAGGGGGCAAATCCGAAGCTCGCCAGGGCAATCAGCAACATCAGCGGCAGGGTCACGATGCACGCCAGGTAGATGCCCTGCGCCAGCCACCGGTGGCAGCCGTCGTGGTCGCGGCGCCCATAGGCCTGCGCCACCAGAGTATCGAGGCCAAGCAACAGTCCAAACCCAAAGAGGGCGACAGTGTAATAAACGGCGTTGCCCAGGGCCACCGCGCCAATCGATACCGGCCCCAGCTTGCCCACCATGATGGTGTCGACGACGCTCTGCGCCATCCAGCCAAGCTCGCTCAGGACGACAGGAACCGCCAGCGCCACCATGGCGCGCAGTTCCTCTCTCCACTTGGCAGGCGTTGACCCCATGGTTCCAATCTACATGGAACCCACCAGGCCCTGTCCGGACGCGAGGCAGCGCCGGTCTCAGCCGACCGAAGGCCTCAGTTCCACCTTCTTTGTCTTGATTGCCAGTTTGGCCGGAGTGAGTTCCGCGCCTCCCCAGCCTTCCTTCACCGCTTCAATGTGAATCTCGCCGGCTTCCCTGGTCGATTGCACAATCACCTGCGCCAGTCCATTGAAGAGCGAACGCTTCGGCTCCTTGTCGCTCTCCTGGCAATTGGGGTCTCCGTTGCCCACGCCAATCAAAGCGCCATCGCCTGAGACTTTGAAGGAGAGCAGATTGGATGCAGTGGGAACGGCGCGGCCTTCCTTGTCGAGAGCCTCCACCGTCAGTACTGCCAGATCCTCTCCATCGGCGTTGATCTCCGTGCGGTCGGCGGTCAGGCGGATGGAGGCAGCCGGTCCCGTGGTCTCCCGCTTCTCCGTCAGAACAACCTTGCCGTCCCTGGTTCCGCGCGCCTCGATCGAGCCCGGCGCATACTTCACCTTCCACTCCACGTGGCCCAGGTGGGGAACCTTCTGGCTGCCCGCGCTCGCCCCATTCACAAAAAGCTCGACCTGGTCGAGGTTCGAAAAGACCCACACCGAGATCTCTTCGCCATCCCGGCCCGTGAAGTTCCAGTGCGGAAACAGATGCAACACCGGGTCCTTGCCCCACCACGCCTTGTAGTAGTAGAACGCGTCCTTTGGGAACCCGCACATATCCACAATGCCAAACTGAGAGTTGATGGAGGGCCACCCATAGGGCGTCGGCTCGCCGCGATAGTCGAATCCGGTCCAGGCAAAGCCCCCCGCCTCCCACTCCCGCGTGCCATAGAACTTCCACCACGCCTCGGCCGTTTCGCCCCACGGGACAGGCACCAGGTCATAGGCATCTACTGTGTTGCGCAGCGGGTCCGTCGCATAGACGCCACGCGTGTAAATGTGGCTGGCCGTCTCCGATCCGTAAATAGGCCGCTTCGGATTCTTCCTGTGATACTCGTCCGGCTTGTCGATCTGGTAATTGAATCCGATGATGTCAAAGGCCTCCGAGACTCCCTTTTCGTTGGTCCCGTTCACCGCTGCCGAGACTACGCGTGTGGGGTCGAGCTCATGTACGCGGCGCACCATCGTCGCCCCAATCTTGGCGCCCTGCTCCGCCTCCTGCTCCTGCAGGACCCACTCCTCGTTGCCCACCGACCACAAGATGATCGAAGGCGAGTTGCGATAGCGCTTCACCATGGTCTCAAGCTGCGCAAGGCCTTCGGGGCTCGAGGACATCTGCCGCGTCTCGCACATCATCATCATGCCCATGCGGTCGCAAGCCTCCACCCACTCCGGGGTGGGCATGTTGTGCGAGGTCCGCACGGCGTTGCCGCCCATCTCGCGCAAGACACCAAGCCGGAACCATTGCAGGCGGTCGGGCAAGGCGGCGCCCACGCCGGCATGGTCCTGGTGGTTGCAGGTGCCCTGAATCTTGATCGACTTGCCGTTCAGAAAGAATCCCTTGTCCGCGTCGAAGACAGCCGTCCGCACGCCAAAGCTCACCCGCTCGGCGTCCCGCGCCTTGCCGCCCGCTTCCACGGTCACAATGGCGGAGTAGAGATTGGGCGCGTCCACGGACCAGAGCGCTGGATTGGCCAGCTTGGCCGTGGCAGCAAAGTTCGCTGTGCCATCCACAGCTATCGACTGCGCAGGGGCCTCCGCAGTGGCTACCACCTTACCCGCCGCATCCAGAATCTGCCAGCTCACCTTGGCGCTCTCGGTCTGCTTGCCCTCATTCGCAACCACCGTGCCGAGGCTGAGCGTTGCTCCGCTGCCCGTGACAGCCGGGCGCACCGTGCTCTCCCATTTGGCCAGGTGCAGCGGGTCCGTTTTGGTCAGCCACACGTGGCGATAGATGCCCGCGCCCTCATAAAACCAGCCATCGCCAAAGCTGGCGTCCACGCGCGCCACAATGTAGTTCTTTGCGCCCACTGCCAGAAAGTCGGTAATGTCGAAGCGGAAGGGCGCGTAACCGTTGTCGTTGCGGCCGATAAAGCAGCCGTTGACAAAGATCAGCACGCTGCGGAAGGCCCCATCGAATTCAACCGTGATGCGGCGCCCCTGGTCGCTGGACGGAATGTCAAACTCCCGCCGGTACCAGCCCACGCTGGTCTCCGGATAGCGCCGCCCGACGGGCTTGTAGCCGTGCGAGTTCTGCACGTCATCATGCACAAAAGGCAGCTCCACGGCCCAGTCGTGCGGCAGGTTGAGCGAGCGCCATTTGGAGTCGTCAAACTTGCCCTTGGAGAACTCGAACTCGCCGGTCTTGGCAAAGTCCCCCTGGCCTGTCCCAAATCCCAGGTCGCGCGCCGGGTCGGTCGCGTGGCCCATCTGGAACTTCCAGCCGAAGTCAAACAGCAGTTGCTCGCGCGGGGCGACGGCAGCCAGCGCCTCGGCCGAGGCCGGGCCCGGATAGCCGGCCAGCAATGCGGCGGTGCGTCCCCAGGCCGAGCGGGCGGCGAGAGCGGTTGCGGAGAGTGCCAGTCCAGATTGCAGCAGGTCGCGACGAGAGAAGCTAGGCATGGAAGACCTCTTGGAAGATCGGACATTCACCACGGCATTCGACAGAGCCCGCAGCGTTAAACAATGCGGAACTATACAAGACCCGGCGCGGCAAAGTAAACGGTTTCATTCCCCTTCCCCCCAGGCGCCCGCAACTTCCGCCTCGCCCTACCTCCCCGCACCCCGATATGGTAGATTCAAGAAGACGCTCACCCCTCAGGAGAGATGGCCGAGTGGTTGAAGGCGCACGCTTGGAAAGCGTGTTTAGGGGAAACTCTAACGTGGGTTCGAATCCCACTCTCTCCGCCAGCCCTACTTTATCGCCCTATAAATCAATAGATTACAAGCTCATCATCATCATAATCAGCCACTTGCATGCCTCGTTGTAAATTCGCCCAGTCCGGCTGCTCTGCCCGATTTGTCCAAAGGATGCAGTTCTGCCTTGCCATGGGGAATTTACCGAGTCACGCCCGCGGCTTGCCTTGCGAATGGTGGGAGGCCGTGTACGAATTCCGCCCGCGGCTGATTCTGGCACGCGACAGGTGGTGTGCGCCTTCTTGCGGGCCTGACAGGTTTTGAGAACCCTGGATTGACCCTGACAAGTATTTCCGCCGTCTCCCTGCCCAGCCTCAACTGCGACTACAACTTTCGAGTCACGGCAGTCCCTCCGAAATGTGGGATTGCCGTGTCCTATTTCAAGCCACACCATACTGGTAAGAATCATCTTTGCTCGGATTGGAAATGCCATGCATAACGGTCCCTTCTCCGAAGTGGAGTACTCATCTGCAATGGTGTGCGATGACTTCCGCGACTGTCCGGAGATATTGTCGTCAATCGCGGAGTTGTTTCGTGAGACTTATCCATTTGATATCAATGACCTGCGCGTTGCGCACGCTGCTCGCGACAGCCAATTGGTCGCATTTATGGCACACAAGATTAGAGGATCGATCATGATATTCCATCTGGAGGGAGCCGCACGCGCTGCCTCAGAGCTGGAAGAAAAAGCCGGGCGCGGCGACCTGCAGGGAACCGACCAACTCGTCGAGCAGTTGGGGGACGCGTTCCATTCTGCCTGTTGCACTGTGGATCAGGCAGGGCGCGAGCTCGGCTTTGCATTCACGAATTGACTGCTATAACGTGATCTAAATCACAGCTTTCGACGATTCGGAATGCTACAAGCGGACTATTGGTCAGCGGGTGCCTGGTCCTCTTGACCCGCTTGACTCGCGGAATAGTATAGAGACGGTGAAACTGCGGGCGGCATAGGAGCAGGACCCGCGCAGTCAGTTCTCTGCCTGGGGCACGATTGTCAATTCGCAATGCAGTCAATTGCGCGGACGGTTGGTAATGTCTAAGTGCATACGAGTCCGGTCAATCAGGCTGATCCGGTGTTTACCGGTATTCGTGCTTTCGGTCGTGGGCCTGGCCGCCGTGCGGCCTGACCTGGCCTCAACGCCCGCCTCGCTTCCGACGCTTACTAAAATCGCACAGGTTCGCGGGCTGTCGGCGGCGGAGGCGAATCGCGGATATCCGGTGCATGTTCGCGGGGTCGTTACGTACTTCGACGCGAGCGAACCCTCCTATGACGGAAGCAGTACCCCCAACTCGACCACTCCCACAATGTTTATTCAAGATGCAAGCGCGGGCATCTACGTCAACCTGCCCTCCGGTACTCAAGCGCCTGCTGCAGGGGATTTGATCGAACTGGATGGCATCAGCGAGTTTCTCGATGTCGCTCCTCAGATTGCTCACCCCGTCTGGAAGACCGTCGGCCATTCGGTGTTCCCGCAGCCCCATCGCAGCAGCCTCGAAAAGATGGTGGTGGGCGCCGAAGACAGTCAATGGGAAGAGATTCGGGGAGTTGTGCGCAGGACAGAGAAGCGCTCAGGTTTTCTCTTCCTTGAAGTTGCTGTGCAGGGAGGCAGAATCCGCGCCATGATTCCAGATTACCGTGAATCGCCGCGCGGCGATCTTGTCGATTCGGAAATCAGCATTCAGGGAGTTTGTGGCGCGCTCTTTAACGAGCGAAATCAGATCATCGGTGTGCTGCTGTATGTGCCTCGCGCCGACCTTATCAAGGTGACTGTCAAGGCGGACTCGAATCCCTTTGCGGCGCCGCTCCGGACACTAGACAGCGTCCAGCGATTCTCCATTATTCAGAGCTTTGGGCATCGAATCCATGTAAGCGGCACCGTGACGCTATCGAGTCCTGGTAGTTTCTTTTACATCAACGATCAACACTCATCGCTGCGCATCCAGAGTCCGAAGACGCTGCCGCTTCAGGTGGGAGACCGCGTGGAGGTCACGGGCTTTCCAACTGTCGTTGCCTTTCGCCCCATGCTGGAAGATGCCGACTATGAGGTGATCTCCGCCGGAACCGCGCCGGCGCCTGAGCGAATGAGCGCGGCGCAGGTGCTCAAGGGCGACTATGACGGTTCGCGGGTCGAGGTCGAGGGACGCCTGATCGAAAATGCTCTCTCTGGAGGTTCCCGTTCTCTTCTCCTGGAGTCGGATGGCCTTGTCTTTAGCGCCCGAGGCGTAGGCCCGTCAATCCAATCGCAGTATGGTTCCCTCCCTGTTGGCGCACTGCTATGCATCTCTGGAGTTGCCGAGGTCCAGACGAACGAGAGTGCACGGAACGTGTCTTTCGATCTCCTGGTCTCGCACGGTTCGGATATCGTGCTTCTCCGCAAGCCTTCATGGCTGACTCCCCAGCATGGATTCCAAGTACTCGGTTTTGCCTTCGCAGCCTTTCTTGCCGGATTTGGGTGGATCATTGCCCTGCGCCACCGGGTGGAACAACAAGCCGCCACCATCGAGCGCAAGCAGGAACGTGAGCGCGACCTGGAAACCCAGTACCAGGAAATATTCGAGAATGCCAACGACCTTGTCATGAGCTTCGACGGAGACGGCAGATTCATCTACGCCAACCCAGCCGCGCGCAGGACTCTTGGCTATAGCGAGGCAGAGTTGAGGGCAACCAGCGTCGTTGAACTCACACCGCAGGAATCGAGAGACCAAACAATCGCCTTGCTGCACAGGTTGGTTAGCGGCGAACAGGTAAGCCTGTTGCAACTCAACCTGCAGACCAGAAGTGGTGAAGCGGTCATCCTTGAAGGAATGAGCAATACTCACTTCGCCGATGGAGGATTCGCTTCGGCGCGAGCAATCTTCCGCGACATGACCGAACACATCAAGCATCAGCGCGAGTTGGAAAGGGCGCGGGATAAGGCGGAGGCAGCAAGCCGGGCCAAGTCCGAGTTCCTGGCCAACATGAGCCATGAGATTCGCACTCCGATGAATGGAATCACGGGCACGCTGGAACTGGCGTTGGATACCGACCTGGATCCGGCTCAGCGTGAGTACCTCCAAATGGCCAGGGACTCCAGCGAATCGCTTCTCGCCATCATCAATGACATTCTGGACTTCTCCAAGATCGAAGCAGGCAAGCTCGATCTAAGAAACGTCGAATTCAATCTCATAGCCGTCGTCGCCGAAACCTTGAAGACATTGTCTTTGCGCGCTCATCAGAAAGGCCTGGAACTCGTCTTCTCCTCCGACGCAGGCGTTCCAGAGTATGTGGACGGGGATCCAGGCCGGCTTCGTCAGATTCTGATCAATCTTGTGGGGAATGCGATCAAGTTCACTCCCGCGGGCGAGATCGTCGTAAACGTAAGCAGCCGGGCGCAGAGCGAGGGATGGTCCGAGGTTCAATTCACCATCACCGACACCGGCATCGGAATACCGAAAGACAAGCAGGAGACCATATTCGAGGCATTTACCCAGGTCGACAGCAGCACCACAAGGGAGTTTGGCGGAACCGGCCTTGGGCTTTCAATTTCGGCGCGGTTGGTCAGCATGATGGGAGGGGCGATCTGGGTCGAGAGTACACTCGGCAGCGGCAGCACGTTTGGCTTCACGACGTTGCTGAAGGCCGACCAGAAAGCAAGGCCCCCTGCCGCGGATATCGAAGTCGATTTGACCGATGCATCCATCCTGATTGTTGACGACAACGCCACCAATCGCCGCATTCTGCGCGACGTGGTCTCATCATGGGGCATGAAGTGCCAGGTTGCATCGAGCGCTGAAGATGCGCTGACACTTCTTCGTGAGGCGCACGCCGCCAAGGCGCCCCGCCCTATCGTTCTAACGGATGGCAACATGCCCGGAATGGACGGATTCGGGTTCGCAGGCTCGATCCAAAATGACCCGGACCTGGCCGGGGCCTTCATACTCATGCTGACTTCGGCCGATCGCGAAGGAGACATCAAGCGATGCAAGGCGCTTGGGATCAGCCGGTACCTTGTGAAGCCAATCGGAAAATCAGAATTTCTCAATTCAATCGTGGCGGTGCTCCGGGAGCGGGGTTACGGACCTGCGCACGAATCGATACGAGTTTCCTCTGACCAGGGACAGATTTCTCCAACCAAGCCTCTTCATGTTCTGATCGTTGAGGACACTCTGGTCAACCAATCTCTTCTGAGAATCGTCCTGGAGAAAATGGGCCATACTTCCGCGACTGCTGTGAATGGCCGTGAGGCAGTGGAGGCAGCCTCTCGCGCGCATTTTGATCTGATCTTCATGGATGTGCAGATGCCCGTGATGGATGGCTTCGCTGCGACCAAAGCCATCCGGGAGATGGAACAAATCAAGGGTGGACACGTTCCGATCTTTGCCATGACCGCCCACGCTTTGCATGGCGACCGGGAACGCTGTCTAGCCGCCGGGATGGACGGTTATGTCAGCAAGCCCGCGAAGCGTGTTGAGATAGCTGCGGTCGCAAACAGCATTGCACTCGGGGTAAGTCCGCCGGCGTAAGTTTTCGAATGAATCGCGGCAGCGAGGAGGTCAGCTTGTCCTGAACGGAAACTACCACACTTCCAGGACTTCGCTGCTTCAATGCAGATTGACGCTGGAGCTGAAACAGCCCATTACCCGCCGCATCCGCGCTCCATCGGCAAGGGCAATGATGACCTCCGGCATTGCTTGGCAAGAGTAGCAGCGAAGTCCAGTCGAAAGGCTCCATATGATGAAGATTTTTCCCATTCTTTGGAACGAGCGAAATGGCTGGCAAGCCGATGCCTCGGCTGGTGAAGCGCATCTTGTCATCTATTTCGCGTCTCCGTTCGCCCTTGCAAAGACCGATGTCTATGAGTATCTACGCGGAGTTTGCCCAGCCGCTAACATTATTGGCTGCTCCACGGGCGGCGAGATCTTCGGGGTGGAAGTATTCGAGCAAAGTGTTTCAGCGGTTGCACTCCAGTTCGAAACTTCCTGGACCGAACTTGCGGCAACCTCCATCGATCATCCCGAAGGCTCGCACGCCGCAGGATCTGCATTGGCCGCCAAACTGCCGGTCAATGGTCTGCGCGGAGTCTTCCTGCTGGGCGACGGAACCCGGACCAATGGCACTGCCCTGGTCGCGGGTGTAAGAACCATTCTGCCGGAAGCCATCCTTCTGACAGGTGGCCTGGCCGGAGACGGCTCTGACTTCCGCCGGACACATGTTGGCGCCAACACGCCACCCGCCGAGGGAATGATCGCGGCGATTGGCTTCTATGGGGAGCAACTGACCATGGGTTGGGGAAGCTATGGCGGCTGGGACAGGTTCGGCCCCGAAAGGACCATCACTCGTTCAAAGGCGAATGTGCTGTTTGAGCTGGATTCAGAACCGGCCTTGCAACTCTACAAGCGATACCTGGGTGAGGAGGCTGTCAACCTGCCAGCGAGCGCCCTGTTGTTTCCGCTGACGGTGAGACCCGATGACAAGGAGAAATCCGCCGTTGTGAGAACGATTGTGGGAATTGACGAAGCCAAGCAAAGCCTCACATTCGCGGGCGATGTTCCTCAAGGATACATAGCGCAGTTGATGCGCGGGCACTTCGATGAACTTGTTGACGGCGCATCCAGAGCGGGAGCGCGGGCCGCGCAGGCCGACAGAGTGTGCCTGGCCCTGCTGGTGAGCTGTATCGGGCGCAGGCTGCTGCTTGGTCAAAGGGCCGGAGATGAAGCCGAAGCCGTCAGCGCCGCGCTGGGCAAGGATGCTGTTGCCGTCGGTTTCTACTCCTATGGGGAGATAGCTCCTCATGAAACGACAGGACGCTGTGAACTGCACAACCAGACAATGACGGTCACAACCATCAGCGAGGCGTGATGCATAGACTATTAGAACGACAACTACGCAACGCCACTGGTCCGGGTGGGGAGGTAGATCTCGCGCAGTTGTTCGAGCTGGTCAGTCTATCCTATGACGAGAATGACCGCGCGCGCCGCCTCACGCGTCACGCGAATCTGCTGATGGAAGAGGAACTGCGCCATGCCGCTATTCTTGCGCGGGAATCAGCGGATCTGCATCTGAAGACGATTCTCGATACGGTCGGGGAGGGCGTTGTCATTGCAGATCAGAACATGATCATCCTTGACGCAAATCGAGCCCTTCTTCGCATCTTTGACTTTCAGCGGGAAGATTTGATTGGGCGTTCCATCAACATCCTGCTTCCTGAAGAGCCTGCGAGGGTCCACAACCAATTTGTTGATCGATATCTTGCCGGCGGCCCACCGGGCGTGATCGGCCGAAGCCGGGAGGAGGAGGCGCGCCGCAAGAATGGCGAAATCTTTCCCATCGAGCTTGCCGTAGGTGACCTGAAGCTGCCAGGCGGCCGGCAATTTGTAGGAATCATTCGCGACATCAGTGAGCGGCGGCAGATCCATCAAGCCCTCAAAACCAGCGAAGAGCTGTTCCGTGACTTTGCACAGTCTTCCTCCGACTGCTTTTGGGAGACCGACGCGGACCACCGCTTGACCAACATGATTGGATACGGTCCTGCAACCGGATGGATGGCGCGCGGTGGAAGCATAGGAGAGACGCGTGCAGCGGCGATGGCCGGTATCAACTCCGCCGAGCGCGTCGCAGAACATCAATCCACTCTGGACCAGCACCTTCCGTTCCGTGACTTCACATACGAATGCCTGACTGAGGATGGCCAAAGGCGAACTCTTCGCATCAGTGGAAAGCCAGTGTTTGACTTCAAGGAAAGATTCGTCGGCTATCGAGGAACTTCGAGCGATGTCACCGACGAGTTGGTTGCTCAAAGCCGGTTGCGCGAGGTGGAAGGCCACCTTCTGGCAGCAGTCTCCAGCATCTCCGAGGGCTTCGCACTGTATGGCGAGGGTGATCGACTTACCGTGTGCAATGATCGGTACCGGCAGATATTTCCCGGCTCCGTTTCTCTCATTGATGCTCATGCGGAATTCATAGCCATATTTGAAGCCGCGATGGCATCAGGGACCTACGCCCTGAAGGGCGCGGAGCTGGAAGCCTTCGCCGTGAACCGGATCAAGTGGCACCGCAACCCGAACGGCACGCCCTTCATCATCCAGCTTGCGGACGGTCGATGGATTCACACCTCGGAGTATCCCATTCCTGGAGGCGGTGTCGTCGGCATCTATTCTGACATCACGGATTCCGTATTGGCTGAGAAGGAACTGCGCACGGCAAAGGAACAGGCTGAAGCAGGAAATCGCGCCAAGTCAGAGTTCCTGGCCACAGTAAGCCATGAGATACGCACTCCTATGAACGGCATCATTGGCATGACTGGTCTGCTGCTCGATACTCGCCTCAGCGTTGAGCAGCGAAGGTTCGCCGAAACGATTCGGGAGTCCGCGGATGCTCTCCTGAACGTGATCAACGACATCCTTGATTATTCCAAGGTGGAAGCCGGTCGATTGGAGCTCGAGCAGTGTCAGTTTGAAGTCAGCAGCCTGGTGGAAGGCGTCGTGGATATTCTGGCCCCCCGCTTGAGGGACGACAAAATCGAGTTGAATTGCCTTATAAAGACAGGGGCTCAAGGAGTGTTTGAAGGGGATGCGGGCCGTCTCCGCCAGGTACTTCTCAACCTGGCCGGGAATGCAGTGAAGTTCACCCAAGTGGGCAACGTATCCATCGAGGCGGATGTTGTTTGGCAGGGAGATGTTCCGTGGCTGCACGTCGAGGTGACGGATACGGGCATCGGCATTCCCGTTGCAGTGCAGTCCCGGCTGTTCTCAGTGTTCATGCAGGCAGACTCATCCGTCGCCCGGCGCTTTGGAGGATCAGGTCTTGGGCTGGCGATTTCAAAGCGGATTGTCGACATACTCAATGGCGAGATCGGCTTCGCAAGTCAGGAGGGAGTGGGAAGCAGGTTCTGGTTCAAGGTTCCTCTGACTCTTTCTTCCAATTCTTCAAAGCAGTCTCCGGGCAGGCCTTTGGAGGGACTCCGTGCTCTGGTTGTGAATCAGAACCTCGGCACTCGCGTTGCCCTTGACCGTCAGCTGACATCCTGGGGCGCCACCGTCAGGACCGCGGCCGGAGCTACCGAAGGCATCCATCTCTTGAGAGTGAATCCGGCCTGCGATGTGGTCCTCATCGATAGCCACCTCTCGGATTTCATCAGCCCAGAGGCTGCTTCCACTCCTTCCGCGGATCGCGCAATCAAAATGCCGAAGATGATTTTGCTCGCTTCCCGAGGAGATTCAGTCTCGGTTGAAAGCGCACGAAAGGCGGGCTTCAATGCCATCGTCTTCAAACCATTGCAACAGAGTGTCCTTCTCAACCGCTTGATGGATGTGTTGCAGGATGAGCGCCCTGCTTTGATCGCTGAGCCGCAGGAGATTTCACCAGACGCACAGATTTCCGGATTGCGTCTTCTGGTTGCGGAGGACAATGCCATCAACCAGCAGGTGGTGACCGGGCTTTTGAGACGATTGGGGTACCGGTCTGATTTGGCGGATGACGGAAATGAGGCCCTGGAGCTCGTAAAGGCCTATGACTATGACATCGTTTTCATGGATGTCCACATGCCGAGAATGGATGGCATCGCCGCAACGCGCGCAATCCGGGCTTTGGCAGGGACGAGAGGCAAGACTGTAATTGTCGCCATGACCGCGAACGCCATGACAGGCGATCGCGAGGCATGCATTGAAGCAGGCATGGACGACTACATCGCTAAGCCAATAGACCGCAAGCGGCTTTCAGCGGCATTGGAGCGTTGGACTCCCCGCATTTGAACCGGCCAGCCAGGCAGAGTCAAATCATCAGACAAGGCAGATGTCCGGAGCCAGGCGCCGTCCATGCAGCCACTCCTCTTGCCCATCGAACTGGCTGCTGAGCTGAGGAACCTTCCTGATTTCGAATCGGCGCTGGACTCCGTGAGCATGCGGTTGAGATGAAATCCATGCTTTTTGTGCAGAAAAATCACGCCGCAAGCATCGGCTTCGGCCATCTCATACCGCCAGAACGCCTTCCAGCGGGCTTTCGTGAATAATGCGGGCTAGACGCCGCGGAGGAGCCTTCTCACAGACCCTGCGACAAGACAAAAGGCAAGCACGGCACACACCCACCCAAACACGTCCCCATTGGACGTATAGAAGGTCACGTCGTCGCGGAATCCATATCCAGCTGGGAGCGCGTCTACGGCGTGGCGCGGAATGCTCTGCCGCACTGTCCCATAGGGGTCAATCGACGCGGTCACTCCGTTGTTGGTGTCGCGCAGTATCCAGCGGCGGTTCTCAATGGCCCTCATGCGCGTCATGTTCAGGTGCTGCCAGGGGGCGCTGGTGTCGCCGTACCAGCCGTCGTCGCTTATGTTGACCAGCACCTCGGCGCCCAGCTCGGAAAACTGCCGTATCTCGTCGGCAAACACCGCCTCATAGCAGATGAAAACTCCATACCGATGCGCCCCGCCGCTCGCCGTTGGCAGACGAAAGACCTTGCGCTCCTCGCCCCGTGTAAACTCCGAGACCCGTCCCGTGAGCTTGCGGGCAAAAAAGATGATCCGCTTGAAGGGGATGTACTCGCCAAAAGGCACCAGGTGAATCTTGTCGTAGCGCCCCACGCGCGACCCGTCCGCGCCCACAACCAGCGCCGAGTTGAAGCTGTGCCACAGTTGCTCTTCGGCGATGAAGTCGGTCCCGATGTTGCCCACCACCACGGGCGCATGATTTTGCCGCGCCAGAGCGGCGATCATCTGCTGGAACCGCGGGTCCTCTTCAACATAGGGAGCGGGCGACTCCGGCCAGGCGATCAGGTCGGGATGGGTCGCGTAAGGCGGGCAGACAATTTCGCCTGTCGCCGCTCCGGTCTGCGGAATTCCGGCGATATAGCTCTTGCACTGCTCCCCGGCCAGCCGCTGAAACTCCGCGATATGACGGTCCCACTCCGTACCGGCCCAGGCGTTATCCCCCGCCACATCCAGGTTCGGCTGCACCAGCACGGCCGTCGCGGTTACCGGCGGCCGTGCCGGCGCCACCAGCACGCCCGCTCCTGCGCACAGCATGAGCAGCGTGCCGCCCGCTCCCCACAGCCGCCGGTCATGGAACCACCGGCGCGGGCAGCAGTCCAGCGCCAAGCCTCCGGCAATCAGCGCATTCACCGCCACCAGCACAAAGCTGATGCCATAGACACCGGTCCAGGGAGCCAGTTGGTTGACCAGCGCGTTGTCCACCTGCGAGTAGCCCAGTTGGTCCCACGGCACGCTGGTAATGCGCGCCGCCGCCAGTTCCAGCGCGGTCCAGAGAAAAGGCGCGGCCGCCAGAGCCCATCGCCCGCTCCCCGTGCCGCGGCGCACCACCATCAGGCCCAGGCCGAACAGCCCAAAATAGAGCCCCAGCACCAGGCTGTAACCCACCAGCAGCAGCAAGGACACGACCGGCGGCAGCCCGCCGTGCATCCGCATCGTGTCATAGATCCAGTAGCAGTTGCCCATGTACCAGAGCACCCCGCAGACATAGCCCAGCAGGAAGGCCTTCCGCACAGGCCGCGGCCCATCCACCGAGTCACGGGAAAGAAGCGCCACCAGGAGCGGCGCCAGCGCGAACCAGGCAATCACGGTGCGCCACGCCGGCAGAGGCCCGGCCAGCGGAAATGGCAACTCCAGCAACCCGGCCGACAGGCCCGCCGCGGCCCACGACTTCCATGATCCACTCCAGAACGAAGGCTTCATACAGGGCAAAGTCTATCGCATCCGGCGTTCAATCCCGGTAGGGCGCCCAGTCCCCTGCTCTTTCCCTCAAGGCAATAAATCTCCCATTTTCCCCCCGCCACCTGGCATTCGACCTGATTCCCGCCCGTGCGACCTCCCCGCGCCTTCACCAACCTTCAGAAATCCCTCTCACCCCCAACTGAAACGGTTTACAATCTGCCTATGGTCCTAGCGACTTTCGCCATAAAGGTTCTTGAAGTCATGTTTTTCGCCGGGCTCGCCGGTTCTTCCGTCGTGGTCGTCATCAGCTTTATTGAAGACGGCATTGAGCTGTTCGGCGAAGATGAGCCGAATCATCCCCACGCTTGATCTCCTATAAGGTGACCCGCATTGACGCTGCCCATGTTCAAGAAAACGCTCACTGCAAGGTGGGCCTGTTGTATGCACTTCCAGACTTCAGAAAGACGGCCGTCGCGCCGACCCTACCGTGATGGCATCTAACCGGACCACCGTAGCCCCGCCTTCCAACCGCGTCCGCCTCATCGTGGCATCCTCCGTGATGCTCACGTTCATCTCCTTCTGGCGCGCCGCGGCCATTGTTCTGAATGATCTGGGTTCCTCCGCCTTCTATGCCGGCGGCATCGCCGAGCAGGCCGTTGGAGCCGCCGCACCCTGGTTCATTCTGGGCATCATGCTCTTCAGCTTCGCCGTACGCGCGGTCTATGTCGAGAGCTGTTCGATGTTTACCCGCGGCGGCGTCTATCGCGTTGTCAAAGAGGCCCTGGGCGGCACCTTTGCCAAGTTGAGCGTCTCCGCGCTCATGTTCGACTACATCCTGACAGGTCCCATCTCCGGCGTTTCAGCAGGGCAATACATCACCGGCATGATGAATGAGTTGCTGGTGGTGGCCAACACCAGCCACTGGCTTCCACCGGCCCTGATGGACGCGCATAACCACCCCTTTCAGTTTGATATGAACCACACTTCGGCGGTCTTTGCCGCCGTGGTGACAATCTACTACTGGTGGCAAAACATCAAGGGCATCGAGGAGTCCAGCGACAAGGCGCTCCGCGTCATGCAGATTACCACTGTGATGGTGGTCATCCTGTTTGCCTGGGGAGCTTACTCTGTCTTCATGCGCGGCGTGCATCTGCCCCCGCCGCCCACCCCCGCAAACCTCAAGTTCAGTGACGACGCTCTCGGCTTCCTCAAGGGCTCAGGCCTGCCCATCTTCGGCCTCTTTGGCATCATCATGGCCTTTGGCCACTCCATCCTCGCCATGAGCGGCGAGGAGAGCCTTGCTCAGGTCAACCGCGAGATCGAGCATCCCAAGCTCAAGAACCTCAAGCGCGCCGCCATCGTCATCGCCATCTACAGTCTCATCTTTACCGGCGGCGCCACCCTGCTTGCTTCCATGCTCATCCCCACCTGGGAGCGCACCCATATCTACCAGGACAACCTGATCTCCGGCCTGGCCATGTACATGGTCGGCCCGGTCTTCTGGCGCATCGCCTTTCGCATCTTCGTCGTCTTCGTCGGATTCCTCATCCTTTCCGGCGCCATCAACACCTCCATGATCGGCTCTACCGGCGTGCTCATGCGCGTTGCGGAAGACGGCGTCCTCACCGACTGGTTCCGCAAGCCGCATCACAAGTTCGGCACCAGCCATCGCATCGTCAACCTCGTCTTCGGCCTGCAGATGTTCACCATCATCGTCACCGGGGGCAACGTCATCACCCTGGGCGAGGCATACGCCTTTGGCGTCATCTGGTCTTTTACTTTCAACTCGCTGGCCATGCTCGTCCTGCGCTGGAAATACCACGGCGAACGCGGCTGGAAGGTTCCGCCCAATCTCCGCATCGGCAGAGTCGAGATTCCCCTTGGGCTCTTCTCCGTCTTCCTGGTCCTCGCGTCCACGGCGGTGGTCAACCTGTTTACCAAGTCCGTGGCGACCGTTGCCGGCATCGCCTTCGCCGCGGTCTTCTTCATCATCTTCACCGTTTCAGAACGCATCAATCTGCGCAAGCATGCCCTCACCGCCAGGCAGATGAGAGACCACTTCCAGTTGGAGCACCAGGATACGATCAGCCGCGAATCGGCGGCCATCCGGCCTGGCGGCGTGATGGTCACCATGCGCGACGCGGCCAACCCCATTGCGCTCAAGTGGACTCTGGCGCGCACCAGCACCGACGATCAGGATGTCGTCGTCATCAGCGTGCGCATGATGGGCGTTGGCGGCCCCGAATACCTCAGCGCCGAGCAGCAGAGCTTCTCCGAACACGAGCAGATGGTCTTCACCAAGGCTGTCTCCGTAGCCGAGAGCTTCGGCAAGAAGGTCTCGCTCCTGGTTGTCCCTGCCGGCGACGTGTTCGCCGCTCTGGTGCAGGGGGCAAACAACCTCGAGGTCGACTCCATCGTCTCCGGTCTCTCCACTTCCATGACCGCCGAGGATCAGGCTTTCCACCTGGGTCAGGCATGGGAAGCGCTGCCCGAGCCCAAGCGGCAGTTCAACTTCTATGTCATCGGGCCCGCCGGTGAAACCAAGGTCTTCTACATTGGTCCGCACGCCCCCACCCTGAGCCCTGACGATGTGCAGCTTGTCCATCGCCTCTGGCTCAACATGCGCCGCGATCCCTCCGTGGTCGACCTCCATCACAGCGACATCATCACCTATGCCCTCACCCGCCTTGCCGGCCAATACGCCCGAGAGAAGCAGGAGATCCTGCGCGACCTGCGCAACTACCGCGCCGCCGACACGCCTGCGACGTTACGACTTGGCGGGCGAGATCTCTCCGGGGCGTATGCGCAGAATCCTACCTCGCCAGATAGGCCCATGCCGCCTCCCAAAGCTGGCAACCAACTCTGATATCTGGCCGGAGAGGCTGCGCGTACATTCAAGCAGCTTGACCTGCCGCATTCCTGGAGACTCAGGAATGCGGCAAACTCATGCGCGGCACGAACAAGACTATCATTTCCGCCAGTGCCGCGGGCGACTCTCTTGGATTCCCGCGCATCCAATCAAGCAGGATAGGTGGATCCGCTGCGGATATCTGGCTTGAGCAGATTACTTATGCCCGGTTTCTGGGGGCCGCCATGCATGACGGCTATCTTGAGTTCCCAAGGAATGACCGCTTCCCAAGCTTCATTCCCTATCTGTCGAATAAGATGATCCTATTGGACCATTGGTTTTTTAGCCTAGATATTGACTTATGGACTCCTCGACATTTCCGGACTCGCGTTCCCGCAAAATCCTTCAATTTGTTCAGTTCTGTACACTTTTTGTTTGTAAAGTAGTCTACATTCTCGTATTGTATGCAAAGGACCAGTGGTTGGCCCCCCCGCTGTCAACTTACCTCGGCGCATGGGAAATCAAGCCACTTATGAGTACCTAAGAGGAGGAAACGTGGGAGTTTCAGAGATTCTGGTACAGATCGACCGTGAGATTGCTCAGTTGCAGCAGGCTCGGGCCCTGTTAGTCGGCGGAGCTGTTGCTTCGCCAAAGAAGACCACCGCCGCAGCAGCGGCCAAGAAGCCTGGCAAGAAGAAGAGAAATCTTACCCCTGAAGGGCGCACGCGCATCGCCGAGGCGGTCAAGCGCCGCTGGGCGGAGCAGAAAAAGGCGACCTCAGGCAAGTAACTTGCACAATGGGAACATAGACAAGGCCGGCTGGTTAGCCGGCCTTGCTTTTTTCCCGCGTATCACTCTGGAACTCGAATCTGGATCGGCTCTCCCGGCTGCGGTCTCAGCACATCAACGTCTGAACCAATGAGTGCGGCCAATGCGTCAGGAGTTCCCTTGAGCGGCGGAAACGTTCCGAAATGCAGCGGTAGCACCTGCGCCGGCTTGAGCAGGCGCACGGCAAGCGCGGCCTCTCTCGGGCCCATCGTGAAGTGGCCTCCAATCGGCAGCATCGCCAGCCTTGGCTGGTACAGCTCGCGAATCAGTTGCATGTCTCCAAAAACCGCCGTGTCGCCGGCGTGATAGAGCACCGGACCATCCTCGATTGTCAGCACAAAGCCCGCTGCTACCCCTGCATAGTGCGTGCCCTGCTCATCCTGCGTTGCCGATGAATGTTTGCTCTCCACCATGGTGACGGCCGCGTCCCCCAGTTGCACGGTCCCGCCCAGGTTCATGCCGATGGTGCTTGCCGCGCCCTTGCCGGCCACATACGCCGCCAACTCATACACCGCCACGACCGTCGCGCCATGTCCTGCCGCAACCGGAACCGCGCCCGATATATGATCAAAGTGGCCGTGCGTCAGCAGCACATAGTCGATCTTTGCCGGCAGCACAAACTCCTTCGGATATTTGGGATTTCCCTCAATGAATGGATCAATGAGGAAGGTTGTCCCCCCCGCAGTCTTCACCAGCACCATCGCATGACCCAGCCAGGTAACCTGCGTCCCACTCAATGAATTCATGATCGCTCCCAGAGCAAACTCCGCCGCGCGCCCGCGGCAACCTACCGCGTGATGATCACTTCGGAGACGCTGTCCTTGGCCAGAAACTGCTTGTGCCCCGCCCAGTTGGCGAAAAGCTTCTCAATGCTGCGATTGCTGAATGTGCGCTGGATGGCGAAGGACTTGGCCGCCTGCACTTCCACATCGTCGCCGGCCGTGATGTGAAACCGGGAGTAATCCGTTTCTTCGCCGTGCGTCCGCGTGTGAAAGAACGCCAGCACCTGCCCGCCCCGGTTCATGGCGTCAAACAGCCTGCTCACCACGGGCACCACAAACGGCTCGGGCAGGTAGTCCAGCGTCGTCCACAGCAGCACCACGTCAAACATCCGCGCCGAAAATTGCAGCGAATGGTTGAGATAGCCCTCGACGTCCCACACCGGCTGCCCCTTTTCATCCACCCCGGTCTGCCAGTTCCCTGTCCAGGCGTCGTGCACCAGGTCGGCCAGAAACACGCTGTGTCCCAGGTTGGTCAGGCAGTTGATATTCGCAGGAGACGTGAATCCGACATCGACAACGCGCAGCCCGTCGTCCACCGCCAGCCGCTTGCGCAAAGCCGACCAGCCGCCTGAGTGGCGAGGCACACGCGGCCCCGCCGGACCGCCCGTAGAAGCCGCGCCTTCGTTCGCCCGCTTCTTGCCAAACCAGCGGCTAAACAACGTCTAGCCCTCGCGACGCCCGCAGCACGGACAGGCGTCTTAACTGCACCCGGCCTGCCCTCAAAAGATCCCCCCGCCCTGCGGTGTGTTGGTGCCGTCCGGGCCCTTGGAGACCGCCTGCGTCAGGTCCACCTTGCCGCGGAAAACGGCGTTGTCTTCCACCGCCAGGCGCAACGCGCGAATGTCGCCCTCCACCACGCAGCCCGAGCGCAGCTCCACCCGTCCGCTGGCAAAAACGTTCCCCCGCACCTGCCCCTGGATCAGCACATCCTTGGCAGAGAGGTCGGCCGCGACATTTGCGTTGGGGCCGATGGTCAACCGGCTCTCGGAAAGGCTCACAGTCCCTTCCACTCGACCATCCACAATCAGGTCCTCGCTGCCCTTCACTTCGCCGCGAATCACCACAGTCTTGCCGATACGCGCTTGCGTGTTCTCCACTGCCATCTTGATCTTCCTTCCGGGTTCTATCGCGGAACCTTGACTAGAATTCTGCTGCTTCCAACGCCCGGCCCCGCGCCCAAGCCATTTCCCGCGCGCCGCGGCACAAGCCCTTCTGCTACAGTCTACGGGACGTCCCCAAAAAAGCGATTGGCCCTCCACGAAATATACGCAACCCGCCCCACTTGCTTCAAACTCTGAATCCCTGCGACTGTATTGGGCCTGCCGCGTCCAACAATCATGCACTGCGCGCCCCTCAATCCAGCCTGCCGGCCCTATAGACTGGACCCTGTGCGCAGACTTTTCTCACTCATCCTGCCGCTGGCCTTCTCCGCCGCCTCCGCGGGCCTGGCGCCCAGCGCGCAGCCCTTGCCGCAGCCCCAGGCGCTCGTCGAGCGCGCCCTTGCGGCCGAGCTCCGCGCTACGCAGGACGCGGCCCATCCGATGCGCTTCCAGTTGTACAAATCCAGCCCCCGGCTCACTTCGACCAAGCAGATTGTGGAGACCGCCGATGGCGCAGTAGCCCGCCTCGTGGCCGTCAACGGCCAGCCTCTCACCGCCTCCCAGGAGCAGGCCGAGCAGGCCCGCCTCGACGCCCTGCTCGGCGACCCCGCTCGCCAGCACCACCGCAAGCAGCGCGAGGACGAGGACACCGCCCGCGCCCTCAAAGTCCTCCGCGCTCTGCCCACAGCCTTCCTCTACCGCGACGAAGGGCCTGCCGGCGCAGGGGGAGGCGGCGAAGAGGTCTTTTCCTTTACCTCCAATCCAGCTTTCAATCCCCCCGACCTGGAGACCCAGGTGCTTACCGCCATGGTCGGCAGGCTCTTCATCGACACCGCCCACCAGCGCGTCACCCGCCTTGAAGGCCGCCTCCAGTCCGACGTCGACTTTGGCTGGGGCATCCTCGGCCGGCTCAACAAGGGCGGGTCCATCCTCATTACCCAGCGCGACGTGGGCCGCGACCAGTGGCGCATTGTGCGCTTTGAGATGGCCATGAGCGGCCGCGTTCTCTTCAAAACAAGAATCTTCGACACGGTGGAGGAGCAGACCCGCTTTGCCCCCGTCCCGGCCGGACTGACCTTTCAGCAAGCCATCCAGATGCTCCGCGCCGCGCCAGAGGCCGCCTCTCAGGGCACCCACTGACTCCTTCCCCCGCGCCGTAGGCGCAATGTTGGTTAGCCCGGCGCTCCAGCGCTGGGTTAGCGAAACCAAGAATTCATTCGGAGTCCCGGAGGGACGGCGCCCATGCCAGTGAAAGGGTTCCGAGATATACAGCACCCCAAAACGCAGAAAAGCCCCACCCGCGAGGGTGAGGCCGTTCCGCATTCAGTAGAACCCGCTTACTTGATCTTGATGAAGATCGTGGCAAACGTGAACAGGGTGAGAGACTCGATGAACGCCAGGCCCAGAATCAGCAGAAGCTGAATGCTGGCCGTTGCGCCGGGGTTGCGGGCAACCGACTCGGTCGCCGAGGCAATCGCCTTGCCCTGGCCAAGGCCGCAGAGGCCGGCAGCCAGAGCGATGCCCAGGCCGATGCCGATGGGAGCCAGGTCGATGGTGGTGCCGCCCTCGGCAAATGCCGGAACAGCAAAGCAGAGGATGGCCAGAACCATCAGTACGGATTGCAGTTTGCGCATGTTTCTCCTGCTTCCCTTGGATTGGCCGCCAGTGGGTGGTTGAGGCTCACCGTGCTGGCCCCCTCACGCTTGCGGTCGTCCGTTGGCCCAGGGCGGAAGCGCTCCCCGGCGGAATCTGTTTAGTGCTCAGTTCGCAGTTCATAGTTCGCAGTTCCTGCCTCAGACCTTCCGGATCTTTGCTATGAACTGTGAACTGCCCACTTTGAACTGCTTTTTAGTGCTCGTGCGCTACGGCCTGACCCAGGTAGATCATCGACAGCAGCATGAACACAAACGCCTGAATGACAGAAACGCCCAGGTGCAGCCCCAGGAAGATCACCGGAATGCCCACCGGAATCAGCGAAAAGAAGACCAGCGTCACCAGATCGCCGGCAAACATATTGGCCCAGAGACGAATGGTGAGGGACATCATGCGTGCCAGGTGCGAGATGATCTCGATGGGGAAAAGCAGCCAGGATATCCACCAGATGGGCCCCGCAAAGTGCTTCAGATACCCGATCGGTCCCTGCGCCCGCACGCCGTGGAAGTTGTAATAGACAAACGTGGCCACCGCCACGCCCAGCGGCACCACCGCCGACTGCGTCGGCGCCGAGATGCCCGGAATCAGCCCCACCAGGTTGCACGTCAGCACAAACAGGAAGATGCAGGTCACAAACGCCTGAAAGCGCCCGTACCCGTGCCCGATGATGGACTCCGCCTGCCCGCCCACAAACTCGTGCAGCACTTCGGCAAACTGCTGCGCTGTCCCCGGCTTCTCCACTGAAAGGCTCATCCGCACCAGCGCGAAAAACGCGATGAAGGCCAGCACGATCAGCAGTTCCATTGCGAAGGTGTCGTTGATGGGCGCGGCTGCATTTTCCGGCTGAACGCCCACTGCCTTGAGCAGCGCGTCCACCGGTCCCGCAAACACTTGATTCAGCACTGAGGTAAAAATCAGAGGTCCCTGCATGAAGGCGATAATCTTTCTGTTCCCGGAGCCAATCTGCCGTCCCTGCCGCGCTTGTTCCCTACTCCCGCAGCAGCCGGATAGCCTCCCACATCAGCGTGACAACGGCCAGACTGAGGCCGCAGACAAGCGCGATGGGAGAGCCCTGGAAACACTTCAGGCTACCATAGATGGCGGCCCCAAAGAACACCAGCCGCAGCAGAAAGAACGCGATGACCAAAACGGCCCCGCGCTGCGCCTTTTTCTTCTTCATGCGGTCGTTGATCAGCCGCACCAGCCGCAGCCACTCCACAATGCTGGCCGCGGAAATCAGCGCCCCGGTCAGCAGCATCGCTGCGTCCCGCCAGCCCGTGGCCACCAGCAGCACCAGCGCCGGCAGCAGGCCCAGAATCGCCGTATTCCGTACGGCCCGCTTCAGCAGGGCCTCCAGCGTCTCTTCCGTCAGACCCAGAATCGGGTGCGTGTCTTCTGTCATGGCTTGTCTTCGAAATCTCCCTTGCCCGCATGCACCCCGGCGGCCGTCCTGGCTCCCGCCGCAATCACCAGCCGCACCACGTAGACCAGTCCGGAGACGCCTCCAAAGATAATCCCCGCCAGGCTGATCCATGTCTGGTGCAGCAGCTTGTCGGCCCACAGGCCCAGCAGCCAGCCCACAAATGCCGCGGAAGGCAGCAGAATGGCGATCTGCATCATCTTCTCCGCCTCCACCAGGCCGGCCAGCGCACTGGGCGCCTTGCTGCCTTTGCTAGCGTCCGGAATGGGGCGGTTGAAGGCCATCGGGTCTGCCTCCCAGCATACAGGCTCAACCGCGCAGCGGGTATACTTCCCTTTTGGGCCTTTGGCCCCCTGATGGAAGGAATCACCGTGTTCGATTCGGAATTTGAGCGCAGCCTCTTCGACTTGCGCCTGGCAAAACTCGCTGAGATCGAGAAGCTCGGGCAGGAAGCCTACCCCAACCAGTTCCCCTCCTCCCACACCGTTCCCACCATCCGTGCCAAGTGGGGCGAGACGCAGGCTGAAGACCTGGAGGCCTCCCGCGTCACCGTTGCCACCGCCGGACGCATCATGGCCATCCGCGCCCAGGGCAAGGCCGGCTTTGCCACTCTGCAGCAGGGCGGCGAGCGCCTGCAGATCTACGTTCGCCTCGACGCCGTGGGCGACGCAGGCTTCGCACTCTACAAGCTGCTCGACCTCGGCGACCACATCGGCGTCTCCGGCTACCTGTTCCGCACCCGCACCGGCGAGCTCACCATCCATGTCGAACGCCTCACTTTCCTGGCCAAGGCCATGCTCACCCTGCCGGAAAAATTCCACGGCCTGGCCGACGTCGAGCTGCGCTACCGCCAGCGCTATGTGGACCTTTTCTCGAACCTCGAAGCCCGCGAAGTCTTCGTCAAGCGCGCCAAGGCGCTCAAGGCGCTGCGCAAGTTCTTTGACGACCGGGGCTACCTCGAGGTCGAGACGCCCATGATGCAGCAGGTGGCCGGAGGCGCCGCGGCGCGCCCCTTCCGCACCCACCACAACGCCCTCGACCTTGACCTCTTCCTGCGCATCGCCCCCGAGCTCTACCTCAAGCGGCTCGTCGTCGGCGGCCTGGACCGCGTCTACGAGATCAATCGCAACTTTCGCAACGAGGGCGTCAGCACCCAGCACAATCCCGAGTTCACCATGCTGGAGTTTTACCAGGCCTACGCCAACTACCACGACCTGATGCAGCTCACCGAGGAGCTGGTTTCGTTCGTTGCGATGGAAGTCAATGGGACGACGATTCTTCCGTCTGGCAAGCTAGACGAGAATGGCAAACCCGTTCCGCGCCTAGATTCATTCGGCAATCAGATCGATCTTGCGAAGTGGCGGCGGCTCTCGATGGTCGAGGCAATAACAGAGGCACTCTTGCTCCTACTAGGAATTGGCACGACCCTTGAGGATTTCCAAAGCCTTCGGGGCGTTGGCGCAATTGTTGACAGTTGCATCCAATCCCCTGTTTTGACCAGCGGTTTTAAATTCTCGCCCCCCAGCAAGTTCGTGCAGCAACCGCAAAAAACTGCGCACGCCCAACTTGCAATGCTGCTCCTCCTCCATGTACAAATCAAAGGGAATTTGGTTTCGCTCGGTAAGGCCATTTACACACTGTTCGAGACGCTTTGTGAGCCCTTCCTCATCCAGCCCACCATCATCTACGACTACCCTGTCGAGGTCTCGCCCCTCTCCAAGGCAAAGCCGGACGACCCCGACCACGTCGAGCGCTTTGAGTTCTTCTGCGGCGGCTTCGAGCTTGGCAACGCCTTCAGCGAGCTCAACGACCCCGTCGAGCAGCAGAAGCGCTTTGCCCAGCAGTTGGCCGAACGCGACCGCGGCGACGACGAAGCCCACCAGATGGACGAGGACTATGTCCGCGCCCTCGCCTACGGCCTGCCCCCCACCGGCGGCGAAGGCATCGGCATCGACCGCCTCGTCATGCTCCTCACCGGCTCCCGCTCCATCCGCGACGTGATTTTGTTCCCACTGATGAGAAACAGGGACAAGGGGACTGAGGGACCGAAGGACGAGAGGCAATAGGGACTAGGCAATAGGCAATAGTTAATTCATGCTTTCCAAGAGAGGAACAGGGCGTGGGACAGTCATTCAAGGACCTGATCGTTTGGCAGCGCTCCATTCAGCTCACTGTTTCTGTATACAAATTGACTGCGAAGTTCCCCGATGCTGAGCGATTCGGGCTTACGAATCAGCTGCGACGGGCCTCAGTTTCGATTGCGAGCAACATTGCCGAGGGTTACGGGAAATCAAGCAAGGGCGAGTACCTTTTGTTCCTCGGCCACGCAAGAGGGTCTTGCGCCGAAGTGGAAACCCAGATGGTAATTGCCAGGGAACTCGAATTTGGAACAAATCAGGACATTGCAAACCCAGCTTCTCTCTGCGATGAAGTGGGCAAAATGCTTGTCTCACTAATGAAGTCGCTGCGCTCCGCGAAGCCACTGAACCCTTTGTGCCTTTTTCTATTGCCTATTGCCTAATGCCTATTGCCTCATCCAAGGAGCACGAGAAACTTGAACATCCTCTTCGTAGGCGACGTTTTTGGTAGTGCCGGGCGCAGAATCGTCCGGGAACATCTCGGCCACATTCGGTCCACTCATTCAGTCGACCTGACCGTCATCAACGCGGAAAACGCTGCGGGCGGCTTCGGCGTCACGCCCCAGCTTGCCGAAGAGCTCTTCGATCTCGGCGCCGACGTGCTCACCACCGGCAACCATGTCTGGGACAAGCGCGAGCTCATCGACTACATGAACGCCGCGCCCGCCGACAGCCAGGAGCGCGGCCGCCGCGTTCTGCGCCCCGCCAACCTGCAGCCCGGCCTGCCCGGCCACGGCGTCTTTGAAGGCGTTACCCAGGGCGGCGTGCCCTTCGCCGTCATCGACCTCATGGGCCGCGTCTTCATGAACGGCACCAACGACCCCTTCCACGCCAGCAACGCCCTGCTCGCCGGTGTCAAGGCCAAAGTCATCGTGGTGGATTTCCATGCGGAAGCTACCAGCGAAAAGGTCGCCATGGGCTGGCATCTTGACGGCCGCGTCACCGCCGTCCTCGGCACCCACACCCACATCCCCACGGCCGACGAGCGCGTGCTGCCCGGCGGCACCGCCTACCAGACCGATGTGGGTATGAGCGGCCCCTATGACAGCGTCATCGGCGTCGAGCGAGACCTGGTGCTCAACAAGTTCCTCACCGGCATGCCCGGCAAGTTCGAGGCCGCCAAGGGCAACCCCAAGATGTGCGCCGCGCTCATCACCTGCGATCCAGACACCGGCCGCGCCACCCGCATCCAGCGCATCATGCTCGGCGAGTAGGGGTGATGGGACAGTGGACGGTGAACAGTGAACAGGGGACAGTGAAGAGGAGACAGTGAACAGGAGGCGCTGAAGAGAGTCCACAAAACCGCGCCACTGAACAAGCTTCCGCTCGAACTCGGCTAACGAACAGTCAAGGTCATATCCCTGACCCCTGATCTCTGACCCCTGATCCCTGATCTCTTAACACTCACTCCACCGGCTTGCCCTTCATATCTACCGGCACGGGATGCAACTCCACGCCCTTCGCGTCCACCGCTCCCGGCTCCAGCGTCTTGACCTTTGCCAGCGACGCCGGCACGTGCGTCGCCTTCAGCAGTTTCCCCTTGCTGTTGAAGCGCATGGTCCACTCCATCGGCCGGTGCGCCGCCGCTACATCCACAAAGCGAATCACCGCCCCGGCCTGGTTGGGAGTCTCCAGCACCGCCGGCCCGCCAATAGCAGAACTTCCGGGCAGTTCCGCGTTTGCAGGGGGAGCCGCCACAGGCTGAGCCCCGGCCAGCGCCGCATAGCACAGGCCCGTCCCCAGCCACTGCGGCGCCTGCTCCACATGCTCCTCGCCGCGAATATGATTGAACGCAGAGATCGTCAGCGCATTGATCGGCGCGGGAGAAAATAGCGAGTACCCCCGCCGCTTGATGGGAATGATCCGCACCCGCCCGTCGCCGCCGCGCGGAATCGACGCAGAAAACAGGCTCTCGTCCGCCGCGCCGTTGTTGCGCGTGAATTGCAGAAAAAGGTGGTTGGGAAGCGCTCGGCAAACCACCTGCCGGTATGCCCACTTGCCCTCGTTGAACTCCAGGCCCGCAAACCCCGCCCGCTCGCCGATGGACGACTCCCCGTCCGCGGCCAGGTCCCGGTCCTGCGGCGTCATCTGCTCAAACGACCGGAACTCGATCGCGGAGGCCCCTTGCGGCACGCTGGGCTCATAAGGGAAAGGCAGCACCCGCCCGCTCGAGTGCGCGTGCCGAGGCTTCGGCGCCACCGCCGCGTCATCCTGCGCCGCCTGCGCACTCAACCCCGCGCAACCCATTGTCAGAACCGCTGCCGCAAGCACTACGCGAACTGTCTTTTTGCGTTCCATTCTGCCCCTAGACTACCACCGGCCACAATGCACCGGCCCTTTGCCCTGGCCCGCTCAACAAGAAGGGCAGCCCGTTCTGGGCTGCCCTTGATGACTCAGGAGCGGAAGCTACGAGCCGGCCATTGAGCGCGCCGGCCCGGTCTTGCGATTAGTGCGCCGCGGGCTTGTGGCCGGCCGCCGGCTTGTGCACCGGAACAACCTTCTTCTTCTCGACCTGGATCTCTCCGTCGCGAAGAACAATCTGGGCCGTCTGCGCCAGCGTGGCCGTTGCCGGAATCTGCGCATACGAGTCGTAGGTGCCCACCAGCGCGGTCGCCGGAGGAATCTTGTACTCGAAGCCCACCGCGGGCACGTCCTTGTCTTCCAGCGGCTTCTTGAGGTTCACGATAAAGTCCGCGGTGTTGGCGGCCTTGGCATCGTCCGTCACGGCAACCTTGATTACCGTCGTCGAAGCCTCGATCACCTTTCCAGGAACCGGGGTGACCTGATCCTTCAGCACCGCCCAGAGCTTATCGGCGTTTTCCTTGGAACCGGCGGCCAGAATGAACTCCTTGTCGCCCAGGTTCAGGGTGGTCAGGTCGGGGGTGCTCTTGATGACGTCATCCACGATCTCGGCCGGGGTCTTGGCCGCCTTCATGACCGGCTCGCCGCCTGCCGGGAAGAGACTGGCCGCGGCCTGCCCCTTGATGTCGTCCAGGCCGTCCAGGGCGCCATGGAAGCGCTTGTACCAGTAGTTCAGCTTCTTCTCGATGGCCGCCTTGTAGTTGTCCGGGGCAAAAGCCAGCGCGCGGGCGTAGAACCAGACCGCGTTGGGCATGTCCGGCGGAGTCACCTTGGCATAGGCCTCGGCCAGTTGCAGGGTGTCGCCCAGTCCGGGACCGCTCTTCGTGGAGTCGGCAGGCAGCAGCATCAGTTCCTGACGGTACTCCTCGATGCCCGCCTTCACGTCCTTCTTGGAGAGGATGTCATCCAGCGCGATGGCCGAATGGAAGAACGGGAACGTGGCCCCCGTCTGCTTCTTCCAGTCGTCATCGGAGACGCCCTTGGGCTGCGTCGTCGCCAGGCCCTTCTTGGCAATCGCGCCCAGGTCGTCGCAGACCTGCGGATCGCTGGTCTTGCCGCATTGGCCCTTCTTGATCAGCACCGAGATGAAGATCGCCTTCATGTTGGTGGGGTCCACCTGCAGCAGGCGGCTGGCTGCTCCAACCGTCTTGTCCGGGTCCTGAAGTCCCTGATAGGTGTCGATCAGCGTGTCCAGCACCGAGGACTTCACCACGCTCTGCGGATATTGCGTCAAAAACGTCTCAAGAGCCGCTGCCTTGGCCTTGGGGTCTGCCTGTGTGGAGGCCATTTGATAGGCGTTGAATTCTGCTGGATCCTTGATGGTGATGGAATCCTGGGCTCGCAGCGTGGGCGCGGAAACGAGGCTAATGCTCGCCAATGCCATCACAGACGCAAAGACAAACTTCTTCATTCAGTGCTCCTGGGAATTGCCGAAATGGAGATCAATGTTCAGGCACTCGCTCGCGGAAGTCACAACCGTTTCCGTGTAGTCGGTTGAGCGCCGGTGTGTCGGGTAAACGATACCACGGCTTCCAATGCGGTGTTGGATGGATTATAGAAAGCCCCGCCCCTCGTGACAAGCGAAGTTGTAGAGGAAACATTGTTTCCTTCGAACTTGGCAGGTCACTTTGAGCAGAGCCGCCGCCTTTTGCGCTGTTTCGGCCGAAGTGGCCAGCCCCTCAGCCTTGCGGTTTGCGTCCGCCTCTCCGCGCCTGCCCCCACAGCCCGGCGCCTGGTCGAGAGCCCGGAATTTCCCCGCATATCCCGTTAGACACCCAATCCTGAAAAATGTTCCCGGCCTCACGGCTGCAGCAGTCGCACCAGCTCCGCCTGCTCGGCCAGGAACGCGTCGTGCCCATGATCGCTGGTCATCTCCACATAATCGGCCTCGACCCCCGCCGCCCGGATGGTCTCCGCGAACGCCCGCACCGATCCGGGCGGAAACAGCCAGTCCGAACTGATGCCCACAAAGCTGAGCCGCGCCCGGATCCGCCCGAAGACCTCCGCCGCCGACCCCCGACCGTGCAGCGGGTCCCAGGTATCCATGGTGCGCAGAATCGCCAGGTAAGTGTTGGCGTCGAACCGTTCGATGAAACGTTCTCCCTGATGGTCCAGGTACCCGGCAATGTCGAACCGCCCCCCGATCAGCCCTCCACCCTGATTGTCCAGCCCCCAGGGGTCCTCCCCGTTGCGGTTGGGGCGGCGCCCATAGCGCTCGTCAAACAGCGGAGCCGACTTGTAGCTCAGCATGGCGATCTGCCGCGCCAGCGACAGCCCCTGCCGCGGCGGACGCTGGGGCAGATAGTGCCCGCCGGCCCACTCCGGGTCATGCTGGATCGCCTCCCGCTGCAGGTGGTTCAGAGCCAGGCCCATGGCCGTCAGCGGAGCCACGCCAATAATGGCCGCCCGCTCCACCCGCGCCGGGTCGTGGATGGCCCACTCCAGCGCTTGCATCCCCCCGATGGAGCCGCCCAGCACCAGCCGCAGCCGCCGGATGCCCAGCGAGTCCAGCAGTTGCGCCTGCGCCCGCACATTGTCGCGAATCGAGACCAGCGGGAAATCCGGGCCGTAGACAAATCCCGTCTCCGGGTCCACCGATCCTGGCCCCGTTGAGCCGTAACAGGACCCAAGCATGTTGATACAGATCACGAAATCGTGGTCCAGCGACAGAACGCCGTCCCGCCCGAAGATCTCCGGCCACCACGAGCCCACCAGCGCCGACCCGGTCAGCGCATGGCACACCAGCACCGCGTTGTCTTTTCTGGCATTCAGCCGGCCATACACCGCATAGTGCAGCGTGACGCCGGCCAGGGTGCGGCCGGACTCCAGCGGAAAATGCTCGGCGAGCACATAGTCGCCTTCATAGGTGGGGGTCAGAACCGGGGCGGCTTTGGCGGCCGCCCCGGCTCCGGCTCGTGCTTCGGTCATATTACTCATTGTGCAGCAAGAGACTCGTTTGCGGCTCCTCCCGCAAAGGCGTGACCGTTGGCTGCCTCGATCGCCTGGTCCAGATCCGCCAGAATGTCGCGGATATCCTCGATGCCCACTGACAGCCTGACCAGCTCCGGCGTCACGCCCGTATCGGCCTGCTCCGAGGGAGAAAGCTGCTGATGCGTGGTCGACGCCGGGTGGATCACCAGCGACTTCGCGTCGCCGATGTTGGCCACCAGCGAAAACAGCTCCAGGCTGTCGATCAGCTTCTTCCCCGCCTCGTAGCTTCCGTCCGCGCCGGCCTTCACGCCAAATGTCACAAGCGCGCCCTGCCCGGTGGGCAGATACTTCTTCGCCCGCTCGTGGTACTGGCTCGACTCCAGGCCCGGATAGTTCACCCACTCCACGCCCGGATGCTGCTCCAGGTGCTTCGCCACCGCCAGCGCGTTCTGCGAGTGCCGCTCCAGCCGCAGGTGCAGCGTCTCAATGCCCTGCAGCAGCAGGAACGAGTTGAAGGGCGAGAGCGCCGCGCCCGTGTCCCGCAGACCCTGCACCCGCGCCTTCAAAATAAACGCCAGCGGCCCGAACGCCTCAGTGTACGAGAGCCCGTGATACGAGGGGTCCGGCTCCGTAAAGTCCTTGAACCGCCCCGACGCCGCCCAGTCAAACTTGCCCGCGTCCACAATCACGCCGCCGATCGTCGTCCCGTGGCCGCCCAGGAACTTGGTCGCCGAGTTCAGCACGATATCCGCGCCCCACTCGATGGGCCGCACCAGCGCCGGTGTCGCCGACGTGTTGTCGATGACCAGCGGCAGCCCGTTCTCATGCGCAATGGCCGCGATCTTCTCTATGTCCACCACGTCCAGCTTGGGATTGCCCAGCGTCTCCGTGTAGACGGCACGCGTCTTGTCGTTGATCGCCTTGCGCAGCCCATCAAAGTCGTCCGCATCCACAAACCGCACCGTGATGCCCAGCCGCGGCAGCGTGTAGTGGAAGAGGTTGTAGGTCCCGCCGTAGAGCGAAGTGGTGGACACAATCTCGTCGCCCGCCGCCGCCAGCGTGAGCAGCGCCAGCGTCTCCGCCGCCTGTCCCGAGGCCGTTGCCAGCCCCGCCACGCCGCCTTCCAGAGCCGCTACCCTCTTCTCCAGCACGTCCGTCGTCGGGTTCATGATCCGGGTGTAGATGTTGCCGAACTCCTTCAGCGCAAACAGCCGCCCGGCGTGATCCGCGTCCTGAAAAAGGTACGAAGTGGTCTGGTAAATCGGCACCGCGCGCGATCCGGTAGTCGGGTCGGGCACTTGGCCGGCATGAACGGCAAGAGTGGCGAGTTGGCGCTTTGCTTCAGACATTTTGAGCTCCTTGGGGTGGTTGGTCTTTTTCAGGTTGCGATCGCGGCGGGCGAAAAATCAAAACGGCCCGAATCCTCTTCGGACCCGGGCCGCCTTGCTTCTTGATCGGTTGCGTCTAGCGCATCTGCCTCTCAGGAGCTCGACGGACGGGTCCGCACGCCATGCACATACACATGGCCATGGCCCCCATCCCGCGCTTTCCTGAATTCAGCATTGACCGCAGTATCGAGTCCGCACATTACAAAAGTCAAATCCGCTCCCCGTCCTCGTCCTTCAGTCCCCCAGTCCCTAGGTCTCTCAGTCCCCGTCCTATGAACACCCCGCCCTCATCCGCTACCCTTCTCACGAGGTCCCTTCCGTGCAACGTCGCGACTTTCTCAAGACCAGCCTCGCCGCAGGCGTCACTGTGGCCTTCCTCCGCGCGCAAGCATCAGAACAGTCTTCCGGCGGCGAAACACTCACCGCCCCCATGATCTGGACCGCGCAGCCAGTCCCCGTCCCCCTCAAGCTCGACGGCCCCGCCGCCGGCATCGCCTCTTCCTCCGACGGCAGCCGCCCCACCGGCACTCCCGACCTGCATGCCGTCTTCGCCCGCGAGTTCAACCTCGACACCCTCCCCGCCCGCGCCACGATCCGCCTCTTCGCCTATACGCGCTACCGCCTCTACGTGAACGGCGTCTACCTCGGCCGTGGCCCATGCCGCTTTCAAAGCCAGCGCCCCGAGTACGACACCCGCGCCATCCACTCCGCCCTGCGCCCCGGCCGCAACCTCGTCGCCGTCCTTGTCCACCGCGACGCCCCCACGGGACGGATCATGCGCCACGAGCCGGGTTTCGCCGCCGTGCTGGAACTCGGCGCCCGCCGCCTCGCCACCGGCCCCGACTGGCTCTCCGTCCCCGACCTCTCCTTCGGCCCCCGCGACGAGGCCTGGTCCTCCATCGAAGAGCACCTGGACGCGCGCAAGGCCATCGCCCTCCACGACCCCGAGCTCTCCATCGCCGCCTGGCCCGCATCCGTCCCCGTCACCGGACCCAATGACTTCCCCATCCGGCCCCGCTCCTCCCCGCTGCAGATGGAAGAGCCCCGCCCCTGGAGCGTCGGCGTCAAGCCCCTGCCACTCGTTCTACAGGCCGGCGGCGAACTCATCCTGGAACTCCCAGAGATCCTCCAGGGCTACCACGACCTCACCTTTGACGCCCATGACAGCAGCGAGCTTGAAGTCGAATACCTGCTGCCCCAGGGCGCGTCCAGCGGAAAGTCCACCTGCACAGCCAGCGCCGGCACCCAGCGCTGGCTCGGCGGAGATACCTTTGCCCACAACCGCCTCGCCGTGCGGCTCAAGAGCGGCCAGATCACCCTCACCCGCATCCAGTCCGTCGAGGTCCGATACCCCTTCGAGCGCGCCGGCTCGTTCACGTGCAGCGACCCCCTGCTCACGCGGCTCTGGGCCATCTGTGCCCGCTCGCTTGAGCTGATGAGCGAAGACTCCTACATCGACTGCGCCGACCGCGAGCGGGTGGAGTGGACCGACGACAGCCCGCCCGCCTTTGACTGCACCCGCGTCATGATGCGCGGCCCCGATGACGGCGCACAGCAGCACTGGGGCGACAGCCGCCTGCTCCGCGGACTCCTGCGCCGCATCGCTCTCACCCAGCTGCCCGACGGCCAGATCAAGGCCCACAGTTGCTCCGAACGCTGGGACATCCACGCCATCATGGAAGACCGCTCCCTCGACTGGGTGATCCTGCTGCGCGAGTACCTCGAAAGCTCCGCCGACCTCGCCCTCGTCCAGGAACTCTGGCCCACGCTTACCCGCCTGCTGCAGTGGTTCCTTGACCGCCGCACCCCCCGCGGCCTTGTGCTGGCCCGCGAGTGGGAGGTCTGGGACAACCCCCTCCGCTACCAGGTCTGCGAAGGCGCGGGCCTCAACGCACTCTTTTACCGCGCCCTGCGCGACGCCGCTTGGCTCGCCGCACAGGCAGGCGAAACCGCTGCGGCCACCGCGTACCAGGCCCACGCCAGCCGACTCGCCGCCGACTTCAACACCCTGCTCTGGAACGCAACCGAAGACACCTATGACGGGGCGCTCTTCGGCCCCGGCTCCGAGAAGCGCGAGCAGTTGAACGGCAAGATGTTCCCCGGCCCCATCGTCAACGGACGCTACCAGCCCACCGCCCAGGCCGCGCTCTTCGCCCTCTACGCCGGCATCGTGCCTGCCGGGCGCATTCCGGCGGTGCGCAGGTGGCTCCTTGCCCATCTTGACGGCGTCACAGGTCCCATGTCCCACTACTATCTCTTCCACGCCCTCTACGCGGTCGGCGACCCGCAGCGCGACACGCAGGCGCTGGCCCTGATGCGCGCCGGCTGGAAGGCCCAGGTCGACTCCCCCTGGCAAACCACCTGGGAAGACCTGGTGGACGGCGGAGGCTCCAAGGCCCATCTCTACGGCCTCGCGCCGGGCGGCTTCCTCACCACCCACGTTCTGGGCGCGCGCCGCATCGGCCCCGCCTCGGACCGCTCCATCCTCATCGAGCCGCGCTGTGCAGACCTCTCCTGGGCCAAAGGCACAGCCATTACGGAGTTCGGCCCGGTTGAGTTGAGCTGGTCCAAGTCCCCCGATGGCGCGCTCTCCATCGACTGCTCTACTCCGCCCCGCACCACCACAACCCTGCGCCTTTACTGGCAAAACGGCAAAGACACAGTCCTGGTCGACAATCAGCCGCGCAAGGCGCAATCCGCCGGCGACTTCGTGGAACTGGCTCTCACTGCCGGGCCCCACACCATTCACTACCCGGCCTGAGCGCGCCTGCCAATCCAAAGACTCAGAAGAATGGCGGCCCACGACACGGCTGGCACCACGAGAAATGGCGCCGCCGCTTTAGCTGGATGCACCAGGAACACCTCAATGATGTAGATCAGGGCCGAGACCATGCTGACCAGCGGCGCCAGCCGGCCCACCGCTCTCCCCGAGGTTACGGGGAGCCCCGTGGACGCGCGATCCACGAGGAGAAGCGCCGCGAAGGGCGAGGCTACCCAAAGGGTAAACAGCAGAACCAGCAGCGCCGATCCGTTATGACGTCCCGCCCAGAACACCAGTGCGAGCGAAACCACCGCGCTCAAAACCACGATGCCGTGCCTGACGCCACGCCGCTGGCCGGCGCTTGAATCCACATCCAGATGCACCTTCGTATGATCCATCTCCGCCGAACACCTCACCTGCTGTCGTTCGTCGTTTCCGCCGTCCTATTCTTCTGCCTTCCAGACAAACCCCTCCCGCTGTGTAAGCCCGATATGCGCCAGCACCCGGCACACAAACTGGCGCGCCATCTCGGTCGAATCGATGGGCTTGTTGTAGAAGCTGGGGATCACCGGAAAGATCACCGCCCCGGCCTCGGCGGCCAGCGTCATGTTGCGCAGGTGAATGCGGTTGAACGGCGTCTCCCGCACACACAGAATCAGCGGCCGCCGCTCCTTCAGCGTCACGTCCGCCGCCCGCGCAATCAGCGTGCTCGCCAGCCCGTTGGCAATCAAAGCCAGTGTCCCCATCGAGCAAGGCAGCACGATCATGCAGTTCGACGGATAGCTGCCCGACGCGATGGCCGCGCCGACATCGGAGTCCGCATGTTGCACAGTCTTTACCGGCGCCGCGCCCAGCAGCTTCTCCAGCAGGTTGCTCCGCCCGCTCAGGCCAAGTTCCTCGGCCACCACCCGCAGCGAGTTCTCCGAGGCCACAAAATGCACCCGCTCGACGCGCTCATCCGCCTCCAGCGCGCGCAGCATCTCCCGCCCGAAAACCGAGCCCGATGCGCCGGTGATTGCTACGGTGAGATTCATGAAATCATCCTCTTGCTCAAAGCTTCCCGATCATCTATCCGCATTTGGGGTTCCATGCTTCCCAGTATTCAAAGTCAAGCCCTTTGGGAGCCCTGCTCCACTCATCTTCAGCACAACTGTGCGGAGGGCTTGGAGGCTCGCGCCATAGGCGCAATGTTCATTAGCCCCGCGCTTCAGCGTGGGGTTGCTAGCCCCACACAACAGGCCTGAGTCCCGTAGGGACGCCGCCCAACCCGCTCAACCGAACACGAACCGCTCGTCGTATTCAATCCCGCAATTGCGCAAAAGCGTGACAAACTCCTGCTCAAAATCGCGCTTCCGGTGATGCTCTTCCTGTCTCTCAATGTACCCCTTCACCAGCTCAACTTGCGAAGCACTTACGCTGAATGCTCCGTATCCCTCCTGCCATGAAAATCCCGGTCCCATCCAACGCGAAGAACTTCCCTTGAGCTTCTGCACAGCATGAGCAAGGGAAACCGTCGCGGGCAGGGCAAACAGCAGATGAATATGATTGGCCGTTCCGCCGGCGGCCATCAGGGAGAGCCCCTCGCCGCGCGCAATGCCGATCAGATAAGCATGAAGCTCGGTCGCGCGGATTGCGGGGATCAGCGGCCGTCTATCCTTGGTGCTGAAAACACAATGAATGAAATTGCTCGCGTATGTGTGCGCCATGGTGCACCGTCCCTGCGGGACTCCCAATCTAACTCGGCGTCCCGAAACCCCACGCTGAAGCGCGGGGCTAACAAACCTTGCGCCTACGGCACGGCTTGGCCTGCCTACTCACCCAGAACCCGCCGGAAGATCGCGTCCACATTCCCCAACTGCCGCGTGTAGTCGAACGTCCTCTCCAGCTTCTCCGCGTTCAGCAACCCAGTGATCGCCGCATCCTTCGCCACCTCGTCGCGAAACACAAGATCTTCCTTCCACGACCGCATGGCATGCGCCTGCACCAGCCGGTAGGCGTCCTCGCGCATCATGCCCGCCTCCGCCAGGTCCAGCAGCAGTTGCCCGCTGAAGATCAGCCCGCCCGTCGACTCCAGGTTCTTCTTCATCCGCTCTGGATACACCAGCAGCCTGTCAATCAAATCCGCGGTCTTGGCCAGCAGATAATCCACCAGAATGGTCGAATCCGGAAAGATCACCCGCTCCACCGAAGAGTGCGAGATGTCCCGCTCGTGCCACAGAGCGATATTCTCAAACGCCGCCTGCGCATTGCCGCGCAGCACGCGCGCCAGGCCGCTGATCTGCTCGCTCGTGATGGGATTCTTCTTGTGCGGCATCGCCGACGAGCCCTTCTGCTTCTCGCTGAAGTACTCCTGCGCCTCGCGCACCTCGGTCCGTTGCAGATGCCTCACCTCGACCGCGATCTTGTCCAGCGTACTGCCCACAATCGCCAGCGTGGAGATATACGCCGCATGACGGTCGCGCTGAATGACCTGCGTGGCCACCGGCGCCGGCTTCAGCCCCAGCCGCGCGCAGATGCGCTCCTCGTGCTCCGGCTTCAGGTGGCCAAACGTGCCCACCGCGCCCGACAGCTTGCCCACGCGCATGTCCTCGGCCGCCGCGTCAAACCGCGCGATGTTGCGCTCCATCTCCGCATACCAGTTCAGCAGCTTCAGCCCAAAGGTCGTCGGCTCCGCGTGAATTCCGTGCGTCCGCCCGATGGTCGGGGTGTGCTTGAACTCGATCGCCCGCTTCTTGAGCACCGCCAGAAACGAAACCAGCCCCGCCCTCAACAATGCCGACGCTTCCTTCACCTGCAGCGCCTGCGCCGTGTCCACAATGTCGTTCGACGTGAGCCCATAGTGCAGCCAGCGCGAGGACTGGCCGTCCAGGCCTTGGCTCTTGAGGGACTCTGCAACAGCGGTTGTGAAGGCGATCACGTCATGCTTCACCTCCGCTTCAATCTCCTGGATGCGGGCGACGGAGAAACTGGCCTTTGTGGCGATGTCTTCTGCCGCAGCCACCGGAATCACGCCGTCCTCGGCCAGCACCGTGCTCGCCGCCGATTCCACCTGGAGCCAGCATCGGTACTTGTTCTCTTCCGTCCAGATGCGGCCCATCGCCGGCCGTGTATAGCGGTCAATCACTGTCTTGCTCCTTCAAAACCACTTGTGCCGGGTGCCCCATCCATTCCGCGCCTTCTTGCGGAATGGGTGGGAAACCACGAACCCTTGACCCGCCCCGCTCAACCCCGCGGAATCCCCAGCTTCTGATGCAACTCATCCAAAAGCAGCCCCCGCCCCGGCTTGTAGGGCTGAAACCACTCCCCGTCAATCACCAGTTGCGGCACCGCCCGCTTGCCCACATGGCGCACCACCTCGGCCGAAGCCGCCGCGTCGCGGTCCACATCGATCTCCGTATAAACAATTCCATGGGTGTCGAGAAACTGTTTCGCCATCCGGCAGTCCCGGCACCAGCTTGTGGCATAAACTTGCACGTTCATACCCTTATCTTACCGTGCGCCCGCTGCTACCATCACAGGTGTGAACGCCCGCCAGATCAAGTCTCTGCTCCAGCTCGAGCCCCACCCCATTGAAGGCGGCAGCTACCGCCGCACCTACACCGCTCCCGGCGCCGTCGAGTTGCCCCGCGGCCCCCGCCCTCACAGCACCGCCATCTACTACCTGCTCGAGTCCGGCACCTTCTCTGAGATGCACGTCCTCGGCTCCGACGAGATCTTCCACTTCTACCTCGGCGACCCCGTCGAAATGCTCCAGCTCTATGCCGACGGCAGCTCCGCCGTCTTCACGCTCGGACCTGATTTGGAAGCCGGCCAGCACGTGCAGCTCGTTGTCCCCGCGGGCGTCTGGCAGGGCACGCGCCTCATCGGTCAGGGCCAGGTCGCCCTGCTCGGCTGCACCGTCACCCCCGGCTTCGACTTCGCCGACTACCGCAGCGCCAGTTATGCCGATTTGGCCGCCGAATGGCCCCACGAGGCCCAGAGAATCCGCAGCCTCACGCGAAGCTGACCCTACCGCCGCTCACGAAAGAAGCTCCGCAGCAGCTCCGCAGACTCCTCCGCCAGCAGTCCCTGTTCCACCGCCATTCGGTGGTTGAGCTGCGGATGGTTGACCACCCCCAGCACCGACCCCGCCGCGCCCGCCTTGGGGTCCGGAGCCGCAAACACCAGCCGCTCCAACCGCGCATGCACCATCGCCCCCGCGCACATCGCGCAGGGCTCCAGCGTCACATACAACGTGCAGTCCGTGAGCCTATAGTTGCCCACCGCGGCAGCCGCGGCCCGCAGCGCCACCATCTCCGCATGAGCCGTGGGGTCCACATCGCGCAGCACCCGGTTCTGGCCCCGCGCCACAATCTCCCCGCCGCTTGCCGCCACCGCCCCAATGGGCACCTCGCCGGCCTCCCCGGCCAGCCGCGCCTCGGCCATCGCCGCTTCCATCAGCTCAAGATCCGTCATGGCGCGCCCGCCCCGCTCCCCGCCGGCTGCTGCTGCGTCATGCAGTGCAGAGTTCCCAGTCCCCAGACAAGATCCACCGAGTGGATCCCGATGACCTCCCGGTCCGGAAAGACGCCGGCCAGAATATTCAGCGCCACCCGGTCATTGGCGTCGTTGAAGGTCGGCACAAGCACCAGCCCGTTCGCGATATAGAAGTTCGCATAGCTCGCCGGCAGTCTTTGCCCGCGAAACACAACCGGCTTCGGCAGCGGCAACTCCACAATGTCAAACTGCTTTCCGTCCAGCGTGCGCGCCGCCTTCAGCCGCTCCAGGTTCTCCGCCAGCGGCTCATGATTGGGGTCGCTCCGGTCCGGCTCCACAGCCGTCACCACCGTTGCCGGGCCCACAAACCGCGTAATGTCGTCCACGTGCCCGTGGGTATCGTCCCCGGCCACGCCGCGCCCTAGCCAGATCACCTGCTCCATGCCCAGGTAGTCGCAGAAGGCCTGATCGAGCTGCTCCCGGTTCACGCCCGGATTTCGCTGCTGAACCTCGCTCAACAGGCACTCTTCCGTCGTCAGCAGGGTCCCGGCGCCATTCGTATCGATGGACCCGCCCTCCAGCACCAGCCGCCGCGGCCCATCGGCCAGCGTCACCGTTGGCTCCCACGCGGGCAGCCCCAACAGTCCCGCCACCCGCCCCGGCACCTCGTCATCCCTGTGCCAGTCCGGATACTTGGCCCACGCATTGAAGCGCCAGTTGGTCACCGCCACCCGGCCATCGGGGTTGCGCACAAAAATCGGTCCCGAG
>CAINJJ010000053.1 GCA_903849645.1 uncultured Acidobacteriaceae bacterium | reverse complement strand
GTCAGTTGCGCAGCAGAGGCTGTCCCCGACTCCGTGAATGTGTAGTCGCTGAACTGCCAGGCTCCGTTGATGTAGGACCGCAGCCGCACATAGAGCGTGCCGCCGCCGGTCGGAATGCCGTTCACGATCAGCGAGGTGCTCGTGATGTAGGACGAGCCAAACACATCGTACGTCCCAGCGCCGTGCGTACCCACCAGCAACTGGTAGAGTGTGACTCCGCTTCCAGTGCTCCAGGTGAAGTTCACGCTCGAGCCACTCAGCGCAACCCCCTGCAGTGGCGACGTCAGCGTCGCCGGCGTGGAGGCCTGCGCCCCCCAACTCATTCCGCAAGATACCAAGAGCAAAAGAGAAATCAGAACGCGATTCATCATGGAGCCCCCCCCCTGAAGTAATTTGCTTTTTTTGAAATTACGCTATGTTTACCCCCTTTCATTGCGCACTGTCAATGAAAATGACGGTCAGATGACAGCATTTCATCGTACCGAAGTGCTACGAACGGGTTACCCTCTCCAACCGTTGGTAAGTAACCAGGCATCCGTACTTCCACGGAACTGAGCCTTCAGCAACTTACCCCGATTTCGGCACAATCCGTCCTTTTCCACATTTCGGCCCTCTTCCGCACCTCCGGAGCCCGCGGCCCCCTGCGCTACCCTTGAGTCAGATGAGCATCTGTTCAATTTGCGCAGGCGTCGGCCTCGTCCGGGTCGTCAATCCCGATGGAAAGTGGGTTTCGCGGGCCTGCGAGTGCCAGGAGATGCAGCGCGAAGAGCGCCGCCTCGCCGCAGCGCGCATCCCCGAGCGCTACCGCCACTACACCCTCGACGGCTATGAAACCGCCTTTCGCGGCGCCGACCCCTCCCTGGGCCGCGCCCACCTCACCGCCCGCAAGTTCGTCGAGGCCTACCCGGTGGATACCGCGGGCAAGGGAATTCTCTTCACCGGTTCCATCGGCGTGGGCAAAACCCACCTCGCCGTCGGCGTCCTCCGCCGTCTCGTCCAGGAACGCGGCGTCCGCGGCCTCTTCTGCGACTACCGGGAACTGCTCAAGAGCATCCAGAACAGCTACAACGCCCAGGTCCAGACCACGGAACTCGAACTCCTCAAGCCTGTTTTTGCCGCCGAAGTGCTGGTCCTCGATGACCTGGGCGCGCAAAAACCCAACGAGTGGGTCTGGGACACCGTCGCCCTGATTCTCAATACCCGCTATAACGATCAGCAGACCACCATCATCACCACCAACTACGCCGACTTGCCCGCCGGCAGCGGCGCCAAGTCGGATGCCGAGCGCGCCGCCCGCGAGCCTACCCTGGGCGACCGCATCGGCGACCGCATGCGCTCCCGCCTCGCTGAAATGTGCGTACGTATCGAAATGACCGGTGAGGACTTCCGCCAGACCGTCAAGCGCGCCCGCTTCGGCTGAGCATGGGCCGGAACTCTGGTTCAGGACACAAAGCCGGGGTTCCGCGTCTCCCGCATTCACGGGAATTCTTCTTGTTTGAAAATGGACGTAGTTCGGACCCAGTCTTCTCCTGCCCCTAAAATAGCCAGAGCGTCCCCAGCACCGCCAGGATGGCTGCCACCGTCATCCACTGGTAAGCCAGGTCACCGGTCTTCCGGTCACGCCCTGCACGGACCTCTCCGGGCCTCATCAACGTTGTTCCCGGCTGTGAAATCTGCTCCATCCTCCGCCCGCCTTCCAACCTTCTCAACTCATTTCTCTGTTCGAACGCCGAATGCCCCTGGCATCACGGACGCAATCTGTTCCCAGGACGCTCCGTCCCCTGCGAACATATTGGTTCAAAATGGCCGCTGGTCCCTTTATCGACCCGCAAGGCAAAACCTGTCTCTCAATCATTAGAACGAACTCGCCGCTGCCCTTCCTTTGGTAACGGTGTAGAATTCCGCTCGTGAGCACTGCCCCTGAACTTGTACCCCCATCTCCAGGCGAAGGCCGTAACTGGCTCCCATTCCTCATCGCGGCTGCGGTCGTTCTGCTCGTCGCCGCCGCGGCCCTGGTCACCATGCAGCGCCGCGCCTCCCAGGCGCGTGCCGTCTCCGCCCCCACCCCGGTTTCCACCCCCCTTGACCCCTACGCCGGCTCGCTGGTCCTCGACCAGCTCGCCATGAGTGAAGCTCCCTACCTCGCAGGCGGCAAACTCACCTACCTCGACGGTCACATCGCCAACAACGGCGCGCTCACCGTCACCGCCGTCACCGTCCAGGTCCTCTTTCGCAACTACGCTCACGAGATCGCCCAAAATGAAACCCAGCCTCTCAAACTCATCCGCATGAGAGAACCCTATATTGATGTGCAGCCCGTCTCGGCCGCGCCGCTCCCTCCCGGCGCCCAGCGCGACTTCCGCCTGATCTTCGACACCGTCTCCCCCGACTGGGATGGAGCCTACCCGGAGATTCGTGTCCTCCGCGTCGAAACGCACTAGGGCCGATTTCCACCCATCGCACTCCACTTTACCGATTTACCGCGTAGAAACTACCCTGCCTGGAAAAAATTACATACCTCTCTCAAGAGGCCGCTCCCCCTTGCGTTGCGCCATCTCCTCAAAGTTGTCCGGTAAAGTGAACAATCCAAACAAATTACAAAAACTTCACAGCCTTGCTAAAGTTTGGCATCCGCATTGCTATATGTACAAGCGAGCAGACAGTACGGCTCACCCCGCAAGCAAGTCGCGGAGAAAGGTTCGACATGGTCACCCCCAACATGGAGAACAGAGTTTCATCCCCGATATTGTTCCCCCGCCAGCTTGCGGTTCTTTTGCTGGCATCTGCAATTGGAGTCCCGGCGGTTGCGCAGCGCGCCTCCGGGATTCCCCAGGATGCGGGTTCTGCGGCGGTACAATCGCATTCCACTCCCGATGGCGTATCCGGCTCTTCAGCCGCACCGTCCAAGGAAGGTTTTTGGGGCAGGGTCAATCCCTTTGCCCGCAAAAAGTGGGTCAACAAGCGCATCGACCCCCTCAAGGACCGCATCAACGAGTTGGACGAAGTCAATGCCCGGAATACGCGTGACATCCAGGACGTTGACTCCAGGGCGCAGGCGGGCATCCGCACTGCCCAGTCCACCGCCGACGGCGCCAACCGGACAGCAACCGCGGCTGGCTCCCAGGCCCAGCGGGCGAGCGGTCTGGCGCTGAGCGCATCCACTCACGTCGACCAGTTGAACTCCACTGTCTCCGGCCTCGACCAGTACAAGCAAATCAACGAAGTCGAGGTAGTGTTCCACGGATCGCAGCCGATATTGTCCGCAGCGGCACGCAAGCAGCTCGACGAGCTGGCCGCCAACCTCACCGGCCACCAGGGTTACATCCTGGAAATGGAAGCCAACGCCCCCGCGGCCGGCTCCCTCGGCATTCAGAATTCCCAGCGCCTGGCTGAGGCAGTCAAGCGCTACCTTGTCACACAACATGAGATTCCCGTCTACCGTCTCCACTCAGTCGCCTTGGGCAACGCCCAGGCCGCTGCCGGCCAGGATTCACCCCGGCCGGTTCGCGCAAGCTCGGTGCACATTCGGTTGATGGAAAACAGTTTGGCGGCCCAGGATGATGCATCCCCCCATGGTGTAGCATCCTCAACCGGCGCGGAACGGCCTTAACCCCCGAGCCCTCCCCCCAGGGCAACTTCCGCGCCGGCGGCCCCCCGCCGTAAGGCCGCCAACCAAGCTCTCGCAACTCGAGAGAACCAAGGCAACTTGGCCCCCGTTAATGACGGGGGCCGATTTTTTTGGCGCCCCCACCATGGGGCACTCTTGCGCGTGCAAGTCCTGTCTCAAGCTGGTCACCGGAAGTGACGCGAAGGGCAACGGATTGAAAGCGAGCGAGTGGGGGCGGGAAACGCGAATTGAGACTGCGGTCCGATGAACAAGAAGCGGATCGTGAGCGTTTCCGCGCAGGGCGAGCGGGCACATGGCCGCGAAGCTCTTGTGACCAGGGTTCGGCGGCACAAATCCTGCGGTCATTCCGGCGGTCATACAGTTGAAGCCAATCCGCCCTTTCCCTCATCCCATAGGCAGGGACCTCCCGGCTTCCTGACCTGCCCCCGGCACGTCAGGGCCCGGCGGCCCAACTTCTCCGCGATCGAAGACAGGAAACTTCCCCATGGCGCTCCCTGAACACATCCTTCTCGTCTACGGCTATCTCCTGCTCTTCGCCTGGGTACTGGTTGAGCAGCTTGGCATCCCCCTGCCCGCCACGCCGGTTCTTCTGGCCGCCGGAGCTCTCTCCGTCGACGGGCAGCTCAGCTTCCCCCTCGCTCTCCTCGCCGGCGTTGTCGCCTCGATCACCGCGGACACCGCATGGTTCATCGTTGGCCGCCGCTACGGCCATCATGTGCTGCGCCTGCTCTGCAAGCTCTCCCTCGAGCCAACCATCTGCGTCCGCCGCACCCAGAACTCTTTTGGCCGCCGCCGCGCCGTCACCCTCATGACCGCCAAGTTCGTCCCCGGCCTCGCCACCCTCGCTCCCCCCGTCGCCGGCCAGAACGGCATGACCTACCCCCGCTTCCTGCTCTTTGACACCATCGGCGCATCGCTCTGGGTCGGCGCCCTGCTTACGGCTGGACGCCTCTTCGGCGACGCTCTCCGGCGCGACCCAAGCCTGCTTGACTGGGTCGGCCGCTTCTCCGGCGCGCTGCTCGTCCTTGGCATCCTTGGCTTCTTCATCGGCCGCGTTGTCCGCCGCCGCATGGTCATCAAAAATCTGGTCGCCTCCCGCCTCGAGCCCGAAGAGCTCAAGCGCCAGCTCGACGCCGGCGAGCCGGTCTACATCGTGGACCTGCGCCATCCCCTCGAACTGCTCCCCGACCCTTTCGTGCTGCCCGGCGCTCTCCACATCTCGCCCGAGGCGCTCGCAGCCCGCCATCTTGAGATTCCCCGCGATCGCGACGTGGTCCTCTACTGCACCTGCCCCAGCGAGGCCACTGCCGCCAAAACCGCCATGGCCCTCCACAAGCTCGGCATCGAACGGGTACGCCCCCTGCGCGGGGGCTACGACGAGTGGAAGCGGCTCGGCTACCCCATGGACGCCATCCCGCCCGTCCAGCCCGAGCAGTCCGGGCAACCGGTCGTCGTGACCCTAGTAAGCTAGAGGCTTGGGGAGCTCAAGCTTCCCAGCGGGAGCAATACCCTTGGCCTACGACGATTTGCGCGAATGGATCAAAGCACTCGAGAAAGCCGGCGAACTCAAGCGCATCAAGGAAGAAGTCTCGCCGGAGCTTGAAATCACTGAAATCACCGACCGCGTCTCCAAAATTGGAGCGCGACCAGGTGCCGTAGGGCAGGGAAGCGCCGCCCCTGAGAAATACGCCCCCGGCGGCCCCGCGCTACTCTTTGAAAACATCAAGGGTCATCCCGGCCACCAGGTGCTCATCAACCAGTTCGGCAGCGAGCGCCGCATGGCCATGTCGCTGGGCGTCGAGCGACTCGACGAAGTCGCGGGCCGCATCACCGCGCTTTTGAACGTCAAGCCCCCCACCGGCGGCCTGCTCGACAAGCTCAAGATGCTTCCCCAGCTCGGCGCGCTCGCCTCCGCCTTCCCCAAGACCGTCAGCGCCAAGGACGCACCCTGCAAGGAAGTCATCCTGAAGTCGAAAGACGACAACGGGCGCGACAACTTCGACCTCAACCAGTTCCCCATTCTCAAGTGCTGGCCCCACGACGGCGGCCGCTTCATCACCCTGCCCTGCGTCCACACCAAGGACCCGCGGAACGGCAAGCGCAACATCGGCATGTACCGCATGCAGGTCTATGACGGCCAGACCACCGGCATGCACTGGCAACGGCAAAAGGTCGCCGCCGAGCACTACCGCGAACTCCTGCGGAGGGCAGCGTCTTCTGCTTCTCAGGCAAGTGGAGACTTCAGCGCCCTCACCGCCCGCGTGGCCGCTATGGCCGAGTCAGCCGGCGGCGCGGTCGCCATCCCCGACGGGCCCATCGGCGGCCTGCCCCAGGTGGCCATGGGCAACCTCAAAGGCTCCCGGCTTGAGGTCGCCGTGGCCATCGGCACTGACCCCGCCACCACCTTCTCCGCCATCGTCCCCGCTCCCCCTGAGGTCGAGGAGTTCATGATCGCCGGCTTCCTCCGTGGCAAGCCCGTCGAGATCGTCCAGTGCGAAACCGTCGACCTCCAGGTTCCGGCCCACGGTGAAATCATCCTCGAGGGTTACGTCGAGCTCGGCGAACTTCGCACCGAGGGCCCCTTTGGCGACCACACCGGCTTCTACACCATGACCGACCAGTACCCCGTCTTCCACCTCACCTGCATCACCCACCGCAAAAACCCCATCTACGCCGCCACCATTGTCGGCAAGCCGCCCATGGAAGACGCCTGGCTCGCCAAGGCCGTCGAACGGATCTTCCTCCCCGCCATGAAGATGACGATTCCCGAGATTGTGGACATCAACCTGCCCGCCGAGGGCGTGGCCCACAACCTCATGCTCGTCTCCATCCGCAAGAGCTATCCCGGCCAGGCGCGCAAGGTCATGAACGCCATCTGGTCACTCGGCCAGGCCATGTTCACCAAGGTCATCGTCGTTGTCGATGAAGACTGCGACGTGCAGGACGTGGGCGAAGTCACGCTCCGCGTGGCCAACAACATCGACCCCGAGCGCGACATCCAGTTCACCCTTGGCCCCGTCGACTCGCTGGACCACGCCTCCCGCATGCCCAACTACGGCAGCAAGATGGGCATCGACGCCACCCGCAAGTGGAAGGCCGAAGGCTTCGACCGCCCCTGGCCCGCCATGATAGAAATGGACTCCGCCACCAAGACCAGAGTCGACGCGCTCTGGTCCAAACTCGGGTTGTAACTCCAGAGTTCGTCATCCTGAACAGGCGGGTGCCCGAGCATCAGCCCCAGGAATCACCATGCTTCAAAGGAATCTGTGCGAAGAAAGACCTGGTGCACCCGGCGGCACGGGTTTCCCAGGTCCCAAAAGCGGGACCCTGGGCGTGCGGTTCGCGCCTTAAGGCAGCGCGGTTTCGGGCGCGAAATAGAGGATGATCCCAAGCACGCAAAGAAGCGTCGGCCAGTATCTGACTGGAATCAGGAAGAGCGAGTCGGAATCGCGGAACAGGGTCGGCTTGAGCACAGAGGGTTCGTGCTGCGCAACCGGCAAGTCTTCGCCGCCGGAGACCAGCCACTCTTCATAGGGCGGAGTTGAGTCGGAGGGTTGTTCCTCTTTGGGGGAGAGCCATCGAACCAGAGCAGCGGCGACAAGGCAGGCAGCGAGCTTAGGCCAGGCATGCTGCGGATAGTATCGGTAGTAGTGAAAAAGCGATCGAGTGAGTGCTTCGGCGTCGGCCAGGCAGAGAATCGCAATGATTGCGATCAAGGTACCGCGGCCTCGGTGAATCAGCATCGGGCTCATTCAAACACGGGGACGGGCAAGACGGCAACGATTTGGAGAAAGGCTGGGTAAGTGAGATGGCGACGAAGACAGGTTGGACAAGGCGGCAGTTTCTTCACACGGCAACGAGTTCGGCGGCGGCGCTGGCGGTGGGCGGCAAGGCTCTGGGCGCGGCGGGAGCAGGGCTCCAGGGGCGCTATCTGACCCATGTCTCCGTGGTGCGGGTAAACCAGATCGAGGTGACGCCGACCCGCTCGATTGGGCTGGATGAGGCCGCCGACAACCGTCCGGAGAAGATTCGCTCGCGGCGCGACGCCTTTGAGCGGGGCTGTCCCGGCGGGCGCATGACGTGGGCCATCAGTTGGCTGGCTCTGCGCGACGACCGCAAGGAGTACCAGGAGGCGCGGCGACTGCTTGCCGGTTACCACGACAAGTACGGCGACGAGGTCACCTTCATTCCCGGCGGCTATTGCGCCCCGATGTATGACACGCGGGAGAACAACCGGCGGACGATTCATACGGCGCTGGGGATGGTCTCGGAGATGGTCGGAGGCAAGTACCGCCCGGAGAGCGTGGTAGCAGGGTTTCTGGATGTGGAGAACCAGCGCCATCTGGCCGAGGACGAGGGAATCCATGTATGCCAGGGGCAGATCTGGAGCCAGCACGCAATCGACTATGGCGATGGGGACGGGGGCATCGTCTACCCCTACTACCCCAGCCGCGAACATTATCTGAAGCCGGCGCAGGGCAAGGCGGACTTCGTGGACAGCGTGTGCCTGGACGGATGGACCTGCGATTTTCTGGCGGCGCGGCGCGACGGGTTTCTGGGGGGATTCAACAGCCGCCTGGGAGTGGGGCCGATTGAGACGGTGGGCAACCTGGGAACGACAGTGGGCCGCCGGGAGATGATGGACACCACCGCGATGCACTTTGACACAGGCCGCGCGCTGAACGGGTTCGGGTTTGTGACGGGCATCTGGGAGGTCTCCGTGGGCCACGACGAGGACCTGACGTACTGGCTGCAGGCGGTGCGAGAGCGCTGGCCGGATACGCAGGTCATGACCGAGGGCGCTTTTGGCCTGGAGTGGCGCAGGCACGTGCCAGATAACACCGGCCTGAATTACCGCTTTGACACTAAAGGAACCGGCGCACCGGGGTCGGAGAAGGAACTGGAGATTCGCTGGTTCATGAACCAGGAGTTCCGTCTGGCGCTGCTGGGTGACTGGACCAAAGGCGAAACGCCGCTGGCCATCGACTTTACGCGCTACGACCTGAAGGCCTCGGAGCCGCAGGGACTGGACCGCGAGTGGAGCCTGATGAACGTGCTCAACCAAAAGGGAACTCGGCCGCAGGACAAGCCGCGGCGGCTCTCGGCGTTGAGCGCGGAGGACCAGGCGCGGATCTTCCGGCGTTATCCGGAGCTGAAGAAGCTGGCCTAGCCAGTTCTCAGCACTCGCAGAGCACGCGGGCCCAGTTGCGCAGGGCGACCGGGTCCAGGGGCTTGCCGTTGGCGTCGCTTGCAGCCAGTTGCACGGCGAAGTTGCCAATGGTGGAGCCTTCGGGGTGGCCGGTTTCAACGGGCAGTCCGGTGCGTTCGCCGGTGAGGCGGGTAAGCAACTGGTTGCGGCTGCCTCCGCCCAGGATGTGGATGCGGGCGAGCTTGCGGCCCAGCATCTGCTCCAGGTGGTCGAGCGCGGTGGCATAGCGGGCTGCCAGGCTTTCAAAAATCAGGCGGGCAAAGACGGGTTCGTTGCCGGGCTGGTCGGCGATGGGGGCCAGGCCGCGCTTTTCGAGCTCTGTATTGATGCGGGCCGGCATGTCGCCATCCAGCATGAGCGGGTCCGCGTCGACGTCGATCGTCCCGGCAGGGGCATCGCATGAGGCAGCCTTTTGGACGAGGTCTTCGATGGTCCAGGGGCGGCCTTGCGCGGCCCATGCGTCCATGCACTGCTTGATGAGCCACATGCCGTTCACGTTGGTATGGAAGCAGTAGTTGCCGGAGGCCGCCCCCTGGTTGGTGTAGCGGGCGGCCATGGCTTCCGGGGTGACGATGGGGGTATCGACGAGCGTGCCCACCAGCGACCAGGTGCCGGAGCAGATGTAGGCGGTTGCGTCGAGGCTGGTGGAGATGGCGGCGATGGCCGAGGCCGTGTCATGGCAGGCGGGCGCAATGAGCACCGTATCTTTGAAGGCGTCGAGGGCCGCGAGCGGTCCCTGGAGGGGTCCGAGGTTGGCCCCCGAAGGCACGATGGGCGGGGCGGCATCGAGAGAGAGGCCGAGCTGCGCGAAGAGGTCCGGCGCCCAGTTGCCGGTGGCAATGTCCACAAGCCCGGTGTGGGTGGCGTTGGTGTACTCGGCCACACGGGGCGCGCCCAGCCAGTGGAGGATGTACTCGGGAAAGTTGACCCAGGGGGCCAGGGGGTCGATGCCGGAGGAGGGATCGGCGCAGAGCTGGTAGACGGAGTTGATGCGCAGGGGCTGGGCGCCCGAACGGCGAAAGAGCATTTCCGGTGGGACCAGCAGATCGGCAGCGGCTTTGGCGGCGATGTTGCGCTCGTCGCGGTAGCAGAAGGGGTCGGCGAGCGGAAGGCCGTCCGCGCCCAGGCGCACGTAGTCCACGGCCCAACCATCGACGGCGATGGAGGCGATGCCCTCGGGGGCGGCCGCGGCAGCCTTGTGCAGGCCCTCTTCCAGGCCCCCGAGAATGGTGGCGAGTGGCCAGCGGAGCGAGAAGCCGGAGTGCGCCGGGCCGTTGGGGAGCCGGTGAATGACCTCGATGGACGGGCGGCCATCGAGGAAGCGCAGCAGGGAGACGCGGCAGCTCTCGGCGCCGAGGTCGATGGCGATTCTAGCGGGTTCTTGCATGGAGGAGCCCCAGTTCAGGTCAGATGACAGTGCACACGGAGTTCGAGGAGTTCCGCCCCGGCCCGGTGAGAGGCGGTGGGGCGGTTCGGATGGCGGGACTTGGTGGAAGGCAGCGTACGGCGCTCATCGCAGGAAGGCCTCCTTGAGCCCGCCGTCGACGGGAATGAGGTGGCCGGAGGTACAGCGCGCGCGCTGACCGGCGAGGAAGAGGATGGCCTCGGCGCAATCGGCCGGGTCGATGGGCTGGTTGGTCAGGGTGCGCTTGGCGTAAAAGGCGGCCAGCAGCGTGCGAAGTTCCTCGTCGGTGAGGGACTCATCGAAGGGAATCTCGTAATTGGCGAGCGAGGCGCGGACGCGGTCGCGGGGGAACATGGTGGAGCCCTTGACCACCGTGGCGGGGCTGATGCCGTTGACGCGGACCATGGGCGACAGGCCCACGGCCAGCTCGCGCACCAGGTGGGAGAGGGCGGCCTTGCTCACGTCGTAGGCCTCAGAGCCGCGCTTGGCGACCACCGAGTTGGCCGAGCTGGTGAGCACGATGGAGCCGTCGAGGTCCTGCGAGGTGAAAATCTTCGAGGCCTCGTCGGCGAGGACGTAGTTGGCCGTGACGTTGATGTCGAGCGTGGTGGCCCAGAGCGCGTCGGGAATGACCCCATCGGGCGTGGAGGGGAAGAGGGCGGCGGTGTTGATGAGGATGTCGAGGCCGCCGAAGGCGCGGACGGTGTCCTTCAAGGCCTGAGCGATGGCTTCGCGGCTGCGGATGTCCACCGAGGTGCAGGTGAGGAACTCGGGAGAAGTGAGGGAGCCGCACTCGCCCACGGCGCGGCATGCGGCGGTCTGGTCGCGGTCGGCGATGACCACATGCGCGCCGCGGGCGGCAGCCTTGAGGGCGCAGTCCCGGCCGATGCCGCTGCCTCCGCCCACAATCATCACGATGCGGCGGCTGAACTCCTTTTCCGGGGGCTGGCGGCGGATCTTGGCCTCTTCCATGGCCCAGTATTCGATGCGGAAGGCCTCGATCGCCGGCAGGGCGACATAGTTGGAAAAGACCTTGAAGCTGGCGGGGTCAAATCCCGCGCCGCACTGCGGCACGGTGCCCGTGGCTTCGCCGTCCGAGAGCAGGGAAGCGCCTTCCATGACATGGATGGCGTTGGTGTAGAACTCGCCGGTGATGCGCGCCTCGGTCTTGTTCTTGCCAAAGCTGAACATGCCCAGCCCGGCGATGAGAACGACAGTGGGGCTGGCGTCGCGCAGGGCAGGGGAGTCAGGCGTGGCGAAGGAGCGGTAGTAGGCGCGGTACTGCTCGCGGTACTCCTCCAGCGAAGACTCGATCTGGGCCTTGAGCTCATCGAGGCCGGCCGAGGGGGGCCAGGGCACAAAGAGGGGGCGGATCTTGGTGCGGATGAAGTGGTCGGGGCAACTGGTGCCCAGGAAGGCCAGCTCTTTGGCGTGCGCCGAGTTGACGAATTGAAGCACATCAGGAGCGTCGGAGAAGCTCGCGATCCAGTGGTTCTGGATGCTGACCCGGCCGCGCAGGAAGGGCGCAATGGCCACCGCGATCTCGTCGCGGTCGACCCGTGCGGGTACGACCTCGCCGCCAAAGCGGGAGGGGCCTTTTTCAATGCCGTGGCGCTCGATGAACTGGCCGATCTGGTCGATTACGGCGAGGGTGTTGAGGTAACACTCGCGCTGCGTCTGGCCCCAGGTGAAGAGTCCGTGGCCACCCAGCACGATGCCGTCGCAGCCGGGGTTGGCGGCCACCGCGGCGCGCAACATCATGCCCAGCTCAAAGCCGGGGCGCTGCCAGGGTAGCCACACAAGGGAGTGGCCAAACTCCCGGTTGAACTCCTCCATCTTGACCTTGCCGTTGGCCGAGGCGGCCAGGGCGATGCCCCAGTCGGGATGGAGGTGATCCACGTGGGGAAAGGGAAGATACCCGTGCAGCGGGGTGTCGATGGAGGCGGCGACAGGATTGTTGCGGAAGGTACACAGGGGATAGAGGGGAACCACATCGTCTTCATGGTCCACTCCCTTGTAGCTTCGCTCCAGGGCCAGCAGCCTTTGCTGGTAGAGCGTGGCAAATCCGGTGCGCTTGATGCTGCCCAGGTCGCCGCCGGAGCCCTTGACCCAGAGAACCTCGACGGGCTCGCCAGTGAGCGGGTCGGCCTCGGTGATCTTGGAACTGGTGTTGCCGCCGGCAAAGTTGGTGATGCGCAGATCGGAGCCCAGCAGGTTGGAGCGGTACCGGAGCAGTTCCGGCTCATCAAGGGTTGCGGCGAGGTCAAGGTCCCAGCGATCTTGAAGGAACTTGAGCGAAGGAGAAGGGGAATTCCGCAGGCTCATAGACACCAGTTTACCGGGAGATGCGTACGACCCAACGACAATAGCACAGGGAAATAACAATAGAGAATCTTTTTCTTATGCGAATTGATCCCAAATTGCGGTTTTGCGCGCGACGCCGCCTGGCCGCGGCGCATGATCCGGATGCGGAAGTAGCCATTTGTGAACGCAGGACTGACGGACTCTGAATCAGGTCCGACCGCAGTCATTCACCTTCCGCAGACTGCCCTGTCAGACTTCGGCGGCCTCTTCGTCGAGGATTTCCGGCGTCACGACCCGGTGGCGGATGTAGTTATAGGGGGGCACAGTGTAGCCGCGGAGCAGGGCGATGCCGAGCTGGACCAGCCGCGGGCCGTAGCTCTCGGCCTCATGTGAGATGGTGCCGATGATGGCGCTCTTGCCGGTGCGCATCTCTTCGAGCACTTCCGGGATGCAGTCCTGGCCGGCGATGGCGAAGTCGCCCTCGCGCCCGGCCTGCCGGACCGCGTCGAGAACGCCGAGGGCGCTGGAGTCTGTGGCGGCGGCCACCAGAATGTGCTGACCCGGCTGGTGCGCCATCAGGAAGGCGTTCATGGCCAGGCGGCTGGCCTCTCTCATGCCTCGGCCTTCAATTTGCAAAAAGTGGCCGGGGGTGATCTCCTTGAGCCGTTCGCGGATGGCGTCGAAGGCGCCGGTGATGCGGCTCTGGACGAAGCTGCCTGCTTCGCTGAAGCCGACGCCGATGACCCGCTCGACCTTGCTCTTCCATTTGCGCTGCGCATACTGGGCCAGCAGGGCTCCGGCCTCGTAACCCACCTCAAAGTTGTCCACGCCAAAGTAGGTGGCGTTGGGGTGAGGCACGTCGATGGCGACGAGGGGAATGTCGGCCTTTTTGAAGATGTGGGCCACGCGCGGGGCCACGGCCTCTTCCACCTGAAACTCGAGAACCAGATCAACCCGCTTCTCGACAAACTCCTCCGCGTTCTGGATGGCGATGTCCGGGTCGAAGCGGTTGTCGAGCAGAAGCAGTTCGACGCCGGAGGCAGCGGCGGCGGCGGTGACACTCTGGGCCACGGCCTGGGAGAAGGGCATCTCCGCGCTCTGCACGGCGAAGCCGAAGCGGAGACGGCGCGGCCGGGAGACCAGCCGGTACTGCCCATTCTGCGCCTGGGCCACATAACCACGATGCACCAGCGTCTTGAGGATTCGATAGACGCTGGTTTTGGAGATTTTGGTCTCCTGATAGACGTCCTCGAGCGTGACCGGAGCATGGTTCTGCTCCAGCAACTCGAGGACATCGAGGGCCTTGGACAGGATGGGAATGAGGTAAAGCCGTTTGATCTTGGCCTTGGGCAACCGCTCGTCTCCTCACGCGACTTTCCATTGAAGGAAGGTTGCAAACTAGCATAACCCTTTTCAGGCGTAGCTGCTAACAGAAGAGTTACGGCTTCCGCGTTCCTGGCCGATGCGCTCGACGTACCCGCTTTCGCGCAGTGCGGCGAGTGGATTGGCAGGCAGGCCGCGGGCTTCGCGCCAGGCAGCGGCAAGGGGGCGGACATCGGTCCAGAATGCGCCGCGGTAGAGCTCTTCGGCAGCTACCAGATCGCAGGACTGGCGATGGGCCTCCAGCAGATCGCGGTCGATGAGGGCGGACTTGAGCCAGAGCTCCTGGGCGGTGACCACAGTCTGGACGGTGGCTTCAATCTTGCCCTTGAGGTTGTGGCTCTGGTCAATCATGAAGGCGATGTCGGGCCCCAGGCCCTCGGCGAGCCCGGAGTGGATCTCGGCGAAGATGCGGAAGATCTGATAGGGGTCGATGGAGCCCAGGGTCAGGTCGTCGTCGGCGTAGCGGCGGTCATTGAAGTGGAACCCGCCCAGCAGGCCGGAGTGCAGAAGCCAGGCGACAATCTGCTCGATGTTCTGCGAGGAGTAGTGATGGCCGGTGTCCACCAGGACGCGGGCCTGCGGGCCGGCGGCGCGGGCCAGTTGCGACGACATGCCCCAGTCGGCGATATCTGTGTGATAAAAGGCGGGCTCGAAGGGTTTGTATTCGATAAGGAGGCGCTGGCCGGGGCTGAGCTGGTCGTGCGCGCTGCGAAGAGCTTCTTCAAGCCAGCCGATGCGCTTGCGAATGTTCTGCGAGCCGGGGTAGTTGGAGCCGTCTGGCAGCCAAAGCGACAAGTCGCGCGATTCAAGCTGGGTGGCAATCTCGATGGACTCGAGGACGTGGCGCACCGCCCGTTCCCGGATCTCGGCCGAGGGGTTGCAGAGCGAGCCGAACTTGTACTCCTGGTCCTGGAAGAGATTGGGGTTGATGGAGCCGGAGCGAATGCCGAAGCGGCGCTCCAGGTCCTTCACTTCAGGGATGTCGTCCAGTCCGTTGGGCAGGTCCCAGAGCACGTGAAGCGCGAGCGTGGGGGTGACTCCGGTCAGCGCATTGACCTCGGCAGCGTCGGCGAACTTCTCCTCAATGGAGTGGGCGGCGGCGGCCTGGTTGAACTTGCCGAAGCGGGTGCCGGTATTGGCAAATCCCCAGGACGGGATCTCGATGCGGAATGCGTCAAGGGCCTGGGCTGCGCGGTCAAAGAGGGCGGATCCGGGTTCTGTCATGGTGCACTACCTGCCTTTGTGGGGTGCTGTGTCTGCCGGTCTCATTGCTGGGGCTTGAGTGGGGGAATCCGGGTCGCGGACCAGGATCACATGGAGAAAGCGAGGGCCGTGAACGCCCTTGATGCGGGTCATTTCAATGTCGGCGGTGGCGCTCGGGCCAGAGATGTAGGTGGCCAATGCGGGGGGCTGTTCGACGCGGTCAAAGTACTCGGGGAGCGTTTCTACCACCTGGGAAGCGAGAAGGATGCAGAGGTGCCAGTCGGGCAGCAGCGAGATGACGCGCCGGCCCTCTGTGGGTCCATGATGAAGAACGATGGTGCCGGAGTCGGCCACGGCGCAGGTGGCGGCGGTGAGCACGCCATCCACCTTCTCGATTTCGGCGGTGTCGAGGTCGTTGTCGATCTTCCAGTCGAACCCTGTGGCGAGCCACGAGGGCGGCAGGCCTGGCGGGGCCACAAAGGTGTGCTTGGCGCTGGCGGCCAGTTGGGCGGCGATGGCGGCGGGCAGCTCTTCCGGCGTACACTCCACGACTTCGGCGTCATATTCCCGCAGGCGCTCGATGAGCAGGGCGATGGTGCCCTCGCGGCTCAGCTTGCCGGCCTGAATGTAGCCGCGGGGCAGGGCGCCATAGGCCACGGCGGCATCGGCCAGGCCCATGCCCGGGGTCTGGATGGCGGAGCGGATGCGGCCGAGAATGCTTTCGCGGGAAGAGATGGCGGCGGTCATTTGGCCTCCTTGGCGCGCGCTGCCCACCACTCGTGGAAGGTCTGGTCGGGAAGGCCGCGAAGATCGCGGGTCTGAGTCCATTTGCCGCCGATGCTGGGCAGGGAGTGGATCCAGCCGTCCTTGCGGGTGACGAGCCGTGCGCCGATGCGGCCCAGGCGCTGGGCAAGGTGGAAGCGCCAGGCGCTGGTGAACAGGAAGTTGGCCATGCGCAGGCCGATATACATGAGGTCAAAGACGCGGCCCACCTGGCGGCGTTCCTGGTTCACCACCTGGGAGCGCAACTCCAGCAGCACTTCGGGGATATTGATCTTGACCGGGCAGACCTCGTAGCAGGCGCCGCAGAGCGAGGAGGCGTAGGGCAGCGACTGGGCGTGGTGCATGTGCATGAGCTGCGGCGTGAGGATGGCGCCGATGGGGCCGGGATAGACTGAGCCGTAGGCGTGGCCGCCGGTCTGGCGATAGACCGGGCAGGTATTCATGCAGGCGGCGCAGCGGATGCACTTGAGGGTCTGGCGCTCGACCGGGCGGCGCAGCATCTCGGAGCGGCCATTGTCGAGCAGAATGACGTGGAAGTTCTGCGGGCCGTCGCCGGGGGTGACGCCGGACCAGAGCGACGTATAGGGGTTCATGCGCTCGCCGGTGGCAGAGCGGGCCAGCACCTGCAGCATGATTTCCAGGTCCTGGAAGCGCGGAAGCACCTTTTCGATGCCTGCGATGGTGATCATGGTCTGCGGCAGGGTGAGGCACATGCGCCCGTTGCCTTCCGACTCCACAATGCCCACGCCGCCGGTCTCGGCGATCAGGTAGTTGGCGCCGCTGATGGCCGTGGGGATGGTGAGAAACTTCTGTCGCAGATAGCGGCGCGCCGCGTTGGTCAGCTCTTTTGGGTCGTCGGAGAGGTTCTTGAGGCCCATGGTGCGGGCGAAGATCTCGCGCACCTGGCTGCGATTGATGTGCAGCGCGGGGACGACGATGTGGGAGGGTTCCTGCTCGCCCAACTGAAGGATGATTTCGGCCAGGTCGGTCTCATGGGCGTGCACGCCCTGGGCTTCGAGGAAGGGATTCAACTGAATCTCCGCCGAGGTCATGGTCTTGATCTTGATGACGTCGGAGGCGTTGTGCTGCCGCAGCAGGTCAAGGGTGATTTGCCGCGCCTCGGCGGCGTCGGCGGCCCAGTGGACATGGCCTCCGGCAGCGGTGCAGCGGGACTCGAACTGCTCGAGATAAGTGCCGAGATTTTCAAGGACGTGGGCGCGCAATGCCGAGCCGGCGGTGCGCAACTCCTGCCAGTCGGTCTTTTCTGCCACCAGCCGGCCGCGCTTAGCCTGGATCACGTCGATGGCGTGGGCCACATTTTTGCGTAGTTGCGGGTTGCGCAGCACGGGCAGAACGGCCTGCGGGAAGGGCGGCGCGAAGCGGGGGTCGAGAATGGGATGGTCGGCCACGGACTGGGTCATGCGATGGCCTCCGCGGGGGCATCTTCGGTGGCGGCCAGAATCTGCGCCAGATGGATGGTCTTCATGCCCGCATATTGCCGGTGCATGGCCCCGCCCAGGTGCATGAGGCAACTGTTGTCGAGGGCCGTGCAGTACTCGGCGCGGGTGGCGATCACGTCCTGGAGCTTGGCGGCCAGCATGGCGGAGGAGACTTCCGCGTTCTTTACGGAAAAGGTCCCGCCGAAGCCGCAGCAGCGGTCTGTATTGGCCATCTGCGCCAGGTCAAGGCCGCGGACTTTGGCCAGCAGCTTGTAAGGCCGCTCGCCCAGATGCAGGGCGCGCACGCCGTGGCAACTGGCGTGGTAGACCACGCGATGGGGAAAGTAGGCCCCCACATCGTCCACGCCCAGGCGATCAAGCAGAAACTCGCTGAGCTCGAAGACTCTGGGCAGGAGCGCAGCGAACTCCCGTCGCAGCGACTCGTTGCCCAGCTCCTCAAAGAGCCCTGGGTATTGATCACGCATCATGGCTACGCAGGAGGAGGAGGGGATGACGACGGTTTCGGTGTCGCGGTAGAGCTGGACAAAGCGCTTGGCCTGGCAGAAGGCCTCGCCGCGAAAGCCTGTGTTTGCATGCATCTGGCCGCAGCAGGTCTGCTTGGGATGGAAGTCCAGTTCAACGCCCAGCCGTTCAAGCAGGGAAACCACCGCCCGGCCGGTCTCCGGATAAAGGGTGTCGTTATAGCAGGTGATGAAGAGCGAAGCGCGCATCAATGGCACCCAATTCTTACGGACGGGCTATCCGAAAGGGGAATAGTATTCGATAGAGATACGAATTGTCTATTGCAATTCATCGCACCGTACCATTTTCTTTTTCCGGCGCGCAGGCGACCGCCCGAATGCAGCTTCAGGAGGCCTCTTGTTCACCAATCTCGTGGTTCTGGAACCATTAAAGCGAAGTTTCCGTCCCATGTATATGGAGCCAAGGTGTCATTTTTGAGCGCTATCGAGAGGGCAAGGGCTGGGTTGGACCCGCGCCGTGCAGTCAAGCCCCGCGGCAGACCATAAACCCGGCACTTGGATTAGAATTGGCCGGTCCCAACTTCAGGAGGCACCATGCAACTCGTAATTCGAGGCAGACAGGCGCGGACGACGCGCATCGCCGTCTCTCTCATTCTCACTTTGGCCGTCCTTTTTTCAGGAGCGGCAGGGCGCGCGCAGAGCGCGGACACCGAAAAGAAGATCAATGACCTGATCTCCAAGCTCACGCTGCAAGAGAAGATTCACATGCTCTCCGGAGCCACAATGATGGCTTCCACACCCATTCCACGGCTGGGAATTCCCGCCTTTAGGATGAGTGACGGGCCGGTGGGCGCGCACATTCCCGCTCCTTCCACGGCCTATGCCGCGGGCATCGGCCTGGCGGCGAGCTGGGACCGCGACCTGGCCACGGCCATCGGCACGCAGATTGGGCGCGATGCGCGCTCACGCGGAGCAGCCTACCTGCTCGGCCCCGGCGTGAACATCTACAAGGAGCCCATGAACGGCCGCAACTTTGAGTATTTTGGCGAGGACCCGTTCCTGGCGGCCGAGACCGCTGTCGGCTATATCAACGGGGTGCAATCGCAGGGCGTGAGCGCGACGATCAAGCACTACGCGGCCAACAACTCGGAGTATTTCCGCTTTACCTCGAACTCCGTGGTGAGCGAGCGGGCGCTGCGCGAGATCTACCTGCCTGCGTTTGAGGCGGCTGTGAAGAAGGCGCATGTTGGCTCCATCATGGACTCCTACAACTTTCTCAACGGGGAGCACGCCACGCAGAACTACCACCTGAACGTGGAGATCGCGAAAGAGCAGTGGGGCTTTGACGGGCTGATGATGTCCGACTGGACCGCCACCCACGACGGCGTGGCCGCGGCCAATGCCGGCATGGATCTGGAAATGCCCTTTGGCACCTACATGAACGAGAAGTCGCTCCTGCCTGCAATCAAGTCCGGCACGGTCAAGGAAGCCACCATCGACGACAAGATTCGCCGTCTGCTGCGCGTGGCCTACCGCTTTGGCTGGATGGACAAGGACCCGCTGGACAACTCCATTCCGCGCTACAACCAGCAGGGCCGCGTGGCGGCGCTCCAGGGCGCGCGCGAAGGCCTGGTGCTGCTCAAGAACGACAGGAACCTGTTGCCGCTCGACCCGGCCAAGGTCAAGACCATCGCGGTTATCGGCCCCGACGCCTTCCCCGGCAGCCCCACCGCCGGCGGCAGCGGCGAGGTGCCCGTGTTTGCTTCGGTGAGCGCTCTCAAGGGCATCAGCGACCGGCTCGGGACCAGTGGAACCGTGCTCTATGACCGCGGACTGCCCAGCCTGGGGCTGATCGCCATGCGTTCGGGCTTTATGCTGGCCCCGGACAAGTTCGCGCCGGGTCTCACCGTCGAGACTTTTGACAATCCCAAGTTCGAGGGCAAACCCATCGCGACGAAGACCGAGATGATGGCCAGCACCAGCGGAGGCTTCGAGGCGGGCGCAGGGACATCGGCGCAGGACACCTCGGAGCTGGTCGCTTCCATGCCGGCGGAGATCATGATGGGCATCATGAACGCCACGCCGACCCCCACATACACGCGCTGGACCGGCTATTACATGGCCCGCGCTCCGGGCGATTACCTGTTCTTTGTGGAGTACCAGGGGCGCACGCGGTTCCTGGTCGACGGCAAGACGGTGATCGACCACGCAGAGGTGCCCAAGTCCGCGGTGGCGCAGACGACGGTCGCGTTGACGCCGGGCCCGCACAAGGTGGTGCTTGAGATTCTGGACACGGTGCCCTTCACGGGCGGCATGGTCAAAATCGGCGCTACCCTCAATGGCACACTGGCTGCTGACTCGGCGGTCGGGATTGCCAAGAAGGCCGATGCGGTCATCGTGGCCGTGGGTTACAACGCCGAGATCGAGACCGAAGGCGCAGACCGCGAGTTCCGGCTGCCTCCGGGGCAGGACGAGCTGATTCTGAAGATTGCGGCCGCCAATCCCAACACCATTGTAGCCATCACTTCGGGCGGCGCGGTGGACGCTTCGCGCTGGATCGACAAGGTGGCAGGGGTCATCGAGAACTGGTATCCGGGCCAGGAAGGCGGCACGGCGCTGGCCGAGGCCATCTTTGGCGACATCAACCCCTCGGGCCGCCTGCCCATCAGTTGGGAGCGCAAGCTGGAGGACAACCCCTCCTACGCCTGGTATTACCCCACGCCGGGAACGCTCGATATTCCCTACAAGGACGAGGTCTTTGTGGGTTATCGCGGTTATGAGCACAATGGCGTCAAGCCGCTGTTCCCCTTCGGCTACGGGCTCTCCTACACCAGCTTCAAATATGCGGGACTGGCCATCCAGCCGGCCGGCGGCAACGGTGGCTTCGAGATCAGCTTCGACGTTACCAACACGGGAACCAAAGCCGGCGCCGACGTGGCGCAGGTCTACGTGAGCGAAGACAAGCCAAAGATCGCGCGGCCTCCGCAGGAGCTCAAGGGCTTTGCGCGCGTGGCGCTTGATCCCGGCCAGACTCGCCATGTGACGGTGCCTCTGGATGCCCGGTCCTTTACCTGGTATGACGAGAAGGCGGCGGCGTGGCATGCGGACGCGGGCAGCTTCACCGTGCACGTGAGCCGCTCGTCGGCTGATCCTCAACTGGAAGGCAAGATCACCCTGGAGAAGGCGATCGTGCTGCCGGTCAAGTAGCGCGGAGCAGGCCGCTTCAACACCAATCGCTCCAGCCCGCCCCAAAGATATCCGGGGCTGACTGGAGCGATTGCTTTTGCGCGGGGAAGCCGCACACTTATTTCGCGAGCTTGTCGAGCTCGAGGTTGAGGGCCAGCACGTTGACGCGCGGTTCGCCGAGCAGGCCAAACTGCCGACCCGCTGTGTTCTGCTCGATGAGGCCGGCGACCTGCGCGTCGCCGAGGTGGCGCGCTTTGGCGATGCGCGGCGCCTGAAAGCGGGCCGCGTCCGGGGTGATGTCCGGGTCAAGCCCGGAGGCTGAGGTGGTGACAAGGTCGATAGGGACAGGATGGCCGGGGTTCTCCGCGGCCAGCTTGTCGATGGAGCCCTGGATGCGGTCCACCAGCGCCTTGGAGGATTGGGCCAGATTGCTGCCGCCCGAGGCGGTTGCATCGTAGCCATTGCCCGCCGCTGAGGGACGCGGATGGAAGTACTTGTCGGAGGTGAAGCTCTGGGCGAGCAGCTCCGAGCCGATGACGGTGCCGTCGCTGAGTTTGATGAGGCTTCCTCCGGCCTTGTGCGGGAACAGGACCGCGGCGATGCCCGTCACCACGAGCGGGTAGCCCAGGCCCACCAGCAGCGTGGCGACGAGGGTAAATCGGATGGAGGTTCTCCACACGGAGTGAGAGGCCGAAACTGCCTTGGATACGGCCGGCGGAGCGATGGTCGATGTGGAATGCACAGTGAATCTCCTTGCGGGTTGCGGCCCGCGGACTCTATGCCAGGTGCAGGGCTACGAGGCACAGGTCAACTGCCTTGATGCCGATGAAGGGAATGATGATGCCGCCCACGCCGTAGACCAGCAGGTTCTGGCGCAGCAGCACGTCGGCCGCCTTGGGCTCGTATTTCACGCCCTTGAGCGCCAGCGGAATCAGCGCCACAATGATCACGGCGTTGAAGATGACCGCCGACAGAATGGCCGACTGCGGCGAGTGCAGATACATGATGTTGAGCGCGTTGAGCACCGGGAAGACCCCGGCGAACATGGCGGGGATGATGGCGAAGTACTTGGCCACATCGTTGGCGATGGAGAACGTGGTCAGCGCGCCGCGGGTCATGAGCAATTGTTTGCCGATCTCCACGATCTCGATGAGCTTGGTGGGGTTTGAATCCAGATCCACCATGTTGCCGGCTTCCTTGGCTGCCTGCGTTCCGGAGTTCATGGCCACGCCCACATCGGCCTGGGCCAGCGCGGGAGCGTCGTTGGTGCCGTCGCCGGTCATGGCCACCAGCTTGCCCTTGGCCTGCTCGCGCTTGATCAGGTCCATCTTGTCCTTGGGCTTGGCTTCGGCCAAAAAGTCGTCCACGCCGGCTTCGCGAGCGATCACGGCGGCGGTCAGCGGGTTGTCGCCGGTGATCATGATGGTGCGGATGCCCATGGCGCGCAGCCGCGCCAGGCGCTCGCTGAGGCCTCCCTTGACGATGTCCTTGAGATAGATCACGCCGAGCGCGGTCGAGTTTTCGCAGACTACCAGCGGGGTTCCGCCCAGGCGCGCCACAGCTTCCACGTCGTCACGCACCTTCTTGGGCAGCGGCACGCCCTGCTCCTCAAGGAAACGCGCAATGGCGTCCACCGAGCCCTTGCGGATGCGTACGCCGGGCAGGTTGACGCCGCTCATGCGGGTCTGCGCGCTGAAGGGCACAAACTCGGCATGAATGTTGGCCAAATCGCGCCCGCGCAGGTTGTACTTTTCCTTGGCGAGCACCACAATGGAGCGGCCTTCGGGGGTTTCGTCAGACAGGGACGAGAGCTGCGCCGCATCGGCCAGGCGCTCGGCGCTCACGTCCGGCGCGGGCATGAACTCGGTGGCCTGCCGGTTGCCCAGCGTGATGGTGCCGGTCTTGTCCAGCAGCAGCGTGTTCACATCGCCGGCCGCCTCCACAGCGCGTCCGCTCATGGCAAGAACGTTGTACTGTACGAGGCGGTCCATCCCGGCAATGCCGATGGCCGAAAGCAGGCCACCGATGGTGGTGGGGATCAGGCAGACCAGCAGCGACACGAGCACGAAGACCGTTTGCGGAGCCTTCGAGTACATGGCGAAGGGCTGCAGCGTGACCACCGCGAGCAGGAACACAATGGTCAGGCCCGAGAGCAGAATGCTGAGGGCGATCTCGTTGGGCGTCTTCTGGCGCGTTGCGCCTTCCACCAGCGCGATCATTCGGTCCAGGAAGGTCTCGCCAGGGTTGGAGGTGATGCGCACCTTGATCCAGTCCGACAGCACTCTGGTGCCGCCGGTCACGGCCGAGCGGTCGCCGCCCGCTTCGCGAATGACCGGAGCCGATTCCCCGGTGATGGCCGATTCGTCCACCGAGGCAACGCCCTCGATCACTTCGCCGTCGCCGGAGATATAGCTGCCCGCCTCGACGTAGATCACGTCGCCTGAGCGAAGCAGCGCGCTGGCCACTTCTTCCAGGCTGTTTGACTCGGTGTAGCGCAGGGCAATGGTCTCGCCCTTGGCCTTGCGCAGAGTGTCGGCCTGGGCCTTGCCGCGGCCCTCGGCCATGGCTTCGGCAAAGTTGGCAAACAGCACTGTGAACCACAGCCACAGGGTGATCTGCAGATTGAAGCCGAAGCCAGGGCGATGATGCACCGTGTTGTCGATGAGCAGCAGCGTGGTGAGCACGCTGCCCACCTCAACCACAAACATCACCGGGTTCTTGACCATGCCGCGGGGGTCGAGCTTGCGCACCGAATCCAGCAGCGCCTGAGCCATGATGCCGGTATTCCAGAGACTCTTTTTATCAGCCATGACAGTCCGTTTCGTCCAGTCTTGATGCGGTGAAGGGGGAAACCTAGAACACCTGGCCAGCCTTGAGCAGCAGGTGTTCGAGAATGGGTCCCAGGCTGAGGGCGGGGAAGAACGTGAGCGCCCCGAGGATGAGAATCACGCCGACCAGCAGGATGGTGAAGATGGAGCCGTTCACCGGGAATGTTCCCGGCGACGGAGGCACGCTCTTCTTCTGCGCCAGGTTGCCGGCCAGGGCCAGCACTGGAATCAGCATGAGAAAGCGCCCGCCCAGCATGGCCCAGCCAAGCACCACGTTGTACCACCAGGTATTGGCGTTCAGCCCCGCAAAGGCAGAGCCGTTGTTGCCCACCGCGGAGGTAAAGGCGTAGAGAATTTCGGTGAGCCCGTGCGGTCCCTGGTTGGCCAGGCTGCTCAGCCCGATGGTGGGCGAAAGAATAGAGATGGCCGTCAGCGTGAGAATGATGAGCGGGAAGATGAGCACATAGAGCATGGACATCTTCACGTCGTAGGCCTCGATCTTCTTGCCCAGGTACTCCGGCGTGCGGCCCACCATGAGACCAGCGATAAAGACCGAAAGCACCACGAAGATCAGGATGCCGTAGAGCCCCGCGCCCACGCCGCCAAACACTACCTCGCCCAGCATGATGTTGGTGAGCACAACCATGCCTCCCAGCGGCGTGAGCGAGTCGTGCATGGTATTCACCGCGCCGCAACTGGCGTCCGTAGTGATGGTGGCGAAGAGCGCGGACTGCGAGACGCCGAAGCGAACCTCCTTGCCCTCCATGTTGCCGCCGGGGGCCGTCAGCGTACCGGCTTGCGCCGCGCCGTGAATCAAGGGGTGCGGCTGCGCCTCCGCCCAGTAGACGGTGGTGAAGCCCGCCGCGAAGAGCACGAACATGGCGGCCAGCACCGCCCATCCATGGCCCGGCGAGCCGGTCAGACGGCCCAGCGTGAAGGTGAGTCCGGCCGGAATCACAAAGATGGAGAGCATCTGCAGCAGGTTTGAAAACGGGGTGGGGTTCTCAAAGGGATGGGAGCTGTTGGCGTTGAAGAATCCGCCGCCGTTGGTGCCCAGCATCTTGATGGCTTCCTGCGAAGCCACGGGGCCCTGCGCGATGGTCTGCGTCTGCTGTTCGAGGGTGTGCGCCTGCGTGTAGGCGCTCAGATTCTGCGGCACTCCCTGCGCCACCAGCAGCAGCGCATAGACGAGCGACGCCGGGACCAGGACGTAAAGCATGGTCCGCGTCATGTCCACCCAGAAATTGCCGATGGTCCCGGAGGTGGTTCGCTTGATGCCGCGAATGAGCGCGATGGCCACTGCGATGCCGCATGCCGCGGAAAAGAAGTTATGTGTTGCGAGCGCGGCCATCTGGGTCAGATAGCTCATGGTGGTTTCGGGCACATACGACTGCCAGTTGGTGTTGGTGGTAAAGCTGGCGGCAGTGCTCCAGGCCAGGTCGGGGCCAACCGCGGCAAGCCCCTGAGGATTGAAGGGCAGCAGGTTTTGCAGCCGCTCGATGCCGTAAGTGACCAGCAGGCTCACTCCCGAGAAGCCCAGCAACGCAAAGGCGTATTGACGCCAGTCCATCTCCTGGTCGGCGTTAACCCCGCTGAGCTTGTAGATCAGCCGTTCGATGGGGCGCAGCAGCGGCGTGAGCCACGTGCGTTCCCCTTCCAGCACCCGCGCCAGGTAGATGCCCACCGGCCGAACCGTCGCCAGCAGGATGAGGCAGTAGAGGGCAAACTGCAGCCAGCCATTTGCGGTCATGTCAGAATTTCTCCGGGTAGAGCAGCGTGAGAACCAGGTAGCCAAGCAGCAGGACAGAAAGTACCAGCGCGGCGGCGGTGATGAATTCGATTTGCATGGGTTACCTCAGCTTCTGGCATGCCTTGGCGTAGAGAAGCGCCACGACAAAGAAAACAACGGTGAACAGCAGCATGGTTGCATCTTGCATTGGGTGGTCTCCGAGTCCTCTGAGCCGGCGGCGATCTGCCCGCTTGCTCAAGAATGATTCTGGCGAACGACTCGTTTGAGTATGCGAAGGGATTCGTAATGAAGACGTAAAGCCGGGGGACTTGTGCCAGAAGGTGGGACGAAGGCTGGCTGGGAAGCCCCTACTCTTCGTTGCCGGCAAAACCTTCCGGGAGGAAGCGATAGCCGACCCACGGCTCGGTCTGGATGTACTGCCTGCCGGTCTCGGCTTCCAGCTTTTTGCGCAACTGGCCGATGAAGACGCGCAGGTACTCGGGCTGATGCGCCGCCTGCGCTCCCCAGACCGCCGTCAACAGGGCACGGTGCGTAATCACCTTGCCCGCCTGCCGCGCCAGGTGGAGCAGCAGGTCAAACTCCTTGGGCGTCAGGTGAATCGGCTTGCCCAGCACCGTGATGGAGTGGGCCGTCGTATCCACCACAAAGTCGCCCGCCTCGATGGCCGCAGTGGTGCGCTCCGGGGCGCGGCGCAGGTGGGCGCGGACGCGAGCCAGCAGTTCCTGGGTATTGAAGGGCTTGGTGACGTAGTCGTCGGCGCCCGCGTCCAGCGCCTCCACCTTGGAGCGTTCGTGGTCGCGAACACTCAGAACCAGCACCGGCGTCGCCCCTTGCGCGCGGATGGCGCGGCAGACCTCCACGCCGCTCAACCCCGGCATCATCAGGTCCGTAATCACCAGGTCCGGAGCCCAGTCGCGATAAACCAGCAGGCCTTCTTCCGGGTCGTTGGCGGTGCGCACGTCAAAGCCCTGCGCGGTGAGCGATGCGCGCAGCACCCGCGTAATCTGCGGCTCGTCGTCAATCACCAGAATCCTGCCCGGCATCTCTCCCCGCTTTCACTGGAAGAGTACATCATCGCCGGAGGGCGGGTATGATTTCCGTGGATACCATGATGCAACTGCCAGGGTATGTGCGAAGCGGCGCCCAGTGGCTCGGAGCCATGCTGGTGGCCTCTGCCGCTACGGTGCTCATGGTGTGGCTGGGGGCCAACTCCACCACGGCGGGCATGGTCTTCCTGGCGTTGGTGGTTTGGTTTGCGTCACAGGCAGGCATCCTGCTGGCGGTCTTTGTCACCCTGCTCTGCGCCGTCGCGTTCGACTACTACTTTCTGCCGCCGATCCGCACCATGCAGATTGTGGGCGTCCAGCAATGGGTGGCCATGATCTGCTTTCTGGTGTGCTGCGCCGTGGTGGCGCGCGTGGCCGAGCTGGCCCGCCGCCGCGCCCGCCAGGCCACAGAGCGCCGCGAGGACCTGGAGCGGCTCTATACCCTGAGCCAGGAGATGATGCTGCAGGGGGACGCCGCCGTCCTGGTTCGCGATTTGCCCCGGATTATCGCCCGCGTCTTTGCCCTGGATGCTGTCGCGCTTTACGTCTGCGACCAAGGTCAGTTCTATGCTTCCACCGCCGAGCTGCCCATGGGCATCCAGGCCAGCCTTCGGGAGGTGGCCGAGGGGGCCGAGGCCGCGGCCATCATCCCAGGGGAAATTGCCGCCGTGCGCATGATGCTGGGGCTGCGCCCAGTCGGTGCGCTCGGTGTGCGTCCGCCCCGCCTTTCGCAGGAGGTGGCCACAGCCATGAGCGCGCAGGTGGCGATCGCTCTCACCAGGGCCACGGCCATTGAAGCCTCCACGCGACTGGAGGCGGCGCGCGCGGGAGAACGGCTGCGCGCGGCGCTGATTGATTCGCTGACCCATGAGTTGCGCACGCCACTGACCTCCATCCGCGCCGCCGCCACCACGCTGCTGGATACGACAGGCCTGGATGAAGCCGGACGGCTGGATCTGGCCTCCATTGTGGTCGAGGAGAGCGCGCGGCTCGACACCCTGATTGGCGAAGCGGTGGAGATGGCCGAGATTGACGCCAATGTGGTGGAGGTGCGGCCCGCGCCGCATCAGGTGAGGGAACTGCTGGAGCAGGCGGTCGAGGAGTCGCGGAAGGTGTTGGCGGGGCGGCGCGTGGTGCTAGACGTCGACACTCCCGACGAGCCTGCATGGTTTGATCCTCACCTGCTGGGGCGCGTGCTGCGCCATCTGCTCGAAAATGCCGCCCGCTATACCGCCCCCGGCGGACGCATCACGCTGCGCGGCTATCGCCGTGAGAACAGGCTCGAGTTTCAGGTGGAAGACGACGGCCCCGGCATTGACGCCGCCGACCTCCCGTTTATCTTCGACAAGTTTTACCGCGGGAAAAAGGGTATTTCCAAGGGCAAGGGGTCGGGGATGGGCCTGGCCATCACGCGGGCCATCCTGGCCGCCCACGGTGGAAAGATCGAGGTCGACATCGCCCACCGGCCGGGAGCCGGCTTCCGCTTCTGGGTGCCGCTGGTGGAGCGGGAACTGGGCGGCAAGGTCGAAGATGCTTCATCGAGAAAGTAGATATCCATGTATCAGGTTGTACTCGACACAAACATACTGGTATCGGCAATGCGTTTGAGGATCGGCGGCTCCAATCGTCTCCTCGGCCTGCTGGGCGATGACCGATGGAGGCCCAATCTCAGCGTAGCGGTCGCCCTGGAATACGAGGCCGCATTGAAGCGCGATTGCGGGTCATTCGGCTTGACCGAAGGGGACATCGATGACGTGCTGGACGCGCTCTTTGCCCAGGCAGGGGTGCATCGGCAATATTTTCTCTGGAGGCCTGCGGCGTCTGACCCTGACGACGATACGGTGATGGAAGCTGCAATTGCAAGCAACAGCGATTTCATCATCACATTCAACAAGCGGGACTTTCCTGAATGCAATCGGTTCGGAATCCAGTGTCTGTCTCCTAAGGAATTCCTTATACTGTTGAAGGAGCTGCCATGAAGAACATTCAACTTCCCGACGATGTTTACCTAAGGGCTGCGGAGCTGGCTGAACACGATCACGTTTCGGTGGACAGGCTTGTGGCGGCGATTGTCAACGAGCGGGCAACTGACTGGTCCCGGCTCCAGGCACGGGCGGCAAGAGGCTCTCTGGAAAAGCTCAGGAAAGTCATGTCGAAGGTCAGCGATGCGCCACCGGAACCGATCGACTGCCTTTAAAGCGGGGTGTCCATTCGAAACTGACCATTTTCAGGTCGTCGCGCCATCGTGCAACTTCTCCTTCGGCTCTTCGCTCCAGTCGCACTCCACTTCTCGCCGCTCGGCCGAACTCTGCTGCGCCCACTCCAGAATGCGGGCGGTGCGCCAGGCTTCAATCGCCTCGACCGGGGCGGGGGACAGCCCCAGCAACGCGTCGCGAACTCCCGCATAAAAGATGCGGTAGTCGCCGGGCAGCGGAGGCAGAGGGCGGGTGACCGTGCTACCCTCCGCGTCTACGCAGAGGGTGCCCCATTGGGCAGCGGGTTCCTGGCCCCAGGCGGGGTCGCTGATGCGGGTGACCTTGTTCAGTGCCGCTTCCTGCAGGTCCACGCCCGATTTTGAGTAGTTGCCCTTGGTCCCGCGCAGGTGGAATCGTGGCCGCGGCAGCGACGAGAGATTGTTTGCAGATAGGACGACGCAAAGCCCCGCATAGCGGAGCCGCAGAGTGAAGGAGTCGTTCGAGCCCTCGCCGCTGCGTTCCCTCAGAACCTCCGCGCCCAACGCATCGGGCTTTCCAAACAGAGTCAACGCCAGGTAGGCGAGGTGGGATCCAAGGTCATGGAGCAGGCCGCCGCCCTGGGCCGGGTCATCCTTCCACGGACGCCGCGTGGCCCCCGGACTCCAACGGTCCATGGTTGATTCGAAGTGAACCAGGCGACCCAGCGAACCATCATGCAATAGTTTCTGAACTGTCCGGAAGTCGCTGTCCCAGTGGCGGTTATGAAACGGAGCCAAAAGCGCGTCCTGGGCCTTGGCCAGTGCCATCAGCTCCGCGACCTCCGCCGAAGTCACCGCCACGGGTTTGTCCACCACCACGCTTTTGCCGGCTTGCAGAATCTGGCGCGCCGTCTCGAAGTGGGTTCCGCTGGGCGTGGCCACCACGAAAAGATCAAGCGATGGATCGGCCAGCATCTCGTCGAGCGAGCGATAGGTGGTGATGCCTGGATAGCGCTGGGCGGCGCTGTCGGAGTGGCGCTCAACCACTGCCGCCAACTCCAGGCCCTCCACAGACGAGATCAGCGGCGCGTGAAAGACGCGTGCGCCCATGCCGAAAGCTACGATGCCCACTCGAATCATGTGAACCTCCCTGGCAGCGACCGGGGTGATTAGTGTCCGCCGCGCCGTATGAGCAGAATTCGCTTCGCCGCCCTCCAGACCAGGCAAACTCCGCCAAGAAACCTCTGATCTGGTCACGTATTCCTGGGAAAGACTTCGCTCAGGGCTAAAGCCCATTCATTTTGGCGGCTTTACCGGCACGACTGAAGTTGTGCCCTTTCAAAACATTGACCTTTTCAGAGGTTCCCGAACTCTGCTCACTCGCTAGCCTTCGAGTTTATAGCGTGTCTCCGCCAGACGGTAGAGACGACGCCAGACCAGCCGGTTCATGGTGACAACCATCAGCGAGATCAGGATGGTGGCCATCAGCAGGATGGGAAAACGGCCGCTGCTGGTGGCCGCGTCAATCTGCGCGCCCAGGCCGATGGTCTCCAGGGTGTGGTCCTTGAGGTGGGTGTACTCCGCAAAAACCGATGCGTTCCAGGCTCCGCCCGAGGCCGTCACCATGCCCGTGATCAGGTAGGGAAAGATTCCCGGCAAGATCAGCCGCGTCCAGCGCTGCCATCGCGTGAAGTGGTAGAGCGTGGCAACCTCACGCAGGTCCGAGGGGATGGACATGGCTCCGGCGATCACGTTGAAGAGGATGTACCACTGCGTCCCCAGCAGCATCAGGGCGATGGAGCCGATGCCCAGCCCGCCGCCAATCTTGACCAAGCCGATGAGAAGAATGGGAAAGAACGCGGTCGCCGGGACCGAGGCCAGGACCTGCGCCACGGGCTGCACAATGCGCGCCAGCTTTGGGTTGAAGCCGATGGCCACACCCACCGGGATGGTCCACGCGGCCGAGATCACCAGGGAAGCGTTGACGCGCAGAAACGTGGCTCCCGCGCCCTCCAGCAGAAGCCGCAGGTCGGCGAGTGTGATCGAGCGCAGCATCAGCCCTGCCTGCAGCGCGCCCCAGGCCACCACCGCCAGCACAGTAGCTGCCAGCACCACGTACCCGGCGGAGATGCGCGGCTTGCGCTCGCCTTCGTCCAGCGGATGGACGACGTGCGCCGACCTTGTGTGCGACAGGCGCTCGTAGATCGGCTCTTCAACCCTGCTCCACAGGCGGCCGGGAATGGAGCTGAGCAGCGCGGAGCGTTTGAGCAGCTCCAGCACCGGCGAAGTGACCCGGTCGGCCGACTCAACCTGCTCGAACTTGAACTTGTCGCTCCAGGCAATGAGCGGGCGCCAAACAAGCTGGTCGGTGGCCACCACCAAGAGAATCACCACCGCGAAACCTGTGCCGAGAGCCTTCAGATCGCCGGCATCCGTGGCCGTTTGCAGGTAGCTTCCCAGTCCTGGCAACTGGAAGCTGCGGTCACCCATGGTGAACATCTCGCAGGCGATGAGGGCAAACCAGCCCCCTGCCACTGAAACGATGGAGTTCCACACCAGCCCGATGGCGGCGTAAGGCATCTCCAACTGCCAGAACCGCTGCCAGGCGGAGAAGCGGTAGATGCGCGAGGCCTCCAGCATCTCCCTGGGGATACTTTTGAGCGAGGAATAGAAACTAAAGGCCAGGTTCCATACTTGTCCTGTGAAGATCAGCAGGATGACTCCTAGCTCGATGCCGAACTGATGTCCCGGCACAAGAGCGATCATCGCAAGAACCACCGGCGGCAAAAAACTGAGCACCGGAATGGACTGGAGAATGTCCAGCGCCGCAATCATCCAGGCCTCGACCCTGGGATTGTAAGCCGCTGTGTATCCATAGCTTACGGCGAATACCAGACTCAGCAGGTAGGCGATGGCGATGCGCCCCAGGGAGTAAAAGGCATAGGCCGGCAGGGCGCTGAGCGAGTGGGAGATGGGCACCACGGGAACCGGGGTCCCCAGCCAGTAGGTGGCCAGATGCAGAATGCCCAGAAACAGCGCGATGCCGCAGAGGCCCACCGCCACGTCGATGAGGAACGGCCAGGCGCGGGAGACGACCAGCGGCCGGGCAAGGGTGTGCTGCAGGCTCATTTCGCCACCTCGGCGGCGGCGATCTCTTCTTCCTGGGCGTCGGGCAAAATGAACCGCCGCCTTCCGGAGTCAAAGTCGAAGAGCTCGGCATAACGGCCCCAGGCCACGGCTGTTTCCATCTGGCGCAGGCACTCCTCTTCGCTGAACTGCTCGTCGAGCATGTCGAGGAAGAAGTCCTCCGGAACCGTGTGGTCGCTCTTGGTTTCGAGAGCCCGCCGAATCTGGCGCAGCAGCAGGACGTTGGCCAAGGCGGCGGTGCGGAACAGTTCCTTCTGGCGCAGAATCTCGGAGTTGGCGAACGCCGTGCCGCTTTCGGTAATGGCGGCGTCGCCTTCCTCGATCTGCAAAAATCCCAGCAGTTGCGCGGCGTCCACAATCGGCAGCAGGTCGTCGATTTCGAAGGCCAGGTCGTCGGCCAGGCGGTAGATGTCGTCGCGGCCGCCCTTGTCCAGCAGCAGTTCCAGCAGGCCGGCCATGCCGCCCGGCCGTGCGTGGGGCAGCATCTGGTAGTGCATCTGGCGCTGGTCGCGCACTTTGGGCCCGGTCTGGTCCGGCGCCTCGGCCGGGGCCACATCCGGCTTGGTCAGCACTTTGTAGATAAAGTCCACCAGTTGCGTAAAGGGCTCGGATTTGCGGTCGCGCGGCTGGGCCAGGTGCACCTTGAAGTCGGTGCGGATGTGCCCAGGGTTGCGCCCCAGCACGATGATGCGGTCAGCCAGCAGCACCGCCTCCTCGATGTTGTGGGTCACAATGAAGACCGCCTTGGTGGGCATGGTCTTGTTGGCCCAAAGCTCCAGCAGTTCGCTGCGCAGGTTCTCGGCCGTGAGTACGTCGAGCGCGGAAAAGGGCTCATCCATGAACAGCACCTCCGGCTCCACCACCAGCGCCCGGGCAAAGCCCACCCTCTGTCGCATTCCGCCGGACAGCTCCTTGGGATAGGCGGACTCGAAGCCGTCCAGGCCCACCGTGTCCAGCATCTTGAGGCTGCGCGCACGGCGCTCCTCGGCGGGCACTCCACGGGCCTGTAGCGGCGCCTCCACGTTCTGCAGCACCGTGAGCCAGGGAAAGAGGGCAAAGCTCTGGAAGACGATGGAGACGTTGATCTCGGCCTCGGCCACGGGCTTGTTGTGCCAGTAGACCTGGCCGGCCGAGGGCGTCGAGAGCCCGGTCAGCATGCGCAGCATGGTGGACTTGCCTGAGCCTGAGGGGCCGAGCAGGGCGACGATTTCGCCGGGAATGATCGAGAGGTCGGTCGCGGAGATGACCTGGATGCGGTTTTCGCTGGGCTGCGCGTAGTACTTCTCAATCTTTTCCGCGCGAATGATGGGCTCGATGGCCGGGGACTGGTTCGGTGTGGGGATGGCCGCTTCCTGCATGGGGAGTCTCCGTTTGAGGTCCGCCCGTGGAAGCCGCGGCCGGTGCTTGCATTGTAAGACGGGCTGGTTGCGCTCAAATGAATCGGGAAATCCTGCGGCCGACGTCGCCATCCCTGGGCAGGCGGCAGGACCCCCTGAGAAGAAAAGCCGCATCCGGCCTGCCGAGCCGCCTACAAACCGAGCGTATCATTCAATGGAAGCGCCGGGCCCAGCGGATGCGAATTTGCTTGACGCCTTCCCGCAACCGGGGTTTCGTGAGCCAATTGCGTAGGGTAGACTTCATCTTGCGCCTGTGTGTCGAGGACAAATATGCCGGATAAAGCCTCCAAGCCGAAGGTTCTGATTGCCGACGACGAACGTGTCATAGCCGACACCCTGGTGATGATTCTCAACCAGAGCGGCTTTGAGGCGCGTGCCGTCTACTCGGGAGAGAAGGCGGTCGAGCTGGCCACGGTCTTCAAGCCCGACATGATGATCTCCGACGTCATCATGGCGGACCTGAATGGAATCGACGCCGCCATCCGCATCCGTGCGCTGCTGCCCAGCGTCAAGATTCTCCTCTTTTCCGGCCAGGCCGCCACGGCCGATCTGCTGGAGAAGGCGCGGGCTGAGGGGTACGAGTTCGAGATTCTCGCCAAGCCTGTTCACCCCCAGGACCTGCTCAGCAAACTCAGAAGCTGAAGGCTCGCGAGGCCGGCGCAAGGCGCCAAAGCCTCTGTTCGACCCCTTCAAGGCAACAGGCCAGGATTGCATCTGATCTGAAACAGGTCTCAGGAGTCCTGGCTATCTCTCGATTGAGTCCACCAGGCGGTTCATCTCTTCTTCCTGCTCTTCAATCGACTGAACCAGTTTGAACTGGGTGCGCGCGCGGTCGAGATTATGCCCTTCGCGGTGGACCTTGAAGTAGGTGTCGCCCGCAAGGTAGTCCGTGAGGAAGCGCAGCCCTATCTCAAAGGTGATGAGCTTGCCGGCGAAGGGGAGCAGGCGCTTCTCTTCGCTTGTCAGGAAGCCACCGGCGGTGGCCAGATACCCGCGCACCAAGGCCTCAAACATGGGGAACTGCAAATGGACTTTGGCCAGGTCGCGCTCGTCTTCGGCGGCGGGGCTGGTGGTGGTGCGCACCATGTCGCCGAAGTCGTAGAGCGCGAGTCCGGGCATGACGGTGTCAAGGTCGATCACACAGAGGCCTTCGCCGGTCGAGTCGTCGAGCAGCACGTTGTTGAACTTGGTGTCGTTGTGGGTGATGCGCTCGGGCAGTTGCGCGTCCAGCAGGACGCTGGTAATGCCTTTGCGGGCAAGAGCGAACCGGATCTCGGCGGCGACGGATTGGGCGCGGTTGGCCGCGTCCGCGGCGATTGCCTGCTCCAGGGCGGCGAAGCGGCCAGGGGTGTGGTGGAAGCCGGGGATGGTGTCGTGCAGGCGGGGCGCGGGCAGGGTAACGAGATGCCTCTGGAACTCGCCGAAGGCTCTTGCTGCTTGATAGGCCTGCTCCGTCGAGGTGACGGCGTCAAAGGTGCTGGCTCGCTCGATAAAGCGGTAGAGGCGCCAGTAGGCCCCGTCGGCATCGACGTGCCATGCCCGGCCGTCGCGCGTCGGAATCAGAGTGAGCACGCGGCGGTCAGCATCCGGCTGCCCGGCGACCTGTGCGGCAAGATGCGCCGTGACCCGCTGGATGTTCTCCATCAGGGCGTCGGGCCGCTTGAAGATGTTGCCGTTGATGCGCTGCAGGATGACGCGAACGGCCTGGCCCGCCTGACTGAAAGCGGCGCAGAAGGTGTCGTTGATGTGGCCGCTGCCGTAGGGCGCAACGGCGGTCAACTCGCCTGGAATTTCAAATTGCCGCAGCACGGCGGCGGGATCGAGCTTTCTGTTCATCACTGACCGGGATCTGTCTGGCGGATTGTAACCAGGGATTAATATATCGCCCTCGGACCTGTTCTGTTGGAAGGCAGGGCGATCAGAGGCCAAACCGTGCGCGCAGGGCCATCAGGAGCAGGGTGAAGGCGGCGGCGCTGGCGGTGGAGAGAAAGTTGACCATGTCGTTGTTGAGCCAGCCGCGGCGCTCGACCGTTGCGCCGAGCAGGCTGTCGAAGAAGAAGCCAAAGACGCCTCCGGCCCAGGCGAGAATGAGCATGGGCGCGCCGCCGCCCAGGGCGAGCGAACCGGCATCGGCCACGACGCCCGCGGCCAGCACCCCGGCAACCGTACCGGCCAGGCTGACGGCGCCGTCGGTTCCGGGTTCGGCGGCGCGCAGGGTGGTGATCATGCGCGGGCGGCCTCCCAGCACCTGGCCCACCTCCGAGGAAACGGTATCGGCGGCGGCTTCTGCAAGTGAAGCCAGCCCCGCGGCGAAGAGGGCGTTGGGCGCCACGGGCGAAGCGGGGAACCAGCCCGTGGCGGAAAGCCAGGACTGCGCGAAGCCATCCGAAACGAGGGCGGCAAAGCCCAGGTTGGCGGCGACCTGCGCAGCGGCGCGTCCGCGGCGCTCTTCGGCGGTGCCCAGGCGCTCCTTGTGGGCGCGGCCCAGGCGGGTGGCAAGAAAGGCAAGCAGAAACACCGCCAGCACCGGTACCACGGCCGTGTGCCAGGGGGCATAAGGAAAGGGCTCGAAGGGGACATAAGTGAGGGTTGAGAAGATGAGGCTGGCCGTGATGGCAGCGCCGACAAAGGCTGCTCCTGCGGTGGCCGCGCGCAGTTGAAAGACCACCAGGCCAAAGAGAAGGCTGAGCCCCGTGGCCCAGAGCGCGACCGGCCAGGAGTTGACCGCCCACCAGTGCGCCTGGAGCACTACGCTGGCTGCCACCATGGGCAGCACCAGGAGCAGAACGAGTTTGGATTGCCAGACCAGACGGGGTTGGGCCACGGCTTATGGTAATTCTCCCTACCCGTCGGCGGGGGGGAGAATTCGTTGGGAGAGCCCGAGTGAATCGGTTTACACTCATCTGCGCGGCGCTTTTCAGAGCGCCGGAGGCGGCCAGGAGTTCTTGTGATGCGACGGTCTTTGGCAGTGGCGGCGTTGGCCGCGGGTTTGATGGGGAACGGGGCAGGTTTGATGGCCCAGGTGAATGCCCAGAAGCTGGTGATTGAGCGGTGGGGCGAGACCATCGTGCTCGAGCCTTACGCGCCCAACATCGTGCGCGTGACCCTGAGCATGAAGAAGGAGCCCGCGCTGGCAGGCCCTGGGTATGGGTTTGTCGCCAGTCCGGCAGCGGCGGGATGGACCGCGAGCGAGACCGAGCAGGCCAATGTGTACAGTTCCAGCCGGCTGGTGGCCTCCATCGACAAGCCGCAGCCCTCGAACCATGCGCCCATTGCCACGCAGGTGGATATTGGAAAATATTTTGGCGGCTCCACGCCGGGAGCGCACATCACGCTGCGCACGCCCGAGGGCAAAGCGCTGCTGGAGATGACCGGCTGGTGGATGGCGCTTCCCAACGTGAAGGACGGAACCGCCGAGATCCTGCATGACCGCAGGCCGACGGACCCGGAGTTTTACACCGTGGGCGCGAGTTTCGCGTCGCCGGACGACGAGCACTACTACGGGCTGGGGCAAAATCACGAGGGGTTCCTGGACCACCGTGGACACGCGGTGCGCTGCTGGAACGACTACCTCGCCACCGCCGCGCCGACCACCTGCGTGCCCTTTGCCGTGACCAACAAGGGCTACGGGCTGCTGTGGGATAACCCTTCCAAGACCACCATCGAGCCGGGATTCAACGAGCAGACGCGCTGGTCGTCGCAGGTGGGCGACCGGGTCTCGTTTTTTGTGATCGCGGGCGCGACAGCGGATGAGATCTACGCCGGCTACCGCCTGCTGACCGGGCCCACGCACATGCTGCCCAAGGCGGCCTACGGCTACATCCAGTGCAAGCAGCGCTACGCCAGCCAGAAGGAGTTGCTGGACGTGGCGCAGGGCTACCGAGACCGGCATCTGCCCGCCGACGTGCTGGTGGTGGACTGGTTCTACTACACCAGGATGGGCCAGATGGACCTGGACCCCAGGTTCTGGCCGGACCCCGTGGCGATGAACAAGAAGCTGCACGCGCAGGGCTTCGAGACCATGATCAGCGTGTGGCCGCGGTTTGTGCCAGAAGACCGCTACTACGACGAACTGCGGCAGAAGGGCTGGCTGATTCACCAGGCCGACGGGACGCCCATCGACGGGCTGCCCTATGACAAGGCAGGGTCTGACATTGACACCACCAACCCCGCCGCGGCCGACTGGTACTGGAAGACGATCCACGAGAACATCCTCAGCAAGGGATTCGACTCCCTTTGGGCAGACGAGACCGAGCCCGACCTGCCGCCGAACGGGGCTTACTTCAAGATTGGCCCCGGCACGCAGTTCTTCAACGTGTACCCGCTCTTCCACACCAAGGCTCTCTATGACGGCTACCGCAAGGACGAGCCGGCCAAGCGGGCGCTGATCCTTTCGCGCGACGCCTACACGGGCGCGCAGGCCAATGGGGCCATCTTCTGGTCGTCGGACATCGGACCCACGTGGGACGCGTACCGGCGGCAGATTCCCACAGGGCTGGACTTTGCGGCCTCGGGGCTTACCTATTGGTCCAACGACACGGGTGGTTGGCAGTACCTGCCGGAACAGCATCACCCGGCGCACCCGCCACTGCTGGATCCCAGCGACGCCCGCGACAACGTGGGCGGCTATGACGACTATCCGGAGCTCTATACGCGGTGGTTCCAGTATGCGGCGTTTTTGCCCATCTTCCGCGCGCATGGCAGCCGCAACACGAACGAAGTCTGGTCCTATGGCAAGCAGGCCGAGCCGATCCTGGAAAAGTACCTCAAGCTGCGCTATCAGTTGATGCCCTATATCTACTCGCTGGGTTACAAGACCTGGACCACCGGCGCGCCGTTCTTGCGGGCCCTGCCGCTGGACTTCCCGGAGGACCCGAAGGTGGCCGACCTGCGGGACGAGTACATGTTTGGGCCGGCGTTCCTGGTGGCTCCGGTAACGGAGCAGGGCGCGACCAGCCGCCAGGTCTATCTGCCCGCGGGAGCCGACTGGTACAACTTCTGGACCAACGAGCGGCTGAAGGGCGGCCAGACGGTGACAGCGGCCGCGCCCATCGACACCCTCCCGCTGTTTGTGCGGGCGGGCTCCATTGTGCCCCTTGGAGCAGCGGTGGAGAGCACCCACGAGAAGCAGGCGATTGCCCAAGTGCGTGTGTATCCTGGCGCGGACGCGGCATTCACGCTGTTTTCCGATGATGGAACCACCTATGCCTATGAAAAGGGCGCGGGCGCGGTAACGCGGCTCAAGTGGGACGACGCCCAAAAGAAGCTCACGCAGGAGGGCGTTCCGGCGTGGAGCGGCCCGGACAGCGCCATTGTCGAGGTGGCGGGGCATTGATTGGGGCGGCAGGCTGAAGTTCACGCCGCTGCCGGCGCATACAACTCCCCAGGCGGCGCGTCCAAGGGGCAGTTCTCCACCAGACGCGCCGGTTGCGGCGCGTTTGTCCTCAACTGCCGGGGGAAGCTGATGAGTACCCCCGGCGGGGGCGGGCACAAGGCGCTGGCAGCGCCCTTGTACCGATTCGCTGATTTACAATCAAGGGGTAAGCAGGAAAGAAACGAATGAGGCTTTTTAGCATGAATTCATGCCAGGCGCGCTTGCGGTTGGTTCAGGCGGGCGCTGTGTTTGCGGCTGCACTGCTGGTTGCCGGTTGCGGCAGCCAATACCGGCCGGTGGTTACTCCGATCAACCCCAGCGGTCCCCCTTCGCAGCCGACCTCGTATGTGGCGGTGGTCTCAGCGCCCTCCACAACCACCCCCGGCATTGCCACGGTAGTGGACTACTCGGGAGATACGGTGGTTGCGCAGGCGGCAATCGGGCCCGGCCCGTTGACGTTCACCCTGGACGAGACCGGCACGACCGGTTACTCGATTAACAGTGACGGCACGCTGACCAATTTTCCTGTTTCCAGCAGCCTCCAAGCCAAGAATGTGAACTATACGACGCTCTCCACGGTTTCAGAGCCGGTGAACCTGTTTGCTCCTTCGGCCGGACTCTGGGCGCCTGATCTGAATGGCAACGTAGTGGACGTATTCACGGGCAGCCCGCAGACATTCAAGCTCGCGGTTCCCGTGGCGCCGACGCCGATTGCCGTTGTGGGTCCTGGGCTTCTTGGGCAGCGGAATTTTATTGTCTCCCAGAACTTCCTTGACCCGACGGGCGTGGCCTGCAATACGGCGCCGCATGGGGTAACCCAGAACGGCGAAGTGGACACCATTGAGACCTCCAGCTACACCGTCTCGGCACGCATTCCGGTGGGTGTCTGCCCCGTGTTTGGCATCGAGGGCAACGACAGCCGCCGCTTCTTCGTTCTGAACCGGGGCAGCGACACGGTCACGGTCATCAACGTGCAGAACAACACGCTGGACGCCTGCACTCCTTTTGTGAACCAGAGCGGCCAGACGGTGACCTGCCACCCCACGCTTCCGCTTTCAAAGGCCGCCGGGTTGACGGGCACAAATGCTCCGGCAGTTGCCGGCCCGGTCTACGCCGAGTTCAACTCCGCGACCAACCAGTTGATCGTGGCCGACTACGACGGCAAATCGATCACCGTCATTGATGTGAGCCTGGATGAGTACGGCAACGACAGCGGCACCTTTGGCACCACGTTCACGATTCCGGTTGGCAACAATCCGGCCAGCGTGACGGTGCTTCCGGATGGGAGCCGAGCCTACACCGCCAACCAGACCGACGGCACGGTGACGATTGCGAACCTCTCCAGCCACACGGTGGAGAAGACGCTGCCCGTCATCGGGCATCCACGCACCGTGGTTTCGACGGCCAACTCGCTTTATGGCAAGGTCTATGTCGCGTCACCGGACAGCCCTTACCTCACGATCCTCCGCACCGACCAGGACATCGTTGACACCACGGTTCTGGTGGAGGGCAACATTGTGGACGTGCGGGTGAGCACACAAAACGGGTCCAACGGCAACAGCAATGTGCAGAGCCACAGGCCGGGGTACGGCGAGCCCTGCAACCTGCCGGGCGCAGCATCCGTGGCGACACTGGCAGCCTGCCGCGCCATTCCTTAGAAGTTTTTTTCCGCAAAAGAATGAAGGAAAACAGGGGGCCGTCTCTCGCCAGAGAGACGGCCCCTTCGGCTTTTTGCCTCTCGTTGAGCACCGGCAGTCCTGTCAGCGGCGTGACTCCGGGCACAGACCATCCATACCTGGAGCGCGAACCATGGTGGGGACTGAGCGGTGGCCCGATGGGCGAATGGACGAGATCGCCATTCATTTTTATGGAAGCCACCCAAGCCAATGGGAGTTGCCGATGTCTCTCAAGGCAAAGGATCTGTTGTTGACGCGCCGGGAGCTTGTGGCCGGCGGCGTGGCGAGCAGCGCAGTCCTGGCCGCGGGCTGCGGGCCAGCCAAACTCGGAGATCGCGAGTCCCTGACAGAAGGCGAAGCGCGGACGCTGGGAGTCATCTGCGACGAGATCGTGCCGGGCGATGAGTTTCCCAGCGCGACCCAGGCTGGGGTGCTGGACTATATCGATCGTCAACTGGCGCGCGCTTACCGCCGCCATCGGGACGCCTACACAGAGGGCCTGGAGCAGGCAGAGCGCTTGAGCAGGGCAAAGTTCGGCAAGACCGTTGCCGAGCTGGGTGGAGCGGAACGGCTGGAGACTGTCCGCGCCATCGAACGAGAGAACGGCGCATTTTTTGAACTGGTGCGGAGTCACACCATGGAGGGCTACTACGGCTCTCCCCGGCATGGCGGCAACCGCGATGCCGTGAGCTGGCGGATGCTGGGTCTGGAAGAGCCTCCGGTGCGGGGACGGGCGCAGTTTGACCTGAGAAAGGGCTCCTCCTCATGAAACAAGTCAACGCAGTGATCGTGGGAGCGGGCGCGGCGGGCGGCATCGTGGCCAAGGAACTGGCGACCGCCGGGCTAAGCGTGGTTCTGCTGGAGCGGGGCAAGTGGTATACGGCCAATGACTGCCGCAAGGACGACCTTCGAAACCAGCGAACCACCGTGCTGGGCAACGCTTTTGGGCCGGAGGACGAGGGCAATCCCCGCGTGTGGGTGGACCCCAGGGGCGAGGCGCACCTGGCGCTGGCCAGTGAAGGCTCCTATCAGAACGACGCCGCCTGTGTGGGCGGCGGCACACTGAGCTACGGCGCGCAGGCGTGGCGCTATATGCCCCAGGACTTCAGAATGCGCAGCACCTACGGGGCTCCGCAGGGAAGCTCGCTGGAGGACTGGCCCATCTCCTACGACGACCTGGAGCCGTTTTACGAGAAGGCGGAGTGGGAGATTGGCGTCTCCGGCGACTACGCGGGAACGCCGTTTCACGGGCCAAGGCGGCGGGATTTGCCCATGCCTCCGCTGCCGCCGGGCCGCGAGTTTGCGCTGCTGGAGCCTGCGGCCAGAAGGCTCGGGCTGCATCCGTTTCACATCCCGATGGCGCGCAACAGCATTCCCTATAACGGCCGCGGCCCATGCATGAGATGCCGCTGGTGCTGCGGGTTTGCCTGCGAGGTGGACGCCAAGAACGGTTCCCAGAACACCGTGATTCCCGTGGCACTTAATACCGGCAACTGCGAACTGCGCACCGAATGCATGGTCAAGGAGATTCTGACCGACGACCGGGGACGGGCGCGGGGCGTGGCCTACTTTGACGAGCGGGGCCACCTGCAGGAGCAGCTTTCCGACCTTGTGGTGGTCTCCGGATGCGCGACGGAGAGCGCGCGGCTGCTGCTGAACTCGAAGAGCCGGCTTTTTCCCAATGGGCTCGGCAACCGCTACGACCAGGTGGGGCGGCACCTTCAGGGGCACCACTACACCGGCGCGGTGGGCTTTTTTGAGCAGGATACCTACGACGACATCGGCCCTGGGGCCACCATCGCCGTGACCGACTACAACCACGGCACGCCGGGGCTTTGCGGAGGCGGAATGCTGGCCAACGAGTTCATCCGCCTGCCCATTCACATGGTGGACCGGCTGCCTGCAGCCACGCCGCGCTGGGGCGTCGGCCACAAGAAAGCCATGCGGGCCTGGCACAAGCGGACGGTGGTCATCATGGGACCGACGCAGCAGATTCCCACCGCCGAGGGAAGAGTGACGCTGGACCCGGACGTGCGCGACAAGTGGGGACTGCCCGTGGTGCGCTTTTCCGGCAACGTTCATCCGCACACCTTCGAGATTGGCGCGGTGCAGGCCGAGCGGGCCGAGGCCTGGCTCAAGGAGACGGGCGCCGTCAGCACCACGCGCATGGCCGGCAAGCCGGAGACGGTCTCCGCCGGGCAGCACCAGGCGGGAACCTGCCGCATGGGCAACGACCCCAAGGGATCGGTGGTCAACCGCTTCTGCCAGATTCACGATGTGGACAACGCCTTCGTGATCGACTCCAGCGTGCACGTGACCAATGGAGGATTCAACCCCGCGCTCACCATAATGGCCCTGGCCTACTACGCCTCGGCGGAGCTGGTGCGGAACTGGAAGGGCACGGGGTACCGCTCATGAGGGTCTGGCTCAAGATTGGGGCGATGGCGGTGGCGTTTGCCGGGCTGGCGGCAGTGGGCGGGGTCTACGGAGCCTCGTACTACTACACCACGCAGCACGGCCAGGGGTGCGCAAGCTGCCATGAGATGGCGGCCCTGGTGGGCGCGGTTCACGGCTCCGCGCACCGCAACGCGGGCTGCATGGACTGCCATGAAGCCAGCCTCGGGACCAAGCTGCGGCATATCCGGGTCCATCTGGGCGGCAAACTGCCGGAGACTATCCGTCTGCGCGACGTGGACGTGCTGGCCATGACGGCCAACTGCAAAAAGTGCCACCAGAAGGAGTATGCGGGCTGGCACTCAGGCCCGCACTCCGCGACGTACAGCCAGATCTTTACCGATTCAATCCACAACAGCAAGCGGCGGCTGATGGACGACTGCCTGCGCTGCCATGGAATGCACTTTGGCGGCCCGGTGCGCGAGCTTGTGGCGCCGCTGGACACGAAGGGACCCTGGAAGGTGATGCGGCCGGGGCTGGGCGACGAGCCCACAATGCCATGCCAGGCCTGCCACCAGGTCCACCGGCAGGGAGTCCCGGAGTCGAAGCCGGCTTCTCGGGCTTCGGTGGTGGGCGGGGCAGTCGATGATTCGCTGGCCTTCTTTGACCGCCGCGAACGGGTGCATTTTGCCGCCGCCACGCTGCCCATTCCCTCGCTGCACGATGGAGCTCGGCCGATCAGGATGAACCAGGACCCGCGGCAGCGGCTCTGCTACCAGTGCCACGCGTCGAGGGTCCCGGAGACCGGCACCGAGGCGGCGCGCAGCGACTGGGGGCCGCCGGTGGGCTCCGGAGACGACCGCACGCCGATGGGGGTGCATGAGGGGTTGAGCTGCCTCTCCTGCCACTTCGGGCACAACGAGAGCGCGGCAGCTTCGTGCAAGACCTGCCATCCCCAGATGTCCAACTGCGGGCTGGACGTGGAAAAGATGGACACCAGCTTTGCCAGCGCCCAAAGCAAGCACGACATCCACTGGGTCAAGTGCGAGGACTGCCATCAGCACGGAGTGCCCAAGGTCAAAGCGCCTGCCGGGGCTAGGCCGCACCGCGGCGCACAGGGCGAATAGCAGAAGCAGCGCTGCACGACCCCGTTTGAGAGAATGGGTGCGGAGACTCAATGGCGGCCGTGCCCAAGGTGCGCGTGGATGTGCTGCTGGCGGAGCGGGGACTCGTGCCGAGCCGCGAGCGGGCGCGCGCTCTCATTCTTGCCGGGCGCGTCCTCGTCAAAGAACAGAAGATCAACAAGCCGGGGATGACCGTCCCGTCTGACGCGCCGGTGCGCCTCCTGGGCGAGGAGCAGCCCTATGTGAGCCGGGGCGGCTTCAAGCTGGCCGGGGCGCTGGCGCACTGGAAGATTGCGGTCGAAGGGCGGCTCTGCGTGGATGTGGGCACCTCGACCGGCGGATTTACCGACTGCCTGCTGCAAAACGGGGCCGCGCAGGTGACCGCGGTCGATACCGGCTTTGGCCAGATCGCCATGAAGCTGCGCAATGACGAGCGGGTGCGGCTGATGGAGCGGACCAATGCGCGTTTGCTGGGGCCGGGCGCGCTGGGAACGGAGATTTCGCTGCTGGTGATGGACGTCTCGTTCATCTCCGCCACGCTGCTGCTGGGGCCGGTGTTTGCGGCCGCCCCGGCGCTGTGCGAGGCTGTCATCCTGGTGAAGCCGCAGTTTGAGGCCGGGCGAGAGAATATCGGCAAGGGCGGCATCGTGCGGGATCCCGAAGCGCACCAACTCGCCATCGACCGGGTGGCGGATTGCGTTCGGTCTCTGGACTGGGAGGTCGTGGAGACCATCGATTCGCCCATTACCGGCGCCGAAGGGAACCACGAGTTTTTGCTCTATGCCCGGCGGCCGGCCGCATGAAGGGCGCGGTTTCGCCTCTGCTTGCCTTCGGGGACAGCCTCATCCGATACACTGGGACCGCATGATGCGCGTCGCGATCGTTTGCAAGCCGAACAAGGAAGAACTGGCCCGGTTGCTGCCGGAACTGATCGCCTGGCTGCGCCTGCGTGACTATGAACCGCTGGTGGACCGCGAGGGCGGCCAGTACACCGCGGACGCTCCCGTGGTGGAAAGCACCGAGATGCCTGCCATGGCTCCGGGGCTGGTAATTGTGCTGGGCGGGGACGGCACTCTGCTTTCGGTGGCGCGGATATTTGCCGCGACGGGAACGCCGATTCTCAGCGTCAATCTGGGTTTTCTGGGTTTCTTGACCGAGGTCCGGCTGGCCGATCTTTACTCCACGCTGGAGGCCTGGTGCGTCGGCTGCCATGGGCTGGATGTCCGCGCCATGCTGCACGCCGAGATCTGGCGCGGCGGCGAGCTGATATCAAGCCACGAGGCCCTGAACGAAGTGGTGGTCTCCAAGGGCGATATCGCCCGCATGGGCGACTTTGCGGTTGAGCTGGACGGTCGCAAGGTGGCGCGCTTCCGGGCCGACGGAGTGATTGTCTCCACGCCCACGGGGTCAACGGCCTACACGCTGGCCGCCAACGGGCCCATTCTGACGCCGGACGTGGATGCCATGGTGGTCACGCCAGTCTGCCCGCATCTGCTTACGCTGAGGCCCATTGTCGTGCGAGGAGATGCTGCGCTGACCGTCCGCGTGGAGGGCATTCCCAACCAGGCGCAACTCACCGTCGACGGTCAGAAAGCCGTCGCGCTGTTTTTGGGCGATGAGGTCCGTTGCAGGCGGTCAGACAACACCGTGAGCCTGGTGCGGATGAGTGAGGGCGGCTTCTTTGAGGCTCTGCGCAACAAGCTGAGCTGGGGCGAGCGGTAGAGCTTTCCGAAAACCTACTGGCTGAGTTCGCCCAGCAGCACCTTGGCCTTGGCGGCGAGGGTCTGCGCGCCTTCGGGGTCGCCCGAGGAGAGGGCGGCTTTCGCTTGCTTCAGAAACTCCCGGATGTGGGCAGAGGTCTTTTCTTCCTGGTCGTTGAGCTTGCGGCTGATGTTGCTGAGGCCGCGCTCGACCGCGCCGATGGCGTCCAGCGCCTGGCGCCGCGAGTCCGAGGAGTCGCCTGAGGTGAGCTGTCCAATGGCACTGACTCCCGCGCTGGTGTAGGCGGGCGGAGCCGTGGCAGGCGCAGTCGTTTGCACCGCCGCGGCTGGCGCGGGCGGCGGCAGGGTGGCGGTAGCGACCACGGGAGGCGCCGCAGTGGGCTTCTTGTGCCGCACAGGCGGCTTGGGCTTTTCTTCCGGAACGGGCTGCGGCTCGGTGGTGGCTTTGACGGGTGGGTTCTGATGAGGAACGGTCACGACCGTTGGAGGCAGCGTGGTGGGCGAGGGAACGGGTTTGGGCATGGGCGCATCTTCGATGGGCGGCGCCAGGGGTTGAACCTTGCTTTGAACAGTCCTGTGGAAACACGCCGTCAGCAGCAACGGCAGCAGCAACACAGCGCCCTTGGCAGGAAACCTCATCCCGCAAGCCCTTTCTCTGATTCAGTACCTACCGGCGGAAGCTGCCGGCGTCCCCATTCCGTGGCAGCAAGAGGAATTCGCAGTTGGAACTCCGTGCCTCGGCCTGACTCTGATTGTACTTCGATGCTCCCGTGGTGCAACTGGAGAATTCGATATGTCATTGCCAGGCCAATGCCGCTGCCGCCGGCCTTGGTGGTGAAGTAGAGATCGAAGATCTTGTCGCGGATGTCTTCTGGAATTCCCGGCCCCTGGTCGGCGATGCGGAGAAGGGCGGTGCGCGGCGTCTGGGAGCGGAGGCGGTCGCCAGGCGTGCCGGGCCTGCGCTCTTCTTCCAGGACAAGCTCCAGCAGGCCGCCCTCCTGCATGGCCTGCGCGCCGTTTTGTATCACGTTGAGCGTGGCCTGCTTGAGCAGGTCGGCATCCACGTTGGCGATGAGCGGATCGGGGGGCATGTGGCTGACCAGCGTCACGTTGTGGGTGGAGAGCTCTTCGGCGGCAAGGGCCAGCACATCGGCGATCACGGGCCGCAGGTCCTGCTCCCGCAACTGCAGCTCGACGGGCCTGGAAAAATCGACCAGAGTTTGCACAACGCGGTCCAGTCGATGAATCTCCGCGTCAATCACTTCCAGGTGGCGCGTGCCGGGGGCATTGGCGTCGCCCAGCTTGGTCTTGAGCAGCTCAAGGTGGACGACGATGGCGTTGATGGGGTTCTTGACCTCGTGGCCGACGCCCGAGGTGAGACGCCCGATGGCGGCCATGCGGCGGGAGAGTTCCAGCTCCGACTCGATCTTCTCCACGGATTCCAGGTCATGCAGGGTGACGAGAGCGCCCAGACCCTGGTTGGCATGGTCGTCGTGGATGAAGTCGAGCGAGGCCTGGATGCGGCGGCCGTTTTCTGTGCGGATCTCTTCCTGCACCAGGGAGATGCCCGCATCGAAGGCGTCGCGCAGGGTCTGGCCAAGGATGGTGGAGCGGTCAAAGATCTCGCGCACATGGCGGCCCAGAAGGACGTCGCGATCCATGGCCAGATAGCGCCGGGCGGACTCGGAAACAAGCACTGCACGGCCGTCCCCGGTGAAAAGCAGGATGCCGTCCTGCAGGTTGCCAAGAATCTGGTCGAGATTCTCCTTGAGTGCGGAAAAGACCTCTTCCACATTCCTCATGCGCTGGCCGATGCGTTCAATCTTGGTGGAAACCAGCGCCGCGGTGTCCTGTCCAGGGCGTCTGTCCTCGTCCTGTGCCGCTTCGTTTGCCGCCGTCAGGCGGTCGAGCTGCTTGCTGATCTGTTCCAGGGGACGGAGGGCAAAGTTGCCCAGCAGGAAGGCCACAATCAGGGTGGCGGCCAGGGCGATTCCCATCAGGGTGAGGGCGCCGGTGAGCCAGGGCGCATAGACGGCGCGCAGCAGGGTGGTGCGCACCCCCACGTGGACCGAAGCGAAAGGCTCGCCATTCCGCTCCAGCGGGACCACAACATCAAAGACCCTGGGCGGCCCCAGAACCTCCTTGATCAGGCGGAAGGGGTTGGCGTCGAGCAGTTGGTTATAGTCCGGGCGTGCCGGAATGGGCTTGTCTTCGTTCTCGGGGTTGGTGCTGAGCAGGGTATTGCTCTGGCTGTCGCCAATGTTGATGTCGTAAACAGTGAGCGAGTAGCGGTTGACCGACTCCACCACCGCCTGCAGGGCTGAGTTGTCGCGCACGGCCTCGGCAGCCAGGGCGCGAAGTTCTGCAGGATTGTAGGGGTCCACCTGTCGGTCGCGCAGCCCGGTCTCAAGCGCCCGCTGCAGGGCAAAGCGCACCTGGTTGGCCACCAGCCGGTTGGTGTCGTAGGACTGGTGAACGGCCGACTCCAGCAACTGGCTCACGTAGACCAGCGAAAGCGTCCCGGCGATAAAGAACACCAGGGCGGTGATGGCCAGCACGAGTTTGGTCTTGAGGCGCATGGGTCAAAGCAATTGCAAAAAGTCGCAGCGCAAAAAATGGGGTGCTGTTGCAAGGGTGCTTTCATCTTACGAAAAAAGCAACCCCGATGGCGGCCATGCCGGGCCGCGAGACAAAAAGACTTGGATCAGGCGGTGCGGTCGTTGCGCGCCTGGCTATACTCCTTGAGCTTGTTGTGCAGCGTTTTGAGGCTGATGTCCAGAATCTCGGCGGCGCGGGTCTTGTTCTGCCCGGTGGACTCGAGAGTACGCAGGATAAGCATTCGCTCCGCCTGGTCAACGGTGGTGCCCACGCGCACGGGCACAATGCCTTCGTCGCCTGCATAGGTGGCCTGCGCCTGGCTCTTGCTGAAACCAGCCTGCAGATGGCCGGCATCAAGCGGGGCGCCATCGGGACACAGGATCACCGCCCGCTCGATGGTGTTGCGCAACTCGCGGGCGTTTCCGGGCCAGTCGTGGGCCATCAGGCGGTCCAGCATCGATGATGCCACGCCGGAGACACGGCGGCCGTGCTTGCGGTTCATCTCGTCCAGCATGGCTTCGGCCATGGCCGGTACATCCTCCAGGTGCTCGCGCAGCGGCGGCAATTGGATGTTGAATACGTTGAGCCGGTAAAACAGGTCGGATCGCAGGTGGCCCCTGGCAACGGCGTCTTCGGGGTCGCGATTGGTCGCGGCCAGCACCCTTACATCCGCGTCCTGCTCCGTGCGCGCGCCAATGCGGCGGAACTTGCGCTCTTCGAGAACGCGCAGCAGTTTGGCCTGCGTGCCAATCGGCATCTCGCCCAGTTCATCTAGCAAGAGAGTGCCGCCCGAGGCCAGCTCAAAGCAGCCGGCACGCCGCTCCACCGCGCCGGTAAAGGAGCCTTTTTCATGCCCGAACAGCTCGCTCTCGATCAGCGTTTCGGGAATCGCGGCGCAGTTGACCGCGACAAAGGGATGCGTCTTGCGGGGGCTCAGGTCGTGCAGTGTGCGCGCCACCATCTCCTTGCCGGTGCCGCTCTCGCCGGTGATGAGCACGGAGACATTCGAGGGGGCAATCTGTTCGATGAGGCCGAAGATCTGGCGCATGGGCTTGGAGACGCCCACCATGGAGCCGAGCACGCCGGTCTCCCGCAGGCGTCGGCGGGCCACTTCCAGCTCAATGCCCGTCTCGCGCTGCCGCGTTGCATTCGCCAGGATGGTGCGCAGCCGGGTGGCGTCCACCGGCTTCTGCAAAAAGTCATAAGCGCCCAGTTGCATGGCCTCGACGGCAAGTTGAATGGAGCCCTGCGCGGTCAGCACCACGACGGAGATGTTGCCGCTCACGCCGGGGCCCGCTTCAGTCAGTCGGGTGAGCAGGCCGATGCCGTCCAGACGGGGCATTCTCAGGTCGGTCACCACGATGGCCGGCTCCCAGGCCATTACCTTGTCCAGGCCCTCAATGCCGTCACGGGCGGTCTCCGTGCGGTATCCCCATGAGGAGATCAGCTCTGCCAGCCCGGTGAGGGCGTGCGGCTCGTCTTCGACGATCAGGACCTTGACCGAGTTCTCCATGGGCGCTTTCCGATTACCTGTGCAAATCCTTTTCTATCATGCGTTGAGGCGGATTAATTTGACTTCTCGGTCAACTCGGCCCAGCGCGCGTAGAGGGCGTCGTTCTGGTGCTGCGCGGCATCGAGTTCGAGCAGGGCCTCCTGAAGCGCCGCGGCGTTGGAGGCGATGGATGGCTCATCGACGCGGTCGCGGGCCGCGGCCAGCCGGGCATCCGACTTCTCGACAAGAGCCTCAATGGCGGCAAACTCCCGCGCTTCGAGGTAGGAGAGCTTCTTCTTGCCGCCGGATTCCGGCGCCGCGGCGGCGCCGGTCTGCTGGGCTGTGCTGGAGCCGTCAGCGCGCCGAGCCCCCTTGCCGCGCTCCGGGCCGGCCTTGTCCTGCTCCTCCAGCCAGTCTTCCCACTGTCCGTAGTCGGCAAAGCGGCCGGTGTTGCCCTGGCCGTCGAGGCCCAGGACAGTCGAGGCGACGCGGTTGAGCAGGTAGCGGTCGTGCGTCACCAGCACCAGAGCGCCAGGGAAGTCGAGCAGGTTTTCCTCGAGAATCTCCAGGGTCGGAATGTCGAGATCGTTGGTGGGCTCGTCCAGCAGCAGCACGTCCGCCGGCTCCAGCATGAGCTTGGCGATCAGCACACGGGCGCGTTCGCCGCCGGAGAGATTGCGCACAGGCTGGTTGAGCTGTTCGCCCGTGAAAAGGAAGCGCGCCGCCCAACTGGCCACGTGGACGGTGCGGCCCTGGTAGATGATGCCGTCGCCCTCCGGAGCCAGCGCACGGCGCAGGGTGAGAGAGTCGTCCAGCTCACGCATCTGGCTGAAGTAGACCAGGCGCAGTGCCTCGGCGCGCCGGATGGAGCCTTCGACCGGCTCGATCTCGCCCCGCAACAGGCGGAGGAGGGTGGTCTTGCCGCTGCCGTTGGGGCCCACGAGGCCTACCTTCATGCCTGCAGTCAGCACAAAGTTGAGGCCGGTGAACAGGCGCCGGTCCGGCACCGGGCTGTCCATCGAGGAAGGAACGTCGCAGGCTACGTCGTTGAACTCTACCAGGCGCTTGGTCTTGCGCTGGCTGGCCTCGAAGTCGATGCCCGCCGTATTCACCGTTGTCCGGGAGTCCATGGCTGCCAACTGGCCGATCATGGCGTTCGCCGTGTCGATGCGCGCCTTGGACTTGGTGGTGCGGGCCTTGGGGCCGCGCCGCAGCCATTCAATCTCCGTGCGCACCTGGTTGCGCAAGCTCTCCTGCTGACGGCTTTGCGACTCCAGATAAGCCTGCTTCTCTTCCAGAAACCGGCTGAAATTGCCTTTGACCCGCAGCAACCCGTCGGCAAAGACGCGATTGAGCTCGATGATCTGGCTGGACGTGGATTCAAGAAAGTAGCGGTCGTGGCTTACGGTGACGGCGGCGAACGAGGAACTGGTGAGCAACTCCTCCAGCCACTCGATGCCGGCCAGATCCAGGTGATTGGTGGGCTCATCCAGCAGCAGCACCTCCGGCTCGCTTACCAGGGCCTCTGTAATGGCAAGCCGCTTGCGCCATCCGCCGGAGAGAGCCGCGGCTTCGGCGTTGAGGTCGGCAAAGCCTGCCCGGCCGGAGAGTTCGCGAAGCCGGCCCTCGCGCTCGGTCTCGCTCACATGGGCGTTGGCCAGGGCCCGTTCCAGAACCTGGCGGATGGAGAGGCCGGCGCCAAAGCGGGAGTCCTGCGGCACATAGGCGGCGCGGGCGCGCTTGCGCACCGCAACTTCGCCTGAGTCGGGTTCCACCTGTCCGGCCAGGATGGCCAGCAGGGTGGACTTGCCGGCGCCGTTTGGCCCAATCAGGCCGATGCGGTCGCCGTCATCGACGGTCATGGAAATATCCCGAAACAGCGGCTGCGCGCCGAACTGCTTGGTTACGGATTGCAAATTGAGAATAGGGGGCATCTGTACTCTTTCAATGAAGTCAATAGCTTGCAGAAGACTTGCGATGGACGATTATTCCCGGCAGGGAGAAACAGACCGAGAACAGAGTCCTGCACCGTCAAAAATGTTTGGCGCGACACCGTGCCACCTGCCCCAGAACCGACCCACAGCGGAAACAGTGCAACTGCCGTTGGGGCCTCCACAAGGATGAGCGCGGCAAGGTACGCTGCCAATCAGCCAAAACGGGCTCTTGGGAAGAGGCCGACAATGTTGCCCAGGCCGAACATGACCGCTGTAACCCCGTGCAGGTAAAGTTGCGCGAGATCGAAGCGGCTAAGGAACTTGCAGACCAGAAACTCGCGCAAGACAACTCTCAGGGTATCACCGGGACCATCTCTTTTCGGCGTGGAGAACAACGAGACGGTGGTGCCCCTGTGACGGCAACCTCGGTCGGCGCGGCGGATACATGCATGCTTCCCGGCGCACCGGAAGGCAGGGTTGCGCAAGGTTTGGGGATACAACAGCTCACAGGGCCAGAGAGGCGATTCATGAGGCGAAACCCGGTGCACCAAAAGCGGAAAAGGCTGCCGGGAGAACAAGTTGATCGGCCATGGAAAAAGGCCTCCGTGATGTCCCTCTGGCCCTGTTTTTCCTGCTGCTTGCGAGACCGGTGAATCTGGTATCCTGCTGAGTAACCGGCCAGACAAGGTCCAAGAGGCACACTGATCCATGCACAGCCCTGAATCAATCGTGAAGGATTTGACCGCCCGGTTGAGGTCAAGCTAGCGATGGAAATGTACGTGCCGACCCACCCACTTTTCAGAACTGACGGATCAAATGTGCGTCAAACCCGCTGCTTCTGCCCCACTTGTGGATCGTATGGATCCTTGCAAATGAATCACCTGATGATTCACGAGGGGTCTAGATGAACTACGCAGATCTGTTCCGCGTGACGATGCCGGAGACGGCGCTGGAGTTGGCGGCGCTGGTGGTGCTGGTGGTTGACCTTGGCCTGCTGCGGAAGTCCGCGCTCCATGTGCGCGTGGCCGTGGCCTCGCTGCTGGGCGTTGCCGGATGCGTCGCGGCGTTGTGGGCGATGCAGTTTCAGGGATTCGCCGGGCTGAGCTTCGGCAGCACGGGCGAGTTCACGCTGCTGGGCACCGGTACATACATGGCTGTGGCGCAGATTGGAATCCTGGCGCTGACCGCGCTCACCCTGTTGCTGCTGATTGGCTCGACCTTTACGCGGCATGTAGGCGAGTACGTGGCGGTGCTGCTGATGGCTGCCGCGGGCGGCCTGCTGGTGGCCGCGGCGCAGGACCTTCTGGTGATCTTTGTCGGCCTTGAATTGCTGAGCCTGGGCCTCTACATCCTTACAGCCTTCGCCAAAAGCTCCGGCAAGAGCGCCGAGGCGGCCTTCAAGTATTACCTCTTTGGCGGCATGTCGGCGGCGTTCCTTCTCTTCGGCTTCAGCTATTTTTATGGGCTGAGCGGGACGACCAGCCTGGTGGGGATTCAGACCGCGATTGCTGCCTCCGGCTCAAGCCCGCTGTTTTATGTGGCGTGGATTCTGGTGGTGGCCGGGTTGGGCTTCAAGGTGGCCGCGGTGCCCTTTCACCTTTGGGCGCCGGATACCTATGAAGGCGCGCCGGCTCCTTCAGCGGCGTTCATCGCATCGGTTTCAAAGGTGGCCAGCTTTGCGCTGCTGCTGACCCTGAGCCTGAACTGGCTGGCGCCCGGCGGCGGTCTGAACGGGTCGCGGACCTCGGTTGAGTCCTACCTTGGCGACTACTATCGCACCTGGCCGCAACTGGCGATGATCCTGCTGGTGGTAGCGGCGGCGTCCATGGTGGTGGGCAACCTGGCGGCGCTGGCGCAGGTCAGCGTGCGGCGGTTGCTGGCCTACTCGGCCATTGCTCATGCCGGCTACATCCTGCTGGGCATTGCCACGCAGCAAGCCTACGCGGGGCAGGGAACGGCCCTGGCCTTTCAAGCAGGCACGGTGGCTCCGGGCCAGCGCCTGACCAATGCCGTGCTCTATTACGTGCTGACCTATGGACTAACCACGGTGGGAGCCTTTGGCGCTGTGGCGGTGGTGGAGCGGGCCACGGGGTCAGACAAGTTCGACTCCTTCCTCGGCCTCCACAAGCGCAGCCCGCTGCTCGCCGGCGTGCTGCTGGTGCTGTTCCTTTCACTGGCTGGGATTCCGCCGCTGGTGGGCTTCTGGGCCAAGTTCAATCTGTTTGCCGCTGTACTTGGCACCTCTGCCGGAGTGGTCCCGTTCGCGCTGGTCGCCCTGGCGGTTGCCCTGAGCGCGGTGTCGCTCTACTACTATCTGCAGGTGCTGAAGCGCGCCTACGTGATGCCCGCGATCGATGACTCCCCCATCAAGGCGCATCCGGTGACCCTGGCGGTGCTGCTGCTGATTGCGGCGGCGGTGCTGGTGCTGGGCTGCTTCCCGGCGCTGTTGCAGGGGTGGATCCAGAGCTTCTATCCGGCGGTTTAATGGCCGGATGAGCTTCAGACCATTGCGCTGAATGGCTGGATACGCTCGGCTTTGACGTGGATGACGCCCTCCTGGTTTTGCACCTTGCCCTCGACCTGCAGGTATCGGCTGCGTGTCGCCACAATCCGATTGGCTTCGAAGACATCGGGAGTGAGGATGATGTTGGCGATGCCGGTCTCGTCTTCCAGAGAGAGAAAGACGAAGCCCTTGGCGGTGCCTGGCCGCTGGCGGCTGATGATGCGTCCGGCAATGCGGACGCGACGCTGGGCGGGGCCGTTTTCGAGTTCCAATGCGGATAGAAAGCCCTCGTCGCGGAGCCGCGCCCTTTCAAAGGCCATGGGATGCGGGCCGGTGGTGACGCCGGTCCCTGCGTAGTCGGCGGCCAGCCGTTCGGAGGTCTCCATTTGCCGCAGTGGCGTGGCCGCGGTTCGCGCGGGGGCCGCATCGCGCAGCAGCGGGCCGGAAGGCCGTCCGGCCTGCTCGACCTGCCATAGAGCGTCGCGCCGGTGGTCCACCTGGCCCAGTGTATTGAGCGCGCCGATGGAGGCGAGAGCCACCAACTCCCTGCGGTTGAGTTCCGGAACGCGGGCGGCAAGCTCGTCCACTGAGGCGAAGGGGCCGTTGGCATCGCGGGCAGCGATGAGGGCTTCGGCGGAGGACTGCCGCAGGCCCTTGGCGTAATTGAGGCCGATGCGCAGGGAGAGGCCTGAAGGGCTTCCCTCAGGGGCTAAAGCCCCGGGCATTTCAGTTTGCTTTCCGGCACGACTGAAGTCGTGCACTGACACTTCCTGCTGTTCCCAAAGATTTATTCCAGTGGGTTCGAGAATGCAGAGGTACTGGGAGCGCTGCACATCGATGGGGCGGACGCGCAGGCCGTGGCGCTGGGCGTCCTTGATGAGCACGGCGGGGGAGTAAAAACCCATGGGCTGGTTGTTGAGCAGGCCGCAGGTGAATGCCGCCAGATAATGCACCTTGAGATAGGCCGAAGCATAGGCGATGAGGGCGAAGCTGGCGGCATGCGACTCAGGGAAACCGTACATGGCAAAGGAGCTGATGCCCTGCACAATGTTGTCCTGAGCCTCGGGGCCGATGCCGTTGCGCGTCATGCCATCGCGCAGGCGGCCTTCCAGGTCCTTCATGCGCTGCATGGAGCGGCGCATGCCGACGGCACGGCGCAGCTCCTCCGCCTCCGCGCCCGTGAAGCTGGCCACGGTCATGGCCATGCGCAGCAGCTGCTCCTGGAACAGCGGCACGCCCAGGGTGCGCTTGAGCACGGGTTCGAGCGAGGGGTGAGGGTAGGTAACCTCCTCCTTGCCCTGGCGGCGGCGCATATAAGGGTGCATCATTTTGCCCACGATGGGGCCGGGGCGGATGATGGCCACCTGCACCACCAGATCGTAGAAGCGTGTGGGCGCATTGTGGGGGATGGAGGCCATTTGGGCGCGGCTCTCCACCTGGAACATGCCCACCGTGTCTGCCTTGCAGAGGGTCTGGTAGACGAGCGGGTCCTCGGGCAGCGCGGCGAGGTCGATCTCCTTCCTGTAGTGGCGGGGGATCAGCTCCAGCGAGTCCTTGAGGACGGCCATCATACCCAGGCCAAGCAGGTCCACCTTGATGAGGCCCATGTCGGCGCAGTCTTCCTTGTCCCACTGGATGACGGAGCGGCCGGGCATGGAGGCGCGCTCCAGGGGCACGACGCGGTTCAACATGCCGGCGCAGATGACCATGCCGCCGGAGTGCTGGCCGAGGTGGCGGGGCAGGTCCTTCATGCGCTGGCAGAGGTCCAGATACCTGGCGATGCGTGGATGGCGCAGGTCGAAACCCGCCTGCTGGAAGTTGTTGGCCATGGTGTCGGCGGGGCCGCGCCACTCCCAGTGACCTACGAGCGAGGAGATGCGCGCCAGTTGGTCTTCGTCAAAGCCGAGAGCCTTGCCGGTCTCGCGGGCGGCGGAGCGGCCGCGGTAGGTGATGACGTTGGCGGTCATGGCGGCGCCAAGCTGGCCGTAGCGCTCATAGACATGCTGGATGACCTGCTCGCGATGCTCTCCGGAGGGCAGGTCGAGATCGATGTCGGGCCACTCGCCGCGGTTTTCGTTCAAAAAGCGTTCAAAGAGCAGTTCCATGCCGACCGGATCGACAGCCGTGATTTCAAGGGCGTAGCAGACCGCGGAGTTGGCCGCCGAGCCTCGCCCCTGCACGAGGATGCCGTGTCGGCGGCAGTAGCAGATGAGATCCCAGACGATGAGGAAGTACCCCGCAAAGCCCAGCTTGGCGATGAGCTTGAGCTCGTGGGCTACCTGGGCGCGGGCCCTGGCGAGCAGGCTGCGCTTGGCGGGTGAGCCGTAGCGCTTGAGGACGCCTTCTTCCACGCGGCGGGCAAGGAAGCTGTCCATGGTCTCGCCCTCGGGCACGGCATAGCGAGGAAACTCGTAGCCGAGGTTGTCGAGCGTGAAGCTGAGACGGTCGCTGATGAGGCGCGTGTTGGCGAGGGCTTCCGGCAGGTCGGCGAAGAGGGCTGCCATCTGCCGGGCAGGGAGAAGGCCGCGGGCGTTGTTGCGGGCAAGCAGGCGCCCGGCCTGGTCGAGCGGCACATGGTGGCGGATGGCGGTGAGGACGTCGAGAATCTCGCGGTCCTTGTCCGTGGCGTGGCGTACGCCGTTGGCGGCGACGATGGGCAGGCGCCGGGACGCGGCAAGGTCTAGCAGGGACTGGTTGCGGGCCTCCTCGTCGCGTTCGTGGTGACGCTGGATCTCCACGTAAAGATTGCCTTGGCCGTAGATGGCGGCCAGCCGTTCCGCGGTTTTGCGCGCTCCGGAAAGGCCCTGGCCAGCAAGCGCGGCGGCCAGCGGGCCTTCATCGCCGCCCGTGAGGCAGATCAGTCCGGCGGAGAACTCTTCGAGGTCCTCAAGGGTAGCAGCACCCTCGGTCTTGGTAGCTTCGCGCATCTTGAAGCGGGTGATGAGCTGGCAGAGGTTCTGATAGCCGATCTGTGAGGCGCAGAGAAGAACGATGCGCGGCGGCTCGGCGGGGTGCTGGTGGGGCAGCCAGCCAGGTGGGGTGAGACGCGCGCCAAAGGAGCTGACAGCGATCTCCGCGCCGATGTGGGCGCGCAGGCCCACGCGTTTGGCGGCCGTGTGGAAGCGGGCCGCGCCGTAGAGCCCGTTGCGGTCGGCCAGGGCGAGAGCGGGCATCTCCAACCCGGCGGCGCGCTCGGCCAGGGCCTCGGGCTGAGAGGCCGCGGCCAGAAAGCTGAAGGCGCTGGCGGCGTGGAGCTCGATATAGCTTTCAGAGAGCCCGTCGTCAGTCATAAAAGGCTTCAAGCTGCCAGAGGCTGCGGCCGTCTTCCCGCGCTTCCATGGTGCGGACGAGGAGACAGGCGACGGTCGAGCCGGCAGATTCGGCCAGCACGTCCCACTCTTCAACGTTCCACCCCTCGGCAGACCACCAGGCGCCGCTTGCCTGCCAGGGACCATAGGCGGCGGCTACGCGATAGCGGCGCTCGGCGTCGCGGAAGGCTACGGGTTTGAGATCGCGCAACTCGACGCGCACAGCCACCGGCGGGCGCAGGCGGCGGAGCGCCATGCGGGCAGGGGCTGCATCCGGGGTGCAAGAGGAGGCGGCCTGCGATGGTGCGACGGCGAAGCTCTCCATGCGAAAGACGCCGGAGCGATGCGTATCTTCCAGAATCGGTGAGCCGACGCGGTCCTGGCCGGCGATGGCCTTGAGGCGAGCAATGGTGACGTCCAGCCGGGAAGGCTCGGGGGTCTGTGGGGCAAACAGCCCCAGTTGCACTTTGCTCGACTGGCCTGCATCGGCAGTGAGAGTGAGCCGGCGGATGGCGGCCTGCGGCGGATGCGCCGCAATCTCCAGTTGCAGCAGCTTGAGCAGGAATTTGCGGTCGGCGGTGGGGATGGCCGGGCGCATCACGCGGCGGTAGACCAGGCCTCCGGTGAGCTCCATGTGGACGGTGAGCGAGGCCAGGGCCAGTGCGCGCGCTCCGGCACGGGCGGTGAGGCAATCAATCATGCGCGCGGCGGTAAAGAGCAGCGAGTCGGCCTGCTCGACCGGCGTTTCAAACTCACAGGTCTCCCGCAGGCAGAAGGCGGGCTCCATGGGCTGGAAGGTATGGGCGAGCGCGCCGCGGGCCAGGTTGCGCCACGTGCCGGCCTGCTGCCCCAGGCGGGCAATCAACTCCGGCTCGGGGAGGGCGGCCAGTTCGCCGAGGGTACGAATGCCCCAGAGGAGCAGGGTTTCCTGCTGCTCAATGTCAAGGCCGAGCAGCGCGACGGGCAGGCGGGCAAGGGAATCGGCTTCCTGCCCTGGGGCAATCACGGTAATGCCCCGGGTGGCCGCGGCCTTGATGCGGGCGGCGTGGAAGTTGGCGCTGAGTGCGATGGACGTGCGCAGCCCGACGGCGGCAAGCGCGGCGCGGAGACGGGCGGCCAGGATGGGTGGAGGCCCGAAGAGCCGCTCGCTGCCGGCGATGTCGAGGACGCAGGAACTGGCGTTTGCCTGGCTCACATCCTCGATGCGCGGAGAAAAATGCGCGGCGCACTCCAGCAGAACGCTGCGCGCGGCGGACTCGCTCTCCAGCGAGCGCGCCAGCAGGTGGAGCCCTGGGATGGCTTCGGCCTCCAGCCGGGTCATGGCCAGGTCTACACCCTTGAGCCGGGCGGGGCGGTTGAGCGAGCAGACAATTTCCAGGGGGGGGGTACCCTGCAACACGGCCACCGGCTGGCCGAGAAGATCAGGGCGCAGGCGCAGCAAGGCCTGCGCGGGAAACTCGGCGGCGTGGATGCATGCGTAGAGCGGCTTTGTCATGCGCGTTTCTCGCTTTCCCAGGCGGTGGCTGCCTGCCAGACGGAGGCCGGCGGTTTGCGCCTGCTGATGGAGCCCGAGTTGAAGCGCTGCCGTCCGCGCTGCACCTGGTAGTCAAAGCCGGTCAGCACGGTGCCGCCTTTGCTCCTTGCCTGGAGCGGTGAGCAGTCAAGCACGACCGCCGCGCTCGACTGGGCGAAGGATGCCTGCGCGAGGACGACAAGAGAACAGCGGGTGCGGTCGGCAGCCTGGCGGAAGCGGAACCAGGTGGCAAGCGGGATGCGGCAGCCCTGCTCCGGCGTGGTTGCGCCCAGGTCGAGCACCAGAGAGGCGAAGCCGCCCGCCTGAAGCAGCATGTCGGTGGAACGGAGCGCCTGGTCGAGACGGGTCCAGGGCTTGCGGAGAGCGGGCGGGGCAGTGTCGCGGCAGCGGACCCAGAGCAGCCGGGAGAGGGCAACGCCGGAGGCCGCGGCGGACTCGGGGTCCAGGGCATCACCGGCATCCACCCAGGCGCAGACGTTGTCTTCGTCCGTGCGGCGGGCGATGAAGGCCAGGGCCAGGCTGGTGCGGCCGGAGGAGACAGGGCCCGTGATCTCACTGATGGCGCCGACCGGCAGGCCGCCCTGGAGCAGTTCGTCCACCGCGGCAATGCCTGTGGCGGCGGTTTCGAGCGTGGAGCGCGCCATGGGCGAGAGCGCCGCGGGGAAGCGATGCTGGAGGGAGTGCTCGATCTGGATGCGGAGTGCGGCAGCGGAGGTCATGTCGCCCTTATTTCGCCTTTTATTCGCTTTAGCATGGCGCAATCGGTGCCGGTTGTCAAAGCGCTTCTGTGGGTATCTTGTAAGTGCAGGCGGGTCAGCGCGTTGTAGAGAGGCGCGTGGCGGGATGTAGGATGAAGGGCGAAACAGGAGGTCGCAGGGCAGTGAAACTCTACCGTACGCAGACAGGATGCCTGGTTGAGCAGGGGGGGCGCCACTATCGCGCCGAGGGACTGGCGTGGGACGAGCTGTTTGTCCATGACGACCTGGAGCGCTACCTGGCAGTGGCCATCGCGAGGCAGGAGCCGGTCGATGAGCCGGAGACGGCGGAACTGCTGGCGCCGATTGGGCAGCAGGAGGTATGGGCGGCGGGCGTGACCTACATCCGCAGCCGTGGCGCGCGTATGGAGGAATCCAGAGATGCCGGTGGGGGCACTTTCTACGACAAGGTCTACTCGGCGGAGCGCCCGGAGCTGTTTTTCAAGTCGACGGCGAGCCGGACCGTGGGTACGGGCGGCACGGTGCGGATCAGGAAAGACGCCGCATGGAGCGTGCCGGAGCCGGAACTGACCCTGGCGGTAAGTGCGTCGGGCAAGATCATCGGCTACACCATAGGCAACGACATGAGCTCAAGGGACATCGAGGGGGAGAACCCGCTCTACCTGCCGCAGGCCAAGGTCTACGACGGCAGTTGCGCTCTGGGGCCGGGGATTCTGGTGGCCTCCGGTGCGCTGCCGCGCACGACGGAGATCGGCATCGAGATACTCCGCCGGGGACAGACCGAGTTCTCTGGATCAGTGGCTCTCACTGAGTTGAAGCGTGATCCGCAGGTGCTGGTGGACTGGCTCTTTCGTGACAACGTGTTCCCGCATGGATGCTTCCTGATGACAGGCACCGGGATTGTGCCACCGTCGAGCTTTACGCTCCAGAGCGGCGACAGAATCCGGATTGCGATCGAGCCGATCGGGGTGCTGGAGAATGTGGTCGGGTGAAGGCAGAGGTCCGCAGCGGCGCGCGGGTCAGCGCGCGCCGAAGCTGTAAGCGATGCCAAAGGAGACGATGGGGTAGGTCTTCAGCGGATCGAGGTCGTTCTTGTACTTTGCGATCTGCGTCTGCAAATTTGCCTGCAGCACCTGATCGGTGGCTACATCGATGCACACCTGCCCCTGGGCGTTGCAGACCTGCCCCGAGTTGAGCGCAATGTTCAGCGCCGGGGAGCCGATGAAGGCCACACCCACTTCAAATGGGAAAGACCAGTGGCCGCCGCTGCGGGGGATGACGTTGCCCCAGCCCGTGGTCGCGGTGAAGGCTGGACTCTGCGTGTGAAGGCCCAGGGAGCCGACGCCCGTGACGGGATTGGTGGACGAGGCGATGAACTGGACGCTGTTGAGGGTGAACGTGGTGCCGCCCTTCACGGTGAAGGTGGTGTCGGCCGAGTTCTGGTTATAGAACAGAACACCGGGACTGAAGCGCAGTCCATGCCTGGCAAAGGGATAGATGTCGAGCGAGGCGCCCGCGGAGGCGAGGTTGAGCTTGGCGTCGACGTTGAATCCGTTGGTGGTGATGTTGTTGACCGTGTATTGAAAGAGGTTGCCTGTGCCGCGCAGGTTGAAGTTACGGCCGATGTTGGTGGCCACCATGAGGTTGACGCCGAGCGGGGAGATCCCGGCTCCGATGGCATAGCGGGTGAATGGCTTGAACGAATGGGGAGGTGCCGTCCGGTCAGAGGGGCGGTCGGCGGAGGAGTCCGCGGCCTGGGCATCAAAGGACAGCAGGCTGGATGAGTTGGGGCCGGACTGAGCCATGAGAGCCGACGCCGCGAGGAAAGCTGCGGAAGATAACCTCAGGAGCCATATTTTCACGTTGATTGCCTCCGAAAGTGGGGTCGGCAAGCGCGAAAAGCACCCTGGGAGAAAGACGGGCTCTTTGCGCTGAACCGCAGCGTCTGCTTCTTATTGTGCGCAGAAGTAACTTTCTTGATACATAATAGGGGTCATTTTTCGTGAATCAATGTGACGTAAGTCACCATTATGAATAGGTACCCGCAGCATGGTGCTTTGCTTGACAGGACGCTTACGGATCACGGGCAAGGCTATTGCAGGGAGCCAAGCGCGGACTGAGTGGGTTGACCACTAGCCCAGGGCGGGGAGGCGGTCAGAGATGCCGAAGAGGAAGATGACGCCGATGATGAAGCTGTAGGCGGCCCCGGTCCAGGCGATGAGGTGGAAGAGGCGGGGATGGTGGCCAGTGGCGCGGAATGCGCCGCCCATGGTGGCGGTCATGAGCGCGTTCATGGCGACCAGTCCGATGGAGAAGGCAGCCAGGCCCATCATGCCGCGGGATGCGCCGCCAAGGTTGGCGGTGAGGAAGAAGAGGGCGAGCTGGCTGGGGGTCTCGGCGCCCACCCCGTGGAGGATGCCGATGACAAAAACGGACTTGCCGTTGTACATCCACTGAAAACGGCGGGGCCGGGGGGCAAGGGGGTTCCAACATCGGCTGACCTGCCAGGCCAGCCAGAGCACGCCGTTGATGGCGATGGCCAGGCGGCTCTCGATGCGGCTGTGGGTGTGGCCGTGGGCGTCGCGGCGGAGGATGCCGGCCACCACGCCGATGCCGAGCACGATCAGGGTGAGGCCGATGAGGCGCTCGGTCCAGTGGTCCAGCCCCTCGGGCAGGCCCACATGCAACTCAAGGACGGCGATGCCGAGGGCGGCCACGGTAAAGGCGTGTCCCAGGGCGTAGGTCATGCCCAGGCGCAGGCCACTGCGCCAGTTGCGCTGCACGGCCGTGATGTCAGAGATGGCGGCCAGGTGATCGTAGTCGAAGCCGTGGCGCAGCCCAAGCAGCAGGCAGGAGCCAAGGGCGGCATCGAGTTTCCAGTCGCCGAGCAAAGGTGTCACACAGCCAAGTATAGAGCAGAACCGGTCAGGTTTGGCTGCGGTTGTCTAAGGCGTGGGGCGCAGTTCGATCTGGTAGTCGGAGTAGTCGATTTTGATGACGGTGGGACCGAAGAGGAAGCTGTTGGAGAGGGCGCGGGCGTGGATGGCCATGGGGAAGCCGCTGATGAGGGCGTACTGGCGCGTGATCTCCGCCGGTCCGGTGACAATGGAAGCGCTTTTGGTAGCGGTGCCGTGGAACTGCACGATGGAGTAATTTCCGGCATCGACCCAGATGGAGCCCTTGAAGAGATAGGGGGCGGTGTGCCGGGGGGTGATGTTGACGACGAGGCAGTTGCGGCCATCGGCGTCTTCCCTCAGATTGGGCTGCCACTCCATCTCGTAATTGGCCGAGGTGACGTATGCGCCTTCCCTCACGCCGGGCTGGCTCATGTGGGTCTCGCGGTCGAGGATGGAGCTGAGCAGGGTGTTGCGGATGATCTCGGAGCCGCTCTGCGCGATGGGGGTGTAGGTCTTGCCCGCATCCTTGCGGTAGACCGCCTTGACGGTCATTTCAGCGACGGGGTGGCTTTCATCGTTGTTCCTGAAGACCGCATAGTGTTCGGTCGCGGTGTAGCCGGCGATGGAGTCAACGCGCGCCTGAACCGCGGCGTCAATGTGCTGGACGACGGCGGCGGAGTCGGGTTGCTGCGCGATGGCAGCGGAGGTCAGGCCGGCGAGCAGGGAGATTCCGATGGTTGCGTTGATGACTGCCTGCTGCATGCTGGTTGGTTTCAATCGTCGTTTACCTCTGTCTTCCAGACTATGCCGATTTGGGCGCCGGCCTGTGTTGTATTGGACAGGGCAGGGGAGAGAAGGTGTGGCCATCGTGTGGGCGGCGATGAGAAGGTCGTTCCGGCCTTCCTGGGGGGCGGGAGGAAAGCGCCGTCCCTCCGGGACTCCGGGATCTTTTTGGTGTCGGCGACCCCACGCTGAAGCGTGGAGCTAACAAGCGCTGCGCCTACAGCGCGGAAAACCGCTGTTGCCTGCATGGAGACCGAGGCTGCCTGCATGGCACTCTGCTGCCCAGGCCGCATCGAGACGCGACCCATCCGAACGCTGCCGGATTGAGCGCCAAACGGTAGTAACGATATGCAAAGTTGGGGGGCAAATTTTCAGTGGGCAAGGGTCTGGGGTTGGAGGGGAGAATGGGTCGGGCAATTCACGAGTGGCATTTGAGGATGGAGTGCTTTGTGTTGGTGAATGGGGATGAGTCGTTTCCGGGTTGGCGACCTCCTTCCCAGAACCCGTCCTTCGGCAATCGACAACCAGATTTTGGACTGCAACAGAGTTGACGATCCAAGCCGATCTTCAGTGGATTGCGTTGATATCCATGCCGGGTAGGCGCTCGTTTTCGCCAGGGTCAAGCGGCCCGTCTCCATGGGGGAGATAGATACCATCCTGGGCCAGCAATGCTTCGTAGATCGACGTATGTCTCCAGTGCCTGGCCAAGGCGAAGGCGCTCATATTGGCGATCATCAAGGGGAGAACCAATCCGTAGCCGCCCGTCATTTCAAAGATGATCAGCACAGAGGTCATGGGAGCGCGGACAATCCCGGCAAAGACGGCACCCATCCCGACCACGGCAAATGCGCCGATGGAGTCGGCCGAATGGTGGAAGACGGTGACGTCGAGGAAGCCGACCCCGCCGCCCAGCATGGCGCCCATGAAGAGCGAGGGCGCAAAGATGCCGCCTGAACCTCCGCTGGAGTAGGAACTGACTGTGGATGCAAGCTTGAGGGCGCAGAAGACGGCCATAGCGGTGACCGTCAATTTGCCCGTGAGCGCCAGAGTGAGGGTTTTGTAGGGGTCGCCCGCGATGCCGTTGAGGTGGAAGACCGCAAGGGCAGCCACCGCCAATCCGCCAGTGGCAGCGCCGCCGATGGCCGGGTGGACCCAGCGCGGCACGCCGGAGAGCCGCCGGAACCAGGCACGCAGAGCCAGCAGCGAATCGGTGAAGGCGACTGAAACAATGGCCGCCAACAGACCCAGGAGCGCATACCAGACCAGCGAGGAGGGCTTGGTGAAGGTGTAGTTGCCCTGCACGTGAAAGACCGGGTTTGAGCCCAGGATCGAGTGTTCGACCACAGCAGCGAGAGCGGCAGCCACAATGACACCGGAGAGCATGGTCTGATCGAGGTCGCCGATCAGTTCCTCCAGCGTGAAGGTGACAGCGGCAATAGGAGCATTGAAGGCGGCGGCGATGCCCGCAGCCATACCCACGGAAGCCATCCGGCGGGAGTTTTCCGGGCCAAGTCGGGCCATGCGAGCAAGCACGCTGCTCACGCCCGCACAAATCTGAACGGTAGGTCCTTCTAGTCCGAGCGAGGCTCCAGAGCCGATTTGTACGGCGCACAGCACGAACTTGCCGATTGTCTCGCGGACGGTGACCAAGCCGTGCCGCAGGGTATAGGCCACCTTGACCTGTGGAATGCCGCTACCTGCCGCGGCGGGAGCAAAATAGGTGAGTCCGACCCCGGCAACGAGGCCACCGATGGTGGGTGAGACGATGGTCCACCAAATCCAGCCATGGCCTGAGGCGGCATTTGCACGGTCTATGAACAGGGCTTCAAGGCCCATGATGCTCAAGTGGAAGGCGACGGCGGCCAGTCCGCAGAGCCCACCGGCCAGAATGGTGACGGCCAGCAAACGCTGGCGCTCACTGGGCATTCGGCGCAACAGCCAACCGTAGAAGCGTGCATACAGCCCCAGAAGGCCCGCCCAATAACTGGGTCTTGGCTCGTCCTGGCTGGTCGGGGCAGTCACAAAGCCAGTATAGGAGCAGCGTGGGTAGGATTGCTCGGTTTCTGGCTGTTCCGAATCGAAGGTCGATCAGGTGATACAAAGCTGTTCCTCTGAAGGCACTGTGTCCCTCGTGATGCCTGAACCACCGCCTACCCTCCCGCAACTCGCTCTTTGGCCAATCCTTAATCTCCGGCGGGCCGATGCGGGGATGGTTTGGCGGGGATGGGGCCGGAGATTGAAGTTACGGGGTTTGCCGGGTTTGAATCCGCGACTCGGAGTTCCGGCGGCAGTTGATTCTCATTTGGGGCGATGGAAGGGGGGGAGGTTTGTGGCTAACCACCCTTCGAGCAAAACCATCTTGAAGAATGGGCAACGTGGCTTTTCATTCTTTCAGCAAGAACGTTGAGAGCATGGGCGCCGTCCCTCCGGGACTCGGGGTTGCTTTTTGGTTTGGCGACCCCACGCTGAAGCGCGGGGCTAGCAAAACGCTGCGCCTACGGCGCGGGCGAGTGCTGCGGGCTGGGTGGAGCGTTCTGCCTGAATGCCTGCGGCGCAGGTGACGGCCAGCTGTCTGGGTGGAGCGCCGCGGAGCAGGCCAATTTGGTGGGGGGGCGACCCAACTCTGTGTGGCGCGGGGCGGGAGAATCTGGCCATGCGCTATGCTGGTCTCCGGTGTGGGGGCGGTTTTGACGGGCGAGAGCTTTCCAGGGGAGCGGCGGCGCGAGGCGGTCCGGCGGCAGGTGCTGGTCGAGGGCGTTGTGCAGGGGGTGGGGTTTCGGCCGTTTGTCTACCGGCTGGCGCTGGAAGAGGGTCTCGCAGGGCTGATTGGCAACGATACGGATGGGGTGACGATCGAGATTGAGGGACCGGCAGCGAGGGTGGAGGGGTTTCTGCTGCGCCTGCGCGCCGAGCCGCCGCCGCTGGCGCGGATTGACTCGGTGGCGGTGCGGGCGATGGAGCTGGTGGGAGACGCGGGGTTTCGCATTGTGGCCAGCGAGGTGCTGGGGCGGGTGGCTACGGGGATTCCGGCGGATGCGGCGACCTGCGCGGATTGCCTTCGGGAGCTGCTGGACCCGGCCGACCGGCGGTACCGGTATCCATTTTTGAACTGCACCAACTGCGGGCCGCGGTTCACGATTACGCGGCGGATTCCCTATGACCGGCCGCAGACCTCGATGGCGAAGTTTCCCATGTGCCCGGCCTGCCAGAGGGAGTACGACGACCCGCTGAACCGGCGGTTCCATGCGCAGCCCAACGCCTGCCGGGAGTGCGGGCCGCGGGTGTGGATGGTGGAGGCCGGCGGCGCACCGTGGGAGGGCGGGGATGCGGTGGCGGAGTGCATCGGGAGGCTGGCGGCGGGGCAGGTGTTGGCCATCAAGGGCATCGGGGGCTTTCACCTGAGTGTGGATGCGACGAATGAAGCGGCGGTGATGCGGCTGCGGGAGCGCAAACGGCGTTATGGCAAGCCGCTGGCCGTGATGGCGGCGGACCTGGAGGCGGCGGGCAGGGTGTGCGTACTGACCGCCGAGGAAGAGGCGCTGCTGTCGACGCCGGCGCGTCCGATTGTGCTGGCGCGGCGGCGGGAGGGCGGGGGGATTGCCGGGGGGGTGGCGCCGGGGGTTCCATGGCTGGGGGTTTTCCTGCCGTATTCGCCGCTGCAGCATCTGCTGTTTGCCGATGGGCGGCTGACGGCGCTGGTGATGACCTCGGCCAACCTGAGCGAGGAGCCCATCGCGATTGACAACGAGGAGGCGCTGGAGAGGCTGAGCGGGATTGCGGACGCCTTTCTGATGCACGACCGGGAGATATTGCAGCGTTGCGACGACTCGGTGGCGGCGATGGTGGATGGAGCGCCGCAACTGATCCGGCGGGCAAGGGGGTTTGTGCCGCTGGGGGTGGAGCTGGGCCTGAACACGGCGGGGTGCCAGGATGCGCCGCCGCTGCTGGCCGTTGGTGGGCATTTGAAGAACGTGTTTGCGCTGGCGCGGGGGCGGTTTGCCTACCAGAGCCAGCACCTGGGGGACCTGGAGAGCCTGACGGGGCTGGAGTTTTTCAGGGAGTCGCTGGAACACCTGATGCGGACGTTTGAGATTGAGCCGGAGACGGTGGTGCACGACATGCATCCCGGCTACCTGTCGACGAGTTGGGCTCAGGAATGGGCAAACGAGCGGGGAATTGGCTTGATCGCGGTGCAGCACCATCACGCGCATGTGGCGGGTTGCATGGCGGAACATGGGCTGGACGAGGCGATCGGGCTGGCGCTGGACGGCACGGGCTACGGGACGGACGGCAGCATCTGGGGCGGGGAGGTGCTGCTGGCGCGGCTGGACGGGTTTGAGCGGTATGCGCACCTGGAGTATGTGCCGATGCCGGGCGGGGACAAGGCGGTGCGCGAGCCATGGCGGATGGCGCTGGGGGCACTGCACGCGGCGGGGTTTGACGTGCTTTCGGGCGAGGTGCTGGGGCTGTTGGGCGCGCCGGAGAACGAGGCGCGGGTGCTGCTGCGGATGATGGAGCGGGGGTTGAACTCTCCGCTGACGTCGAGCCTGGGAAGGCTGTTTGACGCGGCCGCGGCGGTGGCGCTGGGGCGCCGCGTGGTGGACTACGAGGCGCAGGCGGCGATTGAGCTGGAGGGCTTCGCGGTGGATGAGCCGTATGACGTGCCGGGCTACGCGATGGAGTTGCTGGGTGGAGACTGGTCGCGGAGGGAGCCGGTGCGGTTGAGCGCGAAGACGCTGTGGGATGGGTTGATCGGCGACCTGAGGGCTGGCGTGGGCAGGGCGCGGATGGCGGCGCGGTTTCATGCCGGGGTGGCGGAGGGGTTTGTGCGGGCGGCGGGGATGGCGCGGGTCGCGACGGGCCTGAGTCAGGTGGCGCTGAGCGGCGGATGTATGCATAATCGGCGGCTGACGCGGCTGCTGCGGACCGGGTTGGAACGGGAAGGGTTCGAGGTCTTCCAGCACCGGCAGGTGAGCCCCGGCGATGGCGGGCTGAGCTACGGGCAGGCTGTGGTGGGCGCGGCGATTCTGGCTTCGGGTCTGGCTTTGCGCGGTGGACGGTTGTAGCTGCCCGCAGGGCGGGTTGGGCTGTACAATGTTGCGGGCAGCGGGGTGGGATGGCGGGGTCGCGTGAAAACCTTTCCAATCGAGCGCGCTGACCGCATCCTGCGAGTTCTGGCGAGACCCTGATGAGCGCAAGCACAAGTTTTCTGGCCGTGGACCTGGGCGCCTCGAGCGGGCGGCTGATGGATTGCCGCTGGGACGGACTGCGGTTCCGGCTTGACGAGGTGCACAGGTTCCCCAATGGGGGCGTGCGCTTTGGGGCTGACCTGCACTGGGATGCGCTGCGGCTGTGGGCGGAGATCGAGAGCGGGCTGCGAAAGTTCAGAGGGCTGCGCGGGGATTTGCCCGCCGGCATCGGCATTGACGCCTGGGGGGTGGACTTTGCGCTGCTGGACGAGCGCGACCGGCTCATCGGGAACCCCTATCACTATCGCGACGGGCGGACACGAGGCGTGGCCGCGGCGGTGGAGGCAGCCATCGGGGGGCGAGAGCTTTTCCGGCTCACCGGCGTGCAGACCATGGAGATCAATACCGCGTTTCAACTGGCGCGGATGGTGATGGACCACGACCCGCAACTGGAGCGGGCGCGCGGGCTGCTGATGATGCCGGACCTGTTCCAGTTTCTGATGAGCGGGGAAAAGCGGGCGGAGTATACCGAGGCGAGCACGACGGAGCTGTATGACCTGCGGGGGCGGCGGTGGTCGTCCGAGGCGCTGGCCAAGCTGCGGCTGCCGGCGGGGATCTTTCCCGAGGTGGCGATGCCGGCCACGATTCTGGGGCCGCTGCTGCCGGCGGTGCAGGCGGAGTGCGGGTTCAGCGGGGGATTTCCGTGCATCGCGGTGGCATCGCACGACACGGCGAGCGCGGTGGCGGCGATTCCGGGGCTGGACGAGGGGAGCGTCTTCCTCAGCAGCGGGACGTGGAGCCTGATGGGCATTGCCGTGGACGAGCCGAACCTGAGCGACGAGGCTTTTGCGGGGGGATTCACCAACGAAGGGTCGGCCACGGGCGCGGCGCTCCTGATGAAGAACATGACGGGGCTGTGGATCCTGCAGGAGTGCGCGCGGATGTGGGAGGCGGAGGGTCGGCCGGTGCAGTGGGCGGAACTGGAAGCGGCGGCGGCGGAGAGCGAGGCGTTCCGGTCGCTGATTGATCCCTCGGCCGCGGACTTTCAGGCTCCGGCAGATATGCGCGCGGCAGTGCAGCGGTGGTGCGCGCAGACGGGGCAGGCGGTGCCGGAGAGCCCTGGGCAGATGGCGCGGTGCGTGTTTGAGAGCCTGAGCTTTGGGTATCGCGCAGTGGTGGAAGAGCTGGAACGGCTTACGGGCCGGGCGCTGGAGACGGTGCGCATTGTGGGCGGAGGGAGCTTGAACCGGTTCCTGTGCCAGATGACGGCGGACGCGTGCGGCAGGCAGGTGGTGGCAGGTCCGGTGGAGGCCGCGGCGCTGGGCAACGCGCTGGTGCAGGCGGTGGCTACGGGGCACGTGAAGAGCCTGGCCGAAGGGCAGGCGGCGCTGCGGGATTCGGTGGAGTACCGGAGCTATGAGCCGCGCCATGCAGAGTTGTGGCGCGAGGGTTTTGAGAGTTTCAAGAAGGTGGTGGCGCGCGGAGCCGAAGGCAGGGCCGCGGCCGCCCGGACGTGAAAGCAAATTTGGAAATCAACCGCACGAAGCGAGGATGAAACGATGGCAACGTATGCAATTCCTGAAGTGGTGACGCCGAAGCCGGTGGCATCGGACGAAGTGTTGCTGGTGGCGAACGGCGATTTGCGCCAGTCGGCCAACGAAGTGTGCTGGGAGGCGCAGGCCGGGCTGGAACAGATGCTGACAGAGGCGTTCCAGGCCGAGGGAATCCGGCTGCGGCGGGCGCACGGCGTGGACCCGGCGCTGCACCACGGGTTCATTCACTCGCAGCGGATGGGGATGCAGGTGTTCGAGCACATCCATCCGGATGCGCCGATTGTGGTGGCGGAGGCGGTGTGGCAGTACAGCAGCCACCTGCTGGCCGGGCTGGTGACGCACCGGGGTCCGATTTTGACGGTGGCGAACTGGTCGGGGCAGTGGCCGGGGCTGGTGGGGATGCTGAACCTGAACGGCTGCCTGCGCAAGGCGGGCGTGCCCTTCACGACGCTGTGGAGCAAGGACTTCCAGGACCCTCTGTTCAAGCGCGGGCTGAAGGAGTGGATTGCCAACAAGAGCTTCAAGCACGACACCTCGCACGTGCACAGCTTTGATCCGGCCAAGGCCGGCGAGGCGGAGCGGGCGCTGGGCGTGGCCCTGGCGGCGGAGCTGCGCAGCAAGAAGGCGCTGCTGGCCATCTTTGACGAGGGCTGCATGGGCATGGCCAACGCCATTATCGAGGATGCGCTGATGAATCCGGCAGGCATCTACAAGGAGCGGCTGAGCCAGTCGGGGTTGTATGCGGCGATGCGCGAGGTGACGGCCGAGGAGGCGCAGAAGGTGCGCGACTGGCTGGACGCGAGCGGGATGACCTTCCTGACCGGGCCCAATGAGGCCACGGACCTGACAGACGCGCAGATTCTGGACCAGTGCCGGATGTATATCGCGGCGCTGCGCATCGCGGACGAGTTTGGGTGCGATGCGGTGGGCATTCAGTATCAGCAGGGGCTGAAAGACCTGGTGCCGGCTTCAGACCTGGTGGAGGGCCTGCTGAACAACGTGGAGCGTCCGCCGGCCTATAGCCGCGACGGCCGCGAACTGTATGCGGGACGGCCGCTGCCGCACTTCAACGAGGTGGATGAGTGCGTGGCCGTGGATGCGGTGATCACCAACCGCGTGTGGACGGCGATGGGGCTTGATCCGGCGACCACGCTGCACGATGTGCGCTGGGGCGAGCAGTACTCGGACGCCACGATGAACGAGTTTGTGTGGCTATTCCAGATTTCGGGCGCTGTGCCGCCGTCGCATCTGGTGGGCGGTTACAAGGGCGCGGTGAGCGAGCGGCAGCCGGCCATGTACTTCCGCCTGGGCGGAGGTACGCTGAAGGGCGTGTGCAAGCCGGGAGAGGTGGTTTGGAGCCGGGTCTACGTGGAGAGCGGCAGCCTGAAGGTGGACCTGGGACGGGCGACGGCGATCTCGCTTCCCGAGGCGGAGACCAAGCGGCGCTGGGCGGAGGTGACGCCGCAGTGGCCCATCATGCACGTGCTTCTGCACGGTGTGGACCAGAACCAGTTCATGGCGCGGCATCCGTCGAACCACGTGAACGTGGCCTACGCGCCGACGGCCGAAGAGGCCGACCGCGCGCTGGCTGCCAAGGCGACGATGTTCCACGAACTGGGGCTCGAGGTGAGCCTCTGCGGAGTGGAGATTTAACGCGGCAGAGACGTCGGAAAAAAAGAGAAGCGCCGGAGTCCCGTGAGGGGGCTTCGGCGCTTCTCCTTTTGAGCGGGATAAGTTGGCGGGAGCGACAATGAGCGGGATTTGCGGTGTGCCGTGCTCAGTGCTGCGGGGCCTGGAGGTCGGGACTGGGCGGAAGCCGGGAAGGAGGCATGGCGCGCAACTGGCCGAGATTGTCCTGGAGCGCCTGCCAGCGCGCAGGGTCCTTCTGGGTTTCGACGGGCAAGGGGGGGCTGCCGTAGAAGGCGAGGATGTTGGCGCGCAACTGAGGGGTGGTGCGATCGAACTGGCGCGCGGCCAGCCTGGCCAGCAGGGCGGCATAGGCTTCGTCAGTCAGCGAGTATTCGGCAGCGGCGGTGAGGTTGCCGCTGTCGAGATCGCGATCAGGGAGTTGGATATGGCCGGAGTGGACATCCTTTAGACGGGCGCGGTAGTCGTCTACCGTAGCGTTGATGCTCTTGATGTAGAGGTCCTCGGTCTGGGGGGTGGGGTGGTTGAAGCCGAGGCCCTTGAGCGGGCCGACCTTGGGGATGAGCCGGAGAAGGAAGGCGAGGATGCGGGTGCCGACGCCGGGTTTGGTGTAGGTCTTTCCCCAGCGGCGCTCGTAGTCAGAGCGGGAGAGGCGGTAGAGGAATCTGCGGCGGTCGAAGTTGGGCGTCTCGCGGAGGAAGGTCTTTTTGTTCATGGCCAGAGCCACCTGGGTCATCTGGGGGATGAGGCGGCTGACGGCAAAGCGATAGGAGCCGATGGCCAGATCTTCGTGGGTGAGGATGTCTTTGAGTTCGAGGCCGTAGACGATGGGGAAGACCCGTTCAAGGAGGGACTCGGAGACTTCAAAGCCGATGAAGTCGTGAAACTGCTCCGGAGCGTAGCGATTTCGGGCGACCTGGAGGGTGTCAAAACCGAACTCCGTTTTGAGGTGGGCGACCTTGTCCTGGGCATAGCGGACCGAGGGGCCGAATCTGGCCCGCAGCTTGGGGTAGGCGATTGCGACCGCCTCGTTGACGGCCTGGTGGCCGTCGATGTCCGAGACGTAGTGAGAGAGTGCGCCGAGGGCGAAGGCGTACTCCTTCGGGTCCTGGCTTTCGAGGAGGAGTTCGAGAACGAAGTCGCCGCTGCGGACATAGTGGACGAGGTTGCTGAAGTCCTTGTTGCCGAAGGGGTAATAGCCGAGGTCCTGGATGACGGAGCCGCCGTAGGCGTAGGCGTGTGCTTCCTTGATCTGCTCTGGCGTGAGACCGGGAAACCGTTCGAGCAGAAGAGGGCGCAGGTCGGACGTCCAGGCGAGGTCAATGATCTCCTCGTGGGTGAGGACGGAGTAGGCAGAGGCGCTTCCGCCCAAGGCGAGGGCAAGAACGAGGAGCGAGGCCGCACGGCCAATTTGCTGGATCTTCTTGCCGGTCATGGAATCTGGACCCCTGCTCAAATTCTACCGACAAGCAGCAGGATGACAAGGACGACAAGAATGAGGCCGACTCCGCTGGTTGGGAAGTATCCCCAGCTTCTGCTGTGTGGCCATGCGGGCAGGACGCCAATGAGGACGAGGACGAGGAGCACGATCAAGACGAGGCTGAGCATTTTTTCTCCAGTGGCAATTGCCTGCGGCGGGATGCCTGAAGTGTGGGAGGCTGGGCCGCAAACTGACCAAGTGTTCCACGGCGCGCGGCGGCAATCTGCTCAATAGGACACACGGGACGGGTACGCTTGCCACCTCGGCCCTCGTACTGCAATGATCGGTGCGATCCGTTTCCCTGGGGGGAGACTCCGCATGAAAAGAATCGCTTTACTGCTCTTTGCGGCGGTGGCCGCGACTGCCATGACCCTTGACGCACAGACAACAGGATGGCCGCCGCCGGCGAGCCAGTTGACGCTGCCGGTGTGGCCAGGAGCGGCGCCGGGAGCACCGGCCAATCCGCCGCCAGAGGCCGACACCACAACTGCGAAGGACAACCTGATTGCGGGGCGTCCGCTGGTGCGGCTGGGCAACGTGTCGCAGCCGACGCTCACGTTCTATCCCGCCAAGGGGCAGAACAGCGGGGCGACGGTGGTGGTTTTTCCGGGCGGTGGCTACCAGATTCTGGCCATCGACCTGGAAGGGACCGAGGTGTGCGACTGGCTAACCGCACATGGGGTGAACTGCTTCATCCTCAAGTACCGCGTGCCGGGGACCGGGCCGTATCCCAGGTCGGCCGCGGCGCTGCAGGACGCGCAGCGGGCTGTGGGGCTGGTGCGGCAGCGGGCAGCGGCGTGGCATCTGGACCCCAAGCGCATTGGAGTGCTGGGCTTCAGCGCAGGGGCGCACCTGGCGGCCGCTCTGAGCACGCACTATGACCACAGGCTCTACGATGCGCTGGACGCAGCGGACGCGGTGAGCTGCCGGCCGGACTTTGCAGTGATTGTGTATCCGGGGTACCTGGCGCTGGAGGACAAGAACTTCGCGGCCAACGCGGAGATCAATCCCACGGCGGAGACGCCGCCGCAGTTCATTGTGCAGGCGGAGGACGACCCGGTACACGTGGAGAACGCCACGGTGTATTTTCTGGCGCTGAAGAACGCGAAGGTGCCGGCGGAGCTGCACATCTATGCGCAGGGCGGGCACGGCTATGGACTGCGGCGGACGGAACTGCCGGTGACGGCATGGCCGCAAGCGGTGGAGACCTGGCTGCACACCATCAAGGTGCTGGCGGCGAAGTGAGCGGGCAAGGGGCAAGAAGATGCTGCTGGCTGTTCTGACCGTTTCAGACCGGTGTTCGCAGGGGCTGCTGGTGGATACAGCGGGACCCGCGGTGGCAACGCTGCTGCGCGCGGAGTGGCCGGATGCGGAACTGTGGACGGGACTGGTGCCGGATGAGGAAGAGCTGATTGCGGCCACGCTGGAGATGCTGAGCGCCAAGGGCGCGGCGCTGGTGGTGACGGCGGGGGGCACCGGCATGGGGCCTCGCGACCGGACGCCGGAGGCGACGCGCCGGGTGCTGGACCGGGAGGCTCCGGGGCTGGCGGAGGCGATGCGGTGCAAGGGTGCGGCGGCCAACCGGTATGCCTGGCTTTCGCGCGGTGTGGCGGGGCTGAGGGGCAGCACACTGATTGTGAATCTGCCGGGGAGCGAACGCGGGGCGACGGAGAGCCTGGCGTCGATTCTGGCGCTTCTGCGTCATGCAATCGAGGTTGCCGGGGGAGGGCAGAGCCATCCTTAGGATGGGCCGAGAGCGGGAAACGCTTTCCAGAAACTGGAAGACGGACCTGTTTCAGGACCCGGCAGGGAAGTTCCTAAAAAATTGACCACATGTCTCAAATTATGGGCTTGACGCAGGTTAGGGCAGGGAATCGTACGGCGGATCGCTCTGGGTAACAGCCGGAAAGGGTACAATCGGCGTACCGGTGAGCATCTCCAAGTCCAATTCATCCAATCGTCGGCGCCCAGGCGCCGTAAGCATCCGCGATGTGGCCAGCCGCGCGGGGGTTTCCATCGCCACGGTCTCCCGAGCAGTGAATCGCATTCCCACGGTTGACCCGGAGCTGGCGCGGCGGGTGTGGCAAGCCATCGACGAGGTGGGCTATCTGCCGAATACGCAGGCGCGTGCGCTGGTTTCAGGCCGCAGCCGTACGCTGGGGTTGATTGTCTCCGAGATCACCAACCCGTTCTTTCCCGAGCTGATCCAGGAGTTTGAGAACCTGGCGGTGGAGCAGGGGTACGAGGTATTTGTGGGGTCGACGAGCTACGACCCGGCGCGGACGGAGTCTTTGATCCGGAGGATGCTGCAGCGCAACGTGGACGGCGTGGCGGTGATGACCTTCGGCATTGAGGAAGAGATTGTGCAGAAGCTGGTGGAGCGGGAGTTTCCGCTGGTGTTTGTGGACGCGGGACCGGCCCTGCCCAATATCCGGCTGCTGAAGGTGGACTACGGCGAGGGGATTCGGCAGGGTGTGCAGCACCTGGCGGCGATGGGCCACCGGAGCATTGCGTTTATCAGCGGCCCGCTGCGCCTGCGCTCGGCGGTGGCGCGACGCGATGCGTTTCTGAAATCGATGGCGGAACTGGGGTTGACGGCGCCGGCGGAGCACATGGTGGAGGGGAACCACAGCATGGAGGGAGGCATTGCCGCGATGGAGCAGCTTGCCGCCCTGAGCCCGCTACCAACGGCGGTGATGTGCTCGAACGACATGACGGCCATCGGGGCGTTGCACGCGCTCTATCGGACGACGCATACGGTGCCGGAGGAGATCTCGGTTGTTGGATTCGACGACATCCACCTGGCGCAGTTCATGCTGCCACCACTGACCACGGTACAGATGTCGTGCAAGGACCTGGCGGCGGCGGCCGTGGAGGCGCTGCGCGCCGGCATTGAGCGGGACCACCCGCAAGCGGCGAAGACGGAATGGCGGATTCCGACGCGGCTTGTCGTCCGGCGCTCGTCGGGGTTCCCGGCGGGGAGCCTGCCGGCTCTGGTGCACGGGGCGAAAGCAGCGAGAAAGTAAGGCAAGCAGGGAACTGCCGATTGCGGAGAGATCCATTTCTGAGTGCCGCCCTGCCGTTCAGGCAGACAGGCTACCGTCTCTGGCGCCCATCACAAGCTCGATGCGTGTTGCAAATCGTCATTAAGATGGAGTATAAAATGGCGGAATGTTGCCATGACCCTAGCAAAGCGATTGGAATGAACCCGCGGGAAAAGGCCTGTGCTTCACAAGGAAGCCTGAAAAGCAGCCCCCAGGGGCTAAATTCCTATTGATTATATGGAACTTACGGCACAAATGAAGTCGTGCCCTGACACTTCGATGGCATTTATGGAGTGATTCCACAGCCTGTAAAGCCTGCTGATTTTGCTGTCTTGATCGGCACGGCCGAAGTAGTCCCTTTTCAAAATATCGCCTCATTCGGAGGTTCCTTGGAACTGATCCATGAACCGCCGGATGCCGAAAGGCAGATGCTGTGGAGTGGGCTGGGGGCGGGAGTCATCCCGCCCTCTGCTCCATGCATCCACAACTAGTCGATGGTCTGGTTGAGCCGCAGGTCGCGCGAAGATGCACCCACGCTGAGGGTGCGCTTGCCGCTTGCGATCACCCACTTGCTGTCCTTGGTTGACCAGTACTGCAACTGGCGCGGAGCCACGTGGAGCGTCACATTCTCCGTCCATCCGGCTGCAATCGGAACGCGGTCAAAGGCCACCAGCGCCCGCACCGGGAACTGAACCCCGGCTGGCGCCTCTGCCGGTGCGCCAAGATAAACCTGTGGCACCTCGTCCGAGTCCACCGCGCCTGTGTTCTTGATGCTGACCTTGACATCGAGCCCGCCGTCCGCCGTCTTGGCGATTTTGAGGCCGGAGTACACAAACCTGGTGTAGCTCAGGCCGTGGCCAAAGGCGAAGAGCGGCTCGATCTTTTCGTGATCAAACCAGCGATAGCCGACGTTGACGCCTTCCGTGTAAGTGGTTTTTCCGTCCACGCCTTTCTTGGAGCGCTCCGGGTGCTTGGGGTCGGTGGCGGCGTAGTCCTCCAGGCGCTTGCCCCAGGTCACGGGCAGGCGTCCGGCAGGGCTGGTCTTGCCGGCCAGCAGGTTGGCTGTCGACCAGCCGCCCTCGTCTCCGGGCCACCACATCTCCAGAATCGCCTTGACCTTGGAGGCCCAGGGCAGGGCGACGGGCTGGCTGGTGTTGAGCACCACGATGGTGTTGGGGTTGACGGCGGCTACTTCCTCGACCAGCTTGTCCTGGTCGCCGGGCAGGCCGAACACGGGGTGCAGGCGGGTCCAGACAAAGACGACAGCAACCTTGGCGGACTTCGCGGCGGCAATGGCGGCCTCGTGGTCGGCTTTGCGCTGCTCCGGGGTATACCAGTTGAGGCGCACCTGCACCGGCGCCGAGGAGCTGTCGGGGCTGATCTTGACCTCGATGTCGTGCTGACCGGCGGTCAGGTCAATGGGGCGGCGGACGTCGTCCAGCCCGTCGGTGGTGGGAACCACGTTGTCGTGGTTGGCTTGCAGGATGTCGCCGTGGACGCCGCCCTGGAAGGCGCCGGTGCCGGCCACACGCTTGCCGTCGATGGAGATGTTGGCGTTGGTGCCGAGCGCCTGCAGATAGATCCAGTAGTTGCCGGCCGCGGGTACGGTCAGCGTGCCCTTCCAGGAGGCGGTGGAGTTGGGAGCCAGAGCGTGGTCGCCTGTGAAGTCGAGCTGTGCGTCGGTCTGCGTGGCGCTGCCTGTGGTGCGCACCAGGCCCGGCTTGCCGTCATGGCTCAGCAGGGCGGCGGGGATGGTGGTTCCCGTCATGTCGTCGGCCACCGCAAGCTGGATCTTCGCATTGCCGGTGATCTTCTTGAGAGCGTCCCAGGGGCCAACCTGCCGTCCGGGCAGGCCCACCGACCGCTCGCCGCTCATGCCGATCGAATCCACCTGGCGGGCTGTGGGTCCAATGAGGACCACGTTGTCCAGGTCGGCGGCTTTCAGCGGCAGCACGCCGCCTTCGTTCTTGAGCAGTACCGCGGCCTCTTCGCCGGTCTTCTCAATGATCTTGGCGTTGGCCTCGATGGACTGTTCGGTGACTTCGTGCTTGGACTGGCCGTCCAGATAGCCGAAGTGCACGATCTCATAGAGCACGCGTCCCGCGGCGCGGGTGATGTCGGCTTCGTTGACGGAGCCGTCCTTGAGCGCGTCGCCCAACTTTTTGAGATCGAGCTTGACGCCAAAGTCGCCCATGCTGCCCATGACGGGGGTCGGCTCCTCGGGCAGGTGGCCAAAGAAGCCTTCCATCATCCCGGCCATGGCGTTGGCGGGCGGCGGAGGCGGAGCGGGCATCGTATCAAAGAACGAAGGGATCATGCCGCCCATTCCGGGGATCAGGCCGGGCATCTCCATGTCCAGGCCGGCGTTGATGAAGTTGACGCCGTGCACCGCGCCCCAGTCAGAGGTGACGAAGCCCTTGAAGCCGATCTCGTCGCGCAGGATCTTGGTGAGCGTGGACTGGTTGCCGCAGGCAAAGGTGCCGTTGATGCGGTTGTAGGAGCACATGATCGAGGAGACGTCAGCCCGGCGGATGGCGGCCTCGAAGGGAGCGACGTAGACCTCGTGCAGCGTCTGGTCGTCGATGACCGTAGCGCCGCCTTCGGAGTCGTAGCCGACAAAGTGCTTGATCTGCGACATCACGTGCTGTGACTGGATGCCCTTGACCTCGCCGACCGCCATTTCACCGGAGAGGAACGGGTCTTCGCCAAAGGTGTTGAAGCCGCGCTCGAACTCGAGATCGCGGTCGATGTTGACGAAAGGCTGAAGCGAGACATCGATGCCCAGGGCGCGGTCTTCGCGGCCGATTACGAGGCCGTTGTCTTCCGCTGCCTTGCGGCTGAAGGTGGCGGCCACGCCCATGGTGGCGGTCTCGCCCTGGGAGGGGTGCCGGGTCAGCACGCCGGGAGGTCCGTCTGCGAAGCGCAGGCCGGGAATGCCGAGGCGGGGAATGCCGGCCAGGTAGCCGGCCTGACCCTGGTAAACAGCGGGGTCTTCGCCGGCGCCGTGGATAAGCGTGATCTTCTCTTCAAGCGTCAACTGGCTGAGCAGCTTGTCGACGCGCGCGTCGCCCGTGACAACGGGGACGGACTGCGCCAGAGCGAGGCTGGCGCCGAGTGCAAGGGCCGCAAATGCGAGGACGGCCCGACGGGTGGAATCTGGGGTTCTTGCGGTGTGGAACAGTTTCATTCTTTTTTGGCTCCCTGACCTTCTCTTGACGGATGGACGAGGCGCATGGACGCACTCGTCACACACATGCGTTCATTGCCGCGGGGCGAGGCACAGACCCGCGCATGCCGCCGATTTTGAGGCGCAAGCAGTGTAGAACAAGGGGCCGCATGTTGTAAGTCAGGGGTTGCACACTCTGACGAGAACGATCAGCCGGGCAGGGGCAGTTGCGCGTCAAGTCCGCTGGCGACGAGGTCGGCGCGGAGCTGGTCCACGGTGGAGAACAGCAGCGCCTGGATGCCGAGGGCGCGCGCGGCTTCCACGTTGACGATGCGATCGTCGATGAAGAGTGTCTCTTCCGGCGCTGTGCCGAGTTCAGCGAGGGTGTGCCGATAGATGGCCGGGTCGGGCTTGGCCATGCGGAGCTGGTAGCTCCAGACGAGGACGTCGAAGCGGGGCAGCCAGTCGAACTCCCGCTTCATGTTGTCAAGCACGTTGTCGCCCATGTTGGAGAGGATGCCGGTCAGCAAGCCGCGCTGCTTGAGAGCCAGTTGCCAGGCCAGCATCACCGGGTTCTGCGTGGTCCACATGCGCGCGTCCCACTGGTTCAGCTCTTCCACGGCGGCAGGCGCCAGGTCGAGCCCCGCCTCGCGCACGAATTTCTGCCAGAAGGCAAGGCCGGTGAGCTTGCCTTCGTCATAGGCGTGGCGGTCGGCCCAGTAGAGGCTCTCAAAGCGCTCGAAAGGGAGCCCGGTCAGGCGCATCAGGGTAGCGTGCGACTCCGCGTCCTGCGCAGCGGTGAGCACCATTCCATAGTCAAAGACAACCGCGCGCAATGCCAATGTTCCCTCCAGAGTCGCCCGTGTAATGTGAAGAGGGGCGGCTGCATCCATTGTCGCAAGGAATTCTGGGGTGAGGCGGGGATTGAGGGACGAGGGACCAGGGAATAGGGAATAGGGACTGAGGCACCAAAGGGCGAGGGGACAGAGGGGCTGATGCGGTTTTCCAAACGAACGGACTGGAACACGGAGGAGAGCGAGCTGGCGCGGGCGCACCGGCTGCGCGTGGCGGCGGGGCTGCCGGTGGCCGACCTCACGGCCTCGAATCCCACCCGCTGCGGCTTTGCTTTTGCTCCCGAACTGCTCTCGGCGCTGGGCGATGCGCGAGCGCTCGACTACGACCCGCAGCCGCGCGGGCTGGCCGAGGCGCGCCGGGCAGTCTGCGCCTACTATGCGGACCACGGCGTGGCGGTGGGCCCCGAACAGGTGGTGCTGACCACAAGCACGAGCGAGGCCTACAGCTTCCTCTTCCGGCTGCTCTGCGACCCCGGATGCGCCATTCTTGCGCCGCAGCCCGGCTACCCGCTCTTTGATTTTCTGGCCGGGTTGGACGATGTGCTGCTGCAGAACGCCCCGCTGGTCTACGACCAAGGCTGGCAGATCGATCCTGAAGGGTTTCGGCGCGCCATCACGCCCCGGACGCGGGCCATCATGCTGGTGCATCCCAACAACCCTACGGGGCACTTCACCAAGCCTTGGGAGGCGGAGGCGCTGGGCGGATTGTGCCGGGAGTTTGACCTCTCGCTGATCGTGGACGAGGTCTTTCTCGACTACGGGTTTGGGGAAGAAGCATCGAGTTTTGCGGCGGGTATGGAGGGCGTCCCGGTTTTCGTGGTCAGCGGGCTCAGCAAGATTGCCGGGCTGCCCCAGATGAAGGCTGCCTGGATTGTGGCCACCGGCCCGGAGGCGGGGGCGGCGCTGGAGCGGCTGGAGGTCATCGCCGACACCTTCCTGTCGATGAATGCGCCGGTGCAGTGGGCGCTCCCGGCGTGGATTGAGGGCAGGGGCGGGATTCAGGAGCAGATCAAGGCGCGTGTCGCGGCCAACCTGGTGGAACTCGACCGGCAACTGGCGGCTGCGCCGATGGTGAACCGGCTACAGACGGAAGGGGGCTGGTACGCCGTGCTGCGAATTCCGGCTCTTGGCCCGGACGAGCAGACGGTCCTGCGGCTCCTGGAACTCGGTGTGTGGGTGCAGCCGGGGTACTTCTTCGGCATGCCGCCGTCGGGTTGGCTGGTGGTGAGCCTGCTGGGGGAGGAAGAGGAATTCAGGACAGGAGTCGGGGTGCTGACCGGGCACTTCACCCGATAATTGCACGGCGACGCTGCCGGGCTATATGTTGAAGCGAAACTTCAAGGAGTGAGTATAACTCATTGGTGTATATAGGCCTGTGCCGATCGTATCCCGGTGTCATTCACCGCGGAGAAACGGGTTTCCCCTGCGTTCGGCCCCAATGGTGGTGGCTGGGCCGTGGCCGGCCAGGACGCGCGTCTCGTCCGGCAAGGTGAGCAGGCGGGAGTGGATCGAGTCCAGAATCTGGGGGTAGTCGCCGCCCGGCAGGTCGGTGCGGCCGATGCTGCGCTGGAAGAGCGTGTCGCCGGCCACCAGCAGCTTGAGCGGGGCAAAGTGGAGGCAGACCGACCCCTGCGTGTGGCCGGGAGTGTGGAGCACCATTGCGGGAAAACGGGGCAGGCCAACCATCAGCCCATCGGCCAGATTCTCGTCCGGCGGCGCGGTCTCGGGCGTTGCGGTTCCCACCCAGCCGGCCTGCTCGTCCATCATCTTGAGCAGGGGCAGGTCGTTTTCGTTGAGCAGGATGGGCGCGCCGGTGAGTCGCTTGAGCTTGAGGGCCCCGCCAACGTGGTCGATGTGGGCGTGGGTGACAAGAATCTGCTTGAGGGAGAGGCCGAGGGCGGTGAGGCGCCGATGGATGCGGGCCACCTCGTCGCCGGGGTCGATGACGATGGCCTCGCCAGACTCCTCGTCGCCGAGGAGGGTGCAGTTGCACTGGAGCGGGCCGACGGGGAAGGTCTCGAGAATCATGGTTTGATTCTATTGCGGGAGTCTTGGGAAGTCCGAGTCATCAATCGGAAAAGGCAGGCCGCTGGGGCCTGCCTTTCCGGTTATCGTTTCATGGGGGAATCGAACGGAGCGCCTACTTGCCCGACTTGGCTGGGGCGGAGATGGGTGCTGTCTTGGAGTTGTCAAGCACCGAGTGCGATCCCGAGGAGCGGACGTAGAGCACGGTCAGGGAGATGGAGGTGATCATGAAGATCACAGCCGACCAGGTGGTGAGGCGCGTGAGCACGTTGGCGGCGGCGCGGGGACCAAAGGCGGTCTGCGAACCCTGCCCGCCAAAGGCGCCGGCGAGGTCGGCCGAGCGGCCCTGCTGCAGCAGAACAACACCAACCAGGAACAGGCACACGATGACGTGAACCACAACGATGAAATAGAGGAGGATTTGCATTTTCGTGAGCTGCTTTCCGAGTCTCGCCCGGTTAACCGGTTTGCGAGGAATCTTTGGTGCGGAGGAGGGGACTTGAACCCCTATGCCTTGTGGGCGCCAGCACCTCAAGCTGGTGCGTCTGCCAATTTCGCCACCTCCGCACGAGGTGAACTTCATGAGTATAGCAAAGGTGCGGGGGTGTGCGGGAGCGCGGAGGCGAACTCACTGTGGAAACAGCCGGTTGTCCCACAGGACGGGTTCGGGCGCGGCAGGTCTCAGGCGCGCAAAGTCTGCGTGTGCGGGATTGAGCAGGACGTTGCGTTCGCGCCCCTGCGTAACGAAGGAAGGAACCAGCAGGGCGACGGTGCGCGCCTCGGCCAGCCAGAGATCGCCAAATGCCCGGCTCACCGCCTGGTCCGGCGCGTTCCAGCCAGGCAGGCGGGAGGCCTCCAACTGCTCCAGGGGCAAGTCGTCAGGGATCTCGATGACCATCACGGCGTGGGTGCGGGGCAGGCGATTGAGATTGGCGTGGACCAGAATCTCCAGCAAGGCGCCCGCGTAGGTTTCGGCGGCGTAGACAACGCCCCGTCCCGGCGAGTTCCAACGGCCGCCATAGAGCCGCGCGCCTGTGCCATCGAGCAGCGGAAAGCGGGAGTCGCCGATACGGTAGCAGCGCATGGACGGCAGGCTCAGGCGGGGATGCCATAGAACAGCCGCTCGAGCAGTTCCTCCGCGCGGCGCGCGCCCAGTTCGGTCAGTGCCGCTTCAAGAGGCGGGCGGTTCTCGAGCTCCGGGTGCGGCCTTGTGAGCCATTCGCGGGCATCGTCGCGGTTGTCCCACACGTACTCTGCAGCGGCAATTACCCTGGCAATGCGCTCGGTGCGTTCGCTTTCACCCGCGGTCAGCCTTGTGCGGCGCTTGTAGGTGGCTTCGGGAATGACCCGGTAGAGCATGGTGCGCGCCTGCAGCGGCGAGACGCATCCGCGATCAAGAGTGAGGCGTAGCGCCCGCTTGGGCAGGCCTGTCGTGACTGCCGCTTCCAGGTCCTGCGCGGAGACGACCAGGCTGCCAAGAATCGCGGCGCCACCCATCACGTCAGCAATCCGATTGGGCTGCAGCATGAGGAGCCTCCGGTATCAGTATAGCGCAATTCTGGTATCAGACGATACCGACTTCGTGCGGTTCAGGCTGCGGGGGCCGCTTCCGGCTCGGGCTGGGGCGGAAGCAGGGAGAGCTCTTCCGCGATCTCCAGGCCTGCCTGGCGCACCAGGCGGGTGACAACGGCCGCGCTGAGCCGGGTGGAGTCGTACTCGACGCGCAGGGTGCTGGCGGCGCGGTCAAAGTGAAGATGGCGAATGCCGTAGACATCGCGGGTGCTGGCCAGCGCAGAGGCGACCCGCTCGGTGGGCGGGGCGGCATAGCGATAGAGGATTTCCACCGTAGTCATGGGGAAATGATACCAAGTTTCTACAGGCCCTTGAGGTACTCCTGAATCTCGGGGCTGGTCCAGTCCTGGGAGCCAATGAATTTGCGGCGGATGAAGCCCTTGCGGTCGATGACGTAAGTTTCCGGCCACATCTCGGTGTTGTAGAGCCTGGCGGCTCTCTGAGCGGGGTCGCGAACCGTGATGAGGTCGATCCTCCGGCGGACGAGAAAGCTCTTGTAGGCGTCGGCGTCCTCGTCGATGCTGACGGCCACCACGGCAAGGTTTGGCTGCAGGTGGTGCAATTCAAGCAGGGAGGGCATCTCTGCGACGCAGGGGGCGCACCAGGAGGCCCAGAAGTTGAGCAGAACCACGCGGCCGCGATAGCTGGCCAGGTGAACAGAGGTTGAGCCGTCGGAGACGGTGAAGTCAGGCGCGAGGTGTCCGGGCTGGCCCGGGTGCGCGCCGCGGTCGCAGCCCGGCGTCAGGGCCAGGGGCGCGAGCAGAACGAGGGAGAGGAAACGAGAGAGCCGCACACTCATATAATACGGAGCGGAACGGTCCAATGAAAGGGTAGCGGCGCATGGGCAGGGAGAGTGAGCAGGAGAGCGGCGGATCAGCAGAAGCAGAATTCAAAGCAGTCCTCGGGCTGTCGGACGCTCCAGGCGCCCTGGAGACGCTCCGGGCGCCTCTGGGAACCGTCTTTGACCAGCCGGAGGCGGAGCCGTTGCTGGAGCTGACGGTCATTATTCCGGCGCGCAACGAGGAAGACTGCCTTGGAGCGTGCCTGGAGTCGCTGGTGAGCCAGTCCGACGACCTTTTTTTGCTGGGGCGGGACTGGGAGCTGATTGTGGTGGACGACCACTCGGCCGACCGCACAGCGGAGATTGCTCGTGGATTTGCCGGGGTTACGGTGATGGAAGCGGGAAAGCTGGAGCCGGGCTGGACGGGCAAGACCAATGCCGTATGGACGGCGGCCCGGCGGGCGCGCGGGCGGTGGCTGCTGTTTACCGACGCGGATACGATTCACGAGCCGGGGAACCTGCACCGGGCCATCCATGAGGCGGTCAAGCACAAGGTGGGGATGCTGAGCTACTCGCCGCGGCAGATTGTGACCGGGCTGGCGCAGCGCACGCTCATGCCCCTGGTCTTCAGCGAACTGGCCCTGGCGTATCCCCCGGCCAAGGTCTCCGACCCCGGGCAGAGGATCGCCGCGGCCAATGGGCAGTTCCTGCTGGTGGAGCGGGAGGCCTACCGGCGGCTGGGCGGCCATGCCACCGTGGCGCACAACGTTCTGGAAGATGTGGAACTGGCATTTCTGGCCAAGCGGCGCAGGGTGGGGCTGCGCTTCCGCTATGCCGAGGATGCGGTCTCCACGCGGATGTACCGGACGACCGGCGCCATGATCGAAGGCTGGAGCAAGAATCTGGCCCTGCTGTTTCACAACGCGCTGGCGCTGGCCGTGTGGCGGGCCATCGACATTGCGCTGCTGGCGGCGCTGCCTCTGCTGGCGGTCGAGTTCTGGGGCGCCCGGCTGGCGCCCCATTCGCTGCAATGGCTGGGAGCGGGCTGGGCGCTGGCGATCCTGTGGGTGAGAAACCTGTTCCGGTTTTATGGGCGGGTGGCCAAGTCGAACTTTCCCTTTTTGGAGTGCGCCCTTTCTCCGCTGGGCCTGCCGCTGTTCGTGGTGCTGCTCTATCGAAGCTGGTTTCAACACCGGATTCTGAAGCGCGTAAGCTGGAAGGGCAGGGAATACGCGGCGAAGTAGCGGCCCTGACGGCGAACGCAGCGGCAAAGTTTTGACGGTGCGCAATGAACTCCGCATCCCATGAAACTTTGCCGTGTCGAGCGGCATCTATTCAACCGAGGGCGCAGAATGATTTTTCTGACGCGGCGGGCTACATTTTCCGCTTCGCACTACTACTGGAACCCAGCGTGGAGCGCGGAGGAGAACGAGCGCGTGTTTGGCCGCTGTTCCAACCGCAACGGCCACGGGCACAACTACACGCTCGAGGTGACGGTTGCGGGTGTGCCGGACCCGGTGACCGGGTTTGTGGTGGACCTGAAGTGGCTCAAGGACGTGATTGAAAACGAAGTGATGTCGGCCTGGGACCATCGCCACCTGAACCTGGAGGCGCCGGAGTTTGCCCACGTGAATCCGACCACGGAGAACATTGCCATTGCCGCCTGGAAGCGACTGGAGCATGCGGTGACGCGGCAGGGCGGGGCACGGCTGAGTTCAGTGCGGGTTTATGAGACTCCCGAGATCTTTGCCGAGTACCGGGGGGAAGCGTGAAGGCATACTTTGGCCGCCGCTACATGCTGAGCGCAAGCCACCGGCTGCACAGCGAGTCGCTTTCGGCGGAGGAGAACCGCGCGGCGTATGGAAAGTGCAATAACCCGCACGGGCACGGGCACAACTACGTAATCGAGGTGCTGGTGGGCGGCCCGGTGGCAGCGGAAACGGGCATGGTGGTGGACCTGGTGGCCCTGGATGCGGCGGTGCACAGGCAGGTGGTGGACAGGTTTGACCACACCAACCTGAATCTCGACCCGCTGTTCGAGCATCTGGCGCCGACGACGGAGAATCTGTGCAAGGCGGCTTTTGAGTTGTTGAAGGATGCGTTGCCGGGCGGTGAACTGGAATATGTGCGCGTGGAAGAGACAGAGAACAACTTCTTTCAGTGTTATCGAGCGTAGCAGGTCAATGGAAATTCAACGCAGAACGCCCTATTCCCCAGGGCGGGAGGGATGAGGATCATGGCGCAGCCGATTGCAGTGAGCAAGCAGGTACGGAGGGTAGCCGAGGTTGAGGACGGCCTGGGCGCGTTCAGCACGCAGGAGATGTATCGCGAGATTTTGAGCCGCCTGGGCGAAGATGCAAACCGCGACGGGCTGCTGGCCACACCGAGCCGGGTGGAGAAGTCGATGGCCTTTCTGACCAAGGGCTACGATGAAGACCCGACGCGGATTCTGCGCGGGGCCATGTTTGACGTGGATTATGACGAGATGGTGATCGTCAAGGACATTGAGGTATTCTCGCTCTGCGAGCACCATATGCTGCCATTTTTTGGCCGTGTGCACGTGGCCTATATTCCCAAGGGCAAGGTGATCGGTCTCAGCAAGATTCCGCGGCTGGTGGAGGTGTTTGCGCGCCGGCTCCAGGTGCAGGAGCGGCTCACGCGGCAGATTGCGGACGCAATCCAGCACGCCATCGAGCCGCAGGGTGTGGGCGTGGTGATTGAAGCGCGGCACCTGTGCATGATGATGCGCGGCATCGAGAAGCAGAATTCCTCGACGGTCACCTCGGCCATGGTGGGGTGCTTCCGGCAAAAGGAGACCCGGTCGGAGTTCCTTTCGCTGGTGCGCCAGCCGGGCAGCGGCGGGCTGTGAGCCACAGGCCCGGTCAGCTAAAGTGAATAGGTGAATGGGCTTCTGGTAATCGACAAGCCGGCTGGGATGACCAGCCACGATGTGGTGGGCAAGCTGCGCCGCATCACCGGCGAGCGCTCTATCGGGCACCTGGGAACACTGGATCCGATGGCAACAGGCGTGTTGCCGCTGCTGATGGGCAAGTTTACCCGGCTGGCGCAGTACTTCTCCTCGGCGGAGAAGAGCTACACGGGGCACATCCGGTTTGGGTTTGCCACAGATACCTATGACGCCGAGGGCGAGGCTGCTGGCCCCGACAGTGGGCCGGAACTGGCGCTGACCCTGGAGCAGGTCCGCAACGCTGCTTCGCGCTTCCACGGCCTGATGGATCAAATGCCTCCGGCCTTCTCGGCCAAAAAGATTGGCGGTACCCCGGCCTACAAGTTGGCCCGCGAGGGGAAGCCTGTCGAGCTGAAGACCGCCAAAGTCCAGATCGCCAGCTTTGAGATTCTGTCGCTGGAGGGCGCGGAAGCCGGCTTTGCCATGAGCATCAGCGCGGGCGGCTATGTGCGTTCGGTGGCCCATGAACTGGGCCAGGACCTGGGCTGCGGCGGACATTTGAGCAGCCTGCGGCGGACCCAGGCCGGTGTGTTTACTCTGGAGAACGCGCATACCTTTGCCGAACTGGAGCCCCTGGCGGGAGACGAAGCGGCGCTGGAGGCTCTGTGCATTCACCCCAGGAACCTGTTGCCGGAGATGCCGTCTGTGACCGCGGACGAGGCGGTGCTGGGGCGGCTGCGGAATGGGGCGCAGGCCAACCTGCCGGAGTTCTCACGGGCGCCCCTGGTCAAGGTCTTTGCCGGGCAGAGGGATCTGGTGGGCATCGCCAAAAGGATCGCCGGAACGCTGTTTCAACCCATCGTCGTGATGGGGTAAGAACCGGGCACACAGGCCCGGTTCCAGCAGGCACTTATTCTTCCCGCAGCACTTCCAGCGGCCTGAGCCCCAGGATGCGGTAGCTGGCAATCCAGCCCGTCGCCGTCGCCAGCACGGCCGTCCCCACCAGCGCCACCAGGGTCGCCGTCCACTCGATGTGGAAGCCCACTTCGAGCTTCCGCAAGAGCACCTTGGTCAGCAGATTGGCGAAGACCACACCCACCGACCCGGCCAGGAGTCCCAGCACGCTGAACTCCACGCTGAAGGTCTTCACGATGCGCATCCGCGTGGCGCCGAGCGTCTTGAGCACCACCGCCTCCCTCATGCGGCGGAAACGGGTGCTGGCGATGGAAGAGGCCAGAATCATGAGTCCCGCAAAGATGGAAAAGCCCGCCAGGAAGCGCACCACAAACGTGATCTGGTCCACCACGCTCTCGATCCGGTCGAGCACGTCGGCCAGGTTGATGACGGTCACGGTGGGATAGGCCACAAACAGCGCCCGCTCCATGGACGCCACCTGTTTGGGGTCGATGTGAGCTCCGCCATACCAGGTGGCCATCTCGTCCTTGAGCTGGCCCGATGGCAGCACAAACTGCACGCGCGCGCCCAGGTGCTGCCCGTCGGCGCGATAGAGCGCGGCCACCTTGAGTGTGCGCGCCCGCCCGCCTACTTCGAGTTCCACGGCCGAGCCCACGCCCAGGTGCAGCCTCTGCGCCGCGCCCTCGCCCAGAGCGAGCTCCGCGGCGCCGCTGTCGGACCACCACTTGCCCTGCGTTACCTTGTCGCCCTCGGGCGCGGCATCCGCCCAACTCAATTCGGCGTTCTCCAGCATCCGCCGCGGAAAATGCTCTCCTTTCAACTCCTCGACCGGCCTGCCATTGAGCGAGATGAAGCGCCCCGCGACCACCGGCATCAGGTCCAGCGTCTGGCTGACGCCCGACTGTTGGGCAAAGAACGCTTTCACTCCCGCCACTTCATCGGTCGTTACGTCGATCAAAAAGACATTGGGCAGTTTGGGGGAAGCGGTCTCCCGAATCTCGCGCAGCAGGGTCGCCTGCATCAGGTAGACGGCAAGAATCAGCATGACGCCCGTGCCCAGCGCCGCCAGCACAGCCGCCGACTGGTTTCCCGGCCGGTAGAGGTTGGCCAGCCCGTGGCGCAGAAACGAGGGCAGCCGCAGCCGGACACGATTGAGCAGGAAGCGCAGGGTCTTGAGCGCAACCGCCGCCAGCACCAGCAACACCAGCAGCGCCACCGTGAAGAGCAGCGCAAACCAGCCGCCCACCTTGGCGGAGTCTGAAAGCGCCCAGGCGATGGCGCCCAGCGCGACGACAACGACCATGGAGATTCCCAGTTGCAGCCGGCGCGCCCACCAGCTCTTGAACCAGCCGCCCACGCCTTCCGGCCCCGCCTCCACCAGCCGCCTCAGCACCAGCACCGGCCGCACCGCGCGCACATCCAGAAGAGGCGGCAGGCAGAACAGCAGCGTGGTCAGCAGCCCGGTTCCCAGCCCCGCAGCCACCGAGCGCCAGGGAAACTCCAGCGTGGCGTGCACCGGCAGCAGGTTCCCGAATACCGCGGGCAAGGCAGCCATGACGCCCACGCCGGCGGCCACGCCCACCATTCCTCCGGCCAGCCCCAGGCCCAGCGTCTGCAACAGAAAGATGCGCAGCAGGTCGCCGGAGCCCGCGCCCACTGCCTTCAAAATGGCCAGCATGTCCATGCGCTGCTCCAGGTGCGCGTGCATGGCCATGGCCACGCCAATCGCCCCCAGCACCATGGCCACCAGGCAGATCAGGCTCAGGATGGCCGTCGAGTTATCCAGCCCCTGGGTCAGTGCCGGGTTGCCCTCGCGAAAGTCCATCACCTGCGCATCCGGGAGCGCGTCCTCCACCTTCTTGCGCAGCGCCACCGGGTCGGCTGTGGCCGGCAGCTTCATCAGCAGGCGCTGGCTCGCCCGGCTGCCGGGAGCCAACAGGCCCGTCCGCTCGAGCGCTGCATTTGAAATCATCACGCGCGGGCCCATGCCTGCCCCGGCGGTGAGCCGGTCCGGCTCCTGCTTCAGCACCGCCGCAATCCTGAAACTCCGCCCGCCCAACCGGAGCGATTGACCCACTTTCGCATTGAGCCGGATCAGGAACTCCTCGGCGACCACGGCCGAGTCGCCATCGAGCGCCTGTTGCAGCCCCATCGCAGGCTCCAGTCCTGCCTTGCCATAGTATGGGTACTCCGCCGGGTCGACCGCCTTGAGCGAGACCAGCAGCGGCACCGGGTCCGGGGGGACGGAGGCCATCGAGATTGTCTCCGTCACCCAGGTCGTCCGCGCCCCGCCCGCCGACTGCCCCACAATGGCCGCGACCTTCTTCTCCTCGTCGGCCGTAGGCTCGCGAAAGATGCGTGCGCTCAGGTCGCCGGCCATGAGCGCGCGCGCTTCGGTGCTCAGGGTCCGCTTGAAGCTCTCGCTGAACCCGCGCACCCCCACCAGCGCCGCCACGCCCACCGCTACGGAAAGCACCACAAATCCGAACTTCCCCGGAGCCGAGCGCAGATCGCGCCAGGCGATCGTTCCCGCCCTCTTCCAGCTCAACGCGCGCTTAGCCATGCTGGTCCAACCCCGCTGCCGCAACGGCCTCCGGCGCAGAAAAGGGAAGCGTATCTTCCACCACCAGCCCGTCTCTCAGCACGATCTTGCGGTCGGCGCGGCTGGCCACCTCGGGGTCATGGGTCACCAGCACCAGCGTCGTCCCGGCAGCCTTGTTTCTCTCCAAAAGCAGGTCCAGCACAAGCCGTCCGTTGGCTGAGTCCAGATTGCCGGTCGGCTCGTCGGCCATGACGATGGGAGGCTCCACCACAAAGGCCCGCGCCAGCGCGACACGCTGCTGTTCGCCGCCTGATAGTTGTACCGGATAGTGATCTACCCGCTCGGCGAGGCCCACCTCGCCCAGGAGTCTCCGCGCCCGCTCAAGCCCCGAGCCGGGCAGGTTCAGCTCAAAGGGCAGCAGGACGTTTTCAAGCGCCGTGAGCGTGGCAATGAGTTGATAAGACTGAAAGACGAAGCCGATCTTCTGCCCGCGCACCGAGGCCAGTTGGGCCTCTTCCAGGTTGTGAATCGGCACGCCATCCAGCCAGATTTCGCCTGAACTGGGTGTGTCCAACCCTGCCAGCAGACCCAGCAGGGTGCTCTTGCCGCTGCCGCTGGCCCCTACGATGGCCACAAACTGGCCCGCCGGTATGGTGAGCGAGATCCCTTTCAGAATCTCCACCCGCCGCGCCCCGTTCTGAATCCACTTCTTCGCGTCCCGAACCTCAATCACTCTGTCCGCCTCCCGCCATCCCTTAGTTCCTCAGTCCCTTCGTCTCGCGTCCAGCGCATTTCGCTACACTGGTTGTGTGGACGTTTGCCGCGCTCTAATCGTTTCGCTTTGGATGCTTCTGCTCGCCGTCCCGGCTCAGGGGGCCGACCGGCCGGTCCTGGTCTGCTTTGGAGACAGCATTACCGCGGGCTACGGACTCCAGGCGGGCCAGGGCTACGCGGACGCCTTGCAGCGCGACCTGGACCGGCAAGGCTACCACTACAGAGTCTCAAACCAGGGCACCAGCGGCGCCACAACCAAAGACGCGGTTGCCGGTCTCCATTCCATCCTGCTTCTGCATCCTGAGGTTGTTGTTGTGGAGTTTGGCGGCAACGATGGCCTGCGCGGCTTGCCCCCTGACCAGACCCGCCGCAACCTTGACCAGGTGCTCACAACCCTGGAGGCGGCTCACATCAAGGTGCTGCTTGCCGGCATCACTCTGCCCCCCAACTATGGACAGGACTACATCCGGCAATTTGAGCAGGTCTTTCGCGATCTGGCCGCCAGGCATCATGCGGCCTTCGTGCCGATGATCTACAAGGGCTTTATCAACACTCCCGGCGTCATCCAGCCCGACGGCATCCACCCCACCGCCAAAGGCTCGGAGATCATCGCCGACACTCTGCTGCCGGTGCTCAAGCCGCTGCTGCGCAAGAGTGAAGCCAAGGACAAATAGGGTTCAGGGCCAGGCGCCGCGAGGATCCTACGCCCTGTCTGTGAAATCGGGACCATGCTGGGCATGGCCGGATCTGCGATAGCCCTGTGGCAATCAGCGGTCTCCGCAAGCGGCTCGCGTCTGGCTACTCTTCAACGCCGCGCAACGTTAATAGATAGTACCGCCGCCAGCAAAACATGCAGCGAACCGGGCGCAATAAAAGCATCCCGAGGAGCCAGTCGAAGGGGCGCAACTCGGCAGCTTTGAACTTGACCGAGTTGCAGCGAGGACACCTTCGACGGATCCACAGAGGATGGGGCAGCCACTCGGGCCACACCAGTGTGTCCCTGCTCATGCGGTCCGCTTTCCTGGTTCGTTCGCAACTGCCGTCATGGGGCGCCTACCACTTCAACGCTCGAATTTGCATCGAGCCACGCCGGCAGGCGGCAGGGCAGGAGCAAAGTGCCTGTGAAGTCAACGTCCGTGGCCCTGCCCTGGTGACGACAGTCGACTGCCTGAACCGTCCGATTCGTCCTATGAACGCGGTATGCTGGCCGGTTGAAGCTTGCCGCCTGAGACGACCCGGTGTTGTCATGGGCCCATGCGCCAAGGCTCATGACAGCGACAATTGCCCAAACGCCAATGCGTCTCAATGAATCTCCGCCAGTTTCTGCTGTGTCGTTCTGTGTTGACCGGGATCAAATGTGCTGCTCGGTTCGAACTCCTGGTTGACCGGATTGGAAGCTCAGTGTCCAACGCGAAATTGAGTGAGGTAGCCGAAGAGTCCAAATATTCTGAGGAGCCAGAGGATAAGGGCAATCACCACGACGGCGTTCAGGATACTTTTGATCTGGCCTTGCATTGGGATGTAGCGGTTGACCAGCCACAACAGCAGGCCTACGACGGCAATTGCAATGATAACGTTGATGAGGGGCATTTGGCTCCTTGCAGGATGCAGGTGACTAAGGGGACAGATGTCAGCTGGACTGACTTAGCTCAGGAGCCGCGACGCAGATGAGGTGAACGCTTCATCTGTGCAACCAGTCTTGCAGAGGACTGGCTGAGTTTCTGAGCTATTGTGAACAAGCGGGCCGGGTGCGCATATGGCTGTGCTTCTGGTTTCTTGATGGTCTATTTGGCGGTCGCCGTGCCAGCTTTGGAAACGACTCCAATCGATGGTGCCTTGCTCGCAGGAATCTCAGTGCCGGCAGGGTAGATCAACAACTGGACTGCTTCCTGCCCGGCTTGGGGATCCGCGGCAATCTGCTTGCCCAGACCGATCGTCTTGAGCTTCGTGTCGTCAAATCCAAAATGCTGAACCAGATATTCGCGAACAACCATGGCCCGCGCCTGGGTCAGCTCCAGTTCTTTCCGGGTATCGCCAGTGGCGTGAGAAGAGACCACAATGACCGCGCAGCCAAATGGATTGCGCGCCAGGTACTCTCCGCCTTCATCCAAGGTCTTGGAGTTCCGGAGCTTTGCGGTGTCGTCCTTGTCAAACAACTGCTTCACGGAATAGGTGAATGTCTTCTCCGCGGCCCCCTCCGGCATTTGTTCAATTTCGTTTTCCAACAGGCTTGCGGTGTCCTCATACCCACGCTTTTTGAAATATCCGCTCAACAGGAAGTTGTGCTTGAGGGCCTCCATGTTCTCGCGGAAGTCAGTTGCCCCGGCTTGTGCCTGGAGCATTGTTGCACCAAGGGAGTTGGTCGATTGTCTAAGATCACTATAGAGAGCTTTGTCATTGATGAGCGCTCCAACCGACCCCTGGCCGGCATCGATCTTGGCGCTCACTGAGTTCAGATGGCCGGTGGCTTGCGCCGCATTCATCATGGTTTGCTGGGTACTGGTTAGGATTCCGCTTGCCTTCATCATCATGTCAGACATCTGCAACGGTGGTTGACTCTGGATCGTGTCGCCGTCCCGCACGTCACCCTGGCCCGCGGATCCAAACGAGATCGCCAGGTACTGGTTTCCCAGCAGGCCTTCCGTCTCGATCGATGCCACGGAATCCTGCTTGATGATTTCATGGGTGGATTTGTCGAGGTCAATGGAGACGACTACTTTTCCGCCTGGACTGTGCGGCAACGCGATACTGCGCACGGTTCCGCTATGCACTCCTCCCACTTGAACATCGGCTCCAGTGCTCAGCCCGGCAACATTGTCAAACTGAGCCTTCACCTGGAATGTCGAACGAAACAGATAGGCCTTGCTGCCAATCAGGAAGACCCCGGCGGCCAGAACAGAAAGGGTCACCACGATGAATGCCCCCAATCGCGCAATTCTCGACATATCTCCTCCTATAGAACCTTCAAGAAGTCCCTGACAAACGGATTATCACTCTGTTGTAGATCTTCGAAGCTGCCCTCTGCGACGACTTTTCCACGGTCAAGCAGGGCCAATTGATCGGCAATCGTTCGGGCGCTTGATAGGTCATGAGTTACAACGATGGAAGCCATATGATGCTCTTTTTGCAGCTTGAGGATAAGTTCATCAATCTCTCTTGAACTGATAGGGTCAAGGCCGGCCGTCGGCTCGTCCAGAAGCAGAATGTCGGGCTCCAGAGCGAGGGCTCTTGCAAGACCCACGCGCTTCTGCATGCCGCCGGAGATATTGGAAGGCATCTTGTCGAGATCGCCGTCCAAGCCAACCTCCGCCAGCAGGTGCCGCACGCGGTCCTGCTTCTCTGACTGCGAAAGGTCTCTCCTGTGATGCTGCAGGGGAAAGGCTACGTTCTCAGCGACGGTGAGGGAGTCATAGAGAGCCGCATGCTGAAACAGGAAGCCCATCTTCTTTCGGATTGCGCCCAGGTGATCGAGACTCAGTCCACTGATATCGTCCCCATGGATGCGGATGGCTCCTGAGTCAGGCTGGATGAGGCCGATGATGAGTCTCAACAACACGCTCTTGCCTGTGCCGCTGCGGCCCAACACAGCCAGGGTCTGGCCCTGAGCCACGGTTAGAGTGATCCCATCCAAAACGTGATGCTTTCCGAATGTCTTGTGCACATTGCAGATGGCGACGGCCAGCGAGGTCTCATGCGCAGGCAATAGGACAGATGGCATCACTGTGTCACTATGGGCTGCAGCGCTCATATCACTTACCTCGCACTCGTTGGTTAGGGAAAGACGACAAGAATGAATTTGACCAGCACCACGTCAGCAAGGATCAGGAAGAGCGAGCCCAGCACCACGGAGTTGGTGGCAGCGCGGCCAACGCCCTCGGCGCCGCCTGTGGTTCGCATTCCCTGAAAGCATGCGATCAAGCCGATGATGAGCCCGTAGACGGCAGTTTTGAAAGTGGGAGGTACAAAGGCGTTGAAGGTGGCTCCTCTGAATCCGCTCTCTATGAACTGCTGGAATGACAGCGGCTCAACCATTGCCTGTGCCACCCAACCCGTCAGCAATCCGCAGGCATCCGCGGCCACTGTGAGCAAGGGCATCATCAGGATGCAGGCGAGAATTCTCGGCGCGGCGAGGAGCCTGTATGGATTGACGGCGGACGCTTCAATAGCGTCAATTTGCTCTGTCACTTTCATCGACGCCAGCTCTGCGCCGATGCCGGCGCCCACCCTGCCGCTTACCACAAGGCCGGTGATGATGGGCCCCATGACTTGAATGACGGAGTAGACGAGGGTGGCTGGAAACAGGGACTTTGCCCCAAATCGGCTCAGGCTGTAGCGGGCTTCCAGCGAGATGACCACGCCCACCGCGGCGCCGGCCAGGGCGACCAGAGGCAGGGACTTCGCGCCGACTTCATCCAGTTGACGGACCAGTTCACGCCATTCGTAAGGGGGCGTAATTCCTGAACGCACAACATTCGCGAAGAAGATGCCGATGTTGCCGAACCACTCAAGAAAGCGGCCAACGAGGTTGCTGGCTGGTATTTGCATCAGCGCGGGCCTGACGCTTGCTCTCTGCCGCGGGACGACTGACGTTGCGTTGGCTGCTGAGGTGGTCACGGTCGTGGGTCCTGGTCTGGGGCGCCGTGCATGCTGTGCATATGGATGCGCGTCAGAAAGGAATGCGGTCCGCTGTACAAGAACTCCAGCGCGAAGTTTCCACCAATCGATGCCAGCAAGTTGTAGTTGCCGATGCGGAATGCATCTTTGGCGCCGTAGCGGTCCGGGTACCATCCATAGACAGCAGTGGTTGACGCAGCATAGGGCGAAACGAGTGCGGAGAGCGAAAAGGCGCGATGGCCGTCGAGACCTCGGCGCGCAGTGACTGTGGAGAGGATGGCGTGGCGGATGCGCGCGAGCGGCCGTTTACATCTGCATCGATAGTAGAGCGTATCTTCTTTGAAGGCGGCTGCCAGTCCATAGCGCACAGACGTTCCGGTTGCGGCCATTCCGAAATCCGAGCCAAAGCGCATCCCGAAACCTTCAGCCCCCTGTTTCCAATCAGGAGGGGTATTGTTCCATTGACTTATGCCCGCGCCCACCCCTGCGCCGACAATTGGATATGGACCGAAAGCATCGAAAAGATAGTTCGTCAGTCGAGTCCGCTGTGTGGGACGAACATAGCCCGGAAGTTGTGTCGGGGAGACTAAGGCAGGGCCGTCAGGCAACAGTGGGGATTCAGGCGAAAGCGATTGAGGATGCGCTTGGATGGTGATGGACCCCACGGCGATCAAGGTCAGGATGAAGACTGCCATGCGCATGGTCTTTGTGGCCTTTCTCCTGGTTGACAAGGCATTCCGCCGGATTGCCAAAGGGTCTTCTGATACGCATGACGAAGACAAGCCTTCGGCTAGTCCAACTTAGAGGGTGAGTTATCCTCATCCGGCGGAAGATAGCGCCCGTGCCTATCTTGGAAGCCGATGAGCCGCTTCGAACCAACCACAGTGTGGCAGGTCCAAAGCATCGATGAATGGTCATATTTGCTCTTGACACGGGCGTGCCAGACGGAGGGGAGTAGCTTTCCACTGTGGTTCGCGGCAGGGTATACAGCGATGGAGGATCGACTGGGCCGAAGATTAGTTCGAAGGCATTGTCCGCAGACTCGATGCGAGCCAGTCCAGGTATCCGTTGCTGCCTGACTCCACATCGAGGACAAGGAACTCAGGCGTCTGGTAGGTGTGCAACTCGTGCAGGCGTGCCTGGAGGGCGGGGACAAGTTCGCTGACGGTCTTCAACAGGAGGAGGGTTTCCGTTCCTGTTTCGATTTGCCCCTCCCAGTGATAGATGGACTGGACTGCGGGGATGAGGTTTGCGCAGGCGGCCAGGCGCTCTTCGACGAGGGTCCGCGCGAGCCGGGCGGCCTCTTTGGGGTTGTCGGCGGTGGTCAGGACGATGCGTGCTGCTGGAGCGGATTCGGGCATGGCTGCGCGATCAGTAGGTCAGGGTCAGTGTCTGTTCAAAAGTGGCGGCATCCTCAAGATGGTCGAGGAGGAACCCGGCCACATCGGCGCGGGAGATTTTGCCGACGGTGATGCCGGTCAGGTCCGTGAGAGCGCGAAACCGCCCGGTGCGAGGGCCGTTCGTCAACATGCCTGGGCGGACGATGGTCCAGTGAATGCCGCTTTGGCGGACGACCTCCTCCTGGCGGGTCTTGTCCTTGTAAATCTCGTTGAGCAGCAGGGGCTGGATGATGCGGTCATAGAAGAAGCCGCCATGGCCCTGGCTGTCTCCCGCGCCGATTCCGGTGATGCAGAGGAGGCGCCGGCAAGCGGCCTGCTGCATGGCAGCGAGCAGATTGCGGGTGCCCTGGGAAAAGAGGGTGGTTGGCTTGCGGTCGATGCTGGAGCCGAGGGAATTGAGGACGGCATCCTGGCCGGCGGTGGCCGCCATGAGGGAGTGGGCGTCAGTGACGTCGGCGCGCACCACAATCGTCCCTTGCGGAAGGCTTGCCGATTCAGGACGCCGGACGGCCGCGGTCACCTGGTGGCCCAGCGCCAACCCCTGCTTGACGATCTCCAGGCCGGTGGGGCCGGTGGCGCCGATGATGAGAATCTTCATTGAATCGCTCCGTTCAACCTATGCTAGGTGATGGATGGGCGAGTTGGGGGTGAGGATTCAGGAGTTGAGCGGGCAATGTTTCAAAGATCGGCCTGTCCGGTTCGAGGTCCAAGTCAGAAGGTTCTGCGCGGCGGGCGGCGTTTGCAGGCCAAGCGGCTTGAACAACTAAGCTGGGTAGGGCAGTATTAACTTTGCGGCCGGGAGAGCCTGGCGCGGATGGAGAAAACAACGATGAGTGGAGCAATCAAGTTTGGCACTTCAGGCTGGCGGGCCATTGTGGCCGATGAGTTTACCGTGGCCAACATCCGGCTGGCGGTGGCGGGCATTGCCGCCTATGTGAAGACGCAACCGGAACCGCACCGGGTGCTGGTGGGCCGCGATCCGCGCTTTCTGGGGGAGAGCTTTGTTGACCTGGCGGCGCGCGTCCTTGCCGGGGCAGGGGTCACGCCGATCGTCATTCCAGACGCCGCGCCCACGCCCGCCATTGCCTATGCCGTGCGTACGCTGAAGACATCGGGCGCCATCAACTTTACCGCCTCTCACAATCCGCCGGAGTACAACGGTATCAAGTTCTCAACCCACGACGGCGCCCCGGCTCTGCCAGAAGTGACCAGGCAGATTGAAGCGGCCATTGCCGGTCTTGGGGACGGCAGCGGCATTCCCCTCGGGTCAGCGCCGGACGGGGGATTTGAGACGGCAGACGTGAAGCCGGCCTTCAAGGCGCGCCTGGCCGAACTCGTGGACCTCAAGGCCATTGCAAAGTCTGGAATCAAGGTGGTCTATGACCCGTTCTGGGGCGCCGGGCGGGGATACAGCAGTGAGATTCTCCGCGAGGCCGGCGTAGCCGTGGAAACGGTGCACGACTTCCGCGATGTGCTGTTTGGCGGCCATGCGCCGGAGCCGGACGACCATCTGCTGGGCGACGCCAAGGCCAAGATGAAGGAGATTGGCGCGGCCATTGGCATCGCCACCGACGGCGACGCCGATCGCTTCGGCATTGTGGACGAAGACGGCACGTTCATCCAGCCCAACTATGTGATCGCGCTCCTTTTCGACTATCTGGTCGAGACCCGCGGCTGGCGCAACGGCGTGGCCAAGAGCGTGGCCACCACCAACCTGATCAACGCCCTGGCCGACTTTCACAAGGTGCCGCTCTATGAAACGCCGGTGGGGTTCAAGTACATTGGCGAGCTGATCATTGCCGACAAGATCGCCATCGGCGGCGAGGAGTCGGCGGGTTTGACCATTCGCGGCCACGTCCCGGAGAAAGATGGGGTGATTGCCGGGCTGCTGGTGGCCGAGATGGTGGCCACGCGGGGCAAGAGCCTGGGCGTCCAGTTGAAGGAGCTATTTGCCAAGGTTGGTTCCTTCTATCCAGTTCGTGAGAACTTCCACTTGACCCCGGAGGTAAAGGCCGCGTTCACTGAGAAGATGAAGGCCGACCCGACGGAACTGGGCGGGCGCAAGGTTGCGAGCGTGGTCAGGACGGACGGCCTGAAGCTGGTTCTGGAAGATGGCTCCTGGGTCTGCTATCGCTTGTCGGGAACCGAGCCGGTGGTGCGCGCATATACTGAGGCGCGCAGCGAGCAGGATATGGAGTCGCTGAAGGCGTCGGCCGAGAAGTTTGTGGTGGGGTAGGGAACGTGCGGGACCAGAAGGCGCAGGCGCGGGGCACGGCGACGAGGAACGGGCAGGCGCCTGTACGATTCGCCGCGCCGCGCCGCGCTCTCAACCTGGCAAAGCGAGCATGGCGTCCGGTCGTGAGCGCCCTGGCCGTGGTCCTGGCCGGGGTGATCCTGGTGCACGCAGTGAACGGAAAAGACGGCTTCTCCTCCTGGCAGCAAAAGCGCTCTGAAGACAAGCGCCTGGGCCGGGAGATCGAAGATCTGCAGCAGGAGAACGCTCAGCTCAAGGGGCGCATCGAACTGCTGAAGTCGAGTCCGGAAGCGATCGGCCATGCAGCCCGCGAGAAGCTCCGCTATGTGGGCCCGAACGAGGTGATTGTGACGATTTCTCCCAAGGAACAGGCCCAGCCCGCGGCAAAGTAGCAGCTCCCAAGGCATGCTGTTCAGGAGGCGCTCACGGAGGACGCTCGTCTTCCGGCTAGAAATCCACATGCATTCGCGCGGAGCCAACCCAGCCGGGCCCGCGGTCGCGGTTGTAGCCGGGATTGCTGATGTGCTGCACATCGAGGGCGTAGAAGACCCCGCGCCAGGCGTGCCATGTGTAGTAGCTCTCGACGATGTTCTCCCGGCCGTAGTTGAGATTGCCATCGCCCAGGAGGAAACCCTGGCCGCCATCTTTCAGATAGTTCTGGTGGTCACGCTTGATGGCGTTGGAGACCACCGCCAGACCCACCTTGTCTACCGGCCTGCGCCAGCGGGTTCCGGCATAGTCGGCGCCTGCCTCCACGGTCTGCTCGACCTCGGTGTAGGCAAATGACTCCGTCTTGCCATCATTCCAGCCAAAGCGCCCAAAGACCCGCAGGTTGGCCGTGATCTCCTGTTCGGTGTTGTAGCCAAAGCCGTATTTGAGGGCGCTGAAGTGCTCGTGGGCAGTGATCTGCGGCGTCTTGTCCGTCCCGGCGAGAAAGGCGTTGACGGCCTCCCGGTAGGTGCCCATGTGGGCTCGGTTTGCATAAAACAGAATCCGCGTCACGCCCTTGTGCCGGGGAACCAGGCTGCGGCGCAGTTCGAACTCGCCGTTCTGCCCATGGGAACGGCTGAAAGCCCAGTCGAGGTCGATGCCGTTGGCGACGATGGGCATGGCGGAGAGACTGTAGCGCACGGTCCAGATGCGGTCGTCGTACTCGGCGATGCCGCCCACTGTGTAGCCGCGCGTATCGGCGGCGTAGTCCCAGGCCCCGTTGTTGACCACGGTCCAGTTCATGAACTGCAAGTGGGAGTCTGAGCCGATGGCGTTGATGTCGAAAAAGTCAGGCAGGGTCATCTTGCCGGCGCGGAACTCGAAGCGGCGAACGGGCACGCTGGGCGCGAGTGCGAACGGCCCTGGCTCCTGACTGGTGGTCTTCTGCGTCAACCCGAAGACCTGGTGGACCTGGTAGCGCGAGAGATAGGGCGTGGAACCAAGATTGGGATTCCGCACCACGTCCACATTCGTGATGCCGCCAAGGCCGAGCGCCTCGCTCAATCCGCGACCGCCGGCGCTTTCCAGGTCGAGGATCAGGTCGGTGTTGAAGCGCACCGATTGGGTCGGCCGCCAGGCCGCATACACGGTGCCAATCAGCGAGGACTTGTATTCGGACGAGTTGCGAAAGCTGTTCGCCCCCTGGTAGGTCGAATGGAAGGGAAGCCGGCCCTGAAAGATGATGTTGGCCTGCCCTGAAAGCCACCAGGATTGGCTTTCAGGATGTTTGAAGACAGCAACGATGGGCGCGTCCTGGGGCTCGCGGCCCACCGGGCTCGCGTCCCCTGCCTTGACGCCGATTCCTCCTTGCTGCAGGGCGAGCGGGGTTTGGGATCCGGCATGGGCAAGCGCCAACTGTGGAACAGGAGCGGGCGGCAGAGAGGATGTCACCTCAGTAGGGACGCCCTGGGCGGAGCAGGACAGGGAACCGCTCCCCTGCGCGAAGACAAGCATAAGGCCCGCAACCGCCCACCTGGGCTGGAAGGTAAGTGAATTTGGCAGGAAATTGAGAATCACCGACAGGCCTTCCGCGCTGGAGTTGGGAACAGGGGGTGTGGGCTAGAATGGGTTTGCAAGGATACCCCCTTAGGGTTTGTACCATACCGGGGGAGGGTATCGTCAAGAGGAGGGTGACCATGTCTCAGCACGAACGGGAGAAGGTGAAACTGCTGCAGCGGGTGCGCAAGATGCGCGGTCAACTGGATGCGGTCGAGCGCGCTATCCTGGCCGACCAGGACTGTGGCGACCAGTTGATGCTGCTGGCTGCTGTGCGCGGAGGCGCCAACGGACTGATGGGTGAGGTGCTCGAGGACCATATTCGGTTTCACCTGACCGATGGCGCCAAGGAGCATATTGCCCCGGAACTGGCTGAGGATCTGATCGACCTGGTGCGCGCCTATCTGAAGTGAGCCCCGCCAGCGGAACTGAGGCTCCTCCTCAGGTTACCGGCCAAGGGGGGCATAAATTATTCACGTTGTGTGAATTGGGAGGGGAATGGATGGTCGCAGCCCTGCTTCTTCGCGGCGTCCAGCCGGGGTGGGGCACTCCGGGGGCGCTGGAGCTTGGTCTCCGGCCTTGAATTCGATGGTGGACGCGGGAGGAATCCGATTCTGGATGGGATGAATTTTCAGAGAATCGATCTGGCCACAGCCTGCAACGGGATGACCTTTTCGACCCCACCAAGTTTGATGGCCTCCTTCGGCATCCCGAAGACCACGCATGTGGCCTCATCCTGGGCGATGGTGAATGCGCCGGCCTGCTTCATTTCAAGCATGCCGCGAGCGCCGTCGTCGCCCATCCCGGTGAGGATGACGCCAACGGCGTTCCGGCCGGCATAGCGGGCCGCGGAGCGGAAGAGCACATCGACGGATGGGCGGTGCCGGCAGACAAGGGGTCCGTCTTTGATCTCGACGTAGTAGCGCGCGCCGCTGCGCTTCAGAAGCAGATGATGGTTGCCGGGCGCGATGAGCGCGCGGCCGCGGATCACCGTGTCGTTGGTTTCGGCCTCCTTGACGGTGATGCTGCAGAGGCTGTCAAGGCGGTTGGCAAAAGCGCGTGTGAAGAGTTCAGGCATGTGCTGCACGATCACGATGCCGGGGGTATCAGCAGGGAGAGCTTCAAGCAATGTCCTCAAGGCCTCTGTGCCGCCTGTGGAGGCGCCGATGACCACCACCTTTTCTGTTGTCTCGGCCATGGCATGCGTGGCGGGCGAGAGGATGGCGTCGGCGCTGAGTTTGGGCTCGACCGGGCGGCTCTGTTGAATGTTGCGCAGTCGCGTGGCGGCTGCGGCCTTTACAGCTTCGCAGAGGGTGATGCGGGAGTCCTCAAGAAACTGCTTGGTCCCGAGTTTGGGCTTGGCGATGATCTCCACCGCGCCGTAATCAAGCGCACGGAGCGTGCTCTGTGCTCCCTCATCGGCAAGACTGGAACAGATGACAACCGGGATCGGATGCTGACTCATGATCTGTTTGAGAAAGGTGAGGCCATCCATTCTCGGCATTTCAATATCGAGGGTGATGACGTCGGGCACTTGCTCGGCGATTCTGTCGGCGGCGGCGAACGGATCGCCGGCGGTGGCAATCACCTCAATTGCTGGGTCGGAAGAAAGGACCTGCGTGAGGGTCTGGCGCACTACGGCCGAGTCGTCGACGATGAGCACGCGAATTCTCTGTATGGTCATTGCTCGCCTCTCGCTGCTTCGATCTGCATCATGGAGTCTTCCTTGCGGCTAGCGCTTCTTTCCCGTGTGGATGCACAGGGTGCTTCCACTCATCTGTGCCGTTTGAGCAGCACCTCTCCGGTGCCGGTGTTGAAGTGGATATTCACTCCGCACTCGCCTCCCAGGGAGGAGGCGACCACATCGATGTCTTCCTCCGCGAGCACCCTGAGGGCAGCTTGGCAGTTCAAACGGCCCACGGTCGGTCGTGATTCATCGCCGTATATCGCGAGCACATCGCCGCCGCCAAAGAGCTTGGCCTTGACTTCGCCGCGGTGTGCTCCCAAGGCATCGAACTGCCGGGCCAGATCGCGGATGGCGAAATCCACATAGCGGCGGCCTGCCGCCGTACTCAGGGATGCGCCCTGGCCCGCAGGGCAAATGGGCAACATGGGATGGCAGAGCGCGCCGATGCCAAGCCGGGGAATGCGCAGGGCAATGCCAACGCAAGAGCCAAGCAGGGTTCGCAAGACCATGGGTACGCTGACGAGGATCGACTCACCTGGCCGCACGAACACCTGCGGCAATGATTCGTCAGGCTGGGGCATCGACCCTCCTGTAGAGTGCGGGCGCAACCGGGACAAGGGGAAGATTCATATCGTGCAGAGTCTCGGCGTGGCCCACAAACAGGTAGCCCCCGGGAACTAGGTGCTGGCAGAGCCTGCGGAGGATGCGCTGCTGCGTGGGGCGATCAAAATAGATGATCACGTTGCGGCAAAAGATGGCGTCAGCCATCTCCGGAATGCCGTAGCTTGAATCCATGAAGTTGAGGCGCCGGAACTCAACAAGGCGGCGCAGTTCCGGTGAAACCCGCACGCGATTCGAGGCTCGATCCCGGCTGCGCAGCAGGTACTTGATCCTGAGCGCGGCCTGCACGGGAGCGACGGTCTCTGTGGTGTAGATGCCGAGTTTTGCGTGCGCGAGCACCCGTGTGGAGATGTCTGTGGCCAGTATCCGGAAGTGGAAGCCGGGGTGCGCCAGGGCGTACTCGCTCAGCACCATGGCCAGTGTGTATGGCTCCTCTCCCGTTGAGCATCCTGCGCTCCAGATGAGCAGGGACCGTCTTCCGCCGTCCCCGCTTGTGAGTCCCGGCAGGGCTTTGCCGAACAGGAAGTCGAAGTGGCGGGGCTCACGAAAAAAGTCCGTCTTGTTTGTAGTGACAACATCGATGAGTGGAATGATCTCTTCCGTTTGGCCCTCGCGAGCAAAGAGATAATCGCAATACTGGCTGTAAGAACCAAGATGCAGTTCCTTCAACCGTGGTTTGAGCCGCACCTCGAGCATGGTCCGTTTTTCCGAGCCCAGGGTGATGCCCGCCTCGCGGTATATCAACTCGCAAAGCCGCACGTAGTCCCGGCTGCAAAGGCTATCTTCGCGTGTGCTCATCGTGTGAATGAGGCGGACTTCCGCCCGCCCCATCTCTCCCTCAAGCTGCCACTTCCATCAACTGTTTGGTTGGCTCCTGGCCGCGCACAGCTGCCAGTTCCTCGGCGGAGAAGACGCGATCAATATCCAGAATCATGATGAACTGGGTATCGCGCCGCCCCATGCCCTTGATGAAGTCTGTGCGGATATGGGCTCCTATGCGCGGGGCCGGCTGGATGTTCTCCGGATCGAGGTCGATGACCTCTTCCACTGAATCGGCCAGAGCGCCGATCACGGTGGATTCGCTGTCCAGAAGCACTTCGACGACAACAATGCAGGTATTGCGGGTGCTTTCGGTTCTCGACATCTCAAAGCAGAGCCTGAGATCGACCACCGGGACGACGCTGCCGCGAAGATTGATGACTCCGGACATGAAGTCCGGGGTGCGCGGAATCTGGGTAATGGTTGTGAGATCGAGCACCTCCCTCACCTTGGCCACATCGGTGGCGAAGATCTCGTTGCCGAGCTTGAAGGTCAGGTACTGGCGGGTCTCCGTGATTTCAGTGACGCTCATCATTCAACTCCTCTCTCATCGTGAAGACTGGGCGCTTGCCATGCGGACCGGATTCCAGCGGCCGGTGAAAGCCGCCTTGTCGCGGATGCATGGCAAGGCTAGCCCGTTCTGCCGTACTCAGTAGCGCTCGAACTCGCCGTCGATGTCGTCGTGCTTCTCCTTGAGCCGGATATTGACTCCGGTTCCTGGCCTGGCTCCTGAAGGAACGGCATGTCCTGAGGGCCGACCCACCCTGGCCGGCGCGGAGTGCGCGGGCCGCGCGCCTTTTGTGGCTCCCGCCTTGTGCCCCTGTCCCGTGTCGTCTCCGGTGTGGAAGAACGAGAGCGCGCTGACCAACTGATCGGACTGGCCGGTCAGTTCCTCGGTGGTGGCAGCCATCTCCTCGGATGCGGAGGCATTCTGCTGAATGACCTGCTCAAGCTGCTGAAGCGCCTTGTTGATCTGTTCGGCGCCGGTGTCCTGCTCCTTGGAGGCAGCGGAGATCTCCTGCACCAGTTCCGCCGTGCGCTGAATATCTGGCACCAGCTTCTCCAGCATCTCACCGGACTTCTCCGATACCTTGAGTGTGGTTGCGGAGAGCTGGTTGATCTCGCCGGCAGCCTTCTGGCTGCGCTCGGCAAGCTTGCGCACCTCGGCGGCCACCACGGCGAATCCCTTGCCATGTTCGCCCGCCCGCGCCGCTTCAATGGCCGCATTGAGCGCCAGCAGATTGGTCTGGCGCGCAATCTCTTCGATGATGGAGATCTTGTTGGCGATCTCCTTCATCGCGGCTACTGCTTCCAGCACGCTCTTTCCGCTCTCCTGCGCGTCCTTGGCGCTCTTGTTGGCGATCTTGTCAGTCTGCTGCGCATTGTCAGCGTTCTGCTTGATGTTGGACACCATCTCTTCCATGGAGGAGGAGGCCTCTTCGGCAGCCGCGGCCTGCGCGCTTGCGCCCTTTGACACCTGCACGGATGCCGTGGAAATGGATTGACTGGCTGAGGCAACCTCGCCCGCGATGGAGCGAATTTCAGAGACCGTCCGCGTGAGTCCTGCGACCATGGCCGACAGGGCCTGCATGAGCTTGTCCTGGGGCGAGCGGTCGCGAAGTTCTACCGTCAAATTGCCGTTCGATATCTCCTCGGCGGCCGCCGTGATCTCGTTCATCGCCACGATCAGCGTGTTCAGGTTGTTCTTGATGGTGTTGAAGTCGCCGTTGTAGCTGTCGGCGATCTGCGCGGGCACGTCGCCCTTGGAGATCAGGTCAACATACCGGGCGGCCACATTCAACGGGCCGATCACCGCGTCCAGCGTCTCGTTGACGCCCTGCACAATCTTGCGATAGTCGCCCTGGTGCTTGCCGGCGTCGGCGCGCGTGGCCAGTTTGCCCTCCACCGCCGCCTTCACCAGCATACCGGCGTCGACAACCAGCGCATTGACCGCGTCGATGCAGGTGTTCAGGTTGTTCTTGATGGCGTTGAAGTCGCCGTTGTAGGTGTCGGTGATCTTGGCCGGAATATCGCCCCGGCTGATTCGGTCAACATAGTTCGCGGCCACATTCAACGGGCCGATCACTGCGTCGAGCGTCTCGTTCACGCCCTGCACGATCTTTCGGTAGTCGCCCTGGTGCTTGCCGGCGTCCGCACGCGTGCCCAGCTTGCCCTCCACCGCCGCCTTCACCAGAATGCCGGCGTCGGCAACCAGCGCGCTCACCGCGTCGATGCAGGTGTTCAGGTTGTTCTTGATGGTGTTGAAGTCGCCGTTGTAGGTGTCGGTGATCCTGGGCGGAATATCGCCCCGGCTGATCCGAGCCACGTAGTCGGCCGCAACGTTGAGAGGGCCTATGACCGCGTCCAGGCAATCGTCCACGCCCTGCACGATCTTGCGATAGTCCCCCTGGTGCTTGCTCGCGTCCGCGCGCGTGGCCAGCTTGCCCTCCACCGCCGCCCGCGAGAGCACCGCCGCATCGGCAACCAGCGCGTTCACCGCGTCGATGCAGGTGTTCAGGTTGTTCTTGATGGTGTTGAAGTCGCCGTTGTAAGTGTCGGTGATCTTGGCCGGAATGTCGCCCTGGCTGATCCGGTCCACATAGTTCGCTGCAACATTCAGCGGGCCGATCACCGCGTCCAGCGTCTCGTTCACGCCCTGCACGATCTTCCGGTAGTCCCCCTGGTGCTTGCTCGCGTCCGCGCGCGTCGCCAGCTTGCCCTCCACCGCTGCCACCGAGAGCACCGCCGCATCGGCAACCAGCGCATTTACCGCGTCGATGCAGGTGTTCAGGTTGTTCTTGATGGTGTTGAAGTCGCCGTTGTAGGTGTCGGTGATCCTGGGCGGAATATCGCCCCGGCTGATCCGGTCCACATAACCGGCAGAGAAATTCAGCGGCGTTATCACTGCGTCCAGAACCGCATTGACGCCGCGAACGATCTCCGCATATGCGCCACGGAACTGATCGTGATGTCCACGCTCGACCAGCTTGCCGGCATTCGCGGCGTCGGTCAGCCGGGCCAGCTCCTTCTGCAGGCCCTGCAATACCTGCCCGACGTTGTTCACCGCCACCTTCATCTTTTCGTGGTCGCCTTTGTAGGTCTGCGCGATCAGCTCGTCGATCTTGCCGGCGGAGATCTGGGCCAGGATGCGATTGCCCTCGCCGATGGGGAGCAGGATGGCGTCGAGCATGGTGTTGACGCCGCGGATGATCTCGGCGTAGGCGCCCTGGAACTGCTCGGGCTTGCCGCGGTCCGCGAGCTGGCCTTCCTTGGATGCTTCAATCAGGCGAGCCAGTTCCTTCTGCAGGCCCTGCGTGACGATGGCCACGTTGTTGACGGCGACCTTCATCTTTTCGTGGTCGCCTTTGTAGGTCTGCGCGATCAGCTCGTCGATCTTGCCAGCGGAGATCTGGGCCAGGATGCGATTGCCCTCGCCGATGGGGAGCAGGATGGCGTCGAGCATTTCGTTGACGCCCTGCAACATCTCACGGTGCGCTCCGTTGAACAAGGTTGCCTTGGCTCGTTCCGTGAGGCGTCCTTCCCTGGACGCATCCACCAGGCGCATGATCTCTTCGAGAACCAGCATCGAGTCGTCTTCGGCCAGATGCGCCTTGCCTCTCGCACGGTCCACATGTCCGTTGCTCCCGTGCCCATTGCCGTTGCCGTGCGGCTTCCGGCCTTCAGTTACCACTGCAGTCGCCATGATGTCCGTCTTTCTGTCTTGCCTGGATTCGCATCCGCCGCCGATCCTTGCCCCGCAGGGCGAGGAGGCGGAGCGGCACGAAACGGAAGCTGGTTAGTGTGTCAATCTACTGGAGATGGCGTTTTGGCCGCCACCGCCGCCGCTTTTGAGAAGGTTTCGAGCCGAGCCCTTCCAGGGTCGTCCTCCAACAAGGTTGTCCGCCGAGTTTCCCTGGCGGGCGTTGACCTGCGCCTGGAAAGCCGATTGCACGAGCCGCTCGGGATCGAGAATCAGGGCCACGGTTCCATTGCCCAGGATGGTTGCGCCGGAGACGACCTGCACATGGCGATAGAAGCGGCCCAGGTTCTTGATCACGGTCTGGCAGTCGCCCAGGACGCAGTCGACCGCAAAGCCATAGCGCCCCTCGGCCGTCTCGACGATCATGACCTGCTCGATGGGCGGGCGCTCCGAGCGAAGGTTGAAGTGCTCGCGCAGGCGGATGTAGGGAATGAGATCTCCGCGCACGTTGGCCACGCGTTTGCCGTTGGCCGCTTCGATGTCCTTCTCGGTGAGCTCGATGCACTCGAGAGTGTTGGCCAGGGGCAGCACGAAACAGGACTCTCCCACACTCACCAGCAGGCCATCAATGATGGCCAGGGTGAGCGGCAGGCGGAGCGTGACGGTGGCGCCCTCGCCCGGCTTGCTGGCAACGTCGATGGCGCCGCGCAGGGCTTCCACTCTTTGCCTTACGACGTCCATGCCCACGCCGCGGCCGGATACGTCGGTCACCCGACTGGCGGTGGAGAATCCCGGCTCGAAGAGCAGCGCATACGTCTCGGCCTGGGTCAGGCTGGCTCCGGCATCCACAAGGCCCTTTTCGATGGCGCGTTGGCGCACCGCTTCGGTGTCTATTCCACGGCCATCGTCGGCGACTCCGATCAGCACGCTGGCGCCGGAGTGCCGCGCGGAAAGATGGATGGCCGCAATGGGGCGCTTGCCTTGAGCCGCGCGCGCCTCCGGGGGCTCGATGCCATGGTCCATGCTGTTGCGGATCAGGTGCATCAGGGGATCGCTCAACTGCTCGATTACGGTCTTGTCCAGCTCCGTCTCCGCGCCTTCGATGGTGAGCTCGACGCTTTTGCCGAGGTCGCGCGCCAGATCGTGCACCAGGCGGCGAAACTTCTCGAATGTGCCGCGAATGGGGATCATGCGGATGTTGATTGAATTCTCGCGGAGTGCCGTGGTCAGCCGTTCGACCTCTTCAGACACCGCGACCACCTCAGGATCGTCGCGCCGTGCGGCCAGTTCGCTCAGTCTGGCCTGGACCGTGACCAGTTCGCCGACGAGGTTGACAAACTGATCAAGCTTGGCGGCGGGTACGCGCAGGCTCGAACCGGGGTCAACCGCATCGACGCTGCGGCGGCCCGGGGACCCGGAGCGCTTGTCTTCGGGCGCTCTGGCCGTGGCGCCCGGACCGTTGATTGCCGAGGTCTCGGCCTTTCCGGACGCCGCTTCGGATGCCGCCTCGATCACCAGCTCGCAGTTGTCCTCGACAAAGATGAATACGTCGCGAATTGCATCGCGGGTGCAGGCGGTCGAGAGAACCATATCCCAGGAGAGATAGCAGCGTTCCGGGTCGAGTTCCGCCAGGGGTGGTATCTCCGCCATCGAAGCGCGCACCGCCAGCCCGCCCAACTCGCCGAGCTCGCGCAGGAGCAGCAGGGGATTGGCGCCGCAGCGCAGCATCTCAGCGCCCGGCGCAAAGCGGATGTGCCATTCACGCAATGGTTTCGCCGTACGGGCCGGTTCCTGCACCTCGCTCCGGCTGCGCGGCGCTTGCCGGGGGACGTCGCCGACGGCCCCGGTCAAACGCCGCACGGCATCGAGGATTCTGGCGCTGGCCTCGGGGTCGGCAGGGGCCGCATCGGTCGAACCCTCCTCCAGCATGGCGCGAATCTGGTCCAGCGCCGAGAGAGTCAGGTCGATCAGCGTGGAACTGATTGCGAGGCGCCCGTTTCGGACCTCGTCAAAGGCCGTCTCCAGGTCATGCGTAAAGGACGCCAGCTTGTCAAAGCCGAACATCGCGCCGGAGCCCTTGATTGTGTGCAACCCGCGAAAGGCGCGCCCTACGAGTTCCAGATCGTCGTGGCGCTCGTTCAACTCGAGGAGCGCCGACTCCAGGTCGACAAGAATGTCGCGCGCCTCCTCGCGGAAGCTCTGCTTGAACTGCTCGGCGCTGCTTGAAGCCTTCTGTTTCATGACCAGTCGCCTTATCCGGTTTAGTCAGGAACCGGGAACTTTTCCAGACCCGCGTTGAGCAGCGCACTGCGCACCGATTCTGACGTGGATCCCTCAAGCGCGAACCCCACGCCCACCCTGGTTGCTTCGCGGGATGCAGCCCAAAGCAACTGGATCGCCGTGACATCGAGGCTGGTCGCTTGTTCCAGAGACACGCGCATCGGCGCACCGGATTTGAGTCCCTGCACCAGGAGGTCCTTGAACTCCGCCGCGCTGCCGATGTCGATCGCGCCTTGCAGGCGAATCAGGCTCCCCCCGTCCTCCTGTCGGAAAACGATCGGCGCACATCCCTCACCATTTGGCGCGTTTGCTTGTTTTCGTCTCATGCTCTCGACCCCTGGCCCCATGGACCGCCCTCGCAAGGCCTTCCAGGGTGAAATCGGAAGGGCAATCCGAACGGCAACCGTGCGTTCGGCTCCTGGCCTGCAAGTGCGGTCAACGTAAAGGGGCCATCCAGGAGCGATCCGCATTTCCGGCAACGCCGTTGATCTTGGTCAACTCTTCGCTTACAAGCAAAAAGAAAGGATGTTCAGCCCCTTTCCCTTTACGAGGACTTCATCGGCCTGTGAGGGGCCGGCTTGAGTGAGATTCGGGCAGGGCCGTGCGATGTCATTCCAGCCAGGTGGATCAACCGGCTTTCCGCGGATTCTGGCGAGGAGGTGGCTCCAGCCATTCGAAGGAAACTGCACAAAGAATGGAGCCGCACCGGCGGATTCGCCTCAATTTTCCTGAAATGAAACCAGTTCCTGAATGGGAAGCGACGTCACTCTTCGATCAGCCATGTCATGTGCGTATGGGCGACTCGGGTCCGGTCCGCCGCTCGCTCCCCTCTTTGAGTTGATCTGCCGAAGAACTGGCTTGAGTCGATGGTTTCCCCCGGCGGGTGCTCTTTTCTGCATCGGATTCTTCGCGGATACATCCATTGGGGGGAAGACGCTTGCCTACTTGAGGAGAAACAACCGATGAAGATTACCTTGTACGGCGCCACCGGCCAGGCCGGGAGCCGCATTCTGGACGAACTTCTTGCCCGCGGCCACCAGGTGACAGCGGTGGTGCGCGACCCATCGAAACTGGCCGCGCGGGAGAATCTGACCGTGCTGGCAGGAGACGTGAACGACGTGGCCGGCGTTGCCGCCGCCGCACGAGGCGCGGACGCGCTGGTGAGTGCCTACGGGCCGGGGCCGGAGAATCCCCAGGACCTGCTGCCCGCTACGAAGAACCTGCTGGCCGGGGCCGGGCAGAGTGGGGTGGCGCGCTTTGTGTTTGTGGGCGGGGCGGGAACGCTCGAAGTTGCGCCAGGGGTTTCGCTGATCGCCAGCGGACACCTTCCGCAGGAGTGGATGGGGATAGCCGTGGCTCACGGCGATGCTCTGGAACTGGCGGCGAAGTCAGGATTGAACTGGACCTGCCTGTCACCGGCGGCCTTCTTTTCTCCGGGCGAGCGGACGGGGACGTTCCGGCTGGCGAAGGACACGCTGATCGCCGACGAACAGCATCAGAGCCGCATTTCGATGGAGGACTACGCGATTGCGCTCGTGGATGAGCTGGAGAATCCGCGCCATCAGGGCGAGCGGTTCACAGTGGGCTACTGAAACAGCGCTGGCGCATCGATCTGATAGGGGGGCAGGACACCCGCTTCCGCGGCCATGCGGAAGAAGGCTTTCATGCCTCCCACGCATTCCTCGTCGAGCACGTAGTGGATGTTGCGGGTGAGGTAGGCGCGGATGATGGGCTGGGGCAGGGCGATGCGGGGCGTCCATTCGGCGGCCAGGGCGCTGATATTTTGAAGGCCGTGGTCGCGGGATTGGATAAAGTCGGTGATCGTGGAATCCCAGGCGCCCAAATGCGAGGCACCTGGGGCGCCCTGGTTCATTGGAGCAGCCGCCCAGACAGCGGAGACGAAGGGCAGGCCGGTGAGGGTGTGCCACTCCTCGGCAATGTCGTGGTAGACCAGCTCCTCGCCGGTGCGTTCAAGGCGGGCGGCTCTGTCTTCAAGGGCCAGCAGGGCGGGGTCGCCGATGAGGATGGCCGCGTCTGCGGCGGCGAGCATGGCGTCGAGATCCGCGGCCATGGGTAAGAAGGGCACATCGGCATTGCCCCAGGAGCGCATAAGGATGCGGGCATGGGCCAGGGTGGTGCGGCTGGCGGTGTCTGCCGCGACCGAACGCAGGGAGGCGAGGGGCTGGCCGGCGCGGCGCACCAGGAGCAGGGAACGCACACAGCCTTTTGAAGCGATGGTGCAGCCGGGCAGGATGCGCAGGCCGGGGGTGACGGCGAGAGCGGCGATGGGGATGAGGCCGATGTCCGCTGCGCCGGAGGCAAGGCGGTCCGCGCACTCGGCGGGGAGCATCCAGTCAAGCTGGTAGCGGTCCTGAAGGGGAGCGGCCAGGGGGGGGTGTTCAAAGTCCCACATCAGCGGCGCTGGATTGAGGAAGCGGATGGCGGCGATGCGCAGGCGGGGATTGGCTTTCAAACTCACGTTTTCTTAGATTACCAAGCGGGGGTGGAGGACTCTTTCAGCTCGGCGGTTGCCACCGGTTCGGCGCTGAGGCAGAAGCTGGACGCATGGACGATGCAACTCTGACCGCAAGCGTGCGGGTCAAGGCGGAGCGCGCGAAGAGATGCGATCTGATGCGACTCGAAGGCCCGGTTCAGCACGGCCTGGATGGAAGGATCACGCTGGCTGGGGCTGGGGAAGATGGTGAGAATGCTGAGCGGCTCTGCGGAGAAGGCGCTGCCTCGACGGCAGATGCGCACTGCCAGCGCATCGTGGGAGGCGGGGGTTCGGCCGACGGAGAGAGGCAGGACCAGGACGCCTTCCGGCTTGAGGCAGTGAATCCATGCGGGATGGGGGAGGGTGACAGCGGCGTTGATCAGCGCAGCGTCCGAGGGGCCGGGCTCAATGCTTGCGCCGTCACAATGGAGCACTTTGACGTGGGAGTAGCCGGCCAGGTTGTGCGCGGCCAGTGCCGCGAGGTCGGGATCAATCTCGACGGCGAGGACGGAGCCCGCGGGCCCGACGCACTCGGCAAGCAGGGCGGTGTAGTAGCCCGTCCCACAGCCCACATGAAGGATGCGCTTGCCGGGGGCCGGGTCAAGGGCGGCCAGCAGGCGCGCAATCAGGCTGGGCTGGCCGTTGTTGAGCGAGCGGGCGCCCTGGAGCGCCACAAAGACATCGTGGTAGAGATCGCGCGGGTCGCTGGTGGACCGGTAGGCGGCCGGATGGAGGGACGTTCCGGAGCCGAAGCGCCAGGGCGGAGGGCCGAGGAAGCGCTCCCTGGGCACGCTGGCCAAAGCCGCGACCAACTCCGGGGAGTCGAGGCCTGCGACGGCGCGAATCTCTTCGGCGTAGAAGCGGCGGCACTGGTTGAGGGTGAGTTGGGCCGTCCCAGAGGTGGTCTCGCCCGGACGGATCTCCTGCATTTTCAAACTCCTGGAAGGCAGTCAAATTACCCCGAAGCCCTGGGTCGATACTCCCCGGCAGGCGTTGCATTCCTGGGTGCAATGGCAGCAATTCGAGGGCAAAACAGGCCAGATTGGCTTGACTTCCACAAATTACGGCGGTAATGTTGGCGAAATTACCAAACAGCGCAGCCAGGGGTTTCCCGTGAAGAAAGCGGACGTGTGCAAACGCCGCCTGGAGGAGTGAAGCGATGAGGACACTGCCCGGAGAAGAGGTTCAGCCCGCGGCGGCCAGGCTGGATGAGGAGCGGCTGGCGTGGCTGGCCCTGGCTCTTTCGCCGGGGCTGGGGCCCAAGCGGATTCTCGACGCAGTCAAGCAGTTGGAGTCGGCCAGCCAGATATTCAGCCTTCCGCTGACGGCGATCGAGGGGTTACGGTTTCCGGCGGAGGCGGCGCAGTTCATCTTTGATGGCAAGGCGCGGCAGGTGGCTGAGAGCGAATGGGCGCGGGTGGCGGAGCAGGGGGCGACGGTGCTGACCTACGGGTGCCCGGAGTACCCGGAGCGGCTCAAAGAGATCTACGACCCGCCTCCGGTGCTGTGGGTGCGGGGGCCGGTGGGGCTGCTGAGCCGGCCGGGAATTGCGGTGGTGGGCACGCGGCACCCCTCGCCCTACGGGTCGGGGATGGCGGAGATGCTGTCAAGGGACCTGGCGGTGCGCAGGCTGCTGATTATCAGCGGGATGGCGCGGGGCGTGGACTCGTGCGCGCATCGCGGCGCGCTGGCTGCGCGGATGCCGACGGTGGCCGTTTGGGGCACGGGCATTGACGTGGTGTATCCCAAGGAGAACAAGAAGCTCGCGGAGGAGATTCTGGCCACCGGCGGCGCCATAGTGAGCGAGGTGCCGATGGGGACGTTTCCCGCGCCGCAGAACTTTCCCCGCCGCAACCGCATCTTGAGCGGGCTGAGCGTGGCGGTGCTGGTGGTGGAAGCAGCGGAGAACTCCGGGACGCGGGTGACGGCCCGTTGCGCCGAAGAGCAGAACCGGGACCTGTATGCGGTGCCGGGCAACGTGACGAGCAAGGGATCGTGGACGCCGAACACGCTGATCAAGCAGGGCGCCAAGCTGACCGCGACCTGGGAAGATGTGTGGGAGGATCTGCCTTCGCAGGTGCGGCTGGAACTGGAGGCGCTGGCCCCGGTTGAATCCAAATCAGAGACCACGGCATCTCTATTGCCGGACCCTGTGTTGCGGCCCGAGGAGTCGATGGTGCTGGAGATTCTGCGCCAGGACGAGAGCCTGCAGATCGACGAGATCCTCGATCTGCTGGAGACGCAACTGACTTCCTCCGAGGTGTTTACGGCGATCTTCGAACTGGAGTTGACGGGGCGCATTCGGTGCCTGCCGGGCAAGAACTACGTGCGGACGATGTGACCTTTCCTCGATTTCCCGTCCAACCGGACGGGGCAAGGCGTACAGTAACGATTGCCGTGCGTCCGAGATAAGCTGGACCGCCCGCAGCTGGAGCCTCTCGCTGAATATGCTGTTTTGAGCACCCGGAAATGGGACGGTGGGACTAGAAATATTGCATCCGGGTGGAAACGGAGCGGTGTTCCGTGGTAGGGTCCAACTTTTGCGGCAAGTTTTTTCAGGCTGGGAATCCGACGGCGCGGCCGGACGGGTTTCAGACGCCTCCGCAGCCAATTTCGAAGACCCGCGTCCGGGCCTGGCAGGCCGGACAGGGTGAAGTGAATCATATTAAGGATGGCAATGAGCAAATCACTGGTGATCGTTGAGTCGCCCGCCAAGGCAAAGACGATCGAGAAGTATCTGGGCAAAGGTTTCGAGGTAAGGGCATCGATCGGTCACATCATGGACCTGCCCAAGAACGACATTGGTGTGGAGCTGAAGAAGCGCACCTTTGAGCCGGAGCTGGTCGTGTCTCCAGGCAAGGAAAAAGTTGTCGACCAGTTGAAGAAGGCGGCCGCGAGCGCCGACCACATTTTCCTGGCGCCTGACCCTGACCGCGAGGGAGAGGCGATTGCGTACCATCTCGCGATCCAATTGGGAACTTCGGCCAAGGAGCGGAAGAAGATCCGCCGCGTCACCTTCAACGAAATTACCAAGAAGGCGGTGCAGGAGGCCTTCAACCACGCTCGTGACATTGACCAGAACCTGGTGGACGCGCAGCAGACGCGCCGGGTGCTTGACCGGCTGGTGGGCTACCAGATTTCACCGCTCTTGTGGGACAAAGTGCGGCGCGGACTTTCGGCTGGCCGCGTGCAGACTGTCGCCGTGCGGCTGATTGTGGAACGGGAGCGCGAGATTAGCGCGTTCAAGCCAGTGGAGTACTGGACGCTGGACGCTCTGCTGCACCCGGAAAAGCAGCCGGACAAGAGCCTGAAGGCCCGCTTTGTGGGCATTGACGGGGAGCCGGCGCGGGTGGCGAACGGCAAGGACAAGGATGGCAAGGAGCTTTTCCTGGCCAACGCCCTGCCCACCGAGAAGGCCATGAACGAGGTGGTTGCGGCGCTGGAGGGAGCCAGGTGGTCGCTGGTGTCCGTGCAGTCCAGGGAGCAGCAGCGCAAGCCGCTGGCGCCCTTTATCACCAGCCAGTTGCAGCGCGACGCGTCCAGCAAGCTGGGGTTCAATGTGCGGCGCACGATGGGCGTGGCGCAGCGGCTCTATGAAGGCATCGACGTGGGCGCCGAAGGCACTGTCGGCCTGATCACCTATATGAGAACCGACTCGCCGCGCGTATCGCCGGAGGCCATTGCAGGGGCGCGAGAGTGGGTTGGCAAGCAACTGGGGGCGAAGTATCTGCCCGCCTCGCCCAATGTCTACAAGGGCAAGAAGGCCGCGCAGGACGCGCACGAGGCCATTCGCCCCACCGATGTTTCGCGGACGCCGGAGTCGATTGCCCGCTACCTGACCGAGGAGCAGCTCAAGCTCTACCGGCTCATCTGGCAGCGCTTTGTGGCTTCGCAGATGACGCCCGCCGTGTTTGACGTGACCACGGCAAAGATTGCGGCGGTCTCCGCGAAGACGAAGAAGACCTACGACTTCAGGCTGAGCGGCTCGGTGCTGCGGTTCGATGGGTTCCTGAAAGTGTACGAGGTGGCCGAGGACAAGAAGGACGACGAGGACGACGAGTCCGGCAACAAGCTGCCCAACCTGGACGGCGTGAAGGCGCTGGGGCTGGACAAGCTGGACCCCGAGCAGCACTTCACGCAGCCGCCTCCGCGCTTCAATGAGGCTTCGCTGGTGAAGGTGCTGGAAGAGCGCGGCATCGGACGCCCCTCGACCTACGCCTCGATCATCAACACGATTCAGGACCGCGAGTATGTGACCAAGATCAGCGGGCGTTTCTATCCCACCGAGATTGGCGTGGTGGTCTGCGATCTGCTGGTCAAGAACTTCCCTTACATCTTCGACATTGCCTACACGGCCAAGCTGGAAGAGGAGCTGGACGAGATTGAAGAAGGGAACGAGAAGTGGACCGATCTGCTGAAGGGCTTCTACGGCTACTTTGAGGAGGAGTTGAAGGACGCCGAAGAGAACATGGAAAGCATCAAGCGGATGGAGATTGTGACCGACGAGAAGTGCGAACTGTGCGGCTCGCCTCTGGTGCTCAAGTGGGGCAAGTTCGGCACGTTCTTCTCCTGTTCTGCCTACAACAAGAAGGACCCCACGAGCTGCACATTTACAAAGGAGAACACGGCCGGGAAGCCGGACCTGAATACGCCGGAGGTGCAGGAGGCGGGCGAGCAGGAGGAGTACTGTGACAACTGCGGGCGGGTGATGGTGCTCAAGCGCGGGCTGTTTGGCCCGTTCATGAGCTGCCCCGGCTACAACGAAGATCCGCCGTGCAAGACGATCCGCAAGCTGAGCCAGAAGCAGCAGCAGAAGCAGGCCGCGCCGCAGCCCACGGGCGAGAGCTGCCCGCTCTGTTCCAAGCCGCTGGTGCTGCGGCAGGGCAGCTATGGGGAGTTTGTCTCCTGCTCGGGCTACCCGAAGTGCAAGTACGTGAAGCAGAACCTGATTGAAGGGATGAAGTGTCCCAAGTGCGGCGAAGGCGACCTGGCAGAGCGCAAGGCGCGGCGCGGCAATCTCTTCTGGGGTTGCACCAACTATCCCAAGTGCGACTTCACGTCAAATTACAAGCCGGTGGCGAAGAAGTGCCCACTCTGCAAGAGCCCCTACCTGATTGAGAAGACGCTCAAGTCGGGCATCTTCCTGGAGTGCCCCAACAAGAAGAAGGCTGCCGAGGACGAGGTCGCGCCCAAGAAGCGCGCCAAAAAGGGCGCTGAGGCTGCGCCTCCGGCCGTGGCGGTGGTCTGCACTTACTCCAAGCGCATCGGGGACGCGCCTCCGCCGCCGACGGTGGAGACCCACGGACCGGTGGTGGAGAAGAAGGGCGGCAAGAAGGAGCTGGTGCCGGCTTAATGATTGTCAAGGATATGGTCGTCCTTGCGGGCCCAAACGGAGCGGGCAAGACGACTGCGGCAGAGATTCTCTTGCCGTAAAACCTGCGCATTCACCCGTTCCTCAACGCGGACGAGATTGCAAGGGAGATCTCTCCAGGCAATGTGGAGTCTGTTGGCTTTCAGGCTGGCAGGTTGATGATCGAGCGGATGCGCGATTTGGTGCGAGATGGCACGAGCTTTGCCTTTGAGACTACATGCGCAGGAAAGTCCTATGTTCGGCTTTTGAATGAATGCCGGGCAGCAGGGTGGCGCATTTCCCTTATCTATCTCTGGATTCCGTCGCCTGAGTACGCAATCGCCCGCGTTGCGCGGCGGGTCAGCGAGGGCGGGCACTCCATCCCGGAGGATGTCATCCGGCGGCGCTATCGAGTAGGGCTCTGGAACATGCTGCATTTTTATTTGCCACTGGCGGACGATGCTACGATTTACGATAATCGGGACAGTGCGCTGCGGCTGATCGCCCGCCGGTCACCAGGACTTCCTCTCCATGTGCCAGATGAGGAGATTTGGGCCGGAATCGGAGAGTTGACTTCATGAACAAGAAGACGATTGGCGAGATGACCGTCCAGGAAATCTTCGATGCTGTCGATCAAGGCATGGCGGAGGTCTCCCGCCGACTTGCCTCTGGCGAGTTGGACCGGTCCGGGCGCTACTACTCAGATGAGGAGTTATCCGCCGGCGCCGCACTCTATGGAATTCCTGCTGCCCGCAAGCCGTCCAAGGCAAGCGCCGCTTAAGAGGACATCCGCTTCTACATCCTTCAAGTCTCTCTCAGATTTCAAGTCACAGGATGGCGTCATGAGACGGTGTTATAGTTTCGCTCTGCTTTTCGATGGCAGGCTGGCGTGGTCGTACAGTGCTTTGTCCGGTCTTGCTTTCTTCCAGGCTCGGAAAAGGGCGCAGTGATTCCGGGGCAGCAGCGGGCTCAGACTGATACAACCAAATCAAGGAGCCTGGCAATGCCAAGCAAGCAAACTCCGCACGACGCAGTCGCCTACCCCAGCTTTTCTCATCCGGACACACATCCTGAACACCTGGCGGCGATGGCGATCCTGCATGGGCTTTCGCCGGTTCCGGCGGAGCGGTGCCGCGTGCTGGAGATCGCCTGCAACGAGGGCGGCAACCTGATTCCCATGGCCTATGGGCTGCCCCTGAGCGAGTTTGTGGGCTTTGATCTGGCGCGCCTGCCCATCGAGCGTGGACAGGCGCGCATTGCCGCGCTGGGCCTCGCAAATGTGCGGATCTTCGAAGGCAACATCCTGGATGTGGGCACGGAACTGGGCCAATTTGATTACATTGTGGCGCACGGGTTTTATGCCTGGGTGCCGGAGCCGGTGCGCGACCGGATGATGGAACTGCTGGGTGAGCTGCTCACGCCGGACGGGTTGGCGTTTGTGAGCTACAACGCCATGCCGGGGGGGCATATCCGCGCCATGATGCGGGAGATCATGCTGTTCGGGAGCGCGGAGGGCGGAGACGCGGAGGATCGAGTGGCGGGTGCCCGCGAGCGGCTGGATCTCGTGATTCAGGCCCGGCCAGAGGGCGATCCATTCCGGGCGTTGATCGAGAAGCAACTGGCGAGGATGGAGAAGCGCAGCGCGCAGTCGATCTACCACGATGAGCTGACAGAGGCCTACCACCCAACCTACTTCACTGATTTTGCCGCTCATGCGGAACGGCATGGACTGCAATTCCTGTGCGAAGCGGTGCTGCCGCCGCCCAACGACCCCTGCTACCGGTCGGAGTTGTGGCCGGCGCTGGAAAAGGCCTCCGGTGGGGAGTTCCTCAAGCAGGAGCAACTGCTGGACTTTGCGCGGGTGCGCATGTACCGGGAGACGGTGCTGTGCCGGGCAGGGCGGGCGGTGCGGCGGGATTTACCGGTGGAGCAGCTTGGCAAGTTGTTGCTGGCGTCGCCGGTGATTTCAGGGCCGGGGGAGACGGCGGGGGCGAGGGAGTTCACGCTGCCGGGGGGCCTGAAGACGGAGACGAACCACCCCGTGGTGCTCTCCCTGCTGGACGTGCTGGAGGCGGCCTGGCCGATGCCGCTGAGCTTTGAGGAGATTGCGGCGCGAATGGGCAGCGGGGGCTTTGCCCTGGACGGGCAAGGCGCCACGCTGCTGGTGAGGCTGGCGGTGTCAAAGCTGGTGGAGTTCCACACCGCAAGGCCTCGGGTTGCCCCGGAAATCTCTGCGCGTCCCAGGGCGAGCGCGTGCAGCCGGCAGGAGGCGCGGATGCGGCCCTGGGCGGCGACGCTGCTGCACACGACCATGGGGCTGCACGACCCGCCGGTACGCAGCCTGTTGCTGCTGCTGGATGGGACGCGCACCCATCGGGAACTGGTGGAGGCGCTGATCGCGGAGTTTCCTGGGACGGCTGCGGGGGAGATCGAAGCCGGCGTGAAGGCCGGGCTGGGGATCTTCTACCGCGCGGGCCTGCTGGAAGCCTGAGCGGGGCAAAGTGCGCGGGTGACGGGCCAGACAGCGCCGCCCGGCGCAATCCGGTACTATGGGGCAGCGGAGAAACCACTCATGGAACGTATGCTTGCAACGCCGGCCGATGCCGAGATCATTCTAAAGTTTTATGAATTGCGCAGGGAGCCGCTGATGCGCCAGGCGCGCGCGTGGATGACGGGCGAGTTCTGGCCGGCCACGGCGGAGGAGTTTTTTGCCGTGGCGTCGAACCCGGCAGACCCGCACAATGCCTGGTTCCGGCAGGTGATCAGTTACTGGGAGATGGGCGCGGCGATGGTGCTGCACGGGGCTGTCTCGGCCGAGCTGTTTATGGATTGCAACGGAGAGGGATTTTTTCTTCTGGCCAAGTTTGCGCCGATTCTGGAGGCGGTCCGGGAAAAGATGCCCGGCTTCCTGGTAAAGACCTCGGAGCTGATCAGCCGGTTTACCGCGGCATCGCAGCGCTACGAGCAGATGGCCAGGAGCCTTGAAGGCCGGCGCGCGAGCGTGACAAACCACACCTAAAAGCCACTTTCCGCTTTGACGCGCTCAAACGCGAGGCGCTTCCGACCTTGCCCAAGTGCGGGTCAGGGGAGCAAGATGGAAATGGGTACGACTCACCATCCCCTGGAGGTTCAAATGAAGAAGACAATCGCTCTGCTGGTAGCTGTCCTTGGCGTGGCCTCACTTTCGGCCGGCGCCGCTGATTCCACGAAGATTACCGGCTGGGTCTCCGACTCGATGTGCGGCGCAAAACATGCCGGCACGGGTGCGGCCTGCGTAAAGAAGTGCATCGACGAGATGGGCTCGGCGCCGGTGTTTGTGGACGAGGCCAAAAAGGCCGTCTGGACGATCGACAACCCCGAGGCGGTGAAGGGCTTCTACGGCGACCACGTCACGGTCACCGCTACTGCCGATGGCGACAAGAAGAGCGTCCACATCGACGCGATCGCCGCAGCCAAGTAAAGGGGCTCCTGCGCAGGGCCAAACTCGCCTTAGCCAGGAATCTCTGTTAGTGTCGTATGCGTTGCGTCCGCCGGCTCCTCCCCGGAGCCGGCCGGATGCAGCGGAAATCAAACGGGATAAGCCCATGGCGCGAGCGATCTGGAACGGCAAGGTGATTGCCGAGAGCGATACGACAGAGATTGTGGAAGGGAACGTCTACTTTCCCGAAGCCAGCCTGAAACGCGAATTCTTCACACCCAGCAGCACCACTTCGATCTGCCCCTGGAAGGGACAGGCCCGCTACATGAACCTCTTGATTGCCGGGCAGGACAACCCGGACGCAGCCTGGTACTATCCGGACCCCAAGCCGGCGGCGCGGAAGATCAAGGGCTATGTGGCCTTCTGGCGCGGCGTGGAAGTGGAGAAGTAGGCGCGGCGCTCTGGCGCGGCGCGATTTCTGCGAAGAAGGAGCTAGGCGGCTGTTCGCTTCGCTGGGGTGGTGCGCACGGAATTCAGGATGTGCAATCAGGCGGGTGGCCCGGTCATCATGCCGATGGATCAACCTCATCCTTGAAAGCTGCGCACCGTTCATCGCAGTTTCATCGCAAAGTACGCGATACATGGGGCGCAGCCGCTATGGTTCTGCGATCCTCATGACCGGGCCACCCGCCCGGAATCGGCTATCTCACACTGTCGCCGCCGATAGTGCCCCAGTCAAAGATACGTCGCGGGAAAGGAACTTACGGTAATGACGATGAATCGCAGGGACTTCTTGCAAGCAGGGAGCCTGGCCGCAGTGGGGGCCTGTGCCCGCACGGTACTGGCTAGCGATGCGACTGAAGTCGGCTTGGTGAATGCTCCGCCACCCATTGCCCAGGTGCGGTTCGATCTGAACCGGATTCACAAGTGGGACGACTCGAATGGTGATACCTGGGACCCCTTCTGGGCCGACGACGACCAGCTCTACAGCTTCAACTGCGATGGGCGCGGCTTTGGGCACGATCCGCGGAACCTCGCGTTCAATGTCTTCTCGGGCTCTACCTTCGAGTCGCTCGCAGGCCGCTTGGTGAACCCCATGGACGATTACGGGAAAGCCGACCAGAGGGCAGCCGATAACGCAACTTGGAAGGTTTGCGGGCAGGAGTGCATTGACGGTGTCTTCTACGCATTCGTGTCGCGCAATGTCTATGGCCACGAGAGCCACGATCCGTTGATGCGCCAGACGGCCCTGAATGCAAGTCTTATCAAGTCCATCGACCGCGGCCGAACCTGGACTCGCACCAGCGCGGAAAACTACGCGCGGCCCATGTGGCTCGGTCCGGCCTTCGGCGCGCCCATGTTCGTGCACTACGGCAAAGATGGCGGTCGCGTCACGGTTGATCGTGCAGCTGAGTTCGTTTACGCGGTTTCCACCAATGGCTTTTGGTGCGACGGGGACTTCCTCGTCCTGGGCCGAGTTCGTCGCGAAAAGATTGCCGCGTTAAATGGTGCCGACTGGCAGTACTGGCGTTGCGGTGATGGCGCGGAAAGCGCCAACTGGACAGGCAGCGTTTATGAAGCTGCACCGATTGTGGCAAGGCCGGCCAAGTGCGGCCAGACCCCCATCACGTATGTCCCGGCGATCGGGGTTTATCTGATGATTTCCTGGTACAACCCCGAGCCGTTGCCGCACTGGTTTAACCCCACTCAAATGCGCTACGACCTCTACGCCGCAGCGCATCCGTGGGGGCCTTGGACTGAGGTCGGTTCCTTGAGCGACGGCTTTCTGGCTCCGGGCAGCAACATGTACGGGCCGTCAATCTCTACGAAGTACCAGGAGGCGGGTGAAGATGGCGTGACCGTGCGCATGTTCACCGCAGGTTGCCAGTTCGAGGATGTTCCTTCAAGTATTTACAAGGCGTGGAGTATCCCCATTGTGCTGGACCCCCGGCCCCTGCCGCCCTCAGCTTACTTCAGCGTCGAGAGCGCAGGCTTTGAAAAGCAGGGCAACTGGCAAGTCATGGGGGCTGATCCCGGTCGCGAGAACCTCGCTTGGACAAGCCAGGAGAAGGACGACCACCTCACTTTGCATTTCGAGGGCACAGGCATCGAAGTGATTGCGCGCAAGGCCGGTGGTCGCGGCCAGCTCGGCATCACGGTGGATGGCAGAGCCAAGGTTGGCGCCGCGCTGGACATTGCCAACATGCCGGAACTCTCCGGGGTCTCGGTTTTCCGCAAACTTGGGCTTGCACCTGGACGGCACCTCCTCGTCCTTTCGGGTGACGGCGGTGCAGTCAACGTACAGGGGGTCCGACTCTATCGTTAGGGTAATGCAGAAAGGGTTCCGGCAACTGCGGGCATTGCTGGAACGAAAAGGTCAGCAGTGAGATCTATGTGCTGAGCAGGCGGGTGGCCCGGTCATCTTGCCGATGGATCATCCTCATCCTTGAAAGCTGCGCCGATGAACAGGACACAATCCCGGCGCTTTGATGGCCGGCCCAACTGCCATTTTTGGTGGGGCACAACCCAACCCGCCCGCTCATCGCAAAGTACGCGATGAACGGGGCGCAGCCGCTATGGTTCTGCGATCCTCATGACCGGGCCACCCGCCAATCCAGTGCAAATGAACATCCTGCTCTGCTTCCCAAAGAAAGTGAGCAATCCCCGATTCATCGCGGCCCATTCGAGACCGCGATGAGCGGGCGCAGGTCTACTTGCCATCCGCCTGCGTGCGCTTGATGAAGTCGGCGACCCGGTCGTGGAGCTGCTTGAGGCTCTCGTCGCGTACATAGACCATGTGGCCGGATTCGTACCAGGCGTACTCGATGTTCTTGGCCAAGGACTGCGGGATGGGCAGGTGCTTCTCTTCGTAAACGGCGGCGAAGAAGGGCGTGGCCAGGTCATAGTAGCCGCCGTTGACCATCACCTTCAAGCGCGGGTTGGTCTTCAGGGCCTCTGCCAGATCGTTGGCCACGTTGACGCTGACCGGGTTGCCGTTGTGCTTGAAGTCCCAGGGCGCGCTGCCGAAGAGGGCGTGGTCCAGGTAGGTCTGGCCCTCGCCGTATTTGAGGTCGCGGCGCACGTAGTCGTTGAAGACGGTGACGTAGGCTGAGGAGATGGCGGAGCTTTGCGGGTCGTACTCGGCGCCCTCGCTCAGAGGGTTCAGGTTGGGCCCGGAGAAGCGCGTGTCGAGCCGTCCGGTGGTCAGGTCCTGGTCGTCCTGCAGGTTCTTTTCAAACTGGCCGCCGCTCACGCGCAGGTTCGCCTTGAGCAGGTAGGCGACAGGCAGGCCAATATAGCTGTGCAGCTTTTCGGCCACCTGCTGCTTTTCTTCCGCGCTCAAATCGGTGCCCAGTGCCAGGGCGTGGGCGTAGGGGCCGGTGGCGAAGTCTTCCACCTCTTTGAGGAAGGTCTCGAGCGCCGCCGGCTGCTGAGGCAGCTTCTTGTGGTACCAGGCGGTGGCGGCGTAGGTAGGCAGGGCCAGCACATAGGGCAGGTCCACGCCGGGGTTGCCGCTGGGGAAGTCAATGTCCGTGGTGAAGTTGAAGATCTGCGAGAGCAGGATGACGCCATTGAGGTCAATGGCGCGGCCGTTCTCCAGGATGTCGGCCAGAACGGCGGAGCGGGTGGTGCCGTAGCTCTCGCCGAAGAGGTACTTGGGCGAGTTCCAGCGGTTGTACTTGGTGATGAAGCGCTGGATGAAGCGGGCAAAGGCATTGGCGTCCTCATCGATGCCCCAGAAGGCCTTTTCAGCCTCCTTGCCGGTGAGGCGGCCGAAGCCGGTGCCGGGCATGTCAATGAAGACCAGGTCGCTGGTGTCGAGCAGCGAATAGGCGTTGTCCACCATCTTGTAGGGCGCGGCTGGCAGGTGCTGGTCGCCCGCGGTAACCACGTGCTTGGGGCCGAGCGAGCCCATGTGGAGCCAGACGGTGGAGCTGCCGGGCCCGCCGTTGTAGAAGAAGGTGATGGGCCGGTCCTCGGCCTTCGCGTCCTTCTTGAAATAGGCGACATAGAACATGCGCGCGGTGGGCGCGGCGTCCTTGGGCTCCTTGGGCACATCGAGCGCCAGTTGGCTGCCCGCCTGCGGCTTGCCGTCGAGGCCAAGCTGCGCGTCCTGGGCGTCGGTGGCGCCCACAGTCAGCGTCCCGGTGACGGCGGTATAAGCGATGTGCTGGCCGCCCACGTCCACTGTGCCTTGCGTAGTGACCTCGGCAGGGGGAGCTTTTTCAGCGGTCTTTTCGGCTGCTTTATCCGCGGATTTGTCGGCGGGCTTGTCGTCGTCCGCGCGGAGAGCCAGAGGTGCGGCGATCAGGAAGGCCGCGAGCAGGGCGGCGGAGATACGAGGGGAACGGTACATGCGTGGGCTCCTGGAAAGGGATTGTGTAGGTGGCCAAAACCGGCAGTTCGCGCTGGTTTAGCCTTTCAATTCTGTTGACGCCTTGAGCGGGGTCAGGATAGGCGCACGAGTCTGAACTATTTCTGCCACTTGTCGAAGGGCTGCTTGTCGCGGATGCGGGGACGGTCCTCGGCTTGCAACTCCCTGGCCACGGCTTCGACCTCGTGGAAGACGCGCAGCAGGTTGCCGCCCAGAATCTTGCGGCAGTCCTCGGACGAGTAGCCGCGGGCCATCAAGGCCTCGGTAATCTTGGGCAGGTCCGCGGCGGAGTCCATGCCCTGGGGAAGCTGGCCGCTGACGCCGTCAAAGTCCGAGCCCAGCCCGACGTGGTCCACACCGGCCACCTTGGCAATGTGGTCGATGTGGTCAATGAGAATGGAGAGCGGCGGACGTGGAATGCGGTCGGCAAACTCCCGCTGAATCTTCTCCTCGTCGGCATAGAGAAACTCCCGGCCCTCGGCCTTTGCCTTTTCCTTGGCGTCGGCGACGGCCTTGTCCACCTCGGGTTGCTGGGCCTTCTGAGCGTCACGGTAGGGCTGAGAAAGGAAGCCGGAGTAGAAGTTGACCTGGACGACGCCTCCCTTGGAGTTGGGCCCGCCGGAGTTGGCCACGGCCCGGAGCATGTCGTCGGTCATGTTGCGCGGAGCGTCGCAGAGGGCGCGCGCGGAGGAGTGAGAGGCGATGACCGGCGCGCGGGTGATGACCAGAGTCCGGAAAAACGTGCGGTCGGAGACGTGGGAGATGTCCACCATCATGCCCAGCCTGTTCATCTCATAGACCACGTCCTTGCCAAACTCGGTGAGGCCCTCCTTGGTGTGGGGGACGGTGGTGTCCTTGATGTCGCCGGAGCTGTCGGCCCAACTGTTTGAGTTGGACCAGGTGAGGGTCATGTAGCGCACCCCGAGGGCATAGTACTGGCGGAGCAGTCCGAGCGAGTCCTCGATGGAGTGGCCGCCCTCAATGCCCATCAGCACGGCGAACTTGTGGTTGCGGCGGGCGTCTTCAATGCCGCCCGGTGTGGTGACGAACTGGACCGTGTCGCTGTGTTTGGCGGCCTGCTGGCGGACGCCGTCAATCAGCTCCAGGGTGCGGCGGGCATAGCGGCCCTTGTAGATGTCAGGCTCCACCCAGATAGAAAAGAACTCCGCGCCCAGGTTGCCCTTGTGGACGGAGTCGAGATTGAGGTTGCCGCCCTTGAGCGGGTCGGCCAGGTCATAGTGCTCGTCAACAAAACGCTGCGGGGTATCGGCGTGGGTGTCAATGACGATGGCGGAGCGATGCACCGCCGCGGGGCTTTGGGGCTTGGTGGGCATTTTGGGGGCCGCCGGGGCAGGGGCTTGGGCGCAGAGGAGCGCCGGAAGGGCGAGGAGCAGGAGGGCAGTCAGGGCGCGATTACGCATAGGCTTGGGATGAGTATATCCAGCAGGGGAGCCGGTTCGCGAGGGAATCGGCAATCATAATGCTGGCGTCGATGGAGTGGCTGTACCGCGGCGGCCTTACCCGTCGCGCCGCCTGGCGATTCCTGGTACATGGCCAAGGAGGCGCAGGGTAGAATGCAGAGTTCCCTTGGGAACCTGGAGATTCACATTGAAACTGAGCCGGAGAAGCATCTTGGGCGGCCTGATGGCCGCATCGTTCGTGTCCAGGCTGGGCGCAACACGCCAAGCCGCGGATGCCGCCGAGAGGGCAGCATGGCAGCGCGAGGCGAAGTTGGGCATGTTCGTTCACTGGGGGCCCTATTCGGTGGCGGGGGTGGAAGCTTCATGGCCGATTCTCACGCCGAACGGGGAGATCACGGAGGCTGACTACCGCGCCCTCCCGGCGCGCTTCAATCCAACCCTCTTCGACCCCGAGTCATGGATTGACCTGGCCCGGAAGGCCGGACAGCGCTACATGGTCTTCACCGCCAAGCATCACGACGGCTTCTGCATGTTCGACTCCGACTACACCGACTACAAGATCACGCGCACGCCCTACGGCAAGGACATTGTGCGCAGGCTCTCCGATGCTTGCCATGCAAACAGGATGGACCTGGGTCTCTACTACTCCCCGCCGGACATGAACCATCCCGGCTATCGCGACACCAGCAAGCTCTCCGCGGCCAACTATCGCGGGGAACCGGCGCGTGCCGAGTGGCCGCTTTATCTCGAGTACATGGGCCTGCAACTGCACGAGCTACTGACAAAATATGGTCCAGTTGCGGAGGTCTGGTTCGACGCGGTTGATCCCGATACGCAGGCGCGCTATGACGGGCAGCGCTTTGTGGACGAGGTGAGGCGTTTGCAGCCGGCGGCGCTGGTCAACAACCGCCTGGGCGTACCGGGCGACTTCGTCACGCCCGAGCAGTTCATTCCCAAAGCAATCCCTGTGAAGGGCATCCGTATGGACAGCCCAGACCACAGCGCAGCCGACAGGCAGGCGATCCAAGTGCCGCGGCACGAGGACTTCCAGCCATGGGAGGCCTGCATGACCATCAACGACACATGGGCCTATCGGGGCAAGGACCGCAACTTCAAGAGCGTCGACACCTTGATTCGCTCGATGGTGGAGATCATCAGCCGGGGCGGGAATTTTCTTCTCGATGTAGGGCCGCAGCCGGACGGAAGAATTCAGCCGGAGTTTGCGGAGCGGCTGGAAGCCATGGGCAAGTGGGTCCACGCAAACGCCGCGGCCATCTATGGCAGCACCTATGGGCCGATTCAGGGCGAGCCGCAATACCGCACCACGGTGCGCGGCGCAAGCGTGTATGCCTTTGTGATGGACTCGGCCGCAACGGAGATTCAGGTGCGTGGACTCCACAATCCCGTGGCATCGGCGCGCTTGGTGGCCACCGGCAAGCCAGTCGCATTCAAGGCCGCTTCCGAGGGGATTCGTATTGCGATGTCGAAGGAACTCTGGTCCGAAGGGATTCCGGTGATTGAACTGCGCGCGTAAAGGGGCGGAGCGGCGCGCAGCCGCAGGAGCTTGTTGGATCTCCCGGCCATGATGCATGATGGTTGGATGATTTTTGACCGGGCGATTCTTCTGTTCACCTGCACGGTGTCCATGACCGTGCTTTGTCAGTCGGCTGCCGGGCAGCGCGTCTTCAACGTGAGGGATTACGGGGCCACCGGCCTGAAGAGCGCCGACGCCCGACCAGCCCTGCAGAAAGCCATCGATGCCTGCGGAAAGGCGGGCGGCGGCGAAGTGTACCTCCCGCCCGGCGATTACACATCGGGACAGCTTCATCTCCGCTCCGGCGTGCGCCTTTTTGTTGAGGCCGGGGCGACCATCTTTGCCACGCTGGATTCGACCCAATACGACAACCCGCGGAGCGCCGCTCTGATCTATGGCGAAGACCTGCACGACATCGCGCTCGAAGGCGCCGGCACGCTCGACGGGCAGGCAAGTTATGAGTGGCATCTCAACAGCATCACGGACCACTACATTCTGTCGAACCAGCGCCAGATGGAGGCGACCGGCAAGCCACTGTTGCGGTCCTTTCCCGTCGGCCTCGGGAAGGAGACCGTCTACCCGCGCATGGTGCTGCTGCTGCGCTGCGTAGACGTGCGCATCGCGGGCCTCAAGTTTCTGCGGTCGCGCAGTTGGACCATCAATCCGTACGCCTGCAAGCGGCTGGTGATCGACGGCGTGTACATCTACTCAAGCCAGAAGGAGGCCGTCTGGGCGGATGGAATCGATCCCGATGGCTGCCAGGATGTGCGGATCTCCAACTCAACGATCGAAACTGGCGACGACGCCATCGTCTTCTACTCCACCGATGCCTGGGGCCCCGTGCTGCCTACGGAGAACGTGACGGTGACCAACAGCCGCCTGTCGTCGTCCTCGAGCGCCATCAAGTTTTGCGACGGCAACAGCAGGGCCGTGCGCCATGTGACCATCAGCAACGTAGTGATCACCAACTCCAACCGCGGCCTTGCCTTCATGGTGTTTGACGGCGGCATCGTGGAAGATGTGGTGATCGACAACGTGACCATCGACACCCGGCGCTTCGACTGGTTCTGGTGGGGCGACGGCGACCCGATTCACTTCAACATCAAGCGAAGAAGCGAGATCGACGGCCGCACCTACGATCACGAGCCCGCCGCCGGCATCATCCGCAACGTAACCATCAGCAATGTGGTGGCCCATGGCCAGGGCACTTCCATGATGCGGGGGCACCCGGACAGTTGGCTGGAAGGCATCCGGCTCAACCATGTCCGCTTGTTCGTCTCCCATGGCGCGGACGCTCCCTACGAAGGCACAACCGCCGCCATGACTCTGCAGTACGTGCGGGACGTGCGGATGCAGGACGTGGAGATCCGCTGGCAGTCGCCGGATGCGGCCACCTGGCAGTCGGGACTTGTGGTGGACAAGGTCCAGGACCTCGACCTCGATGGGGTGAGGATCGATCCGGCTCCCGGTTCAAGCCGCGCTGCGCTCATTTTGAGCGATGTTGACGGCGTCGTGGTGCGGCAGTCGCGGGTCCCCACCATTGACGTGTCAGGCAGCCGGAGCAGGGGAGTCCGTTTGCTGGATACAGACTCAAAAGTAGCCGTGGGGCAGGGCGTTGAGCCAGTCACAAGCAAGTAGCTGGTTTTGGCACATCGGCCAGCGGTGGTTGCCGGTTTCAGTGATTCGAGCAAGGAGCCGGAATTGGGGATTGGTTGCTCTTATCGTCTGTGCTCATATGGGCACACTAACCATAGATCAAGAGGGCCTCTTCGCCTCCTGAATTTCTGGTTCTGCGTGCCGTCTTTGCCCGCGCGCGGCCCCCAATAAGCGAGTTTTTGACTCGATTTGCGAACCTTCGTATTCCTGTCTTAGTTGTGCTTGCCCTTCCACTCCGCATACGGCCCCTGAAAGTCTTCGATGCCGTCTTCCTTGAAGTTCCAGAGGCGGGTGGCGACTTCGTCGATGAGGTCGTGGTCGTGGGTGACGAGGAGCACGGTGCCTTCGTAGCGCTGGAGTGCGATGTTCAATGCATTGATGGCTTCGAGGTCGAGGTGGTTGGTGGGCTCGTCGAAGATGAGGATGTTGGGCTTGGTGAGGATGAGCTTGCAGAAGGCGAGGCGCGCCTGCTCGCCGCCGGAGAGGGCCTTGGTCTGCTTTTCGCCTTCTTCGCCGCTGAAGAGCATCTGGCCGAGGATGCCGCGAATCTCTTCGACGTGGGCGGCGGGGTTCCAGCGATGAAGCCACTCGGCGACGGTGAGGCCATGTTCGATGGTGGCGCCGACGTCCTGGGGGAAGTAGCCGATCTGGGCCTCATGACCCCAGAAGACCGCGCCGGAGTCGAGGTCAAAGTCCTTGTCGGCGAGGCCGGGGTAGTTGTTGAGCAGGCTCTTGATCAGGGTGGTTTTGCCGGCGCCGTTGCGGCCCATCAGGCAGATCTTCTCGCCGCGGAGAAGGTTGGCGGAGAAGCCGTCAATGACCTTGTGGTCGCCGTAGATCTTGGTGATGTGCTTGAACTCGAGGACGTGCTTGCCGCTGGGGCGGACCTGGTCAAAGCGGATGTAGGGGCGCGCAATGTTGGAGCGAGCGAGGTCGTTGGTCTGGAGGCGCTCGACCTCCTTGCGGCGGCTGGTGACCTGCGAGGAGCGGGTGCCGGCGGCGAAGCGGGCAATGAAGTCGTTAAGCTGGGCGATCTTCTTTTCGCGCTGGGCGTTCTGGGACTCGAGGGTGGAGCGGATCTGGGTCTTGGCCATGACCATGTCGTCATAGCCGCCGGTGTAGACAATGATGGTCTGGTAGTCGATGTCGGCGGTGTGGGTGGTGACGGAGTTGAGGAAGTGGCGGTCATGGGAGATGGCGATGAGGGTGCCGCTGTAGGAGTGCAGGAAGTCCTGGAGCCAGTGGATGGAGTCGAGATCGAGGTAGTTGGTGGGCTCGTCGAGGAGCAGGGCTTCGGGCTTGCCGAAGAGGGCCTGGGCAAGGAGGACGCGGACCTTTTGCCCGCCCTGGAGTTCGCCCATCTTGCGCTCGTGGATCTCTTCGCGTATGTCTAGACCGTCAAGCAGGACGGCGGCATCGGCTTCAGCGGTGTAGCCGTCTTCGTCGCCGATGGTGCCTTCGAGCTCGCCTAACCTCATGCCGTCGGCGTCGGAGAGTTCGGGCTTCTCGTAGATGCGGTCGCGCTCTTCAAGGGCGGCCCAGAGGGGCTTGTTGCCCATGATGACGGTGTCGATGACCCGGTAGTCGTCAAAGGCGAACTGGTCCTGGCGCAGGACGCCGAACTTGCGGGGGCGGACGACGGAGCCCTTCTGGGCGTCGAGCTCCCCGGTGAGGAGCTTCATGAAGGTGGACTTGCCGGAGCCGTTGGGCCCGGTGAGACCGTAGCGGCGGCCGGAGACGAAGGCTACGCTGACGTCCTCAAAGAGGACCTTGGCGCCGTAGCGCATGGAGACGTTGCTGACACTGAGCATGGTGGTTCTTGCTTCCTTTGTGATGGCCGCAGTTGGGTATCGGCTGCGGGGTATCGCCCCACGGACCAGGACCTGTCCGCGTGGACCCCGCTCGGCCGGATGAGGCAGAGGTTGATTGGCGTTTGGGCGCGCGCAGGCAGCGCCGGAGAACGTTGGCTCTTTCAGTTTCTCACAAGGGCGGGTTGAGACGCGCGGACTTCCCATCCTTTTCCGCTGTTGGCGGGGAAGGTTGGGAAGCCTGGGGATCGGGTTGGGGCCGGCACGCGGACCGTCAGTGGATGTCGTTCGGGGTGAAGGCGACTTCCCATTGAACGGGGTCGGGCTGCCCGGCGATGACCAAGGTGAGCAATTCGGAGTCGAGGCTCTTTTCGACGGGCAGGTCGCGGCCGGCGGCGGAGGCTTTTGCCGAGGAGACGCGGAAGCCTTTGGGGACGCGAATCCAGAGCGAGTAGGGCGCGCCGTCGATGGTGGTGGAGGTTCCGTGAAGGCGGTTGCCGGGTTCATCCCAGGATTGCTGGTCGATGGAGAAGGAGCCGCTGATGTGGCGGGCGGTCCCGAGCAACTGAGGGTGGTTGAGGGCGGGATGAATGAGGAGAACGCGCGTGTCGTGGGACGGCACCTGGAGGTCGATGGCATCTGAAAATACGCCGAGGAGCTTCTGCCGCCAGAAGTCGAAGACGGCATAGGGGCCGGGGGCGAGGCCGAGTTTGGAGGCGAAGGAGAGCCGTTTTGACAGGACACCGCCGCGCCAGTTGGTGACGCCGGCCACGTCGTAGACACCGGAGGCTGCGTTGATCTTGAGGTCGAGGATCTCGGGGTAGTTGTGGATGTAAGTGTCGGCGGTGGTGGTTTTGAAGCGGTCCCATTGCATGTCGGTGCCGCGGCTGAAAAGATCGACGGGCAGGATGGGGAGCGGGGGCAGGGTCATTTTGAGCAGGGCCACGCGCTCCTCCGGCAGCTCCGGCATGACGCTGGCGAGGGGATAGACGACGCCGGTGAGGGCCAGGTAGGAGACCAGGGTGCGGGCCTCGGCCAGGGTGGTGCCGAATTGGGTGAGAGGCTGCTCGCGGTCGCGGGCGATGCTGAGCACGGAGGGATGCCGCCGCTTTTCGACTTCATCGAGGGTCATGGGCGGGCCGAGTTCGGCGCCTTCTCCGGGCATGACGTAGACCACTTCGTGATTGAGGAAGGCATTGGCATTGATGGAGCTGAAGAGGGGATACATTCCCTGCCATGTGTTATATAGGTCGTCACCGTTAAAGTAGGACTGGAAGTATCCGATGCCATTGAGCGGAGTGCCGGCGGGGCATCCTTCAATGAAGCGGTCGGGGCCGAGGACGTCGCGGATTGCCTTGAGGCGATTGCGGTAGACATCGAGGGGGTCGGCGGCGCCGGCAAAGATGCCTTTGCGGTCCACTTTGGGAACGTACTGGGGGAGGGCGTGTTCGCCGTCGAATTTGTAGTAGTCAAAGCCCCAGTTATCGAGCGTGGTGAAGAGCTTCTTGAGGAATTGAAGGACCTCGGGATTGCTTGAGTCGAGGGCGGGGGTGCTGTAGTCGAGGATCAGGGTTCCGTGCTTGTCACGCAGATACCAGTCGGGATGATCCTTGACGGCGCCCGCATAGGCATTGGGGACCAGCCAGATGCCGGCGCGCAGGCCGGTGGAACGGATGTAGTGGGCGAGCCACTCCGGACCATGGGGGAAGCGGGTGCGGTCCCAGTTGTCGATCCAGTCGTGCTGGCCCTTGTCGAGGCGGTCGTAGCCGTCGTCGAGCTGGACGAACTGAAATCCGTAGGGCTTGAGGTTCTTGGCCAGCCAGTCGGCATTGCGCACGATGTCGGCTTCGGTCACGTCGGCGTAGTAGCTGGTCCAACTGGACCAAACGACGGGAGGCCGGGGGAAGTGCGAGTCGTCGAAAGGGGCGTAATAAGGGACGCCGAGCACCTTCATGAAGTAGTGGGGAACGATGCGCAGGACGGCATTGCCGGGGACAGGAATGACGGCGTCGAGCAGATCGGGATTCTGGCTGTTGCGGGTCAACGCAGCCTGGTCGGGAAAGTCGATGGCCGTGTCGGTGGTGCGGTCAAAAAGGCTGTGCAGATTGGAAGCTGCGACCGGGCCGAGGGCAAAGGTCATGACGTCGGCATTGGTGCGGGGAAGGAACGAGCGGTTTGTCGTCTCGCTCCCGCCGTAGCCGTCGCGGACCTCGTCGGTTCCCGACCACACGACCGGGACGCCGGACGGGTCGATGAGCCGGGCGAGCTGGCGGTCTCTGGGAGCGGGCACCGCGGCGGTGACGAGTCCGTTGGCGTCCGTGCTGGAGATGATGAGCGAGGCGTCGTTGATCTCAATGCGCCAGGCTGTGTGCGGCTGGGCTGTTTCGATGGTGAGCTGGTTGCTGGCGCCGTGGCCGAGCTTCCAGTCGTGGAGGGGGGTCGGCGCGCCCTGCGCGGTTACGTTCAGCCGGAGGTTGTCCAGGACTGTTCCCAGGCCGTCGCTGGCTACCCGCATGGTCTCGAGGCGCGCGTCTGCGGTGACGGTCCACCCGAAAGCTGAGACGGATTGGATGCCGTTCCCTTGCGCCGCGAGCGTTGATGCGAAGACCGCCGCACCAGCCGCCAGGATGGAGAGATTTCGCATGTAGTCCTTTCAGAATCCGAGGTCAAAGGGGAGTTTAGCGCATGGGGAGGGTGTTGGTGCCAGGCGGGAGAGCGGGGAAGAAGATGACAAGGGGCGAGGCGCCAATGAGGAGAGGCTGCGTATCAATTCTACGGAATCAGGAATGCACCCGGAATTCCTTTGTCCAGAGTGGCCAGGAGCGCGCCATTGGCTTTTGCGAGGTGCAGGAGATGGCCGTCGATGACTTGTCCGTGGGCCTTGACCCAGCTTGGGAGGGCGGTGATGTCGTTGCCATCTTGAAGGAAGGTAAGTGGCTGACGGGAATTTGCCTTCATTCCATGGAGGAGCATTCTGGCTTGCGTCACATTGAGACCGTACGTGGCAAAGCAGGAAACGACTCGAACGAATCCGATCTCGGTAACCGGGGAAGTGAGGAAGACGGCGCCCCGCTCCAATCGTACCCAGTCGACGGCACGCTGGTGAAACTGATGTTGCGCCACACCGAAAGCGATGAGCGCATTTACGTCGAGAAGGTATCTCATGGGAAATCAGCAAGAATCTTGCGGACCATCTCGCTGGTGAGTATCGGCGCGTCCGGGCCCAGGTCGATGCAGGTGAAACCCGTAATCGGGTCCTCGATAATGCGCGCTTCGTACCTTGGCTTTGGGGTGGCGGTAAGCACAATCCGATCCTGCTCGACGGAGATGTCAAGGGGATCCCCGGCGGAGATGCCCAGCTTGTGCCGGATAGCGGCGGGCAGCACGACTTGACCTTTGGTGGAAACCCGGGTCTGCATGGTAAGACGATCTTACCTGAAGCCGGTTTTCTGGACAAGAAGTGCAGCCTTGCGGAGCTTGAAGGGAGTTTCTAGCCGAAGATGGCCAGGGCGATGTGGTTCACGGCGAATGCGGCAACCCAGGCGAGCACGAGCATGTAGATGAACTGGAGGGCGGGCCACTTCCAACTGTTCATTTCGCGGCGGACCACGGCCATGGTGGAGGTGCACTGCATGGCGAAGGCGAAAAAGATCATGAGGGCCAGCGCGCCGCCGAGGGTCATGTCGTGGTGAAGGGCGGTCTGGAGGTGCATGGCCTGGGTCTCCGGGTCTGCGCCGTAGAGGGTGCCCATGGTGGAGACCATGACTTCGCGGGCCAGCACGGAGGAGAGGAGGCCGATGCCGATCTTCCAGTTGAAGCCGAGGGGGGCAATGGCTGGCTCGATGAAGTGGCCCAGGCGTCCGATGAGTGAGTCGGCAAGCTCGGGGGCGGAGATGTGGCCGCCGGGGGTCTGGATGACAGGCAGGTGGGCCAGCACCCAGAGGGCAAGGGTGACGGAGAGGATGACGGTGCCGGCCTGGCGGAGGAAGACACTGGCGCGGTCAATGAGGCGCAGGGTCAGGGAATGGAGCTTGGGCATGCGGTACTGAGGCAGCTCAAGGATGAAGGGCGTCTCACTGGACTTGAGGATGGAGCTCTTGAGCAGCCAGGCGGTGGTCATGGCGCCGACGAATCCGGCGAGGTAAAGGCTGAGCATGACGACGGTGCGCAGGCCGAGAAGGCCGTGCAGCCAGACGATGTTGGGGATGAAGGCGGCAATCAGAAGCATGTAGACCGGCAGGCGCGCCGAGCAGGTCATGAAGGGCGTGACCAGGATGGTGGCGAAGCGGTCGCGCTTGTTCTCGATGGTCCGCGTGGCCATGATGGCGGGAACGGCGCAGGCGTAGGCGGAGAGGAGGGGAATGAAGGCCTTGCCATTCAATCCAATGGTCCGCATGACCCGGTCGGCGATCAGGGCGGCGCGGGAGAGATAGCCGGAGTCCTCGAGGATTCCGATGAAGAGGAAGAGAAGAAGAATCTGGGGGAGAAAGACGAGGACCGAGGAGATGCCTTTCCAGGCGCCATCGAGGACGAGGGACTGAATCCAGCCGGCAGGCAAGAGGGGACGCACCAGGCCGCCCATGCGGGCGAGGATGTCGCCGAAGCCGTCGGAGAGTGGCTGGCCGATGGAGAACACGACCTCAAATACGCCGACGACGACCGCCATGAAGAGGAGGGGTCCCCAGATGCGGTGGAGGAGGATGTTGTCGATTTTGCGCGTGTTCTCAGCGGAGAGTGGAGCGCGATAACCGGTGCGGCGGCTGACCTGGGCGGCCCAACTGTGGGCGCTGGCGGCGTTGCCCAGAACGGGAAGGGCGAGGGGGTGGGGGGCCTCGCGCTCGGTGTGCTGATTGAGAAAGAGGGGCACGGCGTCAATGCCGGTTCCGTTGACGGCGCTGATGCGGGCCACGGGCGCGCCGAGTTCGCGGGCGAGCTGAAGGGGGTCGATGTGGCCGCCGCGGGCGTCCATCAGGTCGCTCATGTTGAGCAGGACCAGGGTAGGGAGGCCGAGGGCCAGCACGGGGGCGGCGAGCATCAACTGGCGGGTGAGGTGGAGCGAGTCCAGCACCAGGAGAACGGCGTCGGGCTTGGGTGTGCCGGGCATCTTGCCGCGCAGCACGTCGATGGAGACGCGGGCGTCTTCAGAGAACGGGTCAAGGGAGTAGATGCCGGGGAGGTCGATCAGGGTGAGGTCGTCGCGCCCGACACCGGCCATGAGTCCGAGGCGCTGCTCGACGGTGACGCCGGGGAAGTTGGCGACTTTTTGGCGCAGGCCGGTGAGTTTATTGAAGAGAGTGGACTTGCCGGAGTTGGGCGGGCCGATGAGGGCCACGGTGCGCAGAGCTCCTGCGGGAGGAGGGGCGACAGGCGGCACAAAGGGCGGAGGCGCGCAGCACTCGCTCATCGGGCGGCCTCGAGGAGTTCGGTGGGGTCTTCAAAGCGCTGTGTTTCAGGGATCTCAGCCTCAGCGGGGCGGACGCGAATGGCGGCGGCTGTCTCATGGCGGAGTGCGATTTCCATGCCGTCAACGCCATATACCGTGGGATCGCCTGCCGGTGCACGGCGCAGAACGGTCACCAGGGCGTCGGGGACAAAACCCATGTGCATGAGGTGGTTTTGCACGGATTCAGGCAGGTCGAGGTCCACCAAAACCCCGGTTTCGCCCACATTCAATTCACTCAGCACACTCAACCGCCGGACTCCGATGGGCCGCCGGAAGGACAGGGCCCTGAAACTACGACCAGAATAGTCGGATTTCAGTATACGACGAACCCCGTCCTGCTCGCAAACTTCGAGTGTCGTGAAATCGGTTCCGAGGGAAGACATAAATTGAATGCAGGTGGACAGGGCTGACGGGCGAGGAGCAGCTTCCCATCCCCCCCTGGCGGGGCCTTCTAATTTTGTTTATCGGAACGATGTGATCTTTGTATCAGTGCAATTTTGACGAGTATGTGACAGGTATCACGTTTGTTGTCTGAGGCAGGGAGTCAAAGGCAAATGAATGGCCTGGTTCAAGCGTTTGGCTTCTGGTTCGGTGTGATTTGGAACACATGGTGTGGACTCGTCGGGTAAAAGGGTGGCTGATAAACTGTTTACGGTTTGGATTCATTGCGCCGCGAGCCGCGGAATTTCATTTCATTCATAAGAGGTCTGATGATGCATAGGATCCTGCTGCGGCTGGGTTGGGCGGGGACGGCAATGTTGCTTGCGCTGTGCGGAGCGGGTTGCTCGGTTTCGGCGAGGGCGAATGAGGCGCCGCTGAAGATTCCTCGGGTGAGCCGAGCGCCAAAGCTTTCGGATTTTCTGGACGGGACGCCGCGCGAGGCGGAGGCGGTGGTAACGGTCTTCAAGCAGTTCGACCCGCATGACGGGGAGCCGATTAGCCAGCCGACCGCGGCTTACCTGTCCTATGACAGCAAGAATTTGTACGTGGGGTGGATCTGCAAGGATGATCCGTCGAAGATCCGGGCGCGGGTGGCGCCACGCAAGCAGATTGACGCAGATGACCGGGTCACGATCAACATCGACACGTTCATGGATCATAAGCATGCCTACTGGTTCGACGTAAATCCGTATGGAATCCAATATGACGGCCGAACGACGGACGGCATTGGCGACGACTCGAGCTGGGAGGCGCTCTGGTACTCCGAGGGACGGATCACGACCGATGGCTATGCCGTTCTGGAGACGATTCCGTTCCGGAGCCTCCGCTTTCCCAGGGCAAACAAGCAGGTGTGGAACATCTGCCTGGCGCGGATGATTCAGCGCTCGAACGAGCTGGCGATCTGGCCCTTTGTGAGCCGCAAGCGACTGCCGCAGTTTGTGGGGCAGTTTGCGCCGATCGAGATTGACGACGACATTTCGGCGGGGCGCAACATCCAGTTGATTCCCTATGGGCTGCTGTCAAAGGACAATTACCTGGACACGACCAACGGCTTCATGGAGCAGGACGACCACCACATCGGGCTGGATGCGAAGGCGGTGATTCACGACTCGATGACCCTGGACGTGGCAGTGAATCCGGACTTCAGCGAGATTGGGACCGATGATCCCAAAGTGCAGGTGAACCAGCGGTACGAAGTGGTGTACCCGGAGCGGCGGCCGTTCTTTCTGGAGAACGCATCGGTCTTCACAACAAAGGAACAGTTGTTCTTTTCGCGGCGGATTGTGGATCCGCAGTTTGGCGCCAAGGTGACGGGGACGCTGGGGCGCTGGAACCTGGGCGCGCTGGTGGCTGACGACCGGGCGCCCGGCAAGGTGCTGCTGCAGGGCCAATCGGGGCATGGGGAGCGCGCTGTGGATGGCGTGGGCAGGGTGGAGCGGGAGTTTGCCCACCAGTCGCATGTTGGGATGTTTTTGAGTGACTCCGTGTTTCAGTCAAAGTCGAACCGGGTAGGCGCGCTCGACCTCCGGTACCTGATGCCAAAGAGTTTTACGTTCAATGCGCAGGCGACGACCACGCAGCAGGAACTGAGTCCCAGCGGCTACCAGGCTGGGCCGGGCTATCGGGCGAGTTTGAGCCATTTTGACAACCACATGACGTTTTCGAGCACATTTATTGATCGCAGCCCAGGGCTGACGGCAACGCTGGGGTATCTGGATCGCAACGATGTTCGCTATTGGGAGACGTACGGGAACTATATGTGGAGGCCGGCCAAGCGCGCGTTGTTGGCCTATGGACCGGGCATGGAGGCGATGGTGAACTATGACCATGAGCATCGCCTGGAGAACTGGTCGGTTACGCCAGGATTTTCCATGACGCTGTCGCGGATGACGATGCTTGGACTGATGCATGGAGAGGCCTATGAACTCTACCAGGGAATCGGCTTCCGCACAGCGTATAACGCGGTCTCAGTGGCCTCTTCCTTGTACAAGTGGCTTGACCTGAGCGCGTCGTACGCGCAGGGGACGGAACCGAACTACTACCCCGCCGATGGGGTGGCGCCGTTTCTGGGCAACGCCAGCAATGCTTCGGCGCAGGTGACGCTCCGGCCGCAACCGCATCTGCGCATCGACGGCATCTACTATTACACGCGGCTGGCGACGGGTGCGGAGGGGGCAGGGGTGACGCTGCCGGCCGGCGGGGATGTATTTACCAATCACCTGATCCGGTCGAAGTTCAACTACCAGTTCACGCGGGACTACTCCTTCAACGCGATTGTGGACTACAACGCGCTGCTGCCCAACGATGCGCTGGTGGCGAACCCCTATGCCAAGCAGGCGGATACGACGCTGCTGTTCACCTACCTGCCGCATCCGGGGACGGCGGTCTACGTGGGGTATGCGGACACGTTCCAGAACGTGGACTACAGCGCCACGGCCAATCCGGCGTATACGCTGACGACGCTGCCAGGGACGTCGACCGACCGGCAGTTGTTTCTCAAGTTCAGCTATCTGCTGCGGTTCTAGGGAGTGGAGAGGATGGACGCGGGGGAGTTTCACAGCTCGGTTGCGGGGGACGAGCCGCCGGAGGGGCTTTCGGCGCCCCTGACCGCACTGTGGTGGGACGCGAAAGGGGACTGGGCGCGGGCGCACACGCTGGTGGACGAACTGGAGACCATGGACGGAATGGCCGTGCACGCCTACCTGCATCGCAAAGAGGGAGTGGGCTGGAACGCCGACTACTGGTACAAGCGGGCGGGACGGGAGTTTTACCGGCCTTCGCTGGCGGAGGAGTGGGATGCGCTGGTGGAGGGAATGGGGTGAGAGGGGTCGAGTGACCTCAAGAGGACTGAATGCCGGTTTGAATGCGCTCCTGTGAGTTGGCGGGTTGAGATTCGCGGTATCCCACCCATTTCACGGTGGGGCTGTGAAATGGATGGGCCACCAGGCATTTGAGGCGGGTTGAGTCCATTTTGACCGCTCCAACGGTTTGGATTTCTGGGTGAACTATTTATAGCTGGATAACAATTGTTTGCAGTCCGATGATATTCCGGTGGGTTTGAGAGGCTGGATTGGCTAGGGCTGAGGATGGCCCGCAAGGGCAAAGGCAGGCGCAGGTGTGCCGCAATGTGTTGCAGAGATTGCTGTTCCGGGGCGCTGGAAGCGGGCCGGGAGCGGCAGGCGGACCGGGAGTGCAGCCGCATATTACGATATGCATTTCATAATGTGATACTTATTTGTCTCCGTGTGCCTCGCGTCACAGCCTCTTCAGCGCCCTGAAGTTGAGACTCAACTGCAGCGGTTGAGTTGCGCAGGCCGCACCATGAGGCATAGCGAATGAGTGAGCAGAAAACGGTCAGCGAAATGGTGATTCTGGATGGGAACGAGGCAGCCGCCTCGGTTGCCTATCGTCTCTCCGAGGTTGTTGCGATTTATCCGATTACCCCCTCGTCGCCGATGGCCGAGTGGGCCGATCAGTGGCGCTCGGAGGGGAAGAGAAATATCTGGGGCGCATTGCCCATCGTGGAAGAGCTGCAGAGCGAAGGCGGAGCGGCAGGCGCGCTGCACGGCGCCTTGCAGGCCGGCGCGTTCGGCACCACGTTTACGGCCTCGCAGGGCTTGCTGCTGATGATTCCCAACATGTTCAAGATTGCCGGCGAGTTGACTCCGGCGACGATGCACGTAACGGCCCGCACGCTGGCCACGCACGCACTGTCGATCTTTGGCGATCACTCGGACGTGATGGCCTGCCGGTCAACGGGCTGGGCGATGCTGTGTTCGAACTCGGTGCAGGAAGTGGCCGACATGGCCCTGGTGGCGCAGATCGCCACGCTTGAATCCCGCATTCCCTTCATTCATTTCTTTGACGGCTTCCGCACCTCGCATGAAGTGGGCAAGATTCTTCCCATCAGCGACGAGACGATCCGCGCGCTGCTGGACGACAAGTACGTGATTCAGTACCGGCAGAACGCGCTGTCGAACGACCGTCCGCGGATTCGGGGCACGGCGCAGAATCCGGATGTGTTCTTCCAGGCGAGAGAAGCCTGCAACCTGTTCCATGATGCCGTGCCGGGCATCGTGCAGTCGGTGATGGACCGGTTTGCGGTGGAGACGGGCCGCGCGTATCACCTGTTTGACTACTACGGCGCGCCGGATGCGGAACGGGTCATCATCCTGATGGGCTCTGGCGCGGAAGCGGCCGAAGAGGCCGTGGATCTGATGGCCAAGCAGGGCGAGAAGGTGGGCCTGGTCAAGGTTCGCCTGTTCCGTCCGTTCGATTTCAATGCGTTCCTGAAGGCAGTGCCGGCGACGGTGAAGTCGATTGCGGTTCTGGACCGCACCAAGGAGCCCGGGTCTCTGGGCGAGCCGCTGTACCAGGACATTCTGACGGTGCTGGCCGAGAACTCGGCGAGCCTGCCCTTTGCGATGCCCAAGGTTGTGGGCGGGCGCTACGGACTGTCTTCAAAGGAGTTCACGCCGGCGATGGTCAAGGGCATCTTTGACGAGCTGGCCAAGGCGGCCCCGAAGAATCACTTCACAATCGGCATTGACGACGACGTGACGCACACCAGCCTGACCTACGATCCGGCCTTCTCGACCGAGGACCCGAAGACGGTGCGGGCTCTGTTCTACGGGCTGGGCTCGGACGGCACGGTGGGCGCGAACAAGAACTCGATCAAGATCATCGGCAGCGAGACGCCCAACTACGCGCAGGGCTACTTTGTGTACGACTCGAAGAAGTCAGGCTCGATGACGACCTCGCATTTGCGCTTCGGGCCGAACCCGATCCGCTCGACGTACCTGATTACGCGCGCGAGCTTTGTGGCCTGCCACAACTTCAGCTTCCTGGAGAAGATGAATGTGCTGGAGGCGGCAATGCCGGGCGCGGTGTTCCTGCTGAACTCGCCCTTCTCTGCCGCTGAGGTCTGGGACAAGCTGCCCAAGAGCACGCAGGAGGAGATGCTGCGCAAGAAGATCGAGTTCTACGTGATCGACGGGTACGCGGTGGCGCGCAAGGCCGGGATGGGTACGCGCATCAACACCATCATGCAGACCTGCTTCTTTGCCATCAGCGGCGTGCTGCCGCGGGAAGAAGCGATCGCGCAGATCAAGAAGGCCATCTACAAGACCTATGGCAAGCGCGGCGAAGCGGTGGTGGCGAAGAATTACGCCGCCGTGGATGCGGCGCTGGCGCACCTGGAAAAGGTGGATCTGCCGGCGGCGGCATCGTCGGAGTTTGACCTGATTCCCTCGATCTCATCGCACGCGCCGGAGTTTGTGCGCGACGTGCTGGGACAGATTGCGGCCGGACACGGCGACCTGCTGCCGGTGAGCGCGCTGCCCGCGGGCGGCTGCTTCCCGACCGGCACGGCGCAGTGGGAGAAGCGCAACATTGCGCAGTTCATTCCCGCCTGGGACAAGGATCTGTGCATCCAGTGCGGCAAGTGCGTGATGGTTTGCCCGCACGCTGTGATTCGCGCCAAGGTGTATAGCCCCGAGCTTGGGGACAAGGCGCCGGCGACCTTCCAGTATGCCAAGCCGAAGTGGAAGGGCATGGAGCAGGACCGCTACACGCTGCAAGTGGCTCCGGAAGACTGCACGGGCTGCGCGGTGTGCGTGGAGATCTGCCCGGTGAAGAACAAGAGCGACGCGAGCAAGAAGGCCATCAACATGGTGGCGCAGGCTCCGCTGCGCGAGGCCGAGCGCGACAACTGGGAGTTCTTCCTGGGGTTGCCGGAGGTGGACCGCACCAAGCTGTCGCACGGGCAGGTCAAGGATATTCAACTGCTGCAGCCGCTGTTTGAGTTCTCGGGCGCCTGCGCGGGATGCGGCGAGACGGCGTATATCAAGCTGCTGACGCAACTGTTTGGCGACCGGCTCTATGTGGCCAACGCGACGGGCTGCTCGTCGATCTATGGCGGTAACCTGCCGACGACGCCCTATACGAGTAACGCGGAAGGGCGCGGACCGACGTGGGCCAACTCGCTGTTTGAAGACAATGCGGAGTTTGGCTTTGGCATGAGGACGGCTCTCGACCAGCAGAAGGAGTTTGCCGAGCTGCTGGTGACGCGCATGGCTCCGGCCCTCGGCGACGAGCTGGTGACGGCGCTCTTGACGGCGCCGCAGCAGACGGAGGCCGAGATCACGCTGCAACGCGAGCGGGTAGTGGCGCTGCGCGCCAAGCTTGTGGGCAACGAGACATCGGACGCACGCAACCTGCTGGCCATTGCCGACGCGCTGGTGCGCAAGAGCGTGTGGATTCTGGGCGGCGACGGATGGGCGTTTGACATCGGCTTCGGCGGACTGGATCACGTGCTGGGCTCAGGCAAGAACGTGAACGTGCTGGTGCTGGACACCGAGGTCTACTCGAACACGGGCGGACAGATGTCAAAGGCCACGCCGCGGGGCGCTGTGGCGAAGTTTGCCGCGGCGGGCAAGCCGAACAGCCGCAAGGACCTGGCCATGGAGGCAGTCAGCTATGGCTCGGTGTATGTGGCGCAGGTGGCTCTGGGCGGCAACGACACGCATGTGGTGAAGGCCTTCCAGGAGGCCGAAGCGCATGACGGGCCGTCGATCATCATCGCCTACTCGAGCTGCATTGCGCATGGCTACGACCTGATTCACGGTCTGGAACAGCAGAAGCTGGCCGTGCAGTCGGGCTACTGGCCGCTGATGCGCTACAACCCGTCGCTGCGCGAGACAGGCAAGAATCCGTTCCAGCTTGACTCGAAGGCGCCGTCGATCCGGCTGAAGGATTATGCCTATCGCGAAGCGCGGTACACGATGCTGGCGCGCGGGAACCCGGAGCTGGCGGCCAAGCTGCTGACAGAAGCACAGGACGACGTGGAGCGCCAGTGGCGCGTTTACTCGGCGCGGGCAGCGATGCCGGGCCGCGGCGAGACGCCGCACATCGCTCCGGAAGAGAAGACAGAAGACAAGGTGGCAGTGGTGGCAGGCGGAGGTGCGGAATGATTGATTTCTCAACTGAATATCTTGGTTTGAAGCTGAGCGGCCCGATCGTGGTTTCTTCTACGCCGCTTTCCGAATCGATCGACGGGGTGCGCCGCATGGAAGACGCGGGCGCGGCGGCGATCGTTTTGACATCGCTCTTCGAGGAGCAACTGGAGCTGGAGTCGCGGGCGCTGGATGACGATCTCTCGCGGGGGACCGAGTCCTTTGCCGAGTCGCTCGGCTACCTGCCGGACCTGAGCGACTACCGCATGACGCACGAGGTGTATCTCGAGCATCTGCGGAGGTCGAAGGAGGCGGTGGCGATTCCGATTCTGGCCAGCCTGAACGGCGCCACGACGGGCGGCTGGGTGCGGTTTGCCAAGGATATCGAGCAGGCCGGCGCGGATGCGATCGAACTCAACACCTACGCCCTGGCCACGGACAAGAGCCAGACATCGACAGAACTGGAGCTGCAACTTCTGGAACTGGTGGACAGCGTCTGCCGGGCGGTCAAGGTTCCGGTATCGGTGAAGCTCTCGCAGTCATTCACCTCAGTGCCGCACCTCGTTGGTCGCCTGGAGGACGCGGGGGCCAGGGGAGTGGTGCTGTTCAACCGCTTCTATCAGCCGGACTTTGACATCGAGACGCTGGAGGTGCGGCCCACGCTGCACTTCTCCACGCCTTCGGAGCTGCTGCCGCGGCTGCACTGGGCTGCGATTCTCTACGGGCACATGGGCATCGATCTCGCGATCTCGGGCGGCGTTCACTCGGCAGAAGACGTGCTGAAGAGCATCATGGCCGGGGCAGGGGTGACGATGATGGCCTCGGCGCTGCACATTCACGGCATCGAGCACATCGGGCGGGTGCTGGCGGACGTGCAGTACTGGCTGGAGAAGCGCGAATACACCTCGCTGTGGGAGACGCGCGGCTGCCTGAGCCGGCGCTCGGTACCGGATACGTCGCCGTTTGACCGCGGCAACTACATCAAGACGCTGAGCTCGTATAGCCTGCGGCAGACAGTGGCTGCGTTCTGACGAGCTTCACCATCGATTGCAATGCCAAAGGCGGCCGCACAGTGTGCGGCCGCCTTTGCATTGGGGCGATTCTTTTGGGAGGGGTGGCGCAGGCGGCGGCGCGCTGCTTACTCGTCGGTGATCTTGCGCCAGGGGCCGGGCGGGCGGGGGAATCCGGGGACGGAGAGATTGATGCGACTGCGGGGCAGGACGACGAGGTCGACGCGGCGGTTCTGGGCGCGGCCCTCGGGGGTGGCGTTGGGGGCGACGGGGTGGAACTCGGCGTAGCCGGCTGCGGAGATGCGGTCGGCGGGGAGGGCGCGGGAGTCAAGAAAGAGGCGGGCCATGCGGGTGGCGCGTGCCGAGGAGAGCTCCCAGTTGGAGTCGAAGGCGGCGTTGTGGATGGGGATGTTGTCGGTGTGGCCCTCGATGCGCAGGTCGTAGGCGGTCCGGCCGAGCGAGGCGGCGACCTGGCGGAGTGTGGCCAGGGTCTCGGGTTTCGGAGTGGCGGAGCCGGAGTCGAAGAAGCCGGCCTCGCGCAGGCTGATGACCAGCCCGTCGCGTCCCATCTGCAGCGAAACGGTGTGCTGGGCGACCTGGTTGGAGAGGGTCTGGGCGAGCTCGCGGCGAACCCGGTCGAGGTCTTCGCGGACCTTGGCGGGGGAGAGGACATCCTCGCCCATGACGATGTTCATGGGAATGGCGGGCTGGTCGGCGCCGGCGGCGGCGCGGAAGCCTTTGGCCGGGCTGCGGGAGGCGTCGGGAAAGATGCCGAGGGAGTGGAAGGCGGTGTCAATGGCTTCAGAGACCTGCACCTGCTTTTTCTGGTCGGCTTTGGCAAAGGCGTAGAGGACGACGAAGAAGCCGAAGAGGAGGGTGATGAAGTCGGCATAGGAGACCAGCCAGCGTTCATTGTTGACGTGGCTTTTGGGAGGGCGTGGGCTCAAATGGGGCGCTCCTTGGCTTCCGTCTGCGAGTCGTCGAGGAAGCCGGCGAGTTTGACTTCAAGCATGCGTGGATTCATGCCTTCGAGGATGGAGACGACGCCTTCAAGCATCATCTCGCGGCGCTGGTGGTCGGCGCGCATGCGGATGCGGAGCTTGCCGGCGAAGGGCAGGAAGAAGAGGTTGGCGATGCCGACGCCGTAGATGGTGGCGACAAAGGCGACGGCGATGCCGCGGCCCACCTCCTGGATGTTGTCAAGATGCTGCATGACCTGGATGAGTCCGAGGACGGCGCCAAGGATGCCGATGGTGGGGGAGAAGCCGCCGGCAGACTCGAAGACGGCCGGGAGGCGGTCTTCATTCTCGGCGCGGGAGTCCAGGCTGACGCGCATGATCTTGCGCAACTCGGAGGGTTCGGTGCCGTCGACGGCGAGCATGAGGGACTGCTTGAGAAAGGGGTCCTGGATGGTCTGGAGGTCGCTGTCGAGCGAGACGACGCCGTTGCGGCGGGCCTTGTTGGCAAAGGCGACGAGGAGGCGGATGAGCTGGTCGTTGTGGCTCCGAGGGGCAGAGAAGATGTGGGCCAGGCGTCCAAAAGCGGCGAGGACAGTGGTGAGCGGGAACTGAAGGAGAACGGCGCCCAGGGTGCCTCCGAAGACGATGAGGGCCGCGGTGGGCTGCACAATCTGGCTGAGGTTGCCGCCCTCGATGAGCAGGCCGGCGACGATGCCGACTATGGCCAGGAGAACGCCGCCGATGCTTGCCTTGTCCATGGGATGCTCCTTGGAAGTTCAGGGGTAGAAGGCGCGGAGCGCTTGTTCAGCGGTCCTGGCTGGAGCCGGGGGGCGGCGAGGCGGCGGTGGGAGAGGCGGCGAGGTCAAGGCTGGCCAGAGCCACGATTTTTTGCAGGTCGCCATAGGCGGGCGCACGGCGGGCGACGGCGGCGAGGAGGCGTGCGCGATAGGCGAGGACACGGTCGACGACCTCCGCGCACTCCTCGCGCACGATGAGCTTTTCTCCGTTGATGAGAGTGAGCATGGTGTCCGGAGAGGCCTCGGCGATCTTGATGAGGTCGCTGTTGAGCAGGATGGGATTGCCGTTGAGGCGGGTGAGTTCGATCATGGCCGCGGTCTCCTTTTGTGCTGGTTATCGGCGCATCGCCGGAAAGGGTGAAGAATTAGAGGGAAGCGAGGGCGAGTGTCCGGGGCGGGACACAAATGGGGGGTGGGTAAAGGGAATGAGCGGTGGGCCGAAGAAGGGGCCAGATGCAGCGTGAACGGAACTGAAACCAGCAACCCGGAGTAACACAGCCAGGGGAGCGCTTTCAGGGAAGGTCCGCAAATCCATGCATCCCACGAGGAGAAACCCATGTCCCTGGGTGTCTTGAACAACATCAATGCGATTTATGCGACCAACAACCTGAACAACACCAGCAACAGCCTTTCGAAGACGCTGCAGCAGTTGTCTTCCGGGTCCAAGATCAACTCGGGCGCCGACGACGCGGCCGGTCTTTCGCTGGTCAACGGCCTGCAGGCCAACTCGCAGGCTCTGACGCAGTCGGCAACCAACGCCAGTGAGGGCGTGGGCCTGCTGAAGGTGGCCGATGGAGCGCTCTCGCAAGTGACGAACCTGCTCAACCGCGCCGTGACGCTCGCCACCGAGGTCTCAAACGGCACACTCACCGGGTCGCAGCAGTCGGCGGCCAACCAGGAGTACCAGTCGATTCTTTCGGAAATCAACAACATCGGCTCGACGACGACCTACAACCAGACGCAGGTATTCGGCGCCGGCACGGTAGGCATCTATACCGGCGACTCCTCGTCCAAGAGCGCATCGCTGGACAACATCAACATCTCGACGCTCTCGTCAACCAACGTGGGCGACACGGCCGGCGCCATGGCCTACAACGGCGGCAAGAACGTCTTCCTCGACCTGTCCAACGGCACGGCAGGCACAGGCAACGCGCAGTCGACCGACACCATCGCATCGACCACGCTGACGCTGAGCTACCTCAACCCGGACGGCTCGGCGGGGAGTGTAGTAACCACGGCGGCAACAACGGTGAAGGGCTTGGTGGACGCCATCAACGCCTCCGGCCGCGGCCTGACGGCCACGTTCACAACGGCGACACAGGCCGGCGCCGGCGGCACGGTGACGGGTACCGATACCGGCATCATGATCTCCGGCAATTTGAATACAACGGCGCCGAGCACCGCCGGGGCGCAGAAGGTTGCGGTCACCACGGGTGGCTATGACACCTCGGTGAGCGCAACGGCGGCTGGCGCAAATGTCCTGACAGCGGACAATGCGGGCGGCATTGCCACCATCAGCTATACCGCCTCGGCCGGCTCCAATCTGACCACCAACAACCTGACCACGCAGGGCGGCGCTGAGTCCGCTCTGACGGTGCTCAACGCAGCCATCACCAACGTGGCGGCGCAGCAGGGCTACATTGGCGCGCAGATCAACACGCTGAACTCGGTGAGCCAGGTGTTGAGCACGCAGCAGGAGAACGTGGTGTCGGCGCAGAACGCGGTGCAGGCGACCGACTATGCCTCGGCCACCTCGAACATGTCGAAGTACGAGATTCTGAGCCAGACGGGCATCTCGGCGCTGGCGCAGGCCAACAGCATGCAGCAGGAAGTGACCAAGCTGCTGCAGTAGCCGGGCGGCAAGGCAGGAAGAGGGAGGGCGTCCGCGTGGGCGCCCTTCTCTATTGGTGCGGGAGCGGCTTTCTGCAATGAGTGTTTTCCAATCCATTTCACAATCCGGCGGCTTGCCGGCTGCTTGATCTTGCAAAGGAGAACGCAATGGGCACAGTAGGTTTGAGTTTCGGTTCACCGACGAGCGGGGCTGGATTCAATGTGAGCACGACTGTGGCCGCGATCGTGAGCAATCTGCAGGCCGTCGAGAGCCCCTGGAAGACGCAGTTGACGGACCTGCAGAGTCAGGACAAGGCGATCTCAAGCCTTGGAACCCTGTTCTCGAAGCTGTCGAGCGACATGAGCGCGCTGACGGACTTTCAAGGAGTTCTGGCGCAAAAGACGGGTTCGAGTTCGGACAACAACGTGGTGCAACTGACCGCGGCCTCATCGAGCGCGACGGCGGGCACGCACAGCGTGGTGGTGAACAACCTGGCCCGGACATCGAGCGGCTACATGGATGCGATCACGAGCGGTGCGGATAAGCTGTCCGGCTCGATCACGCTACAGGTTGGCGCGGGCGCCGCGCAGACCATCACGCTGGGCGCGAACAACAACACGCTGGTAGGGCTGGCGGCGGCGATCAATTCGTCGGGCGCGGGGGTGACGGCAAGCGTGCTGACAGACTCCTCCGGGTCGCGCCTGAGCCTGGTATCGGGGACCTCGGGGGCCGGAGGGAATATCCAGGTCAGCGGGAACTCGATCGTGGACACGACCAACGCGAACAAGGCGCTGGCATACAACCCGACCATGACGGGTCTGGACGCGTCGATGACGGTGGATGGAGTGGGGCTGACGAGCGCGTCGAACTTGGTGGCCAATCTGATTCCGGGAGTGACGTTTCAACTGCTGGCGCCGAGCGCGAAGCTGTCGGACGGGAGCCTGGAGCAGGTGCAGGTGGTGATCGCCAACGACAACGCATCGGTGGAGACCACGGTGAACGGGATGGTGGCCGACTACAACGCCCTGATCAGCGCCATCAGCACGCAGGAGGGCAACGACAGCGCGGGCAATCCGCAGCCGCTGTTCGGCTCGCCGACGCTTTCGCTGCTGCAACAGCAGTTGCTGGGCGGGCTGAATGCGCAGAATCCCAACGGGTACCTGGATGGGATCAAGAACTCGGCGGACACGCTTTCGGGGTCGATATCGATCCAGGTGGGGAGCGGCACGGCGCAGGTGGTGACGCTGGACTCGACCGACAACACGCTGGCGGGGCTGGCTTCGGCGATCAACGGGAAGGGGATTGGGGTGATGGCCAATGTGGTGACCGACAGCACCGGCTCGCGGCTTGTGCTTGTATCGAACACTTCGGGGGCGAACGGGGCGTTGAAGGTGAGCTCGTCCGTCACGGATGCGACGACCGGCACGGCCCTGAACTACAACGGCGGCGGGTCGGACATCAACAGCCTGGCCACGCTGGGCATCAGCCTGGGTAACAACGGCACGCTGAGCTTGAACCTGGCGACGCTGACCTCGGTGCTGAACACGGATTTTGCGGGTGTGGCAGGGTTCTTCCAGAACGCAAACAGTTGGGGGCAGAGCTTCTCGACCACGCTGAACACTGCGGGAAACAGCTCCGCGACGGGGATTCTTTCGCTGGCTGCGAAGGCCAACAGCAGCATCGAGTCGACGCTGAACGCGAACATCACGAAGGAAGAGAGTCTGATCTCGATCAAGCAAAAGAGCCTGACGCTGGAGTTGAACAGCGCCAACGAGATCATGCAGGCCCTGCCGACGCAGTTGAGCGGCATCAATGAGCTTTACTCGGCGATTACAGGCTACAACCAGAACTTGAATGGGTAGGGAGCGAGGATTGCATGGGCAGTTATCAGGAGCACGTGCTGGACGGCGCGTCGGCGGTGGATCTGGTGGTGGCGCTGTATGACGGGATCCTGCGGTTTCTCCATGCGGCAGCGGCGGCGGTGGAGCACGGCGACGAGGTGGGCCGACGCCTGGCCGTGAAGCGGGCGCTTGACATCATCATCCACCTGCAGGCGCGGTTGCGCATGGATGTCGGCGGCCGGCCGGCGCAGGTGCTGAGCGAGTTCTACGCCTCGGTATTCGCGATGATTCTGCAGGCGTCGCAGTCGGCTTCGCTGGCCAAGTTTGAGCATACGATCGGTTGTGTGCGCAATGTGCGCGACGCGTGGCGCGAGGTGGCCCGAGACCCGGAGGTGAATCCGGCGCCGTTGCAGGCGATGGCGAACTCCCATGCGGGGAGCGACGCGGGCGGATGGGATGCCGGGGTGAGCACTGGATCGGGCTGGAACGCGTGAGGTCCTGGGCAGCAAGCCGGTTCTGTGCGCGGCTCAGCCGGCGACCGTGAGTTCTTCTTCCAGTTGCTGCTTCTGATAGAGGCTGGCATAGTAGCCGTCGCGGGCGAGCAGCTCCTCATGGCCGCCCAACTCGACAATGCGGCCGCGGTCGAGCACGGCGATCTGATCGGCGTTGCGGACGGTGGAGACGCGGTGGGAGATGAGGATGGCCGTAGAGGCGGCGGTGTAGCTTTTGAGGCCGCTGAGGATGCGCTCTTCGGTGTAAGTATCGACGCTGGCCAGGGCGTCGTCCAGGATGAGGATGGGCGGGCGGCGGAGCAGGGCTCGGGCGATGGCGGAGCGCTGCTTCTGGCCTCCTGAAAGCGTAAGGCCCCGTTCGCCGACCAGAGTTTCAAAGCCCTGGGGGAACTCCTCAAACTCTTGCCGGATGTGGGCGGCTTCCGCGGCCTGGAGCATCTCTTCGGACGTGGCGTCAGGGGCGCCGAAGGTGAGGTTCTCCCGGATGGTGGAGCTGAAGAGGAAGGTCTCCTGCGGAACCATGCCGATGTTGCGGCGGAGGGCGGCCAGGGGGTAGTCGCGCACGGGGCGTCCATCAACCAGAAGAGAGCCCTCGGACGCTTCATAGAGGCGGCCGATGAGGTTGACGAGGGTGGACTTGCCGGAGCCGGTGGGGCCGACGATGGCCAGGCTGGAGCCGGCGGGGATGGTGAGCGAGATGTCGTGGAGGACCGGGGTTTCGCCGTAGCTGAAGTCGAGATGGCGGAACTCGATGGCTCCCTGGAGAACCGCGTCCTGCGGGATAGCGGGGTCGGCCTTGCTGTCGTTGATGGCCGGCTCGGCCTGCAGCAGCTCATCGATGCGCTGGACGGAGGCGGTGCCGCGCTGGAAGAGGTTGACCACCCAGCCCACGGCGATGATGGGCCAGATGAGCAGCACCATGTAGGTGTTGAACTCGACGAAGTCGCCCACGGAGATGCGATGGGCGAGGACCAGGTGGCCACCGGCGAGCAGGGTGATGACCATGGAGACGCCGAGGATGAACTCGAGCGTGGGCCAGAGCATGCCCATGAGCTGGACGAGGCGCAGGGAGCGGGCGATGTACTGGCGGTTGAGCTTTTCAAAGAGGCCAATCTGGGAGTCTTCGCGGGCAAAGGCGCGGATGAGGCGCGCGCCGGAGTAGTTCTCCTGCGCCTGGGCGGAGATCTCAGAGAAGCTGGACTGGATGCGCTCGAAACGGTCGTGAATCTTGTGGCCGAGGTACTGGACGAGGATGGAGGCCAGAGGCATGGGGGCCAGGGCGACCAGGGTGAGGAACGGACTGAGATGAAGCAGAAAGACGAGAGCGAAGACGGTGAAAAAGACGGTGTTGGCGCTGTACATGAGCGCGGGGCCGAGGAGCATGCGCACGGCGTTGAGGTCGTTGGTCATGCGCGCCATGACATCGCCGGTGCGGTAGCGCTGGTAGAAGCCTGAGTCCTGCTTTTCGAGATGGCGGAAGAGGTCGTTGCGGACGTCGAACTCGATCTCGCGGGAGATGCCGATGAGGATCCAGCGCTGGGCGTAGAGGAAGATGCCTTTGACAAGCGAGATGGCGATGAGCAGCCCGGCGGCGACGAGAATGGCCTGGCGCTCTGCCTGGTGCTTCTGGAGCTTGTCGACGACCCAGCCAAGCACGCGGGGGAACTGGACCGCCGCCGCATTGGTGGCGATGCAGGAGAGGGTGCCCCAGAGGTATCCCCAGCGGTAGCGGCGCATGTATTTGAAGAGCGGGGCCAGATCGCGAAGCATGGGTCTATTGTACGGGGCGGGGCGTGCGGGCTCGATTATGTGGGTGTGCGCAGCAGCAGGTAGCCGCCAACAAGGGCAAAGAGGACGTCGGAGGACCAGGCGGCGAGGGCGGCGGGGAGGTAGTTGACGTTGCCCATGGCGCCGAAGAGGCCATCGATGACCCAGTAGGCGAGGGCCACGCCGATGGCGATGGCAATGCCTGTGAGCGAACCGCGGCGGCCCATGGAGAGGGCGAAGGGGACGGCGAGGATGGCCATCACGATAGCCACCAGGGGATAGGCGAGCTTGTGCCAGAGGGCGACGCGCAGGCGCATGGTGTCAAAGCCGCTCTGGCGCAGGTCGGAGATATAGCGGTCGAGCTGGCCGAAGTTCATCTCCTGGGACTGGAGGTTTTCTTTTTTGAAGTAGCCGGGGTCCTCGTGAATCTCAGGGAAAGCGGCGGATTTGAACTCCGTGTACTGGGTGACACTGGAGCCCTCGATGTCGCGCTGCCACCCGTTCTGGAAGGCCCAGGAGCGGGAGGAGGGGTTCCAGAAGACGCGGGCCGCAAAGACGCGGCGCGAGAGCTCGAAGGTGGAGGGATTGAACTCGAAGATGGAGAGGTTGGCGAACTCGTTGTCGTCGGGATCAAAGAACTGGTAGTAGAAGATGCGGCCGGGCTCACCGGGGTGGGACTGGCCAAAGATCCACTTCTGGTCGGGGTGGAGGAAGGTCTGCGGGGGGCGGCCCTTGATGGTGGAGCGAAGGGCTTCCTGTCGGCGATTGGCCTGGGGCAGGTAGAACTCGTCGAAGAGAAAGAGGCTGACGGAGAGGATGGCGGCGATGGAGACGATGGGAATGACGAGTCGGTAGAGGCTGATGCCGGTGGCCTTCATGGCGATCAGCTCGGAGTTGCGGTTGAGCACGCCAAAGGTGACCAGCACGGCAATGAGCACGGCCAGTGGAGCGATCTGGTAGAGCATGCTGGGGGTGAGGTTGATGAGGTATGCGCCGACGGTGTACAGGGGGATCCGGTTGCGGAGGATGTCGCCCACCAGTTCAAAAAAGGTGAAGACGAGCATCAGCATGACGAAGCTGGAGAGCACGAGGAGGAAGGTGTTGAGGAACTCGCGGACGACGTATTCGTCAAGGATGCGGGGAAAAGCGCCGCGGGAGGAGGTGCGGCGAAAGCGGGGCTGGAAGTGGTCGAGGAGTCCGGGACGGGGGGCGCCGTTTGGGCGGAAGGAAGCGGAGGTCCTGGAGAAGCGGCCAGCCCATCCGATGAGTGCGCTGAGGACACGGCCTCCGGAGGCCATCTGCCAGAGGAGGAAGACGCCGGCTGCGGCAAAGATCAGGTTGGCCAGCCAGACGCCGGCAAACGGGCTGACCTTGTCCTGCTTGCTGAGGGCGATTCCAGTGTAGGAGAGGATGTAGTAGAGCAGGACGAGGAGGATGGTGAAGACGAAGCCGGAGCTCTTGCCGCCGCGGCGGGAGGAGACGCCCAGGGGAACGCCGACGAGCATGAGGACAAGGCAGGCGGCGGGGTAGGCGAAGCGGCTGTTCAATTCGATCTGAAAGCGCCTGGCGTCGGGACCGTGGGTGCGGCTCTGGAGCGCGGCCATGGGCAGGGCATAGATGGCGGTGTCCATGCGGCCAAGGTGCACGTCGTTCTGCTGGCCAAGGGCGAGCGGGCGGTCGATGGTGGTGAAGGTGGAGATGTCGTACTGCTGAGGCTGGCCGGCAACGGTGCGGTGCTCGGCGCCGTTGCGCAGGAGCATAAGCAGCTCCTGATTGGAGTCGTTGGCGACGGTGGCGGAGGCGGCGGTGGTGATGAGGGGGGTGGCGGGGTCAGTAACGTCGGCCATGAAGACCTGACGCCAGTTGGCCGCGCCGGCGCCGGCGCGCACGTCCTGCACGTAGAGGACGAAGTTGCGGAAGTCTTCGTAGAAGACGCGGGGCTGGATCTCGTAGGAGGCCTGCGAAGTGGCCAGAGACTGCTCCATCTGGAGGATGGCCTGATTGGCGCGGGGGGCAATGTAGAGGGAGTTGGCCAGGCCGATGAGGGTGCCGCCGATGGCGACGATGGAGGCGACGCGGACAAAGTAGCCAATGCCCAGACCGGAGGCGCGCATGGCGGTGATTTCACTGTCGGCGGCGAGCCGGCTGAGGCCCAGCAGGATGCCCACCAGCACGGCCATGGGGATGGTGACGCGGAAGGTGTTGGGCAGGGTGAAGAGGAAGATTTCCAGGACGTTGGTGAGGGTGGAGCTGTTGCGGACCACCATCTCCAGGATGTGGGGCAGGTCGCGCATGAAGAGCACAAAGGTGAAGAGCGCGCATCCGATGAGCGTGTGGGAGAGGATTTCGCCGAGGATGTAGCGGGTCAGGATGCGCACTGTCTGGCTCTGCACCAAGTTTAACTTGGCGAAACGGCGGGGGGCGCGGCGGGCTGCCAGCCGCGGAGGCGGAGGCTGTTGGCGAGGACGCTGACAGAGCTGAGGGCCATGGCCGCGGCGGCCACCCAGGGGCTGAGAAGGATGTGGAAGGCGGGGTAGAGGACCCCGGCGGCGAGGGGAATGCCGAGCAGGTTATACCCGGCGGCCCAGATGAGATTCTGGCGCATGATGCGCAGGGTGGACCGGGCGAGTTCGAGCGAGGCGGGCAGGTCGGCGGGGCGGGCGCGGAGGAGCAGGACATCGCCCGCCTCCTGGGCCAGGTCGGCTCCGGTGCCCATGGCGATGCCGGCGTCTGCCTGGGCCAGGGCAGCGGCGTCATTGATGCCGTCGCCGGCCATGGCGACGCGGAGGCCCTGCTGCTGAAAGGCACGGATGCGGGCGAGCTTGCCTGCGGGGTCGAGCGCGGCTTCGACTTCAGCGATTCCGGCCTGGAGGGCGATGGGCTGGGCGGCTTCGGCGGAGTCGCCGGTGAGCATGAGGACGCGCAGGCCGGAGCGGCGCAGGGAGGCTACGGCCGCGGCAGCGTCGGGGCGGAGGGCGTCGCGGGCGTCGAAGTAGCCGGCGGGGACGTTGTCGAGGGCCATCCAGAGCCGTGTGACGCCGGGCTCGGCGGCAGGGAGGTCCTTGGGCAGGGGAAGGAAGAACTCCTGAAAGAGGGCGGGATTGCCGAGGAGACAGGCTCGGCCTTCCACCTGGGCAGAGAGGCCGCGGCCAGGGAGAATCTGCACATCGGCGGCGGGCTGCCACTTCAGGTCGCGGGCACGGGCGGCGTCGATGATGGCGTGGGCCAGCGGGTGGTTGGAGCGCTCCTCGGCGGCGGCGGCCAGGCGGAGCAGGTCGTGTTCCGTGTGGTTGCCGAGGGAGTGAAAAGCGGCAAGGACGGGGCGTCCCACGGTGAGGGTGCCGGTCTTGTCGAGGACGATGACGTCGAGGTGGGCCAGTCTCTCCAGAGCCTCGCCGCCTTTGAAGAGAACGCCGAGTTGCGCGCCGCGGCCGACGGCGACGGTAAGTGCGGCGGGGACGGCGAGGCCCATGGCGCAGGGGCAGGCGATGACGAGCACTGCCACGGTATTGGCCAGGGCAAGCTGGAGGGAGTGGGTGGCGAGCAGCCAGACGACGAAGGTGAGCGCGGCGAGGGCGAGCACGACAGGGACGAAGATGGAACTGGCGCGGTCGGCAAGGCGCTCCATGGGGGCGCGTGACCCCTGGGCCTGCTGGACCATGCGAGTGATCTGGGCGAGCATGGTGGCCTCCCCGAGCGACTCGGCGCGACAGATGACGGCGCCGTCGTAGTTGAGGGACCCAGCCAGGACGCGGCCGCCGGGCTCGCGGGGCAGGGGGGTGGACTCGCCGGTGAGCATGGACTCGTCCACGCTGGTGCGGCCTTCGAGGATGACGGCATCCACGGGAAAGCGCTCGCCGGGGAGGATGAGGACGCTGTCGCCGGGCTGGATCTGTTCGAGAGGAACGATGGTTTCCACGCCGTCGCGGAGGAGGCGGGCGGAGGCGGGGCGGAGCCGGGAGAGGGAGTCGAGCGCGGCCAGGGCGCGGCGCTTGGCGCGGGCTTCAAGGGCCTTGCCGAGGAGCAGAAAGCCGAGGATGAGCAGAACCGCGTCGAAGTAGACCTGGCGGCCGGGCGCGGGGCGAACTGTGCAATAGGCCGACCACGCGAAGGCCACGCCTGTGCCGAGGCTGACCAGGGTGTTCATGTTGGTGGAGCCGTGGCGGAGGCCGCGGGCAGCGTTGGCATAGATGCCGCGGCCGGCCCAGGCCATCATGAGGGCGGTGAGTAGGAGCAGGAGCCAGCGGAGTGCGTCCGGGGGCACGGAGTAGAGCCAGGGCAGGACCCGCATGAGGGCGTGGTCTGCCGAACCCATCTCCGGACCGAGCGGCATGGCAAGCAGCATTGCGGCCGCGCCGGCGATGAGGGTGGCATAGGCCTTTTGCTCAGGGCCGGCGGTGGTTTCGGAAGCTGATTCCCCGGCTGATTCATCGACGTGGGGGAGCACGGCGTCGTAGCCGGAGGCGCGAACGGCGTCGATGAGCGTTTGGGGGGCTGTTCGCGCGGGGTCAAAGACCACCGTGGCGCGATTGGCCATGAGGTCAACGTGGGCGGACTCCACACCGGCCGTGGATTGCAGGGCCTGCTCGACGTGATGCTGGCAGGAGGCGCAGGTCATGCCCAGAATGGGCAGGGTGATGGATTCCGGAGAGGAGGTGGCCATGGGCGGCCTAAGGTTCCAGGTGCGCGATGAAGCCGACTTTGGCCAGAGCTGCGATGGCCAGGTCAACGGGCGGAGGAGTGGCGGAAGTGGTGACGCGGGCCGCGCCGATGCGCACTTCCCCGACCTCGATTCCGTCGGTGGACGCCAGGGCCTGCGTGACGCGGCGAACACAGGAGCCGCAGTGCATTCCTTCAATACGGAGGGCGAATTCAGCCATCGGTTTCTCCCTTTTTCTGATTTGATGATACGGGGCGGGAAAGGGTGCGCGGGGACCGGCTGTCGTAGAGTGGGAGGTCTGGGGTGATGGGATGACGCAGAGGGAATATCCGCTGACGCCGCTGGTGGGCGTTGGCGCGGTGGTGGTGGAGGCTGGGCGGGTGTTGCTGGTGCGGCGGGGTTCCGAGCCGCTGAAGGGGCACTGGTCGCTGCCGGGCGGCCTGCTGGAGGTGGGCGAATCGCTCACCGAGGGCGTGATCCGCGAGGTGAGGGAAGAGACGGGATTGACGGTGGAGCCGCTGGAACTGGTCGAGTTATTGGACCGGATTCACTGGGAGGGGGATCGGGTTCGCTACCATTATGTGATCGCGGACTACCTGTGCCGGATGACGGGCGGGGAATTGGTTGCCGCCTCGGATGCGGACGCGGTGCGCTGGGTGGAGCGGGCGGAGTGGAGCAGCCACAGCGCTCTGCTGCTGGACCCGGTGACGGTGCGGGTGGTGGAGGCGGGCTGGCAGAGAGCGCGCGAACTGGGCTGGTGAGGCAGATTCGACGGAGGCGTGATGAAGCGAATGAAGACCGTTAAGAGGGGGTTGGCAGTGGTTGCGTTCTTGGTAGCGGTCGCGGGCGTAGGTTTCTACCTGAGACCGCTATCGTACTTCAACGGAATCATGTACATTAAGGCGTTTCTTTCAGGCGTAGAGAGCCATACGGTTGAGGTTTCAGGCTACCGGGTGCACTACAACGTGCATGGGCCGAAGAGCGGGGCACCGGTGGTGCTCGTGCACGGTCTGGCTGGCAGGGCGGAGGATTGGCAGAGCCTTTCGGTGTACCTTGTGGCTTCTGGGTATCGTGTTTATATGCCAGATCTGTTGGGGTGCGGAAGAAGCGAGAGACCGAGGGACTTTTCCTATGCAGTGCATGACGAGGCGGAGCAGGTGGTACGCTTCATGGACGCTGTGGGGCTGAAGCAGGCGGACGTGGGCGGGTGGTCGATGGGCGGATGGATAGTTCAAGTCGTTGCGGCCCGGCATCCAGAGCGGGTGAGGCGGCTCATGTTGTTTGACTCATCAGGGATTCACGAGTACCCGAAGTATGACGTGGAACTCTTCACACCGCACAGCGCTGAGGACCTTGACCAACTTGATGTGCTGCTGATGCCAAAGCCACCGCAGGTGCCGCAGTTCATTGCTCGGGACATCATAAGGACCTCAGACGAGGATGCTTGGGTGGTTCACAAGTCCCTGAACGAGATGTTGTCCGCACAGGATACAACAGAGGCGATGCTGCCGCAGTTGAAGATGCCAGTGCTGCTTGTGTGGGGAGGAGAAGACAAGATCACTCCGGAGAGCCAGGGGGAGACGATCCACAGGCTGGTGCCGCAGTCGCAGCTAGTTGTGATTGCAGGCTGCGGGCACTTGGCTCCGGACCAATGCGCTGACAAGATTGGACCGAAGGTAGCGGAATTTCTGAAGAGGTAGATTCCACTCCTGACAGGCACAAGGCGACCAATAATGCATGAATGAAGGTGGCCGCTCGATAGCGGAGTGGAGCAGCCACAGCGCTCTGCTGCTGGACCCGGTGACGGTGCGGGTGCTGGAAGCGGGCTGGCAGAGAGCAATGCAGTTGGGAGAAGGACGATGAAGACTTTCACAAAGGGAGTGGGCGTAGTGCTGCTGGCGGCTCTGGCGGCGGGGGTGGGGTTCTGGCTGCGGCCGGTGAGCTACTTCAACGGGCTGACATACGTGCAGATGCGCCTGACGGGCGTGGAAAGCAATTCCGTTCAGGTGGAAGGGTACCGGATGCACTACTTTGCCGAGGGGCCGAAGGACGGCCCGGTGGTGGTGCTGGTGCATGGGCTGGGGGGACGTGCGGAAGACTGGCGCAACCTGGCTCCGCATCTTGCCAGGGAGGGCTATCGCGTCTACCTGCCGGACCTGATCGGCTATGGGCGCAGCGAGCAGCCGGCGGATTTTTCCTATTCGGTGCGGGATGAGGCCGGTGTGGTGGTGGGCTTCATGGATGCCCTGGGCTTGAAGCAGGTGGACCTGGGCGGCTGGTCAATGGGCGGCGGCATTGCGCAGCATGTGGCCAGCGCTCATGCGGACCGGGTGAGGAAGCTGATGCTGTTTGATTCAGCCGGGATCTTCCAGTTGCCGAAGTGGAATGTGGAGCTGTTTACGCCGCGGACGCCGGGGGAGATTGACCAGTTGGACGCGCTGCTGATGCCGGTGCAGCCAAAGGTGCCGGGGTTCATCGCAAAGGACATCATCCGGCTGTCGGGCAAGAATGCCTGGGTGATTCACCGGGCGCTGGCGACGATGCTGACCGGGCGCGACGCCACGGACAAGATGCTGCCGGAGTTGAAGATGCCGGTCCTGCTGGTGTGGGGCGAAGAGGACCGGATTACGCCCGAGAGCCAGGGCGAGACGATGCACAAGCTGGTTCCGCAGTCGGAGCTGGCAGTGTTTGCGGGCTGCGGCCACCTGGCGCCGGGGCAGTGCGCGGAACAGATTGGGCCGCGGGTGGTGGAGTTCCTGAAGCGCTGAGGCGGCGGATTTGAGGCTTCAAAAAGGGGGACCGGCCGAGGCTGGTCCCCTTTTTTGCCCTGGGTTGTGAAGCGGAACGGATCAGAAGCTGAGACGGGCGCTCAACTGGATCTCGCGTCCGGGGCTGGAGACCTCCGTGATGCTGCCGAAGCTGGAGGTGTTGACGAAGCGGTTGGGGGTGCCGAGGTTGGTGTGGTTGAAGGCGTTGAAGAACTCGGCGCGGGCTTCAAAGCGTGCTTTTTCAGCGACAGGGAACTCGCGAACGAGGCCGAAGTCCATGGTCTGCATGCCGGGGCCGTAGACGGTGTTGCGGCCGGCGTTGCCATAGGTGTAGGCGGGCGGGGCGGCAAAGGCGGCGGGATTGAACCAGGTCTTGGAGTTCCGCGTGCCGGAGGCGAAGACCTTTTGTCCGGTGAGGTTGGCGCGGATGGGGTTCTCGCCGACGACCGTGCCCGCGTTGGCGGTGTCGCCAAAGACGGAGATGGTGAGAGGGAAGCCAGTCTGCGCCTGATAGGTGAGCGAGCCGCGCCAGTCGCGGGAGAGGGCGCGCACGATGTGGCTGGAGCCGAGGACCGGCGACTTGTAGACGGCGCTGACGGCGAGGCGGTGGCGGATGTCGCAGCCCAGGCCCTTTTCCGCGGCCAGGTCGTCGTTGTTCTGCGGGGTGGCGGCCTCAAACATGGGAGAGCGGAAGTCGGGCGCGTTTTCAAGGGCCTTGGCAAAGGTGTAGTTGGCCAGGAAGCTCAGGTTGTTGGCGGCGCGGCGCCGAATGTTGACGTAGCCGGCGTCATACCAGCTCCGCGCCGAGTTTTCCAGCAGGTTGATGGTGCTGACGGGGGTCAGTTGATCCTGGCTGAACGTGGGGCCAACGGCGACCGTCGAAGGCAGGGTGGTGTTGGCAACGAAGGCGATCTTGGGATGCGGCCGGCGCGGCTGGATGAGTCCGGGGCCGGGCTGCGCGTTGTTGATGAGGTGAGAGCGCTGCAGGTGGAAGCCGCCAGCGCCGAGGTAGCCCACTTCGAGGGTGGTCTCAGAGCCAAGCTGCTTCTCCAGCGAGGCGCTCCACTGCTGGATGTACTGGGCCGGCGCGTGCAACTGGAGCGTGGTGAAGCTGATCACCGAAGTGCCCAGGACGGGCGCGGGGAAGTTGAGCGTGATAGGCGCCGCCGGCAGGACGTACGGATCGCTCTGCGAGGTCATGGGGAAGACGTAGGGAACGTTGTGGCGCTGATTGCACCAGGTGTTCATGTCCACGGGGGTATAAAAGATGCCGTATGCGACGTGGGCGACCAGGCCGAGCGATGGGAAGCTCTGGGCGACGCCAAGGCGGGGAGCGAAGTTGGTGCGGTTGGCGTACATCAGGCCCTTGGGATAGCCGTTCTGGCCGCCGACGAAGATGCGGGGTGCGCCGCTGGAGAGGTCGAGGTTGCTGTTGGTGTACTTGATGTCGACCAGCGGGCTCATGAACTCGTAGCGAACGCCGTAGGTGAGGGTGGTTGTGGAGGTGAGCCGCCACGCATCCTGGGCGTAGCCGTCGGCGTACCACTGGCGCAGGTTCATCTGCGGAACGCCGGCCTGGCCCTGGCGGGCGGCGGGCAGGCCGAGCATGAAGCTGGCCAGCGCTGAGCCAGTGCTGTGGTCGTTGAGCGCGTATTGCGTGGTGAAGCCGTTGGTGAACTGGTAGTAGCCGCGGTTCTGGAAGAAGCCCCACATGGGCCAGATGAACTTCTGATAGGCTCCGCCGAATTTGGCGCTGTGGCGGCCGATCTGCCAACTGAGGGAGTCGCGGCCTTCAACGACGGTGTCCCATGCATGCATGGGGGTGGCGAGATAGCTGTCGCCGAGCGGCGAGTAGCCCTGCACGTTGAAGTTGGGCGCGCCCCAGGCGGCGGGGCCTCCGAAGCCGGTGCCCGTGATGCCGAGTTCGGTGACGATGTCGCTCTTGTTGGCGCTCTCCGTGGTGTGCATCATGGTGAGGCGCGAGATGGCGCCAGAGGCCATGTTGACCAGATGCGAGGAGAAAACATGGTTCCAGGCGAGGATGCCCTGCTGGGAGAGGTCGTCATGATAGAAGCCGAAGCCGGGCAATCCCTCGGGCATGAAGCCGTACTCGCCCGCGCCGGAGTAGCGGAAGAAGGCGGTGTCGCCGTTGGCGAAGGAGTGGTCGAGCCGGGCGGTGCCCTGATCGTTGGTCATGCGCTCCTTGCGGGAGTCCAAGAAATTATTGGCGTCGTTGCCCGCCCCGATAACTGTGGGCTGGCCCATCATGGTCATGCTTCCCATGTCCATGGTGTTGGGCTGGGGCGTGTATTTGCCCAGCATGATGGAGGCCGCGTGGTTGATGCGCGTGGGCGGAATGACGTTCTTGACGCCGTTGTATTCAAACTGCTGTCGAATGACCTTGGGGTTGGCTGCGCTGACCGGGAGCGCCGGGTTGAAACCGGGATTGGGGGCGGTGGTGAGGGGGTCAAAGATGTCAACGCCGCTCTGGGAGAAGTCGCCTGAGACCTCGTCGGCGGTGGGAACGGTGTCCACCATGGCCATGGTTTCAATGTGGCGCAGGCCCTCGTAGTTGAAGAAGAAAAAGGTCTTGCCGGAGTGCGGGACGGGGCCGCCCACGGAGGCGCCGAAGTTGTTCTGGATGAGGAAGTTCGAAGAGCCCATCTGGTTGAAGGAGTGGGCGTCCATGGCGCCGTTGCGCAGGAACTCATAGGCCGTGCCGTGCAGGTGGCTGGAGCCGGAGCGGGTGACGATGTTGATTTGCCCTCCACCCGCGCCGCCCATGTCGGCCGAGTAGCTGCCGGTTTGCACCTGGAACTCCTGCACCGCGTCTGGGGAGGCGCTCAGGTTCTGGGTGCTGAAGGTGGGGTCCGTATTGGTGGCGCCGTCGAGCAGAAAGTAGTTGGCATTGGGGCGGCTGCCGCCGATGCTGACGGCGGAGCGCTGGCCGGGACGCCAGTAGAGCGGGTTCATGTCGCCGGCGGAAGCTCCGTGGCTCAGGTGCGCGCCGGGCACGGTGAGGATGAGGTCGATCAGCATGCGGCCGTTGAGGGGGAGCGAATCGACCGAGCGCTGGTCGACGACCTCGCCGACGCTGGCGTCCTGGGTCTTGAGCATCTCGCTGGAGCCCTGCACGGTGACCGTCTGGCTGTCGCCGCCAAGTTGGAGCTGCATATCGACGGTGGCCTGCTGACCGACCTCAAGGTCAATGGATTGCGATGCCTTGCGGAAGCCGGGGCTCTCGACGGCGAGTGTGTAGGCGCCGGGTTGCAGGCCGGCCACCTCATAGAGTCCGGTTGCGTTGGCGGCGACCTCGCGCTCCACGCCTGTTTCGACCGCGGTGATGCGGATGTGCGCGCTGGGGATGGGGCGGTGCTGGGGGTCGAGGATGGAGCCGCGGACGACGGCGTAGTTGCTTTGGGCCTGGACTGTGACGAGAGCGAATCCAAGACACAGTGAAACGAAGGCTGCTTTGCGGAACATGGCGCTCCTTGGAAGGGCTTGCTGGTTGAACTGTCCTCAAAGTGAGGCTGGACGTAGTGCCGGGCCCATGCGATGTGGGCACGGAGGGACATCGACGCGAGTCTCGACGGGCTTTGCAGGGGAAGAAGCCCTTGGGAAACCGCGCTTGATTCTATTGAAGTTTAGGCCGGGGAAACGCAGAGGGCTTCGCCCAATGGATGGGGCGGGGAGTCAACCGTTCGGTGGAGAGAACAGACAGCGAGGCGCAAACGGCGAGGAAGGCCGTCGTTTGGCGCCGCTACTCCCGGCGCCAGGTGATGCCTGTGGTGAAGCCGATGGGGTAGCCGGGGGTGCCGTGGATACGCGCCTCGATGGGAGCGGTGGGCGTGAGGCGCGAGTCGAAGAAGTTCTGCGTCTCGTAGTAGCTCTTGTTGTTGAGGTTGTCGATGGAGAGGTTCCACTCGAAGCCGCGGCGCAGCTTCTTCGTTGCGGCAAAATCGAGCACATCCAGCCCGTTGGCATGAGTCTGGAGCGAGTTGCTGTAAGGCAGGGCAGGGGGAACCGATGTGTCGTCCGGATTGACGACCAGGTAGCGGCTGATGTGGCGATAGCGCAGGGAGGCGAAGAGTCCCCGCCAGTCGCTGAGGGTAAGGCTGGCGTTGCCTACGGAGTGGGGGGCGCTGTCCACGTATTGCCGTGGCGAGGTGCCAAGGAAGAAGGCGTTCGAAACCTGGGTGAGGCCTGCGTTCCAGCTTATGCGGCGCGCCAGTTCCAACGAGGCCTTCGCCTCCCATCCATAGGAGCGGCTGGGCCCCTGGTATTGCATCGTGCCGTTGTCTGGGCTGTAGACGTCTTCATGCTGGCGGTTGATGAGAAACATATCTGTGCTTGCCGAAAGACGCTTGAGCTGGTGCGAGGTCCCGAGCATGTAGAAGTTGGTGGAGGCGACGCTGGGCGCGGAGCGGTCAAGGGCAAGGCCGCGCGCATCCTGGCTGGTGACCGCGCGGCCAAAATTGAAGTGGATGGCCAAGGGCAGGCGGTCGGATGGGGTCCAGACGAGGTTGAGCTTGGGCTGGAAGCTGAAGGCTGAATCGAGCCCGCTATTGGCCGACGCCAGCCGGTCCGTGACGTTGAAGCGGAAGTCATCGTAGCGCAATCCAGCGTCCAGGTGGAGGTGCGGAAGGTCTACGCCCTCCTGCACATAGAGCGCGGGATTGAGGATGTGCACGTTGGAGAGAGTCCATGGCTTGCCGGGCAAGGGCGCAATGATGCGGCGGTCCTTGTCGTGGAACAGGTCGACGTTGATCCAACTGTCGGCGAGGTTGGCGCCGAGCATGAACAGGGCAGGGAACCCGCGGAGTTTTCCCGCGTGAACATACTGCGCGCTTGCGCCCTCCTGAAGCCGAGAATCGTGCTGTTGGATGCTGTCGCCGTTGACCGTATCGCTGAGGAAGAAAGTGAAATCGGAGAAGAGGTCAAAGAGGGAACGGGTGAGATAACCGTCCGCGCGGAGCGTATCGCTGGCGCTCAGATTGCGCTTCCAATAGATGCCGGCCATACCGTTGCGGACCTTGCCGCCGTCGCTGGGATCCATGAAGCCGAAGCGGTCGAGGGCGTGGGAATAGACGAGGTCGAGCGGAATCTGGCCGGATGAATCGAAGTCGTTGCGCCCGGCGTTGAACTTGAGGCCCATCGATTGCGAGGCGCTGCGCTTGATGGTGTAGTTGCCGGTGAAGTTGTCGCGTACATAGTGGAGCGGCAGTTTGAAGGGTCCGTCGGTGTAGGCGCGCTCCCAGGCGAGGAAGCTGTCGGCGGTCTTCAGGTGCGGGCTCCAGGCGGCAAAGGTGCGATAGCCGCCAAAGGACCCTCCCTGGGCGCGGACCGTAACTTGGTCCTCCAGTCGCTCCTTGAGGCGAATATGGATGACGCCGAGAGCGGAGAAGTCGCCGTACTCCGCGCTGAATGGGCCGTTGACAATGTCGACGCCGGCGACGAGTTCCGGGCTCAGGGCCTTCAGCGAGCCGAGGTAGCCCTGGCCGTGGCCCTGGGTTGCCTGGTTCTGGGGAATGTCGTCGATGAGCACCTTGAGGCCGCCGTTGGCGCCGCCATGGTCGAGGTTGAATCCGAAGCGGCGGACCTCGAGCGACTTGCCGCCGCCCTCATGCTGACCGGCATTGATGCCGCCGTCGAGGGTTTCAAAGAGCTGGTCGTCGCGGAGAAAGAGCGTGTTCTTGTAGACCGAATCGTTGCGGCGGTCGATGGCCGGGTCGGCGGCGGTGCCCGTGATGACGAGGGTCTCCTGGGCGGAAGGTATTTCGTAGTGGACCTGCAGGATGAGGTTTTCAGAAGGCGCATCGGCGGTCAGGGTGCGCTGGTACGGTGCGATATACCTGCCATTTACGCTCAGGGCGACGTCGCCGGCGGGGACGCGCATCATGAAGGCGCCTTGCCCACTGGTGACTGCGGTGCTTCTTGTTCCTGAGCATTGAGCGGAGACGGTGGCGCCGGCGATGGCTTCCGAGCGTTCGTTGACCACCACACCACTGAGCAGGCGCTCTGCATTCCGCTGTGCGGCGGCGGGCATGAGCGCCGCAAGCAGGTGTAGTACGAGTATGGTTTTCGTGCTACTGGGCCGCATGAGTGTCTCCTTGGTAAAGTCTGCCATCTCAATCAATGCTTGTGGGTGTGCTTGTGTCCTATGGCGTGCGCGGGTTCGACGGGGCGGGCGGGAACGGTCATCACGAGGCGTCCGTGTTGTACGCCTTTGAGTCCGATGATGCGATCAGCAAACTGCGTAACCCTGGCGGACTTGCCGTGAACGATCAGCACCTCAAGGCAGGAATCGTGGTCAAGGTGCGCGTGGCTGGTGGAGACGACCAGTTCGTGATGCGCGTGCTGCAACTCGGTGAGCTTTTCACTGACGCCGTGGGCGTGGTGGTCGTAGATGAGGGTGATGGTGCCTACCACGGTCGAATCCGGAGCGGCGATCTGCTCTGTGACAAGGCGGTCGCGAATGAGGTCGCGGAAGGCTTCAGAACGGTTGGTATAGCCCTGGCGCGCGATCAAGCGGTCAAAGCGCTTGAGCAGGTCCGAGTCGAGAGCAATGCCGATTCTGCTGAGGATGCCCACACGCACTCCAGCGACAACGTCTGACGCTCCAAATGGGGAAACACAAGCGTAGCACATGTTCCTGATTGATGCTACGGGGTGTGCCGGGATATAGGGAAGTGCCAGGAGGGATGTCTTCCCAGGTCTCAGAATCGAGACCTGGGAAAACCGATGGAGTGGATTTGGAGCTACAGTTAGACGCCGATGACGGCGCAGAGTTCCTTGACGGCCTCGGCGCTCTTCTTGAGGGCCGCGTCTTCTTCGGGGGTGAGCTTGATCTCGATGATCTGCTCGAGTCCGGCTGCCCCGAGCTTGCAGGGGACGCCGATGTAGAAGCCGTCGATGCCGTACTCGCCCTGGAGGTAGGCAGCGCAAGGGAGGATCTTCTTCTTGTCCTTGAGGATGGCCTCGACCATCTCGACCGCGGCGGCGGAGGGAGCGTAGTAGGCGCTGCCGGTCTTGAGGTACTTGACGATCTCGGCGCCGCCGTCGCGGGTGCGCTGGACGATCTGTTCGAGGCGCTCGGGGGCGATGAGTTCGGTGATGGGGATGCCGGCGACCGTGGAGTAGCGGGGCAGGGGCACCATGGTGTCGCCGTGGCCGCCGAGGACGAACGCCGTTACATTTTCAACGGACACATTCAGCTCAGCCGCAATGAAGGTCCGGAAGCGGGCGGAGTCAAGGACGCCGGCCATGCCGATGACGCGTTCGCGGTTGAAGCCGGCCTGGCGGAAGGCCGCCTGGGCCATGGCGTCGAGGGGGTTGGAGACGATGATGAGGATGGCCTCCGGGGACTGCGCCACAACTTTGGCGACCACGTCGGACATGATCTTGAAGTTGGTGTGGAGCAGGTCGTCGCGGCTCATGCCGGGCTTGCGGGGGATGCCGGCGGTGATGACCACGATGTCGGAGTTGGCCGTGGCTTCATAGCCGTTGGAGCCGATGACGCTGACATCGCGCTTCTCGATGGGCATGGCTTCGAGCAGGTCGAGTGCCTTGCCCTGGGGAACGCCGTCGACCACGTCAACGAGCACGACATCGGCCAATTCCTTGGCCGCAATCCAATGGGCGGCCGTTGCGCCCACGTTGCCGGCGCCTACAATGCTGACTTTCTTGCGCATGTGAACTCCTTATGTATGAGTGAACAGTGGACAGTGAACAGTGCACAGTAGACAGCAAACGCGCAGCCTTGTTGGCCGATCACTGTTCACTGCCCACTGTCCACTGCTGTTACATGTTGCCGATGATTCTTGTGGCGAATTCGCTGGTGCCGACCTTGGTGGCGCCGGCGGTCTGGCGTTCGAAGTCATAGGTCACGAACTTCTGGAGGATGGTCTTCTCCATGGAGCTCTCGATGAGCTTGGCGGCTTCCTTCCATCCGATGAAGTCGAGAAGCATGACGCCGGAGAGGATGACGGAGCCGGGGTTGATGACGTCCTTGTCGGCGTACTTGGGGGCGGTGCCGTGGGTGGCTTCAAAGACGGCGTAGCCGTCGCCGATGTTGGCGCCGGGGGCGATGCCGAGGCCGCCCACCTGCGCCGCGGCGGCGTCGGAGATGTAGTCGCCGTTAAGGTTGGTGGTGGCCAGGATGCTGTAGTCGGCCGGGCGGATGATGATCTGCTGGAAGATGGAGTCGGCGATGCGGTCGTTGATGAGGATCTTGGACTTCCATGCGCCGTTGCCGTGGGTGGCGCCAATGGAGTCGAGGACGCCCCGGATCTCGGCGTAGAGCGCATCGCGGAAGGCCTGGTTGCCGAACTCGAGGCCGGGTTCGATGAGGGCGGCGTTCTCTTCCACGGTGATGGAGGGGTTGGCGTCCACGTTGCCGAGAATCCAGCTCTCGCGCTCGGTGACGATGTCGGCGCGGAACTCGTCGATGGCGACCTCGTAGCCCCATTCGCGGAATGCGCCTTCGGTGAACTTCTGGATGTTGCCCTTGTGGACCAGGGTGACGGTCTTGCGGCCGGACTCAAGGGCGTGGCGGATGGCGTAACGGACCAGGCGCTTGGTGGCGAAGATGGAGATGGGCTTGATGCCGACGCCGGAGTCGGAGCGGATCTTCTTCTTGCCGCCTTTGAGCAGGTCCTCGTTGATGAACTCGATGAGGCGGGCGGCGTCTTCGGTGCCCTGCTTGAACTCGATGCCGGAGTACACGTCCTCAGTGTTTTCGCGGAAGATGACGATGTCGACCTTCTCGGGGTGCTTCACGGGGCTGGGAACCCCCTGGTAATACTTGACCGGGCGGACGCAGGCGTAGAGGTCGAGAAGCTGGCGGAGGGCCACGTTAAGGGAGCGGATGCCGCCGCCGATGGGGGTGGTGAGGGGTCCCTTGATGGAGACGCGAAGGTCGCGGGCGGCGGCGACGGAGTCGTCGGGCAGCCAGGTGGAGAACTGGCGGTAGGCTTTCTCGCCGGCGAAGATTTCAAACCACTGGATGGCGCGCTTGCCGCCGTAAGCCTTTTCGACCGCGGCGTCGAAGACGCGCTGGGAGGCCTTCCAGATGTCGCGGCCAGTGCCGTCGCCTTCGATGAAGGGGATGATGGGGTTGTCGGGCACTTCGAACTGCCCGTTGGCGTACTGGATGGGCTGGCCGTCCTGGGGCAGGCTGAGGCCGTTGTAGGTGGTCTGCATGGCTTTCGAGGGTTCCCTTCTGCGCGTGACGTCAACGAAGAGGCTAACACCTTGAAATTGGGGGTGGCAATGAGGCGGCGGAGCGGGGCGCCAGGCGGCGCGCCGCAGTTGACAGGCGCGGGCGCGCCGGCGCAGGAGTTGAGGCCGACCATCCTGCTGTTTGTGAACAGCCGGGGACAAGTCTGTGGGTTGTTGCTTGAAGGGGTTGCGGCAGCGCGGATGCTGAAGTGGCGCAAGGGAACTGAGTATTCGTGCAGTTCGCGTCAGGATGAGAGTGCGCCGGGGAGGTCGAAGCGGGACGATCACCGCCTCCAGGAGGCGACCGGACTTGAGCATCCGAGCCGGTTGACATCATGATGCCTTGATGGGTAGCATCATGATGTGCGAACCACTTTGACCATTGACGATGACATTGCTGTGCTGATCGAGCAGGAGGTTCGGCGTTCGGGCGGCTCGTTCAAGGCTACGGTGAACAGCCTGCTACGCCAAGGCCTGGATGCCAGCCGCAATCCTCAACCCAGAGAGCGGTTTGTGGTCACACCCATCGCCATGAACACGGGCTTGGGAACGGGCTACCAAAAGGTCGAGGATCTGATCGAGGCGCTGGAAGGCCCAATGCATCGATGATCGTTCTTGACGTCAACCTCCTGATTTATGCCTATGACACTACGTGCCCGGAGCACATCAAGGCTCGGGGATGGCTAGAGGACGTTTTCTCCGGCGATGAGTCTATCGGTTTGCCCTGGCAGAACCTCGCCGCCTTCCTTCGCATCCTGACCTATCCTGGGACGTTCGGCGAGCGATTCACTACCGCTCAAGTGATCGCAATCATCGACGCTTGGCTGGCCCTGCCGCACGTGCGGACGCTGGCGCCCGGCGATCATCACTGGGAGCTTCTCCAGGAGATGCTTGTGAAGGGCGATGTGCGGGGCAAGCTCACCACCGATGCAGCCCTGGCGGCGCTCACGGTGGAGTACGGCGGCGTTTTGTACACGAATGACCGGGATTTTGCGCGGTTTCCAGGGTTGAGGTGGGTGAACCCGCTGGCCGCTTCCGTCTAGCGCCTTCCGGTGTTGCGGGAATGGGTCCTGTGAATGGGGGATGAAATCCGCAGGCAGCCGGTTTCAGCCCGGCAGGATGCGATAAACTCATGCGGGAACGTATTGAAATCCATCCCCATTCGCAAGCCACTATCGGAAACACGGAGGACACATAGAAATTGGGAAAAAGCATGGTCCCGAAGAAGCTGTTTTTCACCAAGGGTGTAGGCAGGCACAAGGAACGCCTGACATCCTTTGAGCTGGCCCTTCGGGATGCCGGTATCGCGTCGCAGAACCTGGTTCGCGTCTCATCGATCTTTCCGCCGCGCTGCAAGGTGATTACGCGCAAGGAAGGCCTTACCTATCTCAACCATGGCGAAGTGGTTTTCTCGGTGATTGCGGAGAACTCGACGCGCGAGCCGCACAGGTTGATTGTTTCGAGCATCGGAGTGGCGATTCCCGCCGACCGCAATACCTACGGCTACCTGAGCGAGCACCACAGCTTTGGCGAAACCGAGGAGCAGGCGGGCGAGTACGCTGAGGAACTGGCCGCGGAGATGCTGGCGACCACGCTGGACGTGGAGTTTGATCCGGACACGAGCTGGGACGAGAAGAAAGAGATCTACCGCATCTCGAACAAGATTGTGCGCACCAGCAACATTACGCAGTCGGCGGTGGGCGACAAGCGCGGTTTGTGGACGACGACGATTGCGGCAGCGGTGCTGATACTGGACGAGTAGGCATTGCGGGCAGCGGACTTTCAGGGCCAACTCCGCCGGGCGGGGTTGGCCTTGCTGCGTGGATGAATGATTGATCTGAAGGAAAGGCGGCCGGCGGGGCATGGAAAAGAGTCGCAAGTATACGGTGGGGCTGGTGCAGATGCGAATGGGCGCGGACGCGGAGGCGAACTTTGCCTCGGCGGTGGCGCATATTCGAGAGGCGGCCAAGCTGGGGGCGCAGATTGTGTGCCTGCCGGAGCTGTTTCGCACGCAGTATTTTTGCCAGAGAGAAGACACACGGCTGTTTGACCTAGCGGAGGCGATCCCTGGTCCATCGACGGCGCGGCTGGCGGAGGTGGCGCGCGAGGAGCGGGTGGCCGTCGTGGCTTCGCTGTTTGAGCGCCGGGCGCCGGGGCTCTATCACAACACGGCGGTGACGCTGAATGCGGACGGGGCGCTGGTGAGCGTTTATCGCAAGATGCACATTCCGGACGACCCGCTCTACTACGAGAAGTACTATTTTGCGCCGGGGGACCTGGGGTTCCGGGCGGTGGACACGGCATTTGGGCGCATCGGCACGCTTGTGTGCTGGGACCAGTGGTATCCGGAGGGGGCTCGGCTGACGGCCCTGCAAGGCGCGGAGGTACTGTTTTATCCCACGGCGATCGGATGGCATCCAGCGGAGAAAGAAGAGTTTGGCGCGGCGCAGTATGACGCATGGCAGACGATTCAGCGGGCCCACGCAATCGCCAACGGGGTGTATGTGGCGGGCGTGAACCGCGTAGGGCTGGAGCACGGGGACATTGCGGGGAATCGCGCGGAGGGGCCGGGGCTGGAGTTCTGGGGCGGCAGTTTTCTGGCCGACCCGTTTGGACGGGTGATTGCGAAGGCCTCGCACGACCGGGAAGAGATTCTACTGGGCGAGATTGATCTGGGCCTGATGGAGGATACACGGCGCAACTGGCCCTTCCTGCGCGACCGGCGGATCGATGCGTACGGGGGAATCACGAAGCGGTTTCTGGACTCGGTGAATACGTGGACGACGGACGGAGACGCCAAGTAATCATGCCTGAGAGCTTGCGACAGGAAGGCACTCCGCGCGCGCAGGGCTACCGGATGCCGGCGGAGTGGGAGCGGCACGAGGCCACCTGGCTGGCTTGGCCGCACAATCCCGAGGACTGGCCGGGGAAGTTCCAGACGATTCCGTGGGCGTATGCGGAGATTGTGCGGCTGCTGTCGCGGCAGGAGCGGGTGCATATCCTGGTGGACGACGCGCGGGCCGGGGAGCGAGCGCGGGGGATTCTGGAGCGGGCAGGCGCACGGCTGGAGAATGTGAGCCTGCACGCCTGGCCGACGGACCGCGTGTGGACGCGCGACTCGGGACCGATTTTTGTGCGCAACCCCGATGGCCGGGTGGCGGTGACCAACTGGCGCTTCAATGCGTGGGCCAAGTATCCGGACTGGCACAGGGATGACGAGGTGCCGGGGCGGGTGGCGGGACTGTTGGGGCTGCCCGC
>CAINJJ010000052.1 GCA_903849645.1 uncultured Acidobacteriaceae bacterium | reverse complement strand
CTGGGCCAACTACAACGCTGCCAACAACCGCATCACGAGCGCTTCCACGTCGAGCGGCTTTGTTTACGATGCCTCGGGCAACACACTCTGGGACGGCAACAACCAGTACTGGTACGACGCCGAGGGGCAGCTCTGCGCCGCGCAGACCTGGCGCTCGGGCTCTGCCGGCGCGGTAACCCAGTATGTCTATGACGCCGAAGGCGCGCGCATCGGGCAGGGTACGCTCTCCGCCGCACCTGCTGCATACTCGCTCACCGGCGCGAACATGGCCAACAGCCCCACCTGCGCGGTGCCGCTGACAACGGGCTTCACGCTCGGCAAACGGTATCTAGTAGACCTCGGCGGCGGTCAGGTGACAGAACTGGACGGTTCCGGCACATGGAAGCACTACGACGCCGAGGGCGCGCGCATCGGGCAGGGTACGCTCTCCGCCGCTCCGGCCGCTTACACGCTCACCGGCGCAAATCTGGCCAGCAGCCCCACCTGCGCCGCGGCAACAGCTTCCGGCTCCACGCTGACCAGTTCCCTGGGCCTGGCGCTTGCCAAGCGCTACCTGGTGGACCAGGGCGGCGATCAGGTGACGGAGTTGGATGGCACGGGCACATGGAAGCACTCGAACGTCTGGGCCGGCGGCAAGCTGGTCGCCACCTACGACACCAAGGGCATCCATTTCGAACTCACCGACCCGCTCGGCACCAAGCGCGTGCAGGCCAACGCCCAGGGCCAGATCGACGAACTCTGCACAGGGCTGCCCTTCGGCAACGATCTCGGCAACAACCCCAGCCTCAGTTGCTCGGCGCCGACAAACTCGCTGTCGACAAACGACGATGCCACCGAGCACCACTTCACCGGCAAAGAACGGGATACATCTCAGTACACCTGCTGCCAAAACTGCAACAGCTTGCCGGAGGCGCTCCGCAATGCGAAGCCGTCTGCGAGCAGGCCACAAGAAGGGCGGGTTAGGAAACTGGCGGTTGCTGGACGCCCACCGGGCCGTAGATGGAGACCGGCTTCCACCGATGAATCAGCATCACACAGGTCGCTGGATCTGGCGTCGATCATTCGAGTAGCGGACCGGCTTCAAGCGGAGTGAGCGCGTCGTCAACGACTAAGCCATCCCGATCCCCAAGTTGATTGCAGGGTGCTGCACAACTTCAACGGCGGTGGACTTCGAGATGTCGGCTGCGAGCTGGGGGTTGAGCTTGTTCAAATCGTTGGTGAAGACGGTTGCTTCGTGGCTTGCGCGTGAGATCGAGACATACGCAAAGCGGGAATTGAGCAAGTCCGGGTGGACACCTGTCTCGGCGTGAACGAGAACCCGCTCAGCGGTGAGGCCCTGGGCGCTGTGGCTGGTGACGGCGTATCCGTGATCAAAGTGCCGATGCTCGCCGGCATTGAATTCTATCTGGCGGCCATTGTCGAGGCGGGAGGAGATCCGGCCTTCAGAGGAAATTGATTCGAGCACCGCAAGATCCCGGTTGGCCACGCCGAGGGCCTTGTCGGGCGCGGTGAACTGGATGCGGTCCCCGATGGAGAAGTCACGGATCGATTCGCGGTAGACGCTGACGCCTGCCAGCCGACGCGGGTCGTAGACGGCGAACTGTCCGTCCTGCTTTCGCACGGTCAACAGGTTTTCCCCGCGGTTGATCGAGGCGACTGTTCCATAGGTGGCTGCAGCGATTCCAACGGCCTTGCTGCCCCGCGAGTAGCGCACGACATCGCCCACTTCATACTGGTTGGCCGAGGTCCGTTCAGCGCCGGTCAACTCCTGGCGCTGAACGAGAACCTTCAGCGAATGATCCTTTGCTTCGACCAGTCCGATGCCCTTCAATTCCTGGCGCACGGCAGCATTCAGCTCACGGCGGGAGGCGTTGTCGGGCGAAACGATCAGCGTGTTTTTGGGCGATGAGGCATACTCCTTCGCCATTGTTCGGATTCGCTCTTGAGTATCCGGGATCTCGCGTATGCGGTTTTGTTTTCGCAGAGATTCGAGCGCCGCCGCGGTCTCTCCCTTGGCCAGGAGTTCGACCGCGGACTTGAGGGCCGGGTCCTTCTGGCGCACGATCTCATCAAGACGCGCGGTGCGCATTCCGGCCTCCTGCAACTGTTCGAAAGGCCGTCCGGCCTCGACACCCTGATGCTGCCGTGTATCGCCGATCAAGAGGACTCGATCCGCCGGACCGAGCCGCGAAAGAAACTCCCGCACCTGATTGGTGCTGGCCAGACTCGACTCATCGAGGAAGTAGAAGTGCCGCATGTCGGTCATGCCGGCATCGGGCTGCCGGGCCAGAAAGCCCTGCAATGTTCCAGCCTCGATGCCGGCTTCATTCAGTTGCCAGGCAGCGCGGGAGGTGGGCGCAAAGCCCCGCACCTGGTAGCCCTTGGCTTCGACCGCACTGCGCAGAGCTGCAAGGGCGGTTGTCTTTCCAGCCCCCGCGAATCCCTGGATGCACTGAATGCGGTCATGCGCACTGAGAACGTCTTCGACCACGGTGCGCTGGGAGTGATTGAGATGGGTCTGGAGGTCCGCAAACCGGATGGCTTCGGAGCGGGCCATTGCAGGCTCCAACCGGTTCTGCCCTTCGCGCATCCGGCGAACGATCTCCTGCTCCGCCTCGATGGTCCTTGCGGTCGTGAACTGGCGACCGGGCGCGTGTTTCCGCTCAATGATCTGGAACTCGCCCGAGTGCAGCCGTGCATTCAGATTCGAGCGCACCTCGGAGTAGGTGATCTCTCCCATCGCACGCTGAAGCGCATCACGGACCAGAACCCGCTCGTCGATCACGGCTTCGCGCTCGAAGTTCTTGTCGCGGGCAAAGCTGAGGGCCTCGCTTGCTCTGATTTGCGGCTCAATCGGTAATTGAGCGCCTTGCGTTTTTGCGAAAGCGGCCTTCACGACAGCTTCGGCCTGGTTGCCATATTCACGCGCGAGCTTGCGATGCGCAGCCATGACATCATTGAGCGAGTGAATCTCTTTCCTGTCGCGCGTCGAGTGGGCCGCGATCTCGGCAGCCTCCTTGCCTGTGTGGCCGGTCCGCTCAAGATAATCGCGGATCTGCTGGCTCCGCGGGCTCGATGCATCGAGGTACTCCTGGGTGTAGCCCTTGATCTCCGGCGCGCCGCTTCTGCCGACCGAGATCTCGTACCCGAGCTGCCGCAGACGGTACATCAGCTCGGCATGGTAGATGGCGGTTGCGAACTGCTGCGAGGCGAACAGGCTGTGCGGCTGAAGGGCGCGGAAGCCGCCATCCGGACGCTGAGTCAGGTTGAAGATCACGGCATGGGTGTGAAGCTGTGGAGCCGCGTAACCGGCAACCGGGCGCGCGGTGTCGTGCTCGAATTTGGCCGCGATGAACTTCGCGGCCTGCTCCGGCGGGTGGTTCCCGCCGATGCGAGCCATGGTGTAGAACTCAAGGTGTTCGAGAGCGATGCCAACACTCTCCCGATGAGCCTCCCGGACCCGGTCGTCGCCGCCGACCAGGGCGGTGAGGGAGATGGATTTCGGCGCCGAGAACGTAGCATCCCACCCGGCACGATGCTCCATCGTCCTGACGATATTCCCTGCGGCATCCTTGTACTCGTAGGATGTCCGCTGGCGAACCAATTGCTCTCCAGTGTGCGGGTCCTGGCCCTGACTGAGCCGGGCAAATTGCTCGGCTGTCACAGGCCCAGTGAGGCGAAACAACTCCGCAAGTCTCCCCTGCCATTCACCCGAGATCACACCCTTTTGCGACCAGTAGTTCTGCTCTTTTGCGGTGAACTCTTTTTGGTGGTAGTTCAGCGCCTGCCCGGCGGAGAGCGGCTTCGAAATGGTCAGCATGGCTCACCTCAGACTCCGTAGTCCCTGAACTCGAACGATGGTTGCAGCGGCAGTCGCTCTTCTGGGTCAAGTTTGAACTCGGCCGGTTCGTCCCCCTCATCCATCGCCGGCGGCGGCGCGGGCAGAAAGTCGTCCATCGCGCGCTCGACGAAAGCCGGATGAGGCTTCGGAAGGTCGAGGTAAGGAAAGGAGAAGCGCGTAACGTGGTTGCCGTACTTGAGGAAGGCGTGCAACTTGTCCAGACCTGAGATCTCCGAAGGCAGAACGAGCGGCTCAGTCAGCCGGTCCAGCGCAAAGTTCCTGCCAGGGCGCTGGCCGTCGTAATGCGTCTCGCGGAGCTTCTCGATCTCGACTTCGCCGATTGCCTCACTGACCCATTTCGCAGCCCTTGGCTCGCTCGTTTTCAGGAAGATCTTGGTGGCCGGTTGTGAGAGCATGGCCTCGGCATCCTCGCCGTAGCGCGCCTCCAACTGGCTTCGTCCTTGGAAGCCGAGGATCACCGGGTTGTTCGATTTGCGGTTCTCGGTGATGGCCGTGTGCAGTTGCGGAAGCCGCTGCAGGCTGGCCAATTCATCAATAACGAACCATGCCGGGTGCTGATGCGAGTTAGGCTCGGTGAGAAGGCGGAGAACCAGAACGTCCAGCCACAGGCTGATGAGCGGCCGCAAGGCTTCGCGCACTGCCGGACGCGATGTAATGAAGATCCAGCCCCGGCGATCTTCCGCCCAATTGGTCGCGCTCCAACTGCGATTTGTATCCCGCTCGGTGGGCAGGAGGCGGAAGCTGTCGGCCACCATGTTGAGCGAGCCGAGTACGCCGGTTCGCTGCTGCGGCGCCTTGGGATCGATGAGCGCGGCAAGCTCAGTTCCCTTCACCCGCCGATCAATCTCCTCCGGGTTCGACATCCAATGGACCAGATCGGTCGGCGTCGGCAGGTAGGACAGGAGGTGGGCAAATATCTTCTGCGGGCTTTCGACGAAAAAGCGCTGGGTATTGCCGCTGGGCTGGAACAGGGAGACCGCCAGGGCCTTTGCCTCAGCCTTCCGTTTGAGTTCAGCCGATGGGTTCCAGTAGGGGCATCGGTCGTCGAGCGGATTGAGCACCACGTCGCCGCGCACAGGCGAGTAGAACTGCTGGATGAACTCGCAGGCCGGGTCGTAGACGATGGCGCTGTGGCCGCGCTCGGCCACCTGGCATAGGATGTTGCGGATGATGGTGGACTTGCCTGAGCCGGTGTCGCCGACGATCAGCAGGTGGGTGTTTTCGGCGTCCCTGGGGATGCGGAGAAGCGCCTTCTGCTTTTCCACCTGAAGGCCGATTCCGTCGCCTGCAAGCTGGCGAGTGAATTCCTTCGGGCTGACAAGGATCGGTCCCTTGAGCCGGCGGCCATAGCGGAGTTCCTTGCGCCGCGCGATATCCTTCCGCAGCGAGAACGGAAGCTGCATCAGGAGAATAATCAAGCCGAAGATCGCCTGAGTCCGGAACAGGTTGGCGACCTCCTGGTCTTCGTAGATCCAGCGCTTCAAGAAGAACCGAAGGCCTTGGTCCGAATAGAGCCGCGGCGGCTCCCGGTAGAGCAAGGTAAACCCTCGCTCGCGGGCAGCAGCGGACAGTGCTAGGGGCAGCGGCTTGTGTCCCGACTCAGGCGTGATTCCGTCCTCAACCTCGCCGTCGAGAGCCACGCGCGCAGGCTGGTGCGGGCCGCCAATGAAGACCAATTGATAGGATTCGACGGGCCGTCGCCAGGCCGTGACCACGGTCCGGATGGCATACGGAAGGTAGTACCTCTGCAGAGGCGAGAGGCCGAATGCGTAGCGCAGGTAGCAGAAGAATCCGAACAGCACCACGGCGATGAAAGCCGCCCCGAAGGTGTAGTAGAAGCCGCGCGGCGGCCAGATCCACGACTCTTTTCGTCCCCAGCTTGAAGTGCCCGGCATGGCTCAGTTCTCCTTTGCGGAGCGGCGGCGCGAGAGCATCTCGTCAGCCGCTTTCGCCTTGTTGGTCTTGACCATCTGGACGATGCCCTGGAACTGTTCCGCGCTGATTCGCTCCCCGCGCGCCACCGGCCCCAGGGTATTCAGAAACAGGAGTTGCAGCCCGACGATCTCGGTGATCATGTCGAGCGTCGAGTATTCGACGCGGGCCTCGCGCAGCAAGGCCTCACGCGCCCACTCGCGGAGATTCTTTCCCTCTGATTCCGACTTCCTGAGAAGGGCTTTCTCCTCTTCAACGGTGAAGCGCGTTGCGATGCTTTGCGTGCGGCTGTCGCGGCCGTTGGTTCGCCGCTGCCCGTTACTGATTTCCATAGTGTGTGCAGGCATTTTTGGACCTCGTTTCCATTTGCAACCAGCCTGGTTCCGGATGGAACCGCCATTTCGCTAACTCAACTGATTTGTGCATGTTTCCCGATGGAACCATTTGGTTGCGTGCGCAACCCTTTCAGGGGTGGGGTGTCGAGATAAACCCGGTGCGAAGCAACGAACGGGACGCTCCGCCCGGGAATGGGCTCAATGGAGGCGCGCTTCACTGGCCGGCTCCATGACTTTGGACCGCTTGTAGGGTTTGCGAAACAGGGGCTGTGTGGCCACAGGATGAGGCGCACGGCGAATCCTGAGGCTGTGGGGGACCTTGGCGGCTTCCTGGGTGCGCAGGAACTCCTGGAAGTCACGGTCCTTGGCAAAGACGTATCCGAGCGCCTTGTCTACGACCTCGTCGGCTGAGGCGTGCATGAAGGCGGCGTACTGGTTGATCTGCTCGGCGGTCGATTCGTCGAGCCGGATGGAAGCGGTGATCTGGCGGGTCTGGACGATTTCAAGCAGCGGCATGGTTTCTCTCCTCTGGGTGATTTGGTTTTGCACTTTTCTGCTTACTGAATTCGGCACGCGCGGCCAGCACGATCTCGTGCGCGTAGGCGCGGCAGGTGCTGGGTCACATTTCGAACCTTCTGCGGACCTCGATCATGGTGATTGCGTCGGCGAATGGGACTCCCTCGGCGAGCCAGTTTCGTGCCGCCGCAGTGTCCGCCATGCGCCGATACTGAACCCTGAAATCGCTCATGAATGCACCTCCTGAATCTCTCCACAAACGGTGTCGATTACGGTCTCAATTCGGTATCTCTGGGCGCCGCGGTCATATCCGCCCACGGAGAGGACTTCGGTGACGGTGCGACCGCCTGCACGGCGCTCCACATGGACGACGTAATCGACGGCCTCCGCGATCTCCGCTTCAGTGTCGGAAAAGGTCGCCTGGGAGTGCGAGCGCATGACCAGGTTGGCGAAGCGCGTGAGCGCCTTTTGGGCGGAGTTGGCGTGGATGGTGGCAAGCGAGCCGGAGTGGCCGGTATTGAAGGAATCGAGCAGCGTGCGGGCTTCGATTCCGCGAACCTCGCCCAGGATGATGCGGTCGGGCCGGAAGCGCAGCGCGCCCTTGAGCAGATCGTCGAACGAAACGCTGGCCTTGAAGGTGTTGGTTTGGGAAGCCACCGGAACAATGTTCGGCTTCACAATTTGCAACTCCGGCGTGTCTTCGATGACCAGGATTCTTTCGTCGTCCGGAATGGCATCGGCAAGAATCCGCAATAGCGTGGTCTTTCCAGTGCCGGTTCCGCCGGAGATGAGCACCGTCTTTCCCGCACGAATCTGTTCTGAAAGGAACTCAGCAAGCGTGCGCGAAAGCATGGCGCGAGCGATCAGGTCATCCATTGTGAATTTGCGGCTGGTGAACTTGCGGATTGCGAGTGCCGGCGCGGGGCTGACGAGCGGCGGAATCCAGGCCGCGAGGCGGCTCCCATCGGGCAACTGCGCGTGCAGCGAAGGGCTGTCCTCGTTGAGTCGCTTGCCGAGGTTGTTGGCAATCACTTCGAGGCCGGTCAGAAGACGCGCCGCATCAAACCTCACGGAGCGGTCACGGTAGAGCCTTCCGTCGCGTTCAAACCACCACGAAGCATCGGGATTGCCCATGATCTCGCTGATGTCGTTGTCGATCAGCAACGGCTCGATAGGGCGGAGAAACGGCAGGATCAATTCCAGACTCATGCGGCTGCCTCACAGTAGCCGGAAGCCCAGCGATCCGCCGGGCCTCCGGCTTTGAAGAGGAAGAGGCTCAGGCGGCCTCTTCCTCGGGGTTGAACTCGGTGCTTTCCTGCTCTTCCGGGCTGGCCTTTTCGGCGCGGTCAAGCTTCAGGATCGAAGAGACACGAACTTCCCAAACGCGCTCGGTGGCGCTGGTCTTCTTGCTGGTCTGTTCGCGGCTGCGCAACTCGCCTTCGATGGCCAGGTGCGCGCCCTTCTTGAGCGTCTTCGCGTATTCGGAGAGCTTGCCCCAGACGATGCAGCGGTGCCACTCGGTATGGCCGTTGTACTCGCCGGTTTTCTTGTCTTTGTACGAAGACTTGGTGGCAAGCGAGAGGATGGTGAAGCTGGCGTTGTTGGCGGCGCGGGTGATTGCATCCTGGCCGAGGAATCCGATGAGTGTAATGCGGTTCTGATACATGGTGAGTCTCCGTTGTTTGAGATCCCGGATTGGCCGGGTCACTCCCTGGCGAAGCCTCAGCGAGGAGCCCGGCTCCCAAGCGCCAAGACGCGCATTCTGGAGCAGGGGCCCAGACTTGCTCTGGGAGAGGAGTCCGGAAAGCAGAGCGACGACGTGCCGCAGAACAGGGGCCCCCGGCCACGCGGTCTTTGCGTGGTGGGGAAGGGGGGCGCCGGATGTGGCCCGAAGCGCGTGACCGGACAAGCAAGGAATCGAAACGCGAGACGAACGCTTCATGGCCCGCAACGACTTCGAATTCCCGCCCCGGATGCGCACGCGATTCGATATGCCATTCCGTTTGCTTGACACCTGCTTGAATGAAGACCGGAGCTGACGGCCGGACTGTTTCCGCAGCGATCTCGAAAGCTTTCTCGATCCCGATTTCCGCCTTCGAAGAAAAGAAGGGCCTGGCTGCCGCGATTTGTGACCGCGATAGGACATAAGAAGCGCCTCGATTTGGGATCCGGCTCGTCTGCCGGTTTCGATCAGTTGAACGCCTGGTCAGCCCGGAATCGGACGATGGTCAACCCGAGCGGGTTCACGGCCAGTTCGTTGTTCTTCACGTTCTCGCGGAAGACGTAGGTCACGCTGGCGGTCCAACGCTCCCGCTTCAGTTCCGAGTGGTCGGTGGAATTTGCATACACTTTCTCGAACTCAATACGCGCCGAATAGGGCGACTGCCGGAGGTCGTCAAGGACCACGTTCTTGACTTCGACATCGACGAATGGCAGCGTGCTGTCGCGGGTGTAGGACTGGATGAAGTTGTCCTTCTGTTCGAGTCCGATCACGGCCCGTTGCACGTCGCCGTTGAGAAAGTAGAGCGAGTTCGTCTGGTCACGCTCGATGGTGAAGCGATTGCGGCTGAAGTAGAGCTCGGCCCAGCGCGTCAGGTAGTACTTATTCTCCGCTTCCTGCGGGCGGTATTGGAAGTTGCGGTAGTCGATCGCCTCGGCGCGGCCCACGTCATTGATGCGCACGATCATCGGGTGGACATTGGCGAGCGCCGTCTGGCTCTTGAAGACCAGCGCTCCGAGAGCGAGACAGACCGCCGCGAGGACGAGATTCGCCACCTTCAGGTAAGTGTTCATGACCAGCGGATCGCCGTACTGTTCCAGATACCGTTCCGCGGCGCGGGTGATGTCCGGTGCAGTTCTGGCTGAAGTTGCCATACATTTCCTCCTTCGCGCTTACAGTGAACGAATGACCAGGGTCGTAATGATCTGGTTGAGCCCGAAGCCATGCCCTCCGGTATGTCCCGAGAACAGGCTCGCTGTCATGGTCGGAATCTTGAACAGGATATAGGCAGCGATGATGCACATGATCAGCAGTCCCGGCATCAAGTAAATGAGGTTCTTCGGATCATCTATATGCATTGCGCCGCTGGTGAGGTAGGAGATCAGGAGGTGGCTCATTACGCTCATAGTTGCGGCTGCAACGACCTTGTAGAATTCAAACCCGATGAATGCTTTGAGCCACCCCCAGAAGAGGAAATCCGTTTTATCAAACACCATCCAAGGGATAAATACAGGGCCGAGTAGTCCAATGATTGTTGCTCCCACAGCACCGTAGGCGATTACGACCGCTATTATTGCGGTCAATACGGAGAGAGTAACCTGGACCGTATAGGTGCACATCAGCGTGTACGGCTCAGTGAATGAAGGAGACAACACGCCGACTTTCCCGATTGCTTCGTGGATTTTGTCCTGTACGTCCTTCGTTGAATCGGCGCCAATATAGTCGACCAAGCTGCTTGTCCCTCCGCTGATGAAGCCCTTGAGCGAATAACCAATTCCCGGTATCGCGCTGTCGTAGAACTTCACGAAGGAATAGGCGAATGTAATCAGCACGAAGAAGCTGATGAACTTCGCGATGTTGAATCCGGGCCCACCCTGGGCTGAAGCAAGCGCTTCCTGCACCCCGAACCAGACCAGCATGATGGTTGCAAGGGCGAGCACCATGCGGAGCCCCAGGGAATCGATCGATGGGGCGGCCATGGAGGTCACACTGTCACAGCCGTTCCTGATTGTCATGAGGAAGTCCATCTCCGCCCCCTTTGGCTAATAGTGAAATGCCCAATTGGTGCCGGTGCTCGTCTGTTGCGGCGTCACCGCGTTGAAGCTCTGCTGGTAGCCATTTGCGACCTGAAAGAGCGCTTTGAGGTTGTCCTGCTGGGTCTTCTGTTCGATCAGTTGCTGCAGGGCCTGGGCCTGAAGCATCTGGTTGGTCTCTTGTTGGGTTCGCAACTGGATCAGCAGCGCCTGGTTGATCCGCTGGAGAGTCGCCATTTCGGTGTGCTGGGAAGGATCGCTCGAATGGCTGTCGACTTCGAGGTGGCTGATCTCCGCCTCCCGCTCCGCGGATCTCGTGCGGATGCTGCCGAGAATCTGCAGACTGCTGCTGCTGACCGCATCTGTGAGATCGACCGTTGCGCCTCTGGCTGCGATTGCCTGTTGACCTTCAGGGCTGAGCGAGTTGTACCCCGGAATCTTCCCCTGTCGCGGGAAGCTGGCGAATTCGTTTGCTGCGGAGGCGCCATATCCGCCCGATGCAGCGTTCATCCACAGGATCGAATTCCCATAGGTATTGAGCGGGTGGGAGAGCCCGATCCACTGTTGCTGTCCGAAGTTCCGGTAGGTAGTGTAGAGCGACTTCGGAAGGCTCGCCATTTGCTGGGCGAGGTTGTAAGCTCCGATGACGTTCCTGGCGGTCTCAACGGTCGTCGTGTACAGATGGCTCGCTTGAAGAATCTGTTGGGCGGCATGAGCCGCCTGCGTCGGGTCGAGAACGATGCTGGAACCGAATTGGGCGCACAGCCGTGGAACTCCCAATGCACTCAGCACAATTGCAATGAAGATGTACCGTTTCATGACGCTTTCACCTCGTTTCATCGCTTTGCAAGTTCATCCCTGAGACGTTGCCCTGCCTCTCCCATCTTTCGACTTTCATCTGCGCATTTCTCGCTCAGTTGCGGGGGGACCTTTAAGTACTCTTCAGAACAGTCCTTCGCAAACTGCTGGCTCAGCCTGTCGTACTCCTTCTGAAGTGCGTCAACCTTGGACTGATGGCTCTGGCACCCGCACATGGCCAATACCAGACCGAATGTGAAGGCAAGAAGTGTCGTGCTCTGGCGCATGGGCGTCTCCTTTAGAACGTCTGCGGGATGGTGTGGTTTTCATAAGCCGGCAGCAGCATGTCCTGCGTGAAATAGACCTTCACGCGATGCCCCTCCCGGATGGTGATGGTTGGCGGGATTTGAATGAAGCGGTTGAGGATCGAAGCCGCCGATTGCGACACGCTCCCCGCCGCGCTGGTTGCAAACGATTGCGATCCACTGGCCGAGATCAGTCCGCCGCCCTGGGTAATCTGCCCGGCGCCCGAGAGCACGCCCAGTGCGATCGATGTGCCAAATACCTGGATGTAATGGTTGTTGACCTTGTCCTTCAGGGCCTCTTCGCCGATCTGGTCGAGACCGTGGAACTGGTCGAGATCGACCGCGTAGCCGTCCGGCATGATCATGCGGTGAAAGGCAACCGCCATGCGGCGCTGCTGTCCGAAACTGGCAGCGCCGATCTTCCGGGCTTCGCCCAGAACGACGGTCCCGTCCGGGATCAGAACATGCTGGCGGTCGTGCGAGTAGACGGGATTCGAGACCAGCACTTTTACCGGACCCACGGCATCGCCATCGAGCCGGTTCATGAGGACCGTATCGAGCGTCAGACCCTCATAGATGACGTAAGGCTGCCCGACGGCGGAGTCGATATTGATCTGGGGACGGCGGGTGGTTGTTGCCAGTCCCGAAGCCGGGCCAGGCGCGTCGCCCGCCGCCCGGCCTGACATCAGGCTCGTGCCCGGCTGATTGGGGGCAGGCGTAGCAATCTGTTGTGAGGTAGCGGCCACATCGCTCTCCGTGTCCGCCGGGTCCGCTTGCTTTGCCTGCACCTCCGGTGGGCGGGCGAACACAAGGTTCGATGCAAAACGAGCATTGAAGGCAAGTTCGCGCTCCTTTGCGGCTAGCTGCAGCGCCTCTTGTTGCGCCGGAGTGAGCTGCTGCCCGCCCTGAGCCTGCCCGTAGCCTCCCTGGCTTGCGCAGGGCTGGCCGGGAACGCACGGCGCCGGTTCACCGGTTGCGCTGTAGCGCTGCGCAAGCGTCGCGTTGGCAAGGGCCGGGTCCTGTCCGCCATTCATCGCCGCCTGCTGCGCATCGCGCGCGCGGGCCGCTGCCACCTGGTTCTTCAGCTCCTGCACGTTGTTGTCGGTGTTGTCCTGGACGGCGGGCTGGGGCGGCTCATGGCTCGCTTCGGCCTGGTGGGCAGGAGATTTCTTCGTCACCCCACTGAAGAGCGCCGCCAGAATCACCACTCCCGCCGCGCCCAGATAGAGCGCCGGCTTCAGGTTCTTGTGCAGAACTCCCCTGGGTTCTGCCGCGGTCTGGCGCAGCTGCGGTTCAGCCTGCGCCTGTTGCCCCGGATTGATGGTCGCGTCCGTCATAAGGCACCCCGCTTGGAAGTTGACTATCCCTTGCGCGTGAACTCCATCTTCTTCTTGCCCAGCTCGACATACCCCGAGTCCATCACCTTGGGAATGATGTAGGTCCCCTCGCGAAGGTCGTAGGAGATCAGGTTGGGCTTCCCGTCCTTCATCTCGTAGACGCTGAACTTCTCCGGAGCCCGAGTTTTGATGTACGTGAACTTGTCGTCGTGATAAATTGACTGGATGTCGAAAGGCGCCGCGTTGGCCTTGAACACATAGTCGAACTTCAACTGAAGCGGATAAGCGCTCTTGTATTCGTCAACCGCCTGCTCGACGTGCGACTGCACAGCGGCAAGCGCCTGCTTCGAGTCTTCAAGCTGGGTGGCAGGAACGAACTGCGGTGGTCCTCCCGCGGCGACAATCGCCGAGCGGTCCGCGGGCTGGATGATGACCTTGAGGTCCGCCAGCGAAGCGGTCCCCGACACATCCTGCAGTGTGAAGCTGTAGATGTTGCCCTTGTCGGTGATCAGGTTCAGGTTCGACCCAATGCCCGCCTTGGCGGGATGAACGAAGCAGAAGTTGCCGACCAGATCGACAACCCAGAACTCCTTGTCGCCAGTCGCGGCGTCCATGATCTTTTCGGTTGCGGGCAATTGAATCAGCGTCGTGTATTTCAGCTTGGCGCGGATCGGAACAATATCCTGCGTGTGGTACTGGACAGTGCGGGCCGTCGCCTCCTGGGCGGCAACGTCCGCGGCAAAGGCCAGGGCCAGCCCGGCCATGATCAACAATTTGTGGTTCATGCGACAGCTCCTTGGGGGTTGGGAGTGCTGGTTGCGATTGCACGTGGTGTGAAAGGCCGTTCCTCGGCGAGACGGCGGAGCCCTTCGGCGATGCCGAATCTCTGGAAGTAGTCGCGCTTCACGAGGTTGTCGCGGGCGTTGTTGGTCGCCATCCAGTGCGTGACCGAATCGACGTTGAGGTGGACCTTCTTCGAACTCTGCGCCTTGCGGACGAGCATCTGGCCGGGAGGAACCAGGCCCGCGATGAGTTCAAGCTCCGTGTCGTTCAAATGAAATGCCTCCCGGTAGACATCCCGATTCATCTCCGGGTTGGCGAGGAAGATCTTGGTCGGGCAGCTCTCTGCAACGGTTTCGAGCATTCCCGATTGTTCCAGTTCCTTGATCGACTGCGTGGCCAGAATCATTGCCGCGTTATGCTTGCGCCAGGTCTTCTGCGCCTGCACCACGTAATTTCGAATGGTCTCGTTCCTCATGAACAGCCACGCCTCGTCCATCAGGAACGCTTTGAAGGTGCCTAGCCTTGCCGGGTCGCAGATCTCGTTCGAAGCCCGGTGAAGGACATAAAACAGAAGAGGCTCAAGGACTTCCGAAGCATCGCCCCAGCCGGCGAAGTTGAAGGTCTGGAAGCGGCTGAAGGTCAAGGTATCGGTGGGATTATCGAAGAGGAAGCCGTACTGTCCGGCGCGGGTCCAGCGGTGCAGCCGCTCCTTCAACTCGCCGATGATGTTGGCGAAGTTCGTGAGCGTCCGCTGGCCCTCCTCAAGCAGATAAGTCCGCTCAATCGCCTCCCACAGCTTGCGCTCTTCCTTGAAGTCCATCCGGTACTGCTGATCGGCGCCCTCGATCAGCACGCGGAAGAAGCTGAACAGGAACTGCAGATTCTCCTTTGAATAGGACAGAGCAAACGGGTTGATGGAAAAGTCCCGCGCCTCCTGGCCCACGTTCAGGTAGCTGCCTCCGAAGATGGTCGTGATCGACTCGAAGCTCCCGCCGATGTCGAAGATGAAGGTCAGAGGCGAGTACTTCTGCGCGTTCTGGAGGAGGAAGTTGCAAAGATACGACTTGCCCGAGCCTGTCATTCCGAGGATGAGCGTGTGCGCAACTTCGCCTTCGTGCAGGTTGAGAAAGTAAGGCGTGGCATTGTCCGTCTCAAAGACCGCCAGGTACTCGGTGCCAAGATGCGCGTTTGTCTTTTCGCCAGGCAGGATCGTGAACAGGAAAGAGAGATCGGCATAGTTGGTGTTGAGAATGAGCATCCTGCGCAGGTTGATCTGGTAGTTGCCCGGAACGGTGGCGAAGTAGGCATTCAACTGGTTGTAGGTCTCAACAAATAGGTCACCGTCCGCATGGGTGAATACGCCCGCGAACTCGCCGGTGAGCTGATCGAGCTGATGGCGGTCCTGATTGTAGAGAACGATGGTCAGCGAAAACTCGCCCAGGGATTGCCCTTCGCCGAGCGCGCGCAGGCAGTCGCCCAGGTTCTCGATGTCCGCCTGCTTCGATTCATCGATCAGCACATCGCGGGGATTGGTCTTAGCTGGGTCCGAGCCCAACTGCGAGACGAAGCCGGTCTTCGAGACGTTGAAGTGTCGGCGGCGCTTGTTCACTTCCTTTCGCGCCCGCTTGGCCGGGATCGGAACCCATTCGGTAACAACATAGAAGTTGGCCGGAATCTTCAACAGCGCATCGAGTACCAGGGGGCGCGTCTCCGTGATCGCTTCCTTCATGGTCAGCACGCGCACGAAGTGGTTGCCGACGCGCAGATGACTGCGCTCCGCCTCGATGTCCGAGTTGACGACCTGGTAGTCGAGGAACTGCGTATGCTTCGGCCGCCCGTCAACGCGCCAGTCGTCGTAGTTGAGCAGCCGCCGGAAGAATCGGAACTGGCCTTCACTCCCGAGCACCTCGATCTGCATGAAGTCGCTGAGCTGCCGCAGAAAGGCTTGCACCTGCGCTCCGAGGCGGCCCAGGTCGCTCTCGATCTGTGACCGGAGCAGAGTCTTTGTTGCGGTATTCGAGAACTGGCTCTTGAGCTCTGACACGGCTCCGGCCGGGTCGCTGAACAGCCGGCCCAGGGCCGGGCCGAGGCCGGTCTTCGACCGCGCCCCTTCAAGCAGGACACAGAAGAAGATCTCAACTTGATAGAGGCTGTCCCGCTTCTGCTCGAAGAACCGGCGGCGCTGGTCAATCGCTGTCTGGACCACAGCGTCGTCGTAGCTGCCAAAGGGAATCTCCGGCCGGTTGGACTTGAACAGGTATTGATATACGTGGAACCCTGGGCCGAAGGACTTCAGCGCCGCCTCCAGGCGCTTCACCGCATATTCCTGGCCAGCATGATCCAGGCTTTCATAATCGACACCCGGCACACTCAAGACCATGCCGAGGTCGCCGCTCTTGGTCAGAAATGACTTCTCGTTCCAGAACCCGTAGAGGTTGATGTGGTCGCACAGCGAATCCGCATCCCGCCACGGCTTGATGACCTTATCAATGCGCAGCATCACTGCACCTCCACGCGAGGAATTGCCTGCTTCGCTGCGTCGTACCGCGCCTTGTATCGCTCGGACCGGCCAAGGATGTGGAGGAAGGCCGGGTCGGTATTCGTGACCCAGTAGCCGAAGACGTACCCGCCCGCGAAGAAGATCAGCCCGGCGACCAGGCTGTTGAAGAGATTGAACGTCCCTGCGGCGAGGACGCATACGAGGTAGAAGACCGTCCGCTCGACGCCCAGGTACGTGAGGGGCTTGTGCAGGCTCTTGTAGACCCGGTTTCTGCGCCCCGGCGACGATGAGCCATCGCCGGAGACCCCAATCCTGCGCCGGGTATTGGTGTGTGTCTGCATCTCGGCCCCTCACAGTCGAACAGTTGAATCGTTCGTTAGAAGGAGCTCCGCGTGCGGGCGCCCATTACATGCCCCAGAGCCAGCTCAGAACATTGGTTGCAAGCACAGCGATTCCCGAGCCCGCAGCGACGCCGGCAAGGTTGCGCTTTGCGCCCGGTTCGCCGTGCGCGAACTGGTAGCCGCCGACCACGATGGCGATCAGACTAGCCACCTTGGCTACCGTTCCGGTGAATAGGGATTGAAGGGCGGTGAATCCGTTGTCAAATGGTGATCCGCTGACGGCGGCCATTGCAAGCGTAGGACACGCCACAATCAGCAGGGCTAAAGTAAGGGTCGGACGAACCCGGCGCAGGCGTTCGACGTGACGGACTCCGCGCCGGAATGAGGACGTGAGCTGGGCGTTCATCGGCACCTCCTACGGTCTCCAAAGGACCACGTTATGCCGAAACATTGCGCTGATAGGTTGGCTCCCGTCCAATAATAAATTGGATCTCTGTGATGACCAATTGTCATCACACACGTTTGCATTGTGCAGTGTTTTCACGCTGAAGCGAAAATCGAAATCACCAGAGTTTGGTCATTTTTCTGATTGTTTGCAAATGACCCAAGAGTAGGCAGGGAAAACCCCTTCTCTTATCTTCAGTTCTTCAGTTCTCGGGGGGCCTTGGAGCAGGAAATCTTCCCAGTTGATGCTTTGGATTCCATGTCGCCGTGAAGTTTCTTCGCTACCTGGTGCACAGATGACAAGCGGCTTCATTGCTGGATGGCGGCGACAAAACTCCAGAACTCCACGGAGGGCCTGGCTATCGAATCCGCCTGTTTTGACTTCGATTGCCCACTTTCCCCAGCTCCCATAGAAGACTGCATCGATTTCCAGTGGTTCTTCTCGCCAATACGACACCTGTTGGCCCTGGTTGATGGCGAAGGCTAGGCAGGCATTCTCGACCCGGAATCCGAAACGGTCAGGCTCACGAGCTGGATCGGGAGGGCCACCGGGATGCATGGCAGAAATTAACGCGTTGTTTAGCAATACGAGCTTGGGCGGAGAGGCGCGACGTCTGAGCGCCCGCGCCGAGTATTTCTCCAGCGTAGCACCCAGGTAGGCGTCTTGGAGCAGTGCCAAATAATGCGCAACCGTTTCTAGAGCACCGCCGTCCTGTAGTTGGCCATGCATCTTTTGAAGTGAAACGATCTGTGCGGGCGAGCCAGCGGCAATAGCGAATACCTGCCGCAGCAGGGCAGGGCGCCGCACAGCTACGCTCCCAGAATCCGGGTAGCGCAGCGTCTAGCTCGTCGCCGGCTGGGTACACAGCTCTGTCGCCGAACTGGGCGGTGATTTCCATAAGCAACGTGGTTTTGCCTACTTGCCGCGGTCCTGTGAGTAACTGGATGCGGGCTGGTACTGCTTATTTCAGCCGGTCGAGCAGCACTTCGCGACATCGTGCAAAGCCGTTTTCTATTTCAGCCATAGTCTAAAAACTAGTCGACTATACCTTGCAATATGTCAATTACGCCAAGTCGGGACGTGGATTGCTGTCGCACTGTCCGTCTCCTCAAGGACCATCAAACCCGAGAGGAGAAAAGAAGAGGAGAAAATGCGGTCAAAAAGGATTCAGCCCTAGCAACAGAACAGCCTCTGCTGGATCTCCATTCGCCAGAGACTGACTTTTACTAGCCATTTTTACTATCCATCTGCCCAAAATCCGCAAAAGAGTACAAATCAGTCAACAGTCGCGCGTTGCTGAAATGCCTTCCAGTTCATGTTGTATGCGTATGATTCTGTTAGATTTGATTGATACAAAAAGCATCTATTGGGAGGAGATGCTAAAAATTGCAGGATGAAGCTGACGTTCTGCCACTGAACTACTCCCGCCCTTTAGAATCAAAAATTTGCGTCTAATGAGCCTCTTTGGTGTCCATCCTGGTGTCCAAAGCGAGAAGTTGAAGTCGAATTTGCGGTTATCAAGGCGCCCCCGGAAAACGATCTCTGCACGGCGCGGACACCATGAAAACCAAAACACATCGAATCAACCTAACGCAGAAACACAAAGCGGAAAACGGCGGTTGGCAATTCTACCCAGTTCAGCAGGACGGAACCAAGCCTGACCCCGCCTCATCATCATAGACGAGGAGCCAGCCTGGTGGAAGGGGGGAGGGGCGCACTTTCTCGATGCACAGTTGTGCGATCAGTCAGAGGCGCAGCCTGATTTTGCTTCGCGTCAGGGCAGACCCGGCCGCCAACACCAGAGCCGTGAAAATCGCGCACTTCAGAACCCCTGGCCAATGCGAGTCCAGGTGCGTGTCAAGGTACCGGATGCCCGCCGCGGCAAGAAGGAAGTGTGCATAGTCCGGAAGCAGATAGGTCGTCAAAGTATTGGAGCCGGCGGGGCGGGCAAAGGACGCCCATCCCGTCCGACCTCTCACATCACAGACCCAGTAGAGGGCGGTAAAGGCCAGCACGGCCGCGCCAATGCTGTAGAGGGTCCACGTGGGTGTTTCGCGTATCTTGGAGACCCCGAGCGGCGTCAAGGCCCACGCTGCCCCAATTGCCGCGATGGCAAATATCAGCGCCAAAAGCATCCTTTGACGAAGCGAGGGCCAGCGATGGCTCCCCGTGAAGATCATCGACGTGATGATTCCGGCCAGCATGATGCCCGCCATGGACCCATTGCCCCAAGGCCAGGCAATGAACGGCAACTCATCGGTAAAGGTCACCCAATCACCTGCGGTCAGGACACAGAGAGACATCATCGCCAGAAAGAGTGCCAGGGGCGCCCAATTCCATTTGCGCAAGGGAATATAGACAAGCGCGACGCCCAAGTAGCTCCAGCCAATCAGGCCGAGTATCTCCGGATAGGAAAAGTCCAGCCATCCGGAACTCCCAGGCGCTGGAATAGAACGAAAGATCGCCAGCATGACCGCGACTATTGCAAATCCCGCGACCGGGAGCCAGCGGCGTACGATGGGCGGAAAGCTCGCCGGACTATAGTCATTCAGCCAAAGGGCCGCGCCAGTGAGTGCGACAACCGCCCAGAGTGATGCGCCGATCCCCATCCGCGCGCTATCCCCGGCGCCTGCATTGGCCAGAATCAGTCCAAGCACCAGAAGGCTTGCTGTCCGCATTCCCACATGCCGCCAAAGCGCCGGCATCGAAGGGTTCCCGCGGAGCCGACTCTCGATGGCGATAGGCATCGAAAGACCCACGATAAACAGAAAGAACGGGAAGACCATATCGACATAGGTCATGGCATCCACGCTGGCCTTCATATGGTAGTTCCACCATGGCAGGCCCTTCACGTCCGCCATCTGGTTGACGAAGATCATCAGCGTCATCGTGAGTCCGCGAAAGATATCGATAGAGGCGAGGCGCGCTTGAAGTTGCGGCTCAGCGGCCGTCTCTACCGATAGGGATGAGGCGCTTGTCATCTTCTCCTGCCTTGCTAACATGTCTTCCCGTTCAGGACCTGGTTGATTGAATTCAGCAAAGTGCCGGATGGGTTGGACTCAAGGTCCCAGAACATCACGCCGCTCAGTCGTTGGTCAAGAACCTATCAGGTCTTCATGGCGACAGAGACCTCGCCCCCGTGAGAGCACGCCAGAGAAAACATCTGGCCGGAGCGAGGCGCGGTCCAGGACCTAGCTGCAAGCGAGTGATTCAGATGCGCGCGTCTCGCACTCAAAGCTCGCGATCACAAGAAGCAGGAGTCAGATAGGGCACCGGACAATGCGCACCCCTTCCGCTGCTTGTCTTCTGTCTCTCGACGACAAATGGGGATTCGAGTCTCTGGAAGCGGGCTCCGCCTGCCCCGGCTTCCACGCCCCTTGACAACCCAACCTGCTCAGTCTATTACCAATCAAACGCTTGAATACGAATTCTTCGACAGGATATGAGATGACATCCATGCGCAGATTCCCATATTTCAAGGGCCTCCTCGATCTGCTTGCGGAAGCTGCGGCGACTTCCTTCACTCCCAGAGACGGCCTGGAATGGGCATCCTTGCGCGGCATGGACGCTTCACGGCCGAGGCATACTCCAGTAGCGGAGAATCGATGGACACGCCGGCAAGGTTGTTGGGGCATCGTGTTGATGGTGCTGCTGGGGGCCGCGGCGCCGGCCACCCTGGGCCAGGGATACTTTGGCACCGTCACCGGTGTTCTCTCAGACCCAACCGCGGCTCTGCTTCCCGGCGTCAAGGTGACGCTCGCCGATCAGGAGAAAGGATATACATTCAGCGCGGTCACCGATGAAGTCGGGCGCTACCTCTATCGCTCCGTGCCTCCCGGCACCTACTCCGTTTCCGCGGAGATGACGGGATTCGAGAAGGCGATTCGCACCGGCATACGCGTGGATGTCAACCAGCACGCCACGGTCAATTTGAGCCTCAAGCTGTCCAGTTCCGCGCAAACCGTGGAGGTGACGGCGCAGAGCCAGGGCCTGGATGCGCAGGACGCAACCACGGGCCTGGTCATTGACCGGAAATTCATCAACGATCTGCCCATGGTTGACCGCTACGTCATGGATCTGACCAAGTTGACGCCGGGCGTGACGGAGTCCGACGATCAATGCGGCGTGGGCTGCACGGGAACCAATTTTGTCTCCAACGGAAGCCGCAATTCCACCTCCGACGTGCTGATGGATGGCGCCACGATTACCAACTACGAGCCCAACGGCGGCGTCACCCAGGTTACGTATACGCCTTCGCCGGAGGCGGTCGAAGAGTTCAGGGTCGAGCAGTCAAACTTCAGCGCCGAGTATGGATTCTCCGGCGCTTCGGTCGTGAACATGATTACCCGCTCCGGCACCAACAAGTTCCACGGCAGCGGCTACGACTTCATTCGCAACACCATCACCGACGCCAACAACTGGTTCAATAATCTGAACGGAATTCCCATTCCTCCTGTGCATCGCAATGATTTCGGCGGCACCATCAGCGGGCCCATCCGCAGAAACAGAACCTTCTTCTTCTTCGACTACGACGGCTGGCGACAGACCAACATGGCCACCTACCAGGCGGGAGTTCCAACGGACCTGGAGCGCGCCAGCGGCGACTTTGGCGAGGTCTGTGCCGCGCAGGGCGGCTCGTTTGACAACAATGGCATGTGCACCGTCGCCGCCGGACAGATTTGGGACCCCTACTCCGGCGTCTACACCCCGGCCAGCCCCGACGGTCAATTCGCAGCCGGGGCCTACCGCACCGCCTTCATCCCTTACAACAACATTGGCGCCTACGCCAGCCCAGGCAACCCCAACCTCGCGGGAACTCCTTACCAGTTGTCCGGCGCCCCTGGAGACCTGATTGACCCCATCGCCAAGGCCATGATGAACCTGTTCCCCGAGCCCACGGCCGGCATGGCGTCGCCCTCCATCTATCACAACTGGATCAGATCCGGCGCCAGCCGCTCTCCCAACGACCAGTTTGACGTCAAGATCGACCACCGCTTCAGCCAGAACAACCTGCTCAGCGCAAAGTACTCGCAGCAGTGGAGCAGTTCCAGTTCTTTCAACTGCTTTGGCAACTTCGCCGACCCATGCAGCAACGGCCCCAACCGCAGCGCGGCGCACCTGTTCACCCTCAATGACGCTCACACATTTTCCAAGTCTCTCCTGCTGACCACAACGCTCGGGTTCACCCGGGGCTCGCTCCGCATCCTGGCCTATAACGGAGACGGAGGAATCAAGGACCCGGTCAACAAGCTCGGATTTCCGGCCAGCCTGAACTCCAATGGGTTCATGGGCGTCCCTTCCATGTTTATCGATCAGTCAACCTACTACTCCGCGGGATTCGCCACCATCGGCGGCGACCCCTATGGCAACTACCGGCAGGGGCAGGACACAGGGCAGCTCAGCGCTTCACTCAACAAGGTGGAGGGCGCTCACGAGATGAAGTTCGGCTTCGAGGGCCGACAGCATCAGCAGAATTACATCCAGACCAATGCGCCGAACGGCACCTTCAACTTCGATCATTTCGGCACTTCGCAATGTCCCAACGCCTTCTCCGACTGCGGCGGCGATGGCATGGCGGCCTTCATGATGGGCAACATGGACGGCGGCGCCTACTATGAGATTCAGGACCGCCCCGCCACCGAAGACCGGCAGTTTGCCTGGTACTTCCAGGACAACTGGAAGGTCAGCCCCAAGCTCACTCTCAATCTCGGCCTCCGCTACGACGTCTCCGTCCCCCGCACTGATCGCTTCAACCGCCAGAACTGGCTTGACCTGAACGTGGCGTCGCCCCTCACCGTGCCGCTGCTTGGGCCCCTCCATGGGGGTGAGGTCTTCGCCAGCTCCCGGCAGCGCCGCATTGTCGATTTTGACTGGAAAGACATCCAGCCGCGCTTCGGCTTTGCCTATCTCCTCGACAGCCGCATCGTGGTCCGCGGCGGATACGGCATCTACTACTCCCAGCCCCGGTCGGGCGCAACCGGCGTCGCTCCCTATGGCTCACAAGGCTTCAACCAGTACACCGGCGCCATCACCACCTATCAGAGCGATGGAGCCACTCCCTACCTGCACTTGAACAATCCGTTTCCAAATGGCCTCATCCAGCCGCCGGGAAGCTCGCTCGGCCTGATGAACGACGTCGGGTACGCAGCTAACGGCCCGCTGCGCAACGTGACCAACACGCCCTATGAACAGAGCTGGAGCTTGGGAGTCGAGGTCCAGTTGCCGGCGCGGGTGCTTGCCAACGTGACGTATGTGGGCAAGAAGGGGACCCACCTCTACTTCTCCGGCGCCAACTCCATCAATCACCTCGGGCCCGAGGTCGAGGGCTACAACGCAACGCAGATCAACGACCTCACCACCATGGTCGACAACCCGTTCTATGGAGTCTTCACGGATCCCAACAGCTCCCTCTCCGCCCAGCAAACGCCCAAATTCATGTTGCAGATTCCTTATCCCCAGTTTCCGGGCGGCGTCACCACCGACGCTCCTCCCATTGCAAACTCCATCTACCATGCGATGCAGTTGACGGCAGAAAAGCGCTACTCCAACGGCTTGCAGTTTCTCGCCAGCCTGGTCTGGTCCAAGTCCATCGATGATGCCTCCGTTCCGGACGACAACACTACCTTTCTCGGCAGCTTCACCAGTCTGGTTGACCCCAACAAGCCCTGGCTCGAGCGGAGCCTCTCTACCTTCGATGTGCCCATTGTCTACCAGTTCAGCTACACCTACGACCTGCCTGTGGGCCGTGGAAAACTGCTCCTCGGCCATTTGCCGCGCGCGGTCGAGGCCATCGCCGGCGGCTGGAAAACCAACGGCGTCTGGCGGGTCGCGCACGGGCGCCCGCTCTCCCTGTTCACCTATGACGGAACATCCCTGCCCACCTATGGCGGCCAAAGGCCAAACATCAGCGGCAAGCCGCGGCGCGCACAAGGCAAGGACTCCGCCTGGATCAATCAGTACTTCGCCAATCCCCAGGTGTTTCAGCTTCCAGCACCCTACGCGTTTGGCACTGCCCCCCGCGCCACCAGCCTGATCCGCACCCCGCGGAACTTCAACACCAGCCTGTCCATGGAAAAGGAGTTCTCCCTGGCGAAACTCCACGAAGGCATGAACCTGGAATTGCGCCTGGAAGCGGAAAATGCGCTCAATCACCCGGTCTTCGGCACGCCGGACACATCCGTGGACGATCCGAACTTCGGCGTCATCAGCTATACATCCAACGGCCCGCGGCAGGTTCAGCTCGGGATGAAGCTGACGTTCTAGCACAAGCGGCGCAGTGCCCTGGGTTCACGAACCCAGGGCACTGCGCACGCTGCATCGGTCTGCCGGATATCGAGCGTTCGCGCTGCCCCATTGCAGCAACGCGAAGCTGAAATCAGGCTCTACTTCTGGGCAGGCTTGGCGACCGCCCTGGGCGCTGGCCGGGCCGATGGCTTGGCCCCTGGCGCAGGGTGAGCCGCCGGCGCCACCGGGGGAACAATGCGGGCCAGCTTGATCTTGTCGATGTTGGGAAAATTGGCCTTCAGATAAGCATCGCCCTGGTTGGTGATGAGGTCCTGGCGGGGTGATTCGCCGTAGCCGGGAAAGATCTTGTCCACCACGTCCATGCCTTCAATGACCGTGCCGAAGGGCGCGAATCCCATGCCGTCGAGGCGGGCGTTGTCCCCATAGTTGATGAAAAGCTGCGTTGTGCGCGTGTTGGGACCGGCCGTGGCAAACACCAGGCTGCCCCGCTTGTTGCTCTGCAGCACAGGGTCATCCGGGAACTTGGTGTCAGCCCAGGCCCGGTTGACCGCCGGGTCGGCGCTGAGCCCAAACTGCACCACAAAGCCGGGAACCACGCGAAAGAACGCCGCGTTGGTGAAGTAGCCATAGCGAACCAGCTTGTAAAAGCGGTCCGCGCCCAGCGGCGCCCATGCGCGATGGACTTCGACCACAAAGTCCCCCGCCGTGGTGGTGAACTTGGCCTTGAACTCCGCCGGCGCTTTGGCCGTGAGCGATGCTGGGTTCAGCAGGGAAGGATGCGGAACGGCAGCGGCGGTGTGCGCGGCGCCGGTCTTCGCGGGAGTCCCCTTGGCGGGGGCGCTCTTCGCAGCCGGGGTCTGGGCGTTGACAAGGAGGCTGGCGCTCAAAACTAGGACGGTGGCAATTGCTCTCATACGCGCAATTATACGAAGGCTCCGCAGGGTTCGCATTTGCGAAATGACACAATGGCCGAATCCGCCGCGATGCGCAGCCGGGCGCGGAATGCGAGTGCTCCCGCGGCCAAACCCCTGCCTGCACGCCACACCGCAGCCCGTTGACGCACCCAACCGCAGGCCTTAGCATGGCTCCCAACCGTATGCGCAGAATGACCCCGTTCGCAATCCTAGCCCTCGCTCTCCTTCCGGCCTTTCTCCTCAGCCAGCAGCCGAAGAACGCCGCCGTCATCGCCGTCGACGCCGCCCATCCAGGCGCGGCAATCTCACGCTCCATGTTCGGCATCTTCTTTGAGGACATCAACTTCGCGGCCGATGGCGGGCTTTATCCGGAACTGGTCAAGAACCGGTCCTTTGAGTTCCAGGAAGCCCTGCAGGGCTGGCACCAGACCATGGGATTCAGCAGCAAGGGAATCGACCCTCCAAAAGGCGAACTCGATGTCCGCACCGATGACCCGCTCAACGAGACCAATCCGCACTACCTGAGGGTCCGCGTCGAAGAGCCGGGCTACAGCTTCTGGAACTCCGGCTACCGCGGCGTCGGCGTCAAAAAGGACGCCGAATACCGCTTCTCCGCCTATGTCCGCACCAGCGGACCCAGGTCCATCCGCGCCACCATCACCGATGAAAAGGGCCGCGAGATCGGGACCGCCAGACTGGAGGGTTTCAGCGGTCAGTGGAAGCGCTACGAGGCCGTCCTCCGCGCCACCCAGACAGCGCAGCACGCCCAGTTGAACTTCATTGTGGAAGAGCCGGGTACGCTCGACATCGACATGGTCTCCGTCTTCCCCCTCGACACCTGGAAGCACCGCGAAAACGGCCTGCGCAAGGACCTGGTGCAACTGCTCTACGACATGCACCCCGGCTTTCTGCGCTTCCCCGGAGGCTGCATCGTCGAGGGCCGCCAGCTCGCCACGCGCTATCGCTGGAAGACCACCGTGGGCGACATTGCCCAAAGGAAGACCATCATCAATCGCTGGAATCTCGAGTTCGACCAGAGGCCGGCCCAGGACTACTTCCAGTCCTTCGGACTCGGCTTCTATGAGTACTTCCAGTTGGCTGAAGACATCGGCGCTCAGCCCTTGCCCATTCTCAACTGCGGCATGGCCTGCCAATTCAACTCCAGCGAAACCGCCGCCCTCGGCCAGCTCGACGAGTATGTCAAGGACGCGCTCGACCTCATCGACTTCGCCAACGGCCCGGTCACGTCTCCGTGGGGCAAGTTACGCGCGCAGATGGGCCATCCCGAGCCCTTCCATCTCACCATGATCGGCGTCGGCAACGAGCAGTGGGGGCCGCGCTACTTTGAGCGCTACAAGGTCTTCGCCGCTGCCTTGAAGGCCAGCCATCCGGAGATCAAGCTGGTGGTCAGCGCCGGGCCCTCGCCTTCGGGAGACCTGTTTGACAGCGCATGGTCCACCTGGCGCCAGCTCAATGCGGATATCGTGGACGAGCACTACTACATGAGCCCCGAGTGGTTCTTTGCCAATACCGGCCGCTATGACCACTACGACCGCTCCGGGCCCAAGGTCTTCGCCGGTGAATACGCCGCCCAGACCATCCAGTCCACCAGCTCTGAAAACCGCAACAACTGGCAGGCCGCCATTGCGGAAGCCGCCTTTATGACCGGCCTGGAGCGCAACGCCGACGTGGTGCGCATGGCCTCCTACGCTCCCCTCATGGCCCATGTCGATGCATGGCAGTGGAAGCCGGACGCCATCTGGTTTGACAATCTGCGCTCCTATGGCACCCCCAACTTCTATGTGCAGAGCGTCTTTGCCAACAACGTGGGCACGCGCATCCTGCCCGCAACGCCGGAAGCCGAGGACGGCCTCTATACCAGTGCGTCCCTCGACGACAGCACCCACGAAGTCATCGTCAAGGTCATCAACAACTCGCCTGCCGCAAGACCCGCGGAGATTCGCCTTACCGGCATCCATCCTTCCGGCACGGCAAAGGTGATTACTCTGGGCAGCACTGACCTCAGCGCTGAAAACAGCTTTGACCATCCAACCGCCGTAGCGCCCCAGTCTTCCACTCTCGATGTGCGGTCGGGAACGATTTCAGTCCAGTTGCGCCCCTACTCGCTCACCGTCTATCGCATCCCTGCGCAGTAGCCTCTGACGCCCGCCGCAGCCGCGCATCAACGCTGAACCCCACCTCCGCACACCCGCGTTCGAAAGCTGCCATCACTGCTTCCGGCGATCCGGCAGGGCCGCAAAATAAGGCGCCCGGTTGCCCAGCAACTGGTCCAGCTCCCTGGGCTCAAGCGGAAGTTCGGTACGAAGCAGGTCCGCATAGGCGGCAGGCGCGATGTCGGGCCAGTCGGTGGCAAACAGCACCCGGTCCAGGCCCGCCCGGCGCAGGTTGGCGGCCAGCCTGCGCGGTCCCTCCGCAAACCCCGCCTGCCCGTCGGCGAGCATCCGGAAGTCGCTCCCCGCCTTCGCCGAAGCGGCGCTTGCGGGCAGGACCACCACCGCAAGATCAAAATAGACTCGGCGGCAAACAGAAGGCCTGTCTGCACAGCGGTCCAGCAGCGCGGAAAAGCCGGCGTCGGTGGCGCGGTCATAGCCTCCCCACCCCGACACATGCGCAATCTGAACCACGACATCGGGCGCATTTGGAAGGACCTCCTCCACAAAGCACCGCATCGCCAGCGCCGCGTCCCATTGCACGGCGTTGCGCACATGAATCAGGATGGCCATGCTGTAATGATTGGCCAGGCGAAACACCCCGGCCAGCGCGCGCACATCCTGTGCATGATCGAAGTGAAAGCCGGCGTTGGCCAGGTGCAGCTTCAGCCCGCGCATCCCCAGCGCGTGACAGCGGCGGATGGCGGCCTCCGCATACGGCTTCAGCGGATTCACGCTGCAGAATGCCACCAGGCGCGCCGGGTACTGCGCCGCCTGCGCAGCCGTCCACGCATTCTCCCGGTCCACTGCCGCGGCTTCATCGGGAAGATGCAGCCAGGGGGCGCCAAAGCGGTAGGCGTCTGAAAGCGCAACCGATTCATGAACATCAGCCGCATCCAGCGCGGCAATCAGGTCGCGCGCGGTGTGCGGCTCCTCCGCTTCGTCTTCAGGATTGCTGGAACTGCTCAGCAGCCGCGCCGCCTCCGGGCTCTGCAAGTGGGCGTGATGTTCGGCTGCCGGTGGCCGCTGGGCATGGCCCGCCAAAGCAAAGGCCAGCAAGGCCACATGGGCAATCACGCAGCCAAACCGGCAAAGACCCAAGTCCCCTGCCCCGCCTTCAAAATCCCTCCGTCCTGCCAAAGCCTCGTTCATGCCTCAACATACCACGCACCTTCAATCGCTCCCTTCACCGCACAGCTTACGTAAACTGGACTTATGAAGAAGCCGCGCTCCCCGTTCTACGTCACTACTTTGATCGCCGGGGCCTTCTTCATGGAGTTGCTCGACGGAACCATCATCGCCACTGCCCTGCCCCAGATGGCCCGCAGCTTCCACGTCGGCGCCGTCAGCCTCAACATCGGCATGACCGCCTACATGCTCACCCTGGCCGTCTTCATCCCCATCAGCGGCTGGGTCGCGGACCGCTTCGGCTCCCGCTCCGTCTTCGCCTCGGCCATCGGCATCTTCACCCTGGCCTCGGTGCTTTGCGGCGCGTCCACCGCCCTGCGCCAGTTCATCCTCATGCGCATCCTGCAGGGCATCGGCGGGGCCATGATGGTCCCCGTCGGCCGCCTCATCGTCCTCCGCACCGCGCCCAAGGACAAGCTCACCCAGGCTCTCGCCTACATCACCTGGCCGGCGCTCTCCGCCCTTGTCATCGGTCCCCCGCTCGGCGGTTTCATCACCACCTACGCAAGCTGGCACTGGATCTTCTTTCTCAACCTGCCCATCGGCCTTTTCGCGCTCGCTCTGACCTTGCTGTGGATTGAAAACGTGCGCGGAGACGAGGTCCACCCCTTTGACTGGATGACCTTCTTCCTGGGCGGCTTCGCCTCTGCCGGAACCGTCTACGCCATGGAGGCGCTGGGCAGCGAGGACGGACGCTGGCAGTTCCCTGCCGCCATTCTCGCCCTCAGCCTTCTCAGCGGAGTCGTCGCCGTCCTCGTCGCCCGCCGCCACCCTGCCGGTTCGCTCATTGACTTCGAATCTCTCCGGCTCAGGACCTACGCGCTCTCCATCTACGGCGCCAGCGCCTTCCGCATCGCCGTCGGGGTGCTGCCCTTTCTGCTGCCGCTGATGTTTCAAATAACTTTCGGGCTCAGCGCCTTCCAGTCGGGCCTCTACCTGCTCGCCCTCTTCGCCGGCGATCTAACCATGAAGGCCTTCGTCATCCCCGCCCTGCGCCGCTTCGGATTCCGCCGCGTCATCCGTTTCAGCGGCATCATGACAGCCGTCTCCATCGCCGTCTGCGCCACCTTTTCACCCGCCACGCCGCACGCCCTCGTGGTGGCCATCCTCTTCTTCCATGGCGGCTTCCGCTCCATGGAGTTCACTTGCACCACCACCATCGCCTACGCCGACATTCCACCCGCCCGCATCAGCCGCGCCAACGGATTCCTCAGCGCCATCATGCAGCTTGGCTCCGCCATGGGCGTAGCCGTCGGCGCCATCACCCTCCGCCTGGTCGCGCACGCGCGCGGCCACTCCGCCGCCGCTCCCCAGCTTCATGACTTTCAATTGGCCATCCTGATTGTTGCGGTCCTGGCCCTGGGCCCCGTGCTCGACAGCCTCGGCCTGCCGCCCGACGCCGGCGCCGGAACCAGCGGCCACCGCCAGCGGGAGCTGGAGCCCGCTCATTGACAGGCGTACTGAAAAATCGCCGCCAGACCTGCCGTTCTTGCCAGGCTCAGACGGAGGTCATCGCCGGCTCGGCCATCGCGTGACCGAACCACGCCACACCCGAGCCCACCAGCGGGGCGTTGTCCTGCAGCGTTGAAACCCGCAGGTCCAGGCTCAGGCCTCCAAGCGCCTCGCGCGCCGAGGGCAGGAACAGCTCCGCCGAGCGCGAAATGCCTCCGCCCAGCACCACCACGTCCGGTGCAAAGGCCGCCAGGGTGGCCCGCAGGGCCAGGCTCATCTGCCGCCCAAACTCCTTGAAGACCTCAGCGGCGACCGGGTCCGAAGCTGCTCTCGCGGCCAGTTCCGCCACATCGCATTCCAGACCGGTCCGCTTCCGATAAAGTCCCTGAATGGCCCGGGTGGACACAAAATCCTCCACGATGCCACCCTGGTACGGGACGTTCCAGATCTCCCCGCCCGGCGGTACCCCCGGCCCCTCCACCACCACGCTGCCATCCACGGCAAAGGCGGACCCGATGCCGGTGCCCAGCGTAAACCCGATGGACCGTGCGGCGCCCTTGGCCTCCCCTGCCCCGATCTCGCCCAGCAGGTAGGCCGCCGCGTCGTTCAAAAAGCGCACCTGTTCCGGCTCCCAGCCAAAGCTCGCGGCCACTTCCCTCCGCAGGTCAACTCCATGCAGATAAGGCAGCTTGTGCGTCATCCAGCTGATGCCCGCCTGGTAGTCGAACGGGCCCGGCATGGCCAGCTCCGCTCCCTCCACAGGGCCGCGGCCTGCCAACGCCTTCATCCCCATCGAGTGCAGCAGCCGGACAAAGCCCGCCGCCGTCTCCTCCTCGGGATGCGAGGCGCTCTGCACCCCTTCCAGAGCGTAACCGTGTTGCCGGCAGAGCGCCGCAGCCACGTGGCTGCCTCCCACGTCGTAGACAAGGATGGAGTTCTCTGAACGGACTGGCATGAGTGCCCCTTGCTCGATTGATGCTATCAATAGGATACGTCTATCGGCTCTTCCGCGGGTGCGCTCCCCGGAAGAACGCAGGAGCAGGCAGAAGCAAGGCGTTGAAGGAACACAGTTTAACAAACATTGCCGTTCGCCGGAAAAGCCCTGGGGCAGGGCCTTCCGGCGCCCGGAATCAGTCTGCCCGGCCGCCTAGCCCCGCTCGTCCATCGGAATCCAATGGGAGGGATAGGCTGGCCCAATGTACTCCGCACGGGGCCGGATCAGCCGGTTGTCGTCCAACTGCTCGATCACATGCGCCGCCCAGCCGGCGATACGGCTGATGGCGAAGATGGGCGTATACAGGTCGATGTCGATCCCCAGGGTCGCGTAGGTCGAAGCCGAATAAAAATCCACGTTGGCGTTCAGCTTCTTGTCGGCGTTGATGTAGAGTTCGATGGCCCGCGACATCTGGAACCACTTCGGCACGCCGGCGTCGTTGCCCAGTTGCTCGCTCATCTTGCGCAGGTGGGTGGCCCGCGGGTCTTCGGTCTTGTAGACGCGGTGGCCAAAGCCGGAGATCTTCTGCCGCGCCGCCAGCATGTTCTTCACATAGTCCACCGGGTCCGCGCCCGCCTTGTCGATCTCGTAGAGCAGCTTCATCACCGCTTCGTTGGCTCCGCCATGCAGCGGGCCCTTCAGCGCGCCCATGGCGCCGGTGACGGCCGAGTGGATGTCAGAGAGCGTGGCCGCAATCACGCGGGCGGCAAAGGTCGATGCGTTCAGCTCGTGGTCGGCGTGCAGAATAAGAGCGATATCCAGGGTACGCGTGGCTGTTTCAGAGGGCTTTTCGCCGGTCAGCATCCACAGAAAGTTTCCCGCATGGTTCAGCGAACGGTCCGGCGGCACAATCTCCAGGCCCTTGCGGATGCGGTCGTAGATGGCCACGATCATGGCGATCTGCGAGGTCAGGTTGTAGCTCTTGCGCACGTTGGCGTCGTGCGAGTTGTCCTTCTCGTCCGCGTCATAAAAGCTCAGCGCCGAGACCGCCGTGCGCAGCACCTCCATCGGCGTGGCCGACGTGGGAAACGCGCGCAACATGTCGATCACCCGCACGTCGAGTTCCCGCGAAATCGCCAGTTGCGAATGGAACTCCCGCAGAGCCAGTTGATTGGGGAGAATCCCGTTCCACAGCAGATAGGTGGTCTCCTCGAAGGTCGAATTCACGGCCAGCTCGTGAATGTCGATCCCCCGGTAGGCCAGCACGCCTGCATCTCCGTCAATCCAACAGATTCCGGAGTTCGCCGCGACAATTCCTTCCAGACCCTTTCCAGCGACAGCGGTGGACATAGCCCTTGGATATCTCCCTTGCAGTGGTTTTTTAGCGATTGGGCAAAGGCGCCGTTTTCCCGTTCGGGTTCCCGGCGCGTAACAAGCGGTAAAGATGTTTATAACGTAGCGATTCCATGGTTGTCACGGTGGGTGGGACGGAAGGGGCAGGAAATCCTCCCGAAACGCTTCCATGCCACCCATAAGAAAGCTCGATGTATCCCTTTATCCTGTACAAGCGTCAATCTTTCTATATTCTGTACACTCCTTGGGTGGGCGGGAGTTTGGAACTCCGAAACCCGCCGGCCCTGGGCTGCAACCTGGAAACGTGACCGAGACTCCAGGGTTCAAAACGTGTGTTGGGCGTCTGGCCGGTCGGCAGCCGCCAACCCAAAATGAGCGGCCTGTCCAAATGGGCCGCCACAGGAAGGTACATGATGAGTGAACTGGACAATACCCCTCGAACTTACTCCGGCGCGTTGCTGGCGGTGATCGCCGTAGCCCTTTTGACCGCGATCGGCGGCCTCGTCTGGAGCTACTCTCTCAGCGGCCGCATCAATAGTCAGCAGACCGAACTGGCCGACGCCAAGCAGCAGGACGTCAAGCTGGCCGCTGCATTGCGTGAGACGGATGCGCGCCTCAAGGTGGCCACCGAAGAACTCGGCAACTCGCTCGGCCTGACCCAGAAGCAGTTGGACGCCCGCGCCCAGGAGATCATCCGCCGCGAGCAGGCCGACAGCGCAAGGCTCGAAGCCGCGCAGAACAAGACCGCCCAGGCGGTGACCAGCGTCTCCAACGAAGTCTCTTCCGTGAAATCCGATGTGGGCGGCGTCAAGACCGACGTGGCCAAGACCCAGAGCGACCTGGCCAACGCCATCAGCCAGCTCACCTCGATGAAAGGCGATCTCAGCGACCACAGCAGCCTGATTGCCCGCAATCACGACGAGCTCGAGACCCTCAAGCACAAGGGTGACCGCAACTACTACGAGTTCACCATCGCCAAGGGCCAGAGAAAGCCTGTCGGCACCGTCAGCCTCGAGTTGAAGAAGGCCGACTCCAAAAAGAGCAAGTTCACCCTCATCATCTACTCCGACGACAAGCAGTACGAGAAGAAGGATCGCAACCTCAACGAGCCTCTTCAGTTCTACGCGGGCAAAGATCCCCTGCTGTTTGAAATCGTGGTCAACTCCGTGGGCGGCAAGAATGCCCAGATCAGCGGCTACCTGACCACCCCCAAAGGCGCGCCCGCCCCGCCTACTGTTCAGTAACCGCCGACAGGGGCTTGAGTTCCAGCGAATGCTGGTAGCGGAAGTTGAAGCTGAAACTCAAGTCCTTGCGCGCATCCCACTGCGCCTTGGTCAGCCGGAACGCCGACAGGATATTGCCCTCCACCGTCTGCCCGGGGTCGATGGTCGCCTCTGGTGACAGGCCCTTGCCATGCAGCGGCTCCAGCTCCGGATAGACGATAAACACCCGGTCATAATCCCCCGGAAATGCCGCATAGCTGGAGTGAATCCCATCGTCCAGCGTGGCGTTGGTCAGGATCTCGTGCAGAAAAAGCGGCGCCTTGCTCTGGTTGCGCAGCTTCACGTGCGCAATCACCAGCACCTGGTCAAACTTCTCCTTGGGAATGGGAGCGCCGTTGGCGTCGTAGCCTGAGGTCTCCACATGGCGCGCATGAGCCCACACCTGTGCAATCTCGCCCACGGCCATGGGAGGCTTTTCTCCCAGCTTGACCACCGCCGCAATCACCAGAGTTACCACCACCGCGGCAATGATGCTCGCCACCACGATGTGGCTGCTGCCCTTGGTCAGCTCTTCGCCGCTGGGGGCTTTGGTCTTCTTTTCCGTTTGATCCTGGTCCAGTTGGCTCATAGGGCCTTTATCTTACCGCCACAAGAGCAGAACCGGAAGTGCGCTGCGCCGCTGCTGCCTGCGCCTCGCCAGCCACGGCCAGACTACGCCCCGCCGAACGCCGCCCCATCCCAGTCCTTGAACGTGAAATACATCTTCAGCAGCGAGCCCTTCTTCGCGTCCTTGCAGTGCGCCATGTAGACCGATTCGCCGCAGCGCTGGAACTTCAGGTCGTCGCTGTCCACCGGCCGCCCGCCCAAGAGCAGCTCGACCTTGCCCTGCACCACCCGCTCGGCCGCATTGGGAATCGACGAAAAATCCACCACCAGCCGCAGCGATTCCGCGTCCTCGTCCGCATAGGTGCAAAAATCCTGGCTCGCCCCCTGCAAGCCATTGAGAAAATGCGAAACCGAGAACATCGTGTCCGAGTCCGCCCTGGCCTCGATGTCCGCCATCTGCGGAATCCGCCTCTCCTGCTCGATGCTGGCCTCTACCTCCGCCAGCCACGGAATCAGAAGCCGCGGGTCCACCACGCCCGTGGAGACGTCCTTCTCCGCCCCCAGCGAACGCTTGGCCGGATAGAGCTTGAGCGTGTGGTAAACCGCCTCGTCAAACACCGCAACCGCCCGGTCAGCCGGGTCCAGCCGGTCCACCGTGCGCACATAGAACGGCGTGGCCTTGGTCTTCCGGTTCGACAGGAAGTTGACCTTCACGTAGCAGAGCTTGCGGTAGGCCCGCGCCTCCACCTTGGGGTCGTTTTCCCCGCCCGTCAGGTGAATCCAGAGCGGCCCCACATGCAGCGACCGGTTGAACTTCTCCTTCTTCAGCCAGGCAAAGAACACGAAGATCACAAACACGGCCAGCCCCACCAGAACCACCGTGAATGCCACCAGAAACGGCCGGTTCCCCGGCCGAATCAGGTCGTCTATGAGCTTGACAAGCGCCTCTCCCATCCGCGTCCTCCGGGAATCCGCCTCTGCACTGAAAGCTGATTGCAAGCACAGTCTATGCCAGCCGTCAGGGCCTTGGCCGCAGGGCGCCCAGAATCTCCCCGGCGGGCAGCGTGTTCACCACGTCCCCCGGCTCCAGCCAGGCGCGCCGAAGCTGACTCAGCCCATAGCCGAAACCGCCCAGTTGCCGCACGTCGTGAGCATCGGTGTCGATCACGATGCGGCAGCCCAGTTCCTTGGCCAGCCGCAGGTCGCGGTTGTTCAGGTCCAGCCGCTCCGGAGCCGCATTATGCTCGACGGCCACGCCCAGTTCCGCGGCCCGGCGCAGCACCAACCCCAGGTCCAGGGCAAAGGGCTCGCGGCGCAGCAGCAGCCTGCCCGTGGGGTGCCCCAGGATGCGCACATAAGGGTTCTCGATGGCGCGCAGCACCCGCGCCGTCATCTCTTCCCTGCCCTGTTCAAAGCGCGTATGAACGCTGGCCACCACCACGTCCATCTGCGCCAGCACCTCGTCGTCCAGGTCCAGCGCCCCGTCGGCCAGAATGTCCACCTCAATGCCGGTGAAGATCCGGATGCGCCCTTCCATCTGCGCGTCCACCTCGCGGATGCGTGCAATGTGCTCCAGCGCCCGCTTCTCGTCCAGCCCGTTGGTCATGGCCAGGTTTTTGGAGTGGTCGGTGATGGCGATGTAAGAGAGCCCGCGCGCCAGCGCCGCCTCGGCCATCTCACGAATCGAATTGTGCCCATCGGAGGCCGTCGTGTGCATGTGCAGGTCGCCGCGCAGGTCCCCCGCCGCAATCAGCCGTGGCAGCGCATGGCGCGCCGCCGCCTCAATCTCTCCCAGGCTTTCGCGCAACTCGGGAGCAATCCAGTCCATCCCCAGCACCGCGTAGATCTCTTCTTCGGTTGCCGCCGCCACCGTCGACTCGTCGTCCAGCCGCGCCAGAGCCCACTCGCTCAGCGTGTAGCCCATCTTGACCGCCCGCTGCCGCAGCGCCACGTTGTGCGCCTTCGACCCGGTGAAGTACTGCAGCGCCGCCCCGTAACTTGCCGTCGGCAGCAGCCGTACGTCCACCTGCAACCCGCTCGACAGGTGAAAGCTGACCTTGTTCTCCCCCTTGGCGATGATGTCGTGAATCCCAGGGTAGGCGGCTACATGTTCCACGGCAGCTCCCGTGTGCTCCGGCGCGCACGCCGGCCCGGTCACCAGCAGGTCCAGGTCGCCTACCGTCTCCCGGCCCCGGCGCAGGGAGCCCGCCGGCGTCACCTTCTCGATGCCCGGAAAGCCCATCAGGTAGGCCAGAATGCGCTCGGCCGCCTGCGCACCTTCATCAATCCTGAACCTGCCCGCGCTCCGCCGGTAATCTTCGATCCCCTTGCGCAGCTTCTCAATCTGCTTGGCGCCCATCCGCGGCAGCCCGGCCAGCCGGCCCCCATCGATGGCCTGCGCAAGCTCGTCCACGCTGGCCACCTTGGCCGCGTCCCATAGCAGAGCCACCGTCTTGGGCCCCATGCCGGGCAGCTTCAGAAGCTCCAGCAGCCCAGCCCCGTAGCGGGCCAGCAACTCCTCCCGCAGCGGCAGCGTCCCGGTGGCCGCAATCGCCTGCAGATTGGCGGCCATGCCCTTGCCGATTCCCGGAATCTCCAGCAGGCGCGCCACATCGCCCGCCGCCGCCATGAGGTCCACCGTGGTCTGTTCCACAGCCTCGGCGGCGCGCCGGTAGCTGCGAATCCTGAACCCGTCGCCGCCGTCAATCTCCAGCAGGTCCGCGGTCTCGGCCAGCAGCCGCGCCATGGTCGGATTGTCCATCGGGATTCCCTCCGCAGACAGTATCGAGCATCAAACCAAAAGGCGCACTGCTGCGGACACGATTCCAGGCCGGCGAGGAGCGCGCAGACGGAATCGAACTCAGATTGAATGGGATTCGTTTGTTTTGCCGTGTGACAAGCGCAAGTCCTTTGGGCGCAACTCAGCTTGGCCGCCCAGGACGGCTTCCACTCTTACGCCTCAGGGTTCGCGCCGCTAGGCTGCGTTGTGGGCTTCTGCTCGAAGGCGAAGCACTGCGTCCGCCTGGGGCCCCTTCTGCCCCTGAACGATGTCGAACTCCACGTCATCGCCCTCTTTCAGTGTCTTGTATCCATCCAGTTGAATTGCCGAGTAGTGGACGAACACATCCGGACCGTCTTCACGTCCGATGAATCCATAGCCCTTGGCGTTGTTGAACCACTTGACCTTCCCTTTGTACTGGGCCACAGGCTCCTGCTTTCTTGCGCTTGGCTTGAGGTGGCGGTGAGTAAGGTGTTGGGGAAAAACCCACCGGTAACCATTATGAAGCCAAATTATCCAGAATGGTTGATTGACAAATCACAAAAAGGCCATATTTTTTCGCAAAAAGAGATGGACCGGAAGGGTCCCCCCAGCCCATCCAAACAAGCTGCACCGACATCGCCACCAGCGCCCTGGCCTACTTGCGCTGCTTGCCCGCCGTCTTCCGGGCGTACAAGAGCACACTGGTCAGTGTCTTGCCGTCCAGAATCGCGCCCTTTTCAATCATCTTCACGAGCTCCGACAGTTTCACCAGCCGGAACTCAATCCTCTCGTCGTCCTCCGGGTGAGCATCGCCGGCCACCAGTCCCTCGGCCAGAAACACCTTCATCGACTCGCCCAGGAAACCTGGGCTGGCGTAGTACTCCACCAGCGGCTTCCACTTCTTCGCACGATAGCCCGTCTCTTCCTCGAGTTCGCGCTGCGCCCCGGCCAGTGGGTCCTCCCCGGCGTCCAGCTTGCCCGCCGGCAGCTCCCACAGGAACTGGTTTGCCGCATGGCGATACTGCCGCTCCACCACCACCCACGGGTCCTTCTTGTTCTTCCCGTAGTCCAGCGCCAGAATCACAACGCTGCCGTTGTGCCGGATCACGTCGCGGCTGTTCTCCGTCCCGCCCGGCTCAATCAACACATCGCGCAGCACCCGGAACAGCGGCCCTTCAAACACCACCTCCGAGGCTAGAATCTCCGCCTTCGCTTCAATCTCAGGCACAGCCGCCTTTGCCGCCCTCTTGGCCTTCACCTTGGGCTTGGGCGTCTTCGCAGCCAGCGGCCGCGTGGACTTTTTCGCCTTGGGCTTCGCAACCTTGCTCGCCTTCGGTGCTGCCGCCTTGCCTGCCTTCGGCGCAACGGCTTTCGTCTTCTTCGCTGCCGCTGCCTTGCCGGACTTTTTCCTGGTAGCCATCTCTCTCAATCCTCCATGCGCATGAGAGCGCAATCCGAATGAGAGTATACCCGCCCGCCGCCCGATGCAGCGGCTCACAAATGCACTCCTGCATCGATTCGCCCCCGCGTGGCATCCTTAATGGGAGTTGAATTCAAAATGCGCCCCTGCATTCGCTCCTCCCCCAGGGCGCAGGACCGCCAAGAGACGTGATTTGCTGACCGCAGACTGCCAATCCATCACCGTGGCTCCCGGCCTGAGCCGGCTCTTTCTGGACTACTGCTCCGGAGCTGCGGAGGCGCGGCCCTTCTACCCCCTCCTGCCGCCCTCCACCGGCTGGATGGAGCGCCCCGCCCTCCCCGCGCATCAGCAGCAGTTGGTCGGCCTGCTCCAAGCCCAGAACGCCGCGCCCTCTCCCGCGGCCCAGGCAGCACTCGACTCCCTCGCCCAGGGCGCAGGCGTCGTCGTCACCGGACAGCAGGTGGGGCTCTTCGGCGGGCCTCTCTTCACTCCCTTCAAGGCAGCCACCGCGCTGGCTCGCGCCCGCCAGGCTGCCGCTGCCGGAAAACCGCACGCCGCCATCTTCTGGCTGGCCACGGAAGACCACGACTTCGCCGAGATCAACCACGTCGTCTTTCCCGCCCGCCGCCAGTTGCGCAAGCTTGTCTATTCCGCCTCGCCCGATGCAGCCCGGCCTGTCGGCGGCCTCGTCCTCGATGACTCCATCACCCCCCTGGTCGACCAGGCCTATGAGCTGCTCGGCTTCTCCGACGCCATGGAGGCGCTGGCCGCCGCCTACAAGCCGGGCCGGACCCTGGCCGAAGCCTTCGCCGCGTTCTACGCCCGCGCCTTTGCCTCCCAGGGCCTCCTGATCCTCGACGCCGGCGGCCGCGAAGCCCACCGCCTCGGCGCGCCCATCCTTCTCGCCGCCCTGGAGCGCGCCGACGAACTCCACGCCGCCCTCCTTGACCGCAATCGCGAACTCGCCGCCGCCGGCTATCACGCCCAGGTCGCCGTCGGCGCCCACTCCAGCCTGCTGTTTCTGCTCGACGAGCGCACCGGCGCACGCACCGCCCTCAAGCGCACCGCCCCCACAGCCGCCGAGCCGGACGGGCTCTGGCAGGCCGGCCGGCAGAGCTACTCCACCGCGGAACTGGCCGCCCTTCTGGCCGCCGAGCCCGAACGCATCTCTCCCTCCGCCCTGCTCCGGCCCCTCTTTCAGGACCACCTGCTCGGCACCTCCGCCACGGTCGGCGGCCCCGCCGAGATCGCCTACTTCGCCCAGTCCGCCGTGCTCTTTGAGCGCATCCTGGGCCGCGTCACCCCCTCGCTGCCGCGCTTCTCCGGCACCCTCGTCGAGCCCGCCGTCGGCGACCTGCTGCGCAACCACGAACTCACTCTTGACCGCGTCTTTGCCGAGACGCAGGATTCCCTGACGCAGTTGCTCGCCGCACGCGCCCTCCCCATCGAGGGCAAGCGCCTCATCGCCTCTGCCGGCAACGCCCTCGACGCCGAACTCTCTCCCCTGCTCGCATGGATGAGCACTGTCGACGAGGGCCTGGGCCGCTCCGCCGCCACCTCCGCCGGCAAGATGCGCTACCAGATGAACCGCCTGCGCCGCCTCGCCGCCAACTTCCAACTGCAAAAGGAGGCCTCGCTCGGCCGCCACGCCGAGGCCATAAGCCAGTCCCTCTTCCCCGGCGGCGTCCTCCAGGAGCGGCTCCACGGCGCTGCCTTCTACCTGGCCCGCTACGGCTTCGAACTGCTCGAGGAGATCACCACCCAGGCCGCCAACCCCTGCCCCGGCCACACCGCCCTCTGGCTCTAGCAAATCGCCTCAGTCCCTATTCCCTATTCCCTGGTCCCTATTGCCTCTTGCCTGGTCCCTCAGTCCCTAAGTCCCTCGTCGTATAATCCCCCCACAGCGGGGACCCATGAAAAAACTCCTCATCATCCTGATTGCAGGCATCCTGGCCGGCGCATCCGCCTGGTCGCAGAAGGCGCCATGCGCCACGCCCAACGAAGACAACGCTTTCCTCGGCATCCGCACCATCCGCCTCTGGCCCGGCGATGCGCCCCAGGCCAAGGGCAAGGCCTGCGAAGACACGCCCACCCTCACCATCTTTGCGCCGCAGCAGGGCCACGACAACGGCTCGGCTGTGATCGTCCTGCCCGGCGGGGCCTATGTCGGCCTCGCCGCCAACCTGGAAGGCCGCCAGGTGGCCGACTGGTTCACCGCCCGCGGCTTCCGCGCCTTTGTCCTCAGCTACCGGCTCTCCTCCAACGGCTACCTGCTGCCCGTCCCGCTGCTCGACGCCCGCCGCGCCGTCCAGACCGTCCGCGCCCGCGCCCGCGACTACTTCATCGCCCCCAACCGCATCGCCATCATCGGCTTCTCCGCCGGCGGCCACCTCGCCGCGCTCGCCTCCACCCAGTTCATCCCCGGCAAGCCGGATGCCGAAGACCCCATCGAGCGCGTCTCCAGCCGCCCGGATTACCTCGTCCTCGGCTACCCCTGGATCGGCGCCATCTCCTCCGACACCTCTCACCTCACCTACTGCAAGCTCTTCAACGTCATGGACCAGTGCGAGGCCCTCCGCATGGCCTGGTCCCCCGACCTCTTCGTCACCAAAGACACCCCCCCCACCTTCTGGTTCCACACCACCACTGACGAGACGGTGCCGGTGGAGCAGGGCCTGCGCTTCTACGAAGCCGCCATCAAGGCCGGCGTGCCCATCGAGGCGCACATCTTCGCCAGCGGCCCCCACGGCACCGGCCTCGGCAAGGCCGACCCCGCCCTCGACCAGTGGCCCAACCTGCTCGAGTTCTGGCTTCGCGCCCAGGGCATGCTCACGCCCGACACGTCGGTCGCCGCTCCCCGGCCCTCCTGGATGAAATGAAGCGCCCCCACACAGGGCCTTCGTGTCCAACCCTCCCGGCGTAAGATGATCTGCAAAGGAATCGGAGGATCATCGTTCATGAAGGCCTGGTCTCGACTCGCTGCTTCATCCCTGTTCTTGGGGTCTCTTCTCTATCCCGTCGCCACATTGCCTGCGCAGGAGCGCCTCGCCGCCCCGCCTGCCGCCGCGGCCGAGTCCCACAAGGACGCCGACAAGGACTCGACCCCCGTCCCGCCCGAAAAGCCCGTCACCACAAAGCATGAGCTGGCCCTCGGCGGCAAGACCCTCAAGTACACCGCCACCACCGGCACCCTCACCATCCGCGACGAGGACGACAAGCCCTACGGCAGCATCTTCTACGTGGCCTACACCCTCGACGGCGCCGAGCCCCGCACCCGCCCCGTGAGTTTTCTCTACAACGGCGGCCCCGGCGCGGCCTCCCTCTGGCTTCACATGGGCTCGTTCTCGCCCGTTCGCATCACCACCGACAGCCCCAACCCCACCGCCGGCCCGCCCTTCAAGCTGGTGCCCAACGAGTACTCCCTGCTCGACCGCAGCGACCTCGTCTTTATCGACGCCCCGCTCACTGGCTTCTCCCGCGCCGTGGGCAAAGGCACGGCCAAGGACTTCACCGGCGTTGACCAGGACCTGCGCGCTTTTGACCGCTTCGTCCTGCGCTACCTCACCGTCAACCAGCGCTGGAACTCGCCCAAGTTCCTCATCGGCGAGTCCTACGGCACCACCCGCTCGGCCGCCCTCGCCGACATGCTGGGCAACGACGGCGTGCAGTTGAACGGCGTGGTGCTGATCTCGTCGATTCTCAACTACAACATCCGCGCCGGCGGCTACGACATCCTCTACATCGCCAACCTGCCCAGCTACGCCGCGGCCGCCTGGTACTTCAACAAGATTCCCAACAAGCCCGCCGACCTCGCCGGCTGGGTCGACCAGGCCCGCGCCTTCGCCTCCGGCCCCTACGCCCAGGCCCTCTTCGCCGGACACAACCTGGCGCCCGCGCAACTGGACTCCGTGGCAAAAGAGGTCAGCCGCCTTACCGGGCTCAGCCTGGACTACGTCAAGGAAGCCAACCTCCGCATCTCCCCCACCCGCTTCCGCAAGGAGGTGCTCCGCGAAGACCGCAAGACGCTGGGCCGCTATGACATGCGCTTTGAGGGCGTGGACGTGGATGCGGCCGGCGAGGCGCCCGCCTACGACGCCTCCGACACAGGCATCACCGGCGCCTTTGTCGCTGCCTTCCACGACTACCTGGAGCGCGAGCTCAAGTACGACTCGACCGACGCCTACCACGTCAGCGCCAACTCCATCGGCCAGTGGGACTGGAAGCACCGCCCCACCTCCGGCGGCATGGGCATGGGCGGCGGCGAGCAGGCGCAGCCCTGGGTCGCCGCCGACCTCGCCAGCGCCATCCGCAAGAATCCCCACCTCCGGGTCTTCTCCGCCAACGGCTACTTCGACCTGGCCACACCCTTCTTCGCCACCGAGTACGACCTGGCCCACATGGACCTCGACCCCTCGCTCAAGGGCAACGTCCAGTTCGGCTACTACCCCTCGGGCCACATGATCTACCTCAACCTCGACGCCCTGCACCAGCTAAAAGACGACCTCGCCGCCTTCATCGACAAGGCCGCGAAGTAGACAAGCGGATTCTCCGGGGCACAGTTCCTCCCCGCCCCGGAGAAACGCCTCAATTGGGCTCCGGCAACTGGCGAAAATAAGCCGCAAAACTAAGAAGCGGGCGACCGGATCGAGGAGTGGAGGGACTTCCCCGAATCGGCCGCCCGCTGGACCCTGGACCGGGTCTAGGTGGTATTGTTAGTTTAGCCTTGTTCCCACTTAAATCAAGCCCTTTTTTGCACAAAGTTCCCATCCCGTGACCGCAGTCACAAGACCCCCTGAAAACCGCCCTCGCTGCATTGACTTGAGCGCCAACCCCTGTTACAAAAAGGTGTTCCACCCGCGACAGAATCCACACTGAGCGCCTGAGAATACCGGACCACCATGCAGGAAATCATCCAACAAGTCGGGACCCTTCTGCTCAGCGCGGTTGCCGTGGCGCAGCCGGCCGAGCCGCAGCCCGGAATCCTCACCCAGATCGGCTCGCTGCTCCTCGGGGCCGTGCCCACCATGGCGCTGTTCATTGCGCTGGTGGCCGCCTACCAGTTTCTCGTGCAGGGCCCGCTCTCAGCCACACTCAAGGAGCGCCGCGCCCGCACCGAAGGCGCTCTGGAAGACGCGCAGAAGGCCATCGCCGCCGCCGAAACCAGCGCCGCCGACTATGCCGCCAGACTTCGCCTCGCCCGCGCCGAGGTCTTCAAGATTCGCGAGGCCCGTGTCAAGCAGTGGAACGCCGAGCGCGATGCGGCTCTCGATCTGGCCCGCAAAGCTGCCTCGGCCAGGGTGGCCCAGGCCAAAGGCGAACTCGAAGCCGAAGCCGTCCTCGCCCGCCAGTCCATTCAGGCCTCTTCCGCGGATCTGGCCAGTCGGGTGGTGCAGGCCGTTTTGCCGCTCGCCGCCGGGGGTTCCCGTTGAAAGTTCTGACCGTAAGTGCGCGCTTTTCATCCAAAATTCTTGGTCTTGCCCTTTTGGGACTCGCGGTAGTCGGCGGTTGCCTCCGTATCGCGGCCCAGACCGCCCCGGCCTCGCCGGCCCCCGCTGCAACAGCGGCTCCGGCCCCGGAGCCCGCCAAGCCCGAAGCAGCCAGTTCGGAAGACGCGCAGACCGCCGCCTTCCGGCTCGAGGGACCGCTGGTCAAGTCCGCTTCGAAGGCGCTCCATCTCAGCCCCGAGACCACCGCCCGCAGCTTTGAGATCCTGAACTTCCTCATCGTGGCGCTGGCCCTGGGCATCCCTCTGGCCCGGTTCATCCCCAAGGCCTTCCGCAAGCGCGCCGAGGGTGTGCGCACCAGCATCGAGACCGCCCGCAAGGTCACTGAAGACGCCAACGCCCGCCTCAGCGCGATTGAAGCCAAGCTCGCCGGGCTGGACGGCGAAATCGCCCAGATTCGCGCCCAGGTCGAGCAGGAGAGCCTGCAGGACGAGGTCCGCATCAAGTCCACCATCGAAGAAGAGAGCGCCCGCATCGTAGCCTCGGCCGAGCAGGAGATCAACGTGGCCGCCGCCCAGGCGCGGCGCGGCTTGCGCAACTTTGCCGCCGACCTGGCCATCGAGCAGGCCACCAAGCAACTCGTCCTCACGCCGGAAACCGACCGCGCTCTGATCGCAGAGTTCCTGGCCGACGCCAGCCTCACCGGCACCGCCAGGGGAGGGCAGAACTAGATGGCAGCCTTTGTTTCCCGCTACGCCTGCGCCTTTGCCGATGTCGTGACCTCGGCCAAACTGGACGCGGCCGCCCTCGACCGCCAGCTCAATGACTTTCTGGCCACCTGGGACGGCAGCTCCGAGCTGCGCACCCTGTTCGCCAACCCGGCCATTCCGGCCGTGCAAAAGGTAGCCATTCTTGACAAGATGAACGCCCGGCTCGGGTTGCAGAAGGAACTCCGCAACCTGCTCGCCGTACTCATCAACAATGATCGAATCGCGCAGGTGCACGAGGTTGTCCAGGCCTACCGCAAAGAGTTGCAGGAGCGTCAGGGCATCCGCCAGGTGGAGATCGTCACCGCCCGCGAACTCAACGAACAGGACCGCGGCGGACTGGTCGCCGGCATCGGCAAGCTGGCCGGGGCCCGCATCGAGGCCAGCTTCTCTCTCGATCATTCCATCCTGGGCGGGACGGTGGTGCGCATCGGCTCCACGGTCTACGACGGGTCGGTGCGCGGAAGGCTGGAACGGTTAAGAGCAGTGATCAGGGATTAGGGGTCAGGGATCAGGGGACTGACCGAACGGCCGCTGGCCGGAAGCAGTTTTAAGTAATTGGAAATAGGGATTTGGGAATTGGGGCATGAACTCAGGGTTGGCAGCATCAAACTAACCCCTACCCCCTGATCCCTGACCCCTCAAAGGACAGAAATGGCTCAGATCAAGGCAGACGAGATTACGCAGCTTCTTCGCGAACAGATCGCGAACTACGACTCCAAGGTCCAGGTCGACGAGGTCGGAACGATCACATCGCTCGGCGACGGCATCGCCCGCATCCACGGTCTCGACAAGGTCATGGCCGGCGAGCTGCTCAGCTTTCCGCACGGCATCGCCGGACTGGCCCTCAGCCTCGAGGAAGACTCCGTAGGCGCCGTTGTGCTCGGCGACTACACCGAGCTGCGCGAAGGCAATGAGGTCAAGCGCACCGGCAGAATCCTCTCGGTGCCGGTGGGCGAGGCCATGATCGGCCGCGTGGTCAACGCCCTGGGCGAGCCCATTGACGACAAGGGCCCCATCGCCACCACGGAGTTTCTCCCCGTCGAGCGCCTCGCCCCCGGCATCATCGACCGCCAGGGCGTCCGTGAGCCGATGGCCACCGGACTCAAGGCCATCGACGCCATGATCCCCGTCGGCCGCGGCCAGCGCGAGCTCATCATCGGCGACCGCCAGACCGGCAAGACCGCCGTGCTGCTCGACACCATCATCAACAACGCCAAGAACAACCTGATCTGCATCTACTGCGCCATCGGCCAGAAGCGCTCGTCGATCGCCCAGGTTGTCCAGACGCTCACCGAAGCCGGCGCCATGGGCCACACCATCGTCGTGGCCGCCTCGGCCTCCGAGCCCGCGCCCATGCTTTATCTGGCGCCCTTCGCCGCCACCGCCTTCGGCGAGTTCTTCCGCGACTCCGGCCGCCATGCGCTCATCATGTACGACGATCTCTCCAAGCACGCCATGGCCTACCGCGAGATCTCGCTCCTGCTCCGCCGCCCGCCGGGCCGCGAAGCCTATCCCGGCGACGTCTTCTATCTCCACTCGCGCCTGCTCGAGCGCTCTTCCAAGATGAGCGCCGCCAAGGGCGGAGGCTCGCTCACCGCCCTGCCGGTCATCGAGACCCAGGCCGGCGACGTCTCGGCCTACATTCCCACCAACGTCATCTCCATCACCGACGGCCAGATCTTCCTGGAGACGGATCTGTTCAACTCCGGCATCCGCCCCGCCGTCAACGTGGGCCTTTCGGTCTCGCGCGTCGGCTTCTCGGCGGCCATCAAGGCGGTCAAGCAGGTGGGCGCAACCCTCAAGCTCGACCTCGCGCAGTATCGCGAACTCGCCGCCTTTGCTCAGTTCGGCTCCGACCTCGACCCGCTCACGCAGAAGCAGCTCAACCGCGGCAGCCGCCTCACCGAACTGCTCAAGCAGCCGCAGTTCCAGCCGCTCAGTTGGCAGCAGCAGGTAGCCATTCTCTTTGCCGGCACCCAGGGCTACCTGGACGACCTCCAGCTCACCGACATTCGCGCCTTCGAAGACGGCCTCTACAAGTACCTTGACAACGCCCAGACCGCGCTCATCGAAGACCTCACCAAGAAGAAGCAGATCGACGACGACATCCGCGCCCGGCTCCATGCGGCGCTCAAGGAATACAAGGCCTACTTCGTAGCCGATCTGGCAGCGAAGTAGGGGACAGGGATCAGGGGTCAGGGGTTAGTGCAGCCAGGCCCATCAGGAACAGAAGATGCGGGGACAGGAAGCTGGATGAGGAAATGGCGGTACCGATAGCAGTGCGATTTCGGTCCCTAGACCCTAATCCCTAACCCCTGACCCCTGGGAAAAGACAATGGCAAACGTACTCGATCTCCGACGCAGAATCCGCAGCGTGAAAAACATGCGGCAGATCACCAAGGCCATGAAGATGGTCTCGGCGGCCAAGCTGCGCCGGGCGCAGGAGCGCGCGCTCGCCGCCCGGCCCTACGCCAAAATGATCACCAGCGTGCTCGAATCGCTCACCCGCCGCGTGGACATCTTTGACGAGGAGACCGGCAACCTCCGCCATCCTCTCTTCGCCACCCGGCCCGAGAAGCGGATTCTGCTCATCATCGTCAGCGGCGACAAGGGCTTCGCCGGCGCCTTCAACTCCAACATCCTCAAGACCGCCTTCCAGTTCATCGGCGGCAACCCCGACCGCGCAATCGACGTCGAGGCCGTAGGCCGCAAGGGCCGCGACATGATGCGCCGCCGCTACCCCGCAGCCGTCTACACCGAGCAGACCGATGAAGCCGGCCGCGCCATCAGCCTCCGCGAGCGCAAGGGCCCCGTCGAGGTCACCGGCGATCATCCCGGCATGCTGCTCAAGCTTGAAAGCAGCCGCGTCTACGAGCTGGCCCAGAGCGTCATCGCCCGCTACGTCCATGAGGAGATCGACGCCGCCTACATCGTCTACAACGAGTTCAAGTCGGTCATCTCGCAGCGCCTCGTCGTCGAGCGCCTGCTGCCCATCATGAAGATCGGCATCCCCCAGATCACCGGCGCCGTCGAGCCCACCGAGGAAGAGAAGGAACGCGCCGCCGAGGCCGCCCTCTCCGCCGGCATCGCCATCGAGCCCGTTGACACCGCCGCGGCCGATGACGAAGCCCGCAAGTTCGGCACCGCCCAGGTGGATTACATCTATGAGCAGCCGGCCAACGAACTGTTCGACGGCCTGCTGCCCCAGTACGTCTCGTCCATGCTCTATCACGCCATGACCGAGTCGGTCGCCGCCGAGCACGCGGCCCGCATGACGGCGATGGACTCGGCCTCGAACAACGCCTCCGACATGATCGACGCCTACACGCTGCAGATGAACCGCCTGCGCCAGGCCGCCATCACCAAGGAGATCATCGAAATTGTCAGCGGCGCGGCCGCGGTGTAAGACGGGGATCAGGGGTCAGAGACCAGTTGTTCTCGCCCCATGTAGTACTGAGCGGTTTTGAAAGGGCACGGCTTGAGCCGTGCCGTAAGTTCGGCACGATGAACGTGGGCTTTAGCCCCCGAGGGCATCAGAACTTGGAACTGGGACTGAAGCAGGGTTCCGCAAAGCGAGAAGGCAGACAAATGGCAGAAAACATCGGCAAGGTAATTCAGGTCTCCGGTCCCGCCGTGGACGTGCAGTTTGAAGAAGCGACGATGCCGCCCATCTATCAGGCGCTGCGCGTCACCAGCGAGGGCTTTACCGTGCCCTCGCCCATCAGCGTCATCCTCGAGGTGCAGCAGCACCTCGGCGAGGGCCGCGTCCGCACCGTGGCCATGGAAGCCACCGACGGCATGGTCCGCGGCATGAAGGCCATCGACCTCGGCGGCCCCATCCGCGTGCCCGTGGGCAAGGAGACGCTCGGCCGCATCATCAACGTCATCGGCGAGCCGGTCGACGAGCTCGGTCCCATCGGCGAGCACACCCGCATGCCCATCCACAGGCCCGCGCCGCTGTTTGACGAGCAGTCCACCCACGAGGAGATGTTCGAGACCGGCATCAAGGTCATCGACCTCATCCAGCCGTTCTTGAAGGGCGGCAAGATCGGCCTGTTTGGCGGCGCCGGTGTGGGCAAGACCGTGGTCATCATGGAATTGATCAACAACGTGGCCAAGAACCACGGCGGCTACTCGGTATTTGCCGGCGTCGGCGAGCGAACGCGCGAGGGCAACGATCTGTGGCTGGAAATGTCGGAGTCGGGCGTGATTACGCCGGGCAACTACAAGGAGTCGAAGGCCGCATTGATTTACGGCCAGATGACCGAGCCGCCCGGAGCGCGTCTGCGCGTGGCGCTGAGCGCACTGACCGTTGCCGAAAACTTCCGCGACGAAGAGGGTGCCGACACGCTGCTCTTCATTGACAACATCTTCCGCTTTACGCAGGCCGGCAGCGAAGTTTCAACATTGTTGGGCCGCATGCCTTCGGCCGTGGGCTACCAGCCCAACCTGGCTACGGAAATGGGCGAACTGCAGGAGCGCATTACTTCGACCAGCAAGGGGTCGG
>CAINJJ010000051.1 GCA_903849645.1 uncultured Acidobacteriaceae bacterium | reverse complement strand
GCCGGGCATTCAGGCCTTCTCCAAAATCTCGGAGCAGTGGGCGGTGGCGATCTTCATCTTCATCGTCTTCTTGTTCAACTGGGGCTATTTTACGTTGTTTGAGGCCTTCTGGAACGGTCGTACGCCGGGCAAGCGGGTGGCGCGCATTCGCGTAATTCAACGCTCGGGGCGGGCCATCGGGCTTTTCGAATCGATGGCGCGCAACCTGGTTCGCTATGTGGACCAGTTTCCGTTTTTCTACGCAGTGGGCATTATCTCGATGTTTGCGACCCGGCAGCATCAGCGGCTGGGCGACCTGGCGGCGGGAACCCTGGTGGTGCGCGACAACGAGCATGAGTCGCCGCTGTGGGGCGAGTCGGGGGCGCGGACCTTCACGGCCCAGATCTTTGCCCCGGCGGCGCCCACTCCGGAGCCTCACACTGCTTTTTCGCTGCCGGTGGCCGCGGTGGGCAAGCTCTCCTCGGCCGACCTGGAGGTGCTGGAGGGATTTTTTGCCCGACGCCTGGACATGAGCCTGGCCACCCGGCAGGCAATCGCCGAGCGCATCGCCGCCGCCCTCCAGGCCAAGGCGGGCCTGGAGCCGCCCGAGGGAGCCAGCGTGGAGACATTTCTGGAAGCCACGGCCCGTCAGTTGCGGGACCAGGCGCGGATGAAATAGGCCCCTCCCCCAGGGCTTCAAGGGCAAATCTGCCGCTCCGCGGGAGCGAGAGCGCGGGGCCCGATGGCGACCTGGTGCTGTCGAGCGACTTTTGTGAAAAGACTTGAATGGCGCGGAGCCGCGGGCCGAGGCCAGGGCCGCTTCCGGGCGCTTTACTAAATCGATAAATCATTCATTTAACTTGAGTTCCGCAGGGTTCTGGTCCTGCCTGTTCTGACCTGGCAGGTGCAGGGGACAGAGGCTCTTGACAAGTGTTCCTTTGAAAGCATTTAATGTCTCGCGGCTCGGTGGAATGGGTCTTTGGCTCCGGCAGCTTAAACGTTTGAGCGCGAAGATTCCAAAAAATGGATTATGGCGGTTTTCATCTTCCATACCACGGAGAATTCAGGCCGAAAACGGAGGCCGGGCAGGCGTTTCAAGGGCCCCCAATCCGAGACCTGAAGCGACACGTTGCCGGGATTCTGAGGAGCACTCCGGCATAGCGCACGACCAACAGTGAACCCCGCATGCCGGCACACAAACAGGAGCCGGCGGCAGATCCCGGGGGCAACTTCGGGATGACTGAGAAGACGGGAAGAGCGGATGGGTGGATTGGTTAGTAAATTGATTTTCTTCTTGACAATTCACAATCCGGACGCATTAAATGGCTCGGTCGCAGTTCGGGACCCTCTGGTAAATCGATGTATTTGAACGAAACCTGTTCAGATCTACCGCAACTGTCGCGGCGCCTTTCATATACGGAAGGAACCGGGGCGGTTTTGTGCCGTTTGAGGGACGCGCAAGCGTCCTTGAAGGCACGCACGATGCGGGTCGGACCCAGCCCTGAGGCGTTGCGCCGGGAACACAATGCATCGCAACCGGCTTCATTCCTGCCAGACGGGGATGCGACAGAAACAACAAGCACCAACAGAAACAACTTTGAAAAGGAAGGTCACATGAGACAAGCGAGCTACAGGTTTTTCCTGTTGCCGTTGCTTTTCGTGCTGGCATGCGCGGGCGTTTATGCGCAGTCCAACTCGGAACTCACCGGTATCGTCACAGACCAGACGGGAGCGGTGGTATCGGGAGCAACTCTCACACTCACCGATCCCGGCACAGGCGCAGTCAAGACAGCCACCAGCGGCGCAACCGGCCTATATGATTTTGCCGGTTTGAACCCCGCCAACTACAACCTCAAGGTTTCGGCCAAGGGATTTCAGTCGCACGCAGAGAACGGCGTCGTGGTGAACATCTCCTCGACAGCCCGCCTGGACGTGAAGCTCACAGTCGGCGCCGAGACGCAGACCGTAACGGTGGAAGCCGACGCCCTGGCAGTGCAGGCCGACTCCAACGTGGTCAGCTCCCTGATCAGCTCTGAGCAGATCAGCGAAATCGCTACCGAAAACCGCAACTTCGCGGCACTGGCTGCTCTCGGCCTGGGCGTAAGCTCCGCCCTCCCCGACAGCAACACGCCCACCTCAGTGGCGGCGAACTTTACCATCAGCGTCAACGGACTCCGCCAGAGCCACAACATCTGGCTGATCGACGGCGGCGAGGCTGATGACCGCGGCGGCGCCGGCGGCATGGACATCATGCCTTCTCAGGACGCGATTGCCGAGTTCAACATGATGACCTCGAACTATCCTCCGGACTACGGCATCTCTTCGGGCGCCACCATGAGCCTTTCGCTCAAGAGCGGCACGCAGAAGTTCCATGGTTCACTGTGGGAGTTCAACCGCACGCCTGCTTATGACGCCAAGGAAGTCATCAGCCGCACGCTCACCAACATCCACTACAACATCTTTGGTGGAAACATTGGCGGCCCGCTCTACATTCCTCACGTGTACAACACCAACAAGCAGAAGACCTTCTTCTTCTGGAACGAAGAGTGGCGCAAGATTCTCTCCGGCGCCGGCTCGAGCAACAACAACACGCTGAACCCCGCCGACATCCCGACCATGGGCTCGGACCTGCACTATGTCCGTCCGCAGTTTGAAGCCGGCAAGCCTCAGTCCGACATCAAGGTTCCGGATATCGACGCGAACTCGTGGTATGCCACGACGGTTCTCGCCCCGCTCGGCCTCACGCCCAAGGGCGAGTTCACGAAGGACGCCGCCGGCCTCTCGGTCATCCCTCACTCGCTGTTTGACAACAACGGCATTCTGTATCTGAACGCCGGCGTCATCCCCAAGCCGAACCAGCCTGGAATCGACAAGAACATCTCCAACGTGGCCAACCCCATCACCGTCCGTGACGATGTTGTCCGCGTCGACCACAAGTTCACCGACAAGTGGGCGATCCTGGGCCACTACCTGCATGCCAGCGTGTTGCAGGGCTACGCACAGCCTGAACGGGGCTGGTGCTG
>CAINJJ010000050.1 GCA_903849645.1 uncultured Acidobacteriaceae bacterium | reverse complement strand
CTCGACCGCATCACCCACCACGTCCACATCCTGGAGATGAACGCCGACTCCTACCGCCTCAAGCAAAGCCGCCGAAAACGAGCCTGACAGCCCCTCCCCAACGCGCCTCGGGGGAGGAGGGCCGCCGCCGCGACGCTCCGGCGCCCCTCCTCCCCCGAAATGCCCGACTCAACCCTCTACTGGCTCCCTTTTACGCCGCCACAGTGGTTCCCTTTTACGCCGCCCTTGACACCTTCACCCTGGTGCTGCCGTTGGCCGAAGACTGAAAAGGAGCCGTATGGTCAAGATTCTTGTCGTCGAAGACGAGCCCGGGATTGCTTTCAGTCTTGAGAGCGATCTCGAAACCGAAGGATATGAGGTCACGATGGTCGCGGACGGAGCCGAGGCCGTCTCTTGTGCCCTGGCCGGCGCCTTCGACCTCATCCTGCTCGACGTCATGCTACCCCACAAGGACGGATTTGAAATCTGCCGCGAGCTCCGCCACCGCGGTCTCAAGATTCCCATCATCCTGCTCACCGCCAAAACCCAGGAGGCGGAAAAAGTGATGGGCCTCGACGTCGGCGCTGACGACTACGTCACCAAGCCCTTCAGCCCCCGGGAGCTCCGCGCCCGCATCCGCGCCAGGTTGCGTGGTGCCCTGCCCTCGGAGCCCGCAGCCGCACAGCCTGACGACGTCTACCGCTTCGGGTGCTGCGAACTCGACATGACCCGCTTTGAGCTGCGCCGCAACGGCCTTTGCCTTGAGACCACCCCCACCGAGCTCAAGCTCCTCGCCGCCTTCGTCCGCAACCGTGGCCGTCTCCTCACCCGTGAACGCCTCCTCGACGAGGTCTGGGGCACGGGCATTGCCGTCACTGATCGCGTCGTCGACAACCACATCGTCTCGCTGCGCAAGAAAATCGAGGACGAGCCCGCCGCCCCCCGCTATCTCGTCAGCATCCGGGGATTGGGTTACCGCTTCGACGCCTGAGCCGGCGCGTCACAACATCCTGACCGAATTCTTACCGGGAACGAACGGTAAAGCCATCTGCCCCACACACCGTTCCTTCATCCTCGGCCTATCCGAACCGGGAGGCGCCATGAACCAGACCCAGAGGAAGACGATCCACACCAAACCGGGCAGCACCAAACGGTTCGCACTCATTTTCACTGCTGCTTGCGGCCTTGTCCTCAGCCGCCGGGGCTTCGCTTCCTCCATCTGTCTCCCCCTGGCCATCGCCTCGCTGCTCTCCGTCCAGCCCTCCTTCGCCCAATCCGCATCCATCAGCACCGGCGCCCAACTCCAGGCTGGTATCGAGCAGGAAGACTTCGGCCACTTGCCCGCAGCCATCGACGTCTACCAGAAGATCGCCGCGGACGCCTCCGCTTCCCGCGACGTCCGCGCCAAAGCCCTCCTCCGCCTCGCCGGATGCGAGGAGAAACTGGGCCGGCATGCCAAACAGGTCTACGAGCAGATCCTCCACGACTACGCCGACCAGCCCGCCGCCGCCTTCGCCCGCAAGCGCCTTGCGGCCATCCAGCAGCAGGAGCATCCGGTGCAGCGGGGAACTATGACCGTACGCAAAATCGATTGGTCCGGATTGGGCGACATGGGCTCAAGCGACACAGATGGCCAACGCGCGATCTTCTCCAATCCCAACGGAGAGGTCTTCTTCGGAGATCTGGCCGGACGCAGCAGGCGATTGATCTACCAGTTCCCTTCGGGGGATGAGCCTTCCTGCCTTCCATCCAGGGACTTCTCCATGGTAGCGCTGAGGTTCATGACATCGACCAGACATCCTTCCTATATCGCCCTCATCAAAATTGATGGCACCAGCTATAGGGAGTTGGTGCGCGACGATGCCGCAGGGAGCATTTTGGGTGGAACATCAGACTGGGGCATTGCATGGTCCTGGGATGGCCGATACCTGTTGGTCTACCCAACACACCCGCAAATTGGAGTTAGACATTTGACGATAGTCTCTGTCGCCGACGGCAAGCGCCACGTGTTGGCGAGCGTGGAACCGGGCCGGCGCGTGAACAAAGCGGCCTTCTCGCCTGACGGACGATTCGTCGCTTATGAATTGCTGACCATCCCGGAAGAACTGGCCCCGGCTCGGGAGTATTTACTCCCCATGAAGGATGGAGAACCACAGGGAGATCCGCAGATGGTGTATCAATCACCATCGCGCGATGGTGAAGACCCAATATTTAAAGGGAGAAGGTCGGTTCTTCGCGATTGGACCTCCGACGGCGCCTTTCTGGCACTTTGCGATCTTCATTTGGGAAAGCCTGCGCTCTTTTTGCTCCCGGTGAAGGAAGGAAAGGTGAACGCCCCACCGGAGTTTGTGCGATATGGAGATATTCAAAGCGGCCACAGCACCATGAATGGAGCATTCGTCTATCAGGATCGTTCCACCAAACCGGTCGAATCGGAGGCCTTTGTTGGGTCCTTTGACGCCGACAACCATGTTCGGGATTGGCAGCGAGTGGAAATCCGCGGCGGCATCGGCCTGGGTGTCAATCCCTGGCCATCTTTTTCACCCGATGGCCGGAAGATTGCCTACGTGGCCGGGGATGAAGACCCGGCCAAACGAGTTCTCATCCTGCAGGATCTCAGCACTGGGCAGCAGCGCATTCTCTTTCATTCGCAAACGAATAACGAGAGCTGCCGATTTGAGTTTCAACATCCTGCGGTCTTGTGCGCCAGCGAAACCTTCAATGATGGACGATGGTCCACAGACTTGAATGAGATATCCGCGGACTCTGGCGTCATGGAGCGCCTTGAAACATTCCCAGGACCAAGGTACATTCTCCGAACCAGCGAGGATGACCGGACCTTCTACCTCTCAAGTGGCGTCCCTTTTCTAGGAATCCCCCCTATAAGCCGATGGGAGAGAGATAGCCATCAAGAGACCGTGATTGACCTTCCATTGCATTCAGAAGGAGAGGGAGGGCAGGAAAGGCCTTCCATGGATGGCCACTGGATCGTGAGAATCCTCGAACACGACCTGCTCGCCCGGTCGCTTCCAGAGGGAGAATGGAAGACTCTGGTTTCCGGCATCCTCCCCGGCGGCCATTTCGAAATCACTCCAGACTGCCACTGGGTTCTATTTCACTCCTTTGACTCCGAGGGAAAGCACGCTCTGTTTCGCGTCCGGGTCACCGGAGGAGAGCCCGAGAGAGTGGGCGATTTTCCAACCAAAGAGGAGTGGGGTGGTCTGTTCTTTAGCCCCGACGGACACAAGGTTCTTACTCTAACCATGCAGTACAACAACTACGATATCTGGGCTCTCGAAAACTTCGAGCCCCCCGCAAAGAAATGACATGCACAGTGCGACCATAGCCTGACGCGTCGCCGAGACGTCTGATGAACACGACTCAAATTGAAGCAGACGGAATGGAAGTGACCAGGACCGGTCATGCCGGCCCGGCTGGCGGCGCTGCCCATAGCCCATTGCTGAGGCGGGCCGTATTCGCGGCCATGATCTATCTCCTGGCGGATCCCTTCTTCGCCATCGGAGTTCGGCCTTTGTTTGCTCAGTCCGCCCCGGTCGCGGCCGGCGTGCGGCTGCAGGCGGGGATCGAGAAGGAAGATGCGGATGGCGATCTCAAGTCGGCGATGGAGATTTACGAGAAGATTGCGGCGGATAACTCAACACCGCGCGAGGTGCGGGCAAAAGCATTGTTGCGCCTCGCCGAATGCGACGAGAAGCTCGGCCACCAGGCCAAACAGGTCTACGAGCAGATCCTTCACGACTACCCTGACCAACCCGCCGCCGCCCACGCGCGCAAACGGCTTGCCGCCATCCAGCAGCAGGAGCATCCTGTGCTGCTGCCTACAATGATTGCGCGCAGTTGTTGGTGACCGTCACCGAGTTCCACCGCGCCGGCGTGGTCGGGAAGCTCACCACGTCAGAGCCGTTGATGTTCTGCAGGCGCAGGCCACCGCCGCTGCCACTGTCCGCTGCGTTGCCCATGATCAGGTTGGCGTTGATCACCAGCCCCGGACCGCTGCCGTCGCTCGGTCCGATCAAGTTCGGAGCGCCGACGCAGTCTGCATCATTGAGTGCCGAGCAGGGTGGATCTACGTCTGGCGCGCCCATAATCAGGACGCCGCCACCATTGGTAGGAATGGTTGGATTCGTGGCCTGATTGAACAGGAAGGTGTTGTGCTCGATGTCGCCGTTGTAAATGAACCCAAGGTGGCCAAGACCGCCGCCATCACCCGTGCTCAAGTTGCCACAGACCCAGTTGTAATTGAACTTGTAGTAGTCGGCGCCGGTGCAGAAGCTGACACCGCCGGCTCCGGCCGGAGTGGCCGAGAACAATTCGTCGCCTGTGGACGAGTTGCCCACCACCGCGTTGTTGTGAATGTTGACATTCATGTTGTGGCAGTAGGGCAGCACAAGGCCCGTCACGGTGCTGGATTGGCAGGAGCCCGGAGCGGCATTAAGCGCCACGTTTGCAGCGCCGCCTAGGTAGGCAGGCGGGAACTCGCCCTGGCCAACATTGATGCCGCCCGACAGCGTTCCAGCGTTGTTGTAAACCCGGTTGTTTGAGATCTCCAGGTTATGGCCCCAGGCGTGAACGAAGATGCCGCCGCCGCCTTGTGAGCTATTGGTGATTCCCAAGCCGTTAATGCGGGACGGATTGCACCAGAAGTTGCTTGGGAACGGATTGGGTCCCGCAGCGGTTCCACAATTGCTTGCTGTCAGGAGCGTGGTGCCGGCTGGGAAGGTGTCGGCTGCGAATGGATTGGATGTGAAGTTGACACCCTTGGAAAGCACGGTGATGGCTGCGCCTTCCAGTGCGCCCATGAGGGTCGGTTCCTGGAGCAGCTCGGCGAGGTTGCCGTTGAGAGTTGCGTCCCAGCCCACCGTTGCTTCCAGAGGCAGGCGGTCAACCTGGGGGTTAACTCCATCGAAGGGCTTGAAGTTTGCCAGACCGGGTCCGCAGGATAAGGTTCCTGTCGGGTCATATGGGTTTGCGCCGGTCGTCCCTGTGGAGGGGGTTCCATTGAGCGCCAATCCGAAGAGGCAATTGACCTTCTGCCGCCAGATCTGGATCTTGCCAGCGGGATGCGTGTTGGCATTGATGATGCTGGAGGCGGCGCCGACACCTTGCAGTCGGACCGGCTTCCACATCAGCACCAGCTCCTGGTGGGTCGCATTCGACTTCGTGGCGCCGGCGGTAGTGCATGCAACTGGTCCTGTGGCGCCGGTGCATGTCGGGTCAACAATGATCAGATCGCCTGGCGCTGCCCCGTCGATCGCACTTTGGATCGATGCCGAGGCGGCAACGTGCGTGGGAGCTTTGCCGCCGATGGTGACGGTGATCGAGTCAATCGATTGCCTGCCATTCGCGGCGGTGATAACGAGTTGACCGCACTTGGCCGCAGAGCCGCCGTATTGCGTCTGCTGCTGAAGGGTGCAGTTGGGAACGGTGCTCGGCACATTGGCAACGATGGTGGTGTCGTTCCAGGTTGTAATGTTGGCCGCGGTTACGCTGACTCCGCCAATGATTACGGTTCCCTTTGTGCCGCCAAATCCATAGTGACGCAGGATGGTCTTCTGGTTGTAGGGAGCCGTAGTCGCGGATGGGCCCGAATATGCGTTGTTGGGTACATACTGGTCGCCAAGGGCAGTGATTGTGATGGCGTGTCCCGCCGCACTTACCCAGGGTCCAACTCCGTCACCGTCCACTTCACTGATGGCTGGAGTGGCTACAGGGTATGAGCAGTCTGGGTTGTTGTATCCTGCGCCGGCAAACGCGGAAGTCGGCGTAACCGGCGTGTCCATGTACTGGGTTTGCCCAGGCATGAACGGGATTTCGTAGCAGAAGTTGCTGTACTGCGGATTGAACAGTGGGTCAGGAGCGGTCCCCGTGCCCGGATCATTCATGCAGGTGACCATCATTGTGGGCGAGTATCCAGTCGGGTTCGGCGGGTTCACCTCCCACGTTGAATAGGTCAGACCATTGTAAGATCCCCAATGGTCGGCATAGACTCGCGAAATCTCGTTCCCTTGCCAATCCTTGATGGATACAGGCAGGTCGGGGGGAGCAAATTTCTCACCGAACTGCGGAGAGAAGGGATCGAACTCTGATGTGAAGTCGTCTGTGATGACGCCGGTGAAGTGGGCCGCAGCGGGTGTCTCTGTCCAGATGAAGAACTCCGCCTGCGACGATGTCTGGTCGTCGAGTGTTACTTCCTTGCGGTCGCAGAGATGGCGTGAGGCGCCGGCAAACGGAGCCACTTCCTTCGAGCCGGGGAATAGGCTGATAAAGTCAGGCACTGTGCGCAGTTCACCGACACAGGGCCAGAAGGTGTCCACCGTCGGGGTATCACCCTCATGGCTTTCCAGACTCGGATCCCTGCCCAGGCTTTGCGTCGGGTTCTGTGCACTGTTGGCATTGTACGTGGAGCCGATGGCGGCCTGGTCGGGCAAGATGAAGACCGAGCCTCCCAAGCCGGGGAATTCCACCGTAACCGGCGCGATGAAGTTGTCGCCGATAAGAATGTTCTTGTCTTCTTCCTTAACCAGTTGATAACCCGGAGGCACCACGACTTCCACGACGTACTTGCCATCGGGCAGCATGGGAAGTCCGGAGCGGTAGGGGTCGGTGGTGTCAGGATTGGGTATGCACGCCGTGCAGTTTGTCCCTGCCGGCTTTCCAGTGGTTGGATTCAGCGCGGTGACACTGGGGAACTGGTACATCCCGTCATAGGGAGCCGGTTGCAACTGGTTCCAGTTATGCATGCCGTCATAGCACTTGAACTGGGAGTTGTACGGGATGGTGTGCGCCGGAGTCCCGCCGTTGTTGTAAACATCGAGCCAGCTCGGCTGGTTATACAGCGAGAAGTAGAACAGGTCCGTGGTCGTCTGGCCGGGGCAGTTCATGTTGGGTACGCCATCTGACCGGAAGCCCTGCGCCCAGTCATCAAAGCTGCTGGTCTTGGTGGTGTCAACCAGCGTGAGCGCCTGGCTGCCGTCCGGCGCCGTGCTTTCCTGGTAGAGATTGATGGTGACATTAGGGACCAGCGGCTCCCAGGTGTTTTGCGTGTTGAACTGCGGATCGTCGAACGGACGCGTGGAGGAGTAAACCACGTGGCCGCGGATGCCGCCGTTCTCACCTGAGGCGTAAGGCTTCTTGCCGAACTCAAGGAAGTTGTTCTGCCCGCTGTAGCCTTGCCAGCCTTCGGTCAATACCCAGGGAGGGTCGATGCGGCCGGTGGAGAGACCAGTGATTGGGCCGCTGGAGCCGCCAGCTTCAGGCCCAGTCGCGATTGAGAAGCCATTGCAGTCCGCGTTGTCGCAATAGACGGCCCCGGGGACGCGCAGGGTTGCAGGGAGAGGGACCTGCTCCACTGTGTTGGCCATGTTCTTGGAGATGGCGGCTGTCGCTGAGCATGGCGCAGCGCCGGTGGTTCCTCCGCAGGGCGTGCCGTCGGCCGGGCCGCCTGCATCGTAAACAACATGGGTTCCAGTGTTCTTGTAGCGGGTTACATCGGTCTCAATGACATACCAGCTGAACAGCGGGAACTCTTCGTTGAACGCTGCATATCCATTCAGATCAGTGTTGTTGCGATTGGAGAAGCTGCCATCGCGGAAGCGGACGTTGGTCTTCACCAGCGCAAGCCCGTCCTCATTCTTCTGTGAGATGCCGTCGCCGTTGGTGTCGAGGAATGTGCGGGTCATGAAGTTGGCTTGCCACTGATTCGCGGCGATGTCGCCCAAGCCTCCTGGTTTGGAGTCGAAGTGCACCGTTGCCCCGCCGGCCAGCCGAACCGGCGTAGAGAGGCCGTCAACCAGTTGGTCGTTCCACTGATCGAAGGTGGTGATCCGCCAATCTCCGTCAGGCAGGCCGGTGAGCGTAAAGGTGCCATCAGCGTTGCACTTGGTAAACGCGAAGTCTTCCCCGTCCGGATCGCCGAAGCTGACATAGCACTGGGTGAAGGCGAAGCTGTCGCGCGAACCGCTGCTGTAAAGCCTCTCATCCGGAGTCCGGCTCATGCGCTCCGTGGTTACGATGCCCGTGACGGTATTGGTGCAATTTGTTCCGGTGATGTTGATGTTGGTGCCGTTGCACACGCTCGCCTTCCGGGCGTTGATGATGGCGGGGTTGGCAAAGCCGATGGAGACGTGGTAACCAGCCGGCCCATACTCCTGGAAGAAACTCGGCTCCCCGATGCGCAGGAACGAGTCATGCGCCTTCTGGCCATCGAGGGTATTGGTCTGTAGCCACTCTTCGCCGCGGGCAATCCGGTCCGCGCCTGGAGTTGCGATGACCCCGTACCTGCCTGGCATAAGGTTCGCCACGACAGCCTGTCCAGCCAGGGGAGACAGTGTTGTGCCATCCGACTCGTACTTCGGGCAGGTAACAATCGTGCCTGTGATTCCAGTTTGGGTGGGGTCGCTCTTCCCGATGCGCGATTCCGGTGATATGGGGCAGGCGTCAATTCCGGTAACCGGGTCTTTGGTGCCGGCCAGGCTGTTCGAGAGGGGTTGATTGAACATGTCGTAGTCCACCTGCCCGGTGGGGTCGCCAGGACCTCCGGCATCGTCCATGATGGTGATGTTGAACTGCCCCAGGCCAGGTTCATTGGGCGAGAGCACATCGATGCCGCCGCCTCCATCCTGCTCGCCGTTGAGCGGGAAGTCGTCTTCAAAGACAAAGACTGACAGCTTGGAGGGCGGGAACGGTGTGGGCTGTGCAAGCACAGTCACCGCGGTCTGACCGGCTGCAATGGGCGCGCCTCCCATGCCGTGACCGCAATTTGTGGCCCCTGGCGTGCCGGCAGAGCAGGCCCCAGTCTGGTTTGAGGTCTGGAAGGGATTGGCTGCATCGCCAGGCAATATGGAGATGTAGTAGCGTTTGGTCGGGTCCAGGTGTACCTGGCCTGGGTCGACAGCTGTTTCCTGCGTTGCGCTCGTCCTGCAAACGCCATTCCCCTGGTCGCACACCACCCCTACACCCCCGATGGACTGGCCCTGTTGGCAGGAGATGGTGCCTACACAGCCCGTAGCTATCATCGGCATATAGCTGGTGTGGAAGTTGGTGCCGAAAGTGGGAACAATCGCTGTCCCGCCATTATTCGTGGTCTTCGTGGGGTCTATGAAGAAGGTGCGGTCTTCCTCGATGATCCAGCGGTAATCGGTGATTGGGGTTGTCTTGTCGTTTCCATCCACCACCGATACCTTCAGGCCGGAGCCCGCCGGGAAGATCAACGTTACAGTCGCTGCCGTGGCGCTGAGAGTGCCCTGCGAGTTCTGGGCCTTGTAAGTGAAGGTGTAGGTGCCCGCCGTGGAAACTGACGCAACAAACCCGCCGCTGCCATCCACGGCAAGGGTGAGACCCGACCCTGCGGTCACGCTCGCCGCGTTCACCGTAAGCGGATAGCCCAGCGCATCCTTGTCCACCGACAACACGCCGGGGGAGTTGATCTTGAGATAGGTTGCTGTGTTAGCAGTGTATGAGATAGGAGCCACTGTGATGCCGCTGCCGGCCTCGAGGGGCGCTGCACCCAACGTGACGGTAGCGGTCAAGCCCGACGAACAACCCGTGCTTGTGACGGTGCCGTTTGCGCAATAGGAAAAAGAGTCAGTTACGGTCATGCCGCTCGGCGTATAGGTGAAGGTGCCGTCGGAATTCAGTAGCACCGTCCCGTTCGAGGGCGTAGTGAGAAGGGTGACGCCATAGACGTTGATGTCATTTGCGATAACCCCCTTCGCCGGATCCGCAACCGTCAGCGGCTTACCTGCTAGAAGTGAGTTATATGTGTCCGGATTGGCTGCTGTCACGGAAGCGTTATGGGGTGCTGCTGCGCCGTTGATATTGATGTAGGCCAGCATACCGGCATCGCGGGAGATCGCATTCCCGGAAAGGCTGAGTTCGCGGTCATATACGGGCAGAGCCGCGGCGCCGCCTCCTGGCGCATTCACCATCACGTCATAGGTCTTGCCGGCGGCCATGAACACTTCGTTTTGCACACGGGCGGAGCCGGGAAGCGGGTTGCCATCTTCCGCGATGAGCGAAAAGCCCGGTATTGGCGTGGTCCCTCCAGTTTGCGAGCCAACGCTTGTTTGCGAGCCAACGATTGAAGGCACATGCATGCGCAGTCCTGCGTTGACCAGCCGCACAAGGAGGTTGCTGCCTGCAGTCACGGTTGTCGGCGTTGCCGAGAACAGCGATGCAGACGGATGTGTCTTGTCAAAGGCCACGCCGTTGATTGTGTAGTAAAGCGGGGTGTAGTTCACCGCGGGTGGATAACATGTCTGGTAATTGGCCGAAGAAGGGTTTCCACAGCCGTTTGGCTGGCCTGACCAGACCGCAGTCTCGCTGAACCCCACGTGGTTTACCGCGGCGCTGACTGCGTTGTTCTGTACCGGGTCGATTTCACCAAAGATCAGCGGCACTTCCGCGTTGTAGCTCACACCGGAGTAGGCTGTACCCGCCACCGGGCCGGCTGGAGCAGCTGTGACCACGAGGATTCCATAGAGCCCCATGGGGCCCTGGATGGAAGGATGCGTGCCCGATTCAATCAGGTAAGTGCCGGGGCGTGGAGCCGTCCAGGTGAGTGAGGTTGTGGCGCCAGCGGCTACTTCAGTCGAGAACGACTGCACGCGCGGGCCCTGGGCAGCTCTGCGAATTCTGCTTGTACGCTTAGTTGACACTGAAGTACGTCTGCGCGCCATTGCTGTATCGCAGGTACTCGCCGTTATATGTCACACAGTTCGGTGCCTCTGGCTCACTTGCTGAACATTTCAGGTGGCAATAGTGAATCGAATCTCTTTTTCATCTGCACTTCTGGGATTGTCTCCACAATCTTGCCATCTGAGGTCTGCACAATTAATCCTATAAAGTTTCCGGAAGGCCCGCATGGCTCATCCACCGTTGGCTGAACGAACAGGAGGATACTGTCTCCGTTCATTCCCCAGCCAAAGCCCCAAACGTTAGGATCAGCTGACGACCTAGTGCAATGTGTTCGGCGACGGTAAAGGGCTACTGCTGCCCGTTCAATAGAGTCATCTTCCATAACCTGAATTCCGTTGACTCTAAATACTCTAAAAACGCTTGACATTCCAGAACCCTCGCCGTCGTTGACGAAGAAAGTATCTGACTTTGGCGACCAGGAGACCATCGCAGGCGGTTGCAGTTTAGGACCGCGCCAGGCTTTCTTCGCCTCCGTATTCTTCCAGAGCGACATTACACCCGATGCGGTAACATTCAATCTAAGCTGCCCATCTGGCGACGGTAGCGTGAATGAGCAATCGGCAAGTACACTTCGAAGTGAAGGATTCCAATCCGTGGTACCCGACAATTTGCAATTCTGTCCAAAAGCGACTGAGTTCAAGACGGCCATCAATACCACGACGTTTCGAGCTACGTTGTTTATTTTGGACATGTTCCCCCCGCATTGTTAACTGGAATATACGTCGTAACCATGGCCCTTCTCGTTGATGCCCACGCATTTTTGGTTGAACTGTAGTTGTACACATCAAGCGAGTTTCCAGGAGCATTCCGCTCCTTAGCGCCGCCGATCACGTCATCTGGGAACAACCTTCCGTCAGTTGGGAATCCCTGCGGAAATTTGGGGGGCGCCGCTGTATCCCAATTTACCGAAAAGGTCATGCCGAGAAATACTTGCCGGTTGCTGCTATTGATCCCGTTCACACCGAAATTCTTAGGCTTGATCGCGGAACCGCCGTCCGGAATAGCTTTCCTTGGAATTTGGCTGATCGCGGTCGTAAGCTTGAATAGCCGGCGCATCAGGATGACAATGTGGCTCCTGGAGGTCTGGGACATGTCCTCACCAGTGTTCACCTGCTTGATCGTCGATACCCACTCCTCGACTTCTCCAGGCTCGATATCCGCGAGTGGCTTGTTTCCCCACCGCGGCTCGATGTGGAGCCGAAGCTGACCTCCCTGTGTGTTCCTCGTGGAAGCAGCCAGCTTCGGCAGCTCCTGGTCGATGTACTTCTTCATGACGTCGCCCATGGTTGGCGCCACATGAACTGGCTTCTCAGCCTGGCCATTGAGTACCCGGATCGACGGCTCGAGATGCTTCCACATCACCGACTTCGTCTTGAAGTCGGCGACTGGATATGCCTCCTGTTTCATCACCCCGGTCAACCGGTAGCGCCAAACCCATTTGTCTCCGCCGGCGCGCTTCTCGCGCCGAAGGCTCCCACGCTGGTATCTTGGTGACATGCGTTACCCCACTCTCAACATCCACGATGCGTTCAGCCAGAATGAAACCGTTCTACGCTTTGTGGGGTTTGTGGGGTCAAGCATATTCTGTAACTTGTTGATTATAAAGGATGGCCCCGTAGCTCAGGTGGATAGAGCAGCAGTTTCCTAAACTGCGTGTCGGAAGTTCGAGTCTTCCCGGGGTCACCATACTATTGAATCAACTGCTAGTTTTGGCCCTTCTCCCTTTTCACGTTGCCCTCCTTCCTTTGACTTGGCAGATTCCTTGCGGCTATAAATGTTGATGACATGGAAAACTGTTCCATGTAGTTTTTCGCTGCGGCGTTGATGGGCAGCGGATCTATTTCGGCAATCGCCAGGATGCTCGGGAAGGCGGTGAAACTCCGCCACTGCCCCGCAACTGTGAGCGCCTCTGCTGCTTGGCCCGTCGTATCGGGCAGGGCAGGGAACCAGCCTGAGTGATTCCGCTTCGCGCGGAGTCCTCGGAACAACCACTGCGGACTGCGCCCTTCGGGATAGTCTGTGGGAAGGTGGCTGGAAATAGCGCAAGTCAGGAGACCGGTCCTCGGCGCCAAACCCCGCTTGCGTTCCGAGGGGAACGAAGGAGCCATGATGCCTGTCTTTACCCGGTTGCGATCCAAACTACGTCGATTCCTCGGCGTTTCTTCGGCTCTCCTTTTATCTGGAACCGTTCAATTTTGCATGGCGGCGTCGATTCACGGCGTTGTTTCAGACGCTTCAGGCGCCAAGGTGGCTGGCGCGAACGTTGCGTTGATCAGCGATGGCAAAGTGGTGGGCGCCACGATTTCTGGAGCGGACGGCAGCTTTCAGCTTCTCTCCGGGGCGGAAGGGCGATTTTTCCTGGTGGTTTCCGCCAGGAGCTTCCGGCAGTTGGAGACGCCCGGCTTTTACGCGGGAAGGCTGGACTCGGTGGAGCGCAGCCTGGTGCTGGAGCCGGAGTGGGCCCGCGAGTCGATCGTGGTGACCGACACCGGAACGCCGACGCCGCAGCCGCAGACCGGGGCCGCAACCAGCGTTTTGAGTCCGGTCGATCTGGCGTTGCGCATTGATCTTGTGGATTCACTGCGGCTGATGCCGGGTACGTTTGTGGTGCAGACCGGCCAGCTTGGAGCGCAAAGTTCACTGTTTGTGCGGGGCGGCGGTTCGGACTCGAACAAGGTGCTGCTGGACGGCGTGAGCCTGGGCGACCTGGGCGGCCGGTTTGACTTTGGCCCCCTGTCTACCACGGCGGTGGAGCGGGCGGAGGTGTATCGCGGCGCCAACTCCAGCCTCTACGGCGCGGATGCGGCCAGCGGGGTTGTGAGTCTGACCACACCGCACGGCACCACGAGTTTCCCTTCTTTCCTTTTCCGGGGGGAGGGGGGCAGTTTTTCGACTTCGCGCGAGCAGCTTGAAGTGGCCGGGGCGCGGAGCAAGCTGGATTACCTGGGCGCGGTGAGCTGGCTCCAGTCTGCCAACGACCTCCCGCGGGACGAATACCACCTGGGAACGGGCGCGGCGAACTTTGGCTGGCAGCCGACCGGGCAGACGCAGTTGCGGGCGTCGGTTCACTACGGGTTCGACGCAACCGGGGTGCCGAACAGCTGGGACTTCTATCACGTTGCCGACAATGCGACGGAGAAGGACCAGAACCTGTTCCTGTCCGCATCGGTCGACAACCAGACCAGCCCGGCGCTGCACAACTCATTCCGCTATGGGCTGGCCCGCAAGCGCGAGCAATATCATCTGTGGGAACAGAGCGGCGCCGGGGTTTTTGACGCCTATGGCGATAGCTTTGGCGATATGGTGACGATCAAGGGGGCCAATGGCTACTCGGTCACCGGGCGCGCGCTGCTGGATTTCGCGGGAGCTTATCCGCAGGGCCATCAGTTGGTGTCAAACCGGGATCAGTTCAGCTACCAGGGCGACTATCGTTTCACGCCGCACCTTACCGCGCTGATTGGCTTTCAATATGAGGATGAGCGCGGTTCGGAGCCCGGCAGCGCGTATTACACGCCGGTCAAGCGAGCGAACTACGATTACCGGGCGGCGGTTCATGGGGATTTCAAAAATCGTTTCTTCTATACGCTGGGCGGGAACCTGGAGCACTATTCTCTGTTTGGCGCGCAGACCTCGCCGCGGGCAGGTTTTTCCTTCTATGCCTTGCGCCCGCGCCCAGGGGTGTTTGGCGGCACACGCCTGTTATTCAACTTTGGAGATGCGGTACGCGAGCCTTCTCTGACCGACCAGTTTTACTCTCTCTACAACTTTCTTGAGTCCAACGGCGGGCAGGGGACGGTTCAGCAGCTGCACATCGCCCCGCTGGCTGCGCCGGCAACACGCACCTATGAGGGTGGAGTGGAACAGGCTCTCTTTGCGCAGCGGGTCGTGCTGCGCTCCAGCTTCTTTCACAACGAATACGGGCGGCAGATCGAATATGTGGGTCTGGACCTGATTCCCCAGTTGCTGCCCAATCTGACGCCCGCACAACAGGCGCAGCTTGAGCAGTTTCTCGCCGCCAACGGGGCCTACGAGCAGAGCCTCAACACCCAGGCTTATCGGGCTCTGGGCGTTGAGACCACGGTTGAGAGCGGCATCGGGCGCAGCATCTTTGTCCGCGGTGGCTACACCTATCTGGACGCGGTCGTGCAGAGGTCCTTCAGCAACGACGACGTGGCACTGCTGGGCCCGGTGCCGACCTTCAACGGCATCCCCATCGGCGTGTACTCGCCGCTCAAGGGCGCGCGTCCGTTCCGCCGCGCCCCGCATTCCGGCTTCATCAGCGGAAGCTATTCTCATCAGAGGATGACGGCGCTGGGGACGGCGGCTTTTGCCAGCCGGTCCGACGACTCGGATTTTCTGGCCGGCTATGACCTGAACGGCGGCAACTCCCTCTTGCTGCCCAACCGCAATCTGGACCCCGGCTACGCGCGGGTTGACCTGGGCGGCAGCTACCGGCTGCTCTCCTGGCTTGAGGCGTATGGACAGGCTGACAACTTGACAGGGAACCGGCATATCGCACCCATCGGCTTCACCAGCCTGCCGTTTGGGTTCCGCGCGGGGCTGCGCATTGAGTTGGGGAAGGCTAGCGGGCGCTGACTCTTTCCCGTGACAAGAGCAACCTGCATTGTCCCAATCAAGCCTTCGAGGAGCCGAGAGTACACTTTCCGTACAGAACGCTCAAACTCGCCATCGAGGACCCCTGCCTGGTTGCTCGATAATGACCACGTTTTCCACATTTCATCGCGTCAAAGCCGTTGCGAATTAGCATTTTCCGCTTTGGATAATGGTCAGGATAGGACAAACTTGAAGGTGAGGAATTGATCAACCCTGGAGTCCATTCCGGTTGATTCCCACAATCATGAAACTGGGCCAATGCATCCCCGCAGGCCCCCCCCGCAATCTCGAAACGTTCCATCAACATTCTGTGAGGAGAATATGACTCGATCTTCCTGGAGGAGTATCGCAAAGGGCCTGCTGTTTCTGGTGGCCATGGTGATGTGCAGTCAATCCGGCATGGCGCAGCAGACGCTTGGTTCGCTGAACGGCACGGTGGTTGATCCATCGGGAGCGGCGGTTGCCGGCGCCACGGTGACGGCAACCAACTCCGCGATCAATGTGAGCGCCACGACGACGACGCCGGGGACGGGCTTCTTCCAGATCTTCAATCTTCCCATCGGAACGTATGTGGTGAAGGTGTTTCGCGAGGGCTTCGAGGTCACCCAGTTGACTTCAATTCCGATTCATGAGGCGCGCGCCACCACTGTCAATGCCACGCTCAAGGTGGGCAAGGCTACGGAGTCGGTGCTGGTGACAGGAACGCCGCTGCTGAATGCCACGGACGCCACAAACGGTTATACGCTGGACGCGGCGCAGATTGATTTGACCCCGCTTGCCACAGGGAGCTTTACCCAGGTTGCTGTGCTGACGCCGGGCGTGAACGCGGAGTTGCTCTCCAACCTGGATTCCAACTCGGGGCTGGGCAACCAGCCAATCTGGGCCAACGGACAGCGTGACACATCCAACACCTTCCAGGTAAACGGCGTTGACGCCACCAACCTTTTCAACGGCAAGAGTTCCAGCGGTTCGACTTCGCAGCGTTACAACTTCAATATCGGCAGCGCCGCGACGGCCGGCGGCAGCTTTTCGGTGGGCACTTCAGTGTACGGATCCAACGGCAACAGCCTGCCCTCGCCTCCTCCTGAATTCATGCAGGAATTGCGCGTGAACGCATCGATGTACGACGCCCAGCAGGGCGCCACCAGCGGCGCGCAAATCGACGTCAATACTTCCACTGGCACGAATCAGTGGCACGGCCAGGTCTACGGCAGCTACGCCAACAACAGTCTTAACTCCTCGCCATTTTTCTTCAACCAGTCGTATCAACTGGCTCAGCAAGGAGTCGGAGTCTTCCCTCACTCGATGGTCAACCCGTACATCAATCGCTGGTCAACGGGATTTACGGCGGGTGGGCCCCTGCTCAGGGACAAGCTGTTTCTTTTTGCCGCCTATCAGCACCGGTCAAATTCGGACCAGGGGACCGGCCTTTCGCAGATGACCGTGCCATCGGGCCTGACAGATGACCGCTCGCAGGCAGGGTTGCTGGCAGCGGATGCGCTCTGGGGCTGTTCAGACCCGACGCAATGCGCGACGAGTGTCAACTCCATCGCGGCGGCGCTGTTGAACGCCAAGCTGCCCAACGGACAGTACCTCATCCCGTCGGCGCAGAGCAATGGCGCGTACCAATATGGGGTTCCCAATGTGAACCTGATCGGCACCTCGGTTCTCACGTCGAATCAGGCCACGCTTTCTCTGGACTACGACGTGAGCAAGAGGGACAGGCTGTCAGTCAAGTACTTTTACCAGGATGCGCCGGTCACGAAGCCTTATGGTTACTCGCAGACGGCGGGTTTTCCTGTGACGCAGAAGAACGGATCGCAGGTTGCGGCCATCGACAACACGATTTCGATTGGATCGCGACTCAACTGGGAGCAACGGCTGGGGTTTGTCCGGATGGGCTCGTACAGCCTCTTCAAGCAGACAGCTCCTGGCGGGAACTTTGGCGTTGGCGGGGGCTATGTGCAGGATGCGTCTTCCCCGGCGTACTTTAATGCGGGCCTTCCAGGAATCACGATCAAGAGTTTTGGCGACAGCTCGCAGTATTCCCCGGCCCTTGCGCTTGGGCCAGCGAGCTCATTCACCGACATGGGGTATTATCAAAACCGCCTCAATCCCTCCTCGAACGTGATCTTCACCATGGGTCAGCACACAATCGTCGCGGGAGGCGGCTACAGCTACACACAACTGAACATCATCAACAATCGCGATGGCAACATCCAGATGGTGGTCAATTCGTTTGACAACTTTCTTCAGGGCAGGGTCCGAAGCGCCGATGTGATCGAGAGCATCGACCCCCAGACCGGCCGCAATAATGCGGACCGGTACTACCGCTCCAACGAACTCTCCGGGTATGTGCAGGACAAATGGCAGGCGCTGCCGAACCTCAGCATCACCGCGGGCGTTCGCTACGACTACCATGGCGGGCTGACTGAAAAGTACGGCAACATGTTCAACTTCAATCCAGCGCTCTATGACGTTAAGGGAGATACGACTCTTGGCTTCACGGTCAACAACGCCGGGTTTGAGGTCGCCGGCAACAACAAAAACCACGCGACAGCCGGAGTGAGTGATTCCACGCTGAAGGGGCGGCAGTGGGGCATCTCGCCGCGCATCGGTTTTGCATGGTCGCCCAAGTCCCAACACGGCAATCTCGTGATTCGCGGCGGAGGCGGAATCTACTACGATCGGGGCGAGTTGTTTACCTATCTTTCCCAGCCCGCGGGCGGCGACATCGGCGGCCCATTCGGAGTGACGGAGTCGGCTCCGCTGGTGGGTTATGGCATTGGAAGCGGAGGTTCGCTTTCCCTCTCCAACCCAATGGGCACGGGCCTCTATACAGCGAAGGCAGGTGGAACGTATATTCCTCCGAACTCTGACCCTGGAAGCGTGAAGCAGGCGCTGCAAAACCAGCTTAACGTGATGACGGGAACGGACCCGATCTACGGGTTCCAGAACTGCGATGGATTTGACAACCAGTCACTGGACTATACGGCCTGCTCGCCGACCTTGAACTTCGGGGCCTATGACAAGAACAACGTCCTGCCGTACACCATGAACTACACGCTGAACGTGCAGTGGCAGCCGACGGATACGATTGCGGTTTCGCTCGGCTACACCGGCAATCGGGGACGGCATTCGGTGTTGCCGCTCCCTCTGAATGAACCGGGCATCGCAACACCAGGCAGTCCGATCTGGGGTGAGAAGGCCACTTACGGCTTCCAGGTGCTCAATCAGAACAATCTCTACAACTATTACGATCCCATCCTTGGCTTCAACGTCGACGCCTATACGCCCATCGCCGGCGAGAAATGGAACACCTACGACGGCGGCAACACGGACTTCAGGGCTCCCTACATTGGCTACAATCCCAATGCCGCGAACTTCAAGGCGGCAGGCGTCTCAGCCTATGACGCGCTTGAGGCGCATGTTGAAAAGCGGCTGTCGCATCATGTGCAGGCGGGAGCGAGCTACACGTGGAGTCACGCCTTGGATGAGCAGAGCGACATCGGCTTGTTCTTCACGGGAGACGACCCCAAGAAGTTGCGCGACTCCTGGTCCTCATCGGACTTTGATCGCACGCACGTCTTCAGCACCAACTTCCAGTTTGAGGTTCCCAACACCGCAAAGGCGCACTCGCTGGCCTCCTACGTCGCCAACGACTGGCACCTCACCGGCCAGGGGATACTCCAGAGTGGCGAGCCGTTCTCGCTCTATGAGTTCTATGGCTCGGTCGGGAGCCTGAATTTTGGCGATTATCCGAACCTGATGAACCCTGTGCTGGGCATCAAAGACCCCCAGCATCCGAAATCCGCGCTCACCGGGAACAAGGGTGCGTTTCGCGGGACGGGGGGCAGCTACCTTCCTTCGCTTGACCCCAGCCAGATTGCGATCCACTACGTCACTCCGGGGGACTCGGGGGTTCCGGTATCGACCGGAAGCGACCCGCAGGATATCTACGAGACCGCATTCAACAAGGGGCAGCGGAATATCTTCCGTCAGGCAATGCAAAAGCGGCTTGATCTCTCTGTACGAAAGAGCTTCCACGTCTCCGAGAAGATATCGGTTCAGTATGAGCTGAATGCATTCAATGTGACCAACACGACGAGCCTTGACGTGCCGCAGGATCAGGCGCAGATTCGGCAGCCCTATGCCTGCTCCAACACAGCGACATCGGCTTCGATCGATAACTACTACAACTGCACGCCGGGGTCGTTCTATATCAACTACGGTCAGCTTGTAAGCAGCCCTCTCGCCACCGACCAGGAAAGCACAAGAGCCAACCTGGATCAGCTTCCCTATTCCAAAGGAACCGGAAAGTTGACACGGCTTGAGACGACGATCCCGGTCGGCACCGGGACCTGCTCCGCGGTTTATGCCATCAGCGCCACCAAGGGCTGCCCCAACAATGCGGCCAATTTTGGCTCGGCCACCGGCACCATTGGCGGCGCCAGAGCCTTCACCATGGGGATTCACATCACGTACTAGGAACAGTTCTGTGAACTCCGGAAAGAGGGGCTCCTTGCGGGCCCCTTTTCTGCATTATCGAGATGCGGATCAGCGGGAAGATGGAGTCGGCTGATACGAAGGTCATTGCTGTTTTCGCCCTCAGGCAGCGGCGAACGATCGAGTGAAATACTACATAAATTCAAATGGTTATGATGTGATGAAAATGAATTGCTTGAAAACCAAAGGAAATTACGAAAATCGTGCGATGGCACAAATTTGCGATTGAACAAGTGCCATTCACCCGATTAGAGTCTTTGTAATTCTCCGGCGTTACTTTGGTCTACTGTACTTCTGTTTTCGAGGTGTGCCATGGCTTGTCCGAAATGTCAGTCGCAGTCCGTTTCATTGATTCCCGCAGAGATACGGCTTTATCGCAACAGCCCGCGAACCCTTAGCTATCCGCCCATGACCCCGTCTCCCGACATCAAGGTTTGCCTGGACTGCGGCTGGTCGGAGTTTTCCGTACCCAGGGCATGGCTCTCCGCCGGTTGGATGCGGTCCATGACTCCCCGTGTCGTAAGTCCGGTGATCCACACTCCCGCCGTTGCGGGTGACTGATTTGCGGTGAGCAGTCCCTTCGGGCCCTCGAACGGTTTGTCCTGCGCGGCAGGCAAGCGTCGGCTTCTCGAATAGCGCTGCCAGAATGAAGAATGGACCCGGAACGCAAAAGGCCCCCAGCCAAAGCTGGAGGCCTTTTGCTATTCAACTGCATCCTGTGAGGAGGAATCAGGTCCAGCGGTCAGATCATTACTGATCCCCGACCACTGTTCACTGACTACTGTTGTTAGTACATTCCGTCCATACCGCCGCCGTGTCCGCCGCCTGCCGGAGCAGCCTTCTGCTCAGGAATCTCGACAACCAGAGCTTCAGTGGTGAGAAGCAGTCCGGCGATCGAAGCGGCGTTCTGCAGGGCAGTCCGCGTGACCTTGGTGGGGTCGATGACGCCGGCCTTCACCAGGTCCTCGAAGGTGCTGGTCTGGGCGTTGTAGCCGTAGTGCTGGTCGGTGGACTCGAGCACCTTGGCCACCACAACCGCGCCCTCTTCGCCGGCATTGGCAACGATCTGGCGGAGGGGCTCTTCGAGCGAGCGGCGCACAATCTGAGCGCCGATCTTCTCGTCGCCTTCCAGCGTCTTGATGAGCGCGTCCACAGCGGGAATGGCGCGAACCAGGGCTACGCCGCCGCCGGGGACGATGCCTTCCTCGACTGCCGCGCGGGTGGCATGCAGGGCATCTTCGACGCGAGCCTTCTTCTCCTTGAGCTCGGTCTCGGTTGCCGCGCCCACCTTGATGATGGCAACGCCGCCCACCAGCTTGGCCAGGCGCTCCTGGAGCTTTTCCTTGTCGTAGTCCGAGGTGGTCTTCTCGATCTGCGAACGGATCTCCTTGACGCGGCCTTCGATGTCGGTGCTCTTGCCGGCGCCGTCAACGATGGTGGTGTTGTCCTTGTCGATGGTGATGCGCTTGGCCTTGCCGAGGTCCTCGAGCTTGACGCCTTCCAGCTTGATGCCGAGGTCTTCGGTGATGGCCTTGCCGCCGGTGAGGATGGCAATGTCGCCCAGAATCGCCTTGCGGCGATCGCCAAAGCCGGGGGCCTTGACCGCGGCCACGTTGAGGGTGCCGCGCAGCTTGTTGACAACCAGCGTGGCCAGAGCCTCGCCTTCCACGTCTTCGGCGATGATCAGGAGGGGCTTGCCGCCGCGGGCAACCTGCTCGAGCAGAGGAAGCAGGTCCTTCATGGCGCTGATCTTCTTCTCGTAGATCAGGATGTAGGGCTCTTCCAGAACCACTTCGAGGCGCTCTGCGTCGGTAACGAAGTAGGGGCTGAGGTAGCCGCGGTCAAACTGCATGCCGTCGACTGTCTCGAGGCCGGTGTGCATGGTCTTGGACTCTTCGATGGTGATGACGCCGTCCTTGCCCACAACCTTGACGGCGTGTGCGATGATGTCGCCGATCTCCTGGTCGCCGTTGGCGGAGATGGCGCCCACCTGGGCAACCGTGTCTTCGCTGACCGGCTTGGAGAGCTTGCCAAGGGCTCCGCCCTCGGTCCACTTGCCGTCCTTGTCGCGTGTGCCGATGACGGCAATGACAGCCTTGTCGATGCCGCGCTTGAGAGCCGTCGGGTTGGCGCCGGCTGCAACGGTCTTGACGCCTTCGCGGAAGATGGACTGCGCCAGAACGGTAGCGGTGGTGGTGCCGTCGCCGGCCACATCGGAGGTCTTGGAGGCAACTTCACGCACCAACTGGGCGCCGACGTTTTCCATCGGGTCCTTGAGGTCGATTTCCTTGGCGACGGTTACGCCGTCCTTGGTGATGGTGGGGGAGCCAAACTTCTTCTCGATGACCACGTTGCGGCCCTTGGGGCCAAGCGTTGCCTTCACTGCATCCGCGAGGGTGTTGACGCCGCGCAGGATAGCCTGACGGGATTCTTCACCGTGCAAAATCTGTTTTGCCATTTCTTGTTTCTCCTAAGTTCAGTTGTCAGTGAACAGTGGACAGTGAACAGTGTTCACTGTCAGTAAGCTGTCGCTGGTGGCCAGGACTCAGTGTTCGGGAATGGCTGTAGCGCGGAAATTCGGCGCCGTGCTGTCCACTGAGCACTGCTGACTGACCACTGGGAAGCTACTTCTTCACGATGCCGAGGACTTCTTCCTCACGCATGATGAGGAACTCTTCGCCGTCGAGCTTGATCTCGGTGCCGGAGTACTTGCCGAAGAGGACCTTGTCGCCAGCCTTCACGTCGAGCGGGAAAACCTTTCCTTCGTCGTTCGACTTGCCCTTGCCCACGGAGATGACTTCGCCCTCCTGGGGCTTTTCCTTGGCGCTGTCGGGGATGATGATGCCGCCGCGAACGGTTTCGCCCTCTTCAAGGCGGCGGACCAGAATGCGATCATGGAGGGGGATAAACGTTGTTGCTACAGAGGTTGCTGCCATTGTGTCGCTTCTCCTTCACACACGCCCAAGATTGGTCCCGAGCGCGGGGTTGAGTGGTTTTTTGGAAAAATGCGCTTCGAAGGCTGCCGTCCGGAGTTTCAAAGAAACGCAAGTGCAGGTCGGAGCAAGCAGTTGAGCCAGCGGGTTGCTAGCACTCTCACCTTCCAATTGCTAACGATAGGAAGATTCTCTCCGATTGTCAAGTCCAGAATCGCAAATATGAGCGGAACACACTCATATTAATTTGATTCAATTATGTGAGGCGTTGAAAGGGCTTGGGAAGCGGCAATCAAGGCGCCTTTTTGGGGTCGGCTTTTTGGATTCCGGGCTGGCGTTTATGATCGCCACCATTGCCAAAGCGCGAAAATGGCCCCGAGGACAAAGAGCGACCCGAAGATCTGCTTGTTCCAGCGGGCGAGCCAGACCGGGAGGTAGATGTCCGAGACCGGGCTGCGGTCCTCGGTAAACCGTTCAGCCACGTCGGTGAGGGGACAACGTCCGCGGTTGAGAGCAAGGACGCCGCACTCCAGCAGCACGAGCAGCGACAGCACGAGTGCCCAGTCGAAGCGGCGCAGCAGGGCAGCAGCCGGCAGACCCAGGATGCACAGTACGAGAAAGGCCCAGATGGCCGTGTGAGCCAGCTTGACGGCGAACAGCGCCCGTAGCTGTCGCTCTTGCTGTTCAACGGTCGAGTTTGCCATGGTGCGCCGCCTTGGTTGGCCCGAACTGCTCTGGAGCCGATGATAGGGGGGCGGCCGGTTCCTTGGCCAGAGGGCGAAGCGATAGAATCTAGTCATGGTTCGCAAGTCCCTTTTCCGACTCAGCCTCTTCGTGGCCCTTTGCGGTCTGCTTCTCACGTCTTTCCCGGCCGGCGCCGGGCAGGACAACCACAAGCGCGGCCGCAAGTACAAGTCTCCCCCCCCTACCTCGCGCATCGAGATCACGGTGCTGCGGGACGTGAACGGCAAGCCGGTGGAGAATGCGGCGGTGATCTTTCATCTTGTGGGCGACAAGGGCAACATGGAACTGAAGTCCAACGAGGACGGCAAGGCCGCCATCGATGTTCTGCCCATGGGCAGCGAGGTGCGTTTGCAGATCATTGCCAAGGGGTTCCAGACCTATGGCGACGACTTCAAGATCGACAAGGACGCGATGGCGATCGAAGTCCGGATGAAGCGACCGGGCGAGCAGTATTCCATCTACAAGAGTCACCCCGAAGCCGCGGCCCCGGACAAGGACGCGCCCCCGGCCAAAGACAAGCCCGCCACAACGCCCGCGCCCAGGTAGGCCAGCCCTGCGGTTTTTTGGGCCTGATTTCATTGAATGCTTTGACGCCAAGGACCGGGTCCCGCCTGTGAAGACATCCCAACCTCTGAGCGGCAAAACGGCACTGGTTACAGGAGGCGCCCGGCGGATTGGGCGCGCCATTGCATTGGCCCTTGCACAGGCGGGGGCAGACGTTGCTGTAACCTTCAGGACCTCGGGTGAAGATGCCCTCAGGACCGCGCAGGACATTGAAAATCTCGGTGTGCGCGCGGTCGCTCTGGAGTGCGATGTGCGTTCAGAAGGCTCCGTTTGCGCGGCGGTTTCTGGGGTTGTCGGCAAATTTGGGCGGCTCGACCTGCTGGTGAACAACGCCGCGGTCTTCGAGTCGGCTCCCCTGGACAACCTGAGCCTGGGCCAATGGGATGCGGTCTTCGAGACCAACACCCGGGGGCCTTTTCTGGTGGCCCGTGAGGCTTTGCCGCATCTGCGCGCGGGACGGGGCCGCATTGTCAACATTGGCTCCCTGGGCGGAATTCATGCCTGGGCCGGCCATGCCCACTACTGCGCCTCCAAGGCCGCGCTGCACATGCTGACCCAGGCCATGGCCAAGGCCTTTGCGCCCGAGGTGAGCGTGAACTGCGTTGCGCCTGGGTGGATTGATCTGGGCGAAGAGGCGAGCGCGCGGGCGGCCCGCTTTGCCGCCAAGACCCCGATGCAAGCCAACGGAAGCGCGGACGATGTGGCGGAGGCGGTCTTGTTTTTTGCGACGGGGCCGCATTTCATCACCGGGCAGGTGCTGGCCGTGGACGGCGGGCTGGGACTTTAGGATCTGAATTCAGAGTTCGGACGCTCAGGGGCAAAACGGGCTGCGGGAGAACTCGATGGGGAAGGCATGAAGTGTCAGGGCACGACTTCAGTGGTGCCGCCAAAGCCAATCAAATCCACTGGGCTTCAGCCCCTGGGGGCATGCTTTTTAGGCTTCATCCCCAGAGACAGGCCTTTTTCGGCAGCCTGTAAGGCCCACGTCACTTCTGGGCTATTTCCGGCAGGACTGAAGTCGTGCCCATTCAAGACACAGGCAACCATTTGAGCGGTTGACGCCGCCCGCTCAGCGCGAGAAGAGGCGTTTCCAGAAGCCTGGAGCGCCGGTCTGTGACGCGTCGTGGCGCAGATGGCTGGAGTCGTCTTTGCGGGCGGCGCCGGCGAACTTCTTTACGGAGAACTTGAGCGGGCGCTTGTCCCAGAGTCCGATGGGTTCGGGCTGGTCAGGGAGCCTTGCGCCGGTGAGCACAGCCTGGGCATTGGTGAGGCAGAGGCGGCGGGCGGCTTCTTCTCCAGCTTTGCTGGCGACGTATTCGTAGCCGTGGCGCAGGTGCGGCTGACGCCATTTGATGTTGTGGGCGTCGGTGGCGAGGAAGTGGATCCAGTTGCGCTCCAGCAGTTCGTTGGAGAAGGCCTCGGCCATCTTGCCGAAGCGGCCGTAGAGGGAACTGGCTGTCACCTGGACCAGGCATCCCTTCTGCACCCACTCGGCCAGGAGTTCGGGCTGGTTCAAAAGGACGGGATAGCGCTCGGGGTGGGTGACGATGAGCGTGTAGCCGGCGGACTGGAGCATGAAAAGCGCGTCGGACATTTGAGGCGGAATGGCCATGTTGGCGAACTCGATCAGCAGGTAGCCCTTGTTGTTGACCGAGTAGCGGAGCGGGTGGGCGACGGCGTCGAAGACGTTGTCCGCGGTGAGGTGAAAGTCGCAGCCCAGGCTCAGGTCGAGGCGGCCCTGGAGCCGGTCGCGCAGTTCGGCGTAACGGGACTCAATCAAGGGGATGTCAAAGGGATAGACATCACTGGCGTGCGGAGTGCAGACGACGTGGGTGATGCCGTCCTTGATGGCTTCCTCGGCCATGGCGAGGGAGGTTTCCAGATCGGGCGAGCCGTCGTCCACGCCGTAGATGAGGTGCTGATGGATGTCTATCATGATCTGCCGTCCCCAGCGTGCATGTCGCTCTTAACGGGTTGCCAGCGCTTCAATCATTGAGGCGAAGATCTTCCAGCCGTCTGCGGAGCCGAGGATACGTTCGCTGGAGCGGTCCGGGTGCGGCATCATGCCGAGAACGTTTCTGCCGGGGTTGAGAATGCCGGCGATGTTGGCAAGCGATCCATTGGGGTTTGCCTCCGGAGTGATGGCCCCGGCCGGGGTTGCGTAGCGGAAGGCGATGCGGTCTTCGGCTTCGAGGGCCTGCAACTCCTCGGGTGTGCAGAAGTAGTTGCCCTCCATGTGGCCGATGGGAATCTGGAGGACGCTGCCCTTGGCGAGCTGGCTGGTAAAGGGACTGTCGGCGGTTTCAACGCGGAGATGGACTTGCTTGCAGATGTATTTGAGGCCGGCGTTGCGCATGAGCGCGCCGGGCAAGAGGCCCGCCTCGGTGAGAATCTGGAAGCCGTTGCAGATGCCGAGCACGAGGCCGCCGCCATCGGCGAAGCGCTTGACGGCCTGCATCACGGGCGAGAAGCGAGCGATGGCCCCGGTGCGCAGGTAGTCGCCGTAGGCGAAGCCGCCGGGCACGAGCACGGCATCGACGCCGTCAAGCTTGTCGGAGTCATGCCAGAGAAAGGTGACGGGCTGGTGAGCCACTTCGGCGATCACGTTGTAGGTGTCGTGGTCGCAGTTGGAACCGGGAAAGACGAGTACCCCGAATTTCATGCTTTCAGGGTATCAGCTTCCGAGGGGTGGCTGGTCCGTTTGCCTTGCGTCTCACCCTGGATGGAGCTCCTGGAGCTGTTTTGGGGGACGGGGAAGGAGGGTGGAGTGGAGAGGCCTGGGCGCCCGATGTTGTGCTCCCCCGGTCTGCAGAAGCGCGAGGCCCGGGGGGGCACCAGCCTGGGCGCCCCGGGTTTGGTTGTTGTCAGTAGGCGAGTTTGAGTTCCAGGCCTTTGCCGTCGTCGGGCAGGAGGGCTGTGATGCGGTGGTGTTCGTCGTCGTAGCCAGTCTGGATGGGGGCGGGGGTGGCGCCGGCGGCGGCACTGCTGGCGCCGGCGGCGGGCTTGACCGCTCCGTAGACCTCGATGGAGACCTGCTTCCACCAGGGCGCGAAGCTGCCGCGGTGGGGTTGGACGTTGACGGTGATTCCCTGGGCGGTGGCGTGGCAGGTGAAGTCCATGCGCAGGAACTCGCCTTTGGTGAAGGCCTGGGTGACGCCGTCATCAAGATAGAGGCTGCCCTCGCAGTCTTTGCTGCTCGCGGTGGGCGGGTAGACGCGCAGGGTGAGGGGGCCGCGGGGGGTCTCCTCGGTGCTTTGCACAAGGGGCTGCTCGGGAACGATGGCCCCGGCGCGAGCGAAGACGGGGAGGGTGTCGAGGCTGCGGTGAATGTGGACCTCGGGCTGGGTGACGGGGTTGTTGTCAATGGCCTTGCGTCCCTGGTCGCCCTCGACGCGCGCGCCGGTCCAGTAGTCGTACCAGCCGCCGGGGGGCAGGGCGACGGTGTAGTCGTCCATCTCGTCGGGATAGGGGCTCTGGGCGACCAGCAGGCTGGGACCGAGGAGGAAGGTGTTGCCGGAGCTGAGGTCGATGGGCTGGCCGTCTCCGTTGCCTTTGGGGAACTCGAGGAAGAGGGGCCGCATGATGGGCAGGCCGGTGCGGCTCATCTCGTCGGCGGTGGTGTAGATGTAGGGCAGCAGCCGGTAGCGCTCCTCGATGTAGCGGCGGCGGAGGCTCAGGTCTTCGGGTGTGCCGTTCTCCCACGGTTCCTGGGGGAGCGTGCCGATGGCGGTGTGGTCGCGGTCGATGGGATGGAAGGCGGCGACCTCAAGCCAGCGGGTAAGGAGTTCGGGTTGGGGGGATGCGGCAAATCCGCCTACATCGGCGCCGCTCATGGCAAACCCGCTGAGGCCGAGGTTGATGAGCTGGGGCGTGGTCATGCGGAGATGGTTCCAGGAGGCGGAGTTATCGCCGCTCCAGGTGGCGGCGTAGCGCTGGCCGCCGGCGTAGCTGGCGCGGGTCATAACAAAGGGCCGGGAGTTGGGGTTGATCTTGAGAAGGCCCTCGAAGGTGCCGCGACTGTTTTCCATGCCGAAGACGTTATGAATCTCAAGGTGGCTGGCGGTGCGGGGGGCGAAACCAGGCTCGTCGATGCGGTGCTGGATGTCGTCGGGCATGGTCTTTGAGGCGACGTCGAAGATGGCCGGCTCGTTCATGTCGTTCCAGAACCCGGCGACGCCCTTGGCGACAAAGTCGGAGTAGAGCGAGCCCCACCAGTCGCGGGAGGACTTGCGGGTGAAGTCAGGGAAGACGGCCTTGCCGGGCCAGACAACGCCGACGTAGGTGGAGCCGTCGGGATTCTTGACGAAGTGGTCGCCGGCTGCGCCTTCATCGTAGGGCTTGTAGCCGATGTTGGGCTGGTAGGCGAGGTGGAGGTCGGTGATGACCACGGTGTGCAAATGCTGGGCCTTGAGGTCCTGAATCAACTGGTCGAAGTGGGGAAAGCGGTCCGGGTCCACGGTGAAGGGCCGGTTCTTGAGCTGGTAGTCGATATCGAGCCAGATGACGTCGGCGGGGATGCGCTCGCTGCGCAGGCGGCTGGCGATGCGGCGGACCTCGGACTCGGGGTAGTAGCTGTAGCGGGACTGCTGGTAGCCGAAGGACCAGAGCGGGGGGAGGGGGGTGGGGCCGGTGAGCCAGGCCCAGGTCTGGACGACCGCCCTGGGTTCGGGTCCATTGACGATGTAATAGTCCAGCGGGCCGCCCTCGGAGCCGAAGGAGTAGCCGTCGCGGTACTCCTTGTTGAAGTCGAAGCTGGCGCGCCAGGTGTTGTCGAGAAAGATGCCCGCGGCCATGCCCTTGCGAAACGTGATGAACCAGGGGATGGACTTGTAGATGGGGTCGGTGGACTCCTGCCAGCCGAAGGCGTCGGTGTTCCAGTCGACGAAGGCTTCGTTGCGGCGGTCGAGGGGGCCGGGTTTGTCGCCAAGGCCGAAGTAGTGCTCGTCGGCGGGGGACTTGTGAAAGACGCGGAAGGATGCGCCGTGGAACTCGGTGGGGCGCCCAGGCAGGTCCTCGGAGATGACGCGGCCCTCGTTGTCAGTGACGGTGAGCTCGAGGGGGTCCTTGCGAACGCTGACGTGGAGCTTGGCGGTCTTGAAGCCGACCGCGGAGGCGTTGTTCTCGGCGGAAACTGGAACGGCGGCGGTGCGGGCGGAGGCGAGGATGGCCCAGGAGGCGTCCTCGGGCAACTGGCCTGCGGGGCCGATGCGGACGCGAACGACGTCGTCGCGCAGGGCGGTGATCTGGAGGATGGCTGATCCGGAGCGGATCTCAATGCCGTTGGGGATTGCCCGGGAAGCGGTGACCCGGTCGAGACGGACGAAGCCCGATTTCTGCTGGGTTTCGGCGGACTGATTCGCTTGAGACGTTGCGGCTAAAAACAGGACTCCAAGTAGAACAAACAGAAATCGTACAACCCTTTGCACTCAGCACCTCATGGGAGCCAAATTGAAGAACGAGGCAAGGATAATCCCCTCAAGCGGGGGATGGGAAACGGGCTGCCGGAGGGTTCGACGCCGGTGGTACAATCACAAGGTCAGGCGCGTGCCCGCGCCGGCATCTTCACTACCATTGAGGTTCTCATGTCCGGCCATTCAAAATGGGCCACAATCAAGCACAAGAAGGGCGCGCTGGATGCCAAGCGCGGCAAGATATTCACCCGTCTGATCAGGGAAATCACCATCTCCGCAAAGGGCGGCGGCGGCGACCCTGACGGCAACCCCCGCCTGCGCACCGCCATTCTGGCCGCCAAGGCGGAAAACATGCCGCAGGAAAACATCAAGCGCGCGATTCAGCGCGGCACCGGCGAACTGGAAGGCGTGAACTACGAGGAGATCAGCTTTGAGGGCTACGGCCCGGGCGGCGTGGCCATCATCGTGGACGTGCTGACGGACAACCGCAACCGGGCGGTGAGCGAGATTCGCCATGCCTTCTCAAAGAACGGGGGCAACCTGGGCGAGACCGGCTCGGTGCGCTTCATGTTCTCAAAGAAGGGGCTGATCGCGGTCGAAAAGGACGCGGCGAGCGAAGAGCAGTTGATGGACATCGTGCTGGAACACGGCGGCGAGGACCTCAACGACGAAGGCGACACGTGGGAGATTGTGACCGATCCGGGTTCGCACGAAGCGGTTGCGGCAGCGGTCAAAGCTGCCGGGATTGCGACCGTGATGAGCGAAGTGACAATGGTTGCGTCCACATATACAAAGCTCGAAGGTTCGGCGGCCAACCAGATGATCCGCCTGCTGGAGACGCTGGAAGACTGCGACGACACGCAAAACGTCTATTCGAACTTTGATATGGACGCGGAGCAGATGGAAGCAGCGGCCGGCTAGTACTACCGTTGCATTTGTTGCGATTTGCCTTGATCCGGGCCTGACGGCCCTGAGGATTGGCCTGGTTTTCAGGGGGCTGAAGCCCCCTGCTCCCTCCGGCCGGACGAACTACACGTGAAGTCCTAGGCGCATTGCAAGCTTTCACTCAGGAAGGCCGCCCGGTTGTGGCGGCCTTTTTTGGGGAATTGGAACTTTATCAAGAGAAGGGAAGAACGTTGACCCGAACTGGAAAGCTTCTGCTGTTGATTTTGGCTGCGGGGACCGCGGCCTCTGCCCAGGCCCCAAATGCCGCCGGCGCGGCGGATAACCCCGTGGCGCAGGTGCGCACAGCCAGGAGCTGGGAGTATGGGCCGATTGTGAACTGGGGCACGGGCGTGGGCGACCGGTCCAGCTACAAGTTTCTGTGGGCTGGGTTCCAGGCAGCAAAGCCGCTGACGCCGGTGATTCATGCCGGATTCGTCTCGGGGCAGTTTGAACTGGGCGCGAGCGTCAGCCCGTTTTTCCAGGCGTATACACCGGCGGCGCACGAGCAGACCTTTACCTATCACGGAGCTACCTATACGGCTCCAGTGGGAGGTGGGACGTTCACGGGAGCGAGCATGACGCCGGTGATCCTGCGCTGGAATTTTTTGACCAGCTCGCGGCGGTTTCAGCCCTGGTTTCAGGGGGCGGGCGGGCTGATTTACACGACGCACAAGTTTCCGCCGGACGTACTGATTCCGCACGGGAACCCAGGGGGGACTTCGGTGTTCAACTTTACGCCGCAGGGGGGCATCGGGTTTCACTACTTCACGCGGCCGAAGCGTTCGATTGACCTGGGCGTGAACGCGGTGCATATTTCGTCGGCATCCCTGGGCGACCGGAACCCCGGCGTGAACGCCAGCATTCAGGTGCAGGTGGGCTATACGCTGTGGAAATGAGCAGGCCCCCGTCGGAGCAGGATGTGGGCGGGGCAAAGGGGCTATGAGCCAAGCAGTTGTAGAGTGCGTTCCGAACTTCTCCGAGGGCAAGGATGCCAAGCGTGTCGAGGCCATTGTGGCGGCGATGCGGGTGGAGGGCGTGAAGCTTCTTGACTGGACGATGGACCCGGATCACAACCGGTCCGTGGTGACGATTGCCGGCGAGCCTGGGGCGGTGGTGGAGGCGGCGATTCGCGGGGCGGGCAAGGCCGTGGAACTGATCGACCTGACCCGGCAGCAGGGAGTTCATCCGCGCATCGGGGCGGCGGACGTGATTCCGTTTGTGCCGGTCTCTGGCATCAAGCTGGATCAGTGCGCTCTGCTGGCGCGGCAGGCGGGGCTGGAGATCTGGCGGCGGTTTGCGGTTCCGGTGTTCTTTTACGAGGCGGCGGCGGCGCGGCCGGACCGGGCCAGCCTGGACGAGGTGCGGCGGGGCCAGTTTGAGGGATTGCGGGACGCGGTGCGGCAGGATTCGGCGCGCCGGCCAGACCTGGGAGGACCGGGGCTTCACCCGACGGCGGGAGCCTGCGCCGTGGGAGCGAGGCGGTTCCTGGTGGACTACAACCTCTACTTTGACTCGAACGAGGTGGCCATGGTGCGGGCGATAGCGCGGGAGATCCGGGCGGCTTCAGGCGGGTTGAAGGGCGTGAAGGCCATGGGTGTGCTGGTGCAGGGCCGGGCGCAACTGGCGATGAACATCACCGATTTTCAGGCGACACCACTTTCCCAGGTCTACCGCGCGGTGGCGGCGCTGGCCAGGAAGCACAAGTCGGCCCCTGTAGAGGGCGAGGTCGTGGGGCTTCTGCCGGAGGCTGCCTGTGAGCGGGACAGCGAATGGATGCGTCAGTTAATTGGGTTCGATGAGGGAACCAAGGTCCTGGAACACCGGCTCCTGGCGCCCTTGGCGTGGCCGGGAGAACTCCAACCGGCCCGGCCTGGCGAACAGGCGGCGGGCGCGTAAAATAAGAGAATTGCGGCCAGGCAAATCGCATTGAAGGGCGAGGCCGGCTGCGGAGGAACGACTCTTTGAAGGCAATCTTTCGTTTTGTGATTCCAGTTTTGGTGTTGGCGGCCGCGGCTTCCATGCAGGCGGCTCAGTTGTCGACTGATGCGCGCAGCGCGATTCCGCATGAAGTGCAGCAGTTGGTGGTGATTGACTACCGGGCGATGCAGAACTCGACTGCGGCGATGGACCTGCGGGACCGCGTGATGCCTCCTGAATTGAAGGCGTTTGACGAGGCGCTGCGGAAGTCAGGCCTCAACGACAATCATGATGTGGAGCAACTGGCGTTTGCGCTGTTTCGTCCCAAGGACGGAGGCGACCAACTGGATACGGTGGGCGTGGCGCAGGGGCAGTTTTCCACGCCGGACATCATCGCCAACTTTCGCAAGCAGAAGGTGAAGGCCACGCTGGTGCGCACCAACAAGGTGTACCCGATGGGCAAGTCGGGGATGGTGGTGTGCTTTACGGACCCGTCGACGATGGTCTTTGGTACGTCAGAGGCTGTGGAGAAGGCGCTGGACGCGCGGGACGGCATAGCACCGAGCCTGCTGAGCAACGCGGCCATGATGGACGCAATGAGGACGGTGGACTACGAGCCGCTGTGGAGCATTCTCGACCAGAAGGGCACGCAGATCATGATGCGCCAGGTGCTGGGCGAGGCCGGTTCAGTCACGGACTTTGAGACGGTGCGCAAGCGGCTGGTGGCCTCGTGGTATTCGATGGACTTCCAGCATGGGGTGAAGTTTGACCTGACCATCTCGACCGGAGACTCGTTCGCCGCGGCCACCATCTCATCGCTGCTGAACGCGGCGGTGCTGGTGCGCAAGATGGGCGGCTCGGATGCGGAAAAGGCGGCGCTGGCCGCGACGTCGATTGCCTCGGACTCCGGCAAGCTTTCCATCCACTTCTCGACAACCGACGCCGAGTTCAACAGCCTGCTGCAATCGCCTCTCTTCCAAAGCATGGTCCGCTAACCACCACCTGCGGTGGGGCCAGCGGCCTTCGGCCCCCTGCGGTGAGGCCAGCGGCCTTCGGCGCGGATCTCATACAGGGCCCGGGCTATCAGGGGAGCGGCGCTGTTTGGGGTTGTGGTTTCCCACCCATGCCCGCGATAAGGCTGCGGACACGGGGCACCCAGACTTTTGCGGCAGGGGGAGCCACCTGCAGTGGGGCCAGCGGCCTTCAGCGTGGCTCTCTAGCTGGGATTGATGGCGGGGGTGATTTCAGGCGGAACTGACGCCTGAGCGAGAAGTGCGTCGCCGCTGCATACCTGGTTACGGCCCTTGTTCTTGGCCTTGTAGAGAGCGCCGTCTGCTGCCTGAATGAGAGAAGCGATGGAGACACCGGGGGCAGGGAGCACGGTGGCGTAACCGACGGAGACGGTGACGCAAAGGTGCGGACTGGCGCTGTGGGGCAGTTTGCGGTTGCGCAGGGCGGCGCAGATCTCCTCGGCAATCAGTTTTGCACCTTCGCTCGGGGTGCCGGGCAGCACAACGGCGAACTCCTCGCCGCCGAATCGAGCCACCAGATCGCCCGGCCGCTTGACGACTTCGAGGGCGGATTGAGCGATTTCCCTGAGGCAGGCGTCGCCGGCGAGGTGGCCATAGGTATCGTTGTAGAGCTTGAACAGATCCACATCAAATAACAAAAGGGAGATGGGCTTGCGGTCGCGGACGGCGCGCCGCCACTCCGCCTCCAGGGTCTCGTCGAAGCGGCGGCGGTTTGCCAGCCCGGTGAGGGCGTCCATCCCGGCCAGCACCTCGACGGTCTTGTAGGCATCCTGGAGCTGCTGTTCGGCGCGTTTGCGCCCGGTGATGTCGCGGAAGAACCAGACCCGGCCCAGGTATTGGCCTGCAATGCTGTGCAGGCCGGTGGTATAGCGTTCGAGGGTTCGGCCATCCTTCATTTCAACTTCTGAGAGTTCGTCGGCCTGCGGATCGGCGTAGAGTTCCTTGACCCGATCGAGGAAACCATCGGGGTCGCTGACAAGGTCAAGGCATTGGGAGAGCAGTTCCTCGTCCGGCACCTGGAGCATCTGTTCGTGCAGGGCCGGGGGTATATCCGGCGTGGAGATTCCCCACACCTCGGAGAACTTCTTGTTGTAGGAGACCGCTTTTCCCTCGTCATTGACGACGAGGATTCCGTCGAGCGAAGCGCCCTGGATGGCCCCGATGAGGGAGTGGTGAAATTCCCGCGCCTGCTCGGCGATCTTGCGCTCGGTGATGTCGCGAACGATATTGAGAATGCCGGGGGCAGCCAGCGGTCCGGAACCGCGGATGCGGCGCAGGCTGGCCTCTACCCAGACATAGTCCCCGCTGCGCTTTTTGACGCGAGCCTCGAACATTTCACCGGGTGCTCCTGCATGGAGCCTTGTGACGGCAGCCACGGCTCTTGGCAGGTCATCGGGGTGGACCAGATCCATGCTCTTGATTTCGCGCAACTCCTCGCGCTTCCAGCCGATCATGGATTCGGTGGCGGCGGAGATGTAGGAGCGATGGCCGTGGAAGTCGGCGATCATGATGAGGTCGCGGGAGTTTTCAGTGACAAGATTGTGCACGGTCACGATTTCGCGTAACTGTTGTTCCGTGGCTTTCTGCTTCTCAATGAGGATCGACACGCCATAGACGGTGATGATGCCGCCGAGAACGGCGGTTTGCAGCAGGAGCGCGGCCCCGCCTGGAATGGACGGCCCAATGACGGCGAACAAGCCGAGGCCATGTGCCGTGCACCAGCTTCCGACGCCGGCGGCAAAGAGGTTTGCCATGGCTGCCCAGGCCAGCCCCAGGCGCAGGAGGACCATGATGAGAAGGGGGTAGAGCAGGAAGACAATGGGGACTGTGGATCGTGTGAATCCCGCGATGGTCAAGGCGACAAAAATGGCCAGGTAAGGCCAGTTCTTCTTCCAGTTGACGGACTCTCTGAAACGACTCTGGAAGATGGCGACGAAGGCCGGGGTGGAGACGGCAGCGCCCAGGCCGTCGGATACGGCCCAGTTGCGAAACTGCGAGAGGGGGTCAGTCTGGAGCCAAAACGCCGAGATGAAGGCAAAGATGAGCCCGAAGGCAATTGGAACAGCGAGCACCGCGACACAGAAGAAGCGGAAGACGTAGGCACGCTCCGTGAATCGGGGAAGCTGGGTGGAGCGGCCACGGAGAAACTGGGCGCTCAGAAAGACCTCGGCCATATTGAGGGTGATGAGGATGAGGTCAATGCGGAGGTGCGGATAGACCACGAGGCTGCCCGCCAACTGGCCGAGAAAGCCCGCGCAGAGATAGGCGGGCCAGCGCCAGCGGGGGGCGAGAAGCAGGTAGGAGAGCAGGAGGCCGTTGACGACCCAGATCAGAATGACATCTGCCTCAAAGCCCGTGAGCGCGGTGGCAACCGTGACGGAAAAGAAGCAGCCGAGGAGCCGGACAGCGAAGGCATACTTCCCCATCCACCTGGACGGGGAGAGTCCACCGGTACGGACTGGCTGCAATGCGGTCACATCACTCCGTGGAGCCTGCAAGTGGCTTATCGGCAGAGGCAGAGGGTCGCAGTACAACCGAGGCCCCGGCGCAGCCGAAGTTGAGGATGTCCGAATTATTTCAGAGTTTAGGCGTCAATTCGGGATGGAACTCGGCCTTGCCTTCAGGCAGGAGCACGATTTTGAGGGCGCCCTCCTGGCGTTCGGCCACCGCGGGGCCTTCAATCTGCACCGGATGGCCGTCGGCGGCCGTGTATTGCACCTTGAGGGGGCCATCGCCGCGCAACTGAATGCGGTAGGGGAAGACCTCACCCGGCGCGAGGCGGTTTGCCCCGAAGCTGGCGCTGGGATAGTCGACCTCAAGCAACTGGATAGCGCCGCCGGTGCGGTTTTCGACGGTGGTTTCAATGTGATAGGAGTGGCAGCCCGCGGCCCAGAGCAGGGCAGGCGCGAGCAGGGCGGTCAGAATTCCATGGCGCAGATTCATGCTTGCCTTCATTTCCGGTATTCCTCTTCGCCGGCGGAGCTTCCGGAGGACGGCCTGGCGGCGAGGCCCTTTTCGACGCGATCAAGGCGTTTGAGCAGTTCCGGAAGGCGCTGAAAGATGGCTACGGCGCGGAGCCAGACGCGGTTGTCGAAGCCGGGGGAGCCGGAGATGACCTTGCCGGCGGGGATGTCGTGAGAGACGGCGGACTGGGCGGTGAGGATGACGCCGTCGCCGAGCGTGCAATGGCCGGCCACGCCTGCCTGTCCGGCGAGGATGGCGTTGCTGCCGATGACGGAGGAGCCGGCGAGGCCGGTCTGGGCGCAGATAAGCGTGTTCTGGCCGACGCGGGAGCCGTGGCCGACCTGGACGAGGTTATCGACCTTGCTGCCGTCGCCGATCTCGGTAACGCCGACGGTTGCGCGGTCGATGCAGGCATTGGCCTGCACATCGACGCGATTGCCGAGGTGAACGGGCCCGGATTGGGGAATCTTCTCCCAGTGGCCGTCCTCGTTCTTGGCGAAGCCGAAGCCGTCGGCGCCGATGATGGCTCCGTTTTCAAGGGTGACGTTGTCGCCCAGGATGCAGGCTTCACGGACCACGGCGTGGGCATGGGCGAAGAAGCGGGCGCCGGCCTTGACGCCGGGATAGAGCACGACATGGGCCAGGAGGGTGGCGTCGGGGCCAAGGCTTACCCCTGGACCGACAACGACATAGGCGCCGATGTGGGCGCCCTCGCCGATGTCGGCGGTGGGGTCGATGACGGCGGTGGGGTGGATGCCGGGGGCGTAGACCGGCGCCTGGTAGAAGAGGGCCAGGGTCCGGGAGAAGGCGAGGTAGGGATTCTTGAGGCGGAGGGTGGGGGCGTCGATCTCCGGAAAGTCCGGCTCGACGAGGATGGCGGCCGCGCGGGTCTTGCGGGCCAGGCCCGCATAGCGGGGGTTGGCGACGAAGGTGACCTCGGTGGGGCCAGCCTCCTCAATTCCTTTGACGCCCGTCACTTCAAGGCTCGGGTCGCCGCGCAACTCCGCGCCCAGCCTGCTTGCCAATTCGCCCAGGTTCATCAATGGAATTGTAACGGAAGGGTTGCACCGGGCATTTGAGCCCGGTCTTACTGGCTGCCGAAAAGGTTGGTTTTTGAGCACACAGCCTGAAAAGCATACCGCAGGGGCTAAAGCCCGCTCGATTATATGGGGCTTACGGCACGACTGAAGTCGTGCCCTGACACTTCGTGCCTCCCATCGAGTCTTTCCGCGGCCTGTGAAGTCGGGCCCTGACACTTCGTGCCTCCCATCAAGTCTTTCCGCGGCCTGTGAAGTCGGGCCCTGACCCTTCGTGCCTCCCATCGAGTCTTTCCGCGGCCTGTGAAGTCGTGCCCGGACACATCGATGGAATTTACCGGCTTTTCGCAGCCAGTTTATGGCGTGTCGGCGTCGGATGGGAAGAGGTCGGGCTGCTCGGTACGGGGGTGAGTGGCGGTGGCATGACGGCGGCCGGGGGCGCCGATGAGGCTGAGGACTTCAAGGGTCTGGATGGCCTGGCGGGGAATGTAAATGCGCTGGGTGTTGGAGCGCATGTCGGGCGGGGTGAGGAGCAGGCCCGCGCCGTCTACCAGGGAGCGGTCATTGGCGGCCAGGCCTTCGAGTTCGTCGCCATCGGTGAGGGTGAGGCGGAGCCAGAGGCCGGGGGCGCGCGGGCGGATCGAGAAGCGCTTGTGAAGCAGGCGCTCGGGGTTGGCCTGGTCAGAGGAAGAGGCCGGGAAGTCGCGGACGTAGCAGACCCATTTGACCTCGGACCAGCCGATGCGGAGCACCTTGCCGGCGAGGTCGAGGATTTCAAGCTCGGATGGGCTTTGGCCGAGTGTGGCGCCGGCATAACCGGCGGACCAATCCCGGGAGAACTTGCGTACGATCACGGGCTTGCGCACGGAGGCCATTGGTGAGAATTGTCGCATGGAGCGGGCTTGGGTCATGGCGGAAGATGCAGCAAAAGGGGTGCAAACTGTCCTGAAACGGTACAAGGAAGGGGAGCTTCCGGGAGCGACTGGGGGGGGGAGTCCTTGTATATGAAACAGTTACCCCAAAGGGGTATTTCAAGGGTGGCGAGTTGCCTAGCCAAGGGGGCTGACTTGTGTTACTGTACTGCTTTGCAACCATTGGCAGGCTGCGCCGTAACCGTTGCAACATCAGCCACTTGGCAAAGAAAACGGGCGGCAGAGGCAGGGAAACGAAATGCCGGACTACATTTATCTGCTGGAAAATCGGCTGTCGGCCGACCAGAAGCACGCATTGCAACAGTTGCGCGATACAGCCCGCGAGGCGGGAACGATCCTGTTCCTGACCGGGGATGCGGTTCGCGATTTGACCAGCGGCCACGCGGTTCGCGATCTTGAAGTGGCTGTGCATGGCGATGCACTGAATCTCAAGAGCAAAATTGAGAGCCTGGGCGGCAAGGTCTGGGGCCAGGACGAACAGAAGCGATCGCTTTACCTGTGCTTTCCGGGGACCGTCCGCGTGGACCTGGTGAGCGCGCACCGGTGCGAGTATCCCAAGCCGGGGAGCCCGGTTTACCACCCGGCCTCGATCCAGGAAGACCTGCGCCGCCGGGACTTCACGGTCAACGCGATGGCGCTCTCCCTGAATGAAGGCTCCTATGGGCTGCTGATGGACCCCATGAACGGGGCTGCGGATATCGAGTCTCGGACGCTGCGGCTGGTGTCGAATTACGGGTTTCTGGAGGAGCCGTCGCTCTTGATCCGGGCGACGCGCTACCAGGCGCGGCTGGGCTGGGAGTTCGACAGCAAGACCCGGACCCGCTATGACAATGCCCGGGAAGAGGGCGTGATCGAGCACCTCTCCGCACAGGCGCGGAGCCAGGAACTGGAGCAGATAGGCCATGAGGAAGAGGGGCTGAAGATTCTGCGTGCGCTGGAGGCCGAGGGCTGGATGAAGGTGCTGTTCCCGGCCTGGACCGCGGCGAAGGCGGACGAGGAGCGGCTCAAGGCGCTGCACGATCTGGCGGTGGAGCTGCTGGTGCAGGGGGTTCATGCGGACATTTCGGCGGCGCAGATGCATTTGCTGACGGCGAAGCTGGCGGCCAAGGATCTGGCGGCGCTGAAGAAGCTGATGCTGCGTCCTGGGTTTGTGCAAGAGTGGAACAGCCTGGATGCGCTGGCGTCTGGATTTGCCAAGGTGCTGCTGTCCAAAGACAATGCGACGCCTTCGACGAGCTTCAAGCTTTTCATGAGCTATGATCCGGAAGCGATTCTCTGGCTTGGATTTACAACAAAGGATGCAGCCGTAAAGGAGCGCTTCAACCAGTTCCTGAAAGCCTGGCCGGAGACCAGGGGACGGATTCCTCATGCGCTGATGCAGGAGATGCGCATCACGCCGGAGCTGGCCGGGTATGCGGAGATTGTGCACTCGGTTTTTCTGGAGCTGATTGATGGAAGGCTGACGACGCCGGAGGAGGTTCGCGCGTTCCTTGAGCCGCACTCGCCGCCGGCGCCTCCGCCGCAGGTGACGATCAAGCGTCCACGGGCGAAGCGCGGCGCCGAGGCCAAGATCAAGGAGGCTTCGTTTGATGATGACGAGGATTCCGAGGACGAGTCAGACGACGACGATGACCTGGACGACATTGGCGGGGACGATGATGATCTGGATCTGAGCCTGAGCCTGCCCAAGGTGGATCTGGATTCGGACATCGCTATCGAAACCGAGCCGCTGGATGCGGACGACGACCTGGATGCCGAGGAGGATGAGGAGGACGAGGATGAACCGCCTCCGCCTCCCCCGTCGCGGGCTCCCAAGGCGTCGCCCAAGGAAAAGAAGGCGCCCGCTGTGGCTGCGGCGAAGGTGGAAGATGCGTTCCACGGAAGGGGCCATGGGGCTGCCGGGAAGAACGCGCCCGTGGAAGCGCCGGTGAAGCCGGCCAAAGTTGCGGCCGAAGCGAAGAAGGGCAAGGCGGCTGCAGCGCCGGCGGTCAAGCCTGTACCTGCAACAAAACCTGCACCTGCGGCGAAGCATGCGCCTGCTGCCAAGCCCGCGACGCAAAAGGCACACCCGGCTGGCGCGGCTAAACCGGCCAAGGCTGCCGTGAAGGGGCTGGCAAAGCCTGCGCCGAAGCCGGTAGCGAAGGTGGCGGCGAAAGCTCCGGCCGCGAAGCCTGCCGCGGGAAAGAAGAAGCCGGCGGCGACGCCAGCCAAGCCCGTGAAGGCGGCCAAACCCGCAGCGAAGAAAGCTGCCGGGAAGCCGGCGAAGAAGCGTTGACGTTTCGCGGCGATTGAGGCACCGTGGTATCTTCAGGGAAATCTGGAGGAACCTGGATGCCTGCTCTGCTCCGCCGCGCCGTTCCGGCGCTTGCTCTTTTCGCGTTTTCCGCCCTTGCAACTCTGCCTGCCGCCGCGACTGGCGCGCCATCGAGTACTGCCACCCCCAACAGCACAGACCCCGGCTACCGCTTCGAGCGGGGAGGGTGGACGTATGTGCACCTGGAAGGCACACCCGCGCAGATTGGCTTTCAGCATGGCAGCCTGCTTTCGGCTGAGATTGAGGACCTGCTGCGGGTGACGCAGTTGGAGAGCCGCCACGCCACCAAGCGCAACTGGCAGTTCTACCGTGAGGCGGGGCGCACCATGCTCTGGCCGCACATTGACCCGGAGTATCAGCAGGAGCTGGCGGGAATCGCCAAAGGGGTTCAGTCGAAGGGCGGGAAGGCCGATGTGTGGGACATTGTGGCGCTGAACGGGGAGATGGAGCTGTCGGAGTACTATGTGCCCTGGCTGGACAAGAAGGAGAAGGCGGCGGGCGCTCCGAAGATCAAGCCCGAGGGGCGCTGCTCGGCGTTCATCGCCACGGGCAGCTACACCAGGGGCGGAAAGATCGTGATTGCGCACAACAACTGGTCAAGCTATGCCGAGGGAGAGCGGTGGACGGTGATCTTTGATATTCAACCGGCCAAGGGGCACCGGATGCTGGTGGATGGCGAGCCTGGCGTGATTACCAGTGAGGACGACTTCGGGGTGAATGCGGCAGGGTTGATGGTGACGGAGACCACGATTACGCAGTTTGAGGGGTGGGACTCGAACGGAAAGCCTGAGTTTGTGCGCTCGCGGAAGGCGCTGCAGTATGGCGGCTCCATCGATGAATATGTGGCGCTGATCAAGGACGGCAACAACGGCGGCTACGCCAACGACTGGTTGATCGGGGATCGCAACAGCGGGGAGGTTGCGTACCTGGAACTGGGCTTGAAGAACACGCCGCTGTGGCGTTCGAAGGATGGTTACTTTGTCAGCTCCAACTTCCCCCGCGACCCGGACCTGATCAGGACGGAGACAGATGGCTTTGACCCAAGCAACCTGGGCAGTTCGCCGAATGCGAGGCGCGTGACCTGGGAGAAGAAGATCGCCGAGTCCAAGGGGCGCATCGATACTGAAATGGCCGAGAAGTTCATGGCAGACCATGACGACAGCTACTCGGGCAAGACGGAGGCGGATGAGCGTTCGCTCTGCGGGCACGTGGATACGGTGAAGCGCGGGGTGCCGGAGTGGGAATGGGCGCCGTATTACCCGGGCGGAGCGGTGACGGGCAAGGTGGCGGACTCGGAGATGGCCGCCCATCTGTCGTTTATCGGGCGGGCAGGCCATCCTTGCGGCGAGGACTTCATCGCGGCTCCGTTTCTGGCGGCGCATCCGGAGTATATCTATCTGAAGCCGATTCTCAAGGACATGAAGGCGGGTCCGTGGACGCAGTTTGCGGCTGGGGAAAAGAAGTAACCGGACTGACCAAGAGCGCTGGAACGACAAAAGAGCGGGGCGGCGAAAATTCGCTGCCCCGCTCTTTTGTGAATCTGACTTGATTGCTGATTTCAGCAGGCATAACTCGAGCGGCAATGATAAGTTGACCTGAGCCTGGTGGGTCAACCGCACAAAAGGCCTCTGCCTGGAATATGGAAGCGTCGAGCGGGGCCGGAGATTGCTTGAAAATCCAGCCCGCTACGATTTAGTACCTGCCGCGCCCGCGGGAGCTTCCGCCACCGCCGCCCGGACCGCCACCGCTGCCCTTGCGCGCCTGGTAGCAGTCGCGGCAGAAGACCGGCCTGTCACCACGCGGCTCAAAAGGCACTGTTGTAGGCTGGCCGCAACCCGAGCAAATAACAGGTGTACCCTGTGCTGGAGCCGAACGGTAGCCGGAGCCCCCCTGATCGTTCTTCTTTGCCAAGCGGCAATTCTTGCAACGTTTTGGGGTCGAGTAACCACGTTCCTGAAAGAACGCCTGATCCGCAGCGGTGAAGGTGAAGTCCTGCCCGCAATCGCTGCACTGAAGTTGAATATCTCCGGCCATGGGTCTCCTCGTGGAGATTGTACAGCGGAAAGTGCAATTTGAGTGAAAGTAATCTGTTGCAAGCGAAAAACTTGCAGACTATTGATCTGAGCCGGCCTTTCCGGCGGCCTGCGCATGTTGCGGACGCGAAGTCCAAAGGGCAGTCGCGCTATAGTTCAAAGCAAGGGGCAGGGAGAGCCACGGTGGTCCCGCTTTGGCCCCTCGCAGAGCCAGATGAGCGCATCCAATCCCGAGTTCGAGGCCGAGTGCATCCGCCGCATCCTTGCGGGGGAGAAGCACCTGTTTCACGACCTGATCCGGCCTCTGGAGCGCGGAATCTATTTCATGCTTTATTCCCTCTTGAAGAATGAAGCCGAGGCCGAGGATGCGGCGCAGGAGACGGCGATCAAGGTGTATCAGAACCTGCACCTGTTTCGTGGCGATGCGCAGTTTCGCACGTGGGTGTTGTCGATTGCGCGCAACGAGGGGCTGGGACGGCTGCGCAAACAGGCGAGCCGGCGGGAGGACTCGCTGGAGGCGGAGACCGACGAGCAGAGCGGCGATTACACGCCGGCGATTTTGACGAGCTGGCGGGAGATTCCGCTGGAAGAGCTGGAGCGGAAGGAACTGGGCGCGATTCTGCGCAAGGCGATCGAGGGGCTTCCGGCGATTTACCGTAACGTTGTGATGCTTCGTGACATCGAAGAGATGGACGTGCGCGAAACCGCGGCGGCGCTGGGCATTCAAGAAGGGGCGGTCAAGGTCCGCCTGCACCGGGCGCGGGCCCTGCTGCAGCGGGAGCTGGCTCCGCAACTGAAGGGATTTGCGCCGCGGCGCAAAGGGCTGTTTGGGTTAGGCAAATGAAGATCGACTGCAAACACGTGTGGGAGCACATCTCGGCCTATATCGATGGCGAGGTGGATGCGGCCCTGCGCGCGGACATCGACAAGCACCTGGAGACGTGCGAGATCTGCTCGGCGGTGCTGGACTCGACGCGCAACGTTGTGGTTCTGATGGCGGACGACCGGGTGTTTGAGCTGCCGGCGGGCTACAGCGAACGGTTGCACGCGCGGCTGGACAGGGAACTGGATCTCAAAGACCCCGGCTAGCGAAGATGCTGAGCGTCTGGAGCAGGCGGGGGGCCGGTCCGGTGGACCAAGGTATGGGTCCACACTTCGAATCCCACAAGAATCAGGGTGACAACGGACAGGGCAACCTGGAGGCGTTCCGAGCGCTTCTGGCGGGGCGTGAGTTCGCGCCTGCGCCACTGCGCGGCGGGGGCGGCGCGGAGCTTCCAGATCCAGGCAAGGACGGCGAGGTTGACCAGGGCGCCGATGGTGGCCAGCCAGAGCATGGGGATGCGAATGGCGTCCTGATGGAAGCCTTTGGCCGGGGCGTAGATGCCGCTGGCCGCGGCCAGGGCGGTGAGGCCGATGGCCACCCGGATGCCGCTGATGGTGAGCACCGCGGTGCAGGCGCTCTGGAGCAGGACAATCAGCAGGCTTGCGCCGCTCAGGGCTCGCAATCCCTTGGGGTTCATGGCAGGTCTCCTCCAGACAATCACCACGCCTCAACGGAGGGGGCAGGATCAGGTTAGCTCAGAGGCCCTTGACGAGGCCATTCCGGTGCGGCTGAACGGATGGGTGGTGCTACGGAAATGGAAATTCGAGCCTTTCTGATTTCGCTTGTAACCTTTCCCGCGGACACACACTCCCATAGGGCATGACACCGGAAGCGCGGGACCGCAGAGGGGCCCGATGCAGTGAGCGAACCGGCGGAGAGCATCCGCCCCCAACTTCCCAAACGAGGTCAAAATACCATGAAGAATCAGATCAACGCATTGCTCCTGACCGCAGCTCTCTCCGGCCTGATGGGCGGAACCTCCGTCGCGGCGCAGTCCACCCAGAACCACAACGGCTCGACGGTGAAGGCGGCCAAGGCAGGCCTGCGCTATACGGCCCAGGACAAGGACACTTCAAAGCACTCCTGTAAGGGCAAGAACGACTGCAAGGGCCAGGGCGGCTGCAAGACGGGCGACAACGGCTGCAAGGCCAAAAACAGCTGCAAGGGCAAGGGCGGCTGCGCCACCGACGGCTCCAAGCCGAGCGCGATCTAACTCCCCCTCACCAGGGCGCGGCAGGAAGCCCAGCCAGGCATTTCTGCCGCCGCCAAACAAATCAAATTTCAAAATCTATCGTGAGGCAGGGTCCATGCGTGGTTCCCTGCGACAGGACAAGTATGGCCGGGAATCGCTTCAACGGATATCAGGACCTTGGCATCGGAATCGGACTTCGGATTCCGCACTACCGGCACATCTTCGACAAGAAGCCGGTGGTGGACTGGTTCGAGATCATCTCGGAGAACTTCATGATCGATGCGGGGCGGCCGTTGAAGGTGCTCGACGAGATTCTGGAGCGCTACCGGGTGGTGCAGCATGGGGTGTCAATGTATTTTGGCTCGGTGACCGCCCCGGACCCGGAGCACCTGCGGCGGCTCAAGCAACTGGTGCGGCGGACGAAGACTCCGTGGCTGAGCGACCATCTCTGCTGGGGAAGCGTGGACGGCACCTATACGCACGACCTGCTGCCGCTGCCCTATACGTGGGAGGCGGTGGAGCGCACGGTGGAGCGGGTGCGCATGGTGCAGGACTTCCTGGAGATTCCGGTAGCGGTGGAGAACGTGAGTTCCTACGCGGCGTTCAGTGGCTCGGAGATGACGGAGTGGGAGTTTCTGAACGAAGTGGTGGAGCGGGCGGACTGCGGGATTCTGCTGGACGTGAACAACATTTATGTGTCAAGCGTGAATCACGAGTTTGATCCGATGGTGTATGTGAATGCGGTAGCGGCGCATCGGGTGGCGCAGATTCACATTGCCGGTCATTCGAACTATGAGAAGTACATTCTGGACACGCACGACCATCCGGTGATCGACCCGGTATGGGACCTATATGCGCGGGCGATCGAGCGCTGCGGACCGACGCCAACGCTGCTGGAGTGGGACGACCGGATTCCGGGCTTTGACGAGGTGCATGCCGAGGCGAAGAAGGCGGAGCGCTACCTGACGCGGCAGACAGTGCAACTCGCGGAGGCGGCGCGATGAACCTGGAGACTCTGCAACGCGCGATGGCGGCGGCGGTGATGATGCCTCTGACAGCGGACGATGCGATGGCGCAGACCGCACCGGACGGCCGCGCGATGGAGGCGGTGGCGGGCTCGTTCATTGCGCCAAACAGCCGGTTGACCGCGTTTGAGCGGCTGGAGATCTATAACCGGCAGTACTGGTTTCGCATGCTTGGGGCGCTGGCGGAGGATTTTCCCGCGCTGCAGGCGGTAGTTGGCGCACGGGCCTTTGAGGCTCTTTCGGTGGCCTACCTTACAGAGCATCCGAGTCGGTCATTCACTCTGCGCAACCTTGGGTCCAAGCTTGCCGATTGGCTGGCGGCGCACCCGGAGCGGGGCGGGCGGCGGCACGGGCTGGCAGTAGATGTGGCGCGGATTGAGTGGGCCTTTGTGGAGGCGTTTGACCAGGAGGCGCTGACGCCGCTGACGCTGGATGAGGTTGCGGCGCTGAGCGGGGATTCGCGGATTGGCTTGCAGCCCCATGTGCAGTTGATGGCGCTGGAGCATCCGGCCGACGACCTGGTGCTTGGACTGCATGACAGGCAGAAGCGCGAGGCAAGTGAGGCCGGGGTCCGCGGGGAGGCTGTTCCAATGGAGCCGATGAGGCTGCCTCGGCTGCGCCGACGGGCTACCTGGCTGGCGGCGCACCGGGTGGAGATGTCGGTCTATTACCGGCGGATGGAGCCGGAGGAGTATCGCACCCTGAGCGCCCTGCGCAGAGGATTGACGCTGGGAGCCGCACTGGAAGCGGGGTTTGAAGGGTCAAAGCTGGCGGAGGGCCGCCGGCCAAAGAAGGTGAGAGAGTGGTTTGCCACCTGGGCGGAGCTCGGCTGGCTGTGCAGAGCAAGCAGTGAAGAGCAACCCCAACGGACAGGAAGGGAAGATGAATAAACTGATCGAAGTTGCAAGAGATTTCTGCAAACGGGCCACGGCTCTGGCCAATCACGCGCAGAGCCCTTTGCTGCTGCTGGTGCGGCTTTACTGGGGATGGCAGTTTGCGCAGACTGGATGGGGCAAGCTGCACAACCTGCAACACGTGACGGAGTTCTTTGCCTCGTTGAATCTGCCCGCGCCTGGCATGACGGCTCTGTTTGTGGCGCTGGTGGAGTTTGCGGGCGGGATTCTGCTGGCGCTGGGGCTGGGATCGCGATTGGTGGCGCTGGTGCTGTTCCTGAACATGACGGTGGCCTATTGGACGGCGGACCGGGAGGCTTTTCTGGGCGTGCTGTCCGCGCCAGACAAGTTCTATGCGGCCGATCCGTTCACGTTCTGGTTTGCGGCTCTGCTGGTGCTGGTCTTTGGGCCGGGCCTGTTTGCGGTGGACTGGGTGATGGGGCGCGGGCTGGGGAAAAGCGTCAAGTCCTGAGCAGGCGCGTTAGAATCGTTCCACATCCATTGAAAGCTGATGTGGAACGGACATGCGCATTGCGTACATGGTCACCTCGCTGGGAGTTGGTGGCGCGGAGCGGCAGGTGATCGCGCTCGGCGAGCGGATGGCGGGGCGGGGACACGCGATTACGCTGGTGGTGCTGAAGGCGGCGCAAGTCGAGCAGTGGGCGACGGAGCTCCCGGTGATTCATCTGGACATGCGGAAGAGCCCGGCGGGGGTGGCGGCCGGGCTGTCCCGCGCGCATGGGGCGCTGCGCGGCTTTGCGCCGGAGATTATTCACAGCCATACCTTTCCAGCGAACATGGCGGCGCGAGTGCTTGGGCTGTTTCATCCGGGCGCAGCAGTTCTATCTACCATTCACAACGTTTACGAGGGCGGGCGGGCGCGGATGACGGCCTACCGGCTGACAGATGCCTGGAGTGCGCATACGACGGCGGTGAGCACGGCGGCGGCGGAGCGCTATGTACGGCTGAAGGCGGTGGGGGCAGACAAGTGTTCGGTGCTGACCAACGGGATAGATACGACCGAGTTTGCCGCCGACCCAGAGCGGCGTGCGGAGATGCGCCGCGAGCTTGGGGTGGGGAGCGAGTTTCAATGGCTGGCGACGGGGCGGGTGGTGGCGGCGAAGGACTATCCGAACCTGCTGCGGGCGTTTGCGCTGGGGAGCAAGGCGGAGCCAATGAGCCGGCTGGCGATTGCCGGAGAGGCAGGACGAAGTGAGTTGGAGGCGCTGAAGAGGCTAGCGGAAGGGTTGGGCGTAGAGGGCCGGGTGAAATGGCTGGGCCTGCGGCGCGATGTGCCGGCGCTGCTGGATGCCGCGGACGGCTTCGTGCTGGGTTCGGCATGGGAGGGAATGCCGCTGGCGCTGGGTGAGGCGATGGCGATGGAAAAGCCGGTGGTGGCCACAGACGTGGGGGGCGTGCGGGAGATGGCGGGCGAGTGCGGTTCAGTGGTTCCCGCGAAGGCGCCCGAGGCGCTGGCGGAGGCGCTGGTTGCGGTGATGCGAACGAGCCCGGAGGCGCGCGGCGCGGGAGGGAAGGCGGCGCGCGAGCGGATATTGGAGAGCTTCAGCATGGACGCCAAGGCGGATGAGTGGGAGAGGCTCTACCGCCGGCTGCTGGAGCGTCGCCGCTGAGGGCCGGAGACGGCGTCGACCGTGCATGATACCCTTATCATCGATTTTTTGGCTCATGGTTTTCGGCTGCGAAAGCGGTACGACGTGAGGCCCCGGAGGAGATTGGATGCGAGGGATGAGTGCGGTTTCGGTTGTGAGCTGTGCGGTAGCGGCAGTGGTCTTGAGCATGGCGGTCCATAGCGCCGAAGCCCAGTCAAAGCAGGGGCAGAATGCGGTTTTGATCCTCGACCACGGCTGGGAGTTCCGGCAGGCGACGGCGGGGCAGGCGGAGGCGGCTGGCTGGCTTCCGGCGACCGTTCCGGGCGATGTGCACCTGGACCTGCTGGCCAACAAGAAGATTCCCGACCCCTTCTTTCGTGATAACGAACCCAAACTGCAGTGGATTGAGAAGGAGAGCTGGGAGTACCGGCTGAGCTTTGATGTCCCTCCCGCACTGCTGAGCCGCGCGAATGTGGACCTGGTGTTTGATGGGCTGGACGGTCCGTCCACGGTGTATCTGAATGGTGCGCAGGCGCTGACGGCGGGCAACAGCTTCAGGGTGTGGCGGGTGGCGGCGAAGGGAATGTTGCACGCGGGCAAGAACGAGCTGAAGGTGGTGTTTGCCTCGCCGGACAAGGTGGCCGACGAGATGGCGGCGGCCGACCCGTGGCAGCCGAAGACAAAGGTGGATGGGAAGACCTATCTGCGGAAGCCTGCCTACGAGTATGGCTGGGACTGGGGCCCGCGGTTTGTGACCAGCGGTATCTGGAAGCCGGTGCGCGTAGAGGCCTGGGACAAGGTGCGCATCGCGGACTTCTCGATTCACCAGCGGGACGTGAGCGGGGACGTGGCGCACCTGGACGCGCAGGTAGAGGTGGAAGCCGCGGCGGCGGGTCCGGCGAAGGTGAGCGTGCTGTACGCGCCCGATGGCAAGGCGGTGACGCTGAGCACCAGGACCACGCTGCACGCGGGGCGCAACGTGATTGATCTGCCGATCGAGATTCGGCAGCCCAAGCTGTGGTATCCCGCGGGGTATGGGGAGCAGCCGCTGTATGAGTTCACGGCGCAGGCGGGAACGGGCGCGCAGCCGAGCGAAGAGCGCAAGACGAAAGTGGGCCTGCGCACCATCGTGCTGCATCGGGAACTGGACAAGTGGGGGCGGTCGTTTGAGCTGGTGGTGAACGGGATTCCCGTGTTTGCCAAGGGCGCGGACGTGATTCCCTTCGACAGCTTTCCCAATCGCGTGAAGACGGCGGACTACCGGCGGATCTTGGAGTCGGCGCGCGACGCCAACATGAACACGATCCGTCACTGGGGCGGCGGCTACTACGAGACGGAGGAGTTCTACTCCATCTGCGATGAGCTGGGCATCATGGTGTGGCAGGACTTCCAGTTTGGCAATGACTGGCAGCCGGGGACGTATGCCTTCAAGCAGAACATCGAGGCTGAAGCAGAGGACCAGGTGCGGCGGCTGCGCGATCATCCGAGCATCGTGCTGTGGTCGGGCAACAACGAGACGGAGATCGCGATGGGCTGGGCGCCGCGCGACAAGATGCCATTGGATATCAAGAGCCAGATGTGGCAGGACTACCTGACCGAGTTCAGCGGCATTCTGAATCGGGTGGTGGCGCGGCTGAACCCGGAGACGCCTTACTGGCCGAGTTCGCCGAGCGCGGACTATGAGGAGCTGAGCGACCACTACCAGAGCGGCGACGCACATATCTGGGATGTGTGGCATGGGCGCGTGCCGTTCTCGACCTACGAGACGCATCATGCGCGTTTCGTGACCGAGTACGGGTTCCAGTCCTTCCCGGAGTTGAAGACGGTGGAGGCGTTTACGCTGCCGGAAGACCGCGCGAACATCTTTACGCCGGTGATGCTGAATCATCAGAAGAACAATGAAGGCAACGACATCATTCACAACTACCTGCTGAAGGACTATGCGGAGCCGAAGGACTTTGCGAGTTTTCTGTATGTGAGCCAGGTGTTGCAGGCCGAGGGAATCAAGATTGGCGCGGAGCATTTTCGCCGGTCGCGGCCGGAGACGATGGGCTCGATCTTCTGGCAGTTGAACGATTGCTGGCCGGTGGCCTCGTGGTCTTCGATTGACTACTTCGGTCGCTGGAAGGCGCTGCAGTATTATGCAAAGCGCTTCTACGCGCCTTTGCTGGTTTCTCCGCATGTTGAAGATGGAGCGGTGAAGGTTTACATCGTAAGCGACAAGGTGAAGGCCGAGGCGGCGACGCTGCGGGTGCGGCTGATGGACTTTGACGGCAAGGTGCTGTTGGAAGAGAGCCATCTGGTGGATGTGGCGGCACTGGCGAGCAAGGTGTATCTCGAGTGGCCGCTGAAGAAGCTGACGGATGCGGGCGCGGCGGACACGTCGCGGGTATTTGTTGTGGCTGAGCTTGTTGTGGGCAAGGAGACGGTCTCGCGTAACCTTGCATATCTGGCGCCGGTGAAGGAGATTCATCTCAAGCCGGCCGCGCTGAAGGTGGAGGCAGCGGGCGAGAAGGGCAGCTACAGGATTCGCATTGGGTCGGCGGTGCTGGCACGGAGCGTGTACCTGTCGTTTGGCAGCGTGGATGCGGAGGTCTCGGACAACTACTTTGACGTGATGCCGGGCGAGACGGTCGAGGTTGCGGTGAAGACTGCCGCATCGCTTGAGGCGCTGAAGGCGCAGTTGCAGGTGGTTTCGCTGACGGACGCCTTTGCCAATGTGGCGGCGCAGGCGACCGTGGGCGCGTCGAAGTAGGCGCATGAGGCCGGGCATAAAAAGAGGGCCGAAGCACGAAGCTTCGGCCCTTGCCAGTTCATAGCGGTTTAGAAGGAGAGGATGACCTGCCCGAAGATGCGGCGGGCTGCGGAGCCGGTGGAGAAGATCTGGCCGGCGAGGCTGGTGGAGTGGCCAAACTGCTTGCCGGGCCCCCAGGTTCCGGTAGTTGAATCGAGGGTGGGAACGACCGTTCCGTTGGGGGTTCCGTAGTCGATGTCATTGAAGAGGTTCAGGGCCTGAACGCTGAAGTTCAGCGAGTACTTGTGACCCGTACCGGTTGAACCGAACATGCCACCCATGCCGCCCCGGCCGCCACCGCCGCCCAGTCCACCCGGTCCAAGGCCGCCGCCCGGACCACCACCGCCGGGTCCGCCACGGCCACCACCTGGGGGCGGTCCGCCACCTCCCGGAGGTCCGCCGCCATCCTGATTTCCGTTGGCTGCGGCGAGCTTGGGGCCGATGCCGATGGACTTGCTGATGCGCAGGTTGACCGCGATGGCGGCTGGACCGTTGCCGAGATTGACGGGCAGCAGGTCCACATTGGTGGCGAGGGCCGGAGTGGTGTCGAGGCAGCCAAAGGTGGTTTCAACAAAGCGGCCGGCGCTGGCGGAGCAGTCGGCGGTCGAAGCCTTGGCGGGCCGCTGATTGAAGAGGTTGTTCAATGGATCGGTGGGCAGTGTGATGTTGAAGGGGCGGCCGGACTGGGCCACCATGAAAGGATTGAAGCGGATGCCCCACGGTCCGTTGTAGCTGCCCATGAGAAAGAGCATGTTGCGCGCGACGAAGCCCGCGCGGCCGTAGTCCTGGTCGAGGTTGTAGGCGTTGGAAGCGCCGCCGCCCGCGCTGTTGCTGTTGGCGCGCGCAAAGGTGTAGGAGCCCATCACGGTGGCGTTCTTGCCCAGCTTGCCGTTGACGCTGACGATCACCTGGTCCTGTTTGAAGACGGCCTCTGGGTAGAACTCGTAGAGGTAGCCGCCGGTGCTGTCCTGCGGGGTTCCTCCGGTAGCCTGATTGGCGTTGCGGTTGACCATCTGGTGCACGCCGAAGGAGCGCAGGTAGGTGAGGGTTATGCTGTTGCCGGCGGGGAGTTGGCGCTCGAGGCTTGCGCCTGCCTGTCCGGTGTAAGGCGACTGGTAGTGGGGAGCCACTTCATAACGCACCGGGACCGAGGCCGCGGACGAGCTGCCGAGGCTGGAGCAGCTTGTCAGGTCGATTGCGCCGAGAGTGGTTGCGGTGTCGGTGCAGACGGGCTTGTTGAGCACGATTTGATGCTGAGCGCCAGAGCGGATGATGGTGAGCAGGCTGCGGCTGTCAAAGCGGTCATAGAAGAGTCCGTAACCGGCGCGCACCACGGTTTTGGTCTTCTTGTTGTCTTTGCCGCCGCCGTCGAGCGCATAGGCGATGGCAACGCGCGGGGCCCAGTCGTTATGGTCGGCGACATGATTCTGTGCCTCCCAGCGGAGACCGGCGGAAAGGGTAAGCCGCCGGTTGAACTTCCAGTCATCCTGGGCGAAGAGCGCCACGTCGAAGACGTTGGCGAGGGTGGACTGCTGGCCGCTTGAATAGCCACCGGATGTGGGGCCATAGCCGGCGGCTACGAGGGTATCGAACGGCGTGCCCGCGGAGAGGCCGTTGGCCATGTTGAGGTATTTGCTGAAGGAGTCAAAGGTGAAAGAGCCGTTGAAGTTGGAGTTGGTGAGGTTGGCGTCGCGCGTGTCTCTCATGCGGGCGCCGAATTTGATGGCGTGCGCCCCGTGGCTCAACGTAGTGAGGTTCTGGAACTCGAGGCGGGTGGCGTGGTCCAGGTATTTGCCGCCGTTGTAGCCGCCGCCGGTGAAGTCTCCCGCGACGCCAATGGTGCGGGCGGTGGAGTCGGGGTAGTGATTTTCGTTTTGCCGCTCGAACTGAAAGCGGGTCTCGTTGACGGCATGATCGTTGATGACGATTGCGTCGCTCATCTGCACGGTGTGGTCGGTGTTGGACTCGTGTGTGGATGCGCTGGGCAGCGATTGCTGATTGAGGTTGTTGTGCTCCGACTCAGCCCAGAAGCCATAGCGCACCGTGAAGGTGTTTCTTGCGCCGAGCTGCAGATCGATGCGCGCGGAGAGGTTGTCGCGGATGCGGCGGTTCAACTGGTTGACGCCGTAGTTGACAGTGTCAGTAAAGACGCCGGGGCTGGTTTCGAGAACGGCATCGGGAATGCGCCATGCGTTGACGTTTTCGTTGTTGCGCTGCTCGGCGCTGACGAAGAAGGAACTCTTTTTGGAGAGCGCGCCATTGAGCGTGGCGTTGAACTGATAGCTGTAGTAGTCGGGAATGGTGGAGGTGAAGGGGTTGCCCGTGTTGAAGGGCTTGTCGTTGCCCTGGACAAAGACCTGGCCGTGGAGCTTGTCTGTGCCGGGCTTGGTGAGGATCTCGATGCGGCCGTAGCCGAGGCGATCAAACTCGGCCGAGAAGGGATTCTGATTGATGCGGATCTCGCGAATGGCGGACTTGGGCGGCAGTTGCCCGCCGCTGAAGCCGTCGATGTAGATCTGGCCACCATTGGGTCCGGCGGAAGGGCCGGCGAGCGCGGACAGTTCGTTGGACAGCTCGTCGGGGTCGTCAGACAACGCGTCAAGATCCTTGCCCTTGAGCACAACCGAACTGGCGTTGCTGCTGGCTTCAACGTTGATGGAGGAGGACTCGTCGGTGACTTCGACGCTCTGCTGCGCGACCTCGATGGCCATGGCGATGTCGACGCGTTTCATCTGCCCGGCCGCAAGCTGGATGGTGGGCGAGGTGAAAGGGGCGAAGCCGTCGTAGCTGGCCTTGACGATGTAGCCGCCGGGCGCGAGGTTGGCGAGCGTGTATGCGCCGCTCGAGTCGGCTGTGGTGGTGGTGACAGCAGTTCCGGCAGAGGTGACGAGCGTGACGGTGGCGCCGGGAATGAGAGCGCCCGTGGGGTCGGCGATGTGGCCATGCAGGGTGGCGGTAGCCGGAGGAGTCGCCGTGACCGCGGTCTGCGCGGTCGCTCCCAGAACTCCGGCCAATCCCATGGCCAGGGCAATCAGAAAATGAATGAGGCATTGCAGTTTTGAATACACGAGTTCCTCGCTTGTTTTCACTTCGTATGGAACGGTCTTACTGATTTGCATCGGCAGCGCCGGCGCCGCCACCCATGCTCCAGTTGGAGAGCAGGCTCTGACTTGCGGCAGGCGCTTCAAGCAGCGGCTCAACGCCGGCGAGCAGCGTGATGGCCGTGACTTCCGTCGCGCCGTCTGTGGCGACGAGCATCACGGCGTCACCCTTTTTGAGATCTGCCAGTTGAATGGCCGGGGCACGGTTCAACATCTGCTGCGGGTCACCGCCGCCGGAGCCCTGGCCGGCCCATTGGCCGCCGCCGCCCATCTGTCCTGTTCCGCCGCGCTGCATGGGAGCCGTGGTGTTTCCGGCAGCAGGTGGAGCGGAGCGGCCGCCCGCGGGCGCTTTGAGGGCCATGGCGAGCATGGTGGCCATGCGGTCGGGAAGGCGGCGCATCTGGGCTTCAGTGGAGATGTGAATCGTGACTTGCTTTTTTGACAGCAGGTCCTTGACGACGAGTGTTGACGTGGCCGGGTCAAGGGAGGTGATGGTTCCCGAGATGTTGCGGAAGCTGCCGGAGACGACCTCTTCGGCGGAGAGTTCGAGGCCATCGGGGCTCTTGGTTCCGCGGGCGCGCAGTTGGTCTCCGGTGTGGATGGCGTCGATGGGCGCCGGCTGGGCCGCGTCAAAGCGGACGGAGGCGGGCGCATAGCGCTTGAGCATGGTGGTCTTTGTGGTGTGCACGGTGATGGTCTTGAGCTGCGCCCCTGCGCCGCTGGTCAACAGGATGACGCCGGAGCCGGCATCGACGCTCTTGACAAGGCCGCCTACGCCGCGGCGCTGCCAGTCTTCGCGATCCTTCTGCTGCTTGAGGGCAAGGTCGGCCTGCTTGACGGCGATGATCTGGAGGGCCTGCAGAGTGCCCGCGGGGGCATTGGGATCGAGCTTGACCAGGGCGCGGTCTCCAACGGCAAGGTCGGCGAACTGCATGGCGTCGGCGGTGCTGAGGTCTTTTTGCCCGGGCGCGATGCGCCTCAACGACGCGGAGGAATCAACACTGACCTGGTAGGATTCGCCGGCGTCGGTCTTGACCGTGATGGATGCGCCGTTGATGGCGGTGATGGCTCCGACAAAGCGGGCGGGGGCCTGGGCACTGAGGGCCGCGGCGCAGGCCAGCAGGATGAAAGCAGGAAGCCATGCGAATCGAAAGCTGATGTTCTTGTTGTTGCTCATTTGCAAATTCTCCACGGGCAATTACCTTTCCGTGTGCAGGAAGGATGCGTTTTCTCTGTTTGGGTAGACGAGCGAAAGCGCTAAAAGGTTGAACGGCTCATCCCATAGTGCGGCGCGCAACATGAAGCTGCGCTGAAGATGCTGCAAACAATAGGCATTCAGGCGAGGGGGCTTTGCGCCGAACCTTAAGACAAGCTGAAGGCCGCGCTGCGAGAGGCTTTGAGGGCTGTTATTCGGAGCGCAACTCCGCCGCTTCCAGGAATGAATAACTTCCCGAGGGAGTGGGGACCACGTGCTGCAAGCGGCGGCTATGGACGACGATGGTGTCGCGATACCAGAGGTTGATGGCGGGCAGATCGCGGGCCAGAATCTGCTGCGCTTCGGCATAGTCGGCACGGCGCTTTGCGTTGTCGGCGCTTTGGGCGGCGTCGCTCAGCAGGGCATCCAAACGCGGGTTGGAGTAGTGGCTGCGATTGGCTCCTTTGGGGGAGAAGTTGGCGGTCGCATAGACATAGCTGAAGATGTCCGGTTGCTCGTTGCCGCCGATCCAGCGGAGCGAATACATCTGGAATGCGCCGCGTGTGACATCGGAATAGAAGGTGGCGAACTCGTAGCTGCGGAGGTCGAGCGCGATGCCGACACGGGCAAGCTGCTGCTGGAGAACGGCGGCGAGGGAGCGCACGTCCTCGACGGTGCTGGTCTTCATGGTGAGATGAAGGCGGACGCCCGTAGGGCCGGCACGGTAGCCGGCCCGATCGAGAAGTTGGACCGCGCGCGCGGGGTCGAAGTCGTAGCGGGCGACATCGCCGGTGAAGGCCCAATGGGCTGCGGGCAGCAGGCTTCCGGCGGGCTGTGCGTGGCCGCGGAGGAGGGTGTCGATGATCTGTGTGCGATCGATTGCGCAGGCGATGGCCTGACGCACGCGCGGGTCCTGCAGGAGCGGGTCGCGCAGGTTGAAAGTGAGGTACTGGATCTGCGTGCCGGGCGCGTCTTCGACGATGAGATTCGGGAGCGCGGCAAGGACTGGCAAGGCGTCCATGGGCAGGGAGTTGACGGCAACATCGGCCGAGCCTTTTTCAAGCTCAAGCGACTCGGTGATGGCGTCGGGAACAATGCGGAAGCGCACGCGTTCAAGGGCGGGTACGGCGGACCAACTCAGAGGGTTGTGCTCGACGACGACATCCTGGTCAATCTGCTGGCTGACGAAGCGAAAGGGGCCGGTGCCGATGGGATGACGCCAGAACTCGCGTCCGCTGCCCTCGGGGACGATGCCCATGGCGCCAGTGGAGAGGTTGGTGAGGAGAAAGTTGTCGGGGTGCTTGAGATGAAAGACAACCGTGCGCGCATCGGGCGCCTCGACAGTATCAACGGAGGCGTAGGCGGCTGACTTGGGCGTGATGACGGCGCCGGAGCGCATGGAGTTGATGGTCCACAGGACATCGCGCGCGGTGAACGGGCGGCCATCATGGAAGCGGACGCCATCGCGAAGGTGAAAGACGAGGGTGAGCGGGTTGGGCTGTTCCCATTTGGCGGCCAGGGCGGGAGTGAAGCGGAAGCTCGCATCGCGGGAGACGAGACCGTCAAAGAGCAGCTCGTCGATGTGCTCGGACTGGCCATCGGTGCCGATGCGCGGGTCGAGATTGGCGGGGCTGCTTTCAATGAGGAAGACGAGAGTTTGCGGGTCGCGTGGGGTGGAGCGGCAGCTCGTGATGGCGAAAAGCAGAGCAAGCGCAAGAAACGGAAGGGAAGCACGCAACGAACGCCGGCCGGCGAATGTTTGCGCCCGCCTAGACATAGGTCACCTGGCCGAGGATGGCAGGGCCGGTGGCGCCGGTGGCCTTGGGGACGTTGCCCGGCTGCCTGTGCCAGGTTTGCCAGGCGAGGAGGGCAAAGGCGGCGGCCTCCTTGGCCTCGGCGGGCAGTCCGAACTGCTCGCTCGTGGCGAGGTCGCAGCCCAGAGGTTCAAGGCGCTGGGCAAGCATCGCCATGAGGGTGGCGTTGCGCGCGCCGCCGCCGGAGACGATGTAATCCACGGTCTGGCCTTGCATGGAGCGGCGAACGAAGGACTTGTAGCTGGCAGCGATGGTCTCGGCGGTGAAGGCGGTAGCGGTGGCCATGGCGTCTTCAGTGCGCGGGCTGAGCTTCCGGCAGGCGGCGAGAAAGCGCGCGGCGAACTCGCGGCCGAACTGCTCGCGACCGGCGGTGCGCGGTGGCTTGAGATGGAAGTAAGGGTTGCGGAGGAGCGTGGCGAGGACCGGTTTCAGCACAGTTCCGCGAGCGGCGCTTTGGCCGTTGCGGTCGAAGCGCGCGCCGGTGAGCTCCTGCGCGAGCCAGTCGATGATCATGTTGCCGGGGCCTGTGTCAAAGGCCACAACGGCGGAGGAAGCTGCGCCGGCGGGGATGGCGGTGAGGTTGGCGATGCCGCCGATGTTCTGCAGCACGCGGCCGCGTTTGCGGTTGGCGAAGAGCACGTAGTCGAGCAGAGGCACGAGCGGAGCGCCCTGACCGCCGGCGGCCATGTCTGCGGGGCGGAAGTTTGAAACCACCGGCACGCCCAGCGAGGCGGCAAGGACTGCGGGTTCGCCTAACTGCCAGGTGCAGGCAAAGCTGCGGCCGGCATAGCTCACGGCGCGCGGCTGATGGTAGAGCGTCTGCCCATGGCATCCAATGAGGTCGAGGCGGAGAGAGTGCTTCTCCGCGGTTGCCTTGACGGCCTCGGCATAGGCGAGGCCTAGACGCCAGTTCAGGCGCGCCAGTTCGGCGGTGCTGATGGAGGAGGCGTTCATGGCGGCCAGCACGGCACGGCGCAGGGGTGCAGGGTAGCGGAAGCCCTCGTGGGCCAGCAGGGTGAGCGCAGGTTTGGAACGGCCTGCTGCAATGCGCACGATGGCCACGTCGATGCCGTCGGCGGAGGTGCCGCTCATGACGCCTGCCACGACCATGGTACGCGCGGTCATGAGGCCTCCGCGGGCGAGGTGGCGCGTGGAGTGGACTCGCTGGCGGCGATCTGGCCGGCGAAGCGCGCGATGCGCGTTTGCAGCGTTGCGAATTGCTTGGCCGTGAGCGGGCGCGGGATGGGCGCGGTGTAGAGTTTTGCGCGCTTGCGGGAGGATTGTTGTCCGCGCTTGAGCAGCAGTGCGCGGAAGGCTGCGGAACGCTCGGCCTCGGTGAGGAGCGCTTCGTACGTGCGCAGGATGAGCTCGGCGCTGTGGCATATCTCGACCAGATCCGAGCCGGCGCGGAAGGCTTCGATGGCGGCCTCTTCGATGGGCATGAACTTGAGAATGCCGCCCATTTCGAGATCGTCGGAGAGGATGAGTCCGCGATAGCCGATGCGTTCGCGAAGAATCTTTGTAATCCAGTAGCGCGAGGCCGAGGCAGGTGTCTGCTTGCCGGGCGTTGCGGGATAGGCCGCGTGGTTGGTCATGACGATGGGCATCTGCGCATGCAGTTCGCGGTAGGGGGCGAGGTCGGCTTCCATCTGTCTCGTGCTTCGCCCGATGGAAGGGGTCAGGAAGTGTGTGTCGCCGCTGGCCCCGCCGAGGCCGGGAAAGTGCTTGCCGCAGCCGGAAACGCCGTGGGCCGCGAGGCCGGAGAGGAACTGGCGCGCGTAGGCGATGACCACTGCCGGATCGGGGCTTGCGGTGCGCGAGCCGAGGACCTCTGCGGCCTCAGGCAGGGCGAGATCGACAACCGGCGCCAGCGTTGTGTTGAAGCCGAAGGCGCGGACGGATTGCGCGATGAGTTCGCCGTGGGTGCGGGCCAGCGCGGGCTCTGCGAGAGAGAGTACGGCGGCGGCGACGGCTGAGACGGAGGGGATGGGAGCTAGGGCGTCGCGCAGTCGGTTGACGGTGCCGCCCTCCACATCGACAAAGCGCGCGGCGTGCGGTGCGCAGAAGCCTGTGGCCTCATCCAGAAGGGCGCGGGTCTGTGCCGCGTCTGTAATGTTGCGCTTGAAGAGGATGATGCCGCCGGGACGGATAAGGCGGAGCCATGCGCGCTCAAGGCTGGTGAGTTCGGTTCCGCCCAGTCCAACAACAAGAAGACTGCCGGCGGCTTGGCGCAGGGTGGATTTCATGCCTTCTCCTTGAGTTCGGCCTGCAACTCTTCAAGCAGGTTGAGAGCCTGGAGCGGGGTGAGCGAGTTGACATCCACTGCCTCGAGCCGGTCCACGATGCGCTGCGAGAGCGGCGTGAAGATGGTGAGCTGCATCGGCTCCGGAGTGGTCTCGACCTGCACGCTCTGCCGCTCCTGCTTCTCATGCTGGCGCAGGACGTGGCGGGCGCGTTCGATGACGGCGGCGGGCAGTCCGGCCAGCTTGGCCACTTCAATACCGTAGCTCTTGCTGGCCGCGCCGGGCTCGATGTTGTGGAGGAAGACGATGCCGCCCGCGCCTTCTTTGACGCCGACGCGGAGATTGCGCACGCGCTTGAGCTTTTCGGCCAGCATGGTGAGCTCGTGATAGTGGGTGGCAAAGAGGGTGCGCGCGCCTGTTTCGGCGTGGAGGTATTCGACCGTGGCCCAGGCGAGCGAGAGTCCGTCAAAGGTGGCAGTGCCTCGGCCCATCTCGTCGAGCAGGATGAGGGAGCGGTTGGTGGCGGTGTTGAGGATGGTGGCGGTCTCGGTCATCTCGACCATGAAAGTGGAGCGGCCGCGGGCCACGTTGTCACTGGCGCCGATGCGGGTATAGATGCGGTCCACGAGGCCGAAGCGGAAGCTCTCGGCCGGGACGAAGCTGCCCATCTGGGCCATGAGCACGAGCATGGCTGCCTGGCGCAGATAGGTGCTTTTGCCGCCCATGTTGGGGCCGGTGATGAGCAGCAGGCTGGGGCCTTCACTGCCGGCGTCGAGATAGAGGTCGTTGGGGATGAAGCGGCCTTCGCGGGTGTCTTCCATCCACTGCTCAATGACGGGATGACGGCCCGCGACCGCCTCGATGACCGGCTCGGCGGCGAGGCGTGGCCGCACGTAGCCGCGGCTGGCGGCGAGGTGGGCGAAGTTGCCGAGCAGGTCGGCCTCGGCGACGGCGGAGGAGGCGCGGCGGATGCGGCCCGCGGCCTGCAGCACACTGCCGCGCAGCTCGGCGAAGATGCGCTTCTCAATCTCGATGGAGCGCTCATGGGCGGTGAGGATCTTGCGCTCGTATTCCTTGAGCTCCGGGGTCGTGAATCGTTCGGCGTTGACGAGGGTCTGCTTGCGCTCGTAGTCGGCGGGAGCCAGGGCCTGATTCGCCTTGGTGATCTCGATGTAGTAGCCGAAGACGGAGTTGTAGCGGACCTTGAGGGAGGCGATGCCGGTGCGCTGGCGCTCGCGCTCTTCAATGGCCGCAATCTGCTGCCTGCCGGTGGTGGAGATGGCGCGCAGGTCGTCGAGTTCCGCGTCGACGCCGGGCGCGATGGCGCCGCCATCGACGAGTGTGAGGGGAGGCTCGGCGACCAGGGTTCGGGCGATGGACGCGGTGATGTCGTCGAGGGTGTCGAGGCGGGCGGCAATTTCACGCCATCGGGGGGAGAGCATGGCCTCCAGCGCGGCGCGGAGGCCGGGAAGGCGGCTGAGGCTGGCGCCGAGTGCGCGCAGGTCGCGGGGGCCGGCGGAGTCAAGAGAGAGGCGGGCGAGGAGCCGTTCGAGGTCGAGGATGCCACTGAAGGCGCGGCGCAACTCCTCGCGGCGGATGAGGTCCGCATGGGCTTCCGCGACTGCCTCCCAGCGGGCTTCAAGGGCGGCGGAGTCAACCAGCGGGCGCAGAATGGTGGCGCGCAGGAGCCGCTTGCCCATGGGTGTGAGGCACTCGTCGAGGGTGTGGACGAGCGTTGCGCGGCTGTCCTGCCCGGAGAAGAGCGGATCGATCAGTTCCAGGTTGCGCACCGTGACCTGGTCGAGTTCAAGGGCGGTGGAGTGCTCCTCGAAGCGCAGGCTGTCGATGTGAAGGGCTTCGTTCTTCTGCGTGGTGCGCACGTAGTGGAGGACGGCTCCGGCGGCGATGGCGGCGGCCTCGTGGCCGACGAGCCCAAAACCTTCAAGAGAGTGCACCTTCATTTGCCGCTCGACGATGGGGACGGCGAACTCGCGGGTCCAGACCCAGTCTTCAACGCGGGTGCGCGCCTGGATGCGTTCAAAAAGAGGAGGAAGCGGGGCGGAGGCGGGGACCAGGACCTCATGGGAGCCTGCCTTGAGGATTTCGTCCGCTGCTTGCTGGCGGGCCGATTTGCCGCGAAACTCGGCGGTGCGGAACTCCCCGGTGGAGACATCGAGCAAGGCGACGGCGCAGAGCAGGGCGGAGTCTGACGGCTGGGACTTGGGGGCGGAGGTGCGCTTTTCAGGGGAAGCGGCGCTGGATTCAAAGTAGGCGGCGAGAAAGTTGTTGTGTTCCTGGCTCAGCCCGGAGTCGAGGGCGGTGCCGGGCGACAGGACGCGGGTGACCTCGCGGCGGACAATTTTTTTGGTGAGCTTGGGGTCCTCCATCTGGTCGCAGATGGCGATGCGGTAGCCCTGGCGGAGGAGGCGCGCCAGATAGCCCTCGACGGCGTGATAGGGAACGCCGCACATGGGCTGGCTGCGCTCCCGGTCGCGGGCGGTGAGGGTGAGCTGCAGCTCGCGGCTGACGGTGACGGCGTCGTCGTAGAACAGCTCGTAGAAGTCGCCCATGCGGAAGAAGAGGAGGGCGTCGGGATTTTCCCGCTTGGCGGCCGTCCACTGGCGCATGAAGGGGGTCAACTCGGCGGCTGGCCTGGCGTCGGGTTGGAGGAGTTCCGATGGGTCCGCGGCTCCCTCGGCCTGCAACGGGAAGGGCTGGGTCGCGGGTTGTTCTTCGTCCCTGTTCACGCTGCATTCAAGAGTAACGTGACGGGATGGCGGAGGGGTAGGCTGCGGGGCTTAGGGGAGGGGCCGATGGAGCGTAGAGCCTGCGGAAGGTATGATTCTCCGGTGTCCGGGCGGCTTCCGGGCCGGGTGAAATTTGCCATGGAGGGTATTGGATGGAGAGGCGTGTCTTGACGGCGGCGGTACTGGTATTGGCGGGCTTGATGGCGGGCGGGGTGCGGGTGCAGGCGGCAGGCGGGCCAAAGCCCGTAAGCGCGAAGAAGCTGGATGCCGTGACGAGCGCGGCCCTGGAGGCGATGAAGAAGCGGGCGGCCGAGTTGAAGATTGGCGGCGTGGCCGTGGTGGCCTATGCCGAGGGCGAGACGATTGAAGGGTGGACGTCCAAGATGGCCGTGGTGGGGCGGATGAAGGACGCGCCCACAGCCACGGAAAAGGGCAACAACCTGCTGGGAATTGCCTACGCCAAGGCTTCAGAGATGGCCGAGACGCTGAAGGACAGCGGCACCGCCGGGCGGCCGCCGATGACAGGCGAGTTTGGCTGGCAGGGCGGGGTGATTGGCCGGGTAAAGGGAGGCTGGGTGATTGTGGCCTTCAGCGGAGGCAAGTCCGAGGACGATGTGGAGGCCTCGCGGGCGGGGCTTGCCGTGATGAAGAAGGGGCTGTAGCGGCAGGCTGTCCGGGCCGCGGTCCAGGGTGGAAGGGTCGCCGAAAGCCTCGGTTTTGCTTGCGGATGAGCCGCCTGAGCGAGCCGGAGTGAAACAGCGCACCAAAATCGGCACGTGCGATTCGTTTGACGCCTTCTGCGAGTGATTTGCGTCACAGTATACTGTTGTTTTGCGCCTTTAAGGTGAAGATCGATATGTACCTTCTCTGGCTTCGGGTCGCGGCCATCCTCTACGCGGCCGCATCCATCGCAATCTTTCCGGCCGTGCTGTATGGAGTGGTCCGCTGGCGGAAGAGCTGTGTCCACCTGGGCGGCCTGGCCTTTTTTTTCCACTTTGTTTCGGTGGTGGAGATGCTGGTGCAGGGCCATAGCTGGATGCCGGTAGGCGTGCGGGAGGTGGAGTCGCTGCTGGGATTTGCAGTGGCCGGCGTTTTCTTCCTGGTTTGGTGGCTCTATGACGCGGTGTCGCTGGGCATCTTCGTGCTGCCGATCACGTTCTTTGCAGTCTTTGTGCCTGCTCTGGGCGCAGAGCGGTATGTCTTTCCGTCGGAAGGGGTAAGGATCAGCTGGCTGGTGGCGCACATTGCAGCCCTGCTGGCGGCCTATGTGGCGCTCGGGTTCAGCCTGCTGGCCTCGGTTCTCTACCTGGTGCAGGAGCGCAGGCTGAAGAGCAAGCGGAAGCCGGGGACGGACTCCTGGTGGCTGCCGCTGGACTGGATGCCGCCGCTGGATACGCTGGAGCGCATTGCCCACGCCACGCTGGAGTTTGGATTTCCCTGCATGACGGTGGGGCTGGTGATTGGGTCCGTTCTGGCGCAGGAGACGGTGCTGGGGGCGGCATATTTCCGCGATCCCAAAGTCATTGCCTCGTTCACCATGTGGGCCGTGTATGTGGCGCTCCTGTTTGTGCGGCGGACGCAGGGGCTGCGCGGCCGCCGGGCGGCGTATCTCTCCGGAGCCGTATTCATTGTGATGCTGGTGGTGATGCTGGCCAATGTTTTCAGCCAGGTCCACAGGTACGGTCCCCGATGACACTGGCCCTGATTGGAGTGAATCACAAGACCGCGCCGATTGAATTGCGTGAGCGGATCGCGATCTCGCGCGAAGACCTTCCCGAGACGACGCGGGCGCTGGCGGCGGAGCCGGGCGTAACGGAGTGCATGATTGTCTCAACCTGCAACCGGGTTGAGATTGTGGCTTCGGTCGAGTCCGCGGAGACGGATTTGACGGGCTTCCTGGGCCGCCATTTCGGGCTTGATCCGGCGTTGCTGAGTCCGCATATCTATGAGCACAAGGACCAGGAGGCGGTGCGGCACCTGTTTCGGGTGGCGGCCAGCCTGGACTCGATGGTGGTGGGCGAGCCGCAGATTCTGGGCCAGGTAAAGGAAGCCTTTGCCGTGGCGCGCGCCTCCGGCACGGTGGCGGGGCAGTTGGAGCACCTGCTGCAGAGCGCCTTTGCCGCCGCGAAGAAGGTGCGCTCGGAGACGGAGATCGGTTCGAACTCGGTTTCGATTGCCTCTGTGGCGGTGGAGTTGGCGCGAAAGATATTCGGGTCGCTGCAGGGGCGGACGGTATTCCTGGTGGGTGCGGGCAAGATGAGCGAACTGGCGGCGCGGCACCTGGTGCAACAGGGCGCCGGGGCCATCCTGGTGACCAACCGGACGATGGAGCGCGCGCGGCGGATGGCGGAGCCCTTCAATGGCAGGGTGATTCCGTTTGAGGAGTTGTATGAGGCGGCGAGCCAGGCGGACATCGTAATCAGCTCGACGGGCGCTCCGCATCCGATCTTCAGGCGCGAACACGGGCAGGCATTTCTCCACAAGCGGCGAAACCGGCCCATGTTCTTTATCGACATTGCGGTGCCGCGCGATGTGGACGCGGCGATGGGCAAGCTGGAGGGCATCTTTGTCTATGACATTGACGACCTGCAGCAGGTGGCGGCCTCGCACATGGCGGAACGGAGCCGCGAGGCAGGCGACGCCGAGACCCTGATCGAAGGGGAAGTGGAGCGGTTCCACCAGCGCCAGCGGACGGTGAACGTGGCCCCGGCGATTGTGGCGCTGCAGCATCAGGCTGAGGAGATTCGCCAGACGGAGTTGAAGCGCGCGCAGTCGCGGCTTGGGGCTCTGAGCCCGGAACAGATTGCTGCCGTGGAGGCGTTGACGCGAGGGCTGGTGAACAAGTTTTTGCATCCGCCGATGCAGGCGCTGAAGCAGGCGGCGCGGGAGAACGACTCGGTGAGGCTGGAAGCGCTGTGCGATACATGGTCGCTGCCGGCGACCGCGGAGAGAGACACCGACCCGGCGAAGGCTCCGGGTTCGGCGGACAAGGCTGTTGGCGCGGACAAGGGTGAAGGAGTGAAGGTGAGCGAAACAAGCGGGATGGGCAGCCGATGAATCTGCGGATTGGGAGCAGGGGTTCGCAGCTTGCCCTTTGGCAGGCGAATCACATTGCCGCGATGCTGCGCGGGCAGGGACACACGGTCGAGATCGAGATCATCAAGACTACCGGGGACCGGCTGCAGGAGGTCACTTTTGCGCAGGTCGGCTCCAAGGGGATGTTTACCAAGGAGATTGAGGAGGCCTTGGCGGAAGGGCGCGTCGATTTGGCGGTGCATTCGCTCAAAGACCTGCCGACGGAGTTGCCGGCACCCTTTGCGCTGGCCGCCACGCCGCCGCGTGTGGACCCCCGCGACGTGTTTGTATCGGTCGAGTTTCCTAACCTGGCGGCACTGCCCCAGGGAGCGAGAGTGGGGACGAGCAGCCAGAGGCGGCGCGCGCAATTGAAGGCCCTGCGTCCGGATATTGAGGCTGTCGAGTTCCGCGGGAACGTGGACACGCGGCTGCGCAAGCTGGGCGAGGGGCAGGTGGATGCCATTCTGCTGGCGGCGGCGGGGCTGGACCGGCTGGAAAAGACCGAGTGGGTGAGGGAACGGCTCCAACCGACCGAGTTTTGCCCGGCTGCGGGACAGGGTTCCCTGGGAATCGAGACCCGAGACGATGCCGCGGCGACCATGGAGGCGATTGCGTTTTTGAATGATCCGGCGACAAATTTCGCGGTGACTGCCGAGAGGGCTGCGCTTGCGGCGCTGGGCGGCGGCTGCCAGGTCCCGATTGGAATCCATTGCCGGGCGGCGAACCTGACGGGCGCGGACGATGAGTCTGAGCTTTGGGATGAGATGTTCGGCGTGGTGGCGGTTCCGGAGAGCGGTCACGCGGTCCGCATCTATCATCGGGCGGTGCGGGCAGGTTCGGACCCGGCGGCGCTGGGCAGGCTGGCGGCGTCGATGCTGCTGGAGGCCGGGGCAGGGCCATTGCTGGAGGCTGCTGCCGGGGGCCCCCGGTGAGCGAACAGTTGCTGGCGGGCCGACGGGTGCTTGTGACCCGGGCAGCGCATCAGGCCGGCAAGCTGAGCGAAGGGTTGAGGGCGCTGGGGGCTGAGGCGGTAGAGGTTCCCGTGCTGGAGATTCGCCCTCCTGCCAGCTTTGAGGCCCTGGACAGGGCGCTTCTGGAGATACAGGCATTCGATTGGTTGATTCTGGCCAGCTCGAATGCGGTTCGAGCCTTTGTTGGCCGGGCGGAGCTTTTGGGTGTCAAAAGGCCGCAACCGGAAGGGCTCAAGGTCGCAGCAGTTGGCGAATCGACCTCCGCGGCAGCTCGGAGGGCGGGACTGGAGGTCTCTTTAGTTCCAGAATCATACGTGGCCGAAAGTTTGATTGAGGGGTTGGAAGGCCAGATAAAGGGCAAGAGATTCCTGCTGGCGCGGGCCGCCGTGGCACGGGACGTGATTCCCGACGCGCTCCGAGCGGGTGGGGCACGGGTGGATGTGGCCGATGCCTATTCGAACTGGATGCCAGATGCGGCTCCAGAGCAGCTCCGGCAGGCACTCTCCGTGGGGATCGATGCCGCGACGTTTACCAGCTCTTCGAGTGTGACGCATCTGGCGGACGCGGCGCGGGCGGCAGGGGTCGCATGGCCGTTTCCCGGGGTTCCCGCCATCTCCATCGGGCCCATCACCAGCAAGACGCTCGTGGAGAATGGCTGGCCGCCGGCGGCGGCGGCCGATCCGTATGACATACCGGGGCTGGTGGCTGCTGTAGTGCGCGCCCTGCGGACCGAATAGCGACCCCCTCCGACATTCTCCAACCATGAAGGCAGCGCTGCATTACTCGTTTGCCTCCCTTCAGCCATCAGAGTCTCTTCATCTCAGGACTGCCAGGTCTTGTCCTTCGAGGTGCAGAGCTGTTCGAGGTTGCAGCGGTCGCATTTGGGCTTGCGGGCATCGCAAACCTGCCGGCCGTGGTGAATGAGCTGGTGGGAGAAGGCGATCCAGCGGTCGGGAGGCAGGATGCGCATGAGCTCCTGCTCAACCCTTTGCGCGGTGTCTCCCTTCGCCAGAGCCAGCCGCCGGGCGATGCGGAAGACGTGCGTGTCGACAACCACGCCTTCGGCTATTTGGAAGCAGACGCCCAGTACAACATTGGCCGTTTTGCGAGCGGCGCCGGGGATGGTGATAAGCTCGGCAAGGGTTTTGGGGACCTGGCCGCCAAAGTCGGTGATGACCTTGCGCGCAGCGCCCTGGAGGGATTTGGCCTTGTTGTGGAAGAAGCCGGTGGTGCGGATGAGGTCTTCGAGTTCGGGCAGCGTGGCCTGGGCCATGGCGGACGGCGTTGGGAAGCGGCGGAAGAGCTCCGGCGTAACCATATTGACCCGGACGTCGGTGCACTGGGCGGAGAGAATGGTGGCGACCAGCAACTCCCACGGGGATGTGTGGGTGAGGGCACACTCGACCTCCGGGTAGGCTTCGTCGAGGCCCTTCAGAATCGCGGCGATGCGGTCAGGGGCGAGGGGGCCGCGTAGGGAGGTCCGTTTGAGCTTGGGTGCAGTTTTTACGGCAGACGGCATAGATGCGAGTGTATAGCCGGTGCCGTAAGGGCGCCATGGAGCCTGTGAGCGGCTGGCGCGGAGACGCACCTGAAGGGCGCAGAGTGTGGGGCTCTGGGGCCTTCAGGCGGGATGCTGCTAGACGTGCTGGACGGCCTGGGCGAGGTGGCTGAGCGAGGATTTGGCGTCGCCGTAGAGCATGGTGGTGCAGGGCTTGTAGAAGAGCGGGTTTTCGAGGCCGGAGAAGCCGCGGCCCTGTCCGCGTTTGAGGACGATGACGCTCTTGGCGCGGTCCACTTCCAGGATGGGCATGCCGGCGATGAGCGATTTGGGGTTGTCGCGGGCGTCGGGGTTGACGACGTCGTTGGCGCCGATGACGACGGCGACATCCGTGGAAGGGAACTCGGGGTTGATCTGCTCCATCTCATACAGGGAGGAGTAGGGGACGTTGGCCTCGGCCAGCAGGACGTTCATGTGGCCGGGCATGCGGCCGGCGACGGGGTGGATGGCGTACTTGACGGTGACGCCGCGGGACTCGAGGAGTTCGGCGAGCTCGCGCACGGCGTGCTGCGCCTGCGCGGTGGCCAAGCCGTAGCCGGGCACAAAGACAACGCGGTTGGCGAAGGCGAGTTGCATGGCTGCATCGTCGAGAGAGATTTCGCGCATGACGCCGCCGGTGTCCGTGGCCGCCTCGGCGATCACGGAGCCAAAGCCGCCGAAGAGGACGTTGGTGATGGAGCGGTTCATGGCCTTGCACATGAGGACGGAGAGGATGAAGCCGGAGAATCCGTCGAGGGTGCCGGCGATGATGAGCACGTTGTTGCCGAGGACGAAGCCGGTGGCGGCGGCGGCCAGACCCGCGTATGAGTTCAACAGGGACATGACCACGGGCATGTCAGCCGAGCCGATGGGGATGACCAGCATGACGCCGAAGACGAAGGCCAGGGTGAGCATGGTGTAGAAGGCGACAACGACCTCGGGGTGGGCCCAGAAGTAGAAGAAACTGGTGACCATGCCGAGAAAGATGACGAGGTTGACGGCGTTTTGCCCGCGAAACTGGATAGGCTTGCCGCCGATGACGCCCTGGAGTTTTCCGGCGGCTATGAGCGAGCCGGTGGTGGTGAGCGCGCCCAGCATGACCTCAAAGCCGAGTGCGCCGCGGGTGACGGTGCCCATTTCGGAGGCGTGGACGACGAATTCGCCGATGCCGACAAGCGCGGCGGCGAGGGCGCCAAAGGCATGGGAGAGGGCGGTCCGCTGGGGCATGGCGGTCATGGGGACGGTGACCGCCATCCATCCGCCGATGATGGAGCCAAGTGCGAGACCCGCGATGATCCAGGTCCAGGTGATGATGTTGGTGCCGACCAGGGTGCCGATGATGGCGGCGAACATGCCGCCCTCAGCCAGGAACATGCCGCGGCGGGCCGTCTCGGGATGCGACATCATCTTGAGCGAGAGGATGAAGAGAATGGAGGCGACGAGATAGGTGGCCTCCATGAAGTAGGTGTTGAGGTTCACCTGGACACCTCCTTCGCGGCGAGCTTGGCATCGGTCTTGCGCTTGCCGAACATCTTCAACATGCGGTCGGTGATGCCGAATCCGCCGACCACGTTGATGGTGGCGGTGGTGACGGCGACAAAGCCGAGGATGTGCGCGCCGAGTGGGTAGTGGGCCGCGCCGGCCAGCACCAGGGAGCCAATGAGGGAGATGCCGGAGATGGCGTTGGTGGCCGACATGAGCGGCGTGTGGAGCAGTGGCGGCACGCGGCTGATGACCTGGTAGCCAAGGAAGGCGGCCAGCGCGAAGACGTAAACCGAAGCGATGAGGACGGCGGGATTCATAGGCGTCTCGGAACAGCGGGGTTAGCGAAGTTAGCGGCGCTATGCGCCTGTGAGCGGAGTTAGCCGGCCGGCTGCAAAAGCTTGGCGACGCGGGGGTTGACGGGGGCGCCCTCGTGGGCTACACAGGCTCCGGCCAGCACTTCGTCGGCAAGGTCGACGGCGATGACACCTTTCTTGAGGATGAGGCCGAGGAAGTTGAGGATGTTGCGGGCGTAGAGCTGGCTGGCGTGGACGGGGACTTCGGCGGGCAGGTTCATGGGCGCGAGCAGGGTGACGCCGGCCAGGGTTTGCGTGACGCCGGGCTGGGTGAGCTCGCAGTTGCCGCCGGCGGGGGCGGCCAGGTCAACGAGTACGGAGCCGGGGCGCATGGCCTGAATGGCATCGGCGCGGATGAGGCGGGGCGCGGGGCGGCCGGGGACCTGGGCAGTGGTAACGATGACGTCAGAGTGGGCGGCGGTGCGGGTGATGAGGTCACGTCCGCGGTCGAGGGCTTCCTCGGTGAGTTCGGCGGCGTAGCCCCCGCCGCCTTCGGTGGCGATGCCGCCGAGATCGACGTCGAGGAACTTTGCGCCGAGGGAGCGGACCTGCTCGCCGGCGGCGGCGCGGACGTCATAGGCTTCAACGACGGCGCCGAGGCGGCGGGCGGTGGCGATGGCCTGGAGTCCAGCAACGCCCGCGCCGATGACGAAGACGCGCGCCGGGGGAATGGTGCCGGCAGCGGTCATGAGCATGGGAAAGAGGCGGGGGAGGCGGTCCGCTGCGGAGATGACGGCCTTGTAACCGGCGATGGTGGCCATGGAGGAGAGCGCGTCCATGGACTGGGCGCGGCTGATGCGGGGGACCAGCTCCATGCTGAAGAGGGTGACTGGGCGGGCGATGGCGGCTGAGAGGGCTTGAGGCGCGTCGAGGGGGCGCAGAAAGCCGATGACGACCGCGCCGGGCTTGAGCTGGGCCTGGTCGGAGGCGTCGGGGGCGTTGACGAGCGGGAGCAGATCGGCCGAGGCGAGGAGAGTTGCTCGGTCCGGAGTGACGGTGGCGCCGGCCTCGAGATAGGCGGCGTCGGATGCGCCCGCGCCGAGACCCGCGCCGGATTCAACGGCAATTTCGATGCCCTGAGCGACGAGGGACTTGAGACTTTCCGGCAAGAGTGAGACACGGGTCTCGCCGGGGGAGTTTTCTTTCAATATGCCTAAGAGCAATTTGCCTCCGCATTCGGGTGGGGGACTGGGCAACAAGCAGGAATATCACCCCGGGTTGGGGCGAGTCCACTGGCATCCAGCTGAATTATTCCGCACTTGGGAAGATCGGGGTTGTGAAGTTGGTCACGGAGGGGGAGCGCCTGGTGGGGGTGGAACGAATGGATAGGCGGATATGGGCTTGCTTTCCGTACATGTCTTAAGATTTCTGCGAGGCACTACCCCGATGAGTGTGGAATCGAAGGTTTTTCGCGGCGTCTCCAAGTCAGTCCTGGCCGGTCTGCTGCTGGGCCAGATTGCTTTCGGACAACTGCAAACCGCAAAGCCGGCTGGGGCCTATCCATCCAGCCTCCCTTATAGGTTCAGCAACGTCGTCTGGTGGAGCGATGACGAGTTACGGACCCTGCTGAAGAAGCGGATTCCCGGTCTGGGGGATGAGGTTGCAACCACGACCGCGGGAGAGGGGAAGATTAGGGATGCGCTGAAGATACTGCTGAAGGAAAAGGGAATTGCGGCTGAGGTTCAAAGCGAGGAACCGGGGCCTCTTGCGTTTGCGCCGGTGCATCCGGAGTACTTTCCTGCCGGCAAGGCTCCTGAGCGCCCGCAACCTGCGATTCTCTTTAGCCTGTTGGCTCCCAAGGTGCTGATTGACAAGGTGCAGCTCCAGAACCCGCCGGCCGAGGCCATGGATGCTCTGGCGCAAGAGGCGAAGAGCTTTGAGGGACGGCCGTACAGGGCCGAAAGCGAGGAATTTGCTTCCTACCGAATGGGCGAACTCCTGGAGGAGCGGGGTTTTCTGGACGGGAAGGTGCGGCTGCGTCGCGATGCGCCCCGGAAGGACGGCGACCGCTGGCTCGTGGCGATAAGAGCTGAGATTGACGCAGGGCCGCGCTATCGTATCTCCGAGCTGACGGCAGACGGCGGACCTCTGCTTGCGGGGCGCGACTTGAGGAGCTTTTTTGGGGCGTCGTCGGGCGACGTGGTTGGGCGGGATCCTTTTGAGCGTCTCAAAGAGGGGCTGTGGGCGCTCTATAAGCATTCCGGGTATGCGGATATTGAGGTGATGGATGACCCAATTCGGGATGCCCAGCGCGCTTTGGTGAGCTATCACCTGACGGTCAATCCGGGGCCGGTCTACCACTTGCGGACCCTGACAATCGAGAAGTTGGACGCGGCGCAAATGGCCAAAGTCCGCGAGTTGCTTGGCATGAAGCAAGGCGACGTGTACCAGGGCGATTTGGTAGACAGCCTTTATCGCAAGGTCACGAACGAGCCATTGCTGAAAGGATACAAGTTTGGGTTCGGACCCAGGAGGGACAAGCAGGCGCAGGCGATTGACCTGACTCTGAGCTTCTTCAAGGAAGGGGAGGAGGGAAAGGTGACCGTCAAGTAATCAGCTGGGCCCTTTTGACAATTGCAGCGGCAGACCCAGGCTGGGTCTGCCGTCGCAATTGCTTTTGATGCTACTTCGGCAGCGGCGCGGAGCCGGTGATGGTGAAGGCGGCTTCGGATTTGGAGGCGGCTTCCTGGGGTTGGGCACCGGCTACCGTGAGGGTGTACTTGCCGGCGAGGATGGAACGGTTGCCCTTGTCGTCCACGCTGGACAGGGAGCGGGGGTCGAGGGTGAGGGTGACTTCCTTGCTGGCGCCGGCGGCGATGTTGACGCGCTGGAAGGCGGCGAGCGACTGGATGGGGCCGCCCGCCTGTGGGGTCTTGAGATAGGCCTCGACTACCTCGTCTCCGGCCACCGCGCTGGAGTTGGTGACGGTGACGGTGGCGGTGAGTGGGTCGCCTGCCTTGAGCGACGCGGCGGAGAGCTTGACGGGCGAGTATTGGAAGGTGGAGTAGCTGAGCCCGTAGCCGAATCCCCACAGCGGCTTGCCGGGGAAGTAGCGGTAGGTGCGGCCCTTGGCGCCGCTCTTGAAGTTGTAGTCAGTGAAGTCGGGCAGGCCGTCGAGCGAGGCGTAGAAGGTGACGGGGAGCCGTCCGGCGGGGTTGTTGAGGCCTGCCAGGGTGCGGGCGATGGCGGTGCCGCCTTCGACGCCGGGGTACCAGGCAGCGAGAACGGCTGCAGCATTCTTGCCGGCCCAGTTGAGGGCGACAGCGGAGCCGCTCTGAAGCACGACAATGACCGGCTTGCCGGTGGCGGCAACGGCTTCAAGCAGTTTCTGCTGGGGCGCGGGGAGGTCGAGGCTGGTGCGGTCGCCGCCGCTGAAGCCGTCGATCTTGATGTTCATCTCTTCGCCCTCGAGTTGGGGGGAGAGGCCGACGAAGGCCACCACGAGGTCCGATTCTCTGGCCCGGGCAACGGCTTCATCGAGCTGGGCCTGGGCAGGAGCTTCCCACTTGAGGGTGACGCCGCCGCCTGCCTGGTCGCCGGAGTGAGAGTACTCAAAGCGGAAGTCGTGAGGGTTGGTGTCTGTGAAGTCGACGGCGATGGAGGGGACCTTGGCGAACTGCATGATGGGGGGGGCGGTGGGCGATGCGCCGGGGGCCGACTTGAAGTTGCCCATGGCGGAGAGGTCTGCGCCCTGGCGGAGGCTGCCCTCGCCGAGGACCTTGCCGTCGAGGACGAGCCGGTAGGACTCAACCGGGGAGTAGGGGAAGCTGTCTCCCGCTTCGACCGAGAAGACATAGTGGCCGGCGGCGGGAACGGCGAGGGAGCCGGTCCAGCGCACGGAGTAGTTGTGGGTGGCGATCTGGGCGACGGGCTGGGCGCTCTCCCAGTCGGTCTGGACGGCGGGTTGGGTAACCGTCGCGAGGGGGCGGCCGGTCCAGTCGGGGGTGGCGAAGAATTCGGTCTTCAGGCCCTTGTCCAGCCCAAACGCGGTACGGGGCACCGGAACGCCGACGCCCGCGGCCAGGGTGGATCCCTGCGCGTAGAGGATGGGGGAGCTCTTGAACTGCTGTGTCATGCCGTCGAGGGGCGTGACCGGGTGGATGGGCGTTCCCACGTAGTTGCCGAGGATGGAAGGAAGCAGATCCGCGGTGGGCCCGATGACGGCGATGTGCCCCGGCTCGGCTTTGAGTGGCAGGATGCCCGAGTTCTTGAGCAGGACGATGCTTTCCTGGGCGGCTTTGAGGGAGACCTGGCGGTCCTGAGCGACGACCTCGCCGGTGAAGCGCATGCTGTCGAGCGGGCTGGCGCCCTGGGGGTCAAACAGGCCGAGCTGGAAGCGGCCCGTATAGAGGCGTTCGGCGGCCTGGGTGACCAGATCTTCGGTAACCAATCCCTGGCGGACGGCGTCGGCGAGGGTATTGAAGCCGGGAGTCCAGATGCTGCAGGAGAGGTCGGTGCCGGCCTGGAGCGAAAGCGCGGCCGAGTGCGTGATGTCGGGGGTCTTCTTGTGGCCCTGGTTCACGTCCACGATGGCGCCACAGTCGGAGACGACGAAGCCCTTGAATCCCCAGGCGTCCCGGAGGTGCTCCTTGAGGAGCATCTTGTTGGTGCAGGCGGGGAACTCGTCAATGGAGTTGTAGGCGCACATGACCGACTGGACCTGGCCCTCGGTGACGGTGGCGCGGAAGGCGGGGAGATAGGTCTCTTCCAGGTCACGGACAGAGGGGTCCACATTGAAGCCGTGGCGGAGCGACTCAGGGCCGGAGTGCACGGCGAAGTGCTTGCTGGTGGCGACGGCGCGGAGGTGGTTGAGGTCTGCGCCCTGGACGCCATTCACGAAGGCCACGCCGAGGCGGGCGGTGAGGAACGGGTCTTCGCCGTAGGTTTCCTGCCCGCGTCCCCAGCGGGGGTCACGGAAGATGTTGATATTGGGCGACCAGAAGGTGAGCCCGTAAAAGATGCGATGGTTGCCTTCGCGCTGCGCCTGGTTGTACTTGGCGCGAGCCTCGCCGGAGATGACGTTGCCCATGCTTTTGACCAGTTCCGGGTCCCAACTGGCGGCCATGCCGATGGCCTGGGGAAAGACGGTGGAGTAGCCGGCGCGCGCCACGCCGTGGAGGGCTTCATTCCAGGTCTGGTAGTCGGGAATGCCGAGGCGGGGGATGGCGGTGGCCCAGTCTTCAAGCTGGGCGGCCTTTTCGTCCAGGGTCATGCGGCCGACAAGGTCATGGGCGCGCTCGGCGGGGGAGAGCTTTGTGTCGAGATAGGGGGCCTGTTGCGCCTGCGCATGAGCGGTGAAGACGGCGAGGGCAAAGGCGAGCAAAAAGTGCCAGCGGCGAAGCGGCATGAGTTTGTTCCTCCAAGGGGGCTGGCCATTGTTCCCGGTATTTGTCCGAAGCATGGACGGGCCGGCAGGGGCGTTTGCCGTGCCGCGGGAGCGCAAAAGGCCGCCGTGAGAACTGTACTAGGCGCAGGGGGGAATTGGCTAGCTTTATCGGTTTACTAAGGCAGGTTCAGGCAGGGTAGCCCTGCGAGTCCCAGCCCAGGGAGAGCATTTCAGGCTTGACCTGGGCTTCCAATCGGGCAAGCTCGCCAGTCATCCTTTGGAACTCGGGGTGGGGGCGCAGCGGCTTGAGGCGGGGGTCGGCAAGCATCTGGAAGAACCAGGGGCAGCGGGTCAGCTCCGAGTTCCTCAACTCGGCGATGGCGGAGTCCATGTCACCGAGGACAACATGAACAGCAGGATTGAAAGCGGTCAGCACAAAGCGTTCCCGGCCGAGCCATTGCAGGCGCTCGAGGATGCCACGCGCCTTGTCCTCTTGCCCGTCACAGGCCAGTGTGTATGCATGGGCCGCAGTGGCAAGGTCAAAGTGAGGCGAACGGCGGGCCAGGCTCTCAGCAAGCAGGTGGGCCGTTTGGACCTCTCCGTTAAAGGCGAGAAGGATGGAACCGTAGAGTGCGACGCCCTCGTGTTCGGGGAAGAGGGAGCGGGCGCGTTGGATGCAATCGACGCTTTCAGAACGTTGCTCGGCGAGGTGGTGCGTCCAGGCGAGCCGGGCGTGGAGCCAGGGTGAGAAGGGGTCGATGCAGAGCGCCGCACGCAACAGGGCAAGGGCTTCCTGGAAACGGTGACGGCTGAGAGCGAACATGGAACGGGCGCGGGTGGTCCAGGGGTCGTGGGGCAGGTGGGCACTGTCAGAGAAGGCCTGGAGAGCGGCGGGCATGTTGCGGTCGAAGTGAAGGTTGACCCAGCCGAGCGCGGGCAGAATGGGGGGCGCGTTGTGCGCAACGTCGGGAATGGACCCAGCGAAGCGGTGCACCTGAGAAGCCGACGCGGCAGGAGACATGAAGCCATAGAAGGCCTGGGTTACGCATAGCTGCGCGATATCGATACTGGCGCTGAGGAGCGAGGGATCCAGTTCAGCAGCTTGCAGGAGGTGCTGGAGGCCGTCCTGCATTCGGTGACGCTGGAGCGACTGCCACTCATGGTGGCCGCGGAGATAGATCTCATGGGCGCTGCGGCGAAGGGCAGGGTCCAGCGGGGGAAGATTATTGGCAGATGCGGCGGCGATCGTGAGGCCGTCCTGGCCCAGGCGGAAGACCAGCCTCTCCGCGAGTTCGGCTTCGAGCCCTCCAATGGAGTCGCCAGGCACGAGCAGATCTTCGACCCAAATCTGGGTTCCATCGCTGACCTGGATCATCTCGGCGCGAAGCCGGAACTGGGCTGAGATCGCGGAGAGGGAACCTGTGAGGACAATATCGGCACCCAGTTGCTGGCCGAGCTGCTGGGCGGTGAGCCCGCGCTGGGCGAGGGTGAAGGTGGAGTCGCGAGCCAGAATGGCGAAGGCCGTGAAGTGTGCGTTGGAGAGCCGGGCAAGGGCTTCTTCCGCGATGGCCGCGCCCAGGTGTTCGGGGACGGCGAACCCGGTGGTGAAGGGCATGATGGCGATGCGCTGGACCGCCCCCTGGTGCGGATCATGCTGGCGCCGGACTTCAGTGGAGAAGCGATAGCCGCGCTTGTACACGGTCTGGATCAGTTCCTCCGGGCCGAGGCGGGCGCGGAGCGAGGAGAGGCACCTGAGAACACTGTCGGCGGTGACGTGGACACCAGCCCAGATCTCCTTTTTGATTTTTAGAGGAGAGACGATCTGGCCGGCATGGGCGAGCAAAAGCCGGAGAGCGGCCAATTCTCTGGGGGGAAGGTGAACAACAGAGTCAGCGCGGCGCAGAGTGCCATCCCGGTCGAGCCGGAAGTTGCCAAAGCAATACCCTTGTTCGGCCTCAACGGGCAGAGCTGATTGGGACGGATCCATCGTGCCGAAAGCCCTTCCTCGCCACTCCGCACAGAATGGTTCCCACTCCGGCATCATGCCGAAGGGCACAGGAAAGGAGCGACGAATGTCACGGGGACATGCGATGAGAGCAACTCAGACGGAGAAAGAGTGAAACAGTCCCAGTGAGATCCTGTGCATTGATGAGCGCAGTGATTTTGATTACAGGACCATTATCCTCTTCCCTGGAGTTAATGGAAGGGAGAGAATTCCAATTCTTACAGAAAAGAAGTAACGCAGGTGCGTTACTAAAAGGGGATTTCGGTAAGTTGCGCGCGGGTGTAGAAGAGTGCAAACGAGAGGGCTCAGATGCGCGCCGGTGACTGGAGTGTTCTTCAGGCGGAACGGGGCGTTCGTTGGATGAGAGCGATATTCAGAAAGGCTTCAGGAATTCATCCATGCAATGCGGCTGAATGGCTGGAACACTGGAGAAGAAGGAAGAGTGATGGCGAAATCAGTTACATACGCGCAATGGTCTCTTGAACCGTATTGCATCGGCACAAAGTTGCGTTCCCTGCGGACGCAAAAGCGGCTTACCTTGTCGCGGCTGGCCGTGGAGACGGGCCTGTCAACTGCGCTGCTTTCAAAGCTGGAGACGGACCGGATGATTCCGACGCTACCCACACTGGCCACCATCTGCCGCGTTTATGGGGTGGGGATGAGCTACTTTTTTTCCGAGCCGGCCAAGCACACGCTTTCGATTACGCGCAAGGCGCATCTGCAGGGAACGGGCAGAAATGCGGAGATGGTGAAAAGTACCCCGCTCAATGCAGTGGGGGCGGGAGCGCGGCTGGTGGGGCAGATGATCGAGTTTCCTGCCGGGGGGGCATCCAGCCTTTCCGATGTTTACCGGGAGACCAACGGGCTGGTGTACGTGCTGGAAGGCAAGCTGCAGTTGGATGCGGGCGGGATGCAGGAGGTGCTGGAAGCCGGAGACTGCGCGTACATGGAGAGCGAGATGGCCCTGGCATGGAGCGCGGCGGGCAAGAGCCGCTGCCGGATCCTGGCAGTGACGCCGGCAGGTTTGCACACGGAAGGTTGAGCAAGCCGGATGGTTCAGTTGTGAACGCGCGCAATCAACTGAAACGAATCGAGAAAGCGGACGGTATCGGGGTAGGGGTTTGCGAGCGGGGCGACCACGAGGGTCTGGTAGAGGGTCTCGCCCACCAGGTAGACGCGCGCATAAAAATGGGCTGAATCGCTTTCGGATTCGAACTCGATGCCGGGATAAATTCCGAGCGTAATCTTCTTCTCGCGGGTGAGGTGGGAGTTGGAGTTCTTGAGTGCTCCGTTCTTTGCCCCTTCGAGCATGTCAGCGGGCACTTTTCCGGCAACCTGCGCGCCGTAGTCGCAGACTCCGACAAAGAGTGCCACCGGAGCCACCTCGGCGATATAGGAGCGGAGTTGAAAGGAGCCAGCTTCGGTGGGAACATCCTGCGACTTGAGTTGAGGCGCGGAAGGATAGGCCATGCTGAAGCCATCGGCGGGATAGCTGTAGGTCTTCCATTCCTGGGCTTGGGCAGATAGGGCAGCGAAGGAGAGAAGGGTGGCGGACAGGGCGAAGAAGCGGGCAAGGGGCTTGCGAATCGAGCAAATCATGGTCGAGCTCCAATCTCCACGAATCGTCGAATTATATCCCGAAAGCTATTCCTGAAGATGAGGCGCGCAACAGGCGGGGCGGTAGCGCATCTCTGGGCCGACCTTTAGAGCGTGGTGAGTTCGATGGTGGGCGGCTGTTCGGAGGCCACGTCGATCAGGTGGTTTTCGCACATGATTTTGAAGTGCAGCAACGGGGCGGCGTGGACGCCGATGTTGCGGGCCAGGTGATCGAGAAAGTGCGACTTGGAGTAGACGCGAAGGTGGCTTCCCTCGAAGGCTTCGTCGTCGTGAACGCCGCCGTTGCCGACGTACTGCTCGGTCACCTGGTAGGCGGCGTAGCGGCTCCAGCGGAGGCGAATTCCGAGGCAGCCGGGCAGCGTCTCCACGGGCGCTACATCCAAGAACAGGTGAGCCAGTTCGGGAGGGGCTCCGGGAGGAGCGACGAGGCCGCGCTTCTCCTCGTTGGGGACGGCCTGTTCGACATAGATCTCGAGCTGATTGTCGACCGGCTCCTTGATGGAGCGCATATAGAGATACTTGACCGCGTTGATGCGTTGAATTGCGTCCTGGTCCGCCTGCATGGAGCGTTCTCCGATTGAATTTAGAGCTTGCCTTCGAGCCAGCCGGCGAGGTTGTCAACGGGCAGGCGGACGCCGAGAAAGAACTGGCCAAAGAGAGCGTAGACGGCGCTGACCTCGTCAAAGCGCATCTCGTAGATGAGCTTTTTGAAGACCACCGGGTCTTCGGCGAAGAGGTCGACGCCCCACTCCCAGTCATCCATGCCGATGGAGCCGGAGATGATCTGCTTGACGACGTCGCCGTAGCGGCGGCCGATGAGGCCGTGCTCGTGCATCATGCTCTGGCGCTCGGCAAAGGGCACGTTGTACCAGTTCTTGTCCTCGCCGCGCTTGCGGTCCATGGGGTAGAAGCAGAGGTACTTGGCGTCGGGAAAGGCAGGGAAGAGGCGGGGGGCCATGGCGGCGGAGGCGCGCTGCAGGCTGGCGGCGACCTCGGCCTGGAACTCGGGGCTGTTGGGCTCAAGGCCCTTGGCGGAGGCGGCTTCCCAGGTCTTGCGGCTGGACTCGTAGAGGCCGAGCTCGACGACGGAGACGTAGGAGTGGGAGAGGGTGAGGTAGTCGTAGAGGGCGGTCTGGGCGAGGTCGAGCTCGACCTGGTTCAGCTCCTCAAAGGAGTTGCGGAAGTGGATGAGGATCAGGTCGCCCTTGTGGCCGAGCTGGGAGAAGAGGGCGGAGCGCGCCTCGGTTGCCTGGGCGGGGTGCTCGAGGAGCTTGAGGGCGGCGATGGCCTCGGCGGCGATGCGGGCGCGGTCGGCGGACGGGGTGGCGCGCCAGGCCTTCCAGTCGAAGCGGAAGAACTGATGGAGCAGGCTCGAGCCTTCAAGCGTAAGGGGGACAGGGGAAAATTCAGCCACGGGAGTTGCTCTCCTTTGGGTACATCCTCATGGTAGCAAAGGGCTGGGGGGAGAGGGACCGCAGGCAGCCTGCTGCGGGGGGATGGGAGCGCCTGAGATGCGCTCCGGGTCGGGGCCTATATACTGGATTGGCTCATGACTGAAAGAATCCTGGCTGTTGTTGTCAATTTCGTCATCCATGTGATCGGGCTTGGCGGTTACGCCGGGGTTGCCGCGCTGATGGGAATCGAGTCGGCGTGCGTTCCGCTGCCGTCGGAGATCATCATGCCGTTCGCGGGGTATCTGGTTTATAAAGGCCAGTTCAACCTGCTTTGGGTGGCGACGGCGGGAGCGGTGGGCTGCAATCTCGGCTCGGTGGTGGGTTACTGGATCGGGGCCAAGGGCGGGCGTCCGCTGGTGGAGCGGTACGGCAAGTGGGTGCTGATGAGCCGCCACGACCTGGACCGGATGACGGAATTCTTTAACAAATACGGATCGATTACCGTGTTGCTGGCGCGGCTGCTGCCGGTGGTGCGCACGTTCATTGCGTTCCCGGCGGGCATTGCCAAGATGCCGCAACTGCGGTTTCACATCTATACCTTTGTCGGCTCGTGGCCATGGTGCTTCGGGCTGGCCTACGCGGGCATGAAGCTGGGCGAGAAGTGGCACACCGATCCGCGCTTCCATGAGGCGTTTCACCGTTTTCATCTAGCGGTGGAGATAGCGCTGGTGGTGGGGATTGCCTGGTTTGTGTGGTCGCATCTGAAGCGTGGGCGGCAGACAGACGCCGCCTGAAGCGAGGAATATGCATCCGGCTTTGCCGGGTGCTTCTGCTGCAAGTTGAACCTGAAATGTTGGCAAACCGCAATGAGGCAAAGGAAGGATAGGAACAACCATGGGAAATGAAGAACAAAGCGGCCAGAAGACCGCCGGAGCAAGCAAGGTTGCGCCCGCAACGGGCAAACTGGGCGTGATGGTGGTGGGCCTGGGCGCCGTGGCCACAACGATGATTGCCGGAGTGGAGGCGGTGCGGCGCGGACTGGCCAAGCCGATCGGCTCGCTGACGCAGATGGGCACCATCCGGCTGGGCAAGCGCACAGAGAACAAGTTTCCGCTGATCAAGGATTTTGCGCCGATCGCCGACTTGAATGACGTGGTGTTTACGGGATGGGACATTTTTGAGGACAATGTCTACGAGTCAGCGGCGCACGCAAAGGTGCTGGACGAGAAGACGCTGGCGGAGCTGAAGCCCTACCTGGAGAAGATCAAGCCGATGCCGGCGGTCTTTGACCAGTTCTACGTAAAGCGGCTGCACGGCACGCATGTAAAGACGGGCAAGAACAAGCGGGATCTGGCGGATCAGTTGATCGCCGACATTCAGGCGTTCAAAAAGACCGTGGACCGGGTGGTGATGATCTGGTGCGGCTCGACCGAGATCTTCCTGGAGCCGACGGCGGTGCACGCCAGCATCGAGGCGTTTGAAGCGGGTCTGGAGGCGAACGACGTTGGAATTGCGCCGTCGCAGATCTATGCCTATGCCGCGCTGAGCGAGGGTGTGCCGTTTGCCAATGGAGCGCCGAACCTTACGGTAGATACGGCCGCGCTGATCGAGTTGTCGAAGCGGAATGCCGCGCCGATCTGCGGCAAGGACTTCAAAACCGGGCAGACCTTCATGAAGACGGTTCTGGCGCCGGCCTTCAAGGCGCGGATGCTGGGCGTTTCGGGGTGGTTCTCGACCAACATCCTGGGTAACCGCGACGGCGAAGTGCTGGACGATCCGCAGTCGTTCAAGACCAAGGAAGAGTCCAAGCTCGGGTCGCTGGAGTACATCTTCCAGCCGGAGCTTTACCCGGATCTCTACAAGGACATCTTCCACAAGATCCGGATCAACTACTATCCGCCGCGGGGGGACGACAAGGAAGCCTGGGACAACATCGACATCTTTGGCTGGCTGGGCTACCCGATGCAGATCAAGGTGAACTTCCTGTGCCGCGACTCGATTCTGGCTGCGCCGATTGCTCTGGACCTGGTGCTGCTGCTGGACCTGGCCAAGCGGACGCCGGAGTTGCGGTCGATCGGCATTCAGGAGTGGCTGAGCTTCTATCTGAAGTCGCCGCAGACGGCCGCGGGGCTGTATCCGGAGCACGACCTGTTCATTCAGCTCATGAAGCTGAAGAACACGCTGCGGCACATCATGGGCGCGGACCTGATCACGCACCTTGGCCTGGAGTACTACGACTGAGGCACCCGCGGTGCGGCAGATGCTCCCGTTGGTCGCAAAAGCAAAGGCGCCTCATCCGCAAGGGTGGGGCGTTTCTGTGACGCCGCACGTTTTTTATCGGAGCAGCTTGTGGTATGGGCAGGTTTCGACGTTTGAGAACTATTCAGGCTACTCAGAGTACAGGAGCTATTTCCTAACTATCGCTCGCTTCAGGGTGATTGGTGAAAAATCCCCATCTCGCTCACTTTTAGGCGTGGACTACTTCCCCAGCAGGGTCACGCCTTCATCTTGCGCGGCCCTGCGCAGGTCATCGTCGAGGGTGGCCAGCGGCAGCGAAAGGCGCAGCGCGAGTTCCAGGTAAGTGGCGTCGTAGACGGTCAGCCGATGGCGATCTGCGAGAATTAACGATTCCTGCCAGACATGTTTGCCGGTCTGGTTATCGGTGATGATGCCCATGTTGGCAAGGTCGGATAGCGATTGGCTTCGTTCAATTGCAGTGATGCGGGAGCGTCTCACTCCTTGGGTGAGGCAGTTGGCAATCTCAGTTCGCCATAGTTCCGGGACGAAGGCACCTTGATGAATCACCTGATCGAAGACCGCGAGTACAGCGTCCGTGGTTTCGTCCGGATAGATCCATGCCAGGGTTGCCGAACAGTCCAGAACGATGCTCACCTGCGGCCCTCATCGCGATATGCCTTCCATTCTTCCCAGTTGAAGGGGCCAGTCTTTCGTTCCATGGCACGCTGGCGGATTCGTGCGGCGGCGGCTTTCGCCTTGGCCACATCGAACATGGGTTCAGAGGTCAGCCTGGCCACCGGGCGGCCATGGCGTGTGATCACGATATCTTCGCCTGCTTCTACGCGGTCGAGCAGGGAACCGAAGGTGTTCTTTGCCTCGAAGGCGCCAACGTGCAGCATGGTGTCTCCTTGCGTATGGCCAAGACTGTCTAGCTTGAGCTAGCTTAACATCTTTCCTATATGTTCGCCTGCGCGAGCGGCTGCGAAAACCCATCCAGCTCCCCGATGGTGCGGTAGCCTACGCAGCCATGGCCTGAGCGAGGCGGCGGACGGTGAGGACGGTGATGTCGTCCTCCTGGCCGAAGGCCTTGGCTGCGTCAGCAATGTAGAAGGCGGACTGGTTGCTCAGGTTGTGTACACGGTCAAAGCCGAAGAGCTCGCCGGAGGGGAGGCGGGCTTCGACGACGCCATCGGACATGAGCAGGATGCGGTCGCCGGGGTGCAGGTAGAGCCGCACCTCTTCGTAGTGAACCTCGGGCAGTACGCCCAGGGGCAGCCCGCCGGGCAGGGCCACCTCCTGGCTGTTGAGGTAGGGGGGCAGGTGGCCGGCGTTGGCGAGGACCAGCTCGCCGTTGGCGCCGAACCAGGCGGCCTGGCAGGTAGTGAAGCTCTCGCTGCCGGTCAGAACGCGGTTGAGGGATTCCAGGATTTTGGCGGGGCTGCGTTCAGGGATGCGGCGCAGCGCGCCCATGAGCATGGAGACGTTCATGGCGGCCTTGAGGCCTTTGCCGGCCACGTCGCCGATGACGACGAGCAGGCTGCCGTCGGGGGCGGACTGGACGTGGTAGAAGTCGCCGCCGACCTCATTGGCCGGATTGTAGATGGAGTCGACCTCGAAGCCGGGAGTTGCGAGCTTCTCCTGGGGAATCATGAGCTCCTGAACGCTGCGGGCGGCGGCCAGTTCGCTGGATGCGCGTTCCTGGTCGCGCTGCACACGGAGGAAGCGGACGAAGATGATGAGGACGATCACGAAGACGCCGGTGAAGTCGGCGATGGAGGCAAAGTGGATGGGGATGGGCCCGGCTTCAATGGTGAGCGGAGAACGGAAGGGGCGGCCGACCCAGTCGCTCATGCCGGAGGTGAGGACCGGTTCGATGGTGCCGATGAGGCTGAGGACGAGGGGAATGAGCAGGAGGCCGGCCTCAAAGTTGCGGCGGATTGTGGCGGCGATGAGGGTGACGACGATGAAGATGAGCCAGGCGATGGTCCACACCAGGGTAAAGAGGAAGACGCCGGCCAGCAAGACCGCCACGAGGGGGTTGCGTCCGAGGAGCAGGAGCGTGGGAGCAACGCCAAGCAGGACGGGGGCCGAGTAGCGCAAGGCCAGGATGTACCAGCGCTTGCGCAGGGCCAGGAAGGCGATGAGGAACTCGAAGTAGAGATAGGCGGAGATGACGACGAGCTGGAGGACGACGGCGGCGTACCAGAGGCGGTCGAGTTGGGCAGAACTGCCGGCGAGATCGACAAAGCCGATGGGGGCCTGGAGGAGTTCGTAGAGGGCCAGCCAGAGGTACTCGATGTGTCCCTTCTGCGTGAAAAACAGCGCCAGGAGAAACAGGGCCAGGATGCTGAGAAGGACGGCGTTTACAAGGCGGGGCAGGCGCTCGAAGAGGCTGCGGTGAGACCAGAGTTCGAGCGAGCGGTTGAGGTCGTCGGGGTCTCCGATGCGCAGCTTGCGGGTGGAGAAGAAGCCGGTATAGGCGCCATAGCCGAGGGGCACAAAGATGGAGCGAACGGCGAGGACTGCATCGGTTTGCGAAGGAGGAACGTTGAGGTTGTAGACGCGGGAGATGGGCTCGAAACGTTCGGGGGCGTCGCCGTGGGGGCCTTCAGGCTGGATCTGCTTGCCGTTGGCGAAGATGTCCACGCCCAACGCCTGGGCTCCGAAGTTCATGGATGTGCTGTGGGAGACGGGCAGCTCGATGTACAGGGCGACGGGGCCGTGATTGGGGGCGAGCTTCAAATGGATGCGGAACCAGGCAAAGGGGCGCTGGTGGCCGTGGGGCGGGCCGGAAGCGCTCTGAGCCGCGGGCTTGGGCTGGGCATCTGGAGCGCCGGCCGGGTGGTCGGAGTCGGGGACATCGGCAAAGGAGTCGGCGGCGTCGCGGACGGCCCACGCGGAGTCGTCATACTCGGGCGCGGCGGCGGCGGGGTTGGCGGTGATGCCGACGCGCCAGCCCTTGTCGAGCGTGATGGGCGAACCGAGGCTGGATGCGTCGAAGAAGACCTGGGGGGTGCGCGTGGCGACGACGGGCGCGGGACGTGCGTGGCCGTGGGGCCTGAGCAGGTCGCCGAGAGGGTCAGGGGAACGGGGCGGCTGAGATGCAAGGGGCGCCGTGGCGCAGATGGCCATGGCGGCTAATCCCAGAATGATTCTGCGCACGTTGTCTCCCCCGGATGCTGCGTGTTCTCCACTCTAATTCAGACGGAAGCAAGCTCCAAGAGGAACACGTGGCGATTGCTGGAAAGCGCATCCTGGAAGGAAATGCTCCTTTTGTGGATGCGGTGGGGGGATGGGGCAGAATTTTCTTTCAGGTGGTTGCCAAACGAGAGGATACTAGCGTCTAACGAGTGAAGCAAAGCGGCTCAGGGCATCGGGCCGCGATCGGCGAGAATGGAAATGCGCCGGAGGTGAGGTTATGAGGTCAAGCTGGAAGAGTTCGACAGTTGCAGCGGCGGTTGGGTTGGCGCTGGCGCTGGCCACGGCGGGATGGGCTCAGTCCACCCCATCGAGCACCCCCCCGGCAAGCGGCCCGACAGCGCAACCGGCCCCAGGGACCACGCCGGTAGGCGGCGACGCGCCGGCCACCGTGCCTGCCAAGCCGCCCGCGCCGGGAACCACGCCGGTGGGTGGCGATGTTCCGGCGACGGCCGTTCACCCGGAAAAGGTCGTGGACGTGGGCAGCCAGAAGGTGGAAGTGAAGCCGGGCAGCAAGGATGACGTGAGCGCCGTGGGCAATCGCGACATTGGCGGGCGCGGGGTAGGGAACTGGTACTCGACCGACACTGAGATCAAGATGGGCAAGATGTATGCCTCGGAGATTGAGAAGAGCACCAAGTTCATTACCGACCCGATTGTGGTGGAGTATGTGAACCGTATTGGGCAGAACATCGTGAAGAACTCCGACTGCAAGGTGCCGTTCACGATCAAGGTGATTGACTCGGACGAGATCAACGCCATGGCTTTGCCCGGCGGATTTTTCTATGTGAACTCGGGGCTGATTCTGAATGCGGACGAAGAGGCTGAGTTGGCCGGCGTGATGGCCCATGAGACGGCGCACGTGTGCGCGCATCACGCGGTGCGCGAGCAGACGCGGATGAACTATGCGCAGTTGGGGACGATTCCGCTGATCTTCATCGGCGGGTGGACGGGGTATGGGATCTACGAGGCGGCTTCGATCGGGGTGCCCCTGACCTTCCTGCATTTCTCGCGGGAGTTTGAGGCGGAGGCCGACTACCTGGGGGTGCAGTACATGTACCGCTCGGGGTACGATCCGCAGGCCTTTATCAGCTTCTTTGAGAAGGTGCAGGCGCTGGAGAAGCGCAAGCCGGGAATGGTGGCGCGTGCGTTCGCGGACCATCCGCAGACACCGGATCGGATTCTGCACTCGCAGGAAGAGATTGCGCGGATCTTGCCGGCGCGGGACGAGTACACGGTGACGACGTCGGAGTTTGACGACATCAAGGCGCGGCTGGCGCGGATTGAGAACAAGCGCCGCCTGACCGACTCGAAAGACACCAAGCGGCCATCGCTGCGCCGGGCGAGCACCGGCTCAGGCGACCCGACGAGCCAGAGCGACCCGAACGCGACCGCGGACGACAAGCCGACGCTGCACCGGCGCGAGGACCAGAACTAGGCTGCGGATCGGCGGGACCACAGGCTGCACAGACGGCGCGGCTTGAGTTGCTACGGCGGTTGGACTAGATTGGTGCGGGGATGGAGCCGGCTGGTTACGGAGTTGCGTTCGCCTGCGGCGTGGGCTGACAGGCAAGGGAACGGCTCGACGAGCTTCCAGGAAAGTCAATTGAAATGAAGAAGATCGCCTTCTTTGCCGCAGCGTTTGTGTTTATCCTGCTGGTGACCAAGATCGCCAACCAGATGCCGAAGGATTCGCCGGCGGGGACCGCTTTCTCGCTGAAGGTGCAGAAGGTGGTGCAGTGCTCGCCGGAGGAGATCACTCTGGTGGACAACCACATGAAGGCCACCCACCTGGAGAAGGATGCGAGCTGGCCAGATTGCGCGGTATTCCAGAAGGACGATGTGCTGGACTTCTACCTGACGCGGGGTGAGAAGACGCGGTTCCAGAGCTTTGAGAGAACGGCGGGGTGGCGGAAGGCGTTCTGAGGCGGCGGCTGGAGCTTGCGGATGCACCATCGGTCGTAACAGCCCAAGGGGTTGGGGGCAGGGTTGGGCGGGGCCCAATCGGCTGGGCTTTGTGGTTTTGCCGGCCTTGAGACGAGTCCCGAATGGGATTGGGAAAGCCGATGAATTTCCGGTAAATGCCTGAAAATCCTTGAAATGACGGGTAAAACCGCGCTATATACAAGACTACCGGCAGGAGTGCCGGAAATCTGTCTGGAGCACGACTCCTTTGAAAGGGGCATCCATGCGCAGCGCCGCAGCCCGTACCAATTTGCTGGTTCCCGAGGTGCGCGAGGTCATGGACATTCGCCAGGCCTCGGACTATCTGGGCATCTCGCCTGACACTCTTTACAAATATGCGTCGGAGGGGTTTGTGCCGGCCTTCAAACTGGGGAACCGCTGGCGCTTCAAGCGGTCGCGCCTGGACGAGTGGATGGACCGGCAGAGCGATTTGCACGCCGCCGAGGCGGAGATTGATCCGGGGCAGAAGAAGCCGGTCAAGCCAGCGATGTGAAGCCAGCGAACTGGAAACAGGGAGCGGAGCCGGTTCTTTTGGGTTCGAGGGTTCCCAGGCCCCCCAAAGCGAGGGGCCCTGAGTTTGCCAGGCCTGTGGACTATCGGGCCAGTTTCAGCACCCAGGCGGGCTGGGCGCGGATCTCTTCAGGCAGGTCGGGAAGGTCGACGGAGACGCCTGCCGGGGTGGCCTTGAACTTGAGAGGCGTGGGCGAGCCGAGGAGGGTCACGGACTTCACGCCGGTCACGTCCTTGACCATGAAGGCGCCTTGCTTCCAGCGGGGCAGAATGGCGTAGACATCGTTGCCCTTGGTGGTGAAGAAGGCCTCGATGGCTGCCTTGCCGGGAGCAGGCCTTTCGGTGAGTTTGGAGACGTCATAGGCGGTCTCGAACTCCGCGTTGTACCCGATTTGCGGCACGTCGCCGGCGCTCCACTGCTTTGCGGCCTTCCAGGGCCGGGTGCCGTAGATGGCGTCACCGTTGATCTTGAGCCAGGCGCCGATCTGCTCCAGACGCTCCTGCATGATGACGGGAATGGTGCCGTCGGCGTTGGGGCCAATGTCGAGCAGCAGGTTGCCGCCGCGGCTGACGATGTCAACCAGCATGGTGACCAGTTCGCGGCCGGAGTGGTAGTCAGCGAGGCGCTCGGCGCGGTTGTAGCCGTAGCTGTAACCCATGCCGCGGCTCTCTTCCCAGGGATGCTCCATGCCGCTCATGCCGGGGGTGTACTCGGTGGTCCAGTAGCCGCCGTGCTTGTGGCGGGTGTCAGAGCCCCAGCGGTCGTTGATGACCACTTCGTCCTTGACGGGGGAGTCGTTGAGGAGCCAGGCGACCAGTTCCGGGCTGCGCCACTGGGCTGCTGTCTGCTCCCACTCGCCGTCGGTAAAGATGATGGAGGGCTTGTAGCGGGTGACAACGTCCTTGAACTGCGGGAACATGTGCTGGCTGACATAGCTGGGCTTGTCTGTGAGCCAGAGGGGGTTGTACCACTCGTAGAGCGAGTAGTAGAGGCCGAAGCGCAGGCCCTTGCGGCGGACGGCGTCGCTGAGGTCGCCGAGCAGGTCGCGGTGGGGGCCGGCTTCGACCGAGTTCCAGGGGCGGCCCCAGGTGGCGGAGGCCTCCTTGCTGGGCCACATGGCGAAGCCCTCGTGATGCTTGGAGGTGGGCACGATGTACTTTGCGCCGGAGCGAACGAAGAGGTCGGCCCACTGGTCGGGGTCAAAGAGTTCGGCCTTGAACTGGGGCGCGAAGTTCTTGTAGTCGTAGTCCGCGCCGTACTGCTTCTGCTGGTAGGCCCACGTGCCGGTTTCCACGGGGTTGGCCTTGGGGTTGTCGCGGCCCTCGGTCATCTGGTGCCAGTACCACTCGGAGTAGGCGAGCTTGCCGGGGATGACGGGCGCATAGGCGGGGACGGAGTAAACGCCCCAGTGGATGAAGATGCCGAACTTGGCGTCAGTGAACCAGGCGGGAGTGGGGCGCTTGTCGATGGAGTCCCAGGTGGGCTGGTAGGTCTGCGCGGCGCCCTGGGCAGGCAGAAGCAGGAACATCAGGAAAGCCGCTAGGGAAGCGGCGGTTGCCAGCTTGAGGGCGCCAGAACGACGAATGGGCGAGGATGCAGGGCGAAGCGACATTGCGGCTCTCCGGGAGTCTTTCGCTGCTACCGAAATCTCGGGAGGATGGTAACACGGCGGGATAAGGGATCAGGCCTGCTTTTGCCAATGCCCCGGATCGCGGCTGCCGTGGAAACAGGCCACCACCATGAGCGTTTCGTCCGCCTCGATGACGAACATTAGCAAGGAAGGGAAGCGGGGAAGCAGCGCGCGGCGGATGGTCCTTTAGACCATGGGAAATTGGAGTGGATTGGCACTCATGCGTTGAACCACGGAGTCTATTGCGGCGCGAAAGCGGTTTCCAAGACCGGAAGCCTGGTTCTCATACCAGTCCTGCGCGTCGGTCAACTCGACACGAGCGCGCGGGGTAAAGATGATCGGAAACACGATGGGCAGCGCTGCTCAAGCTCGGCTTTGAGAGCGGCCCAGGTGACGCCCTCGCGCCGGTCCTGGTCGAGGGTCGCGAGGCGGCAGTCAAGATCGGCCCGCTGCGCGGCGGTGAGGGGAAGCTGGTCGTCGTCCAGGCTGTCCCAAAGCTGCGAGATCAACGCAAGGCGCTCCGGCGAGGTCAGACGCGCGAGCTCGTCCTGGGTGAGGAATTGCATGCATCGAGGATAGAAAAAATTTGGCGAAAGCAACCGGGATGGGATGGCGGCGTGAAGTTGCCGGGTACTGGCTGCAGAACGGCTGGACGAAGAATCAGCGAGTCAACCCCCGCTGCGCGGAGTTAGCGAGTCAGCAAGTCAGCGCGTTGTGCGATGAGTCGGGGCGCATGGGGCTCACACTCTGGCGTAAGTGCTACTCCCCGTCAGGCGGCACCTGTTCCAGCAGCCGCTTCCAGGTTTTCTGGTTTTTGCGGAAGCTCTTCTTGAGGTCTTCGAGGATGCGTTCGAAGTCGCCGTTGGTGCGGAGGTTGTTCCACATGGGGTTGCGCTGGAACCAGGGGTAGTTTTCGTTGCCGAGGTAGATGGCGCGGCGGAGCCAGTGGAGGGCTTCGCTGGAGTCGCCCTCGACGGCGAAGTAGGTGGCGAGGCGGTAGGCCATCTCGTTGTCGGCTTCAGCGGCGGCCATGGTGTCGTCCTTGAGCAGGGCCGCGCCGCGCTCCCATGCGCCGGTCTGGACGTAGCAGATGGCGAGAGTGGGCACGGCGATGCGCATGGAGGGGTCGTCGCGGATGACGCCTTCCAACAGGGTGATGGCGACGTCCAGGTTGCCCATGCGCATCTGCTGGTAGCCGGCGGAGGTGCGCAGCAGGGGGTGGCGGGGCTCGAGGGCCAGGCCCTTTGCCAGCTCGTCGCCGGCCAGCTCGATCTGGTTTTCGTAGTGGTAGACGCGGGCGCGGTGGTTATAGAGGATGGGCGCGTTGGCGGGGTTGAGCTTGAGGGCGCGGTTGAACTGGAGGAGGGCCTCGTCGTACATGCCGTCGCCGCGCAGGGCCATGCCGGCCACCATGTGGACGTTCCAGTCGTTGGCGGCCCCCGGCCAGCAGGTTGGCGACGCCGTGGCGGGCGGATTCCTTCTCCCCGCGGGAGAGCAGCATGTAGATGCGATAGAGGTTGGCCTCGGTCGAGGCAGGGTCGAGACGGAGCGCTTCGTCGAAGTCGCGGCGCGCGTGCATCACGTGAATCTGGCCGCCGAAGCCGTGGCGGACATATTGCAGCTCAGCGATGCCGAGGCCGCACCAGCCGGCGGCAAACTCGGGGTCCTTGGCGGTGACGCTGGTGAAGAGGGCCTGGGCGCGGTCGAGGTCGGAGCGGGAGCCGGTGCGCACCATGAAGGAACTGAGGAGGGCGCGGGCCTGGAGGTAGTCTTCGCTCACGGGACCGGGCAGCGAGGCGTCGCGCACGGCGGGCCGCTGAGCATCGTTCTGGCCGGCGTCCATGCGGTCGGCGGCGGAGAGGCCGTGGAGGGCGGCGAAGACTTCGTTGGAGATTTCAGTCTGGACGGCGATCAGGTCGAGCGAGGCTACGCGGATGGCGCCGCCGGAGCGCACGCTCTGCGAGGCCACGTCGAGCAGTTGCCAGTTGAGGTCAAAGCCCTCGTCGGAGCGGAGGAAGTTGCCCGCAAGGACAAAGGAGACGAGGAGCTTCTGGCCGACGGCGAGGGGGTCCATCTGGGCCATGGGGACGGACATGAGGGTGCTGGAGGGGCGCACGACCAGAGCGGGGATGCGCGCGAGGCGAGCGGCGATGGCGTCGGCGAGGGCGAAGCCGTAGAGGGGGGCAACCTCAGTGGCGGAGAGGTTGCTGAAGGGCAGGACGACAAGGGAGTTCTGCGGGGCGCGGTCGGCGGCGGACTCGCGGAAGCGCTCGGCGAGCATGGACAGGAAGCCGGTGGTGCGCTTTTCGGCTTCAGGACCGGTAGTGGGCAGATTGGCCGCTGCATCGCCGGGGATGATGCCGGTTTCGATCTTGAGGGCCTTCATGATGGTCTTGAGCGCCTCGCGCACCTCGGCGGCGGAGGCGTAGCGGGTGGCGGGATTCTTTTCAAGGCAGGCGGCGATGACGCTTTTGAGTTCGGGCGAGACGTCGGGGTTCAGCTCGCCAGGGTCAGAGAACTGGATGGCGCGAATGGCCTGGAAGTCCTCGGCATCGGGGCGGGCAAAGGGATGGCGTCCGCTG
>CAINJJ010000049.1 GCA_903849645.1 uncultured Acidobacteriaceae bacterium | reverse complement strand
TGGAAAAAGAAGCGACTGGTTCAGATCGTCGGCGCGGAAGCTCTTACCCATAAATACATCTTAAAAGAGACTCAGAAAGAGCCGCCCCATGCGAGGACGGCTCTTTCTATCCCCGACAGGCTGCTAGGCCGATGGTGTCAGTAAAGCTGTCCACGGAACTGATGGCGACATTGACCGTGGTGCTGTGCGTGGTCACCACCGTGACGGATGCGGGCGTAACCACCAGGTTGAAGCCCGCGGCGGGCGTTGAGACAGCGACAACGGCAGAGGTCGACGGGCTGTGAATCGGGTCCCCGCTGTAAGTGGCCACAATGTTGTACTTCCCGGTAGGCAGGTCAGGCGTGAGTGTCGCCACGCCGCTGGCATCCAGGGGAACTACGCCAACCACGGTGTTGCCGTTGCTGAAAGTGACCGAGCCGGTGGGGATGGGTAAGGTGACGCCCAGGCCAACGGTGGGGTTGTTCAGCACGGCAGCCACCAGAATCAACTGCGGTGTGGCGCCGGTGGTGGTGGAGGCCGCCAGGTCAGTCACCGTGGGAATGGTGCCCACCTGCTGCGTAACCGCATTGGACGTATTGGAGGCGTCGTTGGCGTCCCCGGAGTAGGTTGCGGTGATGACATGGGAGCCGGCCGTGAGGCTCGAATAGGTCAGCGTGGCGGTGCCTGTGCCATCCAGCGTCCCGGTACCAATGGCTGTCCCGTCCGAGAGGAAGGTCACGGTGCCGGTGGGCGTCCCGCCATTCCCGGTGACTTTGGCGGTAAACGTGACCGGCGTGAGGACAACGGAGGGGCTGCCCGATGTGGTCAGAAGGGTTTGGGTGGTGGCCTGGACTACGTTCAAATTGAGTGTGCCTGAACTGATGTTGTCGTTGGCGTCCCCGCTGTAGGTCGCAATGACGATGTGTGGGCCCAGCGGAAGGTTGACGCTGATCACAGCCTGCCCGGATGGGCTGAGTGCTGTTGGGGGAGCCAGTATGTTTCCATTCTCGGTAAACGTCACAGTGCCGGTGATCGCTCCCAGCCCGGCCACTACTTGCACGGTGGCTGTCAGCACTACCGGCTTCCCCGCGATTCCAATAGTGGGCGCGGAGACGAGCGTGGTCGAGGTTTGCGTCTTGTTGACCACTTCGGAGACGGGTGGGGAGAGGGCAGGTGTGTTGTTTACGTCGCCGACATAGCTGGCCGTAATTGGGTGTGTGCCCGCCGTCAGAGCGGACGTGGTGAAGGTCGCAATCCCGTTAGGGGCAAGTGGGCCCTTCCCAATCTGCGTGGGTCCATCAAGGAAGGCGATGCTACCTGTCGGTGCAATCGGCCCGGTGGTCGTCAGGGTGGCTGATAGGGTCACTGGCAGCCCATAGGTGGACGGATTGGGATTCGGAAGAGGGAGAAGCACCAGGCTGGTCTGCGCTTGGACATCCTGCTGGACCGTATTCGACGTGCTGCCCAGAATATGGTCGGGGTTGTCCGCACCCCAGGTCGCCGTGATGGCGTGGATTCCCACCGTCAGATTGGAGACCGGGATGGACGCGACGCCGGCCGCGTTCAAGATGACGGTGCCGAGGGTGGCGCCGGTTGTGCCGTCTGTGAAGATCATCTGACCTTCATCAGGCGCTACGCCTCCCCCGCCGAGGATGGTGACCGTCCCGGTGAACGTCACGCTCTGGCCAAGCGTGGATGGATTCACGCTGGACACGAGGACGGTCTTCGAGACTTCGTTTACAACCTGGGTAAGGCTCCCGGAACTGGGCAGGAAATTCGCGTTGGCTGCGCTGACGAACGACGCGGTAATCACGTGATCGCTCACCGCCAGCGTGGAGATGCTGTAGGCCGCCACTCCTGTCGCGTCCAGGGTCACCGTCTTCAGAATTGTGCCGCCGTCGTCAAACGTGATGGTGCCCGCAGGAATGCCCGCCGTGGCCCCGGAGGTCACCGTGGCGGTGAAAACCACGGTCTGCCCAAAGACGGACGGATTGATGCTGGACTTGAGAACCGTAGTCGTCGAGTTCACCGGCGTCGCGGTTCCAGCCAGGATGATGTCGAGTGGAAAGTTAGCCTTATCCTGCGGATAGCCGTCGCCATTGCCTTCCACATCGATTTCGCCAAAGGTCGGCAACTGAGCGACTCCAGGCGGAAAGGTGATAGCAAGGGAGGGAGCAAAGATGACGCCTACGGCACAGTTGGCATCGGCGGGCAGCGGATTTTTCAGGCTGCAAGTGGTGGTGGCCGGGTCCCAGGCGGCATTGGAAACAGGAGGGAAATTTGTCAGATCGAGCGGCGCTGTACCGTCGTTCTCGACGGTCTGTTGTTGGGGAAGAGACTGCATCCCCTGGCGGACCGGTGTCTTGGTGAAGTTCAGAACAGCCTTGTCGCTCTCGATCTCCTGCAAGAGCATGTAGAAGTAGTCGGCGTAATAGAGATTGCCGTTTCCGTCGAGCAGCAGCCCGATGGGCGCAAAGATCGGTACGCCTGCCAGTTGGCCGGCAGGACCAGGACTGAGCGCACTGCCCCCGCCGTTGACCACCAGGGTTGAAATAACGCCGGTCCCGGCGTTCACCTTGCGGATGGCATTGTTCTGGGTGTCCGCGATATACACATTTCCGGCAGCATCCACCACTACGCCCCACGGGGAGTTGAGGGTGGCGAGCGTCGCCGGCCCGTTGTCGCCGGTATACGCCGGCGCCCCTGTTCCCGCGAAGGTGGTGATGATGCTGGTGGGGGTCAGAACGCCATTGACCGCCGTAACCTTGCGGATGCGGTTGTTGGCCGAGTCCGCGATGTACATGTCGCCTTGCGGGTCAAATGCTACCGCGAAAGGTTGGCCAAGGCCTGCCGCATTCGCCGGTCCCCCGTCTCCGGAAAAGGTTCCCGTTCCAAGGCCCCCAGCCTTCTCCAATCCGTTACCGGCAACGGTGGTGATGAAGCCTGTGACCGCATCCACCCGTCTGATCAGTTGGTTGAAGGTGTCGGCGATGAATAGATTTCCGAATTGGTCTACGACCACCGACTGCGGCTGATTGAGCCGGGCCGCGGTGGCTGGTCCATTGTCGCCGCTGTTGCCCTGGAGCAGGCTGCCGGCAACCGTGGTGATGATCCCCGTGAATGCGTCCACCCGGCGGATTTCGTTGTTGCCGGTATCGGCAATGAAGAGATTGCCGGCGCCGTCCAGGGCCACCCCGGAGGGGGAACTGAGCGCAGCCTTGAGAGCCGGGCCCCCATCGCCATATTCGTCCGCGGCGCCCACGCCGGCCACGGTCGAGATGATGCCCGCGGTCGCCGGCGGGACCGGAGGCGCAACCTTGCGGATGCGGTTGTGATTGGGCCCGCTGTCCGCTATATATAGGTTGCCCGCGCCGTCCAGCGCCACCCCGGAAGGCTCGTCCAGGTTCGACAAAGTAGCGAGAATATTGTCCTCCGCCGGACCGAAACTGCGATAAACGCCGGCAACCGTGATCACGTTGCCCGGAACCAGCACCCCCAGCCCCCCCGTGCCGGTGCCTGACAGGTAACTCATGCCCAGCACAAGATTGTTCACGTCCAGCAGCACCACGGCGCCCACCCGCAAGCCGGGAGAGGCCGGCGTGAATGTGACCGATTCAGTGCAGGTTCCTCCCGCTGCCAGGGTTACCGTTGGCGCACAGGTGGACCCGCTGCCCGGAGCAAAATCCAGGCCGCTTGCGCCGCTTGTCAACACCTTGACCTGGTTAACCGTGCCGGCCGTCGTCGCCGAGACCGTGACCGTCTGTGGCGCGGTTGTGACTCCCACAGGCTGGGGCGCGCTGAATACGCCCTGCGCCCAGGCGCCTGAACTGGCCAGAAGCAGAATCGCCAGCGCCCTCAGGCCCCTGTGCTTCCATCTGAAGAACCCTGGCTCGCGCGGCGTGAGGTCCCCAACTGGCCCTGACAGGCAAGGTTCGGAGGCGTTGGCCTCTTCAATAGACGGCACGGACCTGGTGCTTGCCCGTTTGATGAAATGAAAGGACAGTGCGGGAATCAGGCTCATTGGGGGGGACTCCGTATGGCTTTCAGAATTCAATTGCATGTGTTGAACAGGTTGCGACAGGTCTATGCTTCAGCGCAAAAGTACCTAGTTGACTGATTACTGATAGGTTTGGGACCGCCGAACGTCATTTGCGTGAAGTATACGCCGCCGGGGCTGAGGGAGGGGAAGGTAATTTGCCGATTGGGTTACCGTTTTGGGAGCGGATCAACAATTACGCAAAGGATCGGAAATCGGGGCAATGGACCAGCAATACCACAATCCGCCGATCGACCGGGAGGCCTGAAGTTGATCTTCGGCGTCGCGGTCCGCTGCCTGGTTCCCCTGGGTTTCAACTCGAATCAGCCTCCCATAACGGGAAATGACAGCTAAGAATTCGGTCACCCGGAAGGGAGCCAAACGTTTTGGCATGGGAAGAAACCATCCGTTGAAGCGTGCGGCGTCTCCACGTCCAGCCTGCAAAAGCTCCTCATTCTCAGCGTCAGCTTCAGGCCCTGCTAGAAGCCCGCAGGGAGGGTCACTGACGGTGTGTGATTTAGGTCACGTGTGTGTGCAAAGTTTTGCATATTAACAAGTTACGTTCGTTTGTGTAAAATGATTACTTGAGATTGCTTAAGAAATCGCAAATGAAATAATGGTAATCAAGTTAAGCCGATATGGAAGCACAAGCACCAAGGATTCTTGGATGCTTCTCAACTTAGAAAGGGAGTATATGGCCTCGTCCGTTCAAAGCAGAAAAGCAATTCCTCATACGTCTTATTGCTTCGTACTCCTCGCAGCAGCCCTCCTGGCGCTCATGCTGGGTTTAGGCGCGCCTGCTCCCGCCGTTGCTTCCCCGGTGGTGGTGAAGCAGAGTTTCACACTTTCTCCATCGGTCGGTGCGTTTACCCTCCTGGTCGGCGGCTCCAGCGGCATCACCGTCATCAACGTGAACGACCAGAACGGGTTCAGCGGCAGTGTGAGCATGGCTGTGTCAGGGGTTCCGGGCGGAGTGACCGCGGTATTGGCCTCCCCCAATACTCCTTATAAGAGCGCCCTGACGCTCACGCCCACCAGTGCCGCCGTTCCTGGAACCTACACCGTGCTGGTCACCGGGACCTCGGGAACACTGACCAGCAGCACCACCGTCGCCGTCACCATTCCAAAGCCGAGTTTTACACTCGCCTCGTCGGCCAGCGCTCTCACGGCTCTGGTGGGCGGCAGCTCCGTGAGCAGTTCCATCTCCGTTTTGAACGCGGTCGGCCTGAGCAGCAACGCCGTCAATGTGTCTGCATCCGGCGTGCCCGCGGGCGTGGCTGCAAGATTCAACTGGCCCGTGGCTGCGGTGGGCGCGCCGGTGACGCTCACCCTGACGCCAAGCGCATCGGCCCTTCCTGGAACCTATTCGGTCAAAATCAGCGGAACCTCTGGAACAGCGAGCAGCGCGGCAACCATCGCATTGACGATCCCTCAACCAAGCTTCTCGCTGACCGCATCGGCCAGCTCTCTGACCCTGCTCCTGGGACAAAATGGCTGGAACCTCCCGGTCAACATCAGTGCGGTCAACCTGGTTGGTCTTGCCGGCAATGTTGGTTTTTCTGTATCCGGACTGCCGGCAAATGTTACTTCGGCATTCACCACCATCAACGTGACATCGCAGGCGCTTACATTTAAGGTGGGGACCACGGCGACGCCGGGTACGTATCCCATCAAGGTGACGGGAACCTCGGGGACAACCACAAGCAGCGTGACATTTTCCCTGATCATTCCCGCCGCAAGCTTCACGCTTTCCTCATCGGCGAGTGCGCTCACGCTTCAGGTGGGTGGCGCCAATGCCGCCAGCACGATCAGTGTGACTGGGCAAAGCGGCTTCAGCGGCAGCGTCAGCTTGTCCGTGTCCGGGCTTCCCAGCGGGGTGACGTCGGTCTTCAGTTCTCCCAGCACGAGCAGTGCGAGCACGTTGACCTTTACACCAGGGAGCGCGGCGGTTCCGGGAAGCTACAAGGTGGTGGTCACAGGAACATCCGGAACGCTAACCGCATCCACCGGCATCGCCCTGACCATTCCAACGCCAAACTTCACGCTTTCCTCCTCGTCGAGCGCCCTCACGCTCACTGCGGGAGGAGCCGGCGCCACCAGCACAATCGGAATTGTCAATCCGGCCGGCTCCACAAGCGGCACGGTGACCCTGGCAGTCTCTGGCGTTCCGGCAGGCGTCACCGCGACTCTCAGCTCAGCCAGCGCCACTGCCGCCAGCCCCAGCGTACTGACGCTGAAGGCCGCGGCCACGGCGGCAGCCGGGAGCTATCCAGTCACGGTGGCAGGGACTTCAGCCGGCCTGACCAGCGCGACAACCATCGCACTCACCATCTCCGCGCCGGTAAGCGCCGGTCCAGTCTCGATTGCAATCACGCAACCCACATTTGGATTCAACGTCCTGCCGGGCAGCGTTCGGCGCATCTTCGCCACGGTCACCAACGGCGTTTCAAACGCGGTGAACTGGACGGTCACTGGCGGGGCCAGGCTTTCGTCCTCTTCGGGCAACTGGGTGGATGTGACGGCTCCGGCCACAGGGAGCCACTGCTCGATCAACGGCACAAGCAACTCCACCGTCAGCTCGGCCACGCAATTCACGCTGACAGCGCAGTCGCAGGAGAGTTCCAAACCGGCTGCTTCCATCACCATCAACGTCTGCAATCCAGCCGTGCAGGTAAGTGTCGTTCCTTTCTACACGACGCTCTACGCCGGGCAAAAGGCCGACATTCAGGCTTTTGTGTGGGGTTCCACCAACCTGAACGTCAACTGGTCAATCAGCGCCGCGCCCAATGGCGGCGATGGCGTGCTGACCGATGCCGCCAACCAGGACACCGTTTTCTCCGCCACAGTGGCCGGCCGCTACACCATCAAGGCCACCAGCGCGGCGGACGGCTCAACGATGAATACCGCCACCGTCTATGTCACCGGCCACCAGATGACCTATAACGTAACCCCCTCTGAGACCATGCCGGTGGACTGCTCGGTCGATCCTGCCTTGACGGGAACCACGTATGATGTGGGACCGTCGCAGCCGTTCAAAACCATCCAGTCGGTTCCATGGACCTCTCTCGCCGCGGGCTCCACTGTGCGCATTCACAATGAAGATACGGCTGGCGGCAACCCGACCACCTATCACGAGTACTTTCAACTGACGACCCATGCGGCCCGCACCCAGCCGGTGCGCGTCTGTGGGGTACCGGACTCGAGAGGCAACCTGCCGGTGATCGATGCCTCCCAGGCGACCGGGCGCTCAGACGCAAGCACCTATTCGCCGGGTTATACGCCCGTCGGAATCGGGGCCACCGGCTGGGCCGGTGTCTACTCGGGAACATGGACTGGCCCGCAGTACCTCATCGTTGAGGGACTGAAGATCCAGAATGCAAAGCCGGCCTTCACCTATACAACGCCTGCCGGAGTTGCAAACACAGCCTGGGTCCAGGGAGCGGCATGCGTTCGGCTCTTCCGCAGTATGGACACCGTGGTCCGTGGCATCGACGCGTACAACTGCAGCAACGGATTCTTTTCTGACTTCAACGCCAACAATGGCTTCGCGGCCATCGCCAACACTCAGTACGAAGGCAATCACCTGCACGGCAATGGCGACGTGGGGGCCTATTCCGAACATCAGCTTTACATCCAGGGCTGGAACGAAGTAGTGCAGTTCAACGTGATCGATCAGTACCAGAGCGGCGCACAGGGTTCAAACTTCAAGGGCCGCGGCTATCCGGAGATCCTGCGCTACAACCACTTCGGCGATGGCGCAGCCCGGCAGCTTGACCTGGTCGATAACACAGATGCAGGGGCATACACCACTTTTGAGGGGTATCTTGGCGGAACATCTTCCTACCATGCGATCTATCCTGCCGATGCCTATACGGCCGACCTGCTGGCGGCGGCCGTCGAGGCCCACCACGCCGACTATGTCTACGGCAATACCTTTGTGAACAGTTCGGCTGGAGTGCCGATTCACTATGCAACCGACCACGGCAGCCTGGAAAACGACCGCATCGGAACTCTGTGGTTTTACAACAACAGCTTTTACGAGCCGACATGCAACGGTTGCTCGAACTGGCGCTGGGAGATGTTCGACACTTCTGGCGGCGGCGGCAACGACTACCCGGAGATCGAATGGCCCCAGATTCAGGCCCACAACAACGCCATCTGGATGGACGCGCCCACCAAGCCGTACTTCTATTGGGAAAACCGCTCCACTGAGTTCACCACGTTTGGCAAGAACGTAATCAACTCCAACTGGGGCACCAACAACATGGCGGGCGGCGACGGTACAGGATGGACAACCGGACTCCCAACGAATGCCTTTCAGGGGGCGAGCAACAGCGCCGACACAACGGGCATCAACAACCTGATCGGCGTTGCCGCGGACCCCTTTGACGTCAGCACCTTTGCTCCGAACCCGGTGCTGGTGAACGCCGGCGCGAGTTTGCCGGCCGCGGGTCCAAAGTTGCCAGTTCGCTTCCAATATGGGCCGTCGGCTGTGCAAACCGTTCGCGTTCAGCCGCTGACTGTCGGCGCTATGGAATAGCAACTTCCCGGCACCATCGTAAAGGTCGAACCACTGCAATTGAAGACAAACAGCAAGAAGAAAGGGCACGGAAGCGTGCCCTTTCTTCTTGAGTTGAAGCTGATGATCGGCTGGCTTAGAAGTGCGGCGCCAGCGCGGACGGCCGGGCCTTGCGGAAGAGAATCAGGGCGAGACCGAGCAAGCCGGACCCGAGCAGAACGAGCGATCCCGGTTCCGGAACAGGACTGTAGTCCTGGGTCGAGGTAAGCTGCAGGGTGGCGGGCGCAGCAGCATCGCCGCCAACGGCAACTGGAATCCGATTGTTGCCGTGATTCGAGCCGTTGTCGGCGAAATAGAAGAATGTGTCGCCAGGTCCGCCCAAAGCAGAAGAGCCGCCGAAGATGTTCAATTCGTAAGAACCATCTTTGAACAACAAGCCACCCCAATCGAGAATTCCGTTCCCTGTGTTCGACGGATACAGGAGGTTATCGAAGAGGAACTGCCCATCAGCCGAGTAAGTGGGGTTCGTGGCGCTCGCGCCGGGAGCCGCCGTCTCCGTCGGCAGCATGCCAAAGGTGATCGCTGTGCCATTGTTCACAGTGAACGTTCCGGAAACCCAGTTGATGGTATACACGTTCCCAGCCGCCGGGCCGGTATAGAGCGTCAAATCGGCGCTGAAGTTGGCGCCGGAGATGTTGTAGTTGAAGGTGTCAGCCAACGCAACCGGGGTCAAGGCAAGGGCCGCCACCAAGGCAAGCAACACAATCGAATGCTTTTTCATTCTTCCCTCTGAATTCGCCCTTGCGGGCATCTGTTCCGCCGTTGCACCCTGCCTGGGGTTGGCGGCAGGTGTAGCCGGTCGTAGGTCGTTTCTGTCAAAGAACCCCAGTCGGAGTGCTTCGCTTAACAGGGCACTCGGCCAGAGATTCACTCTCTCAATCCAAAGGCGCATTGGTTCAATCCTGGGTCCCTGGGTTACGTCTAAGATCCGGCTGGCTCGTCAGCCCGTCTTCACGCTCCATGCGCGCCACCCGTCTTGTAGCAATCGGCATTCCATATTTAAGTGTATGTTTTGCAATGGTTTAAGAATATATGGATTCTCAATGTGCATTGTTTTGCATGTCAATGTCCTAAGAAACTTCCCTTCCTGCACAAGAGGATGCGGTCCTGGCAATTCAGACGGTTCTCGCCCTTCCCTCATGCCAGGTGTCTCACTCAAAGCATTGGGTACATGCTGATGGACCCCCTCACAAGGTGTCCCCGCGTTGCGCGGAGTTCAGCCCGCTGATCCTGGCGAGACCATCAACGCCTACCCGCCGGTTGTCGCTTTATAGGCGCCCCTTGACGCCTTCGGCTCGGAGAACGCTGCGCCTCTCTTCGGAAAGCAGGATCACGTAGCACCGAACAGCAGAATCAATCGCATCCTGCGGGCGGGAGATTTCCTTGCTTTCCCGGCATTTCTCCTGAATTGCTCGGGATTTGTCGTTACTCTGTTGATTCTTCCATCAATTGAAGCTGCGTTTGCACCCCATTCACGCTGCCTTTATACAGGCCCTGGATACTTGGCTCATGGATTCCGGCCGGCGAGCGGAATCGAGGAGCTGAAATGGCCCATTCGACCATCTCATACCTGTGGCGCGACAAGAAGGCCCCGGAGGGCTTTCGCTCGGGTGTTTCGTTGCACAGTCACACCAACCAGTCGCAGGAGACTCTGGACTTTTTGGCCAACCTGGGCAACCAGTACCCCTTGATCCGGCCGCTGCTCTCGCGGCTGGAGCAGCGCTCCGAGCGGATGCACGGCGTCCGCGTAAACTACGCCGCCAGCTACTGGACGCCTCCCATGACGCCCAAGCTGGCTTTTGACCTGGAGACGCGCCAGATTGAGAAGCTGGATCTGGCGCCGATGGTTTCCATCTCCGACCACGACAACATCAAGGCCCCCATGCTGCTGCGCACGGTTCCGAGCGCGCGGCAGATTCCGGTTTCCGTGGAGTGGAGCGCGCCCTACGGCGAGCAGTCCTTCCACCTGGGCGTGCACAACCTGCCCAGCGCCAGGGCCACCGAGTGGATGGCCACGCTGGAGGAGTACACCGCCAACCCCAGCGACGCGCGGCTGACGGAGATTTTGCGCGCCCTGCACGAAGAGCCGAACGTGCTGGTGATCTTCAACCATCCGCTGTGGGACCTCTACCTGATCGGCAAGGAGCGGCACGAGTTCCTGGTCAACGAGTTCCTGCTCAAGAACGGCAACTATATGCACGCCCTGGAGCTGAACGGGCTGCGCCACTGGGATGAGAACCGCGCGGTACGGCGGCTGGCCGAGAAGTGGAACATGTTGCTGATCTCCGGCGGCGACCGCCACGGCGTGGAGCCCAACGCCAACATCAACCTGACCAACGCCACCAGCTTTACGGAGTTTGTGCACGAGGTGCGGCGCGAAAAGAAGAGCGATGTGCTCTTTATGCCGCAGTATGCCGAGCCCTGGAAGCACCGCATTTTGCAGTCGACGCTCGACGCAATCCGGCACTACCCCGATTTCCCGCAGGGCTCACGCACCTGGGACGAGCGCGTCTATCATCCCGATGCGCAGGGCGTGGTGCGGCCGCTGAGCGAGCTGTGGCCGAGCGGGTCGGTGCCGCGTGCCATGAGCTGGATGATCGGCATGGTGCAGATGATGGGCCTGGGGCTGGTGTCGGGCAGCCTGCGCATGGCCTGGAGCGAGTCGCATCAGTTGCGGCTGGCGCTGGGCGAGCACGACGGCTAAAGGGACGCCCCATACGGCGGGCCGGTCCGGGAATCTGAGGGAACCCAATGACGGATTCGATGCCGCGCGTGGCGTACTTTCCTGACTCGTTTCACGAGGTCAACGGGGTGGCGCACACCAGCCGCCACTTTGAAGCGTTTGCGCGGCGGCGGAATCTGCCATTCTTGTGCGTGCGTGCCGGAGACCGAGGCGAGGCGCTCACCGAAGAAGGCAACGTGTGGACGCTGGAGCTGCCGCGCGGGTTCCTCTCCTTCGCCCTGGAAAAGGACCTGAGCTTCGACCCCGTTTTTCTGCGCCACATCCCCTTGATTGAAGAGGTGCTGGAGCGCTTCAGGCCTGACCTGATCCACATCACCGGGCCGAGCGAGGTGGGCATGCTGGGGGCGAGCCTGGCCAAGTACTTTGGCCTGCCGCTGGCGGCGAGCTGGCATACCAATGTGCATGAATACGCGGCGCGGCGGTCCAACTGGTTTCTCAAGCTGCTGCCTCAGCCTCATGCGGCACAGACCGGGCAGGCGATTGAAGACCTGGCGATGGCGGCTGCGGCGACTTTCTACTCAGTGGCGGACGTGCTGTTTGCGCCCAATCCGGAGCTGTGCCGGCTGTTGAGGCGTGCGACGGGGCTGCCCTGCCACCGGATGCCGCGCGGGGTGGACGCGGCGCTGTTTCACCCCTCAAAACGCCGGCGGGACGCGACGGATCACGAACAGGTGCTGGGGTTTGTCGGCCGGCTGTCGGTCGAGAAGAACGTGGCGCAACTGGTGAAGGTGCAGCAAGAGCTGGAGCGGATGGGGCATCGCAGCTTCCGGTTCCGCATCGTCGGCTGGGGCGCCGAAGAGGCATGGCTGCGCGAGCGGCTGCCCCGCGCGGAGTTTACCGGGGTGCTCAAAGGCGAGGCGCTTGCTGAGGCTTATGCGGGCATGGACCTGTTCGTCTTTCCGTCGCACACTGACACCTTTGGCAACGTGGTGCTGGAGGCGCTGGCCAGCGGGGTGCCGGCCATTGTGACTCCCGACGGCGGCCCATGCACGATTGTGCGCGACGGAGTGACGGGGCGCATCGCGCCGGACGAGGGATTTGCCGCGGCGGTGGCGGCGGTGCTGGGCGACCCCGTGAGACATGCCGAGATGCGGCTCGCGGCGCGGCAGCACGCGCTCACCATGAGTTGGGACGCGGTGTTTGACGGGGTATATGAGGGTTATGCGCCGATATTGGAAAAGCTGCGTGTCCGGGAACTCGCAAGTTAGCGGACACGCCCTATGGAACCTTTGAATAAGTCGATGTTTTGAAAGGGCACGACTTCAGTCGTGCCGATGCAGCCAGTAAAATCAACGGGCTTTACAGGCTGCGGAAAAACCTGATGGAGAAGGCACGAAGTGTCAGGGCACGACTTCAGTCGTGCCATAAAGCCAACCAAGTCAATAGGGCTTCAGCCCCTGGGGGCGTGGTTTTGAGGCATTTTCCCCAAGTACAGGCCTTTTTCCGCAGCCTGTTTAGCCCCGAAGGGAAGTCTGTCCCAGGGAACCGCAACCAGATCATAGGTTCCCTAACAGCCTGCGGTAAAAGTCGAAACCCCCGAAAACTCTCCTCAGGGGTTAAAGCCCTTCGTTTCTTCTCAATCATTTACGGCATGGCTAAAGCCGTGCCCTTTCAAAGCCGGTCTGCAGAAAACGGGAAAATGCTTAGAACCCATCTCATAAACATTGTGCGGCAGAAAATCTGCGAGACTGGTATTGCTCAAGGCGTCTCTGCGGATCGCTATGGCAGGCCGTTGGGAACTGACAGACGAACAGTGGGAGTTGGTCGAGCCGATCCTGCGTCCTGCTCGGCGTGCGGACAACCGCGGACGTCCGTGGCA
>CAINJJ010000048.1 GCA_903849645.1 uncultured Acidobacteriaceae bacterium | reverse complement strand
GACCGCAGATCGATCCGAACACCGAGCGAATCTTCCATCAGCCTGAGGTTTTCATCGCGGGTCCCGAACAGGGGCTCAAGATTGGGCGTGATCTCCAGAGCGATCTTCAATGGTTTCGATGGCCTCCAAATGGGCGTTCGGTTGAGAGACAGGCGCCGGCCCTTCCCGGGCGCGGCTGGGCAAACCCGCCGGAACGCGCAATGCGCCCCGCGGCTTGCAGGCAGTGCAATGAAGATGTCAGGGGGACGAGAACCAGGACCGGGGCTGGGCTCCGGGGCGTTTGGAGAAACCGCGGGTTGGCGTGGGCGACCAAATCCGGTATCTGGCCTAGAGATTAGCGCCGGTAGCTCTGGGAGTCAATGCGCTTCCGCAAGGAACTGTGTGAAAATCATGCCTTTCCGGATTCCTTGGGCGCCCTCTGCCCTCCGCCGCTGCCTCCCCGCCCCGCACAGGCTCTCCCCAGGAAGTTCGGATTGACCCGCCGCCGGCTTTCCCGTAGACTAAGTAATTGCGAGGGATGCGGCTCCGTTTGCATTCTCACACCGCATCATCCCTAAAGATTAAGGAAGAACAATGGCAAACCACGTATCGTCGCTCAAACGCGCCCGCCAGACCGTCACCCGCACCGCCGTGAACCGCGCCAACCGCAGCCGTGTTCGCACCAGCCTGCGTGAACTGCGCGAAGCTCTGGTCAAGGGCGATGTGCCCGCGGCGCAGGCGCAGTACCGCGCCACCGTCTCCACCCTCGACAAGAGCGTCCAGAAGGGCATCCTGCACGACAACACCGTCTCCCGCTACAAGAGCCGCCTCAACGCGCGCCTCAAGGCCCTGGTTCTCGCCAAGGCGTAAGCGGAACAAATCATTCATCCACAAGCAGCCGGGAGCGATCCCGGCTGTTCCTGTTTCTGCTCGCCCGCCTCAATACAACTCAAAGATCCCCGCGGCCCCCATCCCGCCGCCTACGCACATTGACACCATCCCATAGCGCACATTCCGGCGCCGCATCTCGCTCAGCAGCGTCGCCGTGAGTTTGGCGCCCGTGCAGCCCAGCGGATGCCCCAGCGCAATGGCGCCCCCGTTCACATTCACCCGGTCCGGGTCCAGTTCCAGCGTCCGCATCACGGCCAGCGCCTGCGAAGCGAAGGCCTCGTTCAGCTCAATCAGGCCGATATCGTTCAACGTCAGCCCTGCGCGCTTGAGGGCCTTGGGAATGGCGTAGATCGGCCCCACACCCATCTCCTCCGGGAGGCAGCCCACCGCGGCATAAGCCACCAGGCGGCCGATGGGGTGCAGATCCAGTTCCTTGGCCCGGTCCGTCTCCACCAGCACACAGGCCGCCGCCCCGTCCGAAGTCTGCGAGGCATTCCCCGCCGTCACTGTTCCCTGCGCGTGAAAGGCCGGCTTGAGCTTGCCCAGCGCCTCGGCGGAGGTATCGGCCCGCGGTCCCTCGTCCACGGTAAAGACCGACTCCGTCACCACCGGCCTGCCCGCGCGCGGGCCCGGCGCAGCGGTCGTCACCGTCACCGGAATCAGCTCCCCGGCAAACCGCCCCGCCGCCTGCGCGGCCAGCGCCTTCTGGTGGCTCCCGAGGGCAAAGGCATCCTGGTCCTCGCGCGAAATGTTGTAGCGCCGCGCCACCCGCTCGGCGGTCAGGCCCATGGTCAACAGCGCCGCCGGGTAGTGCCCGGCCAGCCATGGATTCGGGCTGGGCTTCAGCCCCCCAAACGGCAGCAGGCTCATCGACTCCACCCCGCCCGCCACCACCACCCGGTCCCCTCCGGCGCGAATCCGGTAGTCCGCCTGCACGATGGCCTCCAGCCCCGAGGCGCACAGCCGGTTCACTGTCACCCCCGGAACCTCGACCGGCAACTGCGCGCGCAGCGAGGCAAACCGGGCCACGTTCCAGCCCTGCTCCCCCTCTGGCTGGGCGCATCCCAGGATCACGTCCCCCACCTCGCCTCGCTCCAGCGCGGGAGCCCTCGCCAGGGCCGCTACGATGGCGGTCGCTGCCAAGTCATCCGGACGAGTGGTGGAAAGCGCTCCCTTGGGAGCCCTCCCCACCGGGGTGCGCACTGCGCTTACGAGAACGGCTTCCGGCATCGGTCTTGCTCCTTCCACTGCGATGAAACCCCGTGCATCAATCCCTTACTCCGGCACATCCAGCACCGTCCAGGCGCTCCTGGCATAAAAGCGGTAGACGGTGCGCCGGTCCACGATGGAATCGGCCAAAGCATCATGGTCCATCAGTGGCGGCCTGCGCTCCATCCCCGCCTGGGCCTGGCGAATCTGGGCCGGCGACGCCGGGTCAATGCCCCAGTTGAAGCCCAGAACCCCCGAGCTGTCATGCGCCTGCAGCCGCTCGGTCTCCGCGGCCGACGCCACCGTCGCCAGCGCCGCAGGCGCACTGGCGAAATAGACCAGCAGCGTCACCCTGCCCTCGGCCGAGCAAAGCACCGCCCAGTCCGACGAGCCGGCCCGCTCCAGGCTGGCCTGAATCACGTTTTCCGGGTGGTGCGCCTCATAGGTCTGCGGAATCAGGCAGCCCCGCCGTGTCAGCAGTCCGGCCAACGCCTCCGGCATCGCCGGAAACGAACTCACTGGCAGGTGCCGGATGAGGTAGGCCGCCTGCCGCCCTTCCACCTCAACGTGGCCGGTAAAGTTGAGCTGCGCCGGTGCCTGCGCGGCTCCAGAGGCCAAGCCACTGAGAAGGCTCCCCAGCACCAAGCCTCCCGCTCTCAAGCCCGACCCGACCATCGGAGTCAATTCCCTTCAAGGGTTAACTGCATTGCAGACAAAACTTCGCGCTCTACCGACACCCGGCCCCGGTCTTGCCCATCACGCCAATCAACAGGGCTTTACCTTCTGGGGAGGACCCCGCTAGTTCCGCAACGGCTTCCCCGTCTTCAGCGTAAACGCAATCCGCTCCTGCGTCTTCCTTTCCCCGCATAACGATAAGAATGCCTCCCGCTCCAGGTCCAGCAGGTACTGTTCGCTCACAGGCGTCCCCGCCGTCACCCGGCCCCCGGCCAGAATGTACGCCGCCCACCGCGCCACCTTCTGGTCGTGCTCCGAGGCATACCCCGCCTCGCCCATCAGGTAAACCCCGGTCTCCAGCGTGGCCAGCGCCGCCGTGCCCGGCGCGGGAATCTGGGTCCGCGGCTGCGGGGCCGCGTAGCCCGAGCCGGCCATCGCCGCCACCTGCGCCTTGGCGTCCAAGAGCAGCCGCTCGCGGTTCAGCGTAATGCGGTCCGTCGCTGCCAGCAGCCCCAGGGTGCGCCCCTCCGCCGCCGAGCTCGACACCTTGGCCAGTGCAATCAGCTCAAACACCCGCCGCAGCGCCGTCATCATCTCCGCCGACTGTGCAAACCGCGACGCCGGGTCACGCGGGTCCGGAGGCGCCAGCGCCGTGGCCGCATCCACCGCGCGCAGCAGCATCTCCTTGGTCCCGCCGCCGCCGGGAATCAACCCCACCCCCGCCTCCACCAGCCCGATATACGTCTCGGCGTGCGCCTGGCGCCGCGCCGTGTGCAGGCAGATCTCCGCTCCCCCGCCAAACGTCATCCCAAACGGCGCAGCCACCACCGGACGCGGGCAATACTTGATCGCCGCCGTCATCTGCTGGAAGCCGTAAATCACCCCGTTCAGCTCTTCCCACTCGCCTTCCTGCGCCGCCAGCAACAGTTGCATCAGGTTTGCGCCGACTGAGAAGTTCTCCCGGTCGCTGGCGATCACAAATCCCGCAAAATCCCGCACCGCCTCCGAATCCGGCCGCAGCACCGCCGAAATCATCGCCAGCACATCCCCGCCTATCGCGTTCTTGAGCGAATGCAGCTCGATGCACGCGATGCCGTCGCCCAGATCCACCAGCGAAGCCCCGGCATTGGACCGCATCACCCCGTTTGACCGCCGGAACCCCGCAATCCGCGCATGGCCCGGCGTCAGGGCCACCGCCTGCAGCCGCCCCGCCACGGGCTCAAAGCACTCCCGCCCGTCGCTGGCATACCAGGATTCCTGCCCCGCCGCCAGCAGCCTCTCCACACGCGCGCTCACCGGCAGCCCCAGGGCCTTCATGCGCTCCACGGTCGAGGCCACCCCCGCCGCGTCCCACATCTCAAACGGCCCCAGCTCCCAGTTGAACCCCGCGCGCATCGCCTGATCGATCGACGCCGCATCCCCCGCCACCTCGCCGATCCGGTCCGCGGCATAGTTCCACAGCGCAGCCAAAAACGGCCACAGGAACCGCGCCGCCTTGTCCTTTGCCGGGTCATTGGCCAGCAGCAGCCGCAACCGCTCCGGCAGCGTCGCCGCGTTCTTGGCCATCTCCAGCGCCGGCAGCGCAGGCTTGCCCGCCGGGCGGTATTCAAACGAGACCAGGTCCAGCACCATCCGCTGATCCTTCCCGTCCTCCCCCCGCACCTTTTTGTAGAAGCCCTGCCCCGCCTTGTCCCCCAGCCAGCCGCGCTTCACAATCTCCGTCAAAATCCCGGTAAACCCGCTCGGCGTGACGCCTTCGGGAAAATTGGCCGCGACATGCGCGGGAATGTCGATGCCCACCATGTCCGCCAGCCGGAAGGTCCCCGTGCGCGGCCAGCCGATGGCCTGCCCCGTCAGCGCGTCCGCGTCCTCGATCGTCAGCCCCTGCTCCAGCATCAGCGCCGCAGCCTGGAACATCACCGAAAGCCCAATGCGGTTGGCGATAAAGTTGGGCGTGTCCCTGGCAAACACCACCTGCTTGCCCAGCACCCGGTCGGCGAACGCCCCAAATGACGCCGCCACTCCGGCATCGGTCTCCGCCGCCGGAATCACCTCGAGCAGCCGCATATAGCGCGGCGGATTGAAAAAGTGCGTGCCAAAGAACCGCGCGCGCCGTCCCGCCAGCCCCGCTGCAATCTGGCCCACAGGCAGCCCCGAGGTGTTGGTCGTCAGAACCGCCTGTGGCGTCAGGTAAGGCAGCACCTTGCTCAGCAGCGCGGTCTTGATGGCCAGGTTCTCGGCCACAGCTTCCACCACCCAGTCGCACCCCGCCACCTTGGCCAGGTCGTCTTCAAAGTTTCCGGGGGTGATCAGCGCCGCCAGCCCCGGCTCGTAGAGCGCCGCCGGCTTGGCTTTGATCAGCGCGATCACCGCCTGCCTGGCCAGGCGGCTCCGGTCGCCCTCGCCCGCCGGAACCATGTCCAACAGCAGCGTCGGAATGCCGGCATTGGCCAGGTGGGCCGCGATGCGGCTGCCCATGGTGCCCGCGCCCAAAACCGCGGCCCGGCGAACAAGAAATGGCTTGGAATCGGTGCTGGAGGCGGGGAATGCAGCCGGTGCGGTCGTGCTCATGCGGGCTCTCCCTGCGCGGCTTCAGGGGCCTGGCTTTGCGCCGCGCGGAAACCATCGCAGCATACGAGCATGTGCGACGGCGGGTCAAGGAGTCGCGGAGACAAGCTCACACGGGGCATGTCCAGTGCAGATCGGCCTTCCCGCTATTGATTGCATGAAAACAACTTCCTCTTTCCGCTCAAGCCGCCGCCCTGGCCGCCGATGAGCCCAGAGTTGCTCCCTCCCGGTGCTGTCTTCCACCCGTGCGTGGCCGTCGAGGGTCTCACGAAGGGATGGCGTCATGTTCTCAGCACTCAGGAATCTCCCCCTCGCGCGCAAGTTTGGCCTGGCCTTCGGCGTCATTTGCGTCCTTTGCCTCATTCAAGGGTCCGCCGCCCTCATCGGGCTCTACAGAGTAGACCTGCTCACGCGCGACCTCACCGGGCGCACCCTGCCCGCCACCCAGGCATCGGTGGAGATGCGCGCCAACATGCAGGGCGCGCGCCGCATGGAGCTTGCCTCCCTGCTCTGCGCCGACGCCGCGTGCCTTGCCCAATATGGACAGCGCCGCGCGGACATGTTGGAAAAGTACGAAAAGGCCATGGCCCGGTTTGAGTCCATGGGCCTCACCGCCAGCGAGTTGGCGACCATGGCCTCCTCGGTCAGCGAGTTCAAAGCCTATCGGGCCAAAAGCGACGAGATCATGCGCAATAACACCATCGGCCAGCAGAAGGACATGTTGGCCCTTGGCCGGCAAGAGCAGGACCTGCTCGACAACTTCAACCGCGCGCTTACACAGGCCGTCGAAGTCAGCAATAATTACGACCGGCAGAGCACCCGCGACGGCGAACAGATCAACGCCGCCAACCAGGTGCTGCGCCGCCTCGTCGCCGGACTCATGGGCCTGGTCACTGCCCTCTGTTTCGCTGTGGGCCTCGCCCTCACCCGGCTTATCGCCCCGCCTATCCAGGCCGCCACCGCCGCCCTCGAGCAGGTTGCGGACAAGAACCTCACCGTAACCGTCGAAGTCCGCAGCGGCGATGAAGTGGGTCGGCTCTCCGCGGCGCTCAACTCCACCGTCGCTTCAATGCGCCATATTCTGCAGTCCGTTGCCCAAGGCGCGGAAACTCTCTCTGCCGCCGCTGAGCAGTTGACCGTCCAATCCTCCCAAACCAGCAGCAATACCCAGGTCCAAACCAGCAAACTCAATCAAATTGCCGCCGCGGCCCAGCAAATGACCGCCACGATCGCCGAAATCAGCCATAATGCCGAGACCGCCTCCGGCGCCTCCCGCGAATCCGCCCAGACCGCCCATGAGGGCGGATCCATCATGAGAGCGGCCGCCGCCACCATGGAACAGATCGCCTCCGCCACCAGCATCGTGGAGGAAAAAATGTCTTCGCTCGCCCATCGCTCCGAGGATATCGGCAAGGTGGTCAACGTCATCCATGAAATCAGTGAGCAGACCAACCTGCTGGCCCTCAATGCCGCCATCGAAGCGGCCCGTGCGGGCGAACACGGCCGCGGCTTCGCGGTCGTAGCCGGCGAGGTCCGCCGCCTTGCCGAGCGCACCAAGGGGGCCACCGAGGAGATCTCCGGCACCATCCGAAGCATCCAGAACGAAACCCGCTCCACGCTCGAGGTCATGTCCCACAGCCGCGGAGCCGTCAACGCCGGACTAAGCGAAACCGGCAAAGCCCGCACCAGTCTCCAGGCGATCATCGCCTCCTCCGGCCACGTAGAAAGCCAGATTCACCTCATCGCCACCGCCGCCACCGAGCAGACCGCCGCCTCCGGTGAAATCTCCCAGTCGGCCAGCCAGATCTCGGAACTCGCCTCCGAGAACTCCCAGGCAACGCAAGAGGCCGCCCGCGCCTGCAAAAACCTCTCCGCTCTCGCAGCCGACCTCGACGGAATCATCCGCCAATTCTGTTTCACAGACTTGCGCCTGTAGGGTGTCAATGAAAGACCCGTGGGCGCCGGAGGGCCCGTGGCCTGGCCTCATGCCAGCTTCAACAGCCCTGCCTCTGCCGCGCCAATCGCCACGACGAAATGCCGCAGAAACCAGCGCCGCGTCGCAACCTCGCTTCCGCGGCAGAATACGCGGAACCCTCTCCCTCAGTGCGTTCAATCCTGGTAACTGCCGGTCCGGCGCGCTCTCCCCGGTTTGACCCCCCTCCCCCCCAAGCCATAACTTTAGGAGCAGTGCGGCGTGCGCCCCAGGGTGCATCCCACAAGGAGAATGGATGCAAAGCAGAGTGTTTTCCTGGTTTTGGAAGGGCCTGCTGGCCCTCACGCTGGCTGCCACCGCATGGGGCGGCGCGCAGGCTCAGGACCTGAAGAGCTTCGAGCAGAAAATCACCACGAAGGTGCTTCCCAACGGCCTCACTGTGGTTATCTGCGAGCGCCCCGAGGCACCGGTGTTCAGCTTCTCCACCTTTATTGACGCCGGCGACGTCAACGACCCGGCCGGCGACAGCGGCCTCGCCCATATGTTCGAGCACCTCGCCTTCAAGGGCACCAGCGAGATCGGCACCAACAACTACGAGGCTGAAAAAGCCGCCCTCGCCAAGGTCGAGGCCGCCAACAACGCCTACGAGGCCGAATATCTCAAGTCCGTGGGCCGCGACGAAGCCAAACTGGCCGACCTCAAGAAAGCCTTCAAGGCCGCCGAAGCCGACGCCCATCAATACGTCGTCCCCAACCAGTTCACTGACGTGGCCGAGCGCAACGGAGCCACCGGCGTCAACGCCTTCACGGCCATGGACGAGACCGTCTACTTCTGGTCCATGCCCCAGAATCGACTCGAGCTCTGGGCCTGGCTTGAGAGCGGCCGCCTCTCCGACGTCGTCCCCCGCGAGTTCTACAAGGAGCGCGACGTGGTGATGGAAGAGCGCCGCATGCGCACCGACTCCAGCCCGCCCGGACGCCTCATCGAGCAGTTCCTCGCCACCGCCTACGTGGCCCACAACTACGGCCGCAGCGGCATTGGCTGGCCCAGTGAAGTCGGCCAGATCAACGCCACAGAGGCCATGGACTTCCACAAAAAGTACTACGTCGGCTCCAACATCGTGGTCTCCGTCGTCGGCGACATCAAAGCCTCCGAGGCCCTCCCCATCCTGGAGCGGTACTTCAGCAAGGTACCCGCCGGCCCCAAACCCGCCGACATGACCACCGTAGAGCCAAAGCAGTTTGCTGAAAAGACAGTCGTTATCCGCGAGGCCACCCAGCCCATGTTTGTCGAGGGCTACCATCGCCCCGACTTCCGCGACCCCGACGAAGCCGTCTACGACGCCATCAGCGACATTCTCTCCAACGGCCGCGTCTCCCGCCTCTATCGCAGCCTCGTCCGCGACCAGCAGATCGCCGTTGAGGTCGAGGGCTTCAGCCCCTTCCCCGGCGACAAGTACCCCGGCCTCTACTGCTTCTTCGCCATTCCCGCCCCGCAGCACACCACCGCCGACGTGGCCACCGCCATCCACACTGAGATCGACAAGCTCCGCAACGCCGACGTTACCGACGACGAGCTGGCCATGTTCAAGACCCGCACCCGCGCTGACCTGCTCCGCGGCCTTGCCGACAACCAGGGCCTCGCCAACCAGCTCGCCCAATACCAGAGCCGCTACGGCGACTGGCGCGAACTCTTCCTGCAGCTCGACAAGGTGGACAAGGTCACCAAGGCCGACATTCGCCGCGTCGCCAACAAGGTCTTCCAGCCCAGCAATCGCACCAGCGCGTGGATTGAAACCGTGGCTCCCCCCAAGGCCGCCAACGCACAGAAAGATGGAGGCGCGCAATGAAGAGCCTTTCCCGCTGCACCCTTGCCCCAGCCGCCCTTGCCTTTGCCGCGCTTGCTGTGCTCGTCATGCCCCTCGCCGGCCAGCAGGCCAAGCCCTGGGAGAGCATTCCCACCCCCAAGCTCCACGACTTCAAGCCCCAGCAGCCCAAACGCATCCAGCTCAAGAATGGCATCATCCTCTTCCTCCAGGAAGATCATGAGCTGCCCTTCGTCTCCGGCTCCATCCTCATTCCCGGCGGCGCGCGCGACGAAGACCTCGCCAAAACAGGCCTTGTCGAGCTCTACGGGCAGGCATGGCGCACCAGCGGCACCGCCAAACTCAACGGCGACGCCCTGGACGACCTACTTGAAGCCAAGGCCGCGCACATTGAAACCGAGGGCGGAGCGGACTCCACCTCCGTCGGCTGGGACTCCCTCAAGGGCGACGCCGACCAGGTCTTTGGCCTCGCTCTCGACCTCTTCCTTCACCCCAAATTCAACCCGGAAAAGCTTCAGCTCGCCCAGCAGCAACTCGCCGCCGGCATCGTCCGCCGCAACGACGACGAGGGCGAAATCGCCCAGCGCGAGTCCGCCAAACTGGTCTACGGGACCAACAGCCCCTACACCCGCCAGGCAGAGCTGGCTACGATCAGCGCCGTCACCATCGCCGACCTCAACGCCTGGCACGACCGCACCATCGGCGGCAAGCTCATCGTCGCAGTGAGCGGTGACTTTGACCCCGCCGCCATGGAAGCCAAACTGCGCGCTGCCTTTGAGCCGCTGCCCACGGTCAAGCCCGCTCCGGCCCGCCACGATGTCTTTGCCGGGCCCAAACCCGGCGTCTCCTTCATCAACAAGGAAGACGTCAACCAGTCGCACATCGAAATCGTGGGCCTTGGCACCGACCGCCGCAACCCAGACATCCCCGCCCTCGCCGTCATGAACGAGATTCTCGGCGGCGGCTTTGCCAGCCGGCTCTTCCAGAAGGTCCGCACCGAGCTCGGCCTCGCCTATGCCGTCGGAGGCGGCCTCGGCTTTGCCTATGACCACCCCGCCACCTTCCGCGTGATGGCCATGACCAAGAGCGCCTCCACCGTGGATGCCACAAAGGCGGCCCTCGCGGAGATCTCCGGCCTCACCTCCCGTCCCTTTACCGAAGACGAGCTGGCCCGCGCCAAGGACAACATCCTCAACTCCTTCCTCTTCCGCTACGACTCCCGCGAAAAGGTCCTCAGCGCCCGCGTCCGCCTCGAGTACTACGGCTACCCCGCCGACTACCTCGAAACCTACAAGGCGGGCCTGGAAAAAGTCACAGTGGGTGACCTCAACGCCGTGGCCAAAAAGTACATTCACCCCGACCATCTCGGCGTCCTCGTCGTCGGCAACGGCTCCGAGATCAAGCCCGGTCTGGACGAGCTCAAACTCGGCCCCGTCCAGAACGTAGACATCACCATTCCGCAGCCCGGCGCGGACGGCAAGAAGCCGTAAGGCTCCTTTCCGCGCGCCTCATCCACCCTGGGCGCTCCATCCCTGCCGCCTCTTCAGTTCCCGCGGCAGGGATGAGTGCCCACCAACCGGAACGAAGCTCCGTTCCACCGCGAGAGTCCAATGGAATCGAACGACCGTCTCGCCATTGTCATCATGGCCGCAGGCAAGGGAACGCGCCTCAAATCCCAGCGTCCCAAGGTGCTCCACGAGGTCGGCGGCAAATCCCTGCTGGCCCACGTCATCGCCGCCGCCAGCCGTATCGTGCCGCCATCTCAGATCTTTGCTGTCATCGGCCACCAGGCCGACCGCGTCCGCAAGGCCATGGAGGCCATGGGGGTGCAATTCGTCGAGCAGACCGAGCAGCGCGGAACAGGCCACGCCGTCCAGAGCGCCCGCGAGGCCATCGCCGGCTATGAAAACATCCTTGTCCTCTCAGGAGACGCGCCCCTCGTCCAGCCCGAAACCATCGCCGAGCTATGGCGCTTCCACCAGGCCGAGCAGGCCGCCATGACCCTGCTCTCGGCCAACTTCGACATCCCCACCGGCTACGGGCGCATCTTCCGCAAGTCCCCGGACCAGCCTGACGTCGTCGCCATCGTCGAGCAGAAGATGCTCACCCCCGAGCAAATCTCGATCCGCGAAATCAACATGGGCATGTACGCCTTCCGCACCGCCCCGCTGCTGGCCCATCTCGGCAAGCTCACTACCAACAACCCCCACAGCGAGCTCTACCTCACCGACATGGCGGCGGTTCTCAACGCCGCCGGAGAGCGCGTTGTGGCCGTCCAGGCCGGCGACCCCGCTGAGTTGCTCGGCGCCAACACCATCGCCGAGCTCGTCGCCCTCGACGCCACTCTCCGCAACGCCACCGCCAGCCGTCTCATGGCCCAAGGCGTCACCATCTTCAAGCCGGAGACCTGCCTCATCGACGCCGGCGTTGAAGTCGGCCCCGACACCGTCATCGAGCCCTTCGTCCACCTCCGCGGCAAGACGAAGATCGGCTCCGACTGCATCATCCGCTCCTACTCCGTCATCGAAGACTGCGCCCTCGGCAACGATGTCCTCATCCGCCAGAGCTGCGTCCTCTCCGCCAGCACCGTCGCCGACGGCGCGCGCATCGGCCCCTTCGCCCACCTCCGCCCCGGCTGCGAAATCGGCCCGGACGTCCACATCGGCAACTTTGTCGAGACCAAAAAGGCCAAGCTCGCAAGGGGCGTCAAGGCTGGCCACCTCACCTACCTCGGCGACGCCGAAATCGGCGAAGACACCAACATCGGCGCGGGCACCATCACCTGCAACTACGACGGGGTCAACAAGCACACCACCCGCATCGGGCGCGACGCCTTCATCGGCAGCGACTCCACTCTCGTCGCCCCCGTCATCGTCGGCGACGGAGCCTACATCGGCGCAGGCTCCTGCATCACCAAGGAGGTCCCTGCCGACGCCCTCGCCGTTGCCCGAGGCCGTCAGGTCACCAAGGATGGCTGGGCCGCCGCCCGCCGCGCCAGCCGAAAGAAATAGCCGCGAATGAGCGCCTCCTCATGCCGGACGCGCCCCCGTAATGGGCAGAGACAGAAAGCTGCACCTGGCCTGATGGTTGCGATGCGCTCTACAACACTGCAAGGGTTGGATCGGGAATCTCAGGCTACGGAGCAACTTTGTCCGCATTCCAGAGACCCGGTTCCAGCCCATGGCGGGAACGCGGCCTCACAATCACCAGCAACGACAATGGAAGTGCCGAGTCTCCCCCAACATGGTCTGTTTCGATTCTTCGCATTGTTGAATTCCGCCAAGACTCATTCAGCGAGAAACACGAGGACTTTGGCGGATGTTCCGCCAAGGTGGGGGACGGCAACAAAGAGTTCGTGCTGTTCTGGAGAGAACAGGGATGTCTTTGCCATAACCGCGGTGTCTGTCTCATCCAGTCTCTTGAATTCCCCGTTGGAAAGCTGGTGGAAGGCAAACACCTCTCCCACGCCGCAGGAGGCGTAGATGCGGGATGTGGCGGGGTCGAAGAACAGGGAATCGACCCAGCCGCCGATGGGTAACCTGTCGATTTCCTTGCCTGTTTCCGTGTCGACCACCACGATGCTTCCACGCACGTCAGTATCCCGGCACCCAACGTAAAGCAGATGATGCGCGGAGTCGAGCGCAAGAGCCATGTTCTTCTTCCCTCTCGTGAGGGGCCAGTTTGCGATGACCGTTCGCTTGGCGAGATCGACAACGGCAATCGAATTTCTGTCAGGGAGATTGATGTAGAGCCTGTTGTGCGGCCCATCGATTGCCATGGCCTCAAGGCTGTCTGACTCAATGCGAATATCGCCGGTCTTGACTTCCTTCTTCACGTCGATGATGGAGATCAGCGAGTAGTCCTGCTTTGCCTCGTCGCCGCCGTTGCTGACGTAGAGCAGTCCCGAGACCGGGTCATAGCCAATGCCGTCAGCCCCTGGCTGGAGTGTGATCGACTTGATTTCCTTGTAGGACGCTGCGTCAAAGACCCGCACTGCGCCTGCGATGCTGTCGGTCACAAACAGACGATTGGCTTCGCTGTTGTAAAAGATGGCATGAGGATTGCCGAGGCCGGTGATCGTGTGCAGCACCTTTCCTGTCGCCAGGTCCAGCACATCCACAGCGTGGTTTGCCTGGGGCGTGGTGAAGAGCCGCTTTCCGCGCAGGTCGATGTCCATGTGGTCTGCGTACGGTCCCGCAGGCACCTCCGGCAACTCGATCGTTTGGACCAGGCGCAGCGGCGGCTCCTGAGTGCGCATGACAAGAGGACAAAGCAAAAGAGCGGCAACGAGGAATTGCTTCACAAGGTTCTCCGGAGGGACGCGGCGTGCGCTGCGCACGCCGCATGTTCATCAAATCAGATTCGGTTCGAAAGGCTCGCTGGGTCTGAGCTTTAGAAGGGCACGTAGAGCGAGGGATGGTGTCTCTTCAATGCTGGCGAAAGTTCTGGCATCCGCGTTGACGAAGTGGAGGTTGTTGAGCGAGTCAGGCTGGTGCAGGTAGTTGGTGTCGTAGAGAAAAGTTCGGGCCAGTGTGTCGCGGCTGGAGAAGTTGTGGTCAACCTTCGTGGTGTAGAAGTCTTCATTGCCAATCTGATTTGTGGCCACCCGATAGTTTCCAATGTCGCCGGAGGGATCAAGGCCTGCATTCGGCGTAGGCCAAAAGGCAAGATAGGGAACCACCGCTGGATCAACCGTGACAGGACCACCATTGCCTGCCGAGATAATACCCTGGCGCGCATTGGCCGAGGGAACTCGATCGACTTGTGAGACGCCCAATGACTGGCGCAGACCCTCGTAGTTGAGGAAGTAGAAAGTCCTGTCCTTGCGCAAGGGGCCGCCCACCGAGGCGCCGAACTGATTGCGACGGAAGGCCGCGATCGTTGCGGCGTCGAAATAGTTGCGTGCATCCAGCGCGCTGTTGCGCAGGAACTCGTAGGCACTTCCGTGCAGTTTGTTTGCGCCTGAACGAGTCACGGCGTTCACCACACCGCCGGATGTCCGGCCGTATTCGGCAGAGTAGTTCGTGGTGATGACGGAGAACTCCTGCACCGCATCGACGCCGCTGATGGTTCCAAGAACACCACCGGGAGCGCCGTTTGTGTAGTCGTTGAAGCTCACTCCATCCAGGCGATAGTTGTTCTGTTGCGGACGCGTGCCGGAGATGGCCATCTGGCTGCCAAATCCGCGCAGAACACGGTTCACGTCTGAGGTTCCAGCACTGCCGATCGCGGACTGATTTCGCACTTCATTCGCGCCAGGCTGCAATGTGATGAGTTGCGACCAGTCACGGCCGTTCAGCGGGAGTTCGCGAATCGTCTGGCTGTCGACGAGCTCGCTGATGCTGGAGGTGTCGAGATCCACCCGGTTGGCTGTATCCAGCACCTCGACAACTTCGCTGGAGTTCCCAACCGAGAGGGAGAGACTCACAACCAGGGTGCCGCCCACGGTCAGGGTAAGATTGCTTGCCAGCTTGCGCGAGAACCCTGCCGACTGTACAGCGATCGAATAGACAGAGGGCGGCAAGCTGGGCACCGCGTAAAAGCCGGCGGAGTTGGTGTTGGCATGATGTTGAACGCTCGTGACAAGGTCACTCACGGTGATTTGTGCTCCGCTAATCACAGCTCCGGATGGATCGGTGATGATGCCTTGGATCGTGCCTCCGGCGACCTGGCCATGAGCGAAGCTGGCCATCACCAGGGAAACCAGAAACACGAACACGGGGAAAGACTTGAAAGAAAAGAAAGACTGGCTGAGGTATTTCATTCAACCCCTCCTGAGAGTCGAAGAGAAGGCGAGTGCCCTCCGCGACAACAAGAGATGGGAATCTCTCGCTCACGGATGGCAATCATCTGGGAAGGTTGTTTATGCGCAGATAAGAATCGTCTGTGTAGGCGATTTCTCAGGGGCACCGCAACAAATTCGGCTCAAAGCCGGGAGCTACACTACAGGCCGAGACAACAGCCTGTGGGCGCACAACAGCTGCAACAACAGCCAGTGTTCGCTGTTGGAACTGAGAGCGTGCGGGTTCCGGAGCCAAATCGACGGTCCATGAATGCAATATAGCGGCAAACCCCTCGCGATGCAAATCCGCACAATGGCAAATGCTGGTAACGGTCCGATGAAAGAGCAACCTGCGGCATTCAGAGCGCCCACAATATTGAGAGTCCCCGAGCCTCTTGAATACCCGCCTGGACGCAGTCCTGCCTGAAGCCAGAACAGCTCTTGGTCTCAGAACTTGCTCTTTCAAAAGCGGCGGTTGATTGAGGGCTCTTCCATATCCTGAGCGCCGTTGAACTTGCTGCCTCGGAGATTGCGCCTCTTAAGGAGTTCTTAAGTTCATTCAACTACGCTTTGGGCTTGGTCATTTTCACCAGGCTTAAGTTGGATGTGCGGGCTAATTCGACGATGCGGTTGAGACATCGCCATTTCCACCGCAAGAAGAAGTGGATGAAGTACAAGAGCGGTTCGACGCCAGTCCTCCGTCTGGTTCCTGTACGAGGAATTGGGAATGCCCTCGACCGCATTCAAGTGACATGCATCAGCTTTGACTGGCCTTCTCAGGCACGATAACAGCGAATGCAACAAGGAGCTTTGCTCATGGTCCTCCGTTCCAGGTTCGTCCTCATATTCTGTGCAGTAATGCTGTTTCTGAATCATGCCGGGGTTTCCCTTTCGGCTGCGCAGCCGGCGCTGTCCCAGGGACCGGGTTCCGGGCCAGCCAAGGCTGATGTGGTCGCGCCAGTTGCACAGTGCTCAGCGCTCGTATCCGCGGAGATAAGTGCAGCAGTCGGATCGCCCACGCACGTTACCTCAGCAACCGCAGTCGGGGACGGCCAACCTGCCCCGTACTGTGACGTGAAAGGCTACATTGATCCGCAGATCAAATTCGAAGTTCGCTTGCCGCTGGCAAGCTGGACACAGCGCTTTGTCCAGACAGGCTGTGGCGGGCTCTGCGGCAACCTGAATATCCGGCTCGGCAACGATGATGGATGTATGCCTGCTGCGAATGGCGAACTTGCCCTCGCCTCGACCGACATGGGCCACTCGGGGGGCATGGATGGCCAGTTCGGCGCCAGAGACTACCAACTCCGCATCGATTTCGCTTACCGAGGCGTGCATCTCACCACCCTGGCTGCGAAGGCGCTGATCGGCAAATTCTACGGGCAGGGTCCAACCTACTCGTATTTCGCTGGCTGCTCCGATGGAGGCCGCGAGGCGTTGATGGAGGCCGAGCGCTATCCCGCCGATTTTAATGGCATAACTGCCGGCGCTCCCGCAATGAACTTCACGACACAAAACACGTTCTACCATGGCTGGAACGCGAGCGTGAACACAGGGGCGGACGGCAGGCCGATTCTCACCGCCGACAGGTTGCCCATCCTGCACAGGGCCGTCCTCGCCGCATGTGATGCAGCGGATGGACTGAAGGATGGAATCATCAGCGATCCCCTCGCGTGCGCCTTTGATCCGGCCGTCACGCAATGCAAGCCAGGCCAGGACGCCGCTTCGTGCCTTACGCCAGCCCAGGTCAAGGTGGCCCGCGATTTCTACGCCGGCGCGCATACGAGCGACGGCGCCAAACTGGTGATCAGTGGGCCGCTTCCCGGCTCGGAACTCGCTTGGGCTGGCGTATTTGTCCCGCAGCCCGGCCAGGATCGCGTGATGAGCGCGATGATCTCAACAGGAACGCTGAAGTATCTCGCCTACGAAATCAACCCGCCGGAGAGCTACACGCTGGCCGACTTGAAATTCGACCGCGCATCCTTTGCCGAAACTACAAAGCTGCACGCCCTATACGATGCAACCGACCCTGACCTGGCGGCCTTTGCAGCCGTGGGCGGGAAGCTGATCCTCTGGCACGGGCTGGCCGATCCGCACATCTCGCCGCTCAACACCGTCGCTTACTACACCGCGATGGAACAGATTATGGGCAAGCCCGTGGTCAGCCAGTTCGCCCGCCTCTACCTCTTCCCTGGCGGCTACCACTGCGGCGGCGGTGAAGGTCCATTCAATGTGGATCTGCTCAGCCCCATCATGGCCTGGGTTGAGCGCGGCACCGCGCCCTTTGCGCTGGTCGCTTCGCATCTGCCAGGCGGCGACCATGATGGCCCGCCGTCGGGAGCGCGTCCACCTATGGGACCACCTCCCGGAATGGCGGGCGCCCGGCCTCCTCTTGGTCCGGGTGGGCTTCCACCAAACATGGCCGGTCCCCCGCCGGATATGCTCCAGCCATCCCCTCGCAGGCCCGATCGCACCAGGCCGGTCTTTCCCTACCCGCTCACGGCAAAGTACGTCGGATCGGGCAGCATCGACGACGCGCACAACTTTGCTGCAGGTAATTCTGAAGAGGTGCCTGCAGCCCGACTCGATTGGCTGGGGTCAACGTTCTACGCGCCGCACTACGAATTGTGGTGCACAGGAAGCGGCGCGGCTATGAACTGCAAGCCGACACCCTGAAGGGTGGGCTTGAGGTGCGGATGCCAGAAAGCAGGAACTTCACCTGGTCAGCAAGGAATCCACACTGTATCTGCCGGCCCCTGCCACAAACAGGCTCAGGAGACCTGCGAGGTAAAGCACGATGATCTCTCCGTGGTCAGCGTCATGACCGAAGAAAAGGAAGTGATGCACAAGAGCCCATGCGATGAAGATGTTCGCGAAGGCTATGAGGCTCGCCCAGCGCGTCGCGAGGCCCGCGATGATCAGCAGAGAGCAGATGCTGTCGCCGACCATCGCAAATGCCAGGCCTGTCGAGGAACCAATGTGCAGAGGGTCGGGGAAATGACTGGCCATTTGCGAAAAGCTGAAGATCTTCTCTGAGCCGTGTTTGAGAAAGAGGCTCGTGCACATCGCGACCCGCAACACAAGCAGCCCTGCATCCTTGTTGGTGGGGATGAGATCGAACTTCAGAACCCTTTGTAACATGGCGCTCTCCTCGATTGATTGCAGACTTGATGGCAGTGTATCGGTTTCGGTCGGCGTCGGCTACTCACAACTTGCTCTCTGCTGATTCAGCCATGGCATGGTTCCTGTCCCAGGCCCGGCCTTCCGGGATAGCGCGCCGCCACAGCTCGCACAGGCGCAGAGTCGAGCACGGTTAACCGGCCGGCATCGTGGATCAAGGTATCGCCAATTCGGAAGGTGGCCTGGCGTACGTCACCCGTGACATGCGGCCAGTATGGATAGGTCGGCGTGGCCTTCGGCGAGCCGATGTGCACATGGAGATTCGAGGAGTGCGAGTGCTCGATGAGCCGGCGGTATAGGACGGAGGGGCACTGGTGGGCAGCAACTTGCGCCTGCGGATGGACGCCAAAGTGGAGCGTGTCAAAGTCGTAGACGCTCTCACCAAGCCGGCCATGCATATCAGCGAGAAAGCTGCGCAGCGCTTCCGCTTCGGCTCCACCCGCGATGCTGAGAATGCGATTGTCACGGATTGCCAGCCGAATGGGCTTCTCGAAATATGGACGAATGCCGATGTATCGCGACCACCAACTCAGCATCCGGTCGAAGATGAATGTTCCAGAGGTTTGTCCCAGGGCAATCGGTGGGCATACCCACTCCGGCCACGGCAGATAGCTCCCCTCTTCACGCCGGACTGCATAACGCCTCGACGGATTGCGCGCCGGCATCACGAGGCCTTCGAGATGAGTACCATTCGGATCCGTCAGTTGCCACTTGAGGCCGGGCTGCACCTGCAGCGCCGCCTGATAGCGGATCTCGCTCACCAGTTCCTGCGGAGTCTGCGCCCACTCGGTCGAGAGCAGGGAGGCAGTCGTTGCAAAATTGCGCACCATGGGGATCTTTCGGTCCTGCTCCACATACTGACGGAACGCGAGAATCTCCTCAACCACGAGGTCGAAAGAATGGTTGATGACTAGATCGTTGCGATCCATGGCTGCCCGGATTTCTGCGGGGAACTGCCACTGGTGGATGCGATTCAGGACGTCGGCCCAGAGGACCTCTGGGTGCGCGCCACGCGCTTCCACGGCGCGCTCAATCCAGTGGATAGCTTCGCGATCAACCAGGTTGTCGCCCCCATACAGCCCGTCCAGATACGCGAGGATCAGAACCTTCTGGCCGCTGCGAACGCGCGCTCCATGATCCAACAGATCAGCAATGGCGATCGCCGCCGCGCGCGGCACACCTTCCTCCGTCGTCAGAACATGCGGGTCCGAGTTCAAGGCAGAAATCTCATTTTGTTTGCCCTGGGCCCATGCATCATGCCCTGCTGCAGCCAGCGCAGAGGCTGTCAGGCCACTCTTCAGGAACCCGCGGCGCGTCAGTCCATTCATCGCTCTCACTCCTTGTGCCCAACGTGTTCTTGTGCGAGATACCCAATCAGAATCGGCCACCATGAAGATGTACTGTGACCGATAGGAGCGGAGTCAGCTCTTCTGCGCCAGGAGTGATGCTGGATGGCTTGCCATATTCGTTATGCCAGTATTCGAGCCCTCCGCCCAACTCCACACCGGTCTTGTGCCGATGCACCAGGGTCCCGAGATCGACCACGACTTGAGATCGTACCAGCAGTTCCGTCCGCATTTGCGCTCCAAAGGAGTCCTTCCCCTTGGGAGTATTGATATCCACAAATCCGCCCCAGCCAAGGTCTACGGTCCCAAGACGAAGCGGCAAGTTCCAGACCGGCTCGATATTCAAGTCGGGATCGTAGCTTTCGTCTTTGCCCAGAATGCCTTCGTGGTTCCATTCCTTGCGGAAATGAATGCCAAGATTCAACATGCCGCGAGGCACATTGAATTCGAGCACGGGTCCAAAGTAGATTGTTCGTTCCTCGGGAGCAAAGGCCGAGTTCTTCGATTCAAGATTTGCTCCGCCTTCGATCGAGATTTCGCGAAGCGCGGATGGCAGTTGCACACGCGGGCCAAGCATGCGGTGCAAGCCAAGTCCGGAACGCAGCACAAGGTAAGGTTCAAGTGCGCCAGTCCCACCGCCCGACGCGGGTTCAACGCTGCTCGATTTGCGCAAACTCAGGTCGAGCAGGTTGCTGCCGTAGCGCCATTTGTCGTGGTGAATCCACTCGAGCGTACTGCGGGCAATGTTCGCGCCGCCTGGGCTTGAGGATGTGAGGATAAACGGCGTCTGGTAGTGCGGGCCATAGAGATAACTCACCGAGTCGGCCGCAACGGTGTGAGGAACAGCCTGCCGGCCAGGCTCCTGCGAGGCCAGAGTTGAGGTCAACCAGGAGAAGGTGAGCAGCACGACAACCATCACGCGGCTGCCGACGTGAGACCGAAACAAGCCGCACACGCTGTGATGCCTCTCCAGATTGCCGCAAGGGTGCTGGTCCGATCCAAGGTGCAAGATGGTTCTAGCCAGGTTCATAAATGGTATCTGACCTCCAGGATCATTGTTCACAGCTCTCCTTAAGATTCTCGGAAGGTCGTCATCCATCCGTATCGCTCGAGGCACAACACCTATTCCACGAAGGCATCCTTCCAGAATTGCAGGGCGTCGTCTGGGAGCCGGGAGATGATCTCGTCATAGCGGTGATGCGCTCCCGCGACGACTGTGAACCGGTGCTCGATGCCCAGAGACGTGAGCAGGACGTGGTAGTCGGTGACAGGCGCAAGCAGCGGGTCCTGGTCTCCCACGAGCAGGCGCACGCGCGTCCGGGCGCGAATCTCGGCAGCGTGCTGCTTCACGATATTCCAGGGTCCAGTTTCATCCCAATACGCCTGATCGTTGCCGAAGGGTTCACGCACCACCTCAGGCTCCTGCGCCATAGGCTTGATGCTTGGAGCCAGCGCGGAGACGGTTCCGAACAACTGGGGATACTTGAACCCCAGGCGCAGTGCGCCAAATCCTCCCATTGACATGCCTTCGATAGCGCGGCTCCGGCGCGTGGCAATGGTGCGATAGGTTGCATCGATATGCGGGATCAGGTCATGGATGATGACATCCTCAACCGGCCGCGTTCCGTCTTTGGAGTTGATGTAACGGACATCCGGCAGTCCCTGAACAAGAACAATGATGAATGGGGGCAGGCTGCCGGAGCGGATCTCGGCATCGATGCGTTGCACGATCCATACCCCCTCGCGCTGGCTGCCCGCGCCGCCGTGCAGCCAATAAAGCACGGGGAACCGCTGTGCAGGCTTCTTCTCGTAGTCGGGCGGCAGATACATGAGGCAACTGGCCTCCGTTGCTGGACCCCGGGAAGGCGTAGCGAAGAGGTGGTAGCGAGTCCCCGAGGGCTCGCTGTGGTCCGGATCAATCCATTCATTGCCGTGGTGCATGCTGTCGCGATTCGGTCCTTGTGCAGCAGCGGCTGCACAGAGTGACAAGAAGAGAAGAACAATGCTGTGAGTGATGAATGACTGCGTGCGCGAAATCATGATGAAAGCTCTCCACAAAGAACGAAAGAAATGGTGGGTCTCCGAGAGGTGAGACGCCCGAAGCCGTGAACGGTAGAAGGATGGGATGAGCAGAAGGCTCCGCCGTCGAGACTTAGTGTGAAATCAAGTCCAGGAGTCCATCGACCACTGCCTTCTCGGCACACCCCTGCCTCAGCGGCGACCCCATGACGGCATGCCCAGGGTGAAGGTAGCTTGCGTCTGCCAGAATGTAGCCAATGGAACCGCTGGTCATGGTGATCATGGTGGCATCAGTGAGCGAAGAAGCAGCCTTGAACTTCATGCCAATCTCGCTGCCCACATCTCCACCCACGCCAGCTAGAACGATGTCATTGATGCGAAGGACAGACAGCGGAATCTGGACCGGCGGCTTTTCCTCTATCTCCACTTTCCCGGTTTCGCGATTGAGACGCAGATGCTGTCCTGGACATTCCACTGCTTTGGATGCCGCTGAAAGCGTTACCTGCGACGCTCCCTCCGGCATAGCTGCGGTCAGGCGCTGGACCGAGCTTGCGAGCCGACGCGCCTGCACGTCGAGAATCGCCCAGCCAGCCGCGCCCTCATCGGCGGCGGGCAGTTGCGCCGCAGGCTTAAGAGACTTGAATATGGATAACTGGTCTCCCGCGGCAGCGCTTGCGAACAACACCACCGGGCTGTCTTGGGATTGGTTCTCAAGGATGCTGGCGGCCGCTCCGGGAAGATCGCCGCTGACCTCATAGCCATTGTCCTTCGTCACGCTGCGGAACATCACCTCGGCATGTGAGGCGTAGTCGACCAGCAATGCCATCGGGGACCCGTTCGCTGACTGAACTTTGAGCACATCCAAACTCTTGTCAGATGGCCCGTGCGGATCGAATCCGTCTTTGGCGCCTGTCTGCTCCCCGTTGTTGATGTTGACCCAGGCCTCGCCGCGAGCAAACCCAACCCGCGCCGGTTGCAAGCGTTCTTTCGCGTTGCGTGCTGCTTTCACCGCGCCCTGTTTGAGACGCTCAATCTCTCTGGCCTGCTGAGCGTCGGGTTCACCGCCGTGATAGCTTACCAGAGGCACATTGTGGGTGTGCGTTGCGGCCAGGAGCAGATTCGCCTCGGGAATCTTCAACTCTTCAGCAACCGCCTTCACGAGTTCATTTGGTTTGGGAATCATGGTCACGTCAACCAACACGATCGCCACCTCGCGCCTGCCATCGTCAAGCACCAGGGCCCGCGCGTAGACGGGGTCATGAACGCCTACAAAGGACCGCTCTCCCGACACCTTGCAAGGAAACTCATCCTGCGCTGGAGTAATGTCCACGCGGGCCGCACCTGCTCTCAGGACTCCCGCTTCTGCGCAAAGAGCCTGACCCGCAGTGATGGCGGCGAGCACAAGCACAGAAGCCAGGAATTCGCGCATGATTCCTTTCACGATTTCTCCTCCGAGACGAACCTTGAGACTGATCCAGTTGCTTCCGAGCACGGTTACCCATGCCCGGAAGCCACCTGCAATGCTCAACCTTCTAACCCACTCCTCAGAAGATCAGCTTCAGCGCCAGTTGGATTTGCCGAGGAGCAAACCGCGTTGCGCTGATTGTCCCAAAGTTTCCATTCCCCATCTGCGCATTGGGAAGATCAAAGTTCGGCGTGTTGGACAGATTGAAGTCCTCCATCCTGAACTGCAGGCTCTTGGACTCCGCAAGGGCAAACTCCTTGCCGATGGAGAAATCGAAATGCCTGAAGTGCGGACCGTACAGCATGTTTCTAGGTTCATTTCCGAGGGTGCCGTTGTCCTGAGTTGTGAAGGCGGTTGTGTCAAACCAGTTGTTGATGCCTGGATTCGAGGACTTCCACTTGCCAGTCCAATTCGGCCGGTCCCCATTGTTGGGTGGGTTGATGTTGGTGTTGGATGCCGGCGAATTGTCGATCACCGTGAACGGTTCGCCTGTCTGCCACACCAGGATTCCGTTGGTGTGCCATCCCTTGATCAGTGCGCCTTCCACACCCTTGAGGCCTTTGCCGAAGGGAACTTCATACGCCAGTTGCATTGCAATGCGATGACGGATGTCGAAGTCCGAGTTGCTGTATTCCCGGGCGTGAACCTGCTTCCACACGTTGTACCAGCCGAGGTCCTGGGAGACCTCGCCCCAACCTTCTGACAATGCGCGGCCAGTGAACGAAAGCACGTCGCTGAGACTGTGGGCCAGCGTATAGTTGGCGTTCACCATGAGCCCGGAGTTGTATTGGCGCTGGACCGTCGCCTGGAAGCCGTTGTAGTTGGAGACACCGTGAGTGACCTGATAGGAGATGCCTCCGGTCACATTGGGTAATTGGGAATAGTACGGTTGACGCGAGTAGTAGCAGGGAGGACCCGGCACAGGTGGGCAAGGTGCAGGTGGAGCCTGATTGATCTGCAAGTCCATGGCTTGCCGGTGTGTGGTCACTCCCACATACCCCAGCGTCGCCACAAACCTGTGCGCTTCATGCTGCACATTCAGGCTGAACTGGTCTGCATACGAGGCCTTGAAGTCCTTATCCACTCCGCTCAGTGCGCCCGTCAGGACAGCTTGATCCGTTGACCCTACGCTTGGGGCAGGCATCGGCTGAGAGAGAGAAACCGAAAAAGGCGCTGACTGATAGAAATACTCAAACGGCTGATTCTTGAGATAGATTCCGCCGCCCGTGTTGTCTGGGAAGTAGCTGCGGCCATAGCCGCCGCGGACTACGGTTCCCTCCCTGGGAGTCCAGGCGATGCCCACACGGGGAGCAAAGTCAAAGTAATCAGTGGTGACGCCGGCTGTTGCGCCAACGCCGTTCTTGCCGGCAACCAGAAGCGTCGCTGTTGCCGGATCAAAGCTGTCGATCCCATTGTGGGCTTCGGTATAGGGCGTGAAGACCCCGTAGCGCACCCCATAAGTCAGCGTTAGTTTCGGAGTCACCCGCCAGTTGTCCTGCGCGTACACGTTTGGCTCACTCGTGCGCAGATCCTGCGTCTGCAGAAGGTTGGCGCGCGTGAGTTGGAATGGAATTCCGTTGAGGAAATTGATCATCGAGTTGAAGAAGGGAGGCGCGGGAACAAACATATACCACCCCAATCCCCAGCGATTCTGGAACTGGTTGGCTCCGCTGTGGATGTAAGCGGCGCCAAACTTCATGCTGTGCTTTCCCTTCGTGTAAGAAAGCGCGCCCATGAGCTGGATAGTGCTGTCAAAGGTTGTGTCTGGGTTGAAGGACGCATCTCCAAGCGACTCGTACCCTGCCGGCTGCATGAGTGTGAGGCCGCTCGTGGTGCTGTCGATATTGGCTCCGGCCAGTCCAAACTGGGTGCTCAGGTTTTTGCCATTGTTGGCAAGCGTGGTGTCCAGATCAATTCGCGTGTAGGCGCCCTTGAGTTCCAGCAGAAGCGAGGGGTTGAAGATGTGCGTGAAATTCCCCATTGCGTTCTGCACCACTTCCGGTGCGGTGATGCCGCCGTCGGGAGCAATCCCGTTGACAGCGGGAAGCCCGCCTGGATTGACCGTATGTGTATTGTTGTACGAGTAGCGCGCAAAGATGTTGTTGTTGTCGTTGATGTGCTGATCCAAACGAACGTCAAATGTCTCGCTGTTCTGCCGCTGCACGAGGATGTCCCAGCCATAGTTGAAAGTTGAGCGGCGGTTCAGCCTGATTCCTTAGAATCGGGTTGCCAAACCTTGAAGGGAGAACCGCCGTGAAGAAACCGTACCATACGATACGCAAGCAAGGGAAAGTCAACGAACAGG
>CAINJJ010000047.1 GCA_903849645.1 uncultured Acidobacteriaceae bacterium | reverse complement strand
CTCCGAGAGGCTCACCGGCGCACTGCTCGATCGCATCACCCACCACGTTCACATCCTGGAGATGAACGCCGACTCCTCCCGCCTCAAGCAAAGCCGCCGAAAACGAGCCTGACAGCCCCTCCCCAACGCGCCTCGGGGGAGGAGGGCCGCCACCGCCACGCTCCGGCGCCACTCCTCCCCCGAAATGCCCGACTCAACCCTCTACTGGCTCCCTTTTACGCCGCCACAGTGGTTCCCTTTTACGCCGCCCTTGACAGCCGGTAGAGACTTCTTGATTGCGGTATCGGAAAGCGGCATATTTCCTCCCTCGAAGGCAATATATACCCTTTTTGACTTTCCATATACCCAAACGTATACCCAAAAATCTCCGGCTTGCACTGGACGGCACTGGACGCTAAAAAACGTAAACCCCAGATTTTCTGGGGTTTATCTTCACTTCTTGGATTTTATCGGAAGCCTTCGGAAGGGGTCGTGGCGGAGAGAGGGGGATTCGAACCCCCGATAGCCTTGCGACTGTGTCTGATTTCGAGTCAGGCTTACCATGCATTATTTTCAATCATTTAGCGGATGGATGGCCACTTTCTGCGCTAGTTGGAATCGTCCTCTTATCGTAGTGGCTCATGGTCGCAGCAATGGCCGCAATCTACCCCTTCTACGCTGAGAAAAAGGTTGACCAATATATGCCATTGGCATATAGTTTTTCTATGCAAACGGTGGTCGAAACCCCGATGTTCCTGAGAGCCGCCGAAGACCTCTATAGCGAAGCGGACCGGGAAGAAATCGTTCGCACCATCGCCGCCCACCCGGAGGCCGGAGACTTGATGCCCGGCACAGGAGGGTATCGCAAGCTGCGCTTTGCACGTTCCGGCATGGGAAAACGCGGCGGCGCACGAGTCGTTTATCTGTACGGCGGTGAGGATCTGCCGATCTTCCTCATTACCGTGTATGCCAAATCGGAGAAGGGCAATTTGAGCAAGGCCGAGCAGAATGCCCTGGCCAAGATGGCGAAGAGTTTCTTTGCCGATTACAGGGGGAAGCGATGAGCAAATTGTTTGAAGAGATGGCACAAGGAACGGCTGAAGCCCGCGCCTACATGGAAGGTGAGCGCAAGGGTTACAAGGTCACTCTGCCGGAGACCGTGGACGTGCGAGGTCTCCGTAAGCGCCTGCGCCTGAGCCAGGGGCGTTTCGCAGAAAGTTTTGGTTTATCGGTGGATGCAGTTCGTCATTGGGAGTCTGGGCGTCGCCAGCCGGAAGCCGCTGCGCGCGCGCTTCTTATCGTCATTGCCGCCGACCCTGAATTTGTGATGCGTTCACTGGCTAAGAGTGTTTGAACACGAGTAAGGGGCTCGTACCGCTTGAGCTGATCTATGCCCGTTTATGGGTAACTAAAATGCGAAGCGACGAAAAACGGCTTCAGCGGAACCACCACACGATCTTTGGCGTATTCATATAGGTCGGTGAGGACGGACCAAACCGGACGCTCTCCCCACGGCCCAATCTCCCGGATTATTAAGATGTCGGTGCCACTAGTTTCAACGCGGGCGCTCGGCTGGATGCTTGCGGGATCAAGATTGAGTGGTATCGTGTGGACATCCCCGGCATAGAGCGGCTCCGTTGCCTTCCAGACATAGACACTTCCGTCATTCCCATGTACCCTGACCGTGAGGTCGTGACTGTACGCTAGCGTGAGAGTTACAGCGCGGTGCTTGTCGCTGTTACAGAGGACATTCAAGATGCTCAACGGGTCGTTTTCTGGCACGGCGGACATGCGGAAGCACGGCTGAAGGTCCCGGATCATCTTCTGCGCCGCTTGCTCAACACCCTTGAGGTACTTCTGCGAATTATTTTCCCACTGTTCCTTGGTGGAACAAATGGGGAATTGGGAACCTTTGCACGGTGCGTGTGAATCCGTCGTCCGTATCAGGCCGCAAACAAGGTTATCGAGCGCCGACCGGATGTTAAAGACACACTCGCCCAAGAGAACGCCGAGGCGAATCGGCGGGATGGAATCCTCGATGTAGTGGACGATACACGCCTCATGTCCGTTCGTCTTCAGAATGAAATTCCGCTTGGTGCTTTCGAAGAACATACCAGCTTCGGCATGGAGGGTGTCGAGGTGTTCCTTGGCCCTGACCATCTTCGCGTCAACGCTCTCCATCCAGGGGTGGGAATCAGGAAGTGACATGATTTCAGAAGGCCACATTCCGCGATTTCAGTCAAGTTCTCGCCAGCCCGCTTGACGCCGTCAACTCGACAGAACTTCGACGTGCATCTGCTGGGCTATTTTTGCTTGTGTTGAGCTGCTGCTGCCTCTAACTGCGATGGCGCAACATAACCGTCTACCATTAATCTGGAAGCGATTTTGGGGTCTCCTGTTTCTACGGCAAGTTGGGCAAGCTTCTCGCCGCACTCGACGAAATCTTTTTGATGGGTTTCCGCATAACCGGCTCCGTGCCCGCGTGTATATCCGAGCGAATATGAGGCTGAATGCTTGACGGAAGGGTCGCCGTTCCAATCGTTTCCGTATTCGGCTGCGTGTTCTGCGGCGGCTTTTGACGCAGCGTTCGAGTAGCCTTTGCGATAGGAGCCATAGCCAAATAAGCCAAAGACACAGAGCAAAACCGCAATGCCTATTTTCGTTTTCATCTCCATCGTTCTCCCTGCTACAGTTTATAATCTGGTGCCCTCGGTTTCGATTTTGAGGAGACCTGGGATCGTACAAACCTACCCCAGCCACGGATCGGTCCCAACTCTCCGCAATCGGTGGCCGGAAGAACGTGAACCAGCTTCAGCAAACGCTTCACTGAGAATCACATGCCCCAAAGTGTTCTCTCTCCTAACCGGCCTCAACCGGTTTGGCCTTTTCGGTGTCAGTTTTGTGGTCAGTTGGATTTGTACTTCGGTGCCTTTCTGTGCCCCTACGTGCATGTTTTACCCAAAAGGCAAGCTTCACACCAAAAAGAACAGGGCCCATGACAGGCCCCTACGTATTGATTCGAATGATCTTATGGCGGAGAGGGAGGGATTCGAACCCCCGATAGCCTTGCGACTATGTCTGATTTCGAGTCAGGTGCATTCAACCGGGCTCTGCCACCTCTCCGCGTGGTAACTCCTTGTTTCCATTGCGCTGAATGAAGAAGCGCCTTGTTGACTCCTGTTGCCGTTCTCGACTGCGGCCTGCGATTTTGTTTCCCCGGACCTTCCAAGGTCTCCTCGCCGCCTCGTTGCCGAAGCCAGAGACCATGGAACCTGATGGGACGACCGCAGAGCCGAAGAGTCCGGGGCGCCGCAAACATTCTCTTTGCGGAGGCCCGCCCCGACCAGTACCAGTCTACTGGCAAAGGGATGAAGGTTGCAATGGAGGCCGAACCTCTCGATGCCGGACTTCAGGGGCTCCGTCGAGGGTCCTTCACGCAACCGGGCGCGAGTTCAGTCCCGGGCTCAATTCGATGGCTCGCGAACGGGCACCTGGCGGGAGATGGAGAACTGAACCCTCAAGGATGCCCGGGCGGCGCCCAGGCAGACGAAGAGCTTTTTCGATGGCCCGCTGAAGCCGTACTGCACGTGGGCAACCCCGTCCGGATCGACCCTTGTCACGACTGGCGGGTCCGGGTTCACGTTGCGGAGGTCTACGGAATTGACAAGCGAGGCAGTGGCCGCAACGACTTTCTCATGCAAGGCGCCGTCAAGGGCTACGGGGACCTGCAGGTCAGGATTCGCGTTGGTTCGGTCGCACCCTGCCTCGAGTCCGGCGATCACGTTTTCGCGCGTGACCAACTGCTCTTCGAGGATCGGGTTGTCGCGGTAGACGCGATAGAAGAAGTCATAGGCGCTCGACTTGCGATCCGGAGGCCGGACCATGTTCACGTGGTCTGCGTGGATCTCCTGCGGCGGGGTGGTCACGTCGCATCCATAGGTTGCGCTGAAGTAGCCGACCACGCGGGCGTGGGTCTTGAGATAGCGACCGACCCCGCTCTCCGGCTTGGTGTCTTCGGTCTCATAGGCGCAGAAGCGGTGAATGCCATTGACGGAGCCGTGGCCCCGCCAGTCGTTTTCCAACTGAGTCAGGAAGGCGTTGTCGCCGGCGTCGCTGAGGTCGTTGAGCAGCGGGTCTCTGTCGTAGATGGAGGCGATGCGGGCGATGGTTGAGCCCTCATGCGGGGTTCCATAGGAGACGATGAACCGGACGCGGGCCGCCTCCGCGGGATGTCTCAGGAGCATCTCTTCGACGAGGATGCCGCCGAGGCTATGGGCGAGGAAGACCACCTCGCGATGCTCCCAGACATGGTCCTGCCGGAGGTGCGTCCAGAGGGTGTCGGCCAACTGGATGCTGGACATCTTCCCGTTGGAGGCCGGTGTGGGATACTCCGCGACTTCAACGTCGGAGTAGGCGAGGCGGGGGTCGTTCCGGATCAAGTCCGGCCAATAGGCCCCGTTTGCGGCCCGCCATGAGTCGCGGTTCCCGTGCAGCCCATGGACAAAGACGATGACCCTCTCTTTGGAGACCGGACGCGGGAAGACCGGCTGCGGGGCGGCCTGGGGAATGGCCGTATGCGCCAGCAACGGGAGGAACAGGACGGCCAGAAGGAGCTTGATCTTTTTGCACGTCCGAGTGAATCGATTCATCTGCTGTCCTGAGTCCAGCATATAGGCAGAGGGCTCCGCATTGGTAGGGCAGGAACTCTGTCAGCGTCGTCTCAAGGGGCGAAGGGTGTGATTTCAATCACCAGCAGTGACCTAAGTTACAGCGCTGTCCAGACGCCACGGGTATGGTTCGAGTAAAGGGACACAACCATGAGCGCAGAGGCGATGACCGGCACAGGAGCAGAGAAGAAGAAATTCATGCGCAGGCAGGCGGTTGACCGGTCGCAGAAGGTCAGGCGATGGGTGCAACTGGGATTTGCTGCTCTGAATGGGCTGCTCGGCGTGCAGTTCTACCTATGGGTCAGGTTTTATGAGCGAGGCGCGGTGGGGATGGCGCTGCCCCGGCCGGCGGGCGTGGAGGGCTGGCTGCCCATTGCGGGCTTGATGAACACGAAATTGCTGCTGGCAACAGGGCGGGCGCCGGCGATTCATCCGGCGGCCATGGTGCTGTTTATTGCGTTTGTGGGGATGAGCCTGGTGTTGAAGAAGGCATTCTGCTCGTGGCTGTGCCCGGTGGGGACGCTGTCAGAGTACTTGTGGAAGCTGGGCCGAAGGCTGTTCGGGACCAATGCCGCGTTTCCCCGCTGGGTGGATGTGCCGCTGCGCGGGTTGAAGTACTTATTGTTGGGCTTCTTTGTCTTCATCATCGGAGCGATGTCGGCCGAGGCGCTGCAGGACTTCATGGGATCCCCTTATGGGCTGCTGGCGGATGTGAAGATGCTGAATTTCTTCCGCAACATGGGGCCGACGGCGGCGATTGTGCTGGTGATGCTGGCTTCGCTGTCGGTGCTGGTGAAGAACTTCTGGTGCCGGTATCTGTGCCCCTACGGCGCGCTGATGGGGCTGGCTAGCCTGTTGAGTCCGGTGAAGATACGGCGGGACGCGGAGGCATGCGTCGATTGCGGCAAGTGCGCGAAGGCGTGCCCCTCCGGGTTGAAGGTGGATGAGTTGGTGCAGGTCCGGTCGGCGGAGTGCACCGGCTGCATGGCCTGCGTGGCGGTCTGTTCAACGCAGGACGCGCTGCAATTTGCGCTGCCGCCGGTGCGGTCGGAGCTGCCCGCGCAGCGGTGGAAAGGGCGCGTCGTGGGACCTGCCGCGGTGGCCGGGGTGATGGCGGGGATCTTCTTTGGGTTGATTCTGGCCGCCAGGCTAACCGGGCACTGGCAGACGAATTTGCCCAGCGCGATGTATCAGGAGTTGGTTCCGAAGGTGAGCAGCCTGAGCCATCCGGGGATTTGACGGAGTTATGGCCGCGCTGATGGAGAGGGAGTTACCGATTGGAGGAGCTCTCTGGATAACCGCTTCCTGCATTGAAACAGAACAAAATCGATGTTGACGATAGCAAAATGACAAAATCTTAATATTTGTCCTTATAGCTTTTTCTGTCCGGATATGCCTACATTGCTGGAGTTCTGGCAGAGCTTGAGTGGGTATCCCTTCCCTCCAACCACATTGGATGACGCCGCTCAAAGCCTGCCTAACTCCGGGAATCCTGGGGCATGACTCTGTGCCCCGATGCAACCAGAATCTGAATACACGAAACCAGACAGGAGTCAGCGATGAACTCGTACACAACTTCTCTGCGCCGTAGCCACCACGTCGTTGCATCAACCCTGGCAGTTGTGCTGGGATGTGCGCTGACCCAGACCTGCCTGGCCCAAACCGCTCCCGATGCAGTCAACCACGTGCCGGCTTTGCGCACGGGTTCTCCCGTGGTGGGTGGAGTGGCCAACTCGCTCGAGCTTCCCGCGTCGATGCAACCCGGTGCCCCCGTAGCGACCGGCGAGCTGAAGACTTCAGGGGCCTCGATGAACCTTGGGATGAAGATGCACGGCCACTGGGTGATCGACGTGAAGAATCCGGACGGCACGCTGGTGGAGCATCGCGACTTTCAGAATTCTCTCTCCGCGAGCGCGCAGGGCATCCTGATCGGCCTCCTGGCAGGCGGGTTCACGCCGGGCGACTACATGATCGCCATGGGCGCCCAGACGGGTAATGCTCCTTGCGTAGCCGTGTTCCAGTTCTGCGGCATCGCGCACAACCTGACCACTTCGCCGGCTACAAACTATTGCAGCGCTTACTACTGCAGCGGCAACCTCACCTACGGGTTCAACTACGGAACCCTGTTCAGCGGCCCGTACTCCTTTGTGATGTCCGGATCCATCACCGCCAACCAGGCGGGAACCATCGGGACCGTCTACACCATCTACAACGCCTGCGCGAATGTCCCGGTCGGCACCAATCCCACGGGTCCGCTGGCCATCACTCCCGCCGCCTGCGTGACCAACACCGTCAACAACTGGGTTGGCCCACTGAGCGCGGCCGCCATTACGCCGGTTACGGTGGCGAACGGCCAGATCATCCAGGTAACGGTCACCATCACCTTCTCCTAGCTCCATTCGGGATCCAAGTCCATTTGAAAAGCCCGACCGCTATAAGGGGGAAGCGATGAGAATCGATGGAAGATACGGCAGGACTCTCGGCCTGTTCGCGCTTGGCTTGTGCGTGCTCTGCTCCACAGCCGAGCGCGCTGCCGGGCAGGGGACGGCTTGGGAGCCCAGGCTTGCAGCGCCGGCTCCCAAGCCGGATCAGGCCCAGCACAAGCCGCTCATGTTTGTGCAGAACGCCTTTCCAGACGCCGTAATCGGCGTTCCGTATGCTTCCTCGGTGCAGGCCATCGGTGGGACCGGTGTGCATGACCTCACGATTTCAGGCAACCTTCCTCCAGGGATGGGGGCCGAGACCGGATCAAGTACGATGGCGGTCTCTGGCGTCCCCACGGGAACAGGGAAATTTGATTTTGAAGTGACCGTCCTCGACCTGGACGGGAGTGTGCTTCACGGCAGCTACTCAATCCTCGTCAAGGCGCCTGTGCCGTTTGCGGGACCGCTGAATGCCGTGGTTACGGATGATGAGGCGTTCACCCTCAGTGACACGGAAAATGTCTTTTTCCCCGCGCAGATTTCGGTGATTGAAAACTTCTCTGTTGCCGACACGGAGTTTGACCTCACGGCCCCGGAGATTCTCGACCAGGAAACGCTGAGCTTTTCTGACGCAGTCACGATTTCCGTGTTGACGGTCCCCACCCTCAGTTGGACTGCTCCGGCTCCAATCAGCTATGGAACCCCGGTGAGTGCGGCCTGGTTGAACGCTACATCTTCGGTCCCAGGAACCTTCAGCTACAGCCCGGCCGCGGGAACGGTCTTGCCCGCAGGCAGCCAGATTTTGTCGGTCACGTTTACGCCGACGGACACCGCTACGTATGCGACTGCGACTCAAACCGTAACGCTGGTGGTGAGCCCGGCGCCTTTGACGGTGACGGTGGCCAATGCAAGCCGCCTTTACGGACAGCCGAATCCGGCCTTCAGCGCCTCCATTGGCGGCTTCGTGAATGGCGACCCAGCAAGTGTGGTTACAGGAACTCCCAGCCTGACCACCACGGCGACCGCGGCGTCGCCAGCCGGCAGCTACCCTATTACAGCGTCTCTGGGAAGCCTGTCCGCGGCGAATTACTCGTTCACGTTTGTCAACGGGACGCTCACAGTCGGCGTGGCTTCGCCGGCCCTATCGATATCGGCTTCCGCCCCGAGCATCTTTACCACCCAATCCGTCACATTGACGCTGGCGGTGAACGGAGGCAGCGGCAACGCCACTCCTTCGGGGTCGGTGGTTGTGGCCGGAGGCGGGTATTCCTCTTCAGCACTAACGTTGGCCGGAGGAACGGCGCAGGTCACCATTCCCGCCGGGGCGCTGACCGCTGGCCCGGATACTCTGGTAGCCACCTATACACCGGACCTGGCCAGCGCAGTCTACTATTCCGGAACCACCGCGGCGACGGTGGTGACCGCTTCGGCACCCAAAGCGGCCGCCTTGACGGCTCCGTCAGCCAGTCTGCTGCCCGGTTCCACGGTTGGGTTTGCGTGGTCTGCAGGCAGCGGAGTCACCTTGTATCAGCTTCTGGTGGGAACCACCGGGGTTGGGAGCAGCAACATCTACGGCGGGCCCTATACAGCAGCGCTTGGGGCGACCTTGACCAACGTGCCCACAGGCGGCGGAACCCTCTATGTCCGGCTGAGGTCGTTCAGCTACGGCGCCTGGCTCTTCACCGACTACACATTTGCCGAATCAGGAGTTGCGAGTCCGGCGATTCTGAGCAGTCCCGCATCCGGCAGCACGCTGGGCGGCTCGAGCGCAACGTTCACCTGGACGGCGGGCAGCGGCGTGTCCCTTTATCAGTTGCTGATTGGGACAACCGGGGCCGGGAGCTGGAATGTCTATGGCGGGCCGTACACGGCAGCCACCTCCGTCCCTGTCAGCGGGATTCCGACGGGTGGCGGCACGCTGTACGTGCGGGTGCGGTCGTATATCAATGGCGCCTGGCAGGTCAGCGACTCCACGCTGATTGAATCAGGGGTTCCAATCCCTGCGGTACTGAGCGCGCCGGCAACCGGCAGCACCCTGGGCGGCTCCAGCGCAACGTTCACCTGGACGGCGGGCAGCGGCGTGTCCCTTTATCAGTTGCTGATTGGGACCACCGGGGCCGGGAGCTGGAATGTCTATGGCGGGCCGTACACGGCAGCCACCTCCGTGCCTGTCAGCGGGATTCCGACGGGCGGCGGCACGCTGTACGTGCGTGTGCGGTCGTATATCAAAGGCGCATGGCAGGTCAGTGATTCAACCCTCCTGGAGGCAGGAACGGCTGCCAAGGCTTCCCTGGTTTTCCCGGCGCCTGGCACACTCACTCCGATCGGCGGCAGCGTGGCCTTCCAGTGGAACGCGGGCAGCGGCGTGGCGCTCTACCAACTCCTCGTTGGAACGACCGGGGCGGGTTCGAGCAATCTCTATGCGGGCGGATATGTCACCACGCTTGCAGCTACGGTCAACAGCTTGCCGGTGGGAAGCAAGGTCTATGTCCGGCTGCGCTCCTTCATCAACGGCGCCTGGCAGTCCACCGACTACGTCTTTACGGCCTAGTCCGGCGCGCACAGCAAATTGCCCCTGGTCCCGAAACTCGGACCAGGGGCAACTTTATTGGTAGGCCAACCCGCGGCCAGAGGGCCGGAGTCCGCGGCCAGCGCCTCACACGGAGTCCTGCTGGGCCTTCAGATGGTTGAACAGGGCGGCCAGAGTCTCGATCGAAAGAGCTTCGGCGCGGGCATGGGAATCGATGGCTGTGCGTTCAAGAGCGGTCACGATAACCGGGGGCTGAAGGCCGGCCGTACGCAGGTTGTTGGCGAGCGTCTTGCGCTTCTGGGCAAAGACCTGGCGCACGAAGCGAAGGAAGGGAGCTTCCTCGACCCCGAGTTCGGCGAAGCGCGGCGCAAAGCGCCAGCGAAAGACCGTGGAGTAGACGTCCGGAGGCGGAGAAAAGGCCGAGGGGGGCAGGGTGAACAGCGACTCCGCCGGCCCGAATATCTGCACGGTCACGGAGAGCAGGCCATAGTCGCGCGAACTGGGCGACGCAGTGACCCGGTCGGCCACCTCGCGCTGCACCATGAGAATGGCCCGGTCAAGAGCCGCGTGGCTGGCGGCAAGTTTGAGCAGAATCTGCGAAGTGATGCCGTAAGGCAGGTTGCCGGCCACTAGCAGGCGCTGGCCGGCAGCCTGCGCGGCCGCGGCGAAGTCGAAGTGGAGCACGTCCTGCCCGACGACGGTCACGCGGTCGGAGGGAAACTCCGTGCGCAAGCGGGCGGCGAGGACCGGGTCGAGTTCGACGGCGATTACGTGGGCGGCGCGGGCGGCGAGGGATGCGGTGATGGCTCCGCGGCCGGGGCCGATCTCGACAACGGTGCGGCCGGAGAGGTCGCCGAGGGAGGCGGCGATGCGCTGCGTGGCCTGCACGTCGTGAAGGAAGTTCTGTCCGAGCTTGGGTTTGACGGGCATGGCACTTCTGATGGTAGATGAATGGGCCGAAGCCGGTCAGTCCTGGCGCAGGAAGACGCCGTAGACCAGGTCGCGGGCGGGCACAAATCCCAGGTCGCGGTAGACACGGATGGCGGCCTCGTTTTCCGCGAGCACATGGAGAAAGGGCGTCTTGCCTTCGGCCAGGATCTCCTCAATGACGCGGGCCATGAGGAGGCGCGCATAGCCGCGGCCGCGAGCATCGGGGTGGGTGCAGACGCCGCTGAGTTCGACCATGTCAGGAAGGCGCAGCCGCTGACCGGCCATGGCCATCAGCTCCGGCCCGTGAAAGACGCCGAAGAACGCGCCCAGTTCGATGGTGCGCAGGCGGAAGGGGCCAGGCTCGGTGAGTTCGGCCAGGGCCACCATGGCCGGCGCGTCGGACGGAGTGAGACGGCGGAGGCTGGCCTCGGCGGGCAGCTCAGGCAGGCCGGTTGGAGCGACGGGCGCCGCGACCATCTGCAGGAGAGGGCCGACGCGGATGAGCTTCCAGCCAGGAGGCGGCGACGGGGCCTGTCGGAAGAACAGGGCGACGACACCCTGAGGGCCAGCAAGCGGACGCAGCGCCTGCCAGGCCGAGGCAGAGTCCTCCGCGAGGCCGGCGAGCGGGCCAATGAATGCCGGGAAACGGCGGGCCAGTGCGCCGCCCTCGGCGAGGTCCCGGTGGCCGGTGAGCAGGGAGTGCCAGATCGGGTTGTCGAGGAGTTGGGACTCGGGCACCCGGATCAGAGGAAGTACTCGAAGTCGGTCTCGACCTTCAGGCGGCGGTGGATTTTGAGAATGTGGCCGGAGGCGCGCGACGGATTGAGTTCGACGTAGTTGCGCGGCCCGCGCCAGAGGTAGCGCTCGCCGGTCAGCAGGTCTTCAGCCTCGTAGGCGCGGTCCTGAGGAATCTCCAGCTCATCCAGCGGCAGGGTGACGAAGCCGGATTGGGTGTGGTGCGGATCGACGTTGACCACCGTCAGGAGCAGGTTGGAGCGATCTTCCGACTCCTTGGAATAGGCGATGATCTGGTCGTTTTCAGTGGAGTAAAAGCGCAGGGACCAGTCGCTCTGCAGGGCCGGGTTGTTGTTGCGAATCTGGTTGACGCGGGCGATGAGGGGGCGCAGGCTGTCGGGCCGGTCCAGGTCCCAGTGGCGGATCTCGTACTTTTCGGAGTTGAGGTACTCCTCGCTGCCGTGGCGCACCGGGCGGCTCTCCATCAGTTCAAAGGCGGGGCCGTAGATGCCGTAGTTTGCGCCCAGAGTGGCGGCCAGCAGAAGGCGGATGGTGAAGGCGGCGCGGCCGCCGATCTGGAGAAATTCGGTGAGAATGTCAGGCGTGTTGGGCCACTGGTTGGGGCGGAAGAACTCGCGCACCGGGGTCTGGGCCAGTTCAGTGAGGTAGGCGGTGATCTCGTCCTTGCCGTTGCGCCAGGGGAAGTAGGTGTAGGACTGGCTGAAGCCCAGTTTGGCCAGCCGGTACATGATCTTGGGGCGGGTAAAGGCCTCGGCGAGGAAGAGAACCTCCGGGTGGTCGCGCTTGATCTCCGCGATGACCCACTCCCAGAAAGGAAAGGCCTTGGTGTGGGGATTGTCGACGCGGAAGATGGTGACGCCCTGCGCAACCCAGTAGAGGAAGACACTCTTCAATTCCTCCCACATCCCAGCCCAGTCCTCGCTCTCGAAGTCGAAGGGGTAGATGTCCTGGTACTTCTTGGGAGGATTTTCGGCGTACTGGATGGTGCCGTCGGGGCGCTTCTTGAACCAGTTTTCGTGGTCGCGCACGTAAGGGTGGTCGGGTGCGGCCTGGAAGGCGATGTCCAGGGCGATGGAGAGGTTCAGGGTGCGGGCTGTCTCGACGAAGTGGCGGAAGTCGGCGAGGGTGCCAAGTTCGGCAAGGATCTCCTTGTGGCCGCCCTCGGCGGCGCCGATGGCCCATGGGCTGCCGCACTCGCCGGGCTGGGCCTCGGGGTTGTTGTTGCGTCCCTTGCGGAAGAGGCGGCCGATGGGGTGGATAGGCGGCATGTAGACCACGTTGAAGCCCATGGCGGCAATTGAGGGCAGGAGATTTTCGCAGTCGGCAAAGGTGCCGTGGCCGCCGGGCTTCTCCGAGGTGGAGCGGGGAAAGAACTCGTACCAGGAGCTGAACCGGGCGCGGACGGGGTCGACGACGATGGCGGGCTGGCGGTCGGACTCGGTGGCGTAGCGCCGGTCCGGGTAGCGGAGGGCCAATTCATGGAGCACGGGGTCAGTGGCATGAAGGCGCAATTCCTTGAGCGGGTCGGTCGAGCGCAGAACGGAAGCCCGCGCCAGGAGAAAGGCCGCATCCCCGCCGCTGGCGCGGCTAGCGGCATGGGCAACGAGGTCGGCGCCAATCAGGTAGTCCACCGGTGCATCGCTCTCCGCCTTGATGCGCTTGAGCAGGTCGCGGCGCCAGGTTTCAAAATGATCGACCCAGCCGATGACCTTGTATCCGTAGCGGCCCACTTCGGTTACGCGGAAGGCGGCGGTCCAGCGGTCGTTCACGAGGGGGCGCATGGGAATTTCAACCCACTCTTCGGAGCCATCGTGATGCGCCAGCAAGGCGGCGGCGATGGCGTCGTGGCCGTCGGTAAAGATGTCGGCTTCCACGCGGACCAGGTCGCCGACTGAGCGTTTTGCGGGGAAGCGGCCCCCGTCGACTTCAGGGGAAAGGCCTTCAATGATGACGCGCTTGCGTCCATCCGATGCGGTAACTGTCATGGGAGCGCCGTATACCTTCTGGTTGTCTCAATCCGGGTTGAGTTCGGGGCCTAAGCGCCTGCCTTGCGATGTTCGAGCAGGCTCTTGTAGAGAGCGATCGTCTGGTGGGCAATGGCCGTCCAACTGAAGATGTCTTCAACGCGCTTGCGGCCGGCGTCGCCAAAGCGGCGGCATTTTTCCGGGTCCTGAAGGAGCTGATTGATGGGAGCGGCCAGGTCCCTGGCAAATTGCGCGGGGTCGCGCGGGAAGCTGGTGACCGGGTCCTGGTCAAAGGGCACCAGATAGCCGGTTTCGCCGTCGACCACCACTTCCTTGATTCCTCCCGTGGCGCTGGCGACGACCGGGGCGCGGCAGGCCATGGCTTCGAGGTTGATGATGCCGAAGGGCTCGTAGACCGACGGGCAGCAGAAGATCTGGGCGTTGCTGTAGAGCTGGATGGCCTCTTGCTTGGTGACCATCTTCTCAATCCAGACGATGTTGGGATGGTGGCGTCGAGCGGCTTCGACTTTGTCGCGCAACTCGGCGGCGATCTCCGGCGTGTCGGGCGCTCCAGCGCATAGGACAACCTGGGTCTGCGGTGGCAGGTGGCCGATGGCGTCCACCAGATGGGTAACGCCCTTCTGGCGCGTGATGCGGCCGACAAAGAGCACATAGGGCAGGGCGGGGTTCACGCCGTAATCGATGAGCGCCTGGGTGTCAGGGGTCTTCTGGTATTCGGCCAGGTCGATGCCGTTGTAGATGACGTGAATGCGGGCGGGGTTTACATCGGGGTAGGCCTTGAGGATGTCCGCCTTGGTCCCCTGCGAGACGGCAATGATGGCGTCGGCATCCAAAATGGCTGTGCGCTCCATCCAGGAACTCATGGCGTAGCCGCTGCCGAGCTGCTCGGCCTTCCAGGCGCGCAGGGGTTCGAGGGAGTGAGTGGTCAGGACGAAAGGCACGCCGTAGAGCTTCTTGGCCAGGAAGCCGGCCATCGAAACATACCAGGTGTGGGTGTGGACGACATCGACGCCCTCCAGAGCCTTGACCTGGGTCAGATTGAGGCTCAGGGCCTCAAGAGCGCCCTTGAACTTGCCCTGCGTCCCATGAGTAATTTCGGCCCACGGCTCGGCCCCGCGGACGACGAGATTGCCGTCATCGGAGTGCTGCGGTCCCCAGCAATGGACCTCGACTTCGATCTCCCTGGCCAACTCGCGGCTGAGGTAATCGACATGGACTCCTGCCCCCCCGTAGACCTGGGGAGGAAATTCACGTGTGAAAAGGCCGACTCGCAAAGGTCTAAGCTCCTGTTGCATCCGATGATACCGCCTGCCGGAGGGGTGGGGAAAACCGGCAGCGCTGTTGCCCGGATGAGTGTAGTTGGTGGGGGGGCGGGGCGCAAGGTGGCTTGAATCAGTGGGACAGCGTACTCGATGACGAATGCGGAAATATTTCGAAAACGTATTGACGTTATGTCGTCTATTGTGTCACTATCTGGAATGTGAGAATAACCTGACTCTGAAAATGAGGTCAAAGTGGACATTGTCGAGTATTGCCGTTGGGATTCTTCTTGTGGCAGTAAAGTGCGATTCAGTCATGCGGAGCATGCCCGTCTGCGCATTGTCCAAATCATGCGCTCAGGGAATGGGCTTGCTGTTGACTCGCTTGTTGCTTATCGATGCCCGTTCTGTCTAGGTTTCCATGTAGGCCACGCAAGGTGCAGCCATTTGGCGCACAGCAAAGGGAGGCAACAGATATGAGTTCGCAGTTGATTTTGGTCGAGGTTTCATGTGCTGTGGAGGTCTTCATTGCGACTGCGCTTCTTCACAGGGAGCAAAAGGGGCGGCTCGACTTCACAATTCAGGAGATAGTCAACCGGGCATCAAGGGAGAACATCACTGGCGAGATGCGCTTGGGCGTCAATGTCCACGCTTCACAGCATTGTGTGGCGAACAAGGCGCCAAATCCAGCCAAACATAGGATGCTTTTCTCGACGGGGAAACATACACGACGGCTCCTTTTGCCTGGAGATGAAGTGCATCCGGACCGAACGGGGAAGATATTCCCTGAAGCTGGCGAAGTGCCGGAACGGTATCTGTCGTTGCTTGAGTGGGCAAAGGAAAGGTATGGGGCAGCAGGGTTTTCAACAAGTGCAAGTCGCCCCGTCTCAGCCGGTAACAGCTCTAGCTTGCGGCAGGAGCCGAAGTCTGCAGGCCGCTGGCTCGAGTCGTTGTTTGAACTTGAGGGGCTGGGGAAAGAACACTGGAAGGACGTGGATCCAGACGAATTTGTCAGGCAGTTGCGCGAGGGATGGGAGTGAGCCGTATATTCCTGGACACGAACTTCTTCATTTACCTGATTCAAGGAACCGGCCCGCAAGCTGAACGAACGAAGTACCTCCTCAATGCATTCTCATTGCGGAGAGACGAGATATTGACCTCCGTGATGACTCTGGGCGAGTTGCTTGTTCAACCAATGCGCATGGGCGACTCGGTATTGGTTGAAAAATACAGAAAGATCATGCGAAGCCCTGGGATCACAGTGTTGCCTTTCCTTGAAAACGGCGCTGAGGCTTTTGCGCGGGTCCGCATGGACAAGAACATCAAGCCGCCGGATGCGATTCAGTTGGCAACGGCTGCGATCGCCGGTTGCGACCTGTTTCTGACAAACGACGACCGGTTAACCAGAGTTGCTTTGCCAGGGATCCACTTTGTCACCTCGTTTGACAAGGCGCCGTTCTGAGGCGTGCCGGTAGATGCCGAAATCTGGAAGGGCGCTTACAGGTTGAGCGCCTTTTTTATTGGCTACTCATTTCGGTTGCGGTGGACGCGCCATAGCGCTTGCGCACAAACCACAGCACCGGCAGGCCAAGCAGGATAAGCCCGGTGCCGAGCAGTGACCCTTTGAGGTTGCCCAGGTAGCTGGAGACCAGCACCGCCCCGGCGCAAAGCACAAAGATCGCAGGGAGGACCGGGTAGCCCCAGACCCTGTAAGGGCGGGTAAGGCCGGGGAGTTTGCGGCGGTAAACGAAGACCGTGGTGGCGGTGAGCATGTAGAAGAGCCACTCGGCAAAGACAGCCAGTTCAAAATGCTGCTGGAACTGGCTGAGGAAGAGCAGCAGAACCGTGGACAGCAGTGCCTGAACTATCAATGAGGTCGAAGGGGACTGGAAGCGCGGATGGATGTGGGCGAACTGCCTGAAGAAGAGCCGGTCGCGGGCCGCGGCGAAGGGGATGCGCGCGCCGGACATGATGGTTCCGTTGAGGGTGACGAAGATGGAGAGAGCCATGGCGGCGGCCACGAAGCCCGCTCCGGCAGGGCCTGCAACCACGGTGAGCGCGGCGACCGCGGGGCGCTCGCTGGCGGCAATCTGCGCGGCGGGCAGAATGTACTGGATGGCGGCGTTGGTAGCCATGAAGAGCGCGCCGACGACGAACAGGCCGCCGATGAGAGCGATGGGCAGGCTGCGCTCGGGTCGGCGGACTTCGCCGGCAACCATGGTGAGGTCGTTCCAGCCGTCGTAGGCCCAGAGCGTGGCGATGAGGGCGGCCATGAACCCGCTCAGGCCGCCCGCGGCGTGGGGCAGCGAGGTGGAGAAGTTGCTCCAGGAGCCGGAGACCGAGGCGAAGCAGAGACCGGCCACGATCAGGATGAGCAGCGCCTTGAGGATGGTGAAGACGAGCTGGAAGTCACCTGCCTTCTTGATGCCGAGGTAGTTGAGCCCGGTGATGAGCCAGGTGACGGCAATGGCGAAGAGCTGCGACCAGAGGAGCGGAATCAGCCCGCCGATGGCCTGATGACCGAGCCACGAAAAGGCTGGAAAGAACTCGAGGGTGCGCGCCAGGCCCACAGTGACGGCGGCAATCGACGCCGGCTTGGCCACGGCAAACCAGGTCCACATGTAGAGAAAGGCGGGGGTGTCGCCGTAAGCGCCGCGGAGGTAGACGTATTCGCCGCCGGCATAGGGGAGCATGGCGCCCAGCTCGGCATAAGTCATGGCGCCGAAGAGCGAGAGCAGGCCGCCGACGATCCAGGCGAGATAGACGAGGGCCGAGGAGCCGACATCCTGCATCATCTCGCGGGGGACCAGGAAGATGCCGCTGCCGATGATGGTGCCGACCACGATAGCCATGGCTTGCGGAGCGCCAAGGACGCGGGGAAGGTCGGCGGAAGGCTGCTGGGACTGAGCGGGGAGGCGCTGGGTCATGGGTTGAAGTGAGGGTATCACGCAGGGAGCGGGGATTCGTGGGCGAAGAGCCTATTTTGCATTCGGGTTGGCAGGCGGAAGTTGAAGGTCGCGGAGTGCGCGCCGCGCGCCTTCCGCTGTGAGGTGGCTGCTGTCCAAAAAGAGGAGCTGGCCTCCGTCGCGGTAGGCGCATTGGCCGGGACTGGGGCAGAGCGCGGGCCTGAGGGCGACGAGCCCGACGCCGGGGAGCGCCGCGATGGCCTCTCGCAGTGCTTGGGTAGATACGGCGATGTTGGGGTCCGCGGCGGAAGCCGCGATGGAGGGGTCGGCAGTGCCCGGTGCGCCAAGCCAGAGAGCCAGGGCGCGCCGGGCGGGAATGTGGGCGAAGCGGACTTTCAAGAGGGGATCGAAGTCGAAGTTGGGAGCGTCTTCCAGCACGATGACCTGTTTGCCGGCAGCCTGCAGAGCGGTGATGGCCGCGGTCAGGGAGCGGATGAAGAGGGCGCGCGTGGCCTCCGCGGAGGGCCTGAATGGCTCACGGGCAGGGTCGAGGGTGAGCCAGCCGTCCTCCCATGTGCGATCGAATGGGGCGGCCCAGGAGGCGGTCAGTACAACGATCCGGATGCGGCGATCCGCGGTGAGCAACTCAAGTGCCTTGCGATTGAAGACCAGGCACGCGGATCCCAGGCGGGGCAAACGGGGAATATAGTGCGTTGCTCCGCTGAGAGGCGTGCACGAGTTCTTGGCGACTTCGACGAAGGCGTATCCCTGGGCCGTGGCGAGGGAGCGTAGGCCGGGCGCAAGGGCCGCGGCGTGACTGTCTCCCCAGAGGGCGACCGCCGGCTTGGTCGAGGATGCGTCAAAACAGGGCGGGGACAGGTCGGGCTGTTCGCGGTCCCCCACAAGGCACGAGTCGGATTTGAGCGTGCGTTCGCTGGACTCCATGGCGGCGAGTGCGGGATAGCGCTGCGGGAGGCCGTTCGAAAGCCAAAGCCCGCCGCAGAGCGCCAGGGCGGCCAGGCTTGCCAGGGCATAGCGCAAGAGCAGAGGCGCCGGGAGTCGGGTGGAGAGGCGGAAAGGCTGCTCGATGCCGTAGTAGGCGAGCGTGGCCGGGACCAGGGACAAAAGGGCGGTCAGGAACTTTGCGCGCGCGGGTGGATCGCCGCTGAAGAGAATGCGTACAAACGCCAGCAGAGGCCAGTGCCACAGGTACCAGGAGTAGGAAACCCTGCCGATGAAGAGCAGCGGCGGCAGGGAGAGAAGCCGGCGGTTGACCCAACTGCCGGGTGCGGCAATCAACAGCGCGGTTCCCAGCACAGAGGGCAGCGCTGCCGGGCCTGGAAAGGGCGAGTCGGCCGTGAGCAGGAAGACCGGAGCGAGCAGCGAGCCCATGCCGGCGAGGCCCATGAACTGAACAAGAGGGTCGGAAAGGGCCGGTCGCCCGGCGCGCAGTTCGGCGGCGGCGAGTGCGACCCCAATGCCCAGCTCCCAGGCGCGCGCGGGGAGCATGTAAAAGGCCAGCATGGGGTAGTGGCCAACCTCGCTCCAGGCCAGGAGAAATGAGAGCAGGCAAAGCGCCAGCAGCGTGTGCAGGAGCCAACGGCGCCGGAAACGGGCCAGCCCCGCGAGCATCAACGGAATCACAAGGTAGAACTGTTCTTCAACGCCCAGCGACCACGTCATCAGCAGCGGATTCAACTCGCTCCGGGGCTCGAAGTAGTTGGCCGTAGCCCAGAACAGGATGTTGGAGGCCGAGAGCGTGGCGGCGAAGGCGGAACGGGCAGTGCGGGCGGTCTCAAACGGCGAGAGCACCAGCAGCGACACGAGAAGGATGAAGGCGAGGACTGTAAAGAAGGCAGGCAGAATGCGCTTGGCGCGGCGCTGGTAGAAGCGCAGAAAGCTGAAGGACCCGGTGCGCAGTTCCGAGAGGATGTGGCCACCAATGAGGTAGCCGGAGATCACAAAGAAGATGTCGACGCCGGTGAAGCCGCCTGGCAGGAAGGGAAGGCCGGCATGAAAGAAGACCGCGCAGAGGATGGCGATGGCGCGGAGGCCATCGATGTCAGGCCGATAGGAGGTCTGCAGGCTTCCGGGCGCAGTGACGCTCACGGAGGAGGCTCCGGTAGAAACAACCGGATTGCAGATGGAGGAAGGGCAGCCTTGCAGGAGAAACAAAGACACCAGAGAGTGTCGGGATGATAAGTGAAAACATTCTATCGCAGAGCGTGCGGGCGCGGCTGGCTAGGTGGGTGCCGGTAGGAGCCCGGCCCTGGAGCAAGCCGCAGGAAGAGCGGCCAGTCAACCTTGAGCGATGCGGGGCCAGTGAGCGCGCTGGCCCATCCTCTCGCCGGCTGCCTTCTCGGCAGCGGTGAAAGGATGGGCGCTGGACGTGGCTAGCTGGCTCTCTGGCGGACAGCCTTGGCGTAATCGTGGAAGCGAAGGATATGCGCCGCCTGTGAGTTCAGCAGCTCGCGCACTGGGAAAGGGAGCTCCGTCATCAACGCTTCCTTGTAGACATCGAGCGCCGCGTGCTCGTCCTGTTCCGCGGATTCAAGAAGGGAGTTGTCGCCGCCGCCCAATGTCTCCTTGATCTCGGCCCAGGTGCGGAGAACTGTCGCGGTCATCGTGCCGCTCTCGTGAATGTCGTGAACGCCTTCCTGATGGAGGATGGTTTCGAGGTCGCCGCGAAATTCCGCGCGCCGCAGGGACTCTTCAAGGAAATAGAGCTTGAGGGTGGGGTCCTTGAGTTCCTCGCCGATCTTCCTGAAACCCTTTTGGCCGTCGATGAGGGTCTCGATGACGGCATTCAGGCTGGCTTCGAGTTCCAGCAGTGTATCGGATGGGTTGGACATTGAGTTTTCTCCTGAGTGCGGTTATGGGAAGGAAAGGTGAGTGCGGGGAGGGTCCGGCGGCTGGGTGCGATTCTCCTGCGCCGCCGGCAATATGAGGGAAATCGCGAAAACCCTGCGCCCCTGCCCCTTTCAAACGAGCGGCCCCTTCTGCAGGACCGATTCGCCCTGCATGTATAGAGGCCGCATTGTGGGTTGTGGTTGCTTCATAGTTATCGATTTGCGGGTCTGCTAACATCCCGCGGATAACTAAAGAATCTACGCTGAGTTAGATCGTATAAGTGGTCAAAAAGGCTCAGCCTGAGCAGGAATTGCGAGTGTTATTGAAAGGGATTGGTTGCAGCCGGTTTGCTCTATCGGGCAGGTGAGCTCTCAGGCTGCGCCGGATGGAAATGGCTCCAGATGGTCTCGGCGGTCTTGCGGGGCACGACGGCCGCCAGGGACTCGGCTGTGGCCTGCTGCACGTCGCGCAGGCTGCCGAAGTGGGTAAGCAGGCGCTGGCGGGTCCGCGCTCCCACGCCGGGGATCGCCAGCAGCTCGGAGTCGCGGTCCCGCATGGCCCGCCGCTGGCGATGATAGCCGACGGCAAAGCGATGGCTCTCGTCTCGGATGAGCTGGATGAGATGAAGGACGGGGGACCGCCGGTCCAGCACAATGGGCTCGTCTTCATTGCCGTAGAGGTAGATCACCTCTTCGCGCTTGGCGATGGAAGCCAGCGGCTGCGAGGTCAGGCCCAGCGACTCCAGGGCGTCCGCAGCGGCATGGAGTTGGCCGAGGCCGCCATCGATCAGGATCAGGGAAGGAAGGGACTTGGGCTCTCTTGAGGCCTTTGATTCAGAAACTGCTGCTTTGCCCATCTCCGCGGGCTGAGTGTCCGGGCCGACAATCTGACCCGCCGGTCCTCCGGACTCTTCCAGCAGGCGGCGGTAGCGGCGGTGAACCACTTCGCGCATGGAGGCGAAATCGTCCACGCCAAGAACGGTCATGACCTTGAACTTGCGGTAGAGCTGCTTGTTCATCTTGCCGTCTTCCCAGACCACCAGCGAGGCCACGGTCTCCGCGCCCTGAATGTGGGAGATGTCGAAACACTCGATGCGACGGGGCAGTTCGGGAAGCATGAGCAGGTCGGCCAGCGTCTCCTGAATGGCCTTGCGCGAGGGCTCAAGCACGCGGAAGCGCTGAGTATAGGACTGCTTGGCGTTCTGGCTGGCGAGGTCAACGAGCGAGCGCTTTTCGCCGCGCTGCGGTACGGCGAGTTCAATGCGGTGCCCCGTGCGGGCGGAGAGTAGCGCGGCCAGGGCCTCGCGGTCGTCGAAGTCGGCGGGGACGAGGATGCTGCGCGGTACATACTGCTGGTCGATGTAGAGCTGCTTGAGGAGCGCGCTGAAGAGCTGGCCGGCATGAAAGGGGACTTCGCGTTCACCGGCAGTTTCAGGTGCATCCGGCTCCAGGGCTTCAAGTAGGTCGGGCAGGTCTTCCCAGAAGAACTCGCGGCGGTCCACAATCTTTCCGGCGCGTACGTGGAAGAGGTTGACGGCCAGGGATCCGGCCTCGAAGTGGTAGCCAAAGACATCCGCGTCGTCGCCCTCTTCAGCGGTGGCGATGCGCTGCTTTTCCTGCAGCTGATGGACGGTGGAGAGCTGGTCGCGCAGGCGCGCGGCGGCTTCGAATTGCTCGGACTCTGCTGCGGCCATCATGCGCGCGGTGAGCGTGCGCTCCAGCTCCGCGTGGCGGCCTTCGAGAAAGAGCTGCGCGTCGCGGACGGCGCCGGCGTAGCTCTCCGGCGTGATGAAGCCCTCAACGCAAGGGCCGAGGCAGCGGTGGATGTAGTACTGCAGGCAGGCGCGGGGGTGATACCGGCCCAGGTCCACCTTGCAACTGGGAATGAGAAAGCTGCGGTGGATCAGCTCGACGATGCGATAGGCGAGGTTGCCGGGAAAGTAGGGGCCGTAGTAGGCGGCGCCGTCCTTGCGCAGGCGGCGGGTCACGAAGACCTTGGGGTAGCGGTCGGCCAGGGTCAGCTTGACGTAGGGATAGGTCTTGTCGTCGCGGAGCAGGATGTTGAAGCGGGGATGGCGCTGCTTGATGAGGTTGTTTTCAAGCGCCAGTGCCTCCTGCTCATTGGCCACCATGATGTAGTCGAGGTCCACCGCCTCGCGCATGAGGGACCCGGTCTTGGCATTGGCCTGGGAGGCCTCAAGGAGATAGGAGCGGACGCGCGCGCGGAGGTTCTTGGCCTTGCCGACATAAATGACTTCGCCCTCGGCGTTCTTGTAGAGGTAAACGCCAGGCTGCGTGGGCAGGGTGCGAATTTTCTCGTAGAAGTCCATGGGCGGCTCAAGCCACTCTCAGCATAACGGGAGGCAGGGGAGGGAAGCGAAGAGCCCGCGTGCGGCATCAGGAGGGGCCTGTTTGCGCACGCGGGCTCGATAGGGATGCCGCGAGATTAGAAGCTGGCGCCTGGCCCTTCCGACAGCAGGCTTGGCTCCTCGGGGGCGCGCAGGCGCACGAGCCGGTCAATGGCGTAAGGAGCGCGGTGCTGCGTGGTGTAGTAGTGGCGCACCTGCAACTCGCCGAGCAGGCCGATGGCCAGCAACTGAATGCCTGCCAGAATGAGCACACCGGCGATGACGAACAGCGGTCCGTGCTGGTCCATCACGCTCTGGTGGGGGTTGAAGACCTTGATGCCGAAGAGCAGGGCGGAGATGAGGCTGCCTGCCAGCATGCCCAGCGCGCCGAAGCTGCCAAAGAAGTGCAGCGGGCGGGTCATGTACTTGAGCAGAAAGCGAATGGTCAGCAGGTCAAAGAAGACGCGGAAGGTGCGCCCGATGCCGTAGTGGCTCTTGCCGCGCTCGCGGTGCACATTCTTGATGGGAATCTCGCAGATGGAGGCGCCAAACCAGCTGGCCAGTGCGGGAATGAAGCGGTGCATCTCGCCATAGAGCGGGATGTTCTGGATGACCTCGCGGCGATAGGCCTTGTAGGTGGTGCCGAAGTCGTGGATATCAACGTCAGAGAGCTTGGCCATCAGCCAGTTTGCGCAGCGGGAGGGGATGCGGCGCATGACGAAGTTGTCGATGCGCTCCTTGCGCCAGCCGGAGACGACGTCGTAGCCCTCTTCCAGCTTTTCCAGGAACTGCGGAATCTCGTTGGGGTCGTGCTGCAGGTCGCCGTCCATGGCCAGGATGAACTCGCCCGAGGCGTGATCGAATCCGGCGGCCAGGGCCGAGGTCTGGCCGAAGTTGCGGCGCAGCTTGATGACCAGCACCCGGCTGTCTACGGCGGCAATCTCTTCCAGGAGCTTATAAGTCCGGTCGCTGGAGCCATCGTCCACCAGAACCAGTTCAAAACTATCGCCCACCTGCTCCATCACCTGCTTCAGGCGCGCGTACAAGACTGTAACGTTCTCCTCTTCATTGTGAAAAGGCACGACGATTGAATACTTCGGCATAGTAGTAGTATAGACGCGATCTAAGTAAAAAAGGCGCAAAACTTGCCGCCTCACAAGCTCGAATGCTGCCGGGCCAGGGGATCACTTTACGGCCACGCGATAGACTGCGATCCCGTCGCGGGTCAGCACCGCCAGCTGGGAGCCGTCCGGAGCCAGGGCGAAGCCATCCCTGCTCGAGGACGGAGCGCCGGCGAGCACACGGAGCAGCCGCTTCCCATCGGCAGCGCGATATACACGCAGTTCCTCCCCGGAGAGATCGCCTTCGCTGAACGATGCTCCCATCGGGACCGGGCGGCTGGCCCGTACGGTCTTGACAACAAAGGCCTCCCGGTTGGCGCTGCCCGCCGCGGCATACCCGCACTCGCTCTGGCTCGGCACTCCTTTCAGCGCCAGCTTCCCATTGGTGCGCAGTACGCGGTATTCAGGCTCCTCTGTCTGCTTGTCGCAACTGAGCAGGAAGATCAGGTTTGGCGCAATACTGGATATCTCGGGCGTGCAACTGGAGTTGAACCGGGCAACCGTCGAGGAGCGATTATCCCAGCTCTGAAAGGCGATGCGATAGCGCATGTTCGGCTGCGCCAGCAGCTTGGCCTGACCTTCATTGAGCAGTGTAGGGGCCATCAGGCTGGACCGCGCCGTCGACGCCGCGATGGACTCGAAGTTTCGATTCAGCACCAGGATGTCGACATCTTCCTCGGGTGCGCCCTCCAGGCTCTGGGTCATTTCGGCATGCAGTTCCGGCGAATGCCGCTCGCGGATCACTCCGACTGCTATGAAACTGCCATCGGGTGTGACGCGCACAAAGGCCAGCGACCCGCCAAGGGCAACCCGCTTCTGAATCTTCAAACCTTCGCCATAGACACGCAACTCCGAGCCCACATGCACCAGTATCCGGTCATCCCCCAAAGGCCATAGGTAGCGCCCATTGTCGGGAAGCTCCCATTCCACGCTGGTCTTCACCATGCGTGTCTGGGTGTCCACCAGGGCCGCGCGGATCACCCGAACCGTTGAGCCCGAGTTCCCGAACACATGCCGGGACACAAGAATGTGCGGATTGAAGGCCACGAGCAGCTGCCGGGGGGCGAGGTAAGCGAGGACCTCGTCGTTGTCAAAGCTGCTCATCACCCTTTGCGGGCGCGAGACATAGCCCAACTGGCTGATGGAAATGGTGGCCGCGGCATCTCCCGTATCGGTCGAGTTGTCCAGCGGCAGGGCCACGCTGCAGTTGGGCGGCTCGCACAGGTTCACGTCGTCGGCAGGCGGCGGCGCATTCTCCACCCGGACAGCCGCGGTGGCGCGGGATGCATCTGTCGCTGGCTGTGTGGATCCAGGATCGGCCGGTCCGCGGGGAAAGGTCCCCTGCGCCGGAACGAGTAACAGCACGGTATGAGTCTCCAGCGACAAATCTCGATCTTCCGATGTGAGCACGGAACTGCTCTCGGGGCCGGTGCCAACACTCAACTTCACATGCTTGATCCCGACCACCTCGCCCATCTGCATTTGCGGCAGCGGCGGGGCCAGACTCCCCATGTTCAACTTCTGGTTGAAACTCGACGCAAATTGCATGCTCTTTACATTCTGTAGCGCCGCCTGGCCCGACGCCGACGCGCCCTGACTCGACGTTCCCATTGGCGTCGGGGCTGTCAACACGCCGAGATCGTAGTTTTGCGGAGGAGACGCCAGCGCCGACAGCATCAAGCCAAACTCGCTCATCTTCAGCTCACCGCACTGCGCTCTGGTAAACGCGAGGCTCAGCTCGGAGCCTTTGGCGGTCCTGGTATGAGGAACAACCGAGACGACCCGCGCCTCGATCGTCGCTCCGCTGCGCAGAAAGCAATCCGTCCCATGCCAGTCCGCGAGAACCCGCGCGTAGACTGCCTGGCCTGCCTTCAGAAGGTGAGCGTGTACGTCGGACACCAACTCTGCCTGTACCGGCGTAACCCTGGGCCTGGTAACCGTTTCCGCACAGAATGACGTGCTGCACAGCGCAAGACTTGCCGCCAATCCCAGGAATCGCATTCCCATACCTGCTTTCGTTTGGCCAAGACTATGTTGGAATCTCCATGTGGGCAAGGGCGGCCAGCCCTCTACCGGTCCAACTCGTCCAGCATCGCTTGCATCTCGCTCATGGCATGGCGGTTGCCCGTGCGCATGGCGGATGCGATGCCGGCCTTCAGTTGCTCGATGGCTTCCGCGGTGCGGGCGGCGGAGGCCAGCGTCTGGGCGGCCATGAAGTAGCCGGCGGTGTAGTCGGGGTCGTTGGCCAGCAGGGTCTGGAACTCGGCAAGGGCCTCCGCCGTTTCCCCGCGGCCGGCCAACTCCATGGCCAGTCCGTAGCGGGCAAAGCTGTTTTTGGGGTCGAGCTCAAGAATCTCCCGGAGTCCTGCGAGTTTGTCCATTTGGGCCGTCCGTTTCCACAATGCGCCGTGGAGGATTTGCGTAATCGGCGGCGATTGCCGAAACTGGAACTGTGTGCCTGCTGCGAACGGCTGCCGCCAGCTTCATTCTATCGGGCGGCGGAGCAGGGAAAGCAGCGCATGAGCGAACGGAGCAGACATCCATGAGTAGCACCGCAACCAATCCAGCATCCCGCACGGTTGCCAGCACGCAATCGGAGATGACCGAGCTGATCTTGCCCAACGACACCAATACGCTGGGCAACCTGCTGGGCGGAAGGCTGATGCACTTCATCGACCTGACGGCCGCCATGGCCGCCTATCGCCATGCGCGCACCTACATCGTGACCGCGGCCATGGATCACATCGACTTCATTGAGCCCGTCCACCTGGGCGATCTTGTGACCTTGAAGTCGAGCATCAACCGCGCCTTTACCACTTCGATGGAGGTGGGCGTGAAGGTGTGGGCGGAGAACACGCAGACCGGCATCTCCAAGCACGTGGCAAGCGCCTACCTGGTGTTTGTGGCCATCGACAAGAGCGGCCTGCGGGTGCGCGTGCCGCAGGTTGTGCCGGAGACTGCCGACGAGCTGCGGCGCTATGACGACGCTCAGTTGCGCCGCCAGCATCGGGAAGCGGAAGGCGCGCGACGGAAGAAAGCGCAGTTGGAGACCGCCGCCCTGGATGGCGCTGCCGCAACGGAACCTCAATCGACTTAAACCGACGCCCTGCACGGAAGGGTTTCCAGAAAAAAGGAGCAGACAGACACAATGGCTCATTCAGCCGCCATGCCTTCGCCCGTGGCTTTGCCGGGCATCTCAAAGATCGTCGCCGTAGGTTCAGGAAAAGGCGGCGTCGGCAAGACCACCGTCGCCGTCAACCTGGCTATTGCCCTCTCGCGGCTCGGCCAGCGCGTCGGCCTCATCGACGCTGACATCTACGGCCCCAATGTGCCGCTAATGATGGGTTCCACGCAGCAGCCCGCGGTGGGCGCGGGCAACCAGATCATTCCCAATGAAACCCACGGCATCAAAACCATCTCCATCGGCTACATCTCCCCCGGCGACAAGCCGCTGGTGATGCGCGGGCCCATGCTGCACCAGATCATTCGCCAGTTTCTGCAGCAGGTGGAGTGGGGCGAGCTGGACTACCTGATCGTCGACCTGCCTCCGGGCACAGGCGACGTGGTGATTTCGCTGGTGCAGACAGTGCCGCTGACCGGCGCCGTGGTGGTGTCAACGCCCAGCGACGTGGCGCTGCAGGACGCGCGCAAGGCGCTGGAGATGTTTGCCCAGGTCAACGTGGAGGTGCTGGGAATTGTGGAGAATATGAGCCACTTCACCTGCCCCCATTGCCATGAGGTCATCGACATCTTCTCCAAGGGCGGCGCGGAGCGCACGGCCAAGCAATTTGGTGTGCCGTTCCTGGGTTCCATTGAACTGGTGCCCGCCATTCGCGAGGGCGGTGACCGGGGAATGCCAGTGGCGCTCGCCGGGCCCAAAAGCCCGCAGGCTGCGGAGTTCTATGCCGTGGCGGAGAAGGTGATGGAGCAGGCGGAGGCCGCTGCCGCGGCGGCCACGGACGTTCTCGAAATCAGCTAGCGCGTCGGGTCTTCTTGCAACACAAGGAAAGCGAGGCATCCGCCTCGCTTTCCTTGTGTTGGTTGAGAGATCAGTCTAACGCCAGTGACCTTCCTCCATCACCCATTCTCCGTGGCGATGCTTCCAGCGATGCGCCTGCCAGCGTTGGTGGTCCTGCGGGGGGCGCTCCCAGCGGCCGGGATTCCAGGTGTAGTGGTCGCCATCGCGGCGCTGGTAACCGCCAATCCAGATGTAACCCCTGTCCGGCGCGTGGCCGCGATTCTCGTAGACCGGCGGCGGCGGGCCGATGCGAATGGCAATTTGCCCGAACGATGCGAGCGGGCACAAGGTGATTGCAAACAGGACAGCAAGTGCAGCTTTCTTGACCATGAAGCGAGTCCTCCAGCGATGTTGCGTTTCCGGATCAACCCGTTCGCTCCGGCCCGTTGATGGATTCAACGTCATGCGGCGGAGATGTTCACGCAAAAAGCGGTTGCCGCACATAGGTCACTTGTACGCCTGCCGGAATGGCCCATGCTGGCCCGGATTGCTCAGCCGTTTGGCGACGTCCCATACAGAAACAGCAGGAGAACAACGAAGCCGGGCCGAGGCGCGCCTTCGTTGTTCACCTGCCGGGGAGGACGGCCCTTGGGCCTCCGCCTTGCGGCCGGGCCTGGTTGGGCTACTTTCCGATGACCAGTATCTGGAACGATCCGGGGATCATGGGCGCGCGGGGACCGCGCATCCAGGCCGGGGCTCCGGCGGGCGGCCCGCCTGCTGCAGGAGCAGCCGTGGCGGGAGGCGCCGGCGGCGCGGCAGGCACGGGACCGAACTCCGCTGTCATGGTGAAGATGCGGTTGGTCTTGGGGTCCAGAGTCAGGGTCTTGGCCCGCGCCGGCGTGGGAATCGTCTGCTCAACCGAGAAGCTGGTGGGCGAGTCCTCCTTGATCACGGTCAGCGTGCCGTCTCCCTGCGAACTGAAGGTCTCCATGGTCGCCGGATTGAAGAAGGCCCCATCGCATCCGGTGCCGATGGGCAGGTCCGTGATGATGTGCCCATCGGTCGCCGAGAGGATGATCATGTTCTTGTTGTCGCGGCAGGCGGCGAAGAGGATGTTGTTCTTGGCGTCCAGGGCCAGCCCGGCGCAGCCGCCGCCCTTGCTGGAGAGGTCATATTTGCCGGTCATCTTCATGGCGCCGGCGTCAATGACGGCAATGGCGGACTTGTCTTCAATGTCCACATAGATCTTGCCCTGCCCGTCGGCGACCGCCTGCTCGGGGGCGCCGCCGATGTCGATGGTGCCGAGGATGGAGCCATCCTTGTCATCGAGAACCGTGATGTTCGGCGCCGCGTGGCTGAGGATGTAGAAGCGGTGGTTGAACGTGTCGTTGAGATACCCGTCCGGATTGCCTTCGACGTCGATCTTCTTCAGCACCGCGAAGGTCTTGGCGTCAAACATCGTGACCGGCTTGGAGGTCGCAAAGCCGTGGCCGGTGGCGGTGTCCACTGCCCCGCCATGCGCGCTGACGCCGGCGATATCGCCCACAGGGGCCAGCGTGTCGAGGTTGAAGACGCCAATGTGGCCGGCGGGCCCGGAGCGGGCTACATAGAGGTTGCGCCCGTCGGTGTCGGCGGTGATGTAGTCAAACCCTCCTTCGCCCCCAACGAGCTGAATCTTCTGGACCTGGTAAGGGCCGCTTGCCTGCGAGTGGGCCAGAACTGCAAACGGAAGCATGAGGGCGAGGGTTGCAACAGCGAACGGCTTGACGGTCATCTTGGTCTCTCTCCATTGGAAAACCCGGCTCTGGGCCAGCGCTGGCATCCGCGTCTATCCGCAATCGAGGATAAATGGCGCACATGAAGCCAACGTGAATGCCGGCGCCAGCGCGACTGCCTGCTGCGCCAGAAACTCAGGTAGCCGATGCTGCGTTGATTTCAGCGGTCAGGGCCTCGGCCGCCGTGATGCAAGCCTCGTGGTTTACATCGAGGTGGGTGACCAGGCGGATGGCGTCCGGGCCAACCGTGCTCATGAGGATACCGCGCGCCTTGAGCCGTCCAACCACTTCGGCGGCACTCACGCCCGGCTTGAGGCGGAAGATCACGATGTTGGTCTCGACGGTGTCGATGTCAATGAGGACGTTCTCCACCTGGGAGAGCATCCCGGCCAGCAGCTTTGCGTTGGCATGGTCTTCGTGGAGGCGCTCCGGGCCCTCTTCAAGCGCCAAGAGCCCAGCCGCGGCTAGAATGCCGGCCTGGCGCATGCCGCCGCCGAGGGCCTTGCGGAAGATGCGCGCCTGCGCCATGAGTTCGGCGGACCCGGTGAGAATGGAGCCGACAGGTGCGCCCAGGCCTTTCGACAGGCAGAACATGACCGTGTCAAAGCCGCTGGTGAGGGTCTTCACATCCTCGCCTAGAGCAGTTGCCGCGTTGAAGATGCGCGCGCCGTCCAGATGAGTGGGCAGTTTCCGCTCCCTGGCGCCGGCCCAGATCTCTTCGAGCACGGGCAGGGGTGTGACGCTGCCTCCCGCCAGGTTGGCCGTGTTCTCCAATTCAATAAGGCCGGTTGCCGCGCGAAACGCGCCGCGGGCATAGATGACCGGTTCAATGTGCTTCCAGGTGAGGATGCCGCGGTCGGCATGCACCGCCCGCACCAGGCACCCGGAGAAGACGGCCGTAGTGGCCATCTCCCAGTCCAGAATGTGGGAGCGCGACTCGGCGATCACCTCCTGGCCCGGCTGCGTATGCAGGCGGATGGCGATCTGGTTGCCCATGGTGCCGGAGGGGACAAAGAGCGCTGCCTCGCGGCCAAAGATCTCGGCGGCGCGCCGCTCCAGCAGATTGACCGTGGGGTCCTCGCCGTAGACGTCGTCGCCCACTTCAGCCGCAGCCATGGCGGCGCGCATTCGGGGCGAGGGGCGGGTGACCGTGTCGGAACGCAAATCAAGGATGGGGGGCAAGGGCTTCTCCGGAAGTGAACAGTGAACAGTGGACAGGGGACAGAGGTCGCAATTACGGAATCTGCGCCATGGGCAGCTCGATGATGGGCGTGGGCTTGCCGTCCTTGACGGCATAGGCCCAGAGGCCGTGGAAGTTCTCCCGCAGGCCGGGCTGCGCCTTGAGCAGGGCTGTCAGGACGGCCACCGCCTCGGTGCGCTGCGCGGCGGGGTCGGTGACGCCGGTCGATTCATACACGACGCCCAGGTCGCCCTGGCGCAGGGTCACGTCAAGATGGATGGCGTCGATCTTCCAGGTGCGCGGGCCGTCAAGCAGGGTGTAAGGAAACGCATCCTGGGGGGCGGGCTTGATCTGGGTCTGTTCGGCGCTTAGCTTTTCAAGGTTGGGCGAGGAGAGAAAGTCGACCGGCACGAGCAGCGACCGAGCGGCCTCGTAGCCGTACCAGGCGGCCCAGGGAAGTCCAGCTTTGACCAGTTCCCGGGAGCGGGACCACCACCACACACCGTCATGGCCGTCCAGTACGCCCTGGCGGATGGTGAGGCCGCCCAGCTTCCAGGCGGGGGTGGCGCCGGTGGCGTCCCAGGCCAGGATGAAGCCCATCTGCCCGCCCAGCGGCGCGCCTGCGGCGTCGGCCAGGACCACGGCGTAGCGGCCGGGCGGCAGGGCGCGCATGGAGATGGTGACGGTCATCGATCCGCTGGCGTTGGAGCAGAAGAACTGCGTGTCCGCCGCACCCACCAGGGTGCTGGCGTCGAGCAGGTAAAGGCTGCGGAGCTGCACCTGTCCGCCTTTGACCAGGGGCGCGGCGCCTTCGACCACGGAGCGGATCCCCTCCCAATCCTGGGCCTCAGCAGGCAGCAATGCCGCTTGAAGGGCGGCAAAGTCCTGCTGGCCAACGGCTACGGCCAGGCGGCCACCGGCCGCGGTGAGGGCATTGCGGTCCTGGGCGTTCAGCTCGGCCTGCGTGGTGCAACTGGTGGCCCGGACAGCACTCGGGCTCAGCAGCATGGCCAGCAGAGTGGCCGCGGCAAACCACCGGCCCGCCGCGGTTCGCGGCAGCAATTTGAAATTCGTCCTGGCTCGCAATGCAGGCCGTGATTCGGTCCTGTGGCAAATCGGCACGGGCGTTTTCTCCGCCGGCGGAAACCTCGTTGTGAGCGCCGCCGGACCACTGGTAGTCTATTACAGTGGAGCGGCAATGGACTGCGCTGTGCGAGGCACAGGGCCGCGCAACAAAGCAGCCACCGGCCGGGAGCCGATACCCATGCGCAATTGCTTGTTTTTTCTATTGCCGGTTTCCAGCAGGATGAGTGGGTGGATGCTGCTGGTGGTCGCGCTTTTCGGGATCCAGCTCGCCGCGGCACAGGAGCTGTCTACTGCTGCGCCGGCGGGGACGGCTCACAGGTCAGCGCGCGCTCACAAGCGTCCAGTTGCTGCCGCCGCGCCGGTTGAGCCCGTCGTGGTTCCAGAAGAGCCGCCCGCGCCGGAGCTGCCCAAATGGCCTGCCAACGAAAAGCCGATGCAGGCGGCGGTGACCTGGGATAGCCATGGGCTGCGCATCGAGGCAAAGAATTCAAGCCTCAAGCAGATTATGACCGACGTCTCGACCGTCACCGGAGCCAGCGTGGAAGGGCTGGGCAGCGATGAGCGCATCTTCGGCGCCTACGGACCGGGCCAGGCGCGCGACGTGCTCACCCAACTGCTCCAGGGCGCGGGGTACAACATTTTGATGGTGGGCGACCAGGGGCAGGGTGCGCCGCGAGAGATTGTGCTCAGTTCGCGGAAGAAAGATGCCGCGCAAACCGCCGATGGCAGCCAGCCCAAAGCGCCCGATGAGGACGCCGACCCGGACGAAGCGCCGCCGGCGCCGCCCGTTCGGCCGCCGAACTCGTTTCGCACACCGCAGCAACTGATGCAGGACATGCTGCAGCAGCGCCAGCAGCAGATGATGCAGCAGGTGCAGCCGCGCAACGGCGTGCCGCAGCAGATGCCGATGCCCCCGGTGCCCCAGCCGTAGAGGCTCCGGCAGGCTCTTGTTGCCGTCCAGGTTTCAAAGGGAGCGGGTCAAAGGTAGGGAAAGCAGGGCTAAAGGGTGCGCGCGACCTGGGGGCGGGTCTTGACAGGCGACCTGCGCGGCTCGGGACGCATCAGCCAGAACCCGGCGCGGAGAACTCCGTAAGCGGCGAGGATGCCGAAGGCAAGAGAGCCGATCGAAGCCGCGATCAACATCGTCAGGTTAAAGAAATCTTCCATTCCAGCATCCTTGGCTCGGGAGCCGATGAAGCGGCCGTACCGTTTTGCACTCTTTTGCAAGGGCCAGTGTCTGGCCCTCTTGTCCATCGTCCCTGCGATTGTCTCAGAAAAGGGCGCTTCGTTGACCCTTGATTCTATTGACCAATAGAATACCCCTGGAGGGATGCAAACTTGCCGCTGGCGGGTTGCCTGCCCTTCCAGTTCCCACCACTTCCCAATTGACCCAACATGGCTATTACACACATCTCGGTGCGCGGGGCACGGCAGCACAACCTGCGCGACATCAACGTGCGCATTCCGCGCAATACGCTGACGGTGGTCACCGGGCTGTCCGGCTCGGGCAAGAGCTCGCTCGCGTTTGACACCATCTATGCCGAGGGCCAGCGCCGTTACGTGGAGACGCTGTCGGCCTATGCGCGGCAGTTTCTTGACCAGATTGAGCGCCCGGATGTGGATTCCATCGAGGGCCTGAGCCCGGCCATTTCAATCGAGCAGAAGACCACCAGCCGGAGCCCCCGCTCAACGGTCGGCACCATTACCGAGATCTACGACTATCTGCGCCTGCTTTTTGCATCAGTCGGCACGCCGCACTGCCCCAACTGCGGACGGCCCATCACGCGGCAGACCGCCGAGCAGATCGTCCAGCGCATCCTGGAACTCGGCATGGGCGAGCGGGTCACGATCATGGCCCCCATCGTCCGCGGGCGCAAGGGCGAGTTCCGGGAAATGCTCGACCAACTGGATCAGCAGGGCTTTCGCGCCCGTGTGGACGGCGAACTGCGGGAGCTCTCCGAGCCCCTGCCGCTAGACCGCCGCAAGAACCACAACGTCGAAGCGGTGATCGACCGGATCCTGCTGAAAAACCCACCCGCCGGAGCGCCGCCCCCGCCGCCGGGCAAGCCCTCCCTGGAGAAGCGCCTGGATGCCGCCGTGGCCAAGGCCCTTCAGTTGGCAAACGGGCTTGTGCTGGTGGCCGTCGCGGGCGGCGAGGAGCAGTTGTTTTCTTCCTCCATGGCCTGTCCGGACTGCGGCCTGGACGTGCCCAAGCTGGAGCCGCGCAGCTTCAGCTTCAACTCCGCCTTTGGCGCTTGCCCGGAGTGCCACGGGCTGGGCTCGCTCTATGATCTTGACCCCGCCAAGGTCATTACGGACTGGTCGAAGCCCCTGCTGGACGGCGGCCTGGGACCGGGTTCTTCGTCGCAGTACCTTCTCAAGCTCCTCAACCTGGCGGCGGAAAGGTACAAGATCGACCTCAAGACGCCGTTTGAGGATCTGCCCGCCAGGCAGCAGCACATCCTGGTGTATGGGCCGCCCAAGGGAGAGGCCCCGCGCACCGGATTTCATGGGGTGCTGAGCTTTCTCCGCGATTCGATCGAGGAGGCGCGCAGCGACGGCTACCGCGAGTACATGATGAACTTCATGTCGGCCACGCCCTGCCCGGTGTGCCGCGGCAAGAGGCTGCGCCCGGAGTCGCTGGCGGTGAAGATCGGCGGCCTCTCGATTGCCGACTTCACGGCGCTGCCGCTGAACCGCGCGCTGTCGGCGGCCATCAACCTGAGTTTTACGGCGCGCGAACTGCTCGTGGCCGAGCGCATCCGGCGCGAGGTGGTGGAGCGGCTGGAGTTTCTGTGCGCCGTTGGTTTGACGTATCTCTCGCTTGACCGCAACGCGGCCACGCTCTCGGGCGGCGAGGGCCAGCGCATCCGCCTGGCCACACAGATCGGCTCGCGCCTGCGCGGAGTGCTCTATGTGCTCGATGAGCCGTCCATCGGGCTGCATCAGCGCGACAACATGCGCTTGATTGAGGCGCTCATCCGGCTCCGCGACCTGGGCAATACGGTGCTGGTGGTGGAGCACGACGAAGATACGATCCGCCACGCCGACTATGTGCTGGACCTGGGACCGGGCGCGGGCAGGCTGGGCGGCTACGTGGTGGCGCAGGGCACGCCGGAGGAGATCATGGCCTGCCCGGAGTCGCTGACGGGACGGTATCTCTCCGGAGCCGCCGGCATTCTGCACCGGGAAAAACCGCGCCCCCTGACCGGCAAATGGCTCACGGTGACCGGCGCGCGCGAGCACAACCTGCAGGATGTGAACATTCGCATTCCGCTGGGCGTCATGACGGTCGTGACCGGTGTGAGCGGCAGCGGAAAGAGCACGCTGATCAACGACATCCTCTACCGCTCGCTGGCCAAGACCATCTATGGCTCGCGCGAGGAGCCGGGCGCGCACGAGTCGCTGGAGGGCGCCGAGCAGTTGGACAAGGTGGTGCGCATCGACCAGTCGCCGATTGGTCGCACGCCGCGCTCCAACCCCGCAACCTATACCCAGGTCTTTGGGCCCATTCGCGACCTCTTCGCCATGATGCCGGAGTCGCGCGAGCGCGGCTACAAGCCGGGCCGCTTCAGCTTCAACGTCAGCGGCGGCCGGTGCGAGGCGTGCGAAGGCGACGGGCAGCGGCGCATCGAGATGAACTTCATGCCCGATGTCTACGTGCAGTGCGAGGTGTGCAACGGACGCCGCTACAACCAGGAGACGCTGGCCGTGAAGTTTCACGGGCACTCGATTGCGGACATCCTGGAGTTGACGATTGAGGACGCGCTCACGGTGCTTGCCGATGTGCCGCAACTGAAGCAGAAGCTGCAGACCCTGGTGGATGTGGGCCTGGGCTATGTGCACCTGGGGCAGAGCGCAACCACGCTCTCAGGCGGCGAGGCGCAGCGCATGAAGCTGGCGCGCGAGCTCTCAAAGCGCCAGACAGGCCGCACCCTCTACCTGCTGGACGAGCCCACGACCGGGCTGCATTTTGACGACGTGCGCAAGCTGCTGGAGGTGCTGCACCGGCTGGCCGACCTGGGCAATACCGTCATCATCATCGAGCACAACCTCGACGTGATTCGCAACGCGGACTGGATTCTGGACCTGGGGCCGGAGGGCGGCGAGGACGGCGGCAGGATTGTGGGCGAGGGGCGGCCGGCGAAGATTGCAGCCACGCCAGGCTCGTATACAGGGCAGTTTCTGGCGCGCTACTACACTTCCGCGGACGGTCGCCTGGTGCCTTTGGACCTGGAGGAAGAGGTTGCGCCGAGCGAAGCCGCTGAGGCGCCTGCGGCCGCAAGATCGAAGGCCAAAGGCGCGGGGGCCGCGAAGAAGGCAGCCGTCAAGAAGACAGCCGCAAAGAAAACGGCGGCCAAAAGGCCGGCGCGCAAGAAGAAGACAGGGCAGCCATGAGTGGGGACGAGGGCTTCGAGGAGCGCGCGCATCTGTTTGCGCAGGAGCCGGGCGAGGCCGCCGATGTTGATGCGTCGAGCGAGGCAGCGGCGTTGGAAGAGGCTGCCCCGCCAGAGTTCGCATCTCAACCGATTCAATCAGCCCCGCAGCCGCGGTTTTCCGGGCCGGGGCGCATACCCAATTTTGGGCACCTTTGCATACTTGGGCTCCCGGCGTTTTTTGCCGTCCTCGCCGCCACTCTCCTCACCCGCTCTGCTCTCTACTTTCATCTTTTCGGCATAGCTAACTCGAAACAGGCGATGGCCGATATCCGCTACACCCTGGGAAGCCAGGGACTGATTTACATCTTCATGCTCGGGGGATGCCTGCTGCTCTATCCGCCTCTGTGGGATAGGGGATTCTTTGATGGGCTGGCATGGAACGGCGCCACCGCGCTGCGCCTGCGCAACCGGCTCCTCGGAGCCGCCTTTGCCTGTTTTGTGCTTGCGCTGGTCAACGGAATGCTTATGCCGACGCAGAAGGATGCGCCGATTGACAAGATCATGAAGGTGGCCGGCACACCCTGGCTGATGTTCGCCTTCGGGGTCACGTTTGCGCCTTTCTTTGAGGAGCTTTTCTTTCGCGGCTTTCTGCTGCCGGCCCTCTGTACCGCTGCCGACTGGGTGACGGAGAAAGTGAAGAAGGAGCCGCCGAGACCGCTGGCCGCCGACGGTCATGCGCAGTGGTCGCTGGCGGCCATGGTTATCGGCTCCATCTGCACCAGCGTGCCCTTCGCGGCCATGCATGCAGAGCAGACGGGGCACGCGGTTGGCCCGTTTGTGATGCTGGTCGCGGTGAGCCTGGTGCTGTGCTGGACGCGCCTCGCGTCGCGCTCGCTGGCGGCCAGCGTGGTGGTTCACGCCTGCTACAACTTCCTGCTCTTCACGCTGATGCTGGTGGGGACCGGCGGCTTTCGCCATCTGGAGAAGCTGTAAGGAACGGGCGGGGACAAGCCGCAACGGCGGCGCTCAAATTCAGCGATTTCCCGTTGATTCCACTGCAAACGCGATTGCATCTGCGTCCCTCGATCCTGCCCCGAGCAGGGTTCCTCCCTCCAGTGGACGAATCCCCCTCGATCACTGCAACTTCGCGCTTGCAACGCCAATTGCATCCAGACCGAAGGCGAAATTCGCAAGGAATCCGAGACGGGCGGTAAACTCGCGGACAGAGCGGGCGTCTACCTGTGTGATGGCAGCCTGCACAACATGGGAACCGAAGAGCAATAGCATGGCGCACGAGATTGCCGCTGACGAGTTCTCGACTGTGGTGACGGCGCACCGGCAGCAGATCTTCCGTTTTCTGCTTTCGTCCACGCGCGACATCGATCTGGCGGAGACGCTGACGCAGGAGTGTTTCTTGAAGGCTCATCGCAACTGGGCGAGCTTTCGCGGCGAGTCGAGCGCCATGACCTGGCTGATGCGCATCGCCATCAATCTGCAGAAGGACCACTGGCGGAACCGGCGGCTGCAGTTCTGGCGTCAGACGCAGAACAACAGCGTGGACCTGGACGAGGCCAGCGAGTGGCTGCCGAGCGGCGAGAGTTCAGCCGAGCAGAAACTGCTGGCGCAGGAGCGGGTAGGCCAGGTGTGGAAGGCAGTGGAAGGGCTGAGCGAGCGGCAGAGGACGGTGTTTCTGCTGCGCTATGTCGAAGAGTTGGAACTGAGCGAAATTGCCGGGTCCACGGGGTTGAACGAGGGCACGGTGAAGGCGCATCTTTCGCGGGCGCTGGCGCGGGTGCGCATGCAATTGGGGGGGAAGCGATGAACTTGAAGGACGATTTTGAGGGCGGGGCGCTGGACGGGATGAAGACGGGCCAGGGTGCTGCACTGGATGCGGAACTGGAGCTTGCGCTGAGGCAGTTCAAGCAGAGCGTCCATGCCTGGAGCGAGTCGGCGCTGAGCCGGCCGCGGACGGTTGAGGCGCGGAAGCCGCATCGAACCGGGCGGCTGGCGGCGGGATGGGCATTGGGGTGCGTCCTGGTGGCCGGAAGCGTCTCCGGAGGGCTGTTTGAGCAGCATCATCGCCAGGAGTTGGCGCGGATGGCGGCGGCGCGCGCGGCGGAGCAGCAGAAGCTGGCCGCGGCCGAGCGGGCGCGGGAAGAAGAAGAGTTGCTGGCCAGGGTGGACAGCGACGTAGCGCGTGAGGTGCCGAGCGCCATGGAGCCGCTGGCTCGGTTGATGGCCGAGGACGAGTCCCGCTAGTTAGCGAATTCACAAACCAGAACCCCTCCGGAAATGGAGGGCAAGGAGAAGGCGATGAACGTATCAATGGCACTGCGGCTGGGAGTAGCGATTGCAGGATTTGCGTTGGTGGGGGCCCTGGCAGGGGCACAGATGCCTGGCGGCGGAATGGGCGAACATCCAGGGTTCGGGGACCATCGGCCCCCGTTTGAAAAGGCTCTCGGGCCCCAGGGCAGCCACGGGCGCTGGTGGAACGACGCCGCAATGGTGGAGAAGCTGAAGTTGACCGACGAGCAGCGCAAGGCGATGGACGGAATTCTGCTGGGGCATCGCGAAAAGCTGGTGGACCTCCGCGGCAACGTCGAAAAGGCAGAGTTGGAGATGGAACCGCTGATGAAGGACGACCAGCCCAACGAGGCCAAGATCCTGGCGCAGATTGACCGCGTGGCCCAGGCCAGGGCGGAGCTGGAAAAGGCGAACGCGCGCTTTCTGCTGGCCATTCGCGGCAAGCTGACCCCGGAGCAGTGGAAGCAGTTGCAGGCCGAGCGAGGCAGCCGCCGCGAGGAGCGCCGCGAGATGGGACCCGGCGGGCGCGGACCGGAGATGCGCGGGCCGCGGATGCGCAGGCCGGACGCGCAGGGCGGCAGTGACCAGGCGCCCCCACCGGCTCCACCACCCGGACCGCAGGGCAGTCTAAACGACGGTCCGGACGAGGATGGACCGGGAGCCCCGGCGCTGGGAGAAGTCCTCTAAGTTGCCCTTTCTCAGTTGAGTTTCAGGCAGAGAACAAATGCGGTTGTACTTGAAGACCGGTGGCGGCAGGGGCGATCCTCCTGCCGCTTTTTTGCGCGTTCGCGGCGACCATGGACCCGGCGGGCAGGGCGCTGGACTGTTGCGAAGCTGGACAGGCGCGTGGAGCGCAATGGGACAGGCCGTGCAGCGATTCCAGACAGCGCGTGACCGGGAGCGCGACAAGCTGCTCGGCGACGCGACAGAAACAGAGAAGAGGGGCAGGAATTTTATGACTAAAGTTATTTTGCGCCGGACCGATGAATGGGGTGGATGCAGCAAGGCCTGACCCGACAAATCGGGGGCCCGGCGCGTGAGAGATCGCGGGCGGGCAGGGGCGCAGAAGGGCATCCGCGAAGGAGTGAATTCAAATGGCCCTTGGTGTTTTGAACAACCTGTCGGCGATCTACGCAGAGAACAACCTGAACAACACGAACAACAGCCTGCAGACCGTGTTGCAGCAGTTGTCCTCGGGATCGAAGATCAACTCAGGGGCTGACGACGCGGCCGGCCTCTCGCTGGTGAACGGACTGCAGGCCAACTCGACCGCTCTCACGCAGTCGACCACCAACTCGACCGAGGGCGGCGGGCTGCTGCATGTGGCGGATGGCGCCCTGCTGCAGGTGACCAACCTGTTGAACCGTGCGGTTTCGCTGGCCACCGAGGCTTCCAACGGCACGCTCAACGCATCCCAGGAAGCCGCGGCCAACCAGGAATATACATCCATCCTCTCCGAGATCAACAACATCGGCTCGACGACCACCTACAACCAGCAGCAGGTGTTCACCGGCGGAACCGTGGCCATCTACACTGGCGACTCATCCTCTCAAGGTTCGTCCGTGGACCAGTTGATGTTTTCGTCGCTGAGTTCGAGCACGCTGGGCGACTCGGGCGGAACCATGGGCTACACCAATGGCCAGACCAACGTGTTTGTGAACCTCTCGACGGCCGCGAAGAACGCGCAATCGACAGACACGCTGGCGGCCGCGGGCACCACCTCTCTGCACGTGACGTATCTGGTGGCGGGCACTTCCAACACGGCCACAACCACCATTACGGTGACCGGCGCGGCCAACACGGCGCAGGGCCTGATCAACGCCATCAACAACGCGGGGCTGGGATTGACGGCGAGCTTCGGCACGGCGCTGCAGGCAGGGGCTTCGGCGGTGACGGCCGCCGGCGGAGCGGCCAATGAAAACGAGACCGGCATCATCATCCAGGGTTCAGTCAACGCGGGCACCACGCCAACACCGGGCACTTATCATGTGGGGTTGAGCCAGGATACAACCAATGCGGCCACCGACCTGGTATACGATTCGTCCACAGGCCAGGTCTTCACGCTGGGCGTGGCCGCTCCCTCCACCGCTGCCTCCACCTTGACGCAGGACGTAAGCGCCACCGGCGGCGTGGCCACCATCAGCTATACGGCAGGCGGTTCCGTGGACCTCAGCGGCACCTCGCTGACCAGCACCTCGAATGCGCAGTCCACGCTGACGCTGCTGAACAAGGCAATCACCTATGTGGCCGGGCAGGACGGGTACATCGGCGCGCAGATCAACACGCTCAACTCGATCAGCCAGGTGATGACCACCCAGCAGGAGAATGTGGTCTCCGCACAAAACGCCATCAAGGCCACGGACTATGCCTCGGCTACGTCGAACATGTCGAAGTACGAGATTCTGAGCCAGACCGGCATCGCTGCGCTCGCGCAGGCCAACAGCGTGCAGCAGGAAGTGACCAAGTTGTTGCAGTAAGAAACGCAGGGACCAGGGACCAGGGACCAGGGACGCCGGGAGACAGAGTTTAGCAACACTGCGGTAACTTCAAGACAACCCAGGGACGGGCGGCGGCAAGGTTAAACTTGCCGCCCATTTTTGTGTGCGCCCGGCATGGGCGCACTCTTGCCGCGCCTTGCCTCGGTTGCGCCGGCTGTGAAGGCGGTCCAGAGCACAGCGCAAGCCGATGTGGTCGATCCATGTGCAGGCGCTTGACCGGATTTCGGCGCCGGAATCAGTCGACGAAATCGACCTTGGGGGCGATGGGAATGATCCCGCGCTCGAAGCCCATGTCAAGGAGTTTGCGGATGGCCTCGCGGCCGTCGGCGCCGTAGTCGAGGGTGCGGTCGTTCACGTACATGGCCACAAAGCGGCTGGCCAGGCGGGTGTCGAGGTCGCGGGCAAACTGCATGGCGTATTCAAGGGCCTGCTCGCGGTTGTCCAGAGCGTGCTGGATGGAGTTGCGCAGGGCCAGGGAGATGATCTTGTGCTTGTCTGCGCCCAGCGAGCGGCGGATGGCGTTGCCGCCCAGGGGCAGCACAAGGCCAGTGGTCTCGCGCCACCAGACGCCGAGGTCCAGGACCTTGTAAAGGCCGGAGGTGGAGTAGGTGAGCTGGCCCTCGTGGATGATGAGCCCGGCATCGTAGGTTCCAGCCAGGATGGCGGGAATGATCTGGTCAAACGGCACGACCTCGGTCTGCAACTCGGGGTTGAAGATCTTGAGGGCGAGATAGGCCGTGGTGAGGGTGCCGGGGATGGCGATCTTGATGCGGCGCAGGTCGTCATGAGTCAGAGGCCCGCGGGAGACAACCATGGGGCCGTAGCCCTCGCCCACACTGCCGCCGCAGCCCATGAGGGTGTAGTTCTCCTGCACATAGGGGTAGGCGTGGAAGCTGATGGCGGAGACGTCAAAGAAGGCCTCGGTCTCGGCGCGGCGATTGAGCGTCTCGATGTCGCAGAGGGTGTGGGAGAAGCGATAGCCGGGGACGCGGACCTTGTTGGTGGCCAGGCCGTAGAACATGAAGGCGTCATCGGAGTCGGGGCTATGGGCGATGGAGATGTCGATGGTGGCGCCAGGGCTTTTGAGATCAGAGGGGGGAGTGCTCACAGGCAAGAAAGGTCCTTTCGACGAAGTGGAGCCGTGGGGGTTGATTCGAACTAGCTGGAATGGCGGCGGAGGCGCTGGAAGCGATGAGCCAGCGCGGCGGCGGCGACCACTTTGAGGGCATCTCCGGGCAAAAAGGGCAGCAAGCCGAGCCCAAGCGCGGCAGAGACCGAGGAGTGGCTCAGAACAGCAAGCCAAAGTGCGCCGCAGAAGAGGATGGCGAAACTGCCAGCGGAGGCAGCGGCCAGGGCGGCTGGGAAGGAGCGTCCGGCGCGACGCCAGAGAGCGGAGACGAGGGCGGCGGCGGCGGGATAGGCAAGCAGGTAGCCGGCGGTGGGCCCAAGCAGGTGGGCAAAGCCGGAGGCGCCCAGTGGGCCGGGCGCGAAGACAGGCAGTCCCAGAGCGCCCTCGGCCAGATAGGCGGCCAGAGAAGCGGCGGCCAGGCGCGGGGAAAGCAGGAGACCGACGAGAAGAACGGCGAAGGGGCCGAAGGTCAGCGGGACCGGGGTGAATCCCAGCGGGAGGGCAACGTGTGCGCATGCGGCCACAAACGCGCTGGCTGCCACCGCGACGCCGACGGGACGCAGCCATGCGGCGGGGGCGGCAATGGGGGCCTGTGAAACCGAGATATCTGTGTTCATCGAAGCTTCCTTGGGGGCGGAGTGGGTTGGATGCCCCGAGCCTATTTTTCCACGTCATTGCCCTTGGCTGAACCCGGGGTGCGCACGGGACTCAGGTCAGGATTGGAGTGTGTTCTCGCATGATGGAGCCGGATGTGACGCGCCAATGCGGCAGCTGCGATAAGCAGTGCGGCAACCGAGACGAGAAGTGCAATCAATAACCATCGCATGATGCTTGCAAGGGCGGGATCCGAGTCAAAGCGGCCCTGAAACAACATTCAAAGCTGAATCCTCTGAAACAAAAGGAACGCTCTGATGGGTGGCAACCGGGTAGATCGGCTTTGATTCCGCTGTAAGCCAAGGATACCAGAAGGAGGGGTTGTGGATTGCGGCTGGGGGCAGGAAGCGGTGTGGCGTCGAGCGCGTCGGGCACGAATAAGCCGCGCGGATGGACGCGCACGCCACCGGGGAAGAAACCTACAAATTAGGAGGAAGAGCGCGGGGGCCCTTCCAAGGAAGAGCCCCACAGGTGCCGCAGATCTAACCGGGCAAAGGGATTTGCTCCGCGAAAGCTACTTGCCGAGGGCGGATTCGATGGCGGCGGTGACTTCGGGCGAGTCGGGCGTGGTGGCTGGCTCGAAGCGGGCAACGGGCTTGCCCTGGCGATCAAAGAGGAACTTGGTGAAGTTCCACTTGATGTCGCCGCCGGTCTGCGGATTGGCGGTCTTGTCGGTCAGGAAGGCGTAGAGGGGAGCCTGATCGGCGCCCAGTACGGAGACCTTGGACATCATGGGGAAGGTGACGTTGTATTTGTTGGAGCAGAACTTCTTGATCTCTTCGTTGGTGCCGGGCTCCTGGGCCATGAAGTTGTTGGCGGGGATGCCGACGATGAGCAGGCCGCGGTCCTTGTACTTCTCATAGAGCGCTTCGAGTCCGGCGTACTGCGGGGTGAAGCCGCACTTGCTGGCCACGTTGACCACGAGGACAACCTTGCCCTGGAAGCTGCTGAAGTTGACGGGCTTGCCGTCAATGGTGTCGAGCGTGAAGTCATAGATGCTTTTGGCGGGCGCGGCCATGCAGGTGGCGGCGACGGCAAGCAGGAGAAGCAAAGTCCATTTACGCATTGGAACCTCCGGGGTTGATTGAAGGGAAGCGGATCAACCTGGGTTCATTGTCGCCGGGAGGGGAGGGGGGAGGCAACCGGAGCCGGGATTGACAAGAGTATGTCGCCGGCATTAAATATGACTGGAAGTCAAAAATGAGTGCAAGACGAAAATGAATCCTAGTCAAAAAGAGACAGGCGGCTCGCTCGACCGGTCCATCGCGGCGGTGGTCGCGGGGCAGGCGACCGGCACGGGACGGCGCGGGCGCAAGTCCGCCGAGACGCGGCTAAGGCTGTTTCGCTGCGCGCTCAAGCTGTTTGCCGAGCGCGGCTTTCCCAGCGTGACGGTGGAGGAGATTACCGAGGCCGCGGACGTGGGCAAGGGAACGTTTTTCAACTACTTCGAGACCAAGGACCACGTGCTGGGGGTGATGGCGGAGATCCAGGTGGCGCGGATCCTGGGCTGTGCGGCCGCGATTGCCCAGGGGGAGAGGCCGGTGCGGTCGGTGCTGCGTGGCCTGGCCCTGGAGCTCGCGGAGGAGCCTGGGCGCAGCCCGGAGCTGGCGCGGGCGGCGATCTCGGCATTTTTGGCCAGCGCTGTGGTGCGGGAGCTGGTGAGCGGCCGGATGGTGGCCGGCCGCAGGGCGATTGCGGAGTACGTGGAGCAGGGGCAGAGGCGTGGGGAGATTGACGCGCGGCTGAACAAGGAGGCCGTGGCGGTGCAGTTTCAGCAGGCGCTGATGGGAACGATGCTGTTGTGGTCGTTGGATGGACAGCCATCGTTGGCGGCGCGGGTGGAAGAGAGTTTTGAGCATTTCTGGCGCGCGGTGGCGAGCGCGAGCGGAGGGCGGGCGTGATGCGAGGGAGAACCCGGTTTGCCGGAGCGGCGTTTGTGTTGATGGCGCAACTGATGGGCGCGGGAGCGGCGCGGGCGGCGGCGCAGGGTCCGGCGCCCTACCGTCTGAGCCTGCAGGACGCGATCGAGAAGGCGCTGGCCGCCAATGTGAATGGGCTGGTGGCCGGGGCGCGGGTGGAGGAGGCGGAGGGGACGCGGATGCGCCGCGACTCCGCATGGCGGCTGCCGCGGGTGAGCCTGCAAAGCTACGCGAACTCGCAAAACAGGAATCTGCGCGCCTTCGGGATTTCGTTTCCGGGCACCCCGGACGTGGTGGGGCCGTTTTCGAACTATGACTTTCGCGTGTATGCGCAGCAGAACCTGATCGACCGGGCGAGCGCCCATGGGGTGAAGGCAGCGGAGCGAACGCTGGAGGCGGACAAGCTGGACGTGCAGGATGCGCGGGACCAGATTGTGCGCTTGACGGCGGGGCTCTACCTGAATGGAGAGGCGGCGGCAGCGCGGGTGGAGGCGGCTCAGTCGCGGGTGCGGGACGCGGACGCGCTGCTGAAGCTGGCCCGGGACCGGCACGACGCGGGGACGGCGACGGGCGTGGATGTGCTGCGGGCCGAGGTGCAGCGGGCCAACGACCGGCAAGCGCTGCTGTTGGCGCAGAACCAGTTGCGGCAGGGGCTGCTGGAGTTGGCGCGCGACCTGGGCATGAGCCCAGGGACGCCGCTGGAACTGGGCGAAGCTCTGCGCTTTGAGCCGCTGACGCAGGCGGGAGTGGAGAGCCTGGCGGAGAGCGCGCTGGCCGAGCGGGCCGACTATCGCTCCCTGGCCAGCCAGCGGCAGAGCCTGGAAGAGCAGCAGAAGGCCAACCATGCGCGCTGGCTTCCCAAGCTGAGCGTGAATGGGAACTATGGGGGCATCGGGCGAAGCCTCGGGGGAATCAAGGGGACCGGGCTGATCCAGGGGCAGGTGGATTTCACGCTCTTTGACCGGGACCGGGACGGAGAGGCGGTGGAGTTGGCCAGCCGGAGAAAGGCGCTGGAGGACCGGATTGCCGACCTGAAGCGCGGCGTGGAAGAGGAGATTCGCGAGGCGCTCCTGAATTTGGACTCCGCGGCGGAGCAGGTCAGCGTCGCGGCGGAGGGGCAGCAACTGGCGCGGCGGGAGCTGGAACTGGCGCAGGACCGGTTTGATCAGGGCCGGGCCAACAACGTGGAGGTTGTGACGGCGCAGGACGAGCTGGCGCGGGCAGAGGAAAACTACATTGTGGCCGTATCAAGCCATGTGGATGCGAAGTTTGCCCTGGCGCGCGCGCTGGGGGACACGGCGAGGAATATTGCGCGGTTTGCGGGCGGTAAATAGGCGGAGTGGCGGCAGAGGTCTTGCGGTTTCCCAGGTCCCCAAATGCGAGGGACCTGGGGCGCCCGAGGGTCGAGGTTTTCGAGGGGAGGGCAGGAGCGATGAAGCGAGCGATCGTTGGATTGGTTTTGCTGGCTGCGGCGATTGCCGCGGGGGTCTATTTTTATCCGCGGCTCACAAGCAAGCCGGTGGCGACGAACCAGTTGACGCTTTCCGGCAACGTTGAGGCGCACGAGAGCCAGGTGAGCTTCAAGGTGCAGGGGCGCATTGTGGAGCTTCCGGTGGAAGAGGGCCAGGAGGTGGCGGAGGGCGCGCTGCTGGCGCGGCTGGAAGACGCGGACTACCGGCAGCGCATCCGCATGGACGAAACCGCGGTGGAGGTGCGGGAGAAGAACCTGGCGTTGACCATGGCCGGCGCCCGCGAACAGGAGATCAAGGCGGCCGCGCAGAGCGTGGTGGACGCGCAGGCGGACGTGGACGAGAAGAAGCTGGACAGCGACCGGGCGCAAAAGCTGTTTGCAAGGGACGAGGTCTCCGCGCAGGAGCGGGACCTGGCGGCGACGGCGCTGAAGCGCGCGCAGGCGGGACTTCATGCGGCCGAAGAGCGGTACAGCGAAGCCAGGGAGGGAAGCCGCAAGGAAGATGTGGCCATTGCCAGGGCAAACCTGAACCAGGCGGGGGCGACCCTGGGGCTGTCGCGGGTGAATCTGGGCTATCTGACGCTGCGCGCGCCGGCCGCGGGGGTTGTCACGGTGCGGCAGGCGGAGCTGGGCGAGGTGGCCATGCCGGGGACGCCCGTGGTCTCGCTGGCCGACCTGAATCACCTGTGGCTGCGCGCCTACATTCCGGAGACGGACCTGGGGCGGATTCACTGGGGGCAGGAGGCGACGGTCACCACCGATACCTATCCGGGCAGGCAGTATCACGGGCGGATTGCGTTCATCGCTTCCACTGCGGAGTTCACGCCCAAGAGCGTGCAGACCTACAAGGAGCGGGTGACGCTGGTGTACCGCATCAAGATCGACATCGACAATGCCAACCACGAGTTGAAGCCGGGCATGCCGGCGGATGCGCATGTGGAGCTGGCGGGCGCGGCCGAGGGTGCGGCGAAGCGATGATGGAGCCGGCACATTCCGCGATTGTGGCGCAGGGGCTGGGGAAGTGCTTCGCGGCCGTGCGCGCCGTGGATGCGGTGAGCTTTGACGTGCGGGCGGGGGAGATCTTTGGACTGGTTGGACCGGACGGGGCGGGGAAGACGACGACGCTGCGGATGCTGGCGGGGATTCTGCCGCCGGACAGCGGGCGGGCGACGGTGGCGGGCTTTGACGTGGCGCGCGACCCCGAGGGCGCCAAGCACGCGCTGAGCTATATGCCGCAGCGGTTCGGGCTCTATGAAGACCTGACGGTGGACGAGAACATTCGCTTCTATGCGGACCTTTTCGGGGTCAAGAGGGCGGAGCGGGAGGAGCGGTCGGCGCAGTTGCTGGCTGCGGCGGGGATGGCCGAGTTTCGCAGGCGCCTGGCGGGCAAGCTGTCGGGCGGCATGAAGCAGAAGCTGGGCCTGGTGTGCGCTCTGATTCATCGCCCGAAGGTGATTCTGCTGGACGAGCCGACGACGGGGGTGGACCCGGTCTCGCGGCGCGACTTCTGGCGCATCTTGTATGAACTAGTGGCGGAGGGCGTGGCGATTCTGACTTCAACGGCCTATCTGGACGAGGCGGAGCGCTGCCATCGCGTGGCGCTGATGGACAGGGGCAGGCTGCTGTTCTGCGACACGCCGGCCAACCTCAAGGCGGGGATGGGCAAGGGCGTGGTGTCGATTGTTGCGCCGGAGCCGCGGCGGGTGAGGGCGGCGCTGGAGAGGGCGGAAGGCATCTCCAGCCTGCTGCTGACGGGCGATGGGGTGCACATTGTGGTGGATGACGCGGGGCGGCGCATGGCGGAGTTTGCCGCGCTGTTGAAGGGCGCGCAGATTCCATTTGACACGCTGAGCCAGGTGGCCCCGACCATTGAGGATTTATTTGTGGACGCGGTGAGCGCGGGAGCGGGCACGCATGGTTGAGCAGCCCAACTCGGTGGTGCCCAACTCGGTGGTGGTGGAGAAGCTGGTGAAGCGGTTCGGCGGCTTTGTGGCCGTGAACGGCATCAGCCTGGCGGTGCGCAAGGGCGAGGTCTTCGGGTTCCTGGGGCCGAACGGCGCGGGCAAGTCCACCACCATTCGAATGCTGTGCGGGCTGTTGAAGCCGACGTCCGGACGGGCGACGGTGGCCGGCCATGACGTGGCTAGCCAGCCGGAGAAGGTACGGCAGAACATCGGCTACATGTCGCAGAAGTTCTCGCTCTATGACGATCTGACGGTGATTGAGAATCTGCGGCTGTTTGCGGGGCTCTATAGTGTGCCGTCGAGCGCGCTCAATGAGCGCATAGGGTGGGCGCTGGAGATGGCCAACCTGAAGGGGCAGGAAAGGTTGATGACGGGCACGCTGCCGGGGGGATGGAAGCAGCGGCTGGCGCTGGGCTGCGCCGTGCTGCACAAGCCGCCGGTGCTGTTTCTGGACGAGCCGACGTCGGGGGTCGACCCGATTACGCGGCGGCAGTTCTGGGACCTGATTCACCAGATGGCGAGCGAGGGTGTCACGGTGTTTGTGACCACGCATTACATGGAAGAGGCGGAGTACTGCAGCCGGCTGGCGCTGATCTTTCATGGCGACATGGTGGCGCTGGGAACGCCCTCGGAGCTGAAGCGGGGCTCGATGCGTGGCGAGTTGTTGCTGGTGGAGTGCGAGCCGCTGGGCGACGCCGTGGAAGCGCTGCTGCAGGCTCCGGGGGTGGTGGATGCGGCGGTGTTTGGCAACGCGCTGCATCTTGTGGTGGGCGATGCCGCCGAGGCGATGCCGCGGTTGGAGAGCTACCTGGCGGCGCGTTCAATCAAAGTCACTCGCATGGAGAAGATTCGCCCCAGCCTGGAGGATGTGTTCGTGTCGCTGACCACCGGCGGCGACAGGAGCGGGGAGCGGAAGCCATGAGCCTGACACGCATGATGGCGGTGGCGCGGAAGGAAGTCATCCAGATCTTCCGCGATGCGCGCAGCCTGTTCATTGTGGTCATCATGCCGGCCACGCTGATGCTGCTGTTTGGCTATGGCGTCAATCTCGATTTGAAGGGGCTGCCGATCTATGTGTACGACCAGGATGGGAGCCAGCAGAGCCAGGATCTGCTCAAGCGATTTCAGGCCAGCGGCTACTTTCACATCGAGCGCGTGGCGGAAAGCTATACGGAGTTGACGCGGGCTCTGGACAAGGGCGACGCCAAGATGGGCATTGTGATTCCCTGGGACTATGCCCAGCGGCTGGGAGACGGGCGCGCGGCCGAGGTGCAGGCGGTGGTGGACGGCACGGACGACAACACGGCCAATGTGCTGATGGGCTATGCGCAGGCGGTGGTTGAGGGCTATTCGGCGCGGGTGCAGGTGGAGTGGCTGCGCAGGCAGGGCGTGGCGATGACGCCGGCCGGGGTCGCGGTGGAGACGCGCACCTGGTACAACGAGGACCTGGAGAGCAGCGCCTTTATCATTCCTGGCGTCCTGGCTCTGGTGATGTCGGTGATTGGCGCGTTTCTGACCTCGCTGACCATTGCGCGGGAGTGGGAGCGGGGCACGATGGAGCAGTTGATCTCAACCCCGGTGAGCGCGCTGGAGATCATGGCAGGCAAGCTCGCGCCCTATTTTGTGCTGGGAATGCTGGACGTGGTGGTGTGCGCGCTGATTGCGATCTTCTGGTTTCACGTGCCGTTCCGCGGATCGTTCACGGTGTTGCTGGCGAGCTCGGCCATGTTTCTGGTGGTGGTGCTTTCGCTGGGGTTTCTGATCTCTGTGGTGGCCAAGAGCCAGTTTGCGGCCAGCCAGATTGCGCTCATTATCACGTTCCTGCCGGCGTTTCTGCTGTCGGGGTTTGTGTTCTCCATCGAGCAGATGCCGGTGGCGGTGCAGTGGATTACCCGCATTGTGCCGGCGCGGTATTACGTGTCGGTGCTTAAGAAGATATTTCTCAAGGGAACGCCGGCGCACCTGCTGTTTTCAGACCTGGCTCCGCTGGCGGCGATGACGCTGGTGCTGGGCTTTGCCGCAACGCGCGCATTTCACAAGAAGCTGGAGTAGAGGCAGACCGATGCTGGGACGGCTCAAACAGATCGTGATCAAGGAACTGATCCAGGTGCTGCGCGACAAGCGGACGCGGTTCATCCTGATCGGCCCGCCGATTGTGCAGATGCTGGTGTTCGGCTACGCGGCATCCTATGAGATCGAGCACGTGCCGACCGCGATCGTGGACCTGGACCATAGTCAGGAGAGCCGCGACCTGATGTCGCGATTCACGGCAAGCCGCTTGTTCGACGTGCGGACGCAAGGGACGGACTCCCGGCAACTGGCGAGCCTGATCGACGAGGGAAAGGCTACGGTGGGCCTGGAGATCGATGCGGGCTTTGCGCAGCGGCTGCGCAAGGGGGAGACGGCGCCGCTGCAGGTGATTGTGGACGCTACCAACTCGAACACGGCGCTGATCGCCTCGGGCTACGTGTCGCAGATCGCGCAGGGATTCGCAGGGGACTATCAGAAGGACCGCATCGCCCGGATTGCGCCGCAGTTGATGGAGAGAATGCCCTCGGTGCGGCTGGAGGCGCGGCCCTGGTACAACCCGGAGTTGAGGAGCCGATGGTTCTTTGTGCCGGGAATCATCGGCAACCTGACCCTGGTGCTGGTGGTGCTGCTGACGGCGTTTGCGGTGGTGCGGGAGCGGGAGATCGGCACGCTGGAGCAGATCATGGTGACGCCCATCCGTCCGGCGGAGTTCATTCTGGGCAAGACGCTGCCGTTCTTCCTGATCGGGGTCTTCGACATCACGCTGATTGGCCTGGTGGGGTCGTTGTGGTTTCAGGTGCCGTTTCGCGGGCAGATCGGCGTGCTGGCCCTGGGGTCGTTCCTGTTCCTGCTGTGCATGCTGGGGGTGGGGCTCCTGATTTCCACGGTCTCGGCCACGCAGCAGCAGGCGATGGTGACGGCGTTCTTCTTCATCATGCCGGCCATCATCTTTTCCGGGTTCTCATTCCCCATCAGCACCATGCCGGCGTGGATGCAGTGGTGCAGCTACCTGATTCCGCTGCGCTATTTCCTCGTGGTCCTGCGGGGGACCTACCTGAAGGGCGTAGGGCTGGACGTGCTTTGGCCGCAGATGGCGGCGATGGCGGGTCTGGGGTTTGCCCTGCTCACGGCGGCGGTTCTGCGCTTCCACAAGGCGCTGGATTAGGGCCCTCAGTGCCTGAACTCGATGTTTCCCCGCTCGAAAAGGCAAATCACCGGACGCCGGCACAGATAAGATCAACGGAAATCGCATGAACCCTGTCCGGGGGAAGAATTCGCTGGTTTGCGCCGTCCCTCCGGGACTCCGCGTGAATTGAGGTTGCGCCAAACCCACGCTGAGGCGCGGGGCTAGCGAACGTTGCGCCTTCGGCGCGGTTAGGCCGGTCGTGATTTGGGTTCTGGCGCGGTGGGGCCGCGAGGTCAGGTCAATTTGCATCCCGGGCGAGATGGAAGGCTGGAACCGGGCTGGGCGACAGCCTGGATTCATGCGAGTGCCATGGATAAAATCAAGGGGCTATACGCCGATGGCGTCAATGGTGTTACTTTACCTTTTGGCCGGGTTCGCGGGGGTCAGCCGGAGCGAAGAGCAGGGCATCGGCGATTGAAGCGGCAGCGGCAATCCAATCCGGCGGCACTACCCGGATAAGCGTGTGGGAGATCGGCTTCTTATGATGGAGTTCCATATTTCGCGCAAAGCGCGTGAGCGCTACCAGTTTGCGAAGTCTCTTTTTTCCTACGCCGGGAATGTGATCTTTGCCAGCATGGGCGCGTGCCGGGAGTTTGCCCACCGGATGAACACGGTCCGGGACGTGGAGAAGCATCCGGAGCTGTCGGTTCATGCGGGGCAGCTTTACGCGATGGGGCTGATCGACGAGGCGAGCCATGTGCTGATGGCGCGCTACCGCGAGGAGTTTGACCCCGAGGTAATGACGAACGCCCTGGCATGGTTTGAAGCCAAGGTCGGCGCGGATGAGCTGGACCGGATGCTGTTGACGTTTGTGGAGCAGTTTCCGGGGATTTCGGTCATTCGCGGGCAAGAGACTCCGGAGAAGTGGCTGGCAGGGCAGACCGAGGGGACACCGCACCGGGAAGCGGCCCTGGAAGAGCTGCTGATGCTGTGGACGGCAAACCGGAACGAGGCCTTCCAGCCCTTTGACGAGCTTTTTGAAGAGAAGACGCTGGCGGAGAAGACGGTTTACCGCGAGGTGACGCAGCAACTTCCGGACTACTTTGCCACGCGCCCCCTGGTTCCACTGGCTGACGCCAAGCCGATGAACCTGCTGGAGCTTTTGCGGGCCCCGGCGCTAGGGGCGCCGCGTTCACTGGCCGACCAACTGGCGTTGATCCAGCGGCTGTGGAAGCCGCTGCTGGGCGATGCGCTGGACCGGCTGCTGATGACGGCGGGCGAGGTGCTGCGCGAGGAAGAGCTGGCCGTCTGGAGGCAGTTCAATCCGGCGGAGACGACGGCCGCGCAACGGCAGGAGCATAGCCAGGGGCATCGCGGCGGGCCGGTGGCCACGGCCGATGTGCCGGTCTTCGGGGACCCGGCGCACGAGTACGAAAAATTCAGCGCGGACACGGCCTGGATGCCGAATGCGGTGCTGATTGCCAAGAGCACGTTTGTGTGGCTGGCGCAGTTGAGCCGGGAGTATGGGCGGCACATTGCGCGGCTGGACCAGATTCCGGACGAGGAACTGGCGACGCTGGCGCGGCGCGGGCTGAACTCGCTGTGGCTTATCGGCATCTGGGAGCGGAGCCGGGCGTCGAAGACGATCAAGCAGCTCTGCGGCAACTCCGAGGCCGTGGCATCGGCGTATTCGCTGTTTGACTACCAGATTTCCCAGGACCTGGGGGGCGAAGGGGCCTACATCAACCTGCGCGACCGCTGCTACCGCCATGGCATCCGGCTGGCCAGCGACATGGTGCCGAACCACATGGGCATCGATTCGCCTTGGGTGGTGGAGCATCCAGACTGGTTCATCTCGCGGCAGGACTCTCCCTATCCGGTGTACAGCTTCAACGGGCCTGACCTGTCGCAGGATGGTCGGGTGGAGATCAAGATCGACGATCACTACTTCTCGCAGTCGGACGCGGCGGTGGTTTTCCGGCGGCGGGACCGGGCCAGCGGAGAGACGCGCTACATCTACCACGGCAACGACGGCACGAGCTTTCCCTGGAACGACACGGCGCAGCTTGACTATCTGAATCCGGCGGTGCGGGAGCAGGTGATCCAGACGATTCTGCACGTGGCGCGGCTGTTTCCCGTGATCCGGTTTGACGCGGCCATGACGCTGGCCAAGCGGCACTTTCACAGGCTGTGGTTTCCGGGTCCGGGGTCGAGCGGGGCGATTCCCTCGCGCGCCGAGTACGGAATGAGCCAGGAGGAGTTTAACCGGGCCATGCCGCACGAGTTCTGGCGGGAGGTGGTGGACCGCGTGGCCGCAGAGGTGCCGGGGACGCTGCTGCTGGCTGAGGCGTTCTGGCTGATGGAAGGCTATTTTGTGAGGACGCTGGGGATGCACCGGGTGTACAACAGCGCCTTCATGGTGATGCTGCGGGACGAGGACAACGCCAAGTATCGGTCGGTCATCAAGAACACGCTGGAGTTTGACCCGGACATCATGAAGCGTTACGTGAACTTCATGAGCAATCCGGATGAGCGGACGGCGATCGACCAGTTTGGCAAGGGAGACAAGTGCTTTGGCGTGGCGGCGCTGATGGCTACGCTGCCGGGGCTGCCAATGTTTGGGCACGGGCAAATCGAGGGCTTTACTGAGAAGTACGGGATGGAGTACTACCGCCCGCGCTATGAGGAGACGGCCGACCACTGGCTGGTGGAGCGGCATGAGCGCGAGATTGCGCCGCTGCTGCAACGGCGCTGGCTGTTTGCCGAGAGCAGTAACTTCCTGCTCTACGACTTCTTCCAGGACAACGGGCGGGTGGACGAAAACGTCTTTGCCTATTCAAACCGGACGGGACAGGAAAGCGCGCTGGTGGTGTTCAACAACCGCTACGGAACGACGCGGGGGACGATCGATTTTTCCGCGGCGTACGCCGACAAGGGGGCTGCGCAGTTGCGGCAGCAGCGCCTGCGGGAAGGTCTGGGGCTGAGCGAAGGCGCGGGTGCGGTTGTGGCCTGGCGCGACTCGCTCACCGGGCTGCACTTCTTGCGCCGGGGCAGCGACCTGGCGGAGCGTGGACTGACGCTGGACCTGCACGCCTACCAGTGCCACGTCTTTCTGGATTGGCAAGAGCGGCAATCGACCGCCGAGTTTCCATGGGACCGGCTCTGCGACCAACTGAACGGGCGCGGCGTGCCGAACCTGGAGGAGGCGCTGCTGACGCTGGAACTGGAGCCGGTGCATGACGCGCTGCGGGCGCAACTGGACTCCGGCATCGTGCGGCTATTCGCGGACCTGGCGGAGCATCCGCGCTCGACGGGCGCAGGGACCAGCAAGAAGATTGAGATCGAGCGGAACGAGTTCTATGAGATGGCCTGGTCGCGCTGCCAGAACTTCCTGCGGCTGGCGCAGAGGGCCTATATTGTGCGCACGGGCGGCGCGGCGCGGTGGTCAGGGGCGGCGATGCCGACCAGCCCCGGCTTGCTGGGACCCGCGTTCCGGGCGCGGCTGCGGGCGGCGATGCGGATTCCGGCGCTGGAGGCGCTCTTCCCCACGCCGTGGTCGGCAGCGGCGCGGCGGATGCTGCCCAGCCCCAGCCCGCACTTTACAGCGACGGCGATGTGGGGCCCGGTGATGGCCTGGAGCGTGCTGACGCTGCTGGCGGAGTCGATTGACGGGAAGAATCCCGAGCCCGTGGCGCTGGACCTGTTTGACCGGCTGCGGCTGAGGGAGCCGTTTGCCCAGGCCTTCACGGCGCTTGGATTCGAGGGCGAGGAAGGCTGGCGGGTGGCGGCGCGCATCAAGGTGGTGCTGCTGACGGGCGCGGGCGTGGGCGAGGAAGCCCCCGTCGAGGTTGAGGCGCCGGTGAAGCCTGAAACGGTAGCGGGCAAGGCGGATGCAGTCCAGCCCCCGGCGGAGACGACCGAGGAGCGGGTAGCCCTGGCGCCGGTCTTGTGGCACGACCCGGATGTGCGCTGGTTGACGGGCGTGCACGAGGAGAAGGGTCATGCGTACCTGGTGCCCGGGGCATATGAGGAGCTGCTGTGGTGGATGCAGATGCCTGCGTTGCTGCACCTGGCGGGCCAGGCTTCGACAGGGCTTGGGGATGTGGCGGGGATGAGCCGGACGATTGAAGAAGCGCTGGCTTCGGCCGAGGCGGCCGAGTACCGGGTGGACCGGCTGCTTGGCCTGCAGGTGGAAGATGAGGCGGAGGACGAGACGCCGAAGGCAGAGACGGAAGCCGCGGAAGAAGGGCCGGCGGAGATCGTCGTCGAGGCTGAGGTCGAGGCTGAGGTTGTGGCGGAAGAGGAGCCGGCTGACGAGCCTGCGGAGCCAGCCGACCCCGCTTGATCATTTTGAACGGTCATCGAGGATGGGAGCGACGGGGAAGGGAACAGTGAGCCCCGGCCGCCCGTTGAAGTCGAAGACCACCATTTCGTTCTGCCCCTTGTGCAGCCAGGGAGCGGGCAGGTAGAGGGTCCTCTGCGGCCCGATCTTCCAGTAGCGTCCGAGGGGGCTGCCGTTGATCCAGACCTGGCCCTTGGCGAGCTGGCGGGTGTCTACGAAGGTGTCGGCGGGCTGGTCAACGGGAAACAGCGCCCGGTAGTAGCACGGCCCGGAGCAGGCGGCTGCCGTGAATGCGGCCGAGGCCGCAGGCTGCGCGGGCAGCGGATAAATCTTCCAGTCTTTGAGTTCGACACCGCCGAGGGTCACCCGGCGGGTGATGCCTGCGCGCTCATTGGGGAACTGGCGGCCGAAGTTGACGCGGCCGGAGTTCTCGACCAGGATGTCGAGGCGGGCGCCGGCGCGGGCGGGCTGGATGGAGAGCGCGGACTGGTGGAGGCGGCGGTCGAGGGTTCCGGCGAGGACGCCATCGAGGTAGATCTGGGCGTAGCTGTGCAACTCGTCGAGATGCAGCTCCGCGGGGCGCAGCTCGCCGCCCTGGGCTTTCGAAAGCGTGGTGCGGTAGAGGATGTATCCGTAACTCTGGCCGGCTTCCTCCATGGAGAGGATGGTTTCCGAGGCGATGGGGGCGGGAAGACTGTCCCAGAGCGAGGCGGACTGGGTGAGCTGGACGGAGTCGAAGGCGCGCGGAGGCAGTGGGGCGGGCGGCTCGGGCGGGGTTTTGCCGGTGACCTGGCGGATGACGTCGCGGAAGAGGAAGAACTTGGGGCCGAGGGCGCCATTCTCCGTGACCGGCACGTCGTAGTCGTAGCTGGTGACGTCGGGGTTGTAGTTTTCGCCGTCGATGTTGGCCCCGGCCATCCAGCCGAAGCTGGTTCCGCCATGGAACATGTAGAGGTTGACGGAGTAGCCCTGTTCGAGCATCCATTTAAGCTCATCGGCTTCGGCGGCGCCGGAGCTGCGGTGGTGTTTTTCGCCCCAGTGGTCAAACCAGCCGTCCCAGTATTCTCCGCACATTCTGGGTGCGTTGGGCCGCTTTTTGGCAAAGGCGGCAAACTCGTGCTTTGCCGAGCCGGTTCCGAAGTTGATGGTCGCGGGCAACTCGGGCAGGGAGCCGTCTTCGAGCTGGTCGGCGCCATCGGCGGTATAGAGCATGGCGCGGTCAAAACCGGAGTCGAGCAGCAGGTGGTGAATCTGCTCCATGTAGGTGTGGTCGGCGCCGAAGGAGCCGTATTCGTTCTCGACCTGGACGGCGAGGATGGGCCCGCCCAGGGCGCTTTGCAGGGGGGCCAGCTCCTGGCCGAGGCGATGGAGCCAGCGGGAGGCGGCGGCGATAAACGCGGGGTTGTTGCTGCGCACCACCATGGAGCGGTCCTTGAGAAGCCATGCGGGGTAGCCGCCGAAGTCCCACTCGGCGCAGGAGTAGGGACCGGGCCGGAGGAGGACGAAGAGGCCTTCCTGCTGGGCTTCACGGATGAACTCGGCGACATCGTTCTGGCCGGAGAAGTCGAAGCGGCCGGGCTCGGGCTCGTGAAGGTTCCAGAAGACGTAGGTTTCCACGGTGTTGAGGCCCATGGCGCGAGCCTTCTGGAGGCGGTCGCGCCAGTAGGCGCGGGGCACGCGGCCGTAATGGATGGCGCCGGAGATGATCTGGAAGGGCTTGCCGTCCAGCTCGAAGTGGTCACCGTTGGCGCGGAGCTGATGGGGGGGCGACGCTGGGGTGGGCTGGGACTGAAGCGGCCTGAAGGCCTGGGCAAAGATGGCAGCAAGTGCCAGTGCGGGGAGGATGCGGGCGGTCTTGTGGGTCATGCTTTCCTTGGGCCGTGGGGTGAATGGGTCGGTTGCATCGGTTCAGGCGGCGAACAGGAGAAGGGCGGGGAAGAGATTGCTTCCCAATCGGCATCGCTTCATGGTCGAAACGTTGATTGAATGAAGCGAATGGGCAACCCTGAGAGCCGTCCCCGATGCAAAGCAGGGGTTGAGCGCGGCCTCGGAAGCCCAATGTTGCCGGAGCCCAGCACAAGAGACGCAGCCCAGGCTCAGGATGCTGGTTCAGGCGTGCGCCGGCTCGGCAAACAGGAGCGACGAGGAGGGTTCCTCCTCCGGGCCAGACACCTCGCGCGCCGGAGCCGTGTCCGCAACTCCCCTGGGTTTGCGAATCTCGATGTTGCCACGGAAGTCGGCGCCGTCCTCGATGCTGATGCGGGCGGCGACCACATCGCCGATGAGTTCGCCCCCGACGCGAATCTCCAATAAATCACTGGCGGCAACATTGCCTTGAACCTTGCCAATGACGATGATGTCGCGCGCGAGGATGGACTCGGCCATGGTGGCGGTGACTTTTCCCCCGGGCCCGATGGTGACGCGGTTACCCGGCAGGTTGATGACCCCCTCGACCCTTCCATCGACCACCAGGGATTCGGCTCCGGTGATCTCGCCCTTCACGACGAGGTCCTTGCCGATGACCGACTGGAGAACCTGCACCGGCGGGGCATCCGGCACGGGTAAGGGATCAATCTGGAAAGATAAGGAGTCCGGGCTGACCGGCTCCGGGGCAGAATCCACGGCGACAGCCCGCTCATTCTTTGTTCTCCAAAATGCGCACATCAGGATGCACTCCTTTGCTGGGAAAAACAGTTTACCGAAAACAGGCTCAACTTGGCATGAACCGAGCAAAACGTTCGCTCTCCGGCAGGCTGACACAGCAAATTGTCAATCCCTTCGGGTGGCGTCCCCGGTCGCGGCAGGAGCAGTTGCTATGCTCTCCTCTGCATGATGGTCTTTTCTCCAAAGATGGCCGTCAAGAAGATAATAGAAAATAGATTTCGAAAAACGCTGATGGCAATTGCGGCGCCGAAAAGGGAAGAGCAGGACCATGAGCGCAAATGTGTCCTTGGGCGATCGCCTTGAAGTTCGAATCCTTGTCGAGTTGCAGTGGGGGCATCTCATGGCTTGTTTGGGAACCTCTTGCGATGTTTCGTGATCCACGACGAGCGGGTGTGTGCCTTGTTGAAATGAACCAAAGCGTAAGCTTCCAGGCTGGCGGGGGGGGCAAAATTGTTACCACAGTAACAGAAAACGCCGTTGTTCGTCGAACCTTCGGAAGATTACGTTAGAGAAACGTTCTCAAGGCGACTGTGACTGCAATCACGCGAATCGAAAATTTCTCTGGAAATCGCATGGCGTGGGCCACCTTTCAGGCCAGTGTATTGGGAACGGCGACTGAAGGACCGTCTGGGCGGTTCTTTTCCACGGGTTCGAACGGAGGACCAGGCCTGCACCAGCTTGCCGGCAAGACAGGCTCCCCACGCGGCGGGTGCGTTATTTGTCCGCAGGGGCTGAGACCCGTAGAATCACAGTTGGCGTTCTTGCGCTAATCTGGAGCAGTATCAGGAGCCGATGAGCGAACTGGAATCAGGGACTTCCAATCAGGCGGCGGTATCGCCGGCGTGGATCAGAATCGAGCGGGCCCGGCACCCCCAGCGGCCCTACCCCATGGACTTCATCGAACGAATCTTCACCGATTTCAGCGAGATTCACGGGGATCGCGCCTTTGGCGACGATGAGGCGGTGGCCTGCGGCATGGCGCGCCTTGGCAACGAAGAGGTTCTGGTGATCGGCAACCGCAAGGGCGGCTCGACCAAAGACCGCGTGCGGCGCAACTTCGGAATGCCTCATCCAGAGGGATACCGGAAGGCGCTGCGGTGCATGAAGATCGCGGAGAAGTTTGGGCGGCCGGTGATCAGCTTCATCGACCTGCCCGGTGCGTATCCGGGCCTCGGCGGAGAAGAGCGGGGCCAGGCTGAGGCCATTGCGCGGAACATCCTGGAGATGGCGCGGCTGAGGGTGCCGACGATCTCGGTGATCAGCGGGGAGGGCGGCTCAGGCGGCGCTCTGGCGCTGGCGGTGAGCGACCGGGTTCTGATTCTGGAGAATGCCCTCTATTTTGTGATTACGCCGGAGTCCTGCGCGGCCATCATGTGGCGCGACGCATCGCACAAGCAACTGGCGGCGGAGGCGATGAAGGTCTCGGCGCAAGAGGTGAACGCGATGGGCTGCGTGGACGAGATTGTGCCCGAGCCGGCGGGGGGCATCCACACGGACCGGGAGGCGGGCACGGGCCTGTTGAGCACGGTGCTGGTGAAGCATCTGGCGGAGTTGAAGGCGATGCCGGTGGACGCCCTGATCGCGGCGCGGCAGACGAAGTTTCGCAACATCGCGCAGTTTTACACGGAAGGTTGAACCGGGTGAGGTCAGCAATCGAAGCAAGATTGATCTGCATTGGCTTGAGCAGGGGAGCGGGCCGATGAGCGCTACCAGAATTGTCGGAGGCGGTAGGCTGCGCGCCTATACCCAGTTCCTGGCAGCGGTGCTTTATTTCTTTGTGGCGCAGGCGCTCGCGCAGCGAGGGGCGGCCGGTCTGGCGACCGAGCAATGGACCCCGCTGGTCGAGCAGGCGATGCTGCTTTTCCTCCTGATTGTTGGCTACGCCGGCATGGGCTACGTGGTGGACCGGGACCCGCAACCGGTGAAGTCGCAGGGGTTGGGTTTTCGAGGCGGCTGGCCCGCCGAGGCCGGGGTGGGAATTGCTATTGGCTGGTCGCTGGCGCTGGTGTGCGTTCTGGCGCTGGTGGTGGCCGGCGGGATTGCCATTGTGCTGGTTCTGGAGGCCAAGGCCTGGGGCTGGCTGGTCGCGGACGCGGCGTTCTTTGCGCTGGCGGCGATGGCGGAAGAGGTGGCTTTCCGGGGATACGGGTTCCAGCGGTTTGCCCATGCGGTGGGTCCGCTGGGGGCGATGCTGGGATACGCGGCGTTCTTTGCCATTGTGCAGGGTCTGGTGCCGGGCGCAAGCCGGGCCGGGGTGGCGGTTTCAGTGGCGCTCAGTCTGGTGCTTTCCACGGCGTATCTGCGGACCCGGGCGTTGTGGTTCAGCTGGGGCGTGAATTTTGGCTGGAAGGCGAGCCGGGCGCTGGTGTTTGGGCTGGCCGTGGGCGGCGTGAACAACCACTCGCCGGTGGTGCAGGGCAATCCGATGGGGCCGTTCTGGCTGACGGGCGGCGGTTACGGCCTGGACGGAAGCTGGGTGGCCTTTGGCGTTCTGCTGCTGGGGATTCCGGTGGTCTACCGGCTGACCAGGGAACTGGACTACCGGTATAACGCGCCGGAGATCGTGCCGGGCGGGATTCCTGTGGACCTGGACGCGGCTCAAAAGCGCCAGCATGAGGCTGCCATGGGAGCGGCGGTCCCGGTTGTGCCCTCGACGCCGCAACTGGTGCAGATTCTGCCCGCGATTTCGCCGCCGGTGGCGGCTGTGGTGGCGGATTCGACCGGAGACACGGAACAGAGCCCGCAGCAGCATTCCGAGACTCTCTGAGAGATTTTGACCGCACCGCATTGCGGCGTCTGGGAGAGTTGCGTTTTGCCTCGGGACGGGACTATCTTTTGCTCAATGCTGTTCGCCATGCATGGGAGGCTCCCATGATTTTGCCGTCAAAGCCGCAAAGTGCACCACCATTTGAAGCGAAGACTGAGAGCACAAGCCGTGGTTGCGCGCTGCGGCGGCTGGCGGGGCTGTGCGCCATGGCTTTCCTGATGGTCGCGGCGGGGGCGGTGGCGCAGGTGGTCACGGTGGACACCCACACGGGCGTGGTGACCAACGGAGCGACGGCCACGGGCACGGTGGACCGGCGTTATGAGCAGATCAAGCCAACCCATGTTCCCATCGCCAACTCGGAGCTGGATGCTAAGACGCGCCTGGAGCTGATCCGCCTGTTGCAGTCGGAGCAGGGATTTGCGATGCGGCCTTTTCCCAGGGGCCACAAGGGGCTGACGCTGCAGGCCAACGGCAAGATGGAGCCTGCCGGAGAGCCTTATCTGGACATGGTGGTGGCCCAGGGGATCTCTGCCAAGCCGGGAGATCGGCTGGTACTGACGGACATCAAGTTTGACCGGGCGAAGATCGTGTTTGACCTGAATGGAGGCCCGGACAGAAAGCACCGGTTTCTGCGTCACATCCAGATTGGAGTGGGGCCGAACATGAATCCGGTGACGCAGGGGGACGACACGGAGCCGATGGGAGCGCGGTTGACGCTGGCGTTCGCGGGCCATGTGCCGGAGTTGACCGGCGCCGAGGTGAAGGCGCTGCTGGCGCCGCTGATCTCATTTGACGCGAAGACACCGATCCAGGCGTTCACCGATACGCTGCCCACAAAGCTGAAGGACGCAATCCTCAACCATCACGTGATGGTGGGGATGAGCACGGACATGGTGCTTTTTGCCAAAGGGCAGCCGGAGCACAAGACGCGGGAGATGGACGGGCAGATGCCGTTTGAGGAGTGGATCTACGGGCGTCCGCCGCAGGAAGTGGATTTTGTGCGCATCAACGGCAACCGGGTGATTCGCGTGGAAGTGGCGAAGATGGGCGAGGCGCCGGTGATCTCAACCAACGACGAGGTTGAGGGAATGATGCGCACGGACGGGACGCCGCTGGTGGCCGATGGAGCCCCTGGGACGCGGACGGTGCAGGAAGGCGATGCCGAGCGCAATCCGGACACGCAAGCCCCGGCTGCGCCGCCGAGCCTGCGGGATCCGGGGGAGAAACTGCCCACCGACAGCCAGAGCGTGGGCGTGATGCGGCCGGTTCAGTTCCCGAAGAAGAAGCCGGCCCCCCAGCCGGGCGCGAATCCGGACGGCGAACCCGAGGCGCAGCCCGCGGCGGGGCCCGATGCAACCGATCCCGATGCGGCCAAGCCAGCCCCCGCGCCGGGAGCGGGGAAGCCGAATTGAATGATGTAAACTGATGGGAGCGAGTCAGGCTGCCTTCCGCGCTATGAAACAGCAAAAAGGGTAGCAACAGGCCGCGCCGTTGAAGCCGCGCGCAGTGTTTTTTGCGCGTGTGTGCAGAGACAACCCCAGAAGGAGAACCACCCGACCATGGCCAAGATTGCCAAGACTGGCGACCGCAAGAAAGTAATGGACACGACGAAGTCGACCGACTGTCCCAAGTGCAGCAAGCCGACGCGCATCGTCAAGCGCGTAAAGGACCGCGAGCGCGGCATACCGGGCGGCGTCTACATCTCGTGCTCTGTGTGTGAGTTCTACGAGAAGCTTTAAGTTCTGCTTGAAGTTTTGAGGAAGGAAAAAGCCCGGCATTGCGCCGGGCTTTTTCTATGGGACAAGGGATTCGAGGGCTTCGGCCATTTCAGTGAGGATGGCCTGGGCGGCCTGAGCGGGGTCGGGAGCCTGGGTGATGGGGCGGCCGACGACCAGGAAGCTGGCGCCCTGGCGAAGGGCTTCGGCGGGAGTGGCGATGCGCTTCTGGTCGCCGACGGCGGCTCCGGCGGGGCGGATGCCGGGGATGACGAGCACGCCGTCCGGGCCGGTGAGGGCGCGCAGGCGTGCGACCTCCAATGGAGAGCAGACGAAGCCGTGGATGCCGGCGGCAAGGCCCATGCCGGCCAGCAACTCCACCTGTTCGGCGGGAGAGCGGGGCAGGCCGATGGCGGTGGCCTGGTCCTGGTCCATGCTGGTGAGCACAGTGACGGCGAGCAGTTGGGGCGGGTTGGCGACGCCTTCAAGCGCTGCGCGGGCGGCGGCCAGCATGGCGGGTCCGCCGGCGGCGTGGAGCGTGATCATGCGGACACCGAGGGCAGAGGCGGATCGGACCGCGGCGGCGACCGTGTTGGGAATGTCGTGGAGCTTGAGGTCGAGGAAGACGGAGTGTCCGCTGGCAACGAGAGGAGCGATGACGGAGGGACCGGCCGCGACAAAGAGCTCCAGGCCCACCTTGAACCAGCAGCAGGTGTTGTCGAGCTGAGCAACGAGGCGAGTAGCGGAGTCGGCGTCGGGAACGTCGAGGGCGACGATGAGGCGGTTGCGGGCTTCTTCCATGAAGCCCGAAACCTGCGGGCGAGCGGAGGCGAAGGTGGGGTTCAGGCGCTCGGGAATGGGCATACCTGCATCCTAAAGCATGGATGGAGGCAGGTATGCCGGGAGTTGTCTCAGGCCTGCGCCACCAGCGGTTCGGGGCTGGTCAATGTGGATTTTGTCCAGTCCTGGACGGGCAGGAAGCGGCAGAGATAGTCGATGGGGTCGTCTGCCAAGGCCATCTGCCGGATGTGGTATTTCCAGACATGAGGCTTGATGGTGCGCTTGGTGAAGGGCTTGCGGGTGACCTGGACGACCTGGCCCTGGGCATTGACCCTTTCATAGGAGATGCCGGGGACCACGAAGGCCATCTGCGCTCCGCTGCGCCAGAAGGCTTGGGCGAACTCATGGGAGAAGAGGAGAGTATAGAATCGGCCTTCGGCGGCGAGCAGGGAGAGCGCGAACTCGCTGCCCTGCCAACTGGGCTGGATGTGGGTGACGAACCAGCGGCGAAACTCAAATCCGTTAAACTGAGCCTGATTCAACAAGAGTCGCAGCTTTTCTATCCGTGGCATTTTCTTGAGTTCCTTCAAACAAGCGGCTGAGGAGCAGAGGGCGTGAGAACCAAGGCAACCCAAGGGGAAACCAAGGGCAAGGTACAGCGAGTTTGCTTCTACTTTCAAGCGACTTCTACTGACTGTTAACGACATGGGGCGGTTACTTCCTTTTGGGATTCGCAGAAATTCTGAATGGACCGCAAAAGGGCATTGCGCAGAGGGCCCGGTCGGGACGTACGGTACTGGCTGGAGTGCAGATTGCAGGTTGGCGCGGTGAGGCAACGAGGGTGCAAGGAGGGGATTTGGGCTTGATGAAGGTAGGGTTCGGGTTGAGAACGGTGGGTTGGCTGATGCTGCTGGGGGCGGTGTGCCTGTGCGGGGCATCTGAAGTCCATACCAACCCGCTGAACCGGGACCCGCTGGTGCGCGAGGCCTACGAGCACTTCTATAACCTGGACTACCCTGGGGCGGTGGAGCGCTTTGAGCGGTTTCACGCGATGCACCCCGGTGACCCGCAGGGCACGGCGCTGCTGCTGGATGCGGTGCTCTTCCAGGAGCTCTACCGGCAGGACCTGCTGGACACGACGTTCTATGCCAACGACGGCTTTCTCACCGGTCGCCACGCGACGAGCGAGGACCCGAAGACGCGGGACCGGATCCTGGCGCTGGCGGATGAGGCGATCCATGAGGCGGATTGGCGGATCGACCGGGACCCCAGGGACATTGACGCATTGTTTGCGCGAGGCTGGGCGCGCAGCCTGAAGTGCACCTACCTGTCGATGGTGCAGCGGGGGTTTGGGGCCGGGATGCGCCTCGCGATGAAAGCCAAGGACGACCATGCGAAGGTGTTGCAACTGGACCCGGAGTATGTGGACGCCAAGCTGGTGGTGGGCGTGTATGAGTACGTGGTGGGGGCGCTGCCAATGGGGTTCAAGTTTCTGGTGGGCTTTGCGGGCATTACGGGCTCAAAGACCCGGGGGCTGGAGATGCTGAACGATGCCGCCAACCGGGGAGCGATTACCAGGATCGAGGCGCGCACGGTGATTGCGCTGTTTCTGCGCCGGGAGGCGCGCTACCAGGATGCAGTGCAGCAGGTCCGCTACCTGAAAGGGCTGTATCCGCGGGACTTTCTGTTTTGCCTGGAAGAGGCCAACCTGCGCAAGGACGCGGGGGAGGGGATGGGCGCGGTGGCGGCTTACCGCGAGATGGTGGCCAACAGCGCCAAGCCGGGGTATTTTGCGGAGGCGCGGCTGGAACTGGCCTACTTTGGGCTGGGCGACGCGCTGCGCGGCCAGCGCCATTATGGAGAGGCCGCGGAGGCCTACGAGCAGGCTGCCTGGACAAGGAATGTGGGCCCGGAGCTGAAAATCCGGTCGCTGCTGGCCGCCGGAGAGTGCCACGACCTGAATGGCGAGCGGGCGCTGGCGGTGCGCGACTACCAGGCGGCGATCAGCACGGGTCCGGAGACCTCGCGGGCGGATACGGCCAGAAAGCATCTGCGCAATCCTTACCGGGGAACGTAGGCGCGCGGGATGGACCGGCGCAGGCGGCGGAACCTTTAAGGGCCACGACTCGTATGTTGAGAGTGGTTGCACGATCTAAGGGAGGGTTTGACAATGGCCGTCTTTTGTCAACGCTGCGGAACGGGATTGCCGCTGAGCGCGAGGTTCTGTTCGAACTGCGGGAACGTCATCCCTGTGGCTCCGTACACGCAGGGGCAGCCACTGGTTCGCCCGATTGTGGGCCGGCAAGTGGCCGGCGTATGCATTGGCCTGGCGCAGGCGTATGGATGGGATGTGGCGCTGGTGCGCATTTTCACGATCATCACGTTCTTCTGTTCGGGCGGGCTGGTGGGTGTGGCCTACCTGGCGGGATGGATCGGCATTCCGGAGCAGCCTGTTCCGCTGCCGTAGGCTATCCTCGTAGCGTATGCACTCAAGCTATCGTTCAGATGGGACGCAGTTGGCCTTTCGCGACACGGGCAAGGGCCTGCCCGTGGTGTTTCTTCACCCCACGCCGCTGGATGGAAGCTATTGGCGGCCATTGACGGAGAACCTGGCGGGCGTGCGGGCGATTGTGCCGGATCTGCGCGGGCACGGCGGCTCGGAACTGGGAACGGACTTGCCAGTGGGCGGCTTTGCCCTGGTTCCCGACGCGCCGGTGCTGAGCATGGAGCGGCTGGCGGCTGATGTGCTGGCGTTGCTGGACCATCTCAAGCTGCCGGCGGCGACCTTTGCAGGCTGCTCGATTGGGGGCTATGTGCTGCTGGAGATATGGCGGCAGGCTCCCGAGCGGGTGGAGGGGCTGGCGTTTGTCTGTTCCAAGCCGCAGCCGGACGCAGAGGCCAACCTGGTACGAAGGGCAGCCACGATTGCGCAGGCGCGGGCGGGGGGCAGCGGGGCGTTGTTCGATGGCATGGCGCAGACGCTCATCGGCGAGTCGGCGCGGGAGCGGCGGCCGGAGATTGTGGCCGCGCTGCGGGCGCGCATGACTCTGACGCCCGAGGCGCTTGTAGCGGTGCAGGCGGGACTGGCGACCCGGCCCGATTCCGTGCCGACGGTGGGGACAATCGATGTTCCGGTGCTGGCGATTGCGGGGGGAGAAGACCCTGGAGTGACGGCGGCGGAGATGGAAGCCTTGAACGCCGCGCCGGGGGGATGCGAGTTTCACCTGCTGCACGATGCGGGGCACTTTGCAGCGTATGAGCAGCCGGAGAAGGTGGCGTCGCTGCTGGCGGAGTGGCTGCGGCAGCCGGAGGGCTGAGGGGCAGAGTTCTCTGTCCTTATTTGGCCTGGCTGGGCAGGGAGAAGGCGGCGTCGTAGCGGGTGCAGGTGGCGATGAGTTTCTCGATGGCAGCGACAGAGCGGATGCCCCCCCTGGCTCCGGTTGCCATGCAATTGAGGGCGGCAGCGGCACAGGCGAAGTCGAGCTGGCGGTCGAGCGGCCATTCGTTGAGCAATCCATAGATGAAGCCGGCGTGGAAGATGTCGCCGGCGCCGGTGGTATCGACCACGGGCACGCGGAAGGCGGCGCTGTGGTGCATCCGCGCGCCGTCCCAGGCGAGCACGCCCTCCTGGCCGAGGGTGGCGGCGGTGAGGGCGCAGCCGTAGCGGGCGCGCATGGCGCGGAGGGCGGTTTCGAGGTCGTCTTCGCGCATGAGGCGGCAGGGGAAGTCGCGGCTGACAATGAGGTAGTCGACTCTTTCAATCAGCGCGTCCACGCCGGGAAAGACGATGTCGAGGTCGGCGATGACGGGAATGCCGGCCTCGCGCGCCCAGGTGGCGGCAAGGGTGGCGGCGGCGGTGTCCTGGCCATCCACGTGGAGAGCGCGGGCGTTGACCACCCATTCCCGCCGCAGGTCTTCCGGCTGAAGGACGAGGCGATCGTCGCGACGGCAGAGGACAGTGCGCTCGCCGCCGCCGTCCACGATGATGAGCGACTGGGGGCTGGCGGCGTTGGGCACGGTGACCAGGCGGGCGTCCACTCCGGCGCGGGCAAAGGCGTCGTGATGGAGGCGGGCGGCATCATCGTCGCCGAGCTTGCCGACATAGCGCGTGCTGAGGCCCCAGGTCTGGCAGGCGACGACGGTGGTTGCGGCCTGGCCGCCGGGCATGACCGTGGCGCCGCGGAACTCGACCTTGGAGCCGCGCGCGGGGTACTCGGGGAGGGGAATCAGCGTGTCAGTGGCGTTGAGCCCCACGCCCACAAGGTCTACCTTCGACGGCACCGTCATTTGGTTATTGTAAAGGGACGGTGAAGGGGGAAACAGCCGTGTCAGGCGAAGCGTGTGGCCTTCCAGAGGGCCCAGCCCGCCGCGCAGGCGGTGGCAATGAGGATGGCGACGAGCGCCCAGAGCCAGGGCATATTCATGGCCAGCTCAGGCGCCCGGGCCTGGAGGCCCAGGTAGACAAAGAGGGCGATGGCGGCTGCGGCGATGGCGTAGTCCCACCAGGCGCGGCCCCGGCGATTGGCTCCCGGTTCCAGACCGCTGTAGGCCTGGATGGCGAGGCTATAGTCCAGGTTGTAGCGGTCGCACTCGCGGAGCAGGGCCTCGTTGGTGGAGGCGTTTTCGCGTTCGGTGGCGATGGCGGTGCTGACCGCCAGCGCGCCGGCAATCATGACCACCGATCCGGCCACAACGAGGAAGCGGTGGGCCGCATCGGCGCTGGCCAGCTCTCCAAAGACGAGCGCGCCCCAGGCCATGCCCCAGAGCTGGTTGGTATTGGAGAGCGGGATGCCGCGGCCGATGCCGAGATACTTGGCGGCGAACTGCTGGAAGAGGTCGCCAATGACCCAGGCGAAGCCGCCCAGGAAGAGCCAGAAAAGCAGGTGGCGGGTCTCAGGGGAATGGAAGACCGCGGCCTTGACGCCGCCGTCAAGGGCCAGGACGAGGGCAAAGACGGTTCCCAGTTCGCCGATCGTAAAAACTGTGATGAAGGAGAGGGGATTCATGCCGCTGATGTAGGCCTTGCGGTAGGGGATGTACATGGTTCCCCAGCAGAGTGCGGCTCCAGCGGCGGCCAGGATGCCGGCGAAGGCGCGGCCGGTCTGGGGTCCGCCGCCGTGGATGGTGGCGAAGCCAAGCATGATGGCGGCTGCCACGATGGCCAGGGCGCCGAGGATGACCTTGGCGATGTTTTTGCCGCTGGCGCCCTTGAGCTCGCCGAAGAGAAGGCGGCCCCAAAGGATGCCGACCAGAGAGTTGGCGTTCCAGAGGGGGAAGGCGATGGTGAGGCCGACGTCGCGGATGGCAAAGACGGTGAGGGTGTTGGCCACGGCCCACAACATGCCGGCCAGTATGGCGGCGGGGAGCAGGTGGCGGTTGCGATTGAGGTCGGCGAAGACCGAGCGCGTGCCCTTGAGAAGAGTGGGGACGGTCCAGCGGGCGGTGAAGACGCCGGCCACCATGCAGAGAGAGATGGCGAAGGGGGAGAGGCCGGAGTTGACGAGCTTGGTGGGCGCCTCGGCCGCGCCCAGCCACACGCCGGCGGCCAGACCGCAGACCACGCCGATGCCGTGCCCCGATCCGAACCCGGTCCTTTTGCCCTGCTGCGCCGTCTGGCTCATTTGGTTTGTGGCAATCCCTTCGTGAGTGAGCGATGCCCTGGTCCTCGGCGCGTCGAGCGCCGGAACGATTGGCAGCGTGCGATCAATGGAGCGTGATGAGGAGCGCGAGGCCGATGAAGAAGACGGCCAGGGGGATGAGGAACTGGCTGTCCGTGAGGATGGCCCTGGCCTTCTGGGAGAGTGTCATGCGTATCCTGTTCCGGCGCGTCGTGTTCGACTGGCGTCAACATAGCGGTGCGGCCGATGGACTGTCAAGAAAGGCAGGGGAGTCGCAGGTCTGGCTCGGCTGTGGATGCTGTAGGCTCAAGAGAGGATTTTTCCACTCGAGGATGCGCTCTTTGACCCCTTCCCAGTCTTCATCGCCGCGGCCTTTTCACTATCTCGAAGCAGGCGCTGCGCTGCGCTGCGGCAAGGTCTCGCTGGAACTGCTGGCGCGGCGCTACGGCACGCCGTTGTATGTCTACTCGGCGGACCAGATCGCGGAGCGGCTGGGGCTGTTCCAGGCGGCGCTGGCGGGGCGGGATGCGCTGGTTTGCTATGCAGTGAAGGCCAACTCGGCGCTGGCGATTCTGAAGCTGCTGGCCGGCCGCGGGGCGGGGTTCGATATTGTTTCGGGCGGCGAGTTGGAACGCGTGCTGGCGGCTGCTCCGGAGGCGGCAGGCAGGGTTGTCTACTCGGGAGTGGGCAAGACCGCTGCGGAGATTGATCTGGCGCTGACGGCGGGGATTCTCGAGTTCAACGTAGAGAGCGAAGCGGAGCTGGAACTGCTGGAGGCGCGGGCGAAGAAACTGAAGCGGGTGGCGCGGTTTGCCCTGCGGGTGAATCCGGACGTGTTTGCCGACACGCATCCGTATATCTCGACTGGATTGCGGGAGCACAAGTTCGGGATCGACATCCGGCGCGCGCCGGCACTCTATCGCAAGGCGTCCGAGAGCCGCTGGCTTGAGGCGCACGGGGTGAGCGTGCATATCGGGTCGCAGATTCGGTCGGCGGAGCCGTTTGGCGCGGCCATGGAGCGGGTTGCCCGCCTGGTGCGCCAATTGGCGCGGGACGGCATTGCGCTGAAGGCGGTGGACGCGGGGGGCGGGCTGGGCATCGACTACCACGCGGGCAAGTTTGACCCTGCCGCCAAGGTGGCCGAGTATGCAGCGGCGCTGGAGACGGCGCTGGCAGGTTTTGAGGGGCGGCTGCTGATTGAGCCGGGGCGGTTCCTGGTGGCGCAGGCCGGAGCCCTGGTAGCGCGGGTGCTGCAGGTAAAGCAGAACGGCAAGAAGACCTTTGTGATTACCGACGCGGCGATGAACGACCTGATCCGGCCGGCGCTCTACCAGGCCCATCATGAGATTGTGCCGGTGAAGCGGAGAGCGGGCAGGCCGCGGGTGGTGGATGTGGTGGGGCCGGTGTGCGAGACCGGTGACTTTTTCGCGAAGGACCGCAAGCTCGCGCCTGTGGAGCCGGGGGACCTGGTGGCGCTGCTCGACGCCGGGGCCTACGGCATGGCCCAGAGCTCGAACTACAACACGCGGCTGAGACCGGCGGAGGTGCTGGTGGAGGGCGGGAAGGCGCGCCTGATCCGGCGGCGGGAGACGATGGCGGACCTGCTGGGGCCGGAGATTTTCTGAGACGGGCGCGTGATTTTCCAATTGGGCGGCGGTATCATGGCCTGTGAGGCCGCAATGAATGAGCGCATCACAATCGAGCCAGGGAAGCGGTCGGGCCAGCCTTGTATCCGCGGCTTGCGCATTACGGTCTGGGATGTGCTGGGTTGGCTGGCGGCCGGAGTGGACGAGGAGACGATCCTTGCGGACTATCCTGAGCTGGAGGCTGCGGACTTCCGCGCGATCTTCGACTACGCTTCCCGCGTAGGACGGCGCGTCGCGTTGTGAAGCTTCTCCTGGACGAGAATCTTTCTCACCGCCTTGCCAGACGCGTAGCCGACTTGTTTCCGGATTCAGCGCACATCGCGACGGAAGGACTTCTGCAGGCGCCGGATGCCGTTGTCTAGGAATATGCAAAAGCTCATGGATTTGCAATCGTCACAGCGGATGCCGACTTTTATGAATTAGCCACAACGCTCGGGCCTCCACCCAAAGTGATCTGGCTCCGCGGGTGCGATTATCCAACTGCGGTGGCTGAACAACTGATACGGAGTCAGTCAATTCGGATTGCCGAGTTCCTGGAAGAGCCGGAACGGGCTGTGCTTATCTTGCGGCCCCGATGAACCTTCGGCTTGTCTGCGCCGAGATCTTGGCGGACCTGCTGGGGCCGGAGATGGTTTAGAGCTGGCCGCACACCTTCATTTCAGGCGAGCGGCTTTTCTGTATTCGTCCGTGCCGCGAATGGATTCGTAGCCATCCGGCAACTCATCGCCTGCATCGGGGACATTTCGAGGCTTCCGGTCCAGGGCGGCAAGCGCGTTCGCCATCATGTCTGCGGTTGGGCCAGGCCGAGAGGCAAGCCAGGCTTCGTGCTGCAGGTGGACAAGCTTTTCCGCTACCGCGAGATTGATGAATTGATTGAGGGAGACGCCCTCTTTTTGCGAGAACTCTTCGGCAACCTTTCGCACTGAAGGCATCAGCCGCAGTGGAAATTTCGAGACCTGGGACTTTCCAGGATTTGTTTGCATCTTAGTGGCCCCCTGCTTTGAAGGTGGTGAGGAAGGCGCGGGGTAGAAGTGCTGGAATCCCGAACCGTTCCGCTGCTGCCTTGAAGTCCTTGATGTTGTTGGTCACAATCGCGTCAGCGTTTCCATTGATGGCCAGATCGAGGACCATGTCGTCATTCGGGTCGAGAGAGAGCGGCCTGTGCCGAACCAGCACCAGCACTGGCTGCGCAACGGCTTCCAGCAGGTCAATCACGGCTTGAGTGTCCTCTACGGTCATGCCCGATGCGCCAAAATGCTCCGGTCGCATCGCAACATCCCGATACTCGCAGACCAGCTTTAGATCCAGCAGCAAAGTCAACTTGCCCAGCGCCACGAGGCGGACAACTTCGGCGGCGGCGCCCGAACCGGAGCGAATAGCGCTGATCAGTGCGGATGTGTCGAGCACGATCTTCACTTCTTCATGGTATCACAGGTGACATCATGCCGAGACTTTCGGAGTTTTGACTTGATTGCATCGCAGGCTCAGCAATTGCGGAAGAAGCAGACCGGATGTTCCCTGAAACTCGCGCCTTCGCCGGGCCGTCCTGATAAGGTGTTTCGCGGAGGATTTGTTCAATGCAAATGGGAATGAAAGTGATGTGCGCCCTGGCTGTAACGGGGCTCGCTCTGGGGATTTCAATGCCGGCACAGGCCGACTCGCTGACAGTCAAGACGGCGCAGGGCAAGGTTCATGGCAAGACCATCCATGACGGCAAGGTGAAGGCGTTCCTGGGCCTGCCCTACGCGGCTGCGCCGGTCGCCGATTTGCGCTGGAAGGCTCCGCAACCCGTGGCGAAGTGGAAGGGCGAGCGCGATGCGACCAAGTTTGGAGCGCACTGCGCGCAGGGCCGGGTGTTTGACGACATGATCTTTCAGGATGGCGACGCGAGCGAGGACTGCCTCTTCTTGAATGTCTATGCGCCCGCCGACGCGAAGGACAAGAGCAAGCTGCCGGTGATGTTCTGGATTCACGGTGGCGGCTACTCGGGTGGCGGCAGCTCCGAGCCGCGGCATAATGGCGATTTTTTGCCCGGCAAGGGCGTGGTGCTGGTGACCATCAACTACCGGCTGGGCGTCTTCGGGTTCCTGGCGACGGCGGACCTGGCCAAGGAAGGCAACGGAGCGGCGGGCAATTATGGGCTTCAGGACATGGTTGCGGCTCTCGAATGGGTCAAGAGCAACATCAAGGGCTTTGGCGGCGACCCGGACAACGTGACGATCTTTGGCGAGAGCGCGGGTTCGTTTGCAGTAAGCACGCTGATGGCGGCTCAGCCGGCGCGGGGCCTGTTCCACAAGGCCATTGGCGAGAGCGGCGGTGCGTTGGGCGAGGGCGTGCTGGGCTATGAGCCGCTGGAAGCCAGGGAGAAGAAGGACGCCGAGTGGGTCGCCTCCCTGGGCGTGACAACCCTGGCTGAGCTGAGGGCTCTGCCGACCGAGAAGATTCTGGAAGGGACGAAGAAGAAGGGTATGGTTGGATTTCCGCCGGATGTAGACGGCAAGTTCCTGACCGAGCCCGTAGCCGATACATACGCTGCCGGAAAACAGGCCCATGTGCCGCTGATTGCGGGATGGAACCGCGACGAGGGCAGCTTTATGGCCAACGGCATGACGGTGGAGAAGTGGAAGGGCATGGCCGCGGGTCTGTTCAAGGAGCGGGCGGACGAGTTCCTCAAGCTCTACCCGGGAGACACGGACGAACAACTGGCTGACTCGGCGGGCGCCTATGGCGGCGACTCTTTCATCGCCTTCGGCACCTGGAAGTGGCTGGAGGCCCACCGCAAGACGGGCGATGCCCCGGTTTACCGCTACCACTTTGAGCTGCGCGCCACGCCGAGCAAGTTCCACCCCGGCACCTTCGCCTTTCATTCGGACGACATCGAGTACGTCTTCGGCACGCTGGACACGCGGCCGGGCTTCACACCCAGCCCCGAGGACCGCAAGTTGAGCGATCAGATGATGAGTTACTGGACGAACTTTGCCAGGACAGGCGACCCCAACGGAGCGGGGCTGCCGGTGTGGCCGAAGTACGACAAGGACGATTCACTGATTCATCTGGACAGCACGATCACATCCGGTCCGGACACGCTGCGGCCGCGGTACGAGTTCCTGATGAAGGGGATTCCGGCGTTCCGGTTCTAGAACTACTGTTGCGTTTGTTGCGAATTGCCTTGATCCGGGCCTGAAAGGCCCGGATTATCAGGCTGGCATTCAGGGGGTTGAAGCCCCCTGCTCCCTCCTGCAGGACGAACTTTAACTGCAGGGCTAGTGCAGAAGGTGCGTGAAAGCATGAAAGGCCGCCCGGTGGGCGGCCTTTCGTCTGCCTGAGAAACAGGAAGCGCTAGTGATTGACTCCCGCGGCGGCGGCAAAGCCGGAAGATTGCTCGGCGGGGATGGTGCTGGCTGGGGGCGGGTCAGCGAAGGTGGAGTTTTTGGCGTTGATGGCGTTGGAGTAGTCAGGGCCGAGGCCAAGCTTCTTGATGGCCCGTGAGTCGGGCATGAGCTTGGTTTGCCAGCCCTGGTCGGCCTGGAACTTCTGCATGGCCGCCTCCGTGGTGGAGTCCCATCTTCCGGAAGCCTCGCCGCTGAGATAGTGCTCGCGGATCAGGGCCTGCTGGATCTCGGTGACGCGGGCTGAGTCGATGGCTTGCTGGCCGTGCATGCGCTTGGCCTTTGCCTTTGCCTTGTGGGAGCCGTGTGCCGCATGGCCTCCGGTGGGGGGATGCTGTACGCGCGAAGCAAGGGCAGGAGCTGCGGACAGGGCCGCTGACAACGCTAACGCCAGGGTAGCTCGAAGAGAAAGCACGCTGGGATCACCTCAGTATTGCGAAATCGGTTGATCGATCACAAGAAGTTTATAGTTTCGTTTCGCATTGCGGCAACGAAAAAGTGGATATTCATTCTGAAATTCTCCCGGATTTGGGAATGGCGCCGGGCGGACCTCTTCGGCCCGGCGCCTTTTCCAGGGCTATTGCAGGGTGCCGCCGACGTAGTTGAGCCCGTCGTTGGGACGGCGGGGGTCCATGATCTCAAAGACCACGTCGTCGCCGGTCTTGATCTTGCTCACCACGGCGTCGAATTGATCCTTGGTGCCGGTGGGTTGCTTGTTGACGCGGAGGATGACGAGGCCGGGTTCGAGCCCCTGGAGGTCGGCGAAAGAGCCGGACCGCACGGACTGAATGACCACGCCGGAGGTGTGCAGCTTGGCGGCGGTGGAGGCGGAGACTTCGCGGACCACGATGCCGAGCTTGGCTTCGCCCACGTCGCCCTTGTCTTCGGTGTCCTTTTCGGTCTGCTGGGCGCCGAGGTCGGCAAAGACCTTTTCGCGGTCGCCGATGGTGACGGTGGTGTCGGCCTGCTTGCCGTCGCGCAGGTAACCGATGCGGATGGTGGAGCCGGGCCTGCGGCTGGCGATCTCATTGACCAGATCGTCCCCGTCCTTGATGGAGCGGCCGTCAATGGCGGTGATGATGTCGCCGGGCTTGATGCCGGCCTTCTCGGCGGGGCCGCCGGGCTGGACTTCCTGGACCAGAACGCCGTTTTTGAAGCCGTAGACGCGATTGACGGCGCCGGAGAGGCCCTGGCGGAACTGGATGCCGATGGAGCCGCGGGTGACCTTGTGGGAGGGGCTGACGAGGTCGTTGTAGACCTCGACGACGGTGTTGGACGGCATGGCGAAACCGATGCCCTGGTAGCCGGCCGACTGGGTGAAGATAGCGGTGTTGACGCCGATCACTTCGCCGTTCATGTTGAGCAGCGGGCCGCCGGAGTTGCCGGGATTGATGGCGGCGTCGGTCTGGATGAAGTGCTGGAACTGGCCGCTGGCGCCGGGCTCGATGGTGCGGTTCTTGGCGGAGATGATGCCGGCGGTGACGGTCTGCGAGAGGGCAAAGGGGCTGCCGATAGCTTCAACCCAGTCGCCCACCTGGGTGGAGTCGGAGTTGCCGAGCTTGACGGTGGGCAGGGGCGTGCTGGTTTCAATCTTGATGACGGCGAGGTCGGTGGCCTTGTCCGTGCCGATGACGCGCGCAGGGCGGCCCAGGTCCTGGCTGTCAGGGTCGGTGGAGAGCTTGACGTAGATCTTGTCGGCCTTCTCAACAACGTGATTGTTGGTGATGATGTAGCCCTTGGGATCAACGATGAATCCGGAGCCGAGCGACTCGCGCACCTGGCCGTCTTCGCCGCCTTCCTGGTCGGGAATCTGTCCGCCAAAGAAGTGGTTGAAGAAGTCCTGCATGCCGCCCTGGCCCTGGGGCTGATCGCCCTGGTCCTCATCGCCGGGATTCTGCGGAGTCGGCTGGATGCGGCTGTGGGGATTGCGGCGACCCTTGTTGGTGGTCTGCTTGGGCAGGGTCTGGGTATTGATGTTGACCACGGCCGGACCCACCTGCCGGGCGATCTTCACAAACTCGTTGGGAGGGGTGGAGGAGTTGACCACCTTCAAAGGGGTGGCGTCGGCACTGTCGTTCTGTTTCTCTTGTCCGCGAACGCCATGAGCGGCAAAGGAGCCGCCCACAATGGCGACCGAGAGAGTGGCAAGCAAAATAAACGCTGAAGTCAGACGGCGCGAACGGAGCCGTTCGAAGAGCGATTTCATGGATTCTTAGACCTCGTAGGGTGGCCAGCCCGAGGGCTGGGATGTTGACTGCACCAGTCTCAAGTATAGCCAGTGGCGGGCAATCCCGTCTGGCCGGGGGCCTGCGGCGACCCTGAGAGACCCGGTTCCGACCCCCTGGGCGGAGGCGAAGCGCGAATTCTCCGGCGGGCGGCCAAAAGGAACCCTACCAACGCTATAGACGCGATTGGGTGGAAAGAGTCGCGTTCTTATTGTGGAAGAGGGCAATGGGGCGCCATGCTAACATCCCTCATGGAATTTGCCCGCAACCCCCAAAGAATCGCCGTTTTCGCCGCTACTGCTGTTCTAGCCGCCACGCTTGCGCTGCCCTCCTGCCCGGCGCAGGCGCCGGCGCCGCCTCCTCAGCCTCACTCCATCCTGGACCGCCTGAACGCGATGCTTTCCGGGGGCAAGAGCGCCTGGACGCCGGAACAGATTGCCGTGATGGAGCGGTTGCGCGACGCCGCCCTCAAGGACCCCTATGCGCTGGATGAGCTGCGCCACCTGACCGACAACATCGGGCCGCGGCTGAGCGGGTCGCCGCAGGCGCAGCAGGCGGTGGACTACGTGGCCGCCGAGATGCGCGCGCTGGGGGCGGAAGTGACGCTGGAGAAGGCGCAGGTGCCGCACTGGGTGCGCGGACAGGAGACGGCCGAGGTGGTCTCCTGGCCGGGACAGGCGCCGGGGACCACGCAGAAGATTGTGCTGACGGCGCTGGGCGGGAGCGTGGCCACGCCCGCGGAGGGGCTGACGGCCGAAGTGGTAGTGGTGGACAACTGGAAGCAGCTCGCGGCGCTGCCCAAGGGCGCAGCCGCGGGCAAGATTCTGCTCTTCAACCACAAGTTTGACAAGGAACTTGCGGCCGAGGGCCATGGCGGGGCGGCTTACGGCGGGTCGGTGGTCTATCGCGGCGCCGGCCCCTCGGCCGGGGCGGCGGTGGGAGCGGCGGCGGTGCTGGTGCGCTCGGCGGGGGGTGGGGACTATCGCTCGCCGCATACGGGGCTAACCGACTACGTGGACGGAGCGGCCAAGGTGCCGGCGGCGGCGGTGACAGCGGAGGACGCCGACCTGCTGAAGAATCTGGCCGGGCAGGGGCCGGTAAAGCTGCACCTGACGCTGACCCCGCAGACGCTGCCGGACGCGCCGAGCTACAACGTCATCGCCGACTGGAAGGGAAGCGAGCATCCGGAGCAGGTGGTGGTGGTGTCGGGGCATCTTGATTCGTGGGACCTGGGCACGGGGGCGATTGACGACGGCGCGGGCGTGGCGGTGTCGATGCAGGCGATGCACCTGCTGAAGGCGCTGGGCATCCATCCGCGGCGTACGGTGCGGTTCATTGCCTGGATGAGCGAGGAAGAGGGATCGCAGGGCGCGGCGGCCTACATGGTGGAGCATAAGGACGACGCGGCCAACCACATTGGCGCCATCGAGAGCGACCTGGGAGCCGACCATCCGACGGGCATCTACTACGCGGGCAAGCAAGGCCTGGGCGGCTGGCTGCGGCCGGTGGGCGGAGTGCTGGACGCCATTGGCGCGGGGAGCCTGCTGAGCGCTCCGGAGACCGGCGAGGACATTGGCGGGCTGACGGACAAGGGCGTGCCGAGCTTTGCGCCGGTCCAGGACAGCCGGTTCTACTTCAACTATCACCACACCGCGGCGGACACCTTTGACAAGGTAGAACCGCAGCATTTGAACGAGAATGCCGCGGTGATGACGGTGCTGGCCTATGCGCTGGCGGACTCGGCGGAGGCCGCGCCACGGTAGAGGCAGGCAGGGCGAGGCTCTCCAATCGCCATGCACCGAAGATGAATTGAATCCATTAGGTCGAGGCCGCAGCGGGAGTTCTCACCGAGCTCGGCATACTTCGACTCATTGCTTTGGCAGGGACTCATCGCGCGATGGGTCCCTTTCTTTTTCCCGGCCCGCGTTCGAGGTATAAAATTATACTGCCAAATCCAAAGACAAGCGGGCATTGCTATGAAGGTTTTCTCTTATGTCGTTGACCACGACAACGGGCGTGCACCCAATCCTTATTTCGGTTTTTGCACCCTTTGCCGCTGCAAATTCAACGAGAAGGCTGAGATAACGCAGGGAAAGGAAGGCCGGAAGAATATTGTTGAATTGGCGGAAGAAGGGGATTGGATCATCGGCACTGGTGGTGTGAGCGCTAGGAGCGCGGGTCATGGAAAGCTCATCTACGCAATGCGGGTGGATGAGAAGATTGATCGCGGCCAATACTTTTCACAACGCAGATTTGCTCTCAAGAGACCTCCGGATAGTGGCGAATACAAAAAGAGGATGGGAGACAACCTAATTCCAAGCGATTTTGCGCGGCACAACCAATTCGCTCTTATTTCCTGGAACTTCTATTATTTCGGAAGACAAGCAATCGACATTCGGAAGTTTCATCTTGAGAAGAATCCCCGAGGGTTTCACTACGTCGGAGAAGCAGATTTTAGACCGTTTCTTGAATGGCTAACCAGCGAATTCAAACAGGGTATCCATGGAGAGCCTCACGGAATGAGTCTGGATGATCTGGGAAAGGTCAAGAAATGCAAGTCGTCCTGCTAAGAGTCGGAATCGACACCGGTTCTGGCGGGATTCATGGCCCGCTCTTTGCCGATGGATCCTTCGAGTACATCCCGATTCCTGATGGTTTCAAGGGCATGGGCGTAGATAAGAGAACGTACGGCAACACGCTTGGTCGAAAAGGAATCGAGCTAGTCAACTATTTTCCTGAGTCTCGCCGTGAGCGGGTCTTGGGCCAACCGATTCACTTCGATCCTGAGTTCGAGACATTCACTTACGGCGACCCGACCAGTCCAAAAGCGAAACTCCGGGAGCTTGGCGAAGGCAGCCTATTGGTGTTTTATGCAGGGCTGAAGGGTTGGGATTTCGAATGCTCCCCCGCCTTGTACATCATTGGTTACTTTGAGGTCGCTCGGGCGGGCGTGGCCGCTTCCTTCAGCCGGACCGAATTGGATGGGATGTTCCAAAACAACTTTCACGTCAAGCACGCAGCTGTTTTCCAGGACCAGAAGGACCGATTGGCTCTGATAAAAGGAACCGCCAAGAGCCGCTTGCTGAAGAAGGCGATCAGGATAAGCTCGGTGGGAACGGACAAGAATGGGCGACCCTTGCAGCGCCTTGCACCCGAAATGCAGTTGATATTTGGTGGATTTGGAGGGAACACCAGCATCCAACGGAGCCCACCTCGTTGGGTGAGCCGGGAATTCACCGAAAGCGCAGCACGCTTCGTCTTTTCCCTCCGGTAGGACTCATCGCGCGATGGGTCCCTTTCCTTTTCCCGGCCCCTGCGTCGATGGAATAGAATTCTTCGGGACACCCCCCATGTCCATTGCACTGCGTCTTATGAACCAGGAGAACCCATGCGCTTTTCTTTTGTTGCTGTTCTTGCCCTTGGTTTGAGTAGCCTTGCCGGAGCACAATCGACGGCCCACTGGAGCTATGAAGGCAAGACGGGTCCGCTGAACTGGGGCAAGCTGGACCCGGCTTACAAGACCTGTTCGGAGGGCCGCGAGCAGTCGCCCATCGACATCCGCGGCGCGCGCCTGAACAAGGCTCTGCAGCCCATCGAGTTCCACTACATCGCCGGCGGTGTGAACCTGGAGAACAACGGTCACACGGTAGTGGCCGAGGTGAATCCGGGCAGCTACATTGTGGCCGGCGGGGTGCGCTACGACCTGGTGCAGTTCCACTTTCACCACCCCGGCGAGGAGGCCGTGAAGGGCAAGCTCTCCGACATGGTGGTCCACCTGGTGCACAAGAGCGCCGAGGGGAAGCTGGCGGTGGTGGCGGTGCGGCTGATGGAGGACCAGGGCAGCCCCAACGCCGTGCTGGCGGCTCTGTGGCAGCACATGCCCAAGACCGAAGGGGCCAGGGAAAAGGTGACCGAGTTTGTGAATCCGGGCGGACTGCTGCCCGCCGACCGCGGTTACTGGACCTTCATGGGCTCGCTCACCACGCCGCCCTGCACAGAGGGAGTCCGCTGGTTTGTCTTTGAGCAGGAGCTGAGCCTGAGCCGCGACCAGTTGCGCTACTTTGCCGCGCTGTTCAAGATGAATACCCGCCCGCTCCAGGAGCTGCATGGGCGGCGCATCGAGGCGGACGAGTAAGGGCGGTCAGAGGGCCAGAGGCGTGAAGCGGAGCACCAGGCCTTCGTCCCCCGGCAGGGTGATGACGGAGATGCCGGTTACGTCTTGGATGAGGTAGTGGGCGGCGTCGAGTTCTTCAATGGCGTGAGAAAACGTGGTTCCGACGACCGTGCAGCCGGCGGCGCGGCCGGCTTTTGTGCCCGAGGACGAATCCTCAAAGACCACGCACTCGGCCGGCTCAAAGCCCAGCAGCGCCGCGCCGGCCAGGAATGGCTCGGGATGGGGCTTGCCCCAGGTGACCTGGTCGGCTGTGACGATTCTGAGGGGCACGGGAAGGCCAGCCTGGGCCAGGCGCGCGGGGGCCAGCCGTTCCGTGGCGCTGGTCACGACCGTCCAGCGGTGGGGAGGCAGGGCCGCCAGCAGAGCCGGAATGCCTGGAAGCACGGTGACGCCGTCGCCATCGGCGATCTCCCAATCTTCAATGATCTTGAGTTCGGCCTCACCATCGAGGTCGGGTCGAAGCTTGGCCAGGGTTTCGATGGCGCGGCAGCCGTGGGCGATGTGGCAGGCATGGACGGGGTCAATGTCCCGCATCGTGGCCCACTTTGTCCAACTGCGTTCGACCGAGGCAATGGACGAGATCAGGATGCCGTCCATGTCAAACAGAATGCCCTTGCAGCGAATCTCGACCGGGGAAGAAGCTGGAGACAGTGCCATGCTTCGATTGTAATGTTCGGTGCGCTAGCGCTTGCCGGAGGGCTTTGGCGTGGCCTGCTTCAACGGGGCGAAGGCGACCCTTGGGCTCTCGGCCAAGGGTACCGAGGCCTGAACGGGCGTGACCGCCGAGCCTCGCTTGACCTGATTGTCCTTGAGGGTGAGCGCGCCATGGGCAATTTCGGCGTCGGCAACCCAGTGGTCAAAGCGGCTGAGGACTGCTGGAACCGCGCCAGGGCCGGATATCGCGCCGTGCTGCCACTCGAAGTGCAGCGTGCCGCTGGCCGAGCCGGCCAGGTCGCTGCCGGTGAATCCCGCCAGTTCCAGTTTGCCGTCGCCGTCCAGCGGTCCTCCCGACCAGCGCTGGCCCACGAGTTGTCCTACGGCCTGAGGATTGAGCTTTTCAAAGTGGCCTTCGAGCTGGTAAATGGGCTTGTCTTTGGGGGTGGCGGCGGCCTTGAAGGAGCCTGAGCCATGGATCGCGCCTCCCAGGAGACTGGCGTCGAAACCGGAGATTCCGGCCCCATCGGCTTTTGTGCGCAGCATCGCGGTGGGGGCGCGCAGAGTGAGCGGCCCCAGGACGAGCGAATCGGCTTTGACCGTGACTTCGAGCTCGGGCCAGGGGGGAGCAGCGGTGGGGCGGAGCCGGTCAATCAGAGTGGAAAGCATGGTCCCCGGCGCGTGCGCACCCAGGAAGGCAGCTTGGAGCACCGCGGCATCGAGCACGCCAAACTGAAGCTCGAAACGAGGGGGGCAGGTTGTGGGCGCCACGCAAGGGGCGGGCAGGGTAAGGACGGCGGTCCCCTTCACCGGTCCGTAGGTGAAGGCAATGGGGTCCCAGCGGAGCTCCCCTGGCCCAAGGTGCAGCGTGGCCTGGGAGATTTCAACGTGATTGGCCAGGAAGTCGGCCTTCCAATTGGCGTTGTGGAGGGTTACGGTGCCGCTGAGTAGGTCCTCGGAGGCAGCCGGGACGCCGAAGGGAAGCCTCTGCGCGGGCATCCAGGGGCCGACGGCGGTAAGGTCCACCGAGAGCGGATCGCCGGCAAGGGCGTCGAGTGGGGCGGCATCGGCCATTCCAGCCATGCGGGCCAGTTCCCTGGCGCGGGCAACCGAGGCCTGCCCACGCACGGTGATCTGGTAACCATCCAGACCGAGGCGCGCAGCAACCGCGAGGGGGGTGCTCGCTCCGGCGGGGATGGAGGCTGTCGAGGTAAGGTAACGCGGGCCGGAGGGCTCGCCGGCTGCCGGCTCAAGCAGCAGCTTTGGAAGCCGGACGGGCTCGGTGAGTCCGCCGCCGCTGATCTCCAATCCGTCGACCGCAATGCTTCCGGTGAGGGGGCCCACGATGGCGGGGCGGTACCTGGCGGCGCGGGATTTGAGGGCGCGGAGTGGCTTTTCAGAGGTTGAAGCGGGTTCCGCCTCTGAGGCGTAAGTGAGTTTACCGCTGGCTGTTCCCCTGGCCTCAAGCCCGGCGCCTAGGCCGCTGCGGACGGTGCGCAAGGCGTCCAGAAGCGCCGCGGCGGGGATGCGGTCCAGCTCGACTGAGAGGTGGGGCTGGCCGGCTTCTGCGGGGATTGCCCCGGCAATGCGGATGCGTCCCTGGCCGAGTTGCGAGTCGCAGACGATGTTTTCAGCGGCGCGCATGGAGAAATGCGAGACGAGGCCGCAGTTGGCGTCGAAATCCATGGGCGCGGCGGGGGCAAACTCCTCGCGATGGACGCCAATGGCCCGCAGGCGTGTTTTGATCTGGGCGGTCTCGGCGGTGCCGTCGAGGTGCAGTTCGCCGGTCAGGTCGCCGCGCCAGCCGGAGTCGGAGCCGAGCAGCAGGCGGGTCAACTGGCCGAGTTGCGCGTCGCGCCACTCGATGTCGATGTGGGCCGGCATCTGGCGCAACTGCGCCGCCTGGTGGAGGCTGGCCTCCAGGCGAACGATGCCTGTGTCGGCCAGGCCGAGGGTGAGATCGGTGCGGGCAGGCTGTCCGCGCAGGCGCAGACGCCATTCACCGGGATTCTGCTGCCAGAAGGAGAGGTCGGCATTGACCAGGGAAAAGGGCAGCTTTTCCGCGCCGCGCTTGATGTTGATGCGGGAGTTGGTGGCCTCAAGGTAAGGCAGCGGGGCGCTGGCGCGATTGGGCCCGGAGCCCGGCTGCGCGGCTGCATTGCGGAAGAGCGAATCGAGGTTCCAGCGCCCGGCAGGGGAGCGCACCAGGTTCAGGCTGGCTTCGTCCACGCTGATGGTGCCGATCTCAAGCCGGCCGCGCCACAGCGAAAACAGCCGGATGGAGGCCTTGACCGTGTTGGCGTGGAGCACTGGCTCGGCGCCGAAGGCGGGGTCTTCCGGCACGGTGAGGTCCGTGAGCACAAAGCCCGGAACAGGCAGGAGCCGCACCTCGACGGAAGAAAGGCGCACCGGCCTGCCGAGGGAGGTGGAGATGAGGCGGGTGATGCGGCTTTTGTAGCGGCTGACGCCAACCAGTGGAGGCACGATGAGAACGGCCAGAAGGACGGCCAGCGCCGCCAGAATCTGCCAAATCCGCTTACGCTTCAGTCGTCCTGCTTGCTTGGGTTCGGTCATGGACTTATCAGTGGACAGCTTACAGTTGACGGCGGACAGTTCCCAGCAAAAAAGTTGGCTTCCGCGGCTGCCTGGGTGACTGGCCGGCAGCCGCTGGCTGAAAGAGCGCTACCGCACCGGGTGCAGGGTGCGCTTCCAGCGCGTCTCCGTTAGAAAGTGCAGCGCCACGTGGCCGAGCCAGGCCACGCTGTGTCCCACTCCGGAGGATTCATATTCGCTCTCCGGCGTCTCAAACGACCAGTAGTTGAACAGCGGCCTGCCGATGATGTTTTCCCTGGGCACAAAGCCCCAATAGCGGGAGTCGAGACTGTTGTGGCGGTTGTCACCCATCATGAAGTACTTGCCGGGAGGAACCACCAGGTCGCCGTTTTCAATGTGGGAGGGAAACTCGACCGACCAGCCCTCCGTGGCGCCCGGCTCGACGGCCGGCGGAACCGACGGGAACTCATCCAGAAAATCGCGGTGATTTTCGGGTGTTGTGGGTTCGGCGTGGGGCTGGGCCTGCGCTACGCCGTTGATGCTGACGATGCCGTTGTGGAGGTGGATGTGGTCGCCGGGGACGCCAACCAGACGCTTGACCAGGAACTGAATGACAGGCTGGCCGTCCACCAGGTCCGGCACGGGCTTGAGAAAGACCACAATGTCGCCATGCCGCGGTTCGCGGTAGTGCACCAGCGGCATCCAGTTTGTGGGAGGAGCGAGGGTGATGCGGTCCACCACCAGGTGGTCGCCGACCAGGAGCGTCTTCTCCATGGAGCCGGAGGGAATGACGAAGTTCTGGCCCAGAAAGGTGAGGATGAACAGGCCGACCACGAGCACGGAGCAGATGCTGGCCAGGGCCTCAAAGGGCGTCTCTTCCACGTGTTCGGGAACGGACTTGTCCTCGGCGTCAGGGCTGGGCGTATTGGCGGTGGGCGTCTTCTTCGTCATCCTGTCGCTCATTATCAGGGGTCAGGGGGCCAGTTCTCAGCGCATTCCAGCAGGTTTCAGCCCAATGCGGTAAGGATTTCTGCAAATCTCCGCGCACCGTCTACGGTCCACTGTTCGCTGCCGTCAATGCACCACGTGAAAGATGCGCTTCCAGCGGGCAAACCCGGTAAGCCTGGCCGAGAGTTCCCTGTCGTGTCCGAGTTTATCATCCGCGGCCTGTTGAACATCGGTGGTGGAGGGCCGGGCGAGGGAGAAGTAAATGACCAGCGGACGGGCGACGATGGCCTGGCGCGGAACGAAGCCCCAGAAGCGCGAATCGGTGCTGTGATTGCGGTTGTCGCCGAGAACGAAGTACTGGCCGGCGGGCACCACAAGTTCGCCGTTGCGGGTAAGTCCCTGCATCTGCTTCCACCAGGTTGGGTCCACGGCGGGGTCAGTATAGACGCGGGCAGGGAAGTCGTCGCGGAAGAGGTTGCGTGCCGCCGGCTCGAAGGCCGCGTAGGGCTCATCGAGGGGGGCGCCGTTGACGGTGACCCGGCCATCCTCGATGCGCAACCGGTCGCCTGGAATGCCAACGACCCGCTTGACGAGAAAGGGCGGATGCGGATGGTAGAAGAAGACGATATCGCCGCGCTCGACCTCGCGATAGGGCATCAGCAGGCGGGCCATGCTGCCGGGCGGAGCATAGACCTGCTTGTTGACGAGGAGAAAGTCGCCCACCAGCAGCGTGCGCTCCATGCTTTCAGAGGGGATCAGGTAGGGCTGCAAGACAAAGGTAAGCAGAAACAGGGCCACCACCACGGTGCGCAAGAGTGAAGCCAGGGCCTCGGGCACGGTGGGCAGGTGAAGCCGCATCGGCGACGCCTGCTGCGCGTCGGACACGGACCCTTGTTCAGGGATGCTCATGAAACCTCTGACTCCTCCCGATCCCCGTCCGAGCCGCCAAGACCTGGGTGGCCCGATTTCTCCCTGGCTGCCGCGAGCCGTTCAAGGGCGCGCCGTGCGGCGTCCTGTTCAGCGAGCTTCTTTGAGGTTCCCATGCCGCGGGCCAGCGCCTTGCCGGGCTCGCCTTCGCCGACTCGGACCCGCACCTCGACCTGGAACCGCTTGTGGTTGTCGGGGCCGCTCTCGCTCTTGACGCGATAAGCGGGGGTTCCGGTGTGCGTTGCCTGCAAGTGCTCCTGGAGCGCTGCTTTATAGTTGCCCAGCGCGGCCCAGGAGCGCAATTCGGTGGCAGCCTCTTCAGCCGCCTGATCAATGACCCAGCGCCGCGCAAACTCCCTGACCGGGTCCACTCCGCCGTCAAGGAAGAGCGCGCCCAGCACAGCCTCCATGGTATTCGAAAGCACGTTGGCCTTGTTGCGGAGGCCGCTGCGTTCTTCTCCCCGGCTCAGGCGGATGTGAGGCGCAAGGCCAAAGGCCCGCGCCACTTCGCCCATGTGCTTGCGGCTCACCAGGTGAGCCCGCATGCGGGTCAGCTCCCCCTCCTGCCAATCGGGATGGAGGAGGAAGAGCGCCTCGGCCACGACCAGCCCCACGACGGCGTCGCCAAGGAACTCCAGCCGCTCGTTATCGACCGTACCGGCAGACTCATCCGCCCCGGCCTCCACGCTCAACTGGTTGGCCAGCGAACGATGAGTGAGGGCGCGGACGAGCAGATCCGGACGGGCAAATCGGTGCCCCAATGCGAGTTCCAGGTCCGCTTGCGTTCGTTCCACTTCTGCCTCGTTCCGTTCACTTTCATTGAGAGGATATGGAGAGGGGCCTCCTCCCGAAGCCGGGAAATGAGGCAAAACTCTCTCGCTGTTTGACTATTAGACGCTGAACCGGCGTTTGGTGCTGCCTGAGCTGAATTATTGGGGCCTTTTGGTCCCGTTGGCGGCTCCGGGAGATCCCGTTCCGGGCTTGTCTGAGGACGGGGCCGATGGGGCTGCGGCAGGCGGGTCGTCATCGGCATCCGCATCGCAACTATGGCCGTTGACAGCATAGGCCGCCTTGACGCCGCGCTCGGCGGCCAGGCGGGTATCCTGCTGCCCATCGCGCGTCTTGAGCGCCTGGCTGTACTCGGCCACGGCCTGGTCGCGTTTGCAGTCCAGGTCAAGCATGCGGCCCAGGTAGATGTGCGACCAGGCCAGCAGACGCGGTTCCTTGCTGGTGGCCAGCGTCTTCTGGAATCCATCCATGGCCTGCGAGGGATGGCCGGTGAGGATGGCCGCCCTGGCCAGGATGAAGTTGGCGCGGGCCGCGTCCGCGGCAGATTCCAGGGTATCGGCGTGGATGGTGAGAGCCTGGCGCGCCATGGCGCTGGCGGTATTCACATCGCCGGCCGCGATGCGCGCCTCGGCCAGGTCCAGCCCTGTGAGCTTGCGCGGCTTGGTGCGGGTGAGCACGTCGCCATCGGCTTCCTTGTCAAAGTCAATCTGGCGGGCATGATGCACCTGCTGGTCCACGTCCATGCTGTAGACCATCTCGCCGATGGTGTCTTTGAGGCTGGCGGGGTCCTTTTCAAACTGGATCATCTGCTCATAGAAGTACTGGGTGAGCACGAACCCCTGCGTCAGGTCGTGGCGGACCGTGGCCAGCCGAACGGCGTCCACCTTCTGCTGATACACCTGGCGCTCGCGTTCAAAGCGGGGCAGGTCGCTGCGCTGGGTGCCCGGCGGAATCTTGTACTCGGGAATGCCGGTGTCCATGGTGCGGGCCTCGATGGCCTTGATGAGGCACTCGATGGTCAGGGGCACGGTGTCAGAGCGATAGCGGAACTCGAGCGGGGCCTCACGCACCTCCTTGAGCAGAGGCTGCATGCGGTCCACGGCGTTGGCCCGCGCATAAAGCAGGGGCTCGATGACGTAGTGCAGGTAGGTGTGGCGCACGTCGGTCATGCGGATCTTGCCATCGACCGGTGAGAGCACCACGACGTAATCGGCGCCATAGATGCGGGCGTTGACCGCCGCGGGCGAGAGCAGCGGCTCGATCACCACCACAAACCTGCGCCCGTCATAGGTGGAAGCGGGCAGTTTGAGATAAAGGTTGGTGGAGACGATCATCTTCGAAAGAGGATCGTGCAGCTTGTCGGCTTCGGCGTCGTAGGTGCGGTGCACCGCGAGCCAGATACCGTGCAGATCCACGGCCGCGGCAAAGTCGCGCAAGAGAGGCACAATCTCCACCACCTGGGTGGAGTCGGGGGGCATCTCGGTGAGCTCGACCGCGGTCTCAAGCTCCGGCGGCGGCGTCAGGTAGAGCGAGAGGGAGATGTACTGGGCCACGTCCCGCTCGCCGCCCGTCATGCGGTGCTGCGCAATGTAGAGGCAGACCTTGTCCCGCTTGTTGCGAGCGTCTTCGCTCCTGGTAAGCGCCAGGTTGATCTCGTCGCGTACCTTTTTGCGAACCGGTGCGCTCTCGTCCAGCCCCTCGTCATAGCCGCACATATTGAGGGCGGCGGCCATCACGAATACCGGCTCCGAGCTGACCAGGGAGATGGTGGGCCCGGCCGGATCAACCAGCGAAGGCGCCTTTTCCTGAGCAAACCCCTGGTCCGAGGCGGAAGAACTCTGGCTTCTGGCGGAGTTGCCGGGGACAGACTGGGCGCGCAATGCGGCGGTCGAAAGACCGGCCAGGAGGCACAAAACAGCGGCCGAAAGAATGGCGGAAGGTCGAAAAGCTTTGAACGTCATGAAGTTCCCTGCCTGCAAGTCTACAGCGAAAAAGAGGTGAAACGCATCTGTCACGAATGGCCGCCAGGCGGCATGGCCCTGGAAATTGAGCCTGCCGACTCCCCCAGGACCAATCCCCGGCCGGTTCATGGGTTGGACGCAATTGCCGGGCGAATCGTGAATTGGGGACTGGGGCTGAACCCTCAAGGATGACTGGGCCGAAGTAGTTGTAATTACAGCTTGGGGTTGACCGCGTAAACAAGGTTTATTTGTGGAGTAAAGTGATTTTCGTCGATTTGTTGACAAAGTTGTAATTTTGGAACTACAAGTGACATAGATCACATACTTCCCATGCTCGATGTGGTCCTGCACGATTTGGACCCCGCGCGAGGCTTGATGCACACAAGCCTTGGTGCGCGGTCAATTCACCCCGTAGGGCTCGCGGCCCTGCCGGGAGTGGTTTTGCCTTTAGGTTCTGTCCTGTCGAACGGGTGCCCGTTAACGCTCCCCTGCGTCTTTCGGACCTGGTTTGAATCGAGTGCGCTTGGCCTTCGTAGAAGTAGAGAGCGCAGCCCATGCAGTTTGACCCGAGCTCCAGTGGGGTTACATGGCAACAGCACGTGTTTCCAGTCACAACCAGGTCCCGATGGGCCTGTCTTCCAAGGAATCCGGCATTGCCGAACGCGTGGCGTTGATGTGCGCTTCGGCCCTTTTTGCCGGCCTCACACCGCAGGAGTGTACCGAGATTGCCTCCTGCTCGTCGGCGCGCAACTTCGTACGCGACCAGATGCTCTTCATGCAGGGGCAGCCGGTGCGCAACCTTGTGTTGATTGAGGCCGGCGCCGTGAAGCTCACTCAACTCAGCCCCAGCGGCAATGAAGTCATCCTTTGGATGAACAAGGCGGGTGAAACGCTGGGTGTTCCCCATGAGGCTCCGGCGTGCAACCACACCTGCTCGGCACGGGCCATGGAGCAGTGCAAGGCGGTGACGTGGGAGTTTTCGCGGCTTCAGTCTCTGTTGACCGAATATCCGCAGATACGCAGGAACATCATCCGGATCCAGACGGACCGGCTCAGGGAGCTGGAAGAGCGGTTCCGCGAGGTGGCCTCGGAAAAAGTCGCGCAGCGGGTGGCGCTCGCGTTGCTCAGGCTGGTCGGGCAGGTGGGCCGCTCCGTTCCGGAAGGGTCGGAAGTGGGGCTCTCCCGGGAGGAGTTGGCGCAGATTACCGGGACCACGCTGTTTACGATCAGCCGCCTGCTGTCTCGCTGGGCTGAAGACGGCTTTGTGTTGCCGCGCAGGGAAGCTGTGATTGTGCGCGACCCGCGGGGCCTGCGGCTGGTTGGCTGCGAAGAGTAGGCTGGCAGTCCGCTATCCGCGGACAGAGACGCCGGAGAATGAAAGCACCGCGAGACCCGGGACCGGCTGGCCAAAACGCCGCGCGGGTTCAAAGCGGCTCCACAGCAGCAGATTCTCGACCTGCGCGCGGGTGGCTGCATCGGTTGGACCGGAGACGATGCGGTAGTCGTACACCTGGCCTCCTCCGTTGATGTAGGCCTCGACGACGACGGGGCCGGAGACAGCGGCCATCTGGTTTTCGCCGACCACACTGGACAGGTACATGAAGCGGGGCGCGGTCGCCATGCCGAGCGGCTCATCGGTATTGGCGCGGGCCGACTCCGGCTGGGCAAACATGGTGACAAGCACGATGACGGCGCCCATCAGCAGCACCGCGCTGGCAAAGCCGGCGGCGGCCTGCAAGAGGAAGGGGCCGACCGTATTTCTCCACGCCAGGTTGAAGGCATGGAAGGGGCTCTGGCGGCGGCGCGCCCGCTCCTGGCTGATAGCCACACGGATGCGCAAAACCAAATCCTGGGGCTCGGGAACCGCGCCCAGTCCGGCCAGCACAGACTGATTTTCCTGGAGGGACAGCCACTCCTGCTTGCACTCGCCGCAGCAGTCGAGGTGGGCGGCGATGCGCTGCATCTCCCGCCCTGTGAGGCGGCCGTCGAGGTACTCCGTCAATCTGGCCTGCATGGCCTTGCAACTGTTCATCGCGCCTCCTCTCCCAGGGGCATCTCGAATCCTGCGGCGGCCGGGGCACAGGCAGTCGACGCCGGAGCCGTCAGGATGGCCTTCAAAGCTGCGCGTCCGCGCACCAGCCGCGATTTGACCGTCCCCAGATTCACGCACTGCATCTCCGCCACTTCCTCGTAGACAAAACCCTCAATATCGCGCAGGATCAACGTCGTCCTGAATGGCTCGGGAACCTGGCTCAAGGCTATCTCAACCCGCGCTCTGGTTTCCGCGTGCACCGCCATCTCGTATGGCGATTCGCCGGGGTCAACCAACATCTCCTTGAGGCAGACCGGCATGCCGCCCTCGGTCTCCACCATCTCCTGCTCGATGGGGACCTCCTGCTGCTTGTGGCGCATCCACCACCGGCGCTGGTTTGAGGCCTCATGGAGGGCAATGCGGTAGATCCAGGTGCGCAGCGACGACTCGCCGTGAAAGTTGCCCACGCCGCGAAAGACCTTGATGAAAACTTCCTGGGTCAGGTCGGCGGCGTCTGCGCGGTCCTGGACCGTGCGGGCGAGCAGCGAGTAGATGGGCTGGTGAAAGCGCGCGATCAACCACGCATACGCTTCCTCGGAGCCGGCTCGAAGTTCCGCAATGAGAGCCGCTTCGTCGGATTGAAGCGCAAGCGCGCTGGCCAGATTGCCCATGGTGAGGTCCACCTGCATTTCAGAGTCCTCCCACCTTACCGCAACAGACGCCTTGTCTGCATCTCGGTATTCCGCAGTGGAAACAATTTCCCAATTGCGGACGACCTAAGAGCAACCAAAAAAAGCCGGTTGCAGCCACTCGCCCCGGCGGCAAAAAACTCCGCCAGGAAAACGGCGCTGCCAGAAGTGCGCGGGATACGGGGCACTGGCTTTCGACCGGGTGTCCACGCGCTCTCTATTGTCTTAGACACCGGAAGGCCCCCAAAGTGTTCCCGGTCACGGCTGATTTGCGGTTTTTCTCGCGCTTGAGCGGAGAACTTCCGGCAAAGGTCCTGGGCTCTCAACGGGCCATGGGGCGTTTTCAGCAGGTGCGAGGGGGGGAGGGGCGGGGCGGGAAGGGCTGCCGGGTAGAGCGCGGAGGCAATCCCTGTCTTTCCTGGACTGCTTGAGACTCTATGAAGCAGGAAAATGGCGGAAGAGGAGGGATTCGAACCCCCGATACCCTTTCAGGTACGCCAGTTTTCAAGACTGGAGCCATCAACCACTCGGCCACTCTTCCTGCTTGAAGTTTAGTACGGGCAATGGTGGAAGCGCAAAGCGTACGGGCGGTTGTGCGGGGGATGGTCGCGTTGCTGATGAGGGTGCCGGGGCGGGGCTGGCGGGGGCCTGGTCAGAGCCGCTTGATAAAGGCCAGAGCTTCGGCGAGCTGGGGAAAGAGGGCCTCGTCCTGCTTGAACTCCCTGGGATGGACGCAGCGCCGGACGCCGCGCATCTTGACGGGGTGCTTGAGGTGGAGCATCTCGTGATAGAGCAGGTATTCGATGGCGTAGCGGGGACTGGAGGGGCGGTCAAAGACGCGGCTCACGACGATGGTGTTGTGCGCGGCGTCGTAGTGGCCGAGAGAGCGCTTGGACATGCCCTCGCTCCAGGTGAGGTTGGGACGGCCCAGAAGCCCGCCGAAGAAACGGGCATTGAGCGTGTCAAAGACCTCTTCCAGGTGGTAAAAGCGGCCCTCGGGACCAAAGAAGCGCTTGTTGCCGCGGGCGCCGCGGATCAACTCCGTTTGGCGTGTGACGGCGGCGGAGGTAGAGAACCGCTTGTAGCGAAGGTTGTGCGCGGGGTCGATGGGCTTCTTGTAGAGCTTGGCGAGCAGAATGTGGGCGATGGCGCGAAGCACGGATTCAGGAGCGCCCTCGAGCAGGTCGCTGAGGCTGGCGAAGATTTGTCCTTCGCGGAGGCGGATGGTGGTGTTCAGGGAGGTGAAACGGCGGAAGCGAACGGCGATGGGGGGCATGGGCGCCCTGGGGCGCAAGGCCCGGTACTCTTCCTGAAAGATGAGAACGAAGTCTTCGGCCACCAAAAACAGCTTACAACCTGGGGCTGATTTTGCAGGGACCAACCCGTGCGGGGAGGCTGGCTTTGGAGCGCGGGGGCACTGGCCTACTTTGGCTCGGCGCGGTCCTGGCCGGCCTCGTCCTTGTGGAGGTTGAAGTATTCGGTCTGCTCCGAGAGCAGGCGCTTGGCCTGGTCGGCCAGTTCTTCGCCGCTTTCGATGGCTTCCTTGCGGGCCAGGTCGAAGCCCGGTTCGCCGGCCAGGGCGCGCAGGATGGACAGCCAGCGGGGGGAGGCCTCGGAAAGCGCCTTGAGGGCCTTGCGAATGTCGGCCTTGCGCTCGGAGTAGACGTCGAGGTTGGTGCCGAGCTCGTCCATCAGGGCGGTAAGGTCTTGCAACTCGTCGTCGAGGCGGTGGGCGCGGGGCGCGGTGTGGGTGCGATTGGCTAGGCCCCTGATGACGTCGGCATGTTCGTCAATGAACTTGGTGTAAAGGTGGACCCGTTCGCCGGGAAAGATGCCGGCTTCGCGAATCTGCTCGACCTGGGCGGGGTTGAGGGGCTCCCGCTTATCCTTTTGCGCCGCGAGGGGGCAGGCCGAAGCAAGACAGGCCGCGACGGCGGCAAGGGAACAGAGAATGCGTATGTGCCTGGACGCCATGAGTCTTTGGTGCCCTCCCGCGCTTTCATTCAAGCACACGGAGTCGCGGACAGGAAAGTGCGCGCGGATTCAGGAGAAGCGCTGCGAGGCAGCGGAGGGCTGGGGACGACCGGCTTATTTCCGAAAGACCTGGAGCATGGCCTCGGTTTGCACCTGAGAGACCTGGGCCAGGGTTTGCTCGACCAGGTCACGGTCTTCAAAGCTGCTGGCGTGGAGCATCTCGGTGAGGCGGAAGGCGGTGTGGCGCAGGAGGATCTCGGCGCCCTTGAGTCGGCGGTTGTCGTCGCCGACCGAGAGGTGGATCTTGTGAGCCAGGGTCTGAATCTGCTTGAGGAGGCTGGCGGACTTGTCGAAGTCGCCCGAGGCATACTGGCGCAGGCTCAGCTCGGTCATCTGGTGGACGAGCTCGGCGTAGAGGAAGCACTGCTCGCGGGGAAGCGCCTGGCTGGCTCTGGCTTCAAGGGCGGCAATGCTCTGCTGGTCAGGGATTTTTTCGTCGAACCCGGAGGCGCAGGCCGGGGCCGCGGTCATGACAACGAGGACGAGAAGTGCCGGAACCTGAAGCCGCATGAGGAACCTCCGCTCTGGCGGTATTGCCTCAGGCCGTGACTATAAGAGCATTTTGCGAGAAAGCGCAAGGAGAAAGTTCTGCGCCTTCACTTGCTCGTACAGGGCGGCATCTTTCCGAGGGAGCACCGCTTTGATGTTTGCATCGTTGCACGACTCACTTTTTGCTTTCGAGCAATAAGAGACGTTGTCGAGCCTGCCATTCCTGATCCGGGAATTTGCCTGCGGACGATTCCAGAAAGTGGTGGTAGTAGGTCGCTGCCGCCATCTTGTCGTGTAGCGTATCGTATGCGGTTGCCCAAAGGAAATAGGTAGAAGGGGCTTCGGGAAGATATTTTGATCGCATGGTAAGAGCATGGAGCGTAATTGAAGGCTGGCCAACTTTGGAAGCGGCAAAAGCCAGGCCGCTCCACGCATCCCCGCTGGCGGGGTCGAGGGTGATTGCCTTGTTGAAGGCGGCAAATGCCTCGGGGTATTTGAGCTGGCGGATCAGATTTTGCCCGTGGGCCAGCACCAGTTCCGGGTCCTGGGGGCTGGCGGCCAGCAGTCCGACGTAGAGGCGGTCAGAACCCGCGGCGTCTCCTGCCTGGGCCAGCAACTCAGCCAACATGCGAGTAATGGCGGCGTCGGCGGGGTGGGCGTCATGGAGGCCCTGGATGAGGGGGAGGGCCTCGGCCTTGTCCTGGGCGGCGAGCACGGTGGCCAACTGCGCGGTGAGAGCGGGGTCGTTGGGCGTCTGTTCGAGAGCAGCCCGCAGCATGGTTTCGGCTTCAGAGTATTGCTTACGGGCGATCAGCAGGTGGGCGAGTCCGGCGTTGGCGGGTGCGGATTTGGGGTCCGCGGCGAGGATGCGGCGGTAGGCCTTTTCGGCGGCGTCATACTGGCCGGCCTGGTCGGCGAGGCTGGCGGCGAGCAGGGTGTCGGCGGGGGTCTCGGGGGAGAGCTTGAGGGCCTGCATCAGGTCGTTGGAGGCGTCGGCGGGGTCGGAGGCGCGGTCAATCTCAGCCAGCGCCCGCCAGGCGCGGGCCTTGGCGGAGGGGCCGGCAACCCCAGGGTCAAGGGTCGTGGCTGCTTCCAGTTGTGGGCGCGCCTCAGGTAGCTTGCCCTGGCGGGCGAGCAGGAGTCCAAGGGAGACACGGGCCTCAAAGGAGGTCGGGTTGGCCTCGACGGCGCGCTGGTAGAAGGCGGCGGCATCGTCGAGGCGGCCCTGGGCATCGGCAACGTAGCCGGCGTCGAAGAGGGCGCGGCCGTCGGCGGCGTGGGTGGCGAGCCAGAGGTCAAGGGTGGCGGCGGCGGCCTTCCAGTCGGATTTGACGATGGAGGCTTCAGCGGCCGCAACCTCTTGAGAGATTGCCTGGGGGGCGGCAGATGAGCCGGCAGGGGATGGATTCCCTGCGTCTTGCGGAGGGTTCTGGCCCGGCGCGGTAGCGGCGGCCAGAAGGAGAACGAGCATGGCGAAACGGGGCACGCAATACCTCTTGGGTTAGTTTACCGGGGCGGCCTTTGCAGCGGCGCCCAGGGGTTCGACGCGAGACGGGATGGTACGCAAGCGGGCAGGGGTCAAAAGAGGCACACCGCCCATAAAATACCGGTCGCGGCGTGAAACGATTCCGGAGTTGCGCTCACCATCGAAGCAGATGGGCAGAAAGTCCATCGAGAAGGATTGGTTGAGACGATGACTCATTCCCTGCTGCAACACATTCCCCTGACTGCCGCTTACCTTTGCCAGGACTGCAACGCGGTGGGCAACTGCGCAACCAACTGCCCGGCATGCGCCTCGGGCGTTCTGCTGGGGCTGGCCGGCGTGCTGGACCGGGAAGAAGAAGAGACGAGGCAGATGTGGGCGCCGATGGCGGAGCTCGAAGCAATGGCGGCGTAGAACAATCTGCCAAGGTTCGGTGGGGTGCATTTTTGGGTTTTTGATGGCGTGGTGATCGATTGCGGGCGTTGGCACGCGTGGGGCGGCCACTCCGGCCGGCGCGCCCTATAATACAGAATGGCCGACCGCGCTCTGAGCCTCACTGAGGGCTCAGGGGAGCAGATGGTCCAATTCTTCCCGGTGCCTTCCCTTTGAACGATGCCATCATTATCCGCGGCGCGCGGACGCACAATCTGAAGAACATCTCCTGCGAGATTCCACACGGCAAGCTGACGGTGGTCAGCGGCGTGTCGGGTTCGGGGAAGTCGTCGCTGGCCTTCGACACGATCTATGCGGAGGGGCAGCGGCGCTATGTGGAATCGCTGTCGGCCTACGCACGGCAGTTTCTGGAGCGGATTGAAAAGCCGGATGTGGACCTGATCGACGGGCTGGCTCCGGCGATTGCCATCAAGCAGAAGAACTCGACCCGGAACCCGCGCTCTACGGTGGCGACGGCGACCGAGATCTACGACTATCTGCGGCTGCTCTATGCGCGCTGCGGGACGGTGCACTGCGTCTACTGCGATGGGCTGGTGAAACGCGACTCCATGGATGAGGTCGCGGAGGCCACGCTGCTTTTGGGCGACGGGGTGCGCTTGAACGCGCTGTTTCCGGTGCGGCACGAGGTGGAGAAGCCTGCCGAGGAAGCGAAGCCGGTGCGAAGGACGGCCAAAGCCGCCAAGGCGCCGGTGAAGACGGAGGCGCAATCGCCACTGACGGAGTCCCTGAAGGCGCGGCTGGTGGAGTTGCGCGGTTCGGGGTTTAACCGGCTCTACCAGCAGGGACAGATCTTCGAGTTTTCAACGCCGGAGTCGCTGCTCGACCTGGACTTTACCCTGCCGGTGTTTATCCTGCTGGACCGGATTGTGGTGAGCGCCGAGAACCGCGCGCGGATTGTGGACGCGGCGGAGATCGCGTATCGAGAAGCCGGAGAGGTGATCTTCGAGGAGGTCCCGCGGGATGAGGCTGCGGAGCGGCCGCGGCACAGGTTTTCCGCGGCCTATGAGTGCAAGAGCTGCCATCGGCCGGGCAGGGAGCCGGAGCCGCGCCTCTTCAGCTTCAACAATCCATTTGGGGCGTGCCCGCGCTGCCAGGGATTTGGCAACACGGTGGACTTCGACCTGAACCTGGTGATTCCGGACAAGGACCTGAGCCTTGCGGAAGGGGCCATCGACCCCTGGAACCGGCCAAAGTACCGCGGGTGGTATACGGACCTGCGCAAGCAGGCTGGCGAGTTGGGCGTGCCGCTGGATGTGGCGTGGCGCGACCTGCCTGAGGCTGCGCGGGAGACGATTCTGCGCGGAAAAGGTAGCTTCCTGGGGGTCTTTGGGTTCTTTGCGCAGATGGAGAAGAAGAAGTACAAGCTCCATGTGCGGGTGATGCTGAGCAAGTACCGGGGCTATGCCGAGTGCCCGGATTGCCGGGGGCAGCGGCTGCGCGCGGAGGCTCGGAGCGTGCGCCTGAACGGGCAAAATATCTGCCAGGCGAGCGCGCAGACGATTGCCCAGGCGAATGAGTTTTTCGGAGCGCTGAAGCTCTCGCCGATGCAGGACGAGATTGCCGGTCCGATTCTGGACGAGGTTCGGCAGAGGCTGAGTTTTCTGGATGCGGTAGGGCTGGAGTACCTGACCCTGGACCGGCTGGCCTCGACGCTTTCTGGCGGGGAGGCGCAGCGGATTCAACTGGCGACCTCACTGGGCTCGCGGCTGGTGGGCGCGTTGTATGTGCTGGACGAGCCCTCCATCGGGCTGCATACGCGGGACACGGCGCGACTGATTCATATTCTTGAGGAGCTGCGCGACCTGGGGAACACCATCATTGTGGTGGAGCACGACGCGGATGTACTGCGGGCGGCCGACCATCTGCTGGACCTGGGGCCGGGGGCGGGCGAGTTTGGCGGCAAGCTGCTGGCCGAGGGCGTGCTGGCGGAGATCGAGGCCAATCCCAACTCGCTGACCGGGCGGTATCTCTCGGGGCAGATTTCGATCCCGGTGCCGACGCGGCGGCGGGCGCCAGGCAAGGAAAAGCTGGTGCTGCGCGGGGCGCGGGCCAACAATCTGCACGGGGTGGATGTGGAGATTCCGCTGGGGCTGCTGGTGGCCATCACCGGGGTCTCGGGGTCCGGAAAATCCACGCTGGTGCACCAGGTGCTTTACCGGGCGGTGGCGCGGGCGCTGGGGCAGAGCGATGGGTCCGATCCGTCGGGGGTGTTCAAATCGCTGACCGGGGTGGAGCGGCTGAACGACGTGGTGCTGGTGGATCAGACGCCGATTGGGCGGACGCCGCGGTCGAATCCGATTACCTACATCAAGGGTTTTGACCTGGTGCGGGAGCTGTTTGCGGCGCAGCCGGAGGCCAAGAGATCGTCGCTGACGCCGGGGCATTTTTCGTTCAACGTGCCGGGCGGGCGCTGCAACACCTGCGAGGGCGACGGAACGGTGACGGTGGAGATGCAGTTTCTGGCCGATGTGGAGCTTCCCTGCGAGGACTGCAACGGAACCCGGTACCAGGCCAAGGTGCTGGGCGTGGAGTACAAGGGCAAGAATATTCACCAGGTGCTGCAATTGACGGTGAAGGAGGCGCTGCGCTTTTTTGCCGGGCAGACGCGCCTGCTGGAAAAGCTGGCGGTGCTGGACGAGATCGGGCTGGGCTACCTGCGGCTGGGGCAGTCGGCCACCACGCTCTCAGGCGGCGAGGCGCAGCGCGTAAAACTGGCCGCGCACCTGGCGCAGGTGAGGGCGGCGAATGCCAATGCCAAGCCATCGCAGGCGAGCCGGGTGCTTTACATCTTGGACGAGCCGACCACGGGGCTGCACTTTGACGATGTGTCGAAGCTGCTGACAGCGTTTCGGAAGCTGATCGACGGCGGCGGTTCGCTGATTGTGATCGAGCACAACCTGGACGTGATCAAGAGCGCGGACTGGGTGATCGACATGGGACCGGAGGGCGGCGAGGCGGGCGGACGGATTGTGGGCGAGGGCACGCCGGAGGAGATTGCCGGCAACCTGCTGTCGCATACGGGCAAATGGCTGGCGCGGGTGCTTTGAGCGGCGGTCCGGTACAATCAGCCTTTGTTCCGGAGGGTTCCCATGCAACGCCGCCAGTTTCTTGCCGCTTCTCTTGCCGCTTCCGCCCTGACCCTGGCGCGTGAGGGCGCCGCCGAGACGCCCGCGACGGGGGCGCGCGAGTACTACCAGATCCGGCGCTACCAGATGCGCTCGGGCCCGCAGACCAAATTGACGGAGAGCTACTTTGGCGATGCGCTGATTCCGGCGCTGGTGCGGATGGGGATGGGTCCGGTCGGGGCCTTTCAGGCGGATATCGGCACGGAAAGCCCTGCCTACTATCTGCTGATTCCGGGACCGACGGCGGAGGGGCAGGCGCAGTTGAGCCTGCGCCTGGCCGAGGATGCTGGTTTCATGAAGGCCGCGGAGCCGTTCTGGAATGCGCCCGCGACCGCGACCTCGTTTGAGCGGGTGGAGACCTCGCTGCTGCTGGCGTTCTCAGGCTGGCCGAAGCTGACCTTGCCGCCGGGGTCGGCGACCAGGGCCAAGCGGATCTTCCAGATGAGAACCTATGAAAGCCCGAGCGACGCCGCCCACGTGCGCAAGGTGGAGATGTTCAACAGCGGGGAGTTTGAGGCGTTCAAGAATGCGGGGTTCAACCTGGTGTTCTTTGGCGACACGTTGATGGGGCCGCGGATGCCGAGCCTGACCTATATGTTGAGCATGGGGAGCCTGGAGGAGCTGAACGCGAAGTGGGATGCGTTCCGCAACGACGCTGGGTGGAAGAAGCTCTCAGGCAGCGCGCGGTATAACTATGAGCCGATCGTGAGCAATATCACGAATCTGATTTTGAGTCCGCTGGGGTGTTCGCAGATTTGAGGGGCGGGCTACCGGCAGATGTTCAGCGGGCTTCCGAATTCTCTCTGCGGAAGCGCCGCGTGGAATGAAGGGCGGGCTGAACTTACACCAGAATGATCAATTTGCTATATGGGACAAGCTGGTTGTCGGCGGTAATTAGGTGGAGAGGCTCGGTCATGGCCTGAGCGACGAGAAGCCTGTCGAAGGGGTCGCTGTGGTGCCTGGGCAAAGTTGAAACGGCGAAGGTGTGTCTGACAAAGACCGGTAGTTCTCGAAAGCCGTTTGTCCGAGTCAGACTAACAAGTTCGTCAAAATCCAACTTCAATTTGCCCAAGCGGACTTTAATCGCGATCTCCCAAAAAGAGGCAGCTGAGACCAGGACCTCATCGGCGTCTTTGATGGCTTTGACGGCAGGGGTAGAGAGCCTGTGCGTGTCGTAGAACCACCAGTACAAAATATGCGTGTCGAGGAGCAGGCGCATTAGTCGTTGTCCACGCCGAGGAGGAAGTCTTCGGATAGCGGTGCGTCAAAATCGTCTGCAATCCATCCTTTGCCTTCAAGGGCTCCGAATCCGATCATCCGCTTGTCTTTTTGGTTCAGCGGAGCAAGCCGAGCGATGGGCACACCATTACGGGATATGACTACGTCTGAGCCGGAGGCAGCCAAATCGATGAGCTTGGAGAGTTGGGTCTTGGCTTCGTAGATGTTGACGGTTGGCACGGCCGGGCTCCTTGCTTGACTAGGTCTAGTCTAGTGCGTTTCGCCTCCTCAGGCAAGAGGTGACGATTGAGCCACCGGCTTGCCGTCGAGAAGGCGGGCGATCTGGAGCGGGTTGGCGTCCTGCAGTTCTTCGGGAAGCTGGGACTGGGGGAAGTTCTGGAAGCAGACCGGGCGGGCGAAGCGGTCGATGGCGAGGCTGCCGACGGAGGTGAAGCGGGGGTCGGAGGCGGCGGGGTAGGGGCCGCCGTGGACCATGGCGTGGCTGACTTCGACGCCGGTGGGGAAGCCGTTGAAGATGAGGCGGCCGGCCTTGCGTTCGAGGATTTCGATAAGGTCGCGATGGGCGGCGAGGTCTTCCTCCGTGCCGAAGAGCGTGGCGGTCAGGTGGCCCTGGAGCGCCTCGGCGATGCGCAGGAAGTCCCCTGGCCGGTGGCTGCGGACGAGGAGCGTGTCCGGCCCGAAGATCTCATCGGCGAGCGTGGGGTCGGCGAGGAACTGGTCCGCGGTGGCGCGGAAGACCCCGGCCCTGGCGGCGAAAGCAGAGGGGGCCTTTGGCTCCTTGCCCTGGGCGTTGAGGGCGGTTGCGGCCTGGCGCTGCTGCGAGGCGCGTCCGTACTCCCGGGCGATGCCGGCGGTGAGCAGGGTGAAAGGCTCGGAAAGGTCAACCTCTTCGCAGATGTCGAGTTCAAAATCCCCCGCATCTTCGGTGTCGGGCAGCAGCACGATGCCCGGCTTGGTGCAGAACTGGCCGGCGCCGAGGGTGAAGGAGCCGAAGAGCGCCTTGGCGAGGCTTTTGCGCTGTTTGCCAAGCGCGCCGGGGAGGATGAAGACCGGGTTGCCGCTGGACATTTCGCAGAAACAGGGGATCGGGTCGGGGCGCGCGGCGGCCAAATCCATGAGGGCGCGGCCGGCGCGGAGCGAGCCGGTGAAGGCGACGGCGCGGATGAGGGGGTGGCGGACGAGCGTTGTGCCGGCTTCGAGGCCCGCGTCAAAGACGAGGGAAAAGACGCCGGGGTGGAGGCCCTCGGCAGCGATGGCGTCGGCGAGGATCTGGGCGGCGAGCTCGCTCGTGCCGGGATGGGCGGGATGGGCCTTGACGACTACGGGGCATCCGGCGGCGAGGGCTGAGGCGGTGTCGCCGCCGGCCACGGAAAAGGCGAGCGGGAAGTTGCTGGCGCCAAAGACCGCGACCGGGCCGAGGGGGCGCAGCATGGAGCGGATGTCAGGGCGGGGAAGGGGCTGGCGGTTGGGCAGGGCAGGGTCGATGCGGGCTTGAACCCAGGAGCCTTCTTCGACGACCGAGGCGAAGAGGCGCAACTGGGCGGCGGTGCGGCCGACTTCGCCGAGAAGGCGGGGAAGGGGCAGCGCGGTTTCGAGATGGGCGCGATCGGCCAGGTCCTGGCGGTTGGCTTCAAAGCCGTCGGCGACGCGGCGCAGGAGGGAAGCTTTGGCCTTTCCGCCGGCCTTGGAGTAGCTGGGGAAGGCTTCTGCAGCTCTTTGCGCGGCTTCTTCGACCTCGGCGGGGGAGGCGGAGCGGTAGACGGGGGGGAGGGGGGTGGCGGTCTGCGGGTCGACGGCCTGAAAGCCCTTGCCCTTGAAGTCGCTGCGGCGGTTGCCGAGAAAGGATTGTCCGGTGAGTTCCATGGCAATTCGCATTATGCCGCATTGAGGCGGAGTTGGCAGGCGCGTGTTGCCAGAGGGCGGAGAGATTGAGTAGAACTGGTGGTGCGATTGTGCAGCAGGTTTGGCGGGGCCGAAAATGAAAGCGTTTTCGGGGAAGGGTGAGGGGACATTGAGCATTTCGATTGGTTCGACGGGTTCGGGGAACAGGCCGGCGACGCCTGAGGATTTGGAAGCGCCGCTGATTCCGGGCGGGCGGTTGCTGCCGTTTCTGGTGGTGACGGCGCTGTTTTTTCTCTGGGCAATTCCCAATAACCTCAACGACATTCTAATCCGGCAGTTCATGAAGTCGTTCAACATCAACCGGTCGAGCGCGGCGGGAATCCAGATCTGGTTTTACCTGGGATACTTTCTGCTGGCGGTGCCTGCCGGGCAACTGATGCGGCGGTTCGGCTACAAGACCGGGATTGTGATGGGGCTGGTGCTGCTGGGGACCGGCTGCCTGATGTTCTATCCGGCCGCGCAGGCGGGGCTGTATGTATTTTTTCTGGTGGCGCAGTTTGTGATCGCCAGCGGGCTGTCGTTTCTTGAGACGGCGGCGAATCCGTTCATTGCGCAACTGGGCCCGACGGCTTCGAGCGAGCGAAGGCTCAATCTGTCGCAGGCCTTCAATCCGCTGGGGTCCATCACGGCGGGGCTTATCGGCACCGTATTCATCTTCTCCGGGGTGCATCTGACGGATGCGCAGACGGCGGCGATGCAGGCTGCCGGGACCTATCAGGCGTATCTGCACAACGAGACGCTCCGTGTGGTGACGCCCTACCTGGTGCTGGGCGTGGTGGCGCTCCTGTGGGCGGTGCTGGTAGTGCTGACGAAGTTTCCGTCGCTGGGCGCGGAGGACGTTTCGCGCGAGGATGCGGGTCCGCCGAAGCATGTGCCGCTGTTTCAACGGCACTTTGTGCTGGCAGTACTGGCGCAGTTCTTGTATGTGGGCGCCCAGGTGGGCACGTGGAGCTATTTCATCTCCTACGTGGAGGCGGCGACCGGCTCCGGGGAGAAGATTGGCGGCTACATGCTGACCGGGACGCTGGCGGCCTTTGCGGTGGGGCGGTTCAGCTCGGCGCTCCTGATGCGGCACTTCCACGCGCGCACACTGCTGGGCGTCTACTCGGCCATCAACGTGGCGTTGGGGCTGGTGGCGGTCACGCGGCCCGGCTGGCTGGGCGTGGGCTGCCTGCTGACGACGAGCCTGTTCATGTCGATCATGTTCCCCACGATCTTTGCACTGGGATTGAAGGGCATGGGCGAGAAGACGAAGACGGCTGGGTCGATTCTGGTGATGGCGATTCTGGGCGGCGCGGCGTTGACCAAGGTGATGGGGATGCTGGCGGATTCGAAAGGGGGGCTGCAAGCGGCTTACCTGGTGCCGGTGGTCTGCTTTGCCGGGGTGGGGCTCTATGCCTGGCTGGGCGGGGAGCACGAGGAAAGCGAGTTAGCGAGTTAGCGAAAAGGCCCCTTGCGGGGCCTTTTCTGTGAGCGGAGTTGGCGGGGTTCGGCGGCATGCTGAGAGGCCTTGTTGCCGGACCCCGTTTTGTCTTTATTCGGCCACGGTGGGGTTGGTGAGGGAGCCGAGGCCTTCCACGGTGATGGTGACGGTCTCGCCGGGCTGGAGCCAGCGTTTGGGGGTGCGGCCGAGCCCGACGCCGAAGGGGGTGCCGGTGGAGACGATGTCGCCGGGGAGCAGCGGGGTAATGGAGGAGAGGAATTCGATCAGCTCGGGAATCTTGAAGATCAGCTCGCGGGTGTTGGAGTGCTGGTGCTCTACGCCGTCGATGTCGAGGCGGATGTCGAGGGAGTGCGGGTCGGGGATTTCATCGGCGGTGACGATGGCGGGGCCGAGGGGGCAGAAGGTGGGAAAGCTCTTGCCCATGGTCCACTGCGAGGTGGCGAGCTGAATGTCGCGGGCGCTGACGTCGTTGACGATGGTGTAGCCGTAGACATGGTCGCGCCACGCGGCGGCGGGGATGCGGTAGCCGCCCTTGCCGATGACGAAGGCAAACTCGGCCTCGTAGTCGGGCTGGGTGGAGTTCTTGGGGAGAATGATGGCTTCGCCGGGACCGATGATGGCGGTTTGCAGCTTGAAGAATACGACGGGCGTGGTGGGAATGGCCATGCCGGATTCGATGGCGTGGTCGCGGTAGTTGAGCCCAATGGCGAAGACGCGGGGCGGGTTGGCGAGCGGGGCGTGGATGCGCACCTTTTCGAGGGGATAGACGGGCACGGTGGCGCGCCCGGTGAATCCTTCGTGAGTGGCGTGGCCGGAGGCGATCACATCGAGTACGCTCACGTCTCCCTGCATGGAGAAGCCCTGGACATACTGCTCATGACTTGGGCCGAGTTCGAAAGGGGAGCCAAGCACCCCGGCCTGGACGGGACTGCCTTGCGTGGAAAAGGAGACGAGCTTCATTGGCCCTCCTGGGCACGTTTCACAGAGTGCTGGAGCGAGCGTTCTCGCGGACCTGGGCGACAAGCTTGAGGTAGGCGCGGGCGGCGGCGGTGATGGTTTCGGGGGTGCCGTGGTCGATGGCGGCGAGGTCGACAAGGTCGCTTCCGACGCCGAGGGCGCGGGCTCCCGCCTTGAGAAAACCTTCAGCGGTCTGCAAGGTGACGCCGCCGGTGGGGATGAGCTTGAGCTGAGGGAAGGGGGCGAGAAGCGCCCTGAGATAGCTGGCCCCGCCCACGGCGGAGCAGGGGAAGATCTTGACGTAGTCCGCGCCGGCGTTCCAGGCGGTGATGACCTCGGTGGGCGTGAGACCGCCGGGGACGGAGAGCTTGCCCGCTGCCTTGGTGGCGGCGATGACGTCGAGGTGCAGGCTGGGGCTGACGACGAACTCCGCGCCGGCCTCGATGGTGGCCTCGGCCTGCTGGGCGGTGGTCACGGTTCCGGAGCCGAGCAGGAGTTTGCTGCCGTACTCCTCCTTGAGCTCACGGAGCACTTCGACCGCGTTGGGGAGGGTCATGGTGACTTCGACGACGGAGACGCCGCCGGCCATCATGGCCTGAACAACGGCGTGGGCCTGGCCGGCATTGCGGGCGCGCAGAACGGGGATGAGCCCGACACGTTCAAGGATCTGGGCGGTGGTTTCAGGCATGGCTCTACTCCAATGGGGGTGGGGTTACCGGGCAATTCTAGCCGAGCCGCCCTTCATGGCGCGCTCGACTTCAGCGAGGGTGGCCATGCTGGTGTCTCCGGGGGTGGTCATGGCGAGTGCTCCGTGGGCGACGCCGCAGCGGACCGCCCAATCGACGGGCCTGCCGGCGAGGAGGCCGTAGAGGAGGCCGGAGGCGAAGCTGTCGCCGCCGCCGACGCGGTCATAGATGTCAATGTCGCGCTGGGGGACGTGGACGATCTTGTCTTCAGAGAGCGCGAGGGCGCCCCAGGCGTTGCGGCCGGCGCTGTGGGCGGTGCGCAGGGTGGTGGCGATCAGCTTGAGGTTGGGGTAGAGGGCCGCGACTTCGCGAAGCATCTCTTCGTAGCCGGCGATAGGCAACTCGGCGAAGTCATCGCCGACCCCCTTGATGTGTACGCCGAGCATGGCGGAGAAGTCCTCTTCGTTGCCCAGCAGAAGATCGACCTGGTGCACGAGTTCGCGATTGACTTGCTGGGCGCGGGCCTTGCCGCCGATGGCCTTCCAGAGGGAGTCGCGGTAGTTGAGGTCGTAGGAGACGGGAGTCCCGTGCCGGCGGGCGGATTGCATTGCCTCCGCCGCGGCGTCGGCGGTGGAGGCGGACAGGGCGGCGAAGATGCCGCCGGTGTGGAACCAGCGCGCGCCCTGTTCGGAGCCGAAGATGGATTCCCAGGGGAAGTCGCCGGGCTGGACCTGGCTGACAGCGGTGTGGCCCCGGTCAGAACAGCCGGCTGCGGCGCGCAGGCCGAAGCCGCGTTCGGTGAAGTTGAGCCCGTTGCGTACCTGGCGGCCGACCCCGTCATAGGGGACCCACTGGAGCAGGGAAGTGTCAACGCCGCCCTGGAGGATAAGGTCTTCGACAAGGCGACCCACGGGATTTTCGGCCAGCGCGGTGGCGATGGCGGTGCGGAGGCCAAAGCAGCGGCGCAGCCCGCGGGCCACGTTGTATTCGCCGCCGCCCTCCCAGACCTGGAAGCTGCGCGCGGTGTGGACGCGGACATCGCCGGGGTCGAGGCGAAGCATGACCTCGCCGAGCGAGACACAGTCCCAGCGGCGGGGCGAGTCGGGGATCACAAGGGGGTTCATGGGCCGGCCTTCCTGGTTCAAGAGAAACTGTAACGCATGGACGCGTGGGAGCGACCGTGGAGGCCGGGCAAATCGCTCTGGATGATAAGGTGTTGGGTGCAGGTTGTGGCCATGGATTGAGCCGCTCAAGTGGAGTGGATGCACGGCGCCGGCTGCGCGGTGGAGGAGCTTTCTTATGGGTGCGAGTCTTTTTGATTTGAGCGGCAGGGTGGCGGTGGTGACAGGCGGGACAACGGGCCTGGGCCATGCGATTGCCCTGGGATTGGCCGATGCGGGCGCGGATGTGGTGGCGAGCTCGCGGCGGCTGGAGCAGGTGGAGAAGACGGCCGCGGAGATTGAGGCGCTGGGACGGCGGACGCTGCGCGAGACCAGCGACGTGCTGGAACGTAGTTCGCTGGTCGCACTGCACGATGCGGTGATCAGGGAGTTCGGCAAGGTGGACATCCTGGTGAACGCGGCCGGGGTTACGCACAAGTCGCCGACGCTGGAGGAGAGCGAGGCGGAGTGGTCGCGGGTGATCGAGACCAACCTGACGGGCACGCTGAGAGCTTGCCAGATCTTCGGCGCGACGATGGTGAAGGCGGGGTACGGGCGGATTGTGAACATCGCATCGCTAACCACGTTTGTGGGGTTCTTCCAGGTGGCGGCTTATTCAGCGTCGAAGGCGGCGGTGGGTTCGCTGACCAAGGTGCTGGCGGTGGAGCTGGCGCAGAGCGGCGTGAACGTGAACGCCATTGCGCCGGGGATGTTCCCGACCGAGCTGAATGCCAAACTGATCACTGGAACGCCGCGCGGAGATGAGTTGCACATGCGGGTGCCCATGGGGCGGTTTGGCGCTGCGAAGGAACTGGCGGGAGCTGCGGTTTTCTTGTCGTCCGAGGCGTCTTCCTATGTCACAGGAGAGATTGTGGCCGTGGACGGAGGCTTTCTGGCCAGCGGAGTGAATCGGTAGAGGCAGGGACCGAGGGACGAGGGATTAGGGACTAGGGACCAGGGACTCAGGGACTGTGGGGCTGGTAATGAAGATTACCAATGCGTACGTGAATATCACCTCGCCGGGGCGGAACTTTGTCACGTTGAAGGTGGAGACGGACGAGGGGATTTACGGGCTGGGGGATGGCACGCTGAACGGCCGTGAATTGGCCGTGGCGAGCTATCTCACAGAGCACGTGATCCCGTGCCTTCTGGGGCGCGATCCTTTTCAGACCGAAGACATCTGGCAGTACCTCTATCGGGGGGCCTACTGGCGGCGCGGACCGGTGACGATGGCGGCCATTGCCGCGGTGGATGTGGCGCTGTGGGATATCAAGGGCAAGGCGCTCAACACGCCCGTCTACAACCTGCTGGGCGGCAAGAGCCGCGAGGGCGTGATGGTGTATGGGCACGCCAACGGCAAGGACATCGAACAGGCCCTGGATGACGTGGCGCGGCACACGGAGATGGGCTTCAAGGCGGTGCGGGTGCAGAGCGGGTTTGCGGGGCTGGCCTCGACGTATGGCGTTGCCAAAGGCGCAGGGCGTTACGAGCCGGCGGAGCGCGGGTTGCCCACGGAAAACGAGTGGTCCAGCGAACTCTACCTGCGCCATGTGCCCAAGCTGTTCCGGCGGGTGCGGGAGGCGTTTGGGGAGGATTTGCACCTTCTGCACGACTGTCACCACCGGCTGACGCCGATTGAAGCAGGCAGGCTGGGCAAGGAGTTGGAGCCGTTTCGCCTCTTCTGGATGGAAGACCCGACCCCGGCGGAGCTGCAGGAAGGGTTTCGCGTGATTCGCGAGCACACCACGACGCCGATTGCGGTGGGCGAGGTGTTCAATTCCGTCTGGGACTGCCATGACCTGATCCGCAACCAATGGATCGACTACCTGCGCATGACGCTGGTGCATGGAGGCGGATTCACGCACATCAAGAAGACGGCGGATTTTGCGGCTCTCTATCACGTGCGGACGGGATTCCACGGTGCGACCGATCTCTCCCCGGTGACGATGGCCGCGGCGCTGCATTTTGACCTGGCGATTCACAACTTTGGCATTCAGGAACTGATGCCGCACTCAGTTGAGACCGATGCGGTGTTTCCGCACAATTACACCTTCAAGGATGGGCTGATGCATCCGGGAGACGCGCCGGGACTGGGCGTGGACCTGGATGAAACGCTGGCGGCGAAGTATCCCTACCAGCGAGCCTATCTGCCCATCAACCGCAAACTCGACGGGACTCTCACGGACTGGTAAACGAATGAACGCGACAGAAGAAAAGCCGGAACTGCTGGCTGAACCGCCCGCGCTGCCGGGCAGGTGGACGGTGTGCGCCATGCTGTTTGTGGCCACATCCATCAACTACATGGACAGGCAGGTGATCGCGCTGCTGAAGCCGGTGCTGGCGCAGAGCGTGGTGCACCTGGAGCCGCTGCTGCCGGGCTGGCCGACCGTTGAGACCTCGATTCACATGAGCGAGGCGCAGTTCGGCTATATCGTGAGCGCGTTTCAGATTGCCTATGCGCTGGGCGTGGTGTTTGCAGGGCGGCTGGTGGACCGTATCGGCTGCCGCAAGGGCTATCCGATCATCACGGGCCTCTGGAGCCTGGCGGCGATGGGCCACGCGCTGGTGAACTCCGTGATGGGCTTTGGCATTGCGCGGGTGCTGCTGGGCCTGGGCGAGAGCGGCAATTTTCCCGCGGCCATCAAGGCCACGGCGGAGTGGTTCCCTCCCAAGGAGCGGTCGCTGGCGACGGGGATCTTCAACTCCGGGGCGAACATGGGGGCCATTCTTGCTCCGGCGATTGTGCCCTGGGTGGCGCTCCATTTTGGCTGGCGGGCGGCCTTCCTGACGACCGGCGTTTTCAGCGCCGCGTGGATTGTCTGGTGGTCGGTGAAGTACCGCACGCCGCAGGTGGTAACGGCGTGGAGCCAGGGAATGGTGGAGGCGCCGCCGCAGAAGCCCCGGATGCCGTGGTGGGCGCTGCTGGGGTATCGGCAGACCTGGGGCTTCATGATGGGCAAGTTCTTCACCGATCCGGTTTGGTGGTTCTTTCTGTTCTGGCTGCCGGGCTACTTCAGTTCGCGGTTCAACCTGAATCTCTCGCACCTGGGGCTGCCGCTGATTGTGGTGTATAACGTGTCAGTGATTGGGAGCGTTGGTGGAGGCTGGCTGCCGCGCGGGTTCCTGCGGCTGGGGTTGGGGCTCAAGGGTGCGCGGCTGGCGGCGATGCTGACCTGCGCCAGCCTGGTGGTGCCCATGGTCTTTGCCAGCGGATTGCAGACGGAGTGGGGCGCGGTGGCGCTGTTGAGCCTGGCCGCGAGCGCGCACCAGGGATGGTCGGCGAATTTGTTCACTACAGTTCCGGACATGTTTCCGCATGAGTATGTGGGTACGGTGGTGAGCCTGGGGCAGGTGGCTGGCGCTGCGGGGGGAGCCATCTTTGCCGTGGTGACGGGCAATATTCTGCAGATCACGCACAGCTATGCGCCGCTGTTCTTCTACGCGGCCGGCGCGTACCTGCTGGCGCTGCTGCTGCTGCGGACGCTGTCGGGCGGGTTGAAGAGGGCGCTGCCTGAAGGTTAACAAGAGGATTGAATCAAGCCGGGAGAGAGTCGGATGAGTGTAGAGCGGAAGTTGCGCATGGGCATGGTGGGCGGCGGACCGGGAGCGTTTATCGGGCCGGTGCACAAGATGGCGGCCGAGTTGGACGGGAGAATCGAGTTCGTGGCCGGGGCGTTTTCGCAGTCGGCCGAGCGGTCGCGGGCGGCAGGCAAGAGTTTCCGGATTGACCCGGCACGCGCTTACGCCAACTACGCGGAGATGTTTGAGGCGGAGCGGCGGCGGCCGGACGCCATCGACTTTGTGGTGATCGCCACGCCCAACCATCTGCACCTGCCGGTGGCGCTGGCGTCGATGGAGGCGGGGATTCCGGTGATGAGCGACAAGCCGGCCACCGCGACCTATGAAGAGGCTCTGGAACTGGAGAAGGCGGTGGCGCAGTCCGGGCTGCCTTACGGGCTTACGCATACCTATGCCGGCTACGGCATGGTGCGGGAGGCGCGTGCCCTGTGCGCGAGCGGCAGGCTGGGGACGATTCGCAAGGTTGCGGTGGAGTATCTGCAGGGTTGGATGACCCGGCCCATTGAGGCCACCGGACAGAAGCAGGCGGCGTGGCGGGCCGATCCGGCGTTGAACGGGCCCGGGGGATGTATCGGCGACATCGGCACCCATGCGTTTCACCTGCTGGAGTATGTGGGCGGGATCGAGGTCACGGGCATCCATGCCGCATTGCGCTCGGTGGTGGCGGGTCGGCGGCTGGATGACGACTGCAATGCGATTGTGCGCCTGAAGAATGGAGCAAGCGGGGTGCTAATGGCGTCGCAGGTGGCGGCGGGGGAGATGAACAGCCTGCGGCTGCGCATCTATGGGGAGAACGGGTCCGTCGACTGGCAACAGCAGGACCCCAACCGGCTGACGGTGAAATGGCTGGATGGGCCGGAGGAGATCTACCACGCTGCGGCGGGTTACCTGGGTGCGGATGCGCGGGCCGTTGTGCGTGTTCCGTCGGGGCATCCGGAGGGGTATATCGAGGCCTTTGCGGTGCTTTACCGCGAGTTTGCCGATGCGCTGGTTGCGTGGCGGGCGGGGCAGGCTGATCCGCTGCCGGCCACGCTGCCGGGGATTCGTGCCGGGGTGCGCGGGATGCGGTTTATCGAGCGGGCGATTGAAAGCAGCAGGGTTGAGGGTTGGGTCGAGTTTTAGAGGTTTGATGGACTGGATGGTGGAGGTTTGTGGTCTCCCACCCATTCCGCTGAGAACGCGGAATGGATGGGGCACCCATCGGCAATGGTTACTGAAGGAGCATGGCGATGAAGACGATCAAGGGGCCGGGGATCTTTCTGGCGCAGTTCGCAGGGGATGCGGCGCCGTTCAACACGCTGGGCGGGATGGCGCAATGGGCCGCCGGGCTGGGGTTTGCCGGGGTGCAGATTCCCACCTGGGATGGGCGGCTGTTTGACCTGAGGGCGGCGGCGGAGAGCCAGGACTATTGCGATGAGGTGCTGGGGGTGGTGGGCGCGGCTGGCCTGGAGGTGACGGAGCTGTCGACGCACCTGCAGGGGCAACTGGTGGCAACGCACCCGGCCTTTGACGAGTCGTTTGCGGCCTTTGCGCCGGCCGAGCTGGCGCAGGACGCCAAGGGGCGGCAGGCATGGGCGGTGCAGCAGTTACTGTGGGCGGCCAAAGCCAGCCGGCGTTTGGGGCTGGTGGCGCATGCAACCTTCTCCGGGGCGCTGGCGTGGCCGTTCTTCTATCCCTGGCCGCAGCGGCCGGCAGGGCTGGTGGATGAGGCCTTTGCGGAGCTGGGGCGGCGGTGGCTGCCGATTCTGGACGCCTTTGAAGAGGCGGGTGTGGACGCCTGCTACGAACTGCACCCGGGCGAGGACCTGCATGACGGCGCGACCTTCGAGCGGTTCCTGGATGCGGTGGGAGGGCATAAGCGGGCCAACATTCTCTACGACCCGAGCCACATGATCCTGCAGCAGATGGATTACCTTGGGTTCCTGGACATCTATCACGAGCGTGTGCGGGCGTTCCATGTGAAGGACGCGGAGTTCCACGCGACGGGGCGGAGCGGCGTCTACGGCGGCTATCAGGACTGGATCGACCGGCCGGGAAGATTCCGGTCGCTTGGCGACGGGCAGATCGACTTCAGCGGCATTTTCTCGAAGATGGCGCAGTACGACTATCCGGGGTGGGCGGTGCTGGAGTGGGAGTGCTGCCTGAAGCATCCGGAGGACGGCGCGGCGGAGGGGGCCGGGTTCATCCGCGAGAAGATCATTCGCGTGACGGAGCGGGCTTTTGACGACTTTGCCGGCGCGGGCGCGGACCGGGGGAAGAACCGGCGGATTCTGGGGCTTTAGCCAGGTTGGCTGATCTGGCATGGGGACTGTGCTCGTCCAGATGCCATGCCCAGAGGGAGTCAGCACTTGCCAAGGGATTTGACCTGGCTTCGGGCCATCTGCCCAGTGAAGCTATTGCACCTCTATCGCGGAGACAATCGCGTCTCCTTTGGACGGCCTGAACTCAAGAATCACCATCCCACCGCTGGCATTCACTTCAAAATGCTGTTGATACGCGGTGAGCGCGCCTCCCGCTGCGGCTGCCACATCCACATTGGCCAGGACCTTCTGCCCGTTCGCGAAAACGTCGAAGATCCGATCGCCGGGAAGCAGAGACGGCTCCACAAACGTGAGGACTACACTGTGGTGACCGTCAGCGGCGGGAACCCGATAGGTGAACGATCCGGCGCGATAAGTGGCCGCGACCTCTGGATTGCTGGTCTTGGCAATGGACGCGGGAGCGGGAGCTCTGAACCCACCTCCCGGACCGGTAATAACCTGCGCCGTTCCACCCTCGAAAAACATATCCGAACCAAAGCGTTTGTCTGGGCTCGCACCCGCAACCAGCGCGCCGCAATCGATTAAAGTACTCTTCGCGGATACGTCAGATAGATGCCACTCAACTCTGTCCTGGACATCCCCCTTGGGGAAGGTGCCTGTTGCGACAATGCTGTTCGGACCGGGACTCAGAATGACGCCATTCCAGACGCAGATGCGGTCCGGGCAGTCTGCAAGCACCCCGACGAGATTTTCATTGACTTTCAGCGACGTCCTGTTCGCGTTGCTATACACCCGCACATCGGCTACCCGGTAGGCTCGCTCGGTATAGAGGCTGGAGTTGATGTGGACGGTTGGCGTCGGCGTCCAGTTAGCTTTGTAAAAGAAGTAGGGGTCCTTCCTGTACTTGTGATCGAAGGTCACGATGCCCTTGGTATTGATGTCCTGGGCATTGCCCTCGTTGCGCACCGTGCTTCCGAAGTCGAAGGAATTCCAGAGAAACGTACCCCACAGGTACGGCTTGCTGCGCAGCGTGGACCAGTTCTGTTCGTGAATGTATGACTCGTACTCTTCCGCCTGAGGCCGGTTGCGGGATTCCGCGCCACCCAGGGCATTGTCCGAGTGCAGCGAGACAGCGCCCCCGGCGCCGTACTCCGTGACCGCCATGGGCTGTGCCGGCCGCGTTTGGTGCAGGGCGTCAAGATGAGGGCCCAGATCGGATGGCTTGTCGTAATACCAACCGAAGTAGCGGTTTGCGCCGGACAGGTCGGTGACCGCGGCCGTGATGGGGACCGTGGCGCCCGGTGCGGAGAGCCTTCCTTCACAGCAGGTTGCCAGGGTTGTGGGCCTGCCTGGGTCCAGCTCGTGCGCCAACTGATTCAACTCATTCAGTAGGGGCAGAGGATCGGGGATAGCGCCTTTTCCGTTGCCCAGAAAAGCCGGCATGCTGTTTCCAAAATCGATCTCATTGCCGATGGACCAGGTGATCACAGAGGGATGATTGAAGTCCTGTGCAATCAACTCCCGCAGTTGCTGCCGGGCGTTCTCACGCAGCGCCGCCGTCGGGAGCGAACTCCCACCCAACGTCCACTGGCTTACCAGGGGTATCTCGTCCCACACCACAAGTCCGTCGCGGTCCGCGAGATCATGGATCGGCTGACCATGCTGGTAGTGCGTCAGGCGTATGCCCGTCACCCCCATCTCACGCATTGTAGCCACGTCCGCGGCTACGTCCTCTGGCTCCGACGCCCACCCCTTGCCTTCGCGATCCTGGTGATACCCGACGCCATGCACGTCCACGTGCTTCCCGTTGAGAAACAGTCCATGATCAGGATCGAACCGAACTTGCCGAATGCCAAAGGGGAGAGAGGCACGGTCCACCACTTGGGCGGACTTGTTTGAGAGCTCCACCACCAGGCGGTACAGATAGGGATCCTCCACACCCTGCCAGAGATGCGGGTGCGGCACAGTCACGGCCGTGGTGTTCTCCTTCACGCTTGCTGGTCCCACGGCGACAGACTGCTCCTGTTTTGCCGCGACTCTGCCCATGGAATCGATGAGAAGGGCTCGGAGCGTAACCTCGCCTGCCTGCAAACTGTCATTGCGCACCCGCACGCGGACCTCCACTTGGGCCGCGCCGGACGCGACGGACGTCGTCCTGGCATAGAGGCCGGCGGAGCCAAAGTCCATCAAATCAAGGTGAATCTTCCTGGTAAAGACAAGGCTCACGGGACGATATAAACCGCCGTAAACGAAGAAGTCTCCGGTCAGCGGCAACACGTCGGCGGTCGAGCTTCCCAGCGCCGGCTTCGTGTTGTCCACCTTCACCGTGAGAGTGTTCTCCTGGCCCGGCTTGAGAACTGTCGTGCTGTCGAGGCGAAACCGCGAGAAGCCCCCCCGGTGGGCGCCGAGCATGGTTCCGTTCAACCAGACGGTTGCGATGCGGCTTGCCGCGTCAAATTGCAGAAAGCTCTCCATGCCAGCCACATTTGCCGGCGGCGTAAACACGAGCTTGTACCAGCCGACGCCCTGCGTGGTTACCACGTTCTGCGCGGTGTTGATGTGGGATGCCGGCGCGTCCTTGTAGAAGCCCACCCGGTTCCATGTGTGTGGCACGCTGACCGTTGTCCATGTCGCGTCCGGTTCCGCCTGGAGTTCTGTCGCGGAATCGGCGCCCAGCTTGAAGCGCCATCCCTCGCGGAGCGGCATCTCAATGCGAGGGCCTGCAGCCGTGGAATGGTGCGTACTGCCCGTCTGTGCCGGTTGTGCCTGATTGTTCACGGCGAGCGGCAAGATGCAAAGCATAAGCAGGTAAAGTGGGCGGGGCATAGGCGAACTCCTGAAAACTCAAAGTGCTTGCACAGTCAAAGAGACGAGACAGCGCAAGAGTAGGTTTCGTACGAAGCATTGTCACCAGTGCCGCGCATACAGGGAGCCGAACGGGCCCGATGCCTGTTCGTCCAGTCCGATTAAGTCGGCATCGCGACTGGAATCCTGTGAATGAACCCAACCGCGGATACCCGGCCCAGGGGCGATTTCGAGAAATAAGAGAGAACACTGCCCGAACTGCGTGTCGATGAGTGCCTCGATCTGTTGCCAACCGTTGAAAGCAAGCCGACGGCTGAACATCCGGCAAGTCGGCCGCCGGTCACAAGATCAATCTCGCATGGATGTCGCAAAGCAACTGCCGTTGTTTTGGGAGAGCGTCCGAGTTCAATCTGATCGCTCGTCACCAGGCATCTACAAGCAGCTTGCGGATCTCCGCCCCTTGCCGATCGAACGAGAGGTCGGCTGTTCCGCGAGGCAAAATGATACCAATCGTGCCGGTTTCTGATCCGGCGGTTGGCGGTAGAGCAAGTGCTGTGCTCAGTCCCGATGTGCTTTTCACCGAGACTACGACCACGTGACCAGAGGTGTTTGCATACTGCAGTCGTGCAAAAGTCAGCCCAGGTGTCGCCTTCATCCCGCTGATACTGTCTCCATTCGCGGAATACTCTTCCGGCGATTCATCGTCGCCAACCACGATCAGAAACGCAAGATCATGCGCCGGAACGGAGACGGTGTCGTTCACCCTTCCGACAGCGATTCCGTTCCAGACGTCGCGCAGCGATTTTGGAGCGCCTTTCAGCCCCAGCTTCTCCCAATGAAGTTTCACTTGCGATGAGGCGTCCGTGCGATTCAGGATTCCGATCGCACGCCGTCCGGCAATGGCCATCGGCTTTACCCAGATCTGGATTCCAGGACTGGGCTCTTCGACCCTGACAGGCTGCAGTCCATAAGGGTCATTGTGAATTGCGAGCGCTTCTCGATTTGTCAGCAGCGACAAGGCAGCGGGAGAAAGACGCGTGAGGTCTGAGCCGACCATCAGCGGCGCGCTCGAAATGGCCCACAGTCCCATATGGGTGCGATCGAGCGAATTGGTCATGCCGCGCATGCCGATCACCATCATGTCGAGGTCGTTGTAGTAGCCTGTGTGCTGAGCTTCAGGATGCAACCCCGCGTCGAAAGAATGCAGCACGTCATCGGCGGTGATGACGCGCTTTTCGTGTTCGGGATCATGCAAGCTCTCTACGACGGGGGGAATGATGTCGCCGCCGGTGCGCCATAGAGTGCTTTCGATTCCTCCGACACCCGGACCCCAGAACCAGGGATTCTGGCTGCCCCACTCGCAAATGGAGAAATACAAATTCCGTCCAGTGATCTTTTCCGTCTTCTGAATGGCGCGAGCAATTTCCGCATACAGCACCGCGCCAGAGCGCTTCTCCTTGTCGCCGCCGCACCAGTCAACCTTGACGTAGTCAAAGCCCCACTTTGAAAACTGCAGGAAGTCCTGGTCATAATGCCCCTCGCTGCCGGTGTTCAGGAGCTTTGGGCCGGAGTCAGGGTACATGCTGCATCCGTCTCGACCAGCGTCGGTGTAGATGCCAGCCTTCAGTCCCAGGCTGTGAATGTAGGCGGCGATATTGGCCATCTCGCCATCTTTCTGGCCGGGCTGAATGGCAGGCCACTGTTTGGGATTGACGACGATGTTGCCGGCGGCATCGCGTTCTCCCAACCACCATCCTTCGTCGATGACGACGTACTCATAGCCCGCATCTTTCATGCCGTTCGAGGCCAAAGCTCTGGCCTGTTCCTGAACAATCCTGGAGTCCACGATGTTGGCGAAACTGTTCCAGGAATTCCATCCCATCGGCGCAGCGCCGAAGCACGCAGTTGCCGATAGGAGAACCAGCCACAAAGAATTCACGGAAACAATATTTCGCCTGGATGGTCCCCGTCGTTCCTGCATTTTGAAAGCCATATTCCCTTTCATCGTCTCCTCGCTCGCCTTATCGCCCGCTGGGTTCATATTGTCCTCGAAAACTCGTAGATCCACGCGTAGGTCGTGTACTTCGTCGGTTGCGGATGGCCTGTTGTCCCGAACGTCTTCTGGCCCCGGCGCTCGCCGCAACGGCAGGTCAGCCGAAAGCCCTCGCTGAAAACCACGGGACCGTCATTGTGGTAACGATACGCCGAGAAGGAACTCGTTGAGTCGTCCTTGTGAGTCAATCCGGCCTGGGGAAGATGGTAGAGACCGCGATTGAAGTAATAGGTCCCGAGAAAATAGTCCTCCAGTCCCGAGGAAAGGAACTCTGGTTCCGTCTCTGGGCCAAAGTATGCCCGCATCTGTCCTTCCATATATTCAAAGTTGCTGCTCTCGGCGGCCATCGTCACCTGAAACAGGAGTCCGGCGCCCGCCGCATGTGCAAGCTCGAATTCTTCCAGCGGCTGAACCTCCCGATCGATGATCTTGTGCAGCCTCAGTCGCGCCTTGGAGGGCAGCGGAATACCGCACACTTCGGCTTGTCCATTCTTCAGCCCGCGGATGATCCACCACAGCACCGTGTCGCGCGGAACTCCGGGCGGCAATTCGGCCGTGACTCGAATACTCCGCGCATACGGAATGCAATGGTTGAAGTAAATCCCGCTGGGCTCGCCTGTCACGCCCGCGAAACGATTGCCCCACGGAGCCGCCGCGTCCTGGAAGCCGACTCCCACGCCCAGGCCCAGTTCCATGTCGATGGACGGGTCAGTCTCTCCATCGACGTACACCCGGATTCTGAGTCGCTTGTAGTCTTTGAAGGCCCCTCCAAACCACATGTGGTCCAGGTAGCCCGATCCCGTCTGCCAGGCGAGTTGCGCCTCTGCGGCTTCCACAAAAGGCTGCTCTTCCTTTCCGGTGCTGGTAAAGGTGCGCAGGCCGCGAGGAAACGAAGATTCATCGCTTCCAACTGGATGTTGGCCCATAAGAGCAGGCGCTGCAAACTGCAATCCCAGAAGGGTTCCAGCAAAGGCTCGCCGATTCATTGGACTCCTTTCAAGCGACTCGATGAGTGCATTATCCCCGAGACAGTCACCGAGGCAGATTACTCCTGTGAAGTCGGCCAGTATCTGGAATTCGGCCTCTGACAGCCCGAGCGTGATCCCCTGCCCAAGCGGCGTTTTCGGGACATATAGCCCTTGGCTTTGACAGAATGTTGACGACGAATCAGATCAACCGTCCAAACCCTCACAGACCAATCATGATACGAACTCGAGAAGAAAAATCCGCATAGAAATGAAAAGACGACGGCGCCAGGTGAAGGACTCAAGACGCTGGTCAGCCACGCGCTTCGATTCGTACCGGCCCCAGGAGTCCCGAGGGTTGCAGTGGGTCCTCTGACTGGAATGGATACTTGCCCGGAATCCAGGTCAGACGCTCTTTCTCCAGCAGCCCGCTGTCGCGAATCAGCCGGTTCACCCACAGGTTAGCCACGGTGATCTCCAACTCGTTTCCACGCGCCTTCAGTCCATTTGCCGGCACGCTGGCCCGCCACGGAGCGCACCACACCACGCCAAGGTCGCGCCCATTCAAGCGGACTGACGCGATATTGTGCACACGCCCCAACGAGAGGAACAGGTCCCGCTCCACGCCCACATTCGAGGCGTCGAAGCGGATCCGGTAGGTGGCCTTGCCTGAGTAGTAGCGAATGCCCGGTTCATTGCGCTGCGTCCAGTCCTCCAGGCGGTCAAACTGCACATTGGCAGGGCCGCCCCAGTTTGGATCGAACGATACCTCCCACGGACCCTCGATCGTTTGAAGGGCAGCAAGAGTGGGAAAGTTTTCGCCGGCCGGGCTGTGGTGTTGGCTCGCGCGAAACACCACAAACCCGCTCTCATGCGGCGCCAGTCGCACCGGCACCAGAGTCCGCCCGTCCTTCTCTTCAAACTGGCCAAGCGGACGACGCTCTCCGGTCACGGCGTCCCACCACTCGGGGCGCATGCCGGTAACGCGAAACGTGCAGGTCACCGCATTCTCGCGCTCCAAGCGGTTGGCGATGAAGTACAGGTCTTCGTTGCCGTCTCGACGGTGGATAGCGCGAACGCCCTCTCCAACGAAATCCGGTTGGATGCCCCGAGCGATCAGCTCCCGTGCCGTCACCCGATACGGCGGATAGAGCGAAGCCTGCTGCAGGCTTGCCGGGGTAAGTTTCCAGGGCGTCGCATCGAAGCCGCCTTGCTCCACTGAGAGTTCAGCACCGGCGTCCGCGGCCACCTGCCACGACCCATCGGTAGCCACGACGACTTGCCGGCCCGTTGCGTCTGAATGAGCCACTGCCGCGATTACGCCGAACGGCAGGTTCCCCGCGTGCTTGCTTCCATCCACCGTCACGCGGATTTCGTTCTCGCCGCTGGTGAGCAGAGAGGTCACGTCAAACCTGCGCACCTGATCTGTAACATGGCCAGCGCCAAGGCGCACGCCGTTCACATCCACTTCGTAGGAAGGGATGGCAGTGATCAGGACCTCCGCTATGTCGATTGCGGCCGCGGAGTCTACATGGAACCTGCGGGTGAACATTTTCGTTCCCCTGTTCCCGCCTGGATCATTCGAGCCAGCCGCCCAGATCCACCGCGCCGTTGCCAGCGGATTCTGCTGACCCCACCGGAATGCGCTGGCATCTTGAAGCACGGCGCCCCGGCCTACGGAGCGAACTTCACCCTCGCCCCGGCCGGCCCAAAGCTCCCTCGATAATTGCTGGACCTCGGCGTCGCAGTGCGGATAGTTGCTCAGGCTTGGCGATGCTTGGGGCGGCATCCCGATGATGGTCGCGCCTGCTTGAACCAGATCCCTAACCTTGCGCAACAGGCGCGGCGTCATCGTCTCAACCTGCGGCAGCACCAACAGCCGATAGCGCATGCCGTCGGGAAACACGATGTCACCGTCCGCCACCGACGCGCGCGCTATGAGTGTCTCGGGACTGCATCCGTCGAAGTTGTAGCCGCCCCGGTCAGGAAACTCGCCCGGCAGAAACACTGACGGCGGCGGAAGAAACACATGGGGCGCCCCTTCTGCGGCAAGGTACAGCACATCGGCTACAAACAGCCCGCGACGCAGCATCGCAGAGCAACGCGCGACATAGCGGTGATAGGCTTGCGCCATATCCCACCAGGTCTGGGTGCGGTCCCAATGCACGCCATATCCGCCATCGGGGCCCATGGTCATGCCCGGGGAGCGATCAATCCCCGACTGCGACTGGAAGCGATGAAAGACAATGCGGTTGATGCCCGCGCAGAAGGCCCAGTCGCCCTGGTTCTTGATCGATGCCGGATGCTGCAGCCACCGCTCAGCAAACTCCGCTGTGAAGGCCTCTGCGGCGATGATGGTTCGCCCGTTGGTGTGACCTACCGAAGTGGATTCGACCACGCTCCAGTTCGAATCGATCTCGCCGAAGTGGGACCAGAACTCCGCCATCGGCACATCAGCCACGCGGCCAAGTTCCAGGTCCGAGCACGGGTCCAGGTCATACGGCTCCAGCGAAAGCTGCAGCCCGTATTTGTGTCCCAGATCGCGAAGCCGCTGCGCCTGGTTCTCGATCACCAACTCCTGCGCGGTCTGACGGAAGTCCCAAAGGAACCGCTCGGTTGCGCCGCGGTCGTTGACGACGAATCCCGCCAGCACGGGGAGGTAGGCTGTCACGTCGTATCCACGCCGCGCCTTGAATTGAGCTGGGAAGTCGGGCGTCCAGTTCTGCGAACTCATCTCCCAACTGTCATAATGCAACGTCGTCAGTCCGCTTGCTTTGTGGCGCCGCGTCCCGATGCGCTCCAGGAGTTTCCCGTAGTAGGCCTCGAAGTGGTGATCGATCGCGGCGCGGCTGAACTTGTCGGTCTCAAATCCCAGGCCCGGTATTGGCGCCGGTCGCGTAGTCTGCGCCGTGATCCTCCGCCCCGCACGCAGCAGGATCCAGTCCCCCTCCGGAATATTCCACTCCAAGTGCCCGTCTTTCCCCATCTGACTGGTCAGGTCCTGCACTCTCGATTGCGTCACGCACTCCCGCACGGCAACTTCCGGGTACGCAGCACGGCTCGGCAGGAACGGCCGTACCCACGGCACTGTTGCATACGGCCCGAGTATCTGAGAGGAATACGAGCCCCGCATATATAGAGCCTTTTCTGCCAAATCCTCCGACTGCGCCTGGCCCTCCGGCGCCGGAAAGGCCAACACGTGCGAATCGATGTAGAAGTCCTCCCACTTCGCGCGCAGCTCCGGCGTCAGCGTTTCTTCACCGAAGAACGGTGTCCTCGGCTTTGGTCGCGGCAGTTGCTCGCTGAACTTTCCCGGCCCGTGCACGCGCGTCTGGCTCGTCACGAGGAACTGCATTGACTCTTCCGGTTTCACCCACGGGCCGCCCGCGCCACACCACCCTGCACCCGCCGCCAAAGCGATCTCCAGCCCCAACTCATCGGCTTTTCCAAACGCATCAGCAATCGTCTGCTGCCACTGCTCGGTCATGAACCGCACCGGCCCTGGGGAAATCCCAATTCCGACCTCGAGATAAATCCCGCCGCCAATTCCCGCGCGCTTCATAGCCTCGAGGTCGGCGGTCATTCCTTCCGGTGCAAGGTGGCCATCCATGAAGTACCAGTAGACCCACGGCCTTGCCCCGTCCGGCGGGTTCACAAAGTGGGCATGGTGCGTTTCTACGTCGTCTGATGAGATGGCGCACAGAGAATCGCGGAGGCTGAGTCCGATCAGGCCCACTGAGCCCGACTTTAAAAGCATCCTCCGGGTGAACTTCGGAAACTGGCTCACAGGGCTCCTTGCTCAGCGCTTGTCTGTCCGCTCACGGCGCCGCTTTCCGCCGCCGCAAAGGCAGGTCCTTGCTGAGTCACGTCCGTATTGTCACGGCATCCCCCGCCCGCGTGCAAATGGCCGAGCCCGAAAACACATCGAACCTGGTGCCTATCTCTAAAAAAGTGGCCATGCCTGCCGCTGTGGGAGGAGTCCTACGCCGGAGCGCCGGACGTCGCGGTCTTTGAGAACCTCCTGCCCGACAACGATGAGGTCCGGGGCACACCAATCGGTGAAAAGGGAAATGGCCAACCTGATCGCAAATCTTGCAACAGTTCCGTTCAGCATCAGCGACGACGAGAGTTTCCGCATCACCATTGCCTGGGCTCAGGAGAAGACAGCCCTTCTTCGCTGGAAATCCCGATGGCACAAGCCGCAAGGGACCACGGTGTACGCGCCGGAGCATAGAATAGGCCGTCTGGCGCCGCGTGAGCGGCGTGACGTGGCGGCGTCAAAGGGGTTCTTCCACACAATTGATGAAGCTGTGGCATGGAATTTGCGCCATCGTGGATGATTGGATGTCATGCAGCATTGACGACGTGGAGGTGGAGGAGGTCGAAGTTTGCGCGGCCGCACATGGAGCGTTTAATCAGCTTCAATCGGTGAACGTGCCCTTCGACTGGTCCGTTGCTCCAGGGCTGTTGAAGTGCGGCTAGCATTGCTTCTTGGTCGCGGCGGAGGTGCCAGGCGAAGTTTACCAGCGGGCGGCCGATGGCGGCATCACGCCAGCTCAACCATGCGTAGACGTCGCGCTGCCGGATGAGACGGCAGAACGCACGCGCCAGTGATGCGCATTGAGCGATTTCCTTGGATCGCCGTTATGGTTCTTCCCAATAGAGCCTTGCCACCTCCGGCTGTTTCAGCAATAGCCATGCAACTTGCCGCGGGGATGACCGCCGGGGCGGGGTAACAGCGCGGGATTGCTCTGTCGGGCAACTTTGCGAGCCGTTGCGCGGCGATCTCCGCGCTTCGATCCGGAAGCAGATCGACGACCTTACCACGTTCAAGGTCACAGAGACCCGTGCGATAGCGGCGCACCTTGCGCCATGCCCAATCGTTGATGCCAAGCACGCGCGGCGCCTGCGCGGTGATCACCACAGATTTGCGCCGCAACTGCCGTAGCAGCGTCGAATAGCTGGCCAAGATCCCCAACTGCTCCGCCAGGCGAGAGCCCACTGACCCGCCCAACAACAGGGTGATTCGTTCCAACGCCTCGCTCAGCCGGCAAGTGCGCCGGGCTTATCTCTGCGGTGTCTTCGGCAGACGTTCCGTGAAGATACGATGGCAACAGCCTTCCGTGTCACAAAAGAACCGTCGAACGCGAAGCTCGATCCGCACCGGAATTCCTTCCCAGGGCAGATCTTTGAGCCGCCGGCGCTATCGACCATGATTGCGCCATGACGCCTGCCGACACTCGGGACACACAATTCCCTCGCCAGCCGGACAAAGAACCATCAGGAGCCGGTTTTGTCCTTCGACCATCAACTGATCCAGAACCACTTCATCGATATCCGCACGAACTTTGGCTCGATGTAATTCTTCAGTAGGTAGGAGTTCGTCTGCCGCGTGCAGGGCTCCAGGGCGGGAAGATGTTCCCGGCGATAGAGGTCGGACACAGCGCCAAACACTCCCTCGATCATGGTCCGTTCAGTGCTGGAGTTGACCCCGGACTACAGTTGGCACAATGACTTTCCTGACGTCCGGCTCGGTCGAAAATTGTGCGCCATCGAAGGTGAGCGCCCGCTGATGCCGTTTGCCGTCGACCGATTCGGAGAACCGCACCCTCCAGACGTAGCCGCCGATGGGGTCAATCCTCGTAATGTTACCCTGTTGATAATGTGGTTTGTTGGTCTTCGACGCGCGGCGCCTCCCATCGCCCTTGCACCCGCGGGAACGTCGGGAGCCAACCGCAACTGTTCCCCAAGTGACCTGCTATTTTGAAGATGTTAAACAATTTGCTCACTTTAAACGTGGCCCCGTAGCTCAGGTGGATAGAGCAGCAGTTTCCTGATGCGCCTATGTCTAAAATAATCAATAACATAGATATATTCTAAGGCATCAAAAAGCAGCCAAAATGGGCCATGAAATACACTGTGTGGGTGAAGTGTGGGATTTCTCGGTGGGTATTGTGGGGGCAGAACAGCAGTTTTACCGACTTAGAAACTGCTGCTCTTGCCCTGATTACGCCGTAAATCAGTGAAAACGCGGAAACCTTCAGTGGGTTGCGTATCTGTTGGCAAAACTGCTGCTCTGCAATCTGGGTGCCGACCAGCCAGGCAGCCCATTCTCCCGCCTTGAGCGCACGGCGGGGAACCAACTCTCGCATGAAATAGACCACGCTGGCAGCCACGAACGAAACGCGAACCACGACCGCGTCGGCAACTAGAATGATGGTCCCACCGACCAGAACCGCCGCATTGCAAATCAGCTTCGACATGGCGAAAGGTTAACGAGTCGGGAATCTGCCAACAGAGAGGTCCTGTGGGTTGTTCCTCAGGGCGGCATTCATGACCGATACCAACTATCCTCCCCCTGTGCCAGTACCCGATCCAAGGGAGGGCGAACAAAAGCCAAAGGGAAGTATCGCCGACCAACCAGAAGTCGCGAAAAGCTTTCGCCCGGCGGGGAGTGAAGTGCTTGCCCGTTCGGCGGAATCCGCGCCACGGCTAGCTTGGTGTTGTCGTAGAGAATCCGCGTCGGTACGCCGCCGAAGTTCTCGAAGGCGCGCACATGAGCTTCCAGGAAAGCCTCCGTGGTCTCAGCCG
>CAINJJ010000046.1:15000-162411 GCA_903849645.1 uncultured Acidobacteriaceae bacterium | reverse complement strand
CCGGGCCGCATGACGGTGATCTCCACCTGGCCTGCGGCCTTGGCCGTGCCCGCCTTCTGGTCATACTCGAACTCGCTGCCCTCGATGCGGTCCACGCGGCTGCCATCGGCGCCGTAAAGCTCGATGCGCACGTCGTGGAGGGTGGCATTGCCCTGCTTGAGCTGCACCACTTTGGATGCGTGAATCTTGAAGAGGGTGTGCCCGCCGTGGGCCTGAGTATAGGTGACGCCGTTGGCTTCCTGCTGGATCTCGATGCCCAGGCGCTTGGGAAGGCCGGGGAGCTTGAAGGGGTTCTTGAATTTGCCAATGACCAGGAAGGCTACCAGCGAGAGCACGAGGAGGAGTCCGGCGGCGAGGACCATGGTCCGCATTCGCTCGATGGTGAGTCGCACCGGCTAGTTCCTCACTCCGAGGCGCGCGGCCAGGCGCTGGGCCAGGCTCTCGCCCAACTCGCTCCACAGCAGGCGGGCCGTGGCGCCCGAGGCCTTTTCCACGGCAGAGGCCAGGGCCACGAGCTGGACGATGTTTTCCGCCACGTGGCCTGCGCCCTCCGGGTCCAGTTCCAGGTCTTCTTCAAGAAAGGGCGTGTCGGAGCCGAAATCGATGCGGATGTGGCCGTCGGCCTCGTAGGCGCCCTCATCGAACAGGGGGCCGAAGCCGGTGACGCGGACCAGCCGCGGGGCGCGCACCCAGCGGGGATCAAGCCCGGTGGCGGTGTCGAGTTCCCAGAGGTTCCAGCCAATCTGAAACTCGTAGGCGTAGTCCTCATGGAGAGATTCGAGGGCCTCTTCGACCGCGAAACGCGGCTCTGCGCCTGTCTGCCCACCAGCGCCGGCCTGCCGGCCATAGACCTGCTGGAAGATGGGAGTCTCGCTCCAACTGACGGGCCACACGGTCACGGAGTAGACGCGAGACTCGCCGCCGTGCGCGGCAAAGGCGCCAAGCACCTCCACCAGCTTGTCAGGAAGCGCGGCAAGGCGAAGGTTGGGGTACCAGAGGCTCAGATAAAGCGTGTCGGACATCTCTATCGATTGTAGACGGCGGAGTGGGCGGGAAGATGCAGGGCAAAGTGGGCGGCTGCAGAGGCAAGCGCCGACTTGGTGGCCGGCGCTGCATGTTCTGGGGGGATGGTTGCCGACTGAGTGGCTTAACCGGTAACGATCTCGCTGAAGTCGGCGATGCCGGAGAAGCCGCGGAGGACCTGGTCGATGAGCGCCAGGTTTGCTCCGCGGATTGCCGGGTCGGGGTCGAGGACCATGACCTTGTCAAAGAATGCGTCAACGGCGGGGCGCAGGGTGGCGATGAGGGCCAGGGCATCGCCGTAGGCGCGGCTCTGGCGAAGCGTGGCCACCTGGGGAGCGAGAGCAGCGGAGGCGGCGGCGAGCTGCGCGGCCTCCGGCGACAGCGTGACCGCGGGGGCGGCTTCGATGGCAAACCCCTTCTCCCGGGCCTGGTGAAGGATGTTCTTGATGCGCTTGAAGGCGGCGGAGATGGCGGCGAAGTCGGCGGACTGGCGGGCTGCGGTGAGGGCTTCGGCGCGGGCGATGGCGTCGCGCACGTCGTCGGAACCCGCGGCGAGGACGGCCGAGACCACGTCATAGGCGAAGCCGCGGACATCCTTGAGGTAGAAGCTGAGGCGCTCGTGGAGGAAGGCTTTGGCGGAGTCCGTCGCCTTGGTGTCTAGGGTCGCCGTCGCTTCGACAACGTCGCTGAGAGAGAGAGGAAGTTCCGACTCTGCGAGGATTTTGACGATGGCGTTGGCGGCGCGGCGCAGGGCGAAAGGGTCCTTGGAGCCGGTGGGCTCCATGCCGATGCCGAACATGGCGACGATGGTGTGGATGCGGTCGGCTAGGCCGAGGAGTTGGCCTTCGACGGTGGGCGGGATGGCGTCGTCGGTGGAGGCGGGGGTGTACTGGGAGTAGATGGCCCTGCCGACGGTTGCGCCGAGTCCCTGGGCCTCGGCGTAGAGGCTGCCGATGATTCCTTGAAGCTCGGTGAACTCCTTGACGAGTTCGGCGGTGAGGTCAGTCTTGGCGAGTTCGGTGGCCTTGAGGAGGGCAGCCTCGTCGAAGGCGACTTCTTTGGCCTTTACATGTGCGGCAAGCGAGGAGACAACCAAGCGGTTCTGCTCAGTCTTCCAGGCGTAGCTCCACGGCTCGGCATCCTTCGCGGGAGGCCTGAAGAAAGTGACCTTCTTGAGGCTTTCCACGCGGGCGGCAAGGGGCGTCTTCTGATCCACTTCCCAGAAGAAGCGGGCGTCTTTGAAGCGGGCGCGGAGGACCTTCTGGTTGCCGTGCTGGATGGTGGCTTTGCCTTCCTCATCGACCTCGATGTTGAGGACGGTGAGGAAGTGTGGCAGGAGCTTGCCGTCGGGGCCCTCGACAGCGAAGTACTTCTGGTGGTCGCGCATGACGGTGACGAGGACTTCCTCGGGCAGGGCGAGGTATTCGGGCTCGAAGTTGCCGAGCAGGGCGGAAGGCCACTCGGTGAGGTGGACCACGGTCTCGATGAGGGGTTCGTCTTCGCGCCAGCGCGCGCCGGGGACGGTGCGAGTGGCCTTGTCGAGGGCCTTGCGGATGATGTTGCGCCGCTCGGCGACATCGACGATTGCGTAGGCCTTGCGGAGGGTTTCGGGGTAGGCTTTGGGCGTGTCGATGACTACTGGGGCTTCTCCGTGGAGGATGCGATGGCCGCGGCTCAGGTTGCCCGCGGCGATGCCGGCTATTTCGACAGGGACGACGGCGGAGTCAAGCAGGGCGACGACCCAACGGACGGGACGGACGAAGCGCTCGGGTTTGCCGACGCGCCAGTACATGTTCTTGGCCCAGTAAAGGGCGAGGACCTCCCTGGGCAGGTCGGCGGCGAGGAGGTCGGCGGCGGAGCGGCCGGGACGGCTGACGGATGCGCCGACGTACTCGCCCTTGGGGTTGGTGACCTTTTGGAGGGCGGCGACGGGGACGCCGGCCTTTTTGGCGAAGGCCTCGGCGGCGGCCGTGGGCGCGCCGTCCTTGAAGGCGACCTTCCAGGAGGGGCCGGTGAGCTGCTCCTCGGTGTCGTCCTGGCCGGGGAGGAGGCCGTCGGCGAGGACGGCGAGGCGGCGGGGCGTGGAGTAGGTGGTGACCTTTGCGCCGGGGGCGAGGAGGCGCTCGCGGGTGAGCAGGTCCGTGACGCGGCGGCCGAGTTCGGCCTCCGCCTGGGCAATCATGCGGGCGGGGATTTCATCGAGGCCAATTTCCAGGATAAAGTCAGACATTGTGCTTGTGTCTTTCTACGTGGTTCAGAGATCAATATCGGGGATCAGAAGACCCGGGGCTAAAGCCCGCGATGTGCTGCTTGCGGCAGTCAGGGGCCTGAAGGCCCCTGCTCCCTCCGACTACACGGTTTGCTGGGCGGCGTAGACTTTGGCGACGCCGACGGCGAGGTTGCGGATGCGGGCGATCATGCCCACGCGCTCAGTGACGCTGATGGCCCCGCGGGCATCGAGCAGGTTGAAGAGGTTGGAGCACTTGAGGGCCAGCTCGTAGGTGGACATCAGCGGGAAGCGGCGCTTGAGGGCCGGGGTGGCGGTCTCATCGGCGAAGACGGCGTTGGCCTTGGCCAGCAGGGACTGGGCCTCCGCTTCGTAGCTGTTGAAGTGGGCCCAGAGGCGGTCGACGTCGGCGTCTTCAAAGTTATAGACCGAGTATTGCAGCTCCTCGGTGAGCCGGACATCGCCGTAAGTGACTTCCGCTCCGGTCTCCGGGTCGCGGGCCCAGACCACGTCGTAGACCGAGTCCACGTCCTGCATGAAGGCGCAGAGGCGTTCCAGTCCGTAGGTAAGCTCGGCGCAGATGGGGTCGAGATCGAGGCCGCCGCACTGTTGGAAGTAGGTGAACTGGGTGATCTCCATGCCGTCCATCATGACCTGCCAGCCGACGCCCCATGCGCCAACGGTGGGGCCTTCCCAGTTGTCCTCTTCGAACTTGAGGTCGTGCTTGCTGAGGTCGATGCCGATGGCCTCAAGGGACTGGAGGTAGAGCTCCTGCACGTTGACCGGCGGGGGCTTGAGGATGAGCTGGAACTGGGTGTGGCGGAAGAGGCGGTTGGGGTTTTCGCCATAACGGCCGTCGGCGGGGCGGCGCGAGGGCTGGGCGTAGCCAACCTTGTAGGGCCTGGGGCCGAGGACGCGGAGAAAGGTCTCGGGGGCCATGGTGCCTGCGCCGACTTCCACGTCGTAGGGCTGCTGGAGGATGCAGCCGCGCTCGGCCCAAAAGGACTGGAGGCGGAAGAGCAGCTCCTGGAAGGTGAGGGCGGTCTTGGGGGTGGACGAAAGGGTTGCTGAAGGCACTTTGGGCACTCTCTTGTCGGGACTCAGAAAAGATTTTAGCAGCCGGGCACAATCACGGTTCTTTAACCCGCACTTTGGACCGGCGGCGTTGCAATCTATTCCACCGCTTCTCAAGACGCCATATCAACGCGAAGATCGGAATTGATTCCAGGGTCACGAGCCCCGCGATGGATAGACCGGGGACCCAGCGAGTGCCCCACGGCCAGGGAACAAGGCTGAAGAAGACGACATGCGCAGTTACGATGGCCACCAGTGTCCACCAGAACCAGGGCCGAGGCCACAGTTCCCGAAAGCCCCAAATTGTGGAGACAGGGATCATGATTGTGATGAACAAAGGCCAGAAATACCGCGCTGCACCGAACCGGTCGAGCACCAGGAAAAGCATCGCCGAGGCTGCCATAAGAGCGATTGACTGAGGCCAGCGCAGGCGCTTTTTCCCGAGCCGTTTTTCCAGGACCGTTGGCGGCCTTCGCTTTTCCGGGTCGCGCGGACGTCGCTTGCGCAGTTTTTCCGGGTCGAGTTGGCGTTTCTGTATCTCGCGGTCCAGCGCGAGGCGGGCCTCGGGAACAAGGTTGCGCCTTCCGCGGAGAACCCGAGCCAGTTCTCCATCCAGCATTTGCGCGTAAGTAGCGTCGAAGGAGTGCTCGTCCATCATGGAAAGGCCTTGGATCAAACCTATCTTACCCAACTGCCGCGGCAATTCAGGTTCTCATGCGGTCAGGAGTTCGAGCTTTCCGGGCCATGCGAGCTGCAAACGAATCGAGGTCTTCTTCGTGCTGGGCCTTCAGCACCATCTCGGTGGTGATTGTCCGCCCCGTGGGCTGGAAGATGGGAAAGCCCGAAGGACTGAGCTCAAAGTGAATCGCCCTGGGCTCGTTGGCGTTGTCACGCGCCAGCAGGATCAGCGCTGAGATAGCCTGGCCCAGCGTGAAACCGTTGGCGTGAGCGTAGAGTTCGGCGAACGCGCGGGCATCCTCGGCTAGATTGACGTTCGTGCGCATAAAAGAAGTATGTACTGACGCGCGGCGGCAAGCAATGACTGCACAGCAGGCGCGGGAGAGCCTTCACCCGCCGAGGCGGCCGAGGGCTTCGGCGGAGCGGAGTTTGCGCTCGAGGTGGCGTTCGAGGGACTGGAGGGTGAAGCGGCGGAGGTCCTGGGCGCGGCGGCGGGGCCAGGGCTCGGCGGCAAAGGCGGAGACCGGGGCGCGGAGCATTCGCTGGGCGAGTTGCCAGGAGTCGGCGGAGAGACTGGTGGCGGCTCCGTTGCGGTGGACGGCGCAGAAGAGGCCGTCGCCGAGGGTGTTGAAGCTGGCCTCGCCGGGCTGAAGCGGCTCACCGCAGGCAGTGCAGTGGACGATGTCGGGAAGGAGGCCCATGAGGCGGGTCATCCAGAGCTGGAAGTAGGTGAGGGGCATCCAGGGCTGCTCGACGGTGGTCTGCTCGAGGACGGAGACGAGGAGGCGGAAGGTGGTCTCCTGGGGGTCGTGGTCGGGCAGGGCCTCATCGAGAAGTTCGGCAAAGAAGCTGAGGACGGCCATGCGAAGGTGGTCGACGGGGGCGGAGAGGGGGGAGCGGAGGATTTCAAGCTGGTCGAGGCGGACCAGTTCCTGGCGGGGCCGCTCGGCAAACCATGCGCGGGCCAGGGTCATGGGTTCGAGCGCGCCGCCGAAGCGCTTGCGGCTCTTGAGGGCGGACTTGGCGACACCGCGGACGCGGCCGTAGTCGCGGGTGAAGAAGCTCACAATGAGGTCGGCCTCGTGGACGGGCCAGGTGCGCAGAACCACGGCTTCAGAGGTGAGCACGTTCATTGGGACTAGTTTCGCACCTGGGACAAAGACTGGGCGAGGTCATGTTTCCTTACTTAATTGAACAGGTAAGGAATTTGAATGTAAGTAAGGAATACTGTATGATGTAAGGAATTGATGGAGAAGTAAGGAGGGTTCATGCCGACAGCCACTCTGACGTCCAAGGGGCAAATCACGATTCCGATCGAGGTGCGCAGGGCTCTCGGAATTGAAGCAGGCGACCGAATCGACTTCTTTGAGATTGAAAAGGGCAAGTATGGGCTGAGACCCAGAACGGGCTCAATCATGGATATGAAGGGTTGCCTGGCCGGGTTTTCCCTTCCAGTGACCAATGCAGAGATGAATGATCTGATGCATCAACATGCTCTTGAGCTTGACGAGGCCACCAAGACTGGTGCGCCGCACGTAGCTGACGGAGAGGCTGCGTGACCGGACTCGATACGAACGTCCTGTTGCGCTTCTTTGCCCAGGACGACGCGGCACAGATCTTGGCCGCAGACCGCATCATCGGCTCATTGACCAGCGAGGAGCCCGGCTGGGTGAGCATTACCACCATCCTTGAGATCGCCTGGGTCCTGGGCAGCAGCAAACAGGCAGGAAGGATTGGCGTTTCAGCCGTCCTGGAAAAGCTGCTGAGTCTCGATTCGGTGATCGTGGAGCAGGCAGAAATGGTGGCATCGGCGGTCCGGCAGTTCCGCTCCACCCGCGCCGACTTTGCCGACTGCCTTATCGCCGCCTCAGCTCGTGCCGCCGGATGCAGCCGGATGCTTACGTTTGACCGCATCGCGGCGCGGGACGCGGGGATGGAGCTGATCGGCTGACAAAAGCTGCCCGCGCTTTGGCCCCGCAGCGCGCAGACAACAACGCGCATCCCGCCGGGGGCGGGATGCGCGTCTGGAGACAGGGTACTGATGATGCCTGGCAGCGTTTAGCGGCCGAAGTGGGTAGCGTTCTTCTCAGTGAAGTGAGCCCACTTCTCCGGCAGGTCGTCCTGGGCGAAGATGGCCGAGACGGGGCATGCGGGCACGCAGGCGCCGCAGTCGATGCACTCGACCGGGTCGATGAACAACTGATCGGCCTCGGCGTTGCCGGCTTCGTCCTTCTTGGGGTGGATGCAATCGACGGGACAGGCGTCTACACAGGCGGTGTCCTTGGTGCCGATACAGGGTTCTGCAATGACGTATGCCATCTCTTAATTCTCCGGGGAGTTGGATCCTCGACGCTGATAGTAGCACAGGACCCCAAAGGGTGCGTCAAGCGGCTGCAAAACGAGTTTTACGATGCGGGAATCGGGGGTCAGCGGGCTGCGCGCGCGGCACGGGCAGCGGCGAATTCCTGCGGCGTGGGAATGGGGGCGACGGCGCGACCGGCGAACATGTTCTGGAAGAGGCCGACCAATTCGCCGTGGATGAGGCCGTTCGAGGCGAGGTTTTCCTGGCTGTCGAGGCGGAAGGGCTGCCCGGCGAAACCGGAGACGCGTCCGCCCGCCTCCTGAACCAGAAGAACGCCTGCGGCGGTGTCCCAGGGGTTGAGATTGAACTCCCAGAAGGCCTCAAGGCGGCCCATGGCGACGTAGGCCAGGTCAAGGGCGGCGGAGCCAAAGCGGCGCACGCCGTGAGAGCGCAGGGTGAACTCCTGGTAGAAGTGGATGTTGGGGCTCTCATGGCGCTTGCGGCTGGGAAAGCCTGTGGCGATGAGCGACTCGGCGAGGACGGGCGTGGCGGAGACGTGAATGGGCTTGCCGTTGAGGCGGGCGCCGGATCCCTTTTCCGCGGAAAAGAGCTCGTCGCGGTTGGGGTCATAGAGAACGGCGGCGACGAGGTCTCCGTCGTGGGCGGGGTCAAGGCCGGGGGGGCGATGTTCAAGGCCCAGCGAGACGCAAAAATGGGGAATGCCGTGGGCAAAGTTGGTGGTGCCGTCGAGGGGATCGACATACCAGCGGTACTGGCCTTCCAGGCGGTCGCGGGTGCCCTCTTCGCCGTAGACGCCGTGGTCGGGAAAGGCCTCGGCAAGCCGGGCGCGGATGAGCTTCTCCGCGGTGCGATCGGCGACAGTAACCAGGTCCACATCGCCCTTGTACTCGGTGGCGACGCCTTTGGCGAGGAACTCGCGGAGGCAGGCGCCGGCTTCACGGGCGATCAGAGAGGCCTGGGGAACCCATGTCGGGCCAGGCTGGGCGAGGGGCGGCGTGCCGCTCACGAGGTGGCACCGGAGGGGGCGGCGACGTTTCCATCGGCGTCGGGCGCGGGTCGGGTGCGGGAGACCTTGCGGCGGACGACCTCGGTGATGGTGCTGATCTGATGCTTGTAGATGAAGAGGTTGGGCTTGCCCTCGCGGGTGAGGCGCAGCATGCCGTCGTCAAAGTACTCGATCCAGCCCTTGACCACTTCGCCATCCTGGAGCTTGATCTGGACGTTGACCTGACGGTCGCTGAGGGAGCGGAGGTAGAGCGCTTCCTGGCCGGTTTCGCCCGGCGGGGGCGTCTTGGAGCGTCGGCGCGTGGAGAGCGGCGGAGTCATGGAGCCATTGTAGATGCAAACGGGGAAAGCGCGGGAGGCGATGAATGCGTGATCAGGGCGCGATTTGGGGGCGAGTCGCGGGGCGCGGGGGGCCCTCGGTGTAGTAACCGGCCTTGTAGCGGATGCTGAAGGACTCGGCGGCGGCCCTGGGAATCGTGACCTGGAGGCGATGGAAGGATGCGCCGAGGACGGGGTGGCGGGGGTAGTAGCCGAGCAGGTACTGGGTGCGGAGGTCGTCGCTGACCTGTGCGAAGGCCTTGTCGAGCCCGCCTTCAGTAACGTAGAAGCTCTTGCCGCCGGTCTGCTCGGCGAGGGCGATGAGGGCGTGTTCGCCGCCCAGGTCGCGTCCGGCGCTGGCCTCAATGGGCACGTCGATGATGCTGTAGATCATGACCTCGTTGCGCAGCGAGTGTTCGAGGGCCTCGGCGTAGGTGGTGCTCTGGGCGGTGTCGCCGCCGTCGGAGACCAGCACGAGCACATTGCGCCCCTGCTTCTGGCCGAGCTTCTCCGCGCCCAGGTAGACGGCGTCGTAGAGGGCGGTGGCAAAGTCGCTATGCAACTGGCCGAGGCCGCGGTCGATCTGGCTGAGCTTGTTGGTGAAGGGCGTGAGTATGCGCACGTCGGTGGCAAACTGGAGGAGGCTCATCTGGTCCTGGGTGCGGAGCAGGGCGTGGGCAAAGCGGCGGGCGGCGCTGGCCTCTTCCGCGAGATCCTTGTGGACGCTTCCCGAGGTGTCGATGGCCAGGGTGAGGTTGAGGGGCAGCTCGGACTGGCGCTCGAAGACGGCAATCTGCTGGGGACGGCCGTCTTCAGCGAGGGCGAAGTCCTCGCGCGTGAGACCGCCGACGATGGCGCCGTTGCGGTCAGTGACATTGACGAAGACGTTGACCAGCTTGACGTCCACATGGAGGGTGGTCTCCTGCGCCGGGGTCAGCAAAGAGGAACCGAGACCAGCGATCAAGAAAACGGCCAATGCGCGGCGCCGCAAACCGCCTTGCGGCGTCATGAAGGCTGCTCCGGGGCGTCGACGGCAAGGGCGGGGGGAAACGGCTCGCCGGCGGCCCACACAACGCCGTCGGCAAAGGTCTCCCTCTTCCAGATGGGCACGGTCTGCTTGAGGGTGTCGATAAGCCAGCGGCTGGCCTCATAGGCCTGGGCGCGATGGGCGGAGGCGACGACGATGAGGACGCTGGTTTCGCCTACCTGAAGCCGGCCGAGACGGTGGACGAGCGTGACGTGGCGCACGCGGAAGCGGGAAAGGGCCTGGGCTGCCAGCTCGTTCATCTGCCGGAGGGCCATCTCTTCATAGGCTTCGTAGTCCAGGTAAAGGGTGGAGCGGCCGCGGGTGTTGTCGCGGACGATGCCGTCAAAGACAAGGACCGCGCCGTCCGCGCCCTGCTTTGCCTGCTGCAGAAGCTGCGCCATGTCAATGGGCACGCGGGTGAGGGCGACAGTTGCGGCAGAATCGATGCCGCCGGAGACAGGCGGGAGGAGGCCGACCTCGTCCCCGTCATGGAGCACGCAGGAAGCAAGGGCGTATTCGGCGTTGACGCTGACGGCGATGCCGCGGAGAGGGGCCTGGGGGGCGAGATGCGCCAGCAACCGGGCGACGGTTGCGCCCTCGGGCAGCTCGAGGGTTCGAGCAGGGGCGCCGAGCCAATCTTTCAACACACCAAAGGGGAGGACTGTGACCTGCATCGCTTTAAAAAGAATACCGCCTGCTGGTTAGACGCAGCAGGCGGCAAACGGTCGATGGGTTGGGGGTCAGGAGATCTTGTAGAGGAATCCGGAGGGAGAGCCCCAGAGGTTGCGGGAGCGGTCTTCGTAAAAGATGCTGAACTCGATGCCGGAGATGTCGTAGTCGAAGAGGGGTACACGGTCAAAGGTGTAGTCGCCGCGGAAGGAGTACTCGTCGCCGCCGCAGTCGATCATGAGGGTGTCATCGGCAGAGAGGCGCTCGGGGTGAGTGATGAGGATGCAGGCGGTGGCAAAGACGCCGAGCCCGAACTCGTTGCCGGCCATGGCGACGCGGGCGCGGCGGGCCGAGCAGCCGCGGTGGAGCATGCCGGCCTGGGCGGCGAGCACCAGGAAGTCATGCCCCTGCTGCTGGCTGGCGAGGATTTTTTCAGCAAGTATGGCGCGCTCGGATTGGCGCAGATAGGTGGGCCCCATGCGGCCGATGATGCGGTTGGAGAACTTGCGGCGGGTGGCCAGGACGCCGATGGCCATTTCGACAGCTTCATTGTAGGTGGGGGCGAGGGCCTGCCAGCGGGGGATGGCAAACCATGCCTCCGCGCCATCGAGGAGCGGCTTCCGGGCGAGCTTTTCCATGGCGCTGCCGAGGGAGGGAAAACACTTGCGCAGTTCGGTAACCTGGGCCTCGACCGGCCTGACCCTGTAGGTGGGCGGGTAGGCGCGGTCAGAGGCGGACTGCTCGTCCTTGTACTTGTCGCTGACGGTGTGGCGATGAATGATTTCGACGACGGATTCGGCAACCTCGGCTTTGAACTTTCGATTCATCTCGAGGACGATCTGAGCGCTGTGCTGGTCCAACTGCTCGATGGCGACCCGGAAGGCCTGCTGCACCGCCTCTCCCAGGAAGCCCTGGAGCTGTTCGTTCTGCCGTTCCGTGGTGTTGCCGGAGAGGTGCAAGGGAGTAATGCCGGGGCTGGTTGCCATGGTCACCGCTTTTCGCGCGCGTCCGCGCAGATGCTCTGTGGCCTTTATCGGCACAAACGCGTGATTGAGCAGAGGGGGAGCGCGGAAGTTGCCTCTTTCCGGAACGGGCAGGAGATAGGTGGCCGAAGCAGGACAGGGGCCGCGCAGTTTTGAGAAATCCCAAAGGCAGAGACATGCTGGCTGCGCTGAGGTTGGCTGTGCAGAGCTTTGCCTGCATCCCACCCATTGCGCTGGGAAACGCACAACGGATGGGGCACAGGGGTCTGTCGTCAGTCCGAAAAAGCACTAGACCACGGCGCCGACCGCGATTTCGCTATCGGCGGGCAAGGTGTGGGGGCGGGCATTCAAGAGCGGCAGGGCGACAGCCAGCACGTCTTCAATGCGGCTGGCATAGTGGATGGCGACGCCGCCGATCAGTTCCGGGGTCAGGTCTTCTTCCACGTCCTGACGATTCTCCGCAGGGAGGATGATGGTTTCGATGCCGGCGCGGCGGGCGGCGAGGAACTTTTCCTTGATGCCGCCGACGGGCAGGACGTTGCCGCTGAGGGTGATTTCGCCGGTCATGGCGGTGAGCGGGCGCACCGGGGTATCGGTGAGCAGGGAGGCCAGGACGGTGGCCATGGTGACGCCGGCCGAGGGGCCGTCCTTGGGGATGGCGCCGGCCGGCACATGGATGTGAAGGTCGATGTCCTTGGTGAAGTCCTCGGCCAGCCCGAGCGAGGCCGCGTTGGAGCGGACCCATGTGAGCGCGGCCTGCATGGACTCCTGCATGACTTCGCCGATCTGGCCGGTCATGGTGAAGCCGCCCTTGCCCTTCATCTTGTTGGCCTCGATGAAGAGGATGTCGCCTCCGGCGGGTGTCCAGGCGAGACCGACAGCGACGCCGGGGCGCTTGACGCGTTCGGAGACTTCCGTCTCGACGCGCACCTGGATGCCGCCAAGGAACTCCTTGAGAATGTCGCGGGTGACGACGAGTTTTTCCGTCTTGCCCTCGACGACGCGGCGCGCCTGCTTGCGGCAGACGGTTCCGAGGACCTGTTCGAGCTTGCGCACGCCGGCTTCACGGGTGTAGTGGCGCACCACCCAGCGGACCGCGTCCTCGGGAAACTCGATCTGCTCGGGGGTAATGCCGTTCTCCTTGATCTGGCGGGGAATGAGGTAGCGGAAGGCGATGTGCACCTTCTCCTCTTCGCTGTAGCCCTGCAGGAAGATCAGCTCCATTCTGTCGAGCAGCGGCGCGGGGACCGGGTCAAGCATATTGGCCGTGCAGATGAAGAGGACCTTGGACAGGTCAAAGGGCACGTCGAGGTAGTTGTCGCGGAAGGTGTTGTTCTGCTCGGGGTCGAGCGTTTCAAGGAGCGCGGCCGCCGGGTCGCCGCGGAAGTCACGGCCCAGCTTGTCGATCTCGTCGAGCATGATGACGGGGTCGTTGCACTCGGCGCGGCGCAGGCTCTGGATGATCTGGCCCGGCATGGCGCCGATGTAGGTGCGGCGATGGCCGCGGATCTCGGCTTCATCGTGCATGCCGCCGAGGGAGATGCGCTGGAACTTGCGGCCGAGGGCGCGGGCGATGGACCGGCCGAGGCTGGTCTTGCCGACGCCCGGAGGGCCGACAAAGCAGAGGATGGGGCCCTTCATGTCGGGCTTGAGCTCGAGCACGCTGAGGTAGTCGAGGATGCGGTCCTTGACCTTCTTGAGCTCGTAGTGGTCTTCGTCCAGTATCTCCTTGGCCTTGGCGATATCGATTTTGGAGCCGGAGCTCTTGCCCCAGGGGAGGACAGCAAGCCACTCGATGTAGTTGCGGGTAAGGGAGTAGTCGGCGGCCATGGGCGACATGCGGGCGAGGCGGCCGAGTTCCTTGAGGGCCTCCTTCTTGACGTCGTCGGGCATGCCGGCGGCTTCAATTTTCTGGCGCAGCTCGTCGGTTTCACGCTGGCCCTCATCCTGCTCGCCGAGTTCCTTCTGGATGGCCTTGAGCTGCTCGCGGAGGTAGTAGTCGCGCTGGGACTGCTGGACCTGGTCCTGGACCTCGGTCTGGATCTTGGTGCGCAACTGCTGCACCTCAATCTCCTTGGCCAGGTGCTGGTTGAGCAGTTCCAGGCGTTGCTGGATGTTGGGGTTTTCAAGAAGCTGCTGCTTGTCGTCGGTGGTGAGAAATGGCAGCGATGAGGCTACGAAATCAACCAGGCGGGTGGGGTCCTCGATGTTGGCGGCGATGGTCCGCAGCTCATCCGACAGGGTAGGCGACTCGGAGACGATCTGCTGGAACTCGCTGGTGACGTTGCGGACCAGGGCCTCGGTTCCCGCGGTTGTGACGGGCTCGACATCGGCGAGGGTCTCGACCTCGGCGATCATGTAGGGTTCAGTCTGGATGTAGTTGACCAGGCGGACGCGCTCGACGCCTTCCGTAAAGACGAAGCGGCTCTGGTTGGGCATGCGGACGACTTTGTGGACGGTGGCCAGGGTTCCGACAGGGTGCATGTCGGCCGGCTTGGGGGCGTCAAGGCGGGGATCAAGCTGGGCGACCACGACGATGGCTCTCTCGTCGCCAAGCGACTCGATGAGCTGGATGGAGCTTTCGCGACCGACTGTCAGCGGGAGAACGGCATGGGGAAAGAGGACGGTATCCCTGACGGGGAGGACGGCAATCCTGCGGAGGGCGGGGGCGTCGCCTTTGGAGGGCTTCTGGGATGATTCCGGATTCAGGTTCGACTTCGACATTGAGTGTCCTCGTATCAACTTTTCTTCATTAGACCACGCAGAAATCGAAAAGTTTCAAGAAAGTACGCCAGGCGCATGCGCTTGTGAGAAGCAAGGGGCGGGCTTCCACCGGGTACGGGCGGCAGGGCGGCCTGGTTCCACTGGGAAATTGGCCTGCGGACGGACGGTTTGGCGAGGGCCGGCGCGGCCCAGCCAGCGGCGGGAACGGCCCAGGGCGAGAGTCGGGAGATGGATGGAGTTTTTCATGCGCTGACGCAGGCAGTGCCGCTCCTCTGAGGGTCTATCGGCCAGAAGGGGAAGAAAGGTGAGCGAAGGTGTGAGGGGAACCGGGAAGGGAGGAAGCGGCGTTGCGGAGCGGGGTACGGGGCACAGGAGCGCGACTGCGGCGCGGGGCGGCGAACCGGGGTCAGGTCAGTCCGGAATGAGGGATTTCTGGTCATCCTTGATGGCGATTTCGATTTGCTTCCAGAGCTTTTCCGGAGGTTCGACGATGGGAAAGAGCTGGCGGGCGGCCTCGGCGATGGCTTCGAGGTCAGAGAGAAGGACGGTGCAGCGGATGCATCCGCGCAGATGGGGATGGGCGGCGGCGTTTTCGCCGGAGCCGATGAGATCGGCCAACTGCTCTTGAAACTGCTGGCAGGTCATGGCATTGCGGCTGGGGGTCATGGCCTCACCTCGAGCGCGGGCTGGGAGCGCAGGGCATCGCGCAGTTTGAGCCGTGCCTTGTGGAGTTGGGACTTGCTGTTGCCGATGGAGCATTCGAGCATGGTGGCAATCTCATTGTGTTCATAGCCCTCGATGTCGTGGAGGACAAAGATGAGCCGATAGCCGGCGGGCAGGTCGGCAACGGCGCGCTCGAGCGCGAGGCGGTCAATGGCGCCAGAGAGGGTGGGGTCGGCGGCGCCAAAGCTTCGACCGGGGCCGCCTTCGGGGGCCGGTTCCATGGCTTCGTCCATCGAGATGAGGGAAAGGCCTTTTTTTCTCAGTTGCATGAGGACCACATTGATGGCCAGGCGGTGGAGCCAGGTGGAAAAGGCGGAGTCGCCGCGGAAGGTGGCGATCTTCCGATGCAACTGGAGGAAAGCCTCCTGGGTCAGGTCCTCTGCCTCCGCCATATTGCCCACCATGCGCAGACATAATGAGTAGATGCGTCTTTTGTGCAGGGAGTATAGCTGGGCAAACGCCTGATGATCGCCGGCCTGGGCGCGGGCCAGGATATCGGCATCGGAGCCGGCTTCGAGGGAGGCGGGAGTCGCCGGGGAGGCAGGCGCGGGGGGCGCAGCGGCGAGCTGCGGCCCATTGTCCGAAATCTCCGGCGGCGCGACGGGCGAGTGCCTGGGTTGTTTGACGTGAGCCATGGGCTGCCTTGGGGGAGGCTATCCAGCCGGAAACTGCTCCGCCGGGGTGAATGCCTCTTTAGTATAAAGGGACTGGGGACAGGAAACAGGGTTCGCTGCCTGCCGGCCACTGTGGAAGGCGCCCGTGTGCAAAGGGGCGTTGGTCTCCGCGTTCCATGGAGATACATTCTTGATTGCAAAGCGGGCGATGCGGCGCGGAAAGCGGTACAGGCACAGCCTCAAGCTGGTGTGCGCGCTGGCCTTTGCCGTCTTTGGGAGCCAGGCAGTCTGGGCTCAGCTGGGCGAAGGCGCGCGGACCAGCGTCCATGCGACGGGAGAAGACAGCGGGGAGCGCGCGACCGACGGCAGCGACGACGAGTGGGCGCAATGGGAAGGGCTGCCTGTCAGCCGCATCGAGTTTGAAGGAGTGAACCCGAGCCGTCTGGCCCCACTGGCCGGTCACCTGGCTCAGGCGGAGGGTGCGCCGCTGGTGCGCGAAGATGTGAGGAAGAGCCTCCGCCAACTGTTTGCCACCGGACTCTACGAGACCATCGGCGTGGAAGCCCGTGCAGATGGCGCCGGGCTGGACCTGGTGTTTGCGGGAAAGCCGCGCACGTTTATCGGCACGGTACGCGTGGAGGGCGCAAAGGGAACCACAATCAATACGCAACTGGAACGCGCCGGGCGACTTGAGCCGGGGGCCAGGTTTACCGAGGCCAAGCTTGCGCAGGCGATTGACCAGATGCGCCAGACCCTTGACCAGAATGGATTTCACGCGCCAACCATCAGGCAGGAGCTGACGTTTCATCCGGAAGAGCAACTGGTGGACATCGCGTTTCAGGTCGATTCGGGGGTGCAAACGCGGGTAGGGACGGTGGAGGTGACGGGCGAGGCGGGGATGAGTGTGGAGGAGTTCAGCCGCCATGCGCATTTGCGGGCCAACGCCAAAGTGGACCATGACACCGCCAATCGCGCACTTGCCGGGGTGCTGAAGGTCTACCAGAAGCAGGAGAGGCTGGAGGCCGAGATCAAACTTGAATCCCGGCAGTACGCGGCCGACAAGCAACGGGACAACTTCCGGTTCTCAGCCAGCCGGGGGCCGGTGGTGCGCGTACTGGTGGAAGGGGCCAACACGGGGCCCGACCGGCTGAAGCACATCATTCCCATCTACGAAGAGGGGACGGTGGATGAGGACCTGCTGAACGAGGGAAGCCGGCGGCTGCGGGACTATTTTCAGGGCCAGGGCTATTTTGACGTGAAAGTGGAACATGAACAGCGCACCCGGACAGCCGAGGAAGTGGTGATTGTCTACCACGTCCGGCTTGGGCAGCGCCGGCGGGTGGACCGGGTTTCAGTGGCGGGGAACCATTACTTTGACGCCGCTACGCTGAAGGACGTGTTGGGCGTTCATGCTGCCAGCGCGCTGGACCGGCACGGGGCCTATAGCCAGGCGCTGGTCAGCGCGGACGTGAACGCATTGCAGGCGGTCTATCAGAACAACGGGTTTCTGCGGGTGAAGATTACGCCCGAGACCAGCGCCGGCCAGTCGAAGGCGGCGGCCCTGGGCAAGGCTGCGCCGCTGGAGTTGGTTTACCACATTGCAGAGGGCGAGCAGCAGCGGGTGGGCGCGGTGCGCATCGAGGGCAACGAGCACGTGGCCGCAGACAAGCTGATGGCGCAACTGAATACGGTGGAGGGACAACTGCTCTCGCCGCAGAACCTGGCCGGGGACCGGGACGAGTTGCTGACCGACTACCTGAGCCGGGGCTTTGACCAGGTGCGGGTGGAAGTGAGCCAGGCGGAGGAGAAGGCGGACCCCAACAAAGTGGATGTGGTCTTCCATGTGACCGAGGGCCAGCAGGTTTTTGTGCGCAAGGTGCTGCTGACGGGGCTTCACTACACCCGGCCGGACACAGTGGCGCGGGCCATCACGCTGAAGCCCGGCGACCCGCTGAACGAGACGGCGCTGGCGGAGACGCAGCGCAACCTTTACGACTTTGCGCTGTTCAGCGAAATCGATACGGCGATCGTGAACCCGACCGGTGGGGAGACATACAAGACAGTCCTTCTCCAGGCAGTGGAAGCGCGCCGCTGGGCGCTGACCTACGGCGGAGGCTTTGAGGCGCAGACCGGAGCGCCGCAGAACGACTGCAAGGGCGCGCTCGGCCTGGGCGTTCCGTGCATTCCCAACGGCAAGACCGGGGTGAGCCCGCGGGTGCTGGCGGACCTGACGCGCAATAACCTGTTTGGCCGGGAGCAATCGGCGTCGCTGCAGGGCACCTATGGCCTGCTGGAACAGAAGGTGAGCCTGCTGTTTCAGAATCCGCATTTTTATGGGAATCACAACTTCGGGCTGACGGTCTCGGGAGGCTATGCCAACAGCCAGGACGTGACGACCTATGTGGCATCCAAGCTGGAAGCCGGAGTGCGCTGGACGGAGCACTTTTTGACCCCGGGGTCGCTGCTGTCAAAGGCCAACACGCTGGTGTATGAATATGACTTTCGCCGCGTAAAGGTGGCGGAGAGCAGCCTGCAGGTTTGCCCCTGCGAGCTGAGGCTGCTGTCAACGGCGGCGCGCGTGGCGGGGCCGGGCGTGACGTGGATTCGGGATACGCGCGACTCTCCGCTGGATGCGCACCGGGGCACCTACACGAGCTTTCAGGAGTTTCTCTCCGCGGAGCGGTTTGGAGCGCAGGCGGCGTTTAACCGGCTGGATGTGTCTTATTCGAGCTACTACAGCTTTGACAAGGGGCGTTACGTGCTGGCGCGGAACACCCGCTACGGGCAGGAGCGGGCTTATGGCGCGAGGGCAGGCGAGTTGATCCCGCTTCCCGAGAGGCTTTATGCGGGAGGCGCCACGTCGTTCCGGGGCTTTCCCATCAACGCGGCGGGGCCGCGCGATCTGGAGACGGGCTACCCGGTGGGCGGGGCGGGGGCGCTGATCAACAGCACGGAGATGCGGCTGCCTCCGGCCAATCTGCCTTGGCTGGGCAATACGGTGAGCTTTGTTCTCTTCCACGACATGGGAAACGTGTTTGCCAATGCGGGCGACGCGTGGGCGAGCGCCCTGCGGCTGCACCAGCCGGGACGAGACGCCTGCAAGAACCTGGCGGTGCCGGCAACATCGGGGCCGTGGAACTCGACGGGGCCCAAAAGCGGGTGCAGCTTCAACTACTTTGCTCATTCGCCGGGGGTGGGGTTGCGTTACCATACGCCGGTCGGGCCCATCCGGCTGGATTTCAGCTATAACCTCAACCCGCCGATTTACCCGGTGATTTACAACTACTCTGACCTGACGGCCGCGCGGCACGTGGGCCAGGCCAGCCACTTCAACTTCTTCTTCAGCCTGGGACAGGCGTTCTGATGCAGATCCGGCACGGGAGTCCGGTGAGACCGGCAGCGAGGGCCAGGTGGCCCTGGCTGCTTGTGGGCTTTCTTGCTCTGTGCGGGGCGGGAGCAGCCGAAGCTCAGCCCACGGATGCCGCCAAAACGCGGGTGCTGGACCGGGTGGTGGCGGTGGTGAACAACCAGGCGATTCTGGCCAGCGACCTGGACGAAGAGATGCGTTTGGCGGTGCTGGACCCAGGGCAGGCGGGACTGGGAGTCCTGACCCGGCAGCGGGCGCTGGAGCAGTTGATTGAGCGGGCCCTCATCCAGCAGCAGATTCGCCAGGAGGACGCGCAGGCGGCCGACCCGTCGCAGGCGGAGGTGGACGCGCGGCTGAGCGAGATTCGCCGGGAGGTTCCCGCGTGCGTACGCCAGAACTGCGCCTCGGCCGATGGCTGGAAGGCGTTTCTGGCCAGCCATGACCTGACAGACGAGCTGGTGGGGAACTACCTGCGCTACCGGGTACAGATCCTTCGCTTCATCGAGTTGCGCTTCCGGCAGGGGATCAGCATCTCTCCGCAGGAGATCGAGAGCTACTACAAGGAGACGCTGCTGCCCCAGTACACCAAGGGCGAGGCGATTCCGGCGCTGGAGAAGGTGTCGCCTCGGATTGAGGAGATCCTGCTGCAGAGGCAGGTGAACGCGCTGTTTGACGACTGGCTCAACAACCTGCGCAAGCAGGGCGATGTGGAGGTGCTGGACCCGGCGCTGGAAGGCCCTAAAGCCCCGGACCCGGAGAAGGGGGCGAAGCCGTGAGCGAACCCGACGATTCCCTTCTCCCGCGCAAGGACGCGGATCCCAATGCCGCGCAGGCAGTGCCCCGGCCGCGCCGGCTGCGGCGGTTTCTGCTGCGTCATCTTCCCCTCACGGTGGCCGGGGTGGTGCTGCTGACGATTGCCTCGGTGACGGCCGGCTATTTCTGGGCGAGTTCGCCAGGGTTTGAAAACCTGGTGCGGAAGCGGCTTGCCGGGACTCTGGAAGCGGCGACGGGAGGTCGGGTGGAGATTGCGCATTTCCACTGGGACCTGCTGCACCTCACGGCGGAGGCGGACGGCATTGTCATCCACGGGCTGGAAGGGGCCGGGGAAGCTCCCTATGCTGAAGTGGACAAGCTGAAGGTTGAGATCAGCATTCTGGAAGTGGTGAGCCCGCGGGTTCTGCTGCGGTCGCTGGTGGTTTCGCGGCCGCAGTTGCACCTGATTGTGTATGAGGACGGGTCGACCAATCAGCCGCACCCCAGGAAGGCAAGCAAAGGGGGCAGGTCAGGTCTGGACACGCTGTTTGACCTGCAGGCAGGGCACGTGGCGGTGGACCAGGGAGTTCTGGACTATGACGACCGGGGGGCGGGGTTTGACTTCCAGAACCGCTACATTCCGCTGGATTTTGCGATCAATGACGCCTCGCTGCGGCTGACCTATGCGCCGGCGTCGAGGGGCAACCCGGAGAGCTTTCATGTCGAGGCAGGGGCCGGCGCGCTGAACCTGGCGCGCGGCGGAGCCAAGAGTTCCAGCCCTGCAAGCCGGGCGGCGCGGACGGCGGAGGGCCGCTTCGAGGCCAAAGTGGACCTGGTGCGGGCCGCTGTCTTCCTGCGCTCGCTGCGGGTCACGGCCGATGGGCACACGCTGGAGATTTCCGGAACCCTGCAGGACTTTGCCCATCCCCACTGGGTGGCGAAGGCGAGCGGAGAGCTGGACCTGCGGCTGCTGGAGCCGGTGACGGGCTACAACCTCTCGCCGGAGGGCGTGGCAAGGCTGGACGTTGCCGCGGCGGGGCAAGGGGGGCAGTTTGTCGCAGACGGCCCGGTCCACTTTGACAATGCGTCGCACATTCAGCCGGGGGTGATTCTGACCGGGGCAGAGGTGGATGCTCATGTTCATGCGGACCCGGAAAAGTTGCTGGTGACGCAGGTGGTGGCGCGACTGCGGCAGGGGGGACGCATCGAGGGACAGGTGGCGCTGAGCCCATGGCTCCCGTCGGGCCGCCCGCGCGCTGTGGTCAGACCGGCTCAGCAGGCGGTGTTGCGCGCAGCGGAAAGCAAAGCGAAGAGCGAAGGAAAGGTCTTTCACGCCCCGCCCGAGGACATCCCGATCAATGGCAAGGTGACGGCCAGGGTAATCGACGTCTCCCTGGACACGGTGCTGGATATTGTGGGGCAGGGGCCGTTTCAGCGGTTGGGGCTGGACGCCCTGCTGAATGGGCCGGTCACGGCTACGTGGGCCCGCGGAGAGCCGCTGACCACGGTGGTGAGCGCGTCGCTCGAGGCCAGCCCGAGCGGGCATCCGGCGGCGGGCGAGGTGGCGACCAGCGGGCTGCTGGACGGAACCTATGCTCAACGAAATGGAGCTGTGGAGCTGCGCAGCCTGGTGCTGCACACGCCGGGCACGGAAGTGGTGGCGCATGGGCAGCTCGGCGCCTATCCGATGACCAGCCCTTCGGGGTTTGCCGTGGAGATTCACACCGCCAACCTGAACGACTTTGACGTGGTGCTGCGCGACCTGGGGCTGATCCGTAACGGGAAGTCAGGCACCGCGGCGTTGCCTTTGTCACTGGGAGGGCAGGCGGACTTCAAAGGGATGTGGGCGGGCACCCTGCTGGATCCGCACCTCTCCGGCACGGCCAAGGGAACAAAGATCACGCTGGAGATGCCGCCCGCTCCCGGCGACAAGACGGGCAATCCGCAGATGGTTGGCTGGGACACGGCCGAGGCGACGGGCGTGTACTCGGCGGCGCGGATTGCGATCGACCATGGGCAACTGCAGCGGGGAAAAGCGGCGATCAGCGTGGATGGCTCGCTGACGCCGGGCCGGGTAGAGGCGGTTCCGGGCGACGCGCCGGTTCCGGTGTACGACGGCGATTCGCAGGTGCGCCTGCGGGTGCGAGCGAGCAAAGTGAGCGTGGGAGATATGCTGCCGCTGACGGGACAGACTCTGCCGGTGACCGGCCTGCTGGATGCGCAGATCGACGCGGAAGGCGCGGTCAAGACGCTGAATGGCTCTGGATGGCTGGAAGTGAATGGGGGCGCGTTCTGGGGTGAGCCGGTGGCGCGCGTTCGGGCGCAAGGGAGCATCGCCAACCAGGAGATCCGACTGACCTCGGTGAAGTTGAGCGAGGAGACGGGCAAGATTTCAGCCACGGGGAGCTTCAATCTGAAGTCCCGCCAGTTGCGGATCGACGCCCGTGGAGCGGGAATCGACGTTTCGCGTCTGGAATGGGCGCGGCAGAAGGGCCTGGCCATCACCGGGCAGCTTGGCTTCGCAGTGACGGGAGCGGGAACACTGGACGACCCGCGCCTGGAGGCGCGCGCCTCGCTGCCCGACCTGGCGGTGAGCGGGGAGCCGCTGGGGAGCCTGGAATTTGCGGCGCACACGGCCGGCAAGGCCGTCACCTACGACCTGGCGAGCAGGATAGAAGCGGCGCAACTGACAGCGCATGGGCGGACCGAGCTGAACGGCGACAAATCGACGCAGGCCAGGCTGGAGTTCTCGCAGTTCAACATCGGGTCGCTGATCAAGCTGGCGCATCTGAAGGGGCTGAGCGGCGAATCGGCGCTGGCGGGAACGATTACTGTGGCCGGGCCACTGGCGCGCCCCGAGGAGATGCGCGGCGAGGCGAACCTGCAACAACTGGCGGTGACGGTGGCCGGCGTGCACCTGCACAGCGAGGGCAGCGCCCACGCCACACTGGTCAACTCCAAGGTGAACCTGGACCCGCTGCACGTGATGGGCGAGAACACGGACCTGCGCGCCCAGGGAAGTCTGGAGCTGAAAGGCAAGCAGCAACTGGACATTGCCGCCAGCGGCTCCATCAACCTGAAGGTGGCGGAGACCATTGATCCGGACCTGACCGCGACCGGGACCTCGACCTTCCAGGTGGAGGCGCACGGCCCGCTGGCAAATCCGGGGATGCGGGGGCGCGTGGAATTTCAGGACGGATCGCTGTCTCTGGAGGACCTGCCAAACGGGCTCAGCCAACTGCATGGGACGCTGGAGTTCAACCAGAACCGGCTGGAGGTGAAATCGCTCACCGCCATGAGCGGCGGAGGCCTGTTGAGCGTGGGCGGGTACCTGTCGTACCAGCATGGGCTCTATGCCGACGTGACGGCGAGCGGCAAGGGGATTCGCATCCGCTACCCCCAGGGCGTGAGTTCCCTGGCGGACGCATCGCTCCACCTGCAGGGGCCGCAGACCAACCTGCTGCTCTCAGGTGACGTGCTGATTACCCGGTTCACCGTGAGCCCGGACCTGGATGTGGTGGCGCTGGCCGCCCAGGCCAACGCGGTGCAGCCTGTGGCCCCGCCCGAGGCGCCTTCAAATCACGTGCGGCTGGATGTGCACCTGACCTCTTCGCCGCAGTTGAGTTTCCAGAACGCCTACGCCAAGCTGGCCGGGTATGTTGACCTGCGGGTGCGCGGCACCGTTGCCTCACCCTCCCTGCTGGGACGGGTCTCGATCACCGAGGGCAGCGCCAACATTGCCGGCACCCGCTACGAACTCCAGCGCGGGGACATCTCGTTCACCAACCCGGTGCGGATTCAGCCCTCCATCGACATGAACGCCACGGCCCACGTGGAGGACTACGACATTACGCTGGGTGTGCACGGAACCCCGGACAAGCTGGCGGTGACCTACCGCAGCGATCCTCCCCTGCCGGAGGCCGACGTGGTGGCGTTGCTGGCGCTGGGGAGGACGGAGAGCCAGCAGCGCATCTACACGCAGCAGCAGGAGTCGGCCGGGTCAAACCCCGCGACGGACGCGCTGCTGGGTGGCGCCCTGAACGCCACGGTCAGCAGCCGGGTGCAGCGGCTTTTTGGGGCGGGCGCCGTCAAGGTGGACCCCAGCTACCTGGGCGCGCTGGGGAACTCGACCTCGCGGATCACCGTGGAAGAGCAACTGGGGTCGAACGTGAAGCTCACCTACGCGACCAACGTGAACACCACGGCGCAGCAACTGATTCAGGCGGAGGTGGCCATCAACCACCACGTTTCCCTGCTGGTGGCGCGGGATGAATCCGGGGTGTTCTCGATGGTGGTGAAGGCGACCCGCCGGTACCGCTGAGAGGCGCGGAACGAAACCTTTTTCCCTCACTCGTGTCTAAGCCGGACGTGTGGCAAACCGGACAGACTCCCTGTTCCGGGAGCCGCTAGGATCTTCTGGCATCAACAAGGAGGAGTGAGAGATGAAAAGTTCGACGCGTACTTTTTTGACCGCGGCTTTGGCGGCCACTCTCGGCGGAGCCGTTCTGAGCCTTCCCCAACAGGCTCTCGCCAATCCCCAGCCCAGGCCGCAGGACGCGGCGGCGGCGGGGCACGACAAGAACTCATCCGAAGCCGCGGCACGGCTCGACAAGAAGCAGTATCACGACGTGAAGGTGACGGTAGACAACGGCATCGCCACCCTGACCGGGACCGTTGACCTCTATGAATACAAGGCGGACGCGGAGAAGCGCGTACGCAAGGCCAAGGGCGTGACGGCGGTTCGCAACCTGATCGAGGTGGGCGGGCCCAGCGTTCCCGACCAGCAGTTGCAGGCCAAGCTGCGGGAGAAACTGACCTACGACCGGGTGGGCTACGGCAACACCTTCAACGCAATCAGCCTGACGGTTGAAAACGGCGTGGTGACGGTAGGCGGCCATGCGCGCACAGACGTGGACAAGGACTCGGCGCTGGCCCTGGTTGCAACGTATCCCGGCGTCAAGGATGTGGTGGGCGAGATCGAGGTCGATCCTGCCTCCATCATGGACGACGAAACGCGGATGCAGGTGGCGCGCGCCGTCTATGGCTATCCGACCCTGAGCAAGTATTCGATCGACCCCGCCAAGCCCATCCGCATCTCGGTGCAGAACGGCAACGTGGAGTTGTATGGGACGGTGGATTCGCAGTCGGACAAGGACGTGGCGTTTCTGCGGGCCAACGGGGTGTCGGGCGTCTTCAGCGTAAAGAACTACCTGCAGGTGGCTGGACAAACGACCGAAGCGCAGCGGTAAGCGGCGCTGTGGGATGGAAGGGCACGGCTCCGGCCGTGCCCTTTTCTATTGGGAGAAACCTGGCTTGATTCAGCCGGCAACGGTGAGGATGACCTTGCCCTGGGCGTGGCCTTTTTCGAGGTAGGCGATGGCGTCGGCCGCCTCGCTCAGCGGGTAGCGCCGGTCGATGACGGGCACGAGGCTTCCGGAAGCGAGAAGCTCACCGAGAAAGACAAGATCCGAGTTGTCGAGCCGGGCGAGGAACGAAGTGGTCTTTTTGCCGCGCGTCGCCGTGAGCAGGGGGCCGAGCAGCAGGTCCTGCAGCGTGCCGACGAGGGAGGGTTTGCCTCCAGCCATGACGCAGATTCCATCCGCGGCCAGCGCCCGGCGGTAGTCGAAGATGGAGTGGAAGGCGTTGGCGGCCAGAATGAGGTCGTAGCGCTCTCCGTTGCGGGTAAAGTCCTGACGGGTGTAGTCAATGACGCGCCCTGCGCCAAGGGAAAGGGCGATGTCGAGGTTGCGGGTGCTGCAGACAGCGGTGACTTCCGTATCAAAATAGCGGGCAAGCTGAATGGCAAAGGTGCCCACGCCGCCGGATGCGCCATCGATGAGAACTTTGAGGCCGGGGCGGATGCGGCCCTTGTCGCGCAGTCCGATGAGGGCCGTGACGGCGGCGACGGGCACGGCGGCGGCTTGGTCGAAGGAAATATTCGGAGGCTTGAGAGCGATCTGGCTTTCAGTGGCGCAGAGATACTCCGCAAAAGCCCCTCCGGCGAAGCCTCTGGCGCCGAAGACCTGGTCGCCTGGCCTGAAGCGTGTGATGGCGCTGCCCACGGCTTCAACCTGGCCGGCGAAGTCGGAGCCGGGGATGGGGTGCTTTGGCTTGGAGAGGCCCGCGAAGAAGCGCACGGGGAATGGCTCGCCTCGGAGGATGTGCCAGTCCATGGGATTGACAGAGGCGGCCCCCACCCGGACCAGGACCTGATCGCCGGCGGGCACGGGCTGGGGAAGTTCCGTGAAGCGGAGAAGATCGGGCGGTCCGTACTGGGTGCAGACGATGGCTTTCATGGGAGGCCACCATTGGGAAGAAGTGCTGTTTGCCGACTGATTTGAAAAAGATGGAATCGGGGTCGAGAAAGAACGATGCCCCAGGACTTCCGTGTCAGGAATTCCTGGGGCAAGAACCGTGCGGGCTGGCTAGAACTTGACAGCAGGCGCCGTGCGGGCGCTGGCGCTGGCCTCAAAGAAGGCGTTGTTCTCCTTGAATCCGGCCATGCCGGCCCAGATGCTGTTGGGGAACTGGCGTAGGAAGGTGTTGTAGTCGCGCAGCGCGTCGTTATAACGCTTGCGCGCCACGCCGATGCGGTTTTCGGTTCCGGCCAGCTCGTCCTGCAGGCGCATGAACTGCTCGCTGGAGCGGAGCTGGGGGTAGTTTTCGGTGAGCAGGAGGAGGCGTCCGATGGCGGAGTCGAGCCTGCCGTTGGCCTCGATCTTGCCGGCCGGGCCCTGGGCGTTCAACATGCCGGCGCGGGCGTTGGCGATGTCGCCAAAGACGGTGCTTTCTTCCTTGGTGAAGCCCTTGACGGTCTCGACCAGGTTGGGGATGAGGTCGGCGCGGCGCTGCAGTTGCACGTCCGTGTCGGCCCAGGCGGCCTTGACCGCCTCATCCTTTGTCACCAGTTGGTTCTTGGTGCTCACATAGCTGAAGAACACCATGGCCGCGACCAGAACGGCGAGCGCGCCCAGAGAGCCAATTACCGCCAGTGTGATCCAAAGTCCACGACTCATACTTTTTATTTCTCCTCCGGCCTTCACTGAAGAAGGCCGCATTTGCAAGACGTGAAAGAACTACCAGTCGCCTCCGGCGCCGCCGCCGCCGAAGTCGCCGCCGCCAAAGCCCCCGAACCCGGAGCCTCCGGAGTCGCCACCGCCGCCGCCGCCGAAACCGCCGCCCATTCCGCCGCCCCCGATCCAGGGACCGCGGCCAAAGAAGCTGGAGAACAGGCCAAAACCAAGCAGGAAGCGGATGAGGTGAAATCCGCCAAAGAAGACGAGAACGATGATGAGCAGGATGATTTTGCCCACGGCCAGGCCGTGACGGACGGGATGGCGCGTGGTTGCGATCGCCGGCTCGTCGTCGAGGGTGACCTTGGCGTCAGCGGCGATGACCTGGGCCAGCTCGCCGACCGCCGTGGTAACGGCGCCGTCGAAGTCGTTGGCGCGCAGTTCCGGGACCATCTCGCGGCCGATGTCGCCGAGTTTGGCGTCGGGGAGAATGCCCTCCAGGCCATAGCCCACTTCGATGCGGCGCTTGTGGTCGTCCACGGCCAGCAGCACAAGGACGCCGCGCGCGGAGCCCTTCTTGCCCATCTTCCACTTGTCTTCAAGGGCGTTGGAGAACTCGGCGGGGTCCACTCCGTCGAGGGTGCGCACGGTGACGATGGCGATCTGGGCGTTGGCCTGGGAGTGGTCAAGCTGGGTACAGATGCGGTCAAGCCGGGCGATGGCCTCGGGAGAGAGCACATGGGCCAGGTCGCTGACGTAGTCGGTGGGCTTGGGCAGGTCTTCGACCCGCTCGGCAGAGGCCGCAACGGCAAAAATGGCGACGAAGACGGCCAGAAGCAGCCGAAGGAGGGTCGAAGTTGCGAAACGATTGCCTTTCATCGCTCTCCATTGTACGCGGGCGGTGTGTCAGAAGTTCCCTATGGGGGTAGGGGCGGGGGGTTGGTCTGAACAGCACCAAAGGCGGCACGAGGGAGGCACTACACTGGGAAGGAAATGACCCAGACCCCGTTTTTGCCCCCCATCGCCCGCAAGGAACACAAGGAAACCACCCTCCACGGCACCGTGCTGGTGGACAACTACGCCTGGCTGCGCGACAAGCAGAGGCCCGAGGTGACGGAGTACCTGGAGGCCGAAAACGCCTACGCGGAACGGCTGATGGAGCCGCTGGCTGGGCTGCGCGACGAGCTTTACCGGGAGATGCTGAGCCACGTAAAGCAGACCGATGTCTCGGTGCCCTACCGGGACGGCGCCTGGTGGTACTACACGCGCACCGAAGAGGGACGGCAGTACGCGATTCACTGCCGCAAGCTGGGCGGCGCGGAGGGGCCCGATGCGGACGCGCAGGAACACGTGGTGCTGGACGGCAACCTGCTGGCCGAGGGGCACGCCTTTTTTGCCATTGGCGCCACGGACGTGACCGATGACGGGCGAATGCTGGCCTACACGACCGACACCACCGGGTTCCGGCAGTACACGCTGCACGTGAAAGACCTGGTGAGCGGGGAGACTCTGGCGGGCGAGGTGGAGCGGGTGGGCTCCGTGGTGTGGGCTGCGGACAGCCGGAACCTGTTCTATACGGTGGAGGACGAGGAGCAGAAGCGGCAGTACCAGCTTTGGCGGCATACCCTGGGAACCCCGCACGCAGCGGACGCGCTGGTCTTTGAGGACACCGACGAGCGGTTCAACCTGGGCGCGGGACGGACGCGGGACGGGCAGTTCCTGGTGATGGAGTCGGCCAGCCACACGACGACGGAGTCGTGGGTGCTGGCGGCGGCAGAGCCCCATGGGGCGTTCACTCTGATTGCCGCGCGCGAGGACGAGCACGAGTACTCCATCGACCACCGCAACGGGCTGTGGTTCATCCGGACGAACGACAGGGGACGGAACTTCCGCCTGGTGACGGCGCCGGTGGACTCGCCCGGCCGGGAACACTGGACCGAGCGCATGGCTCATCGCGAAGGCGTGATGATTGAGGAAGTGGAGCTGTTCAAGGGATTCCTGGTGGCCTGCGAACGGGAGGAAGGGCTGCCAAGGCTGCGGCTGTGGCGGTTTACGGGCGAGGGGCCGGAGGTGGCGGCGGCGGGAGAAATTGCCTTCCCTGAGCCTGCCTACAACACCCAGCCGCACATCAATCGGGTCTTCGCAACAACGAAGTTCCGCTACGCCTACCAGTCGCTGGTGACGCCGAGTTCGGTGTATGAGTGTGACGTGGAGACGGGTGCGTCTACCCTGCTGAAGCAACTGGAGGTGCCGGGGGGATTTGACCGCACGCTCTATGTCAGCGAGCGGGTTCATGCCACGGCAGCGGACGGCGTCAAGGTGCCGGTGTCGCTGGTGTATCGCAAGGATAGGCGCGTGCCGGGGCGGAATCCGCTGTATGTGTATGGGTATGGGTCTTATGGCTATTCGCTGCCGGTGTCGTTCAGCTCCAACCGGCTGAGCCTGCTGGACCGGGGCGTGGTGATGGCCTATGCGCACATCCGCGGCGGGGGCGACCTGGGCGAGCCGTGGCACGACGCGGGCAAGATGCTGGTGAAGCGGAACACCTTTACCGACTTTATTGCCGCGGTGGAACACCTGACGGGGAACGGCTACGGCGACCCAGCGCGGGTGGCCATCGAGGGCGGCTCGGCGGGCGGGCTGCTGATGGGCGCGGTGGTCAACATGAAGCCGGAGATCTTTCGCGCGGTGGTCTCGCATGTGCCGTTTGTAGACGTGATGAACACCATGCTGGACGCGACGCTGCCCTTGACGGTTCCCGAGTATGAGGAGTGGGGCAACCCCAGCGAGGCGAGTTACTTCCACTATATGTTGAGTTACTCGCCGTATGAGAACCTGAGGGCCGCGAGTTATCCGGCTATGCTGGTCAAGACATCGCTCCACGACAGCCAGGTGATGTACTGGGAGCCGGCCAAGTATGTGGCCAAGCTTCGCACCCTGAAGGCAGATGACAAGCCGCTGCTGCTGGTGACGAACATGAAGGCGGGGCATGGCGGGGCGAGCGGGCGCTATGACTACCTGAAGGAGATTGCCTTCGACTATGCGTTTCTGCTGCGGGAGCTGGGGATTGTGAGTTAGCGATTCAAGAGCCGAATCGAGAGGAATGCCACGCCACCCAGGTTCAATCAAGGCCTAACTCGCCGGCATAAGTCATGATGCTCGGGATGGTATTGGCGGGCGGATGGGGTTGAGGTTCCCACCCATTCCGCGAAAGGACGCGGAATGGATGGGGCAGCCGGTTTTTTCCTTAATTGCAGGCGGCGTTGCCGGCCTTGGCGATGGCCAGGAAGGTGATGCTGGTGGGCGGCAGCGTGAGCGGGCCGGGGTGGGTGGATGTGCCTTTGAGCTCAGGCAGGGCATCGTTTGCGCCCAGTTTCAGCTCCGCGCCGTTCAAATCGACAACTTTGGTTTCAAGCTCCTTTGCGGTGAGCGTGTAGCGCTCGGAGGCGGGCACGGTGAGGCTCTGCGCCTTGTCGGCCACATTGATGGCCAGCAGGGCCACGCCGCCGGGGTGGCCGGCGAGGCAGTGCGCGTAGAGGTGGAGGCTGGGCGCGGGCGATGCGCCGGCGTCGAGGACGGTGGTTCCCATGAGGCGATGCCAGAGGAGCGCGGCCCAATAGTTGGGGCGGGGCTCATAGGTCTTTTCGTCGAGCAGGCCGTAGTCGCTGGCGGCGAGGGTGTTGTGCATGTTGACCTGCACGCCGCGCCTGGCCAGAACACCCAACTGGTTGAGATAGCGGAAGCTGTCGAGGAAGGTGGAGGCCCAGCGGTCGCCGCCGCAGGCAGCCTGCGCGGTTTCGGTGTTCCAGAGCTGCTTGCCGGGCTCGAAGCGGTCGCGCAGGTCGGCATAGAAGGCCTGGACGTGGTCGGGGCGGGCGAGCCACTCCTCGGAGAGCGCGGCTGCGGGAGCAGCGGTTGAGGCCGGCCCGAGCATGGCGCAGCGACTCGAAACGCCGCCGTAGAAGTGGAAGGAGATGGCGTCGAAGACCGGCCCGGTGGCGGTGAGTAGGTCGGCGCTGGAGAGCATGTGCATGGAGGCTGGAACCAGTTGCGTGCCCTCGCCGGCGGCGCCGGGGCCGAGGAAGATCATGTCGGGCGCTTCCTGCTTGACGAAGGCGCGGAAGACCTGGACATCGCGGCCATAGGCGGCGGCGTCATACCCCTTGGGCGCGCCGCCCATGGCGGCGAAGTTGGGCTCGTTCATGTATTCGGCGGCGGCGATGCGGCCTCCGACAGACTTGGTGTAGGCAAGGAACTCGCGGGCCTGGGCGGGGGTCCACACGCCGGCAGCGTCGCGCGCTCCGGCGCTGACGGAGAAGGATGTGACGATTTCAGCATTGGCGGCGTGGGAGAAATCGACGACGCCCTTCCACTGCTTGCGGGTGAGCACGCCGTTGAAGCCCTGGGGCGGGGTGGCGGGCGCGGGATCGTCGGAGTTCTGAAAGAAGGTGGTGTTGGCCCAGGTGCCGCTGACGCGCAGATAGGCCGGGCCGAGGGCGGCGGCGAGCTTGCGCAGGCGGGCGTTGGACAGGTCGATGGGCGGCCGGTATTCGTAGAGATTGGGGTCCATGCCGACGGGCTGATTGGCGCTGGGAGTCTTGGCTGCGGCCTCGCTCCTGGAGGCGTAAGGCTTCCAGAAGCGCCCGCCGGTGACCTCGACCATCTCCACGTTGTAGGACTGGAAGCGGGGGTCAACCGAGGCCACGCGCGGCATGGAGGCGGGAGCGACGGCGGCAGACTGCGCGGCGGCCGCGGGCGCAAAAGATGCCCATGGCGCAAGAAGCGTGAGAGCTGCAAGCGAAAGCAGCGCGGCATTTTTGGGGAGGATCATGGTGCCCTTTCGTGATGGCAAGGCGTAGAAGCGACGGGTCAGAGGCGGTCGCGATGGGCCCAGAGCCCGAGGCCGGGGTTGGCGATGAAGAACACGTCTTCGCCGCCGATGCGGTTGCAGCCGTGGGTGAGCTTGTGCGGATCGTAGACAGCGAGCATGGCGCTGAGATCGGCGTAGCGGAAGCCGACGCCCTCGACTTCTGCGCGCGTGAGCTGGCCGGGGCACCAGGTGATGGTGAAGCGTCCCTCGGAGGAGCCGTGGATGAGATGCGCCGCGGCGCTGAGGTCGCCGGCCAGATCAGGATTGGCCTCGACGGCGGCAAGCGTGGCGGGGGTTCCGCGGTAGCCGTATTTGCGAATGAGCCGGTCGATGGCCGGGTCTTCACCAAACTCGCGAACGCCGGGGGCGAGAATGATAAGTTCCGCGCCATCGGCCAGAGCCATGCGGGTGCGGTAGACGGCCTTGTTGCCGAGCCAGGTGGAGTGGAACTCATGGGGATCGAGATAGACGACGGCTTTTTGAATGGGCTTGTCGACTAACTCGAAGTTAACTTTGAGGCTAAGTTCGGCGGCGCGGTGAAAACACTCGACATCGTCGCCGATGAAGAGGCCGCGCACGGCAAGCCCGCCATCGGCACGTCGGCCCACAACCGTGAGCACGTAGACGATGGGCAGGTGGCGAAGGAAGTGGTCGGAGGCGTAGTTGAGCACATTGCGCACGGGATTGACGGCGCGGCCCATGATGCGCTCCATGCCGTAGACCGCGCCCAGGTAGTGGCTGCGGTTGATGCCTTCGCGGCCGCCGGTGCCGACCAGGATGTTCTTGTTGTAGTTGGCCATGCCAATGACTTCATGGGGCACGACCTGGCCAAGGGAGAGGATGAGGTCAAAGGGGCCGCGGGCGATGAGCTGGTTGACCTGCGCCGGCCATGAGTAGTCGAGTTTGCCTTCGGACTGCTCGCGAATGAATTCGGCGGGAACCTCGCCCAGGGTTTCAATATCGGTGCGCCAGTTGTGGACCCGGAAGAGCGAGTGAGGCACGCCGGGGAACATTTGGTCGAGCTGCGCCGGCTGCATGGGCGTGTGGGTGCCGAGCGCGGGAAGGATGGCCTTGAGCCGGTCGCCATAGTAGCGCCAGGCATAGCAGGTGAGTTCGCCGGCGCGGGAGTGGGCGCGGCTCTGGTCAGGCGGAACGGCGAGCACGCTGCCGCGCGGACCCAATGCGGCGAGACTCTCGACCAGAAGATCATTCAACTGATCTGGCGTGAGATCGGTCTCTTCACTTCCGGTGGCGCAATAGAGGCTCATGGGGTGCACTGCCCTTCTTCAGCACGTCGGAAGACACGCCGACGCGCCACAGGAACGATAGTTGAAGGGCGCGGGGTGTGGCAATGGAGGGCGCCGGCCAAGCGCCTGGCTGTCAGGGTGCCTGTGGTTCGAGATCATGCAGGCTGACCGAGAATCGCTTCGATGCGGAGGAGTTCTTCGGCGGAGAAAGTCAGGTTGGCGAGGGCGGCGACGTTCTGTTCGATCTGCTCCACGCGGCTTGCGCCAATGAGCGCGGAGGTCATGCGCTCGTCGCGCAGCACCCAGGCGAGAGCCATCTGCGCCAGCGACTGGCCGCGCGGGGCGGCGACCTCACTCAAGGCCTGAATCTGCGCGAGACGATGCGGGTCGATGTCCTTGCTCTTGAGGAATCCGTGCGGCTTGGAGGCGCGCGAACCCTCGGGGATGCCGTGGAGATAGCGGTCGGTCAGGAGCCCTTGCGCGAGCGGGCAGAAGGCGATGGCGCCGATGCCTTCCTTGCCAAGCACATCGTAGAGTCCGTCCTCGAGGGTGCGGTCAAACATGGAGTATTTGGGCTGATGGATGAGGCAGGGCGTGCCGAGGCTGCGAAGGATGGCCGAGGCTGCGATGGTCTGCTCGGCGTTGTAGCTGGAGATGGCGGCGTAGAGGGCCTTGCCGGAGCGCACGGCCTGGTCGAGCGCGGACATGGTCTCTTCGATGGGCGTCTCGGGATCGGGGCGGTGGGAGTAGAAGATGTCAACGTATTCAAGGCCCATGCGCTGGAGGCTCTGATCCAGACTGGCCAACAAATACTTGCGCGAACCCCAGTTGCCGTAAGGGCCGGGCCACATCTCCCATCCGGCCTTGGAGCTGATGATGAGTTCATCGCGGTGGGCGGCGAGGTCGAGGCGCAGGATCTCGCCGAAGGTGGATTCGGCGCTGCCCGGCGGCGGGCCGTAGTTGTTGGCGAGGTCGAAGTGGGTGATGCCGAGATCAAAGGCGCGGAGCACCATGGCGCGGCTGTTTTCAAAGACGTCAACGCCGCCGAAGTTGTGCCAGAGGCCAAGCGAGATGGCAGGCAGGCGCAGGCCGCTCCGGCCAGAGCGGCGATATTGCATGGCGTCGTAGCGGTGATCGCTGGCGAGATACATGATGATGCTCCTGAGATGCGATTGGATGGCAGACGCTAAGTAAGGATGCCCCCGATGACGACTTCGGTTGTCCCTTCGGCGGGAGGGGGAATGACTGAGCCTTGAATCGGCGCGCCGTCAACGGTGAGAGCGATGTTGTTGCCGCTGCCCTGGCGCTCGACGGAGATCTTGTAGACGACGCCGCGGAAGGTGCGGGTGGCGGTGAATCCCGGCCAGGACGCGGGGATGACGGGCGCGATCTCAAGCCCGTCGAGAGTGGTGCGGATGCCGAGAATCCATTGAACGATGGCGTAGTAATTCCAGGCGGCGGTGCCGGTGAGCCATGAGTTCTTGGCCTCGCCAAAGGTGGGAGCATCCTTGCCGGCTATCATCTGCGCGTAGACATACGGCTCGCAGCGGTGGAGGTCGGCGATGCGCTCGCGGGCGGAGGGGTTGATGCGCGTGTAGTAGTCAAAAGCCAGGTCGCCGTGGCCGAGGCGCGTCTCGCCGATCATGACCCAGGGATTGACGTGGCAGAAGATGCCGGCGTTCTCCTTGTATCCGGGCGGATAGGAGGAGATTTCGCCGAGGTTGAGATAGTAGCGGGAGTACGCCGGCTGCTGGACGACGATGCCATGTTCTGTCGCCAGATGCTTGCCGGTGGCGGCCATGGCGCTGGCGGCCTTGCCATCGTCAAGGCCGATGCCGGCCAGGACGCAGTAGCCGTTGGACTCGATGAAGATCTTGCCCTCTTCACATTCCTTGGAGCCAATCTTCGCGCCGAAGTCGTCGTAGGCGCGTAGGAACCACTCGCCATCCCAGCCATGGGCCAGGATGACTTTCTCCATGCTTGTGACTTCGGCAAGGTATGTGGCCGCTTCCTTGGCAAGTCCGCGGCGGGTTGCGATTGCGGCAAGCTCGCGGCCGGCGTGGACAAAGAGGCCGGCGATGAAGACGGACTCGGCGACCTTGCCTTCCTTGTTGGTGGTGGTCTGGAAGGACTGGCCCGGAGTGTCAGAGAAGCAGTTGAGGTTGAGGCAGTCGTTCCAGTCGGCGCGGCCGATGAGGGGCAGGCCGTGAGGGCCGAGGCGTTCGAGTGTGTAAAGGAAGCTGCGGCGGAGGTGCTCATAGAGCGGCGCCTCGGAGCCCGGTTCGTTGTCAAAGGGCACCGGCTCATCGAGGATGCTGAAGTCAGCGGTCTCTTTGAGATACGCCGAGACGCCGATGATGAGCCAGTGGGGGTCGTCGTTGAAGCCTCCGCCGATGTCGTTGTTGCCGCGCTTGGTCAGCGGCTGGTACTGGTGATAGGCGCCGCCTGTGGGCAACTGCGTGGCGGCAAGGTCAAGGATGCGTTCGCGGGCGCGCGCCGGGACCATGTGGACGAAGCCGAGCAAATCTTGATTGGAGTCGCGGAAGCCGAGGCCGCGGCCGATGCCCGACTCATAGAACGAGGCGGAGCGGGACATGTTGAAGGTGGCCATGCACTGGTAGGCGTTCCAGATGTTGACCATCCGGTTGGTGTGTACGTCGGGCGTGGAGACCTGGAAGATGCCGAGCGTATCGGCCCAGTATTGGCGTAGCTTTTCAAAGGCGGCATCGGCTGCCGCGGCATCGAGATAGCGGGCAATGACGGGCTTGACGGTGGCCTTGTTGATGGTCTGCGACTGAGGCGGATCGAACTTTTGATCGACAGGGTTCTCGTGGTAGCCGAGGACAAAGACGATTTGGCGGCTCTCGCCGGGAGCGAGTTCGAGGTTGACCTGATGCGCGCCCATGGGCTGCCAGCCGTTGGCGATGGAGTTGGTCAACTGGCCGGCCTGGACGGCGGCGGGGTTGTCCCAGCCGCGATAACGGCCGAGAAAGGCCTCGCGCTGCGTATCAAAGCCCGCGCCGGGCTGCGAGCAGGCGAACCAGGCGAAGTGGTTGCGGCGCTCGCGGTATTCGGTCTTGTGATAGATGACGCCATCTTCAACTTCAACCTGGCCGGTGTTGAAGTTGCGCTGGTAGTTGGTGGCGTCGTCCTGCGCGTCCCATAGGCAGAACTCGATGCTGGCAAAGGCCGAGAGTTGCGCGGGGGTGGCGCGGTGATTGGTGATGGTGAGCTGCCACACTTCGAGATTCTCATCGAGTGGAACGAAGTAGCGGGTGCGCGCCTCGATGCCGGCGTAGGTCGAGCCGATGATGGAGTAGCCCATGCCGTGGCGGGAGGAGTAGTCCTCGAGTTCATGGCGCGTGGGCTGCCAGGAGGGAGACCAGAACTCCGCGGACTGATTGTCGCGCATATAGATATAGCGTCCGCCCAGGTCCATGGGGGCGTTGTTGTAGCGGTAGCGGGTAAGCCGGCGCAGGCGGGCGTCGCGGTAGTAGGAGTAACCGCCGGCGGTGTTGGAGATGATGCCGAAATAGGCCTGGCAGCCGAGGTAGTTGATCCAGGGCAGCGGGGTGTCGGGGCGAGTGATGACGTACTCGCGGTTCTGGTCGTCGAAATGGCCGTAGTTCATCTGGACTTCTCCATTGCATGGCCTTCCCGCCCGGAGCGAGCTCTCATGGTGAAGGGCCAGTCAAACGTTTTTCCAGAGCATTTTTGTCAACTCCGGAAAACGAAACGCGATTATACTTGACGCGGCGCGGAAGTAAACAATCCTCTGCGCCGGAAGGCGCTCGACACCCAAACGATGTGTCTGGAATCGTTGCCAGAGTTCACGGGGATGTGAGAGGATTCTGCGACCCTGGAGACAGACCGGGTGGTCCCGCGAGGCGAAGTCTTAAACGATGGCCAGTTCCCTGCTTCCCGCATTCCTTGGCGCGCGCTCCGCTTTGGCGTGGCTCTTTTTGCTTGCCGTGTCCGCATTGCTCGGCGCCGGACTGATGGCCGGCGCGGCTGAGAACGCCAACCCGGTGACCGCCATCAAGGTGGACCAGGTGGGCTATCCGCTGGACGGGCTCAAGGTGGCCCTGGTGGGAGCCAAGGCCGGCAGCTTCGAGATTCGACGCTCAAAAGATGGAGCGGTAGTGATGCAGCGCGCGCTGGATCAAGGGCGCATGGACCCCTTGAGCGGCGACACGGTGCAGGCAGCGGACTTCTCCGAGCTTCGCGAGGCGGGCACGTTTTATCTGAACGTTCCGGGAGTCGGGCGGAGCTGGAACTTCACCGTGGGCGGCAACGTGTTTGAACGGGCATACACGCTGGCCATGCGCGGCTTTTATGGGCAGCGCTGCGGAACGGCGGTGGATATGGGGCCAGAGTTTCCCGGCTACTCCCATGGCATCTGCCATCTGCATGGCGCGTTCCATGCGAGCGCGGGGACGAGCGGACCGCGCGACAACGTGGGCGGCTGGCACGACGCGGGCGACTACGGACGCTACGTGGTGAACTCCGGCATCAGCACGGGCACGCTCTTGTGGGCGTGGGAGATCTTCGGAGAAAGGCTCAAGAGCATCTCGCTCCATATCCCCGAAAGCGGGAATGGCACGCCCGACATTTTGAATGAGGCGCGCTGGAACCTGGAGTGGATGCTGAAGATGCAGGACGCGGACGGGGGTGTCTGGCACAAGCAGACGAGCGAGCACTTTCCCGGCTTTGTGGCTCCCGAGGATGACACGCTGCCGAGCCTTGTGATTGGGACCGGCGCGGCGCCCTATAAGAGCACCTGCGCCACGGCGGACCTGGCGGCGGTGGCTGCGATTGCGGCGCGCGTCTACAAGCCGTTTGACGCGAAGTTTGCCGCGGAGTCTCTTGAAGCCGCAAGGCGCGCATGGGCTTGGACGGAGAAGAATCCCGAGGTCACATTCAAGAATCCGGCGGGCGTGAGCACCGGCGAGTACGGCGACGGCAACTGCAAGGACGAGCGGCTGTGGGCGGCGGCGGAGCTTGGCCGCACGACGGGCGAGCCGGCATACAACGCCTTCTTTGTGAAGCAGTATGCGGAGTTTCTTCCCGCGCTGGATTCGCCACCGGCCGAGAACTGGGCTTCCGTAGCGCCGATGGGACTGTGGGCCTATGCGCTTGCGGGCCGCAAGGGCGCGGATGCGAGTGTTGTCGCTGCGATTCGAAGCCGGACGCGCGCGGCGGCAGAGGCGGTAGTGGAGCGGACGCACGCGAACCCGTATCGCGTGAGCATGCAGGCCAAGGATTATGTGTGGGGCTCGAATGGCGTGGCCGCGGGCTATGGGATGTATCTGCTGGTGGCGAACGCTCTGCATCCAGACAAGCGCTTTGTGGATACAGCACGCGACAACCTGCACTACCTGCTGGGGCGCAACACGTTTTCACTGAGTTGGGTAACGCAGTTGGGCGAGCACGCGGTGGAGCATCCGCATCACCGGCCGAGCGGCGACGGCAAGCAGAGCGGGCCGTGGCCGGGACTGTTGTCAGGCGGGCCAAATGCGGGACGGCAGGATGCGGTGCTGGCCGCGCTGCCCAAGGATTTGCCGCCGGCAAAGGTGTATGCCGATCAGTTGGCCTCTTACGCAAGCAATGAGATTGCGATCAACTGGCAGGCGTCGCTGGTGTTTCTGTTGGCTGGGGAGTTGCAGTAAGGATCGACTGGAGCTGAAGTCCGGGAACAGGACGAATCAAAGGTTCGGGGCATGACTGGCGGGCGATGCACGCGTCTGCCGGCGGCGCCGCGCGGAAGTTGAGGGTTCGACATGCATCTTCATGCACTGGATATAGTGATCATCGTTGCCTACCTCTTGAGCACGGTGTTCATCGGCTACTGGGTTTCGCATCGCGCCTCGCAAAACATGCAGGCGTATTTTCTGGGCGGCAACAAGATGCCGTGGTATGTGCTGGGCATCTCCAACGCCTCGGGAATGTTTGATATCAGCGGCACCATGCTGCTGGTCTCCTGGATGTTTGTCTACGGCCTGAAGAGCGTATGGATTCCCTGGCTCTGGCCGACGTTCAACCAGATCTTTCTGATGGTGTACCTGTCGGCATGGTTGCGGCGCTCGAACGTGATGACGGGCGCGGAGTGGATCAAGACCCGCTTCGGCACCGGGCGCGGGGCGCAGATGTCGCACCTGATCGTGGTGATCTATGCCTTCGTCAGCATCATCGGATTCTTCAGTTATGCCTTCAAGGGGATCGGCAAATTTGCCGAGACATTTCTGCCCTGGCACCTTTCAGCCAATCAATACGCGCTGATCCTGATTGCGATCACGGCCATCTATGTAATCAAGGGCGGCATGATCAGCGTGGTGATCACTGAAGTGGTGCAGTTCTTCATCCTGTCGATCGCCTCGTTTGCGGTGGGCATCATCGCCATGAGCAAGGTGGCGCCGGAGATGCTGCGGCGGTGCGTTCCAGTGGGCTGGGACAATGTCTTCTTCGGCTGGCAGTTGAACCTGGACTGGGTCAATCTGCTTCCAGCCGCGAAGGAGAAGATTGCCCAGGACGGGTATGGCCTGTTCGGGTTCTTTGTGGTCATGCTGCTGTTCAAGGGCATCCCGATCTCGGCAGCGGGTCCGGCGCCCAACTACGACATGCAGCGGATTCTCTCCGCGAAGAACCCGCGCGAGGCCTCGATGATGAGCGCGTGGGTCAACATCGTGCTGACGCCTCCTCGCTACTTTCTGGTGATTGGTCTCACGGTGCTTGCGGCGGCCTTCTACAGCCCGAACCTGCGCGCGATGGGGACCAATCTGGACTTTGAAAAAGTGCTGCCCTATGCGCTGGGGCAGTTCGTCCCCGTGGGCCTGCTGGGTTTTTTGATTGCCGGATTGCTCGCGGCCTTCATGTCCAACTTTGCGGCCACGGTCAATGCCGCGCCGCCCTACTTTGTCAACGACATCTACAAGCGCTTCATCAACCCCAACGCATCGCAGAAGACCTACGTCCGCCTGAGCTATCTCGCATCTTTTGCGGTAGTGGTGGTTGGCGTCTTGATCGGCTGGAATGTGGACTCGGTGAACTCCGTGGTGATCTGGATCGTCTCGGGGCTGTGGGGCGGGTACATGGCTGCCAACGTGATGAAGTGGTATTGGTGGCGCTTCAACGGCTGGGGATATTTCTGGGGCATGGTGACCGGCATCGCGCCTGCCGTTTTGCTGCCAAAGATTATGGCGCAGATTCCGTTTGTGCAGCGGTTGGTGGCCAACAACTCCATCAGCACGGAGGTGGTGATCGTGTTCCCGCTGGTGTTGGTGATCTCTGTGACCGGCTGCCTGGTGGGCACTCTGCTGACCAAGGCGGAAGACGACGCGGTGCTGATGGACTTTTACCGGCGCGTGCGGCCGTGGGGATTCTGGGGGCCGGTGCTGAAGAAGGTGCTGGCAGAGGACCCCGGCTTCCAACGCAACAAGGACTTTGCCCGCGACATGTTCAACATCGCAGTGGGCATTGTGTGGCAGGTGGCGCTGGTGGCGCTGCCGCTTTACATCGTCATTCAGGAGTTCGCACGCGCGGCAATGACGCTGGCGGTGGTTCTGGGCACTTCGGCGATTCTCAAGTTCACATGGTATGACCATCTGGCGGTGCGCGAAGTGGAGACCGACAAGGTGGCAGCCCTGGATGTCTAGAGATGGAAAGGTGGAGGCGCGCATCGGAAGAGTGAGGCCACCTTCTGCACGCTGGTGAAGCCTCAGCAACATTGAACTCTGCGCGATACGCGAAAGGTTGGACAGCTTGAAAGACCGCGGCGGAGCCACGATTGCCCAGGGGTTGGCAGCCCCCCCGACGGGCATCTCGATTGAGCCTGTGGACTATCATGGCTGGGCCGATTGCTTTCGCGTAAGCAACGGCCTGGTGGAAGCCGTGATCGTTCCGGCCATCGGGCGCGTGATGCAGTTTGGGCTGATTGGCGCGGCCGCGGTCGTCTTCTGGGAGAACCGCACTCTCGACGGACAAGTGCACAGCGATGCTTCGCACGAGTGGATGAACTTTGGCGGGGACAAGTGCTGGCCCGCGCCGCAGAGCGATTGGCCGGGCCGGCAGGGCCGCGTATGGCCTCCGCCCCAAGGGTTTGACGCGCAGGCGATGGAGTGCGCGGCACGCGAAAACGGCGTGACGCTCACTTCGCAAGTGGATACGAGCTACGGCATCCGCGTTGTCCGCACCATTGAACTGCCGCCGGGGCATCCTTCAATGCGCATCCGCAACGAGTATCACAAGGTATGCGGAGATGCCGTGCAAGTGGCTGTATGGACGATTACGCAGATGGAGGAGCCGGAGCGGATGGGAATGCTCACCGCCAGGGACCCTTCGTTTGCGGGTGGCTTGAAGCGGCTGCTGCCGGGAGAGCCGGCGGGGTTGATGGTGGATGCGGGCTGTGCTTGCTTCGGACGCTCGACGCGAGAGTTTGTCAAGGTCGGCAGCGAGGGCGGAAAGCTCGCATGGGTGGGACGGGATTGCGTGACGCGCATCGAGGTGAAGGCCCAGGAGGGAGCCTATCCCGATGGCGGATGCGTCACCGAGATTTACACCAATCCTGATCCCGCAAAGTATGTCGAGTTGGAGACTCTGGGGCCGCTGACATCGCTGCAGGCAGGCGAACAGGTCGAATCGACCACGGTCTACACCGTGAAACGGCGAACAACCAAAGACGCTGAAGATGAAGTGCGCATGGCGCTGGGCGTGGATTGAGAAGGCTCGCGCATCCCCTGCGGGGTCCGGATAAGCGGATGCCCGCGGAGGATGCGTCTGATACAGACTTCGTTAGCTTGCGCCGAAGTCAGGCAACGTCGAAGCGGTCAAGGTTCATGACCTTGGTCCATGCCGCCACAAAGTCCCGCACAAACTTCCCTTGCGCATCGCTGCTTGCATAGACTTCCGCCAGCCCTCTGAGCTGAGAGTTCGAGCCCAAGACGAGATCGGCGATAGTGCCGGTCCAGCGAAGCTTGCCGGTTGCGCGGTCACGCCCTTCCAGTACGCCCTCCGATGCAGCGGATTTCTGCCACTTCGTATTCATGTCGAGCAGGTTGACGAAGAAGTCGTTGGTGAGCGCTCCCGGCCGTTCAGTGAAGACGCCATGTGCGGAGTGGTCGAAGTTGGCGTTGAGCGCGCGCAGGCCACCGATGAGGACTGTCAGTTCTGGAGCGGAGAGCGTGAGCAGGTTTGCCCGGTCCACCAGCATCTCGGCCGCCGCCGCCACGTGCTCCTTGCGGATGTAGTTGCGGAACCCGTCGGCAATCGGCTCCAGAACAGCGAAGGATGCCGCATCGGTCTCGTCCTGCGAGGCATCGGTGCGCCCAGGGGTGAAGGGGACCTTCACGTCATGGCCGGCCTTTTTGGCAGCCTCCTCAATGGCTGCCGAGCCGCCGAGGACGATCAGGTCGGCCAGCGAGACCTTCTTGCCACCGGACTGGGCCGCATTGAAGTTTTTCTGAATGCCCTCAAGCGTCGAGAGGACGTCGGCCAGTTCGGCGGGCTGGTTGACCTCCCAGTCCTTTTGCGGGGCGAGCCGGATGCGCGCGCCGTTGGCTCCGCCGCGCTTGTCGCTGCCGCGGAAGGTTGATGCGGAGGCCCAGGCGGTGGTGACCAACTGGGAGATGGAGAGCCCGGAAGCGAGGATGCTGGCCTTGAGGGTCGCGATCTCTCCTTCCCCGATCAGTGGATGATCTACAGCGGGAACCGGATCCTGCCAAATGAGCGGCTCGGAAGGCACCAGAGGGCCAAGATACCGCGAGAGAGGCCCCATGTCGCGGTGGGTGAGCTTGAACCAGGCCCTGGAAAAGGCGTCCGCGAGATCCTGCGGATTCTCGAAAAAGCGCCGGGAGATCTTCTCGTAGGCCGGATCGAACCGGAGCGAGAGGTCGGTGGTGAACATGACCGGGGCGTGCGTCTTCGACGGATCGTGCGCATCGGGAACGGAACCTGCCGCGGAAGGGTCCGTGGGCGTCCACTGTTGAGCGCCTGCCGGGCTCTTCGTGAGTACCCATTCATGGCCGAAGAGGTTTTCCAGGTAGTTGTTGTCCCACTTCACGGGGTTGGTGGTCCAGGCGCCCTCCAGTCCGCTGCTGATGGTATCCACGCCTTTGCCGCTGCCGAAGCTGTTCTTCCAGCCCAGGCCCTGCTCTTCAATCGGAGCGCCCTCTGGCTCGCGGCCCACATACTTGTTGGGGTCGGCTGCGCCATGCGCCTTGCCGAAGGTGTGTCCGCCTGCGATCAGGGCCACTGTCTCCTCGTCATTCATGGCCATGCGCGCAAAAGTCTCGCGAATATCGCGTGCCGCGGCGAGCGGATCGGGGTTGCCATTGGGCCCCTCGGGATTCACATAGATCAGGCCCATCTGGACCGCGCCCAGGGGGTTGTCGAGCTGACGGTCCCCCTTGTAGCGTTCGTCGCCCAGCCACTTGGTCTCCGGTCCCCAGTAGATGTCCTCCTCAGGCTCCCAGATGTCTGCGCGGCCGCCGGCAAAGCCAAAGGTCTTGAGCCCCATGGACTCGATGGCTACGTTGCCTGCGAGCACGATGAGGTCGGCCCAGGAGAGTTTGCGGCCGTACTTCTGCTTGATGGGCCAGATCAGGCGGCGCGCCTTGTCCAGGCTTACGTTGTCAGGCCAGCTGTTGAGGGGGGCAAACCGCTGCGCTCCAGAACCGGCGCCGCCGCGGCCATCGGCGATGCGATAGGTGCCCGCGCTATGCCATGCCATGCGGACGAAGAAAGGACCGTAATGGCCATAGTCCGCCGGCCACCAGTCCTGTGAGTCCGTCATCAGGGCATGGAGGTCCTTGATGACGGCATCGAGATCGAGGCTCTTGAACTCCTCGGCGTAGTTGAAAGTCTCGCCCATGGGGTTGGCTTTGGGCGAGTGCTGGTGGAGGATTTTCAGGTTCAGTTGATCGGGCCACCAGTTTGCGTTGGATGGGGTTCCAGCCGCTGCGTGCTTGAGTGCGCCGCTCGAGAACGGGCAGTTCGTCGTTTCAGATGACATGGGGATCTCCTTTTCGCCAACTGCATTGTACGACCCGCATCAGTGCACAGTCAGCCCACCCGGCTCGGTCCCGCGCGGCCTGATACCCTGTTGGGGTGTCAGATCCCAGCCAAGCACCTCTCGATTGGAAGCCCGTCCCGCTGCCCCGCTCCGTCACCCTTGGCGGCCGCACTGTAACTCTGGAACCGCTCGACGCGGAGCGCCACGCTGGCGACCTGTGGCAGGCCGTCCAGGGCCACGACGAGGTCTGGACCTGGCTCGCCGACGGACCCTACCCCAGCGAAGACGCCTTGCGCCTCGCCCTCGCCCAGAAACAGGATGGCGCATCGGCCGTCTTCTTTGCCATTGTGCCCGCCGCAACCGGCCGTGCCGCCGGCTACGCCAGCTTCATGCGCATGGACCCGGCCAACGGCGTCGTCGAGGTCGGCAACATCCTGCTCGCCCCCGGCCTGCAGCGCACCACCGCCGCCACGGAGGCCCTCTATCTCATGGCCGCCCACATCTTCGACAGCCTGGGCTACCGCCGCTACGAGTGGAAGTGCAATGCTGAAAACCACCCCAGCCGCCGCGCCGCCCTCCGCCTCGGCTTCACCTTCGAGGGCATCTTCCGTCAGCACATGGTCGTCAAAGGCAAGAACCGCGACACTGCCTGGTTCTCCATCCTCGACCACGAATGGCCCGCCCGTAGGCAGGCCTTCGCGGCATGGCTCGCGCCGGAGAACTTCGACGAATCAGGAAGGCAAAAGAAACCGCTTCAGAGCCTAGGCTAGGAAGCATCATCCTCACATGGCCGCAGCCAGCACCACCTGCTGCTGATCGCTCGCGGCCACCTTCTGGTAGTACTCGCGCAGCGCCGAGTACTCCCTGGGATCGAGCAGGATGAACCCCCGCGCAAAGATGCGCTTGACCTCCACCGTTCCCGGCGCCGTGGTCGTCTTCACCACCAGCGCGGCGTGATCCGGCCAGGGCAGTTGCGCGGGCTGCGGCGAGCTCTCTGCAGTGAACCCCGCGGGCAGGTGATACACCGCGTCGTCAATCGTCTGCACGGCAAAGTGCAAATCAACCGCCGCGTCGCGCTTTGCTTCATCCACAAACTGCGCGTGCGCCCCGGTGGAAAAGAAGAAGCCCGGCAGAAGGAGCCGTTTGCCCGTGGCGCTGCCCAGTTGGCCCGTCACCTTTACCGTGGCTTGCAGAAACCCGTCCGACGTATCCAGCCCCTTGAAGCCCTGCACCTCGCCTGCCACGCCCTGCGGCAGCAGCCCGTGCAGACTCTCGGAAAACTGCTTCTGCACCTCGGCCGTGTCCGTCCGCAGGTTCAGTTGCCGCCAGTGCAGCGCCGTGGGGCCGTTCATCAGCACCTTCACCGTGCCCGTGATGCCCCCGTTGGCATCGACAATCAAATCGGCGGCGTGCGCCACGATGGCGTCCTTGGTCAGGTTCGGCGGCGTGTACTGCGGCCCCTGCGCGCCCTCTTCCAGACCGCCGGCCAGCAGGTGCGCCCAGCCCAGTTGGCCAAACGGGCAGAGCTTCTCGCCAGGATCGAGATAGACGTCTTTTCCGTCGATGCGCAAAACCACCAGAAGCGAATCGAGCTGATAGAGCGACAGGAAGTTCGGGTCAAAGATGCTGCGGTTGCGGTCGGCCACCTTCATGCCGTTGGCTTCAAGCCCGGCCGCGCGGGCCAAAGCCAGATAGAGGCCGGCAATGTCGTTGCCCGATCCGCTCTTCTCACTCCACACCTGCTCGGCCTTCTTCAACTCGCGCTTGAGGTGCAGTTGCATGCGCTCCGCCTCGCCCTTGGCGCGCGTGAAGTCCGTGTTGTCGAGCGCCTGCACGGCATCGTAGAGTTTGCGCGCCCTGGCCTCGGCAGTCGCCGCGCCCGCCGTGATTTGGCTTGCGGCGTCGCGGATGGTCCCGCTCTGCGCGGCATACTGGTCCAGTTCCTTTGCCCAGCGACGGCTCTCGTTGTCCCAATAAACCTGTGCGTTCACATAGGGCGTGTAGTAGAAGCGCACCCTGTAGCGCGCAGCGGATTCTGGCGGAGCATCGGACTCATGACGGATGGCCGGGACATCCTGAATGTCGAGCGTGAAGTCGCCCTTCTGGCCATGGCTTACCTTGCCCCCCTCCGGAAGCCGCTGCGTAAACAGCAGATAACTCGCCCGCTCCCCATCGACGAAAAAAGTTACCTGGTTCCCGAGGACATTCGATTCGAGATCGCTCAGGGGGTTGTAGTAGAAATGCGCCTTGTGAACAAAGAGTTCCTGCTGCACGTCCCACTCGGGAATTCTGTTGGCCAGGGCCGAGGAGTAGAAGCCCTCCTCTGCCTCGCTCACAACCCCGGTGACCTTGCCTCCAGTTGTCGGAATGGTCCACTTGTACTCCAGAATGCTGCCCACTTCGACGCTGGGCAGGTTAAAGACCGCTGCCTTCACATTGTTCCGATAGCTCTTGAAGACCAGCAGATCCTCGGCTTTGCCGGTGAGGGGAATGACCGTGCCGTCGGCGTGGATGGTGCGCCCCTCAATGATGGGCATCGCGGTGTAGCCCGCAACGTAGGGCACCTCCACCGTCGCCCACTCCTTGCCCTGCTCGGTGAGCACTTTGATGCGGGCATACAGGCTGCTGTAGTGGCTGCGGTTGTCCGTCACCTCTTCGCGATTGAGAAAGACCGCCGGCGCGCCGGGCGCCTTGGGGTCCGTGGTCATCTGCAACTCTTCCCTGGTGGGCTCCTGAAACTTCTGTGCCCCGGCTGGAAGAGAGATCGCCAGCGCCGCCAGCGTCAGCATAACTCCCGCACAAGCATGAATTCGCATGAACTTATCCTTTGACAAAGTTATTGCGCAGATCGCGCGGAGCCTTCATTTGAGACCGCCATCATAACATCGAGGCTCCGCCTCAAAGAAGTTAGCCGCCGAGACTTATCCCTCAAACAACTCCGGCCGTCTCCGCTTGCGCGACGACGGCCGGAGTGCAACTTGCCGGGTGAGTGAGTTTCGCAAGGCTATGGGAGGACCGGGTAACGCCAGTTGATTCGCCTGCGCAGCGTCGCCTATTTCCAGGCGACGCTGCCGTTGATTTGCAAGACAGGAATGAGCCGCTATCCCTTGGACTCAATCCTCATGCCGTAGAAGGACCGATGCACGAAGAACATCGACACGAGGAAGAAGGCCACGGTCAGCACGTGGACCAGCATGGGGTTGCTTACTGTCAGCTTCACTGCCAGTTCGACTGCCAGCAGTCCGAACAGGGTCGTGAACTTGATGATCGGGTTCATGGCCACCGATGAGGTGTCCTTGAACGGATCGCCGACGGTGTCTCCGATGACGGTGGCGTCGTGCAGCGGCGTGCCCTTCATCTTGAGGTCAACCTCGACAACCTTCTTGGCATTGTCCCAGGCGCCGCCCGCATTGGCCATGAAGATCGCCTGGTAGAGGCCGAAGATGGCAATCGAGAACAGGTAGCCAACAAACAGGAACGGCTCCATGAACGCGAACGAGAGGGTTGCGAAGAAGACGGCGAGGAAGATGTTGAACATGCCCTTCTGCGCATACTTGGTGCAGATCTCGACCACCTTCTTGCTGTCTTCCACCGAGGCCTTCTCGACGTTCTCCAACTGGATGTTGTTTTTGATGAACTCGACCGCGCGGTATGCGCCGGTGGTGACCGCCTGCATGGAAGCGCCGGCGAACCAGAAGATCACCGCGCCGCCGCAGATCAGCCCGAGCATGAAGGGCGCATGCAGCAGAGAGAGTTTAGCCACGTTCTCGGTCAGGCCGTTGGTCAGGGCCATGATGATGGAGAACGTCATGGTGGTTGCGCCCACCACGGCCGTGCCGATCAGCACCGGCTTGGCCGTTGCCTTGAAGGTATTGCCGGCTCCATCGTTGGCTTCCAGCAGGTACTTGGCGCGCTCGAACCTGGCGTCGATGCCGAAGTCCTTCTTCAATTCAGCTTCGATGCCGGGAATGGTTTCGATCAGCGAGAGTTCATAAACGGATTGAGCATTGTCCGTCACCGGGCCGTAGGAGTCCACGGCGATGGTGACCGGCCCCATGCCGAGGAAGCCGAAGGCCACCAGGCCAAAGGCAAAGACCGCGGGAGCGAGCATGATGATGTCCATGGACCCGCCCATCATGCTGAAGAAATAGCCCAGTCCCATGAGAGCGACCATGCTCAATCCCAGCCAGTAGGCGGACATGTTGCCGGCCACCAGGCCTGACAAAATTCCCAAAGACGCGCCGCCTTCCTTCGCGGAGGTGACCACTTCCTGCACGTGAGCCGAGTTGGTGGAGGTGAAGACCTTGACCAGCTCAGGGATAAGCGCGCCGGCCAAAGTTCCGCAGGAGATGATGGAAGCCAGCTTCCACCACAGCGTCGGGTCGCCGGCGAGGGTGGGGATCATCAGGTAGGAGACGAGGTACGTCAGACCGATGGAGACGATGGAGGTGATCCAAACCAGCGAGGTCAGCGGCGCCTCGAAGTCCATCTCGTCGGAGTGCCCGTACTTTGCCTTGGCGATGAGGCCGTTGAGGAAGTAGGCGCCGGAGCTGGAGATCAGCATGGCCACGCGCATCACGAAGATCCATACCAGCAGTTCCGCCTGCGTCACTGGGCTCTTCACGGCCAGCAGGATAAAGGTGATCAGCGCTACGCCGGTGACGCCGTAGGTCTCAAAGCCGTCGGCCGAGGGTCCAACCGAGTCGCCGGCATTGTCGCCCGTGCAGTCGGCAATGACGCCTGGGTTGCGCGCGTCGTCTTCCTTGATCTTGAAGACGATCTTCATCAGATCGGAGCCGATGTCGGCGATCTTGGTGAAGATGCCGCCGGCAATACGCAGCGCCGCTGCGCCCAGGCTCTCGCCAATCGCGAAGCCGATGAAGCAGGGGCCGGCGTAGGTGGCCGGAACAAAGAGAAGAATGAAGAGCATGATCAGCAGTTCGACAGAGATCAGCATCATGCCGACGCTCATGCCCGCTTTCAGCGGAATGGCAAACAGCGGATACGGCTTGCCCTTCAACCCGGCAAAGGCCACGCGCGAGTTGGCAAAGGTGTTGACGCGAATGCCGAACCATGCCACGCCGTAGCTGCCCGCGATGCCGACCAGACTGAATGCCAGGATGATGGGCAGCGTAACCGCGACATTGCCCACCGGCGACAGCCAGCCAAAGTACGCCGAGATGATGACCGCGATGAAGACCCAGAGCAACATGATGAACTTGCCCTGCGTGACCAGATACGTTTTGCAGGTCTCATAGATCAGCTCGGACATCTCGCGCATCGATTTATGAACCGGCAGGTTCTTCAACTGCACAAAGATGGTCGTGCCAAACAGCAGGCCGCCGATGCAGAAAAGCAGTCCGATCATCAGAAGGGCGCGCCCATCCATGCCGAAGTGATGCACGGTCGACAGGTCCGGCAGCTTCAGGCTGGCTTCGCCTCCGGCGGCCTCGGCCTGCGCATTGGCGAATGTGGGAAGCATCAGCAGCAGGACAGCCGCCAGGGTCTTGTACGGACGAGCCAGAAGCGCCTCGGCGCCTCCCTTGATGGCTCCGGCGAGCTTCCGCAGCTCCGGAGTTCCCCGGTCCAGGCCGATAATCTGGCGTGCGAAGAATGCCACAACGAGCGAAAGCCCGCTCACGGCTAAGAAAAGATTCACCCAAGACTGTGCAGTCACATTTCCTCCGAAACTTGGTTTGGATCGCAATCGTGTACGGCCTCCGGGAGAAATCGCTACTGCGAATTACCCCGGAAAAAGTCACCGGAAGCCTACCATCCACATAGGACAGTGTCGAGTGATTGCAGTCACAGGGCGCTGCAGCGCTCATTCCAGGGGGCAAGACAAGGCTGCGCTGGTAGCTGAGGACTCATTTTGGGCTACTCTATGGGGATTTCGATCCGGTCGCCGGGCAGCGGAACCTGCAGGTTCTCCGCGCTCGGGTCCCTCAGCCGCCCGTCGGGCCAGGGGTGCAGTTTGAACAGCACCAGCACGTTCCGCTCCGGATGGTCAAAGGCCCTGAAGCTGGCAACCTGTTCCAGCGAATACCGGCTGTGCAGGTCCTCCAGGGTTCCGGGGTCGATGTCGTTCCAGGTGGCGAACCAGCCCGGCTGATAGCGGCCCAGCTTTGAAACCAGGTCCAGGGTGCCAAAGTCGTCGCAGAGGCTCGGCACGTGACTTACCAGCGTAATCTCGTCGCCGCTGATGGAGAGAAGCAGTCGCTTGCCGTTGGGATGCTGGTCCATATATTGGGCCAGCCGCCCTGCCGCGTCCACAAACGTGTACTCCGGATGCGCGGCATAGTTCAGGGTCGCCGCCCCGTTCAGCCCCGCGGCCAGCGCCGTGAGTCCGGCAAACGCCCAACCCAGCCGCCGCGCCAGACCTCCGCCCTCCTGGCCCAGCAGCGCATGCGCCGCCTGCGCCACCATGAAGAAACAGAAAAACGCCGCCACCGTGTAGTAGCGCGGCTGCGGATGGTTCTGGTAGGTCATGAAAAAGACGCATCCAGCCACCACCAGCGCCGAGGCCCCAAAGACCGGATCCAGCAGCAGCGCCCGCGCCCGCCTGCTTCGCCACCCCAGCGCAGCGCCCGCCACCGCCAAGCCGGCCAGCGGAGCCAGAATATGGTCTACCCAGAGACAGCCGCGCAGCGACCACCAAAGGCTCAGCGCCGGCCAGTAGAACTCCGGCGGCTTGATGTATTTATTGATGAAAAAGTAATAGTTGTAGTCGGCAAACAGCCCGGTTGCAAGCAAAAGGGCCATCCAGCCGCCAAACGCCACCGCAAACGTCCCGCCTGCCGCAGCCGCGCAGCGCCACGCCAGCTTGCGGTTTCGCCACAGGGGCAAGAGGAGCGCCCATCCCAGCGCCGGCAGCAGAAAGACCGCAGTCGTCTTGGTCAGCACCATGAGGGTGAACAGCAGCCCGATGCCCACCGAAGCACGCAGCGGGCGTCGCATTCCCCCCACACGCACCGCCAGGTTCAACGCCGCCAGCAGAAACGCGGTCAGCAGCGGCTCCAGAATCGCCAAGCGGCTGAAAGCAAACAGGAACGGGCTTGTCACCGCCAGGGTCAGCGCCAGCAGCGCCATCCACCGCGGTCCGCTCCGCCGCAGCAGAAGGTAGCTGAGCGCCAGGTTCAAAAAGAAGACGCCCACCGCCAGTCCCCGCGCCGCCTCCACCGTTACCCCGGTAAAAAAGAACAGCACCCACTCCAGAAACGGCCACACCGGCACCGCCGCCGCCAGGTTGAAGTCCCCCGGAATGTACCAGTTGCCGAACAGATGCGCGCGAACCGCCGCGTTCCCGTACCAGCCTTCGTCGGTATATTTTGCCCAGTCCGCGGCCCACGGCGAGTGGTTCGGAAAATCCGCGCTCAGGTTCAGCGCATGGATAGCCGCGAAGCAACCAAGCGCCACCACCCACACGGCATAGATCCATCGTCTCGACGAACTCGTCAAAGGCTGTCTCTCCGTCTCAGTGGGATGCTTCAAGGACACCTGCGCCAGCCGGTTCCTCCGAAAGGCGGTGGAATCCATGGGCTGGGAGCAAAGGCGCCTCGAAGGAGATGCCCCGAGTATACCGTGCCGCAATCGAATTCCTATGTGCGCCCTGCCTCCCGTCCGGTGGGGAGCCCGACCCGATTTACCCCCCCCGATGACGTATTAACAAGAGGTTCATAAGCATTTAGTAAGTTTGCCTCGAGCACCCCTCAAGACTACGGGCTGACTTTCAGACTTTCACCTCGGGATGCCAAGAGCCCCGGGTGCTGGAAGCTATCCCGCCGTGGCGCGCCGCCGATAGGCACAGGACTCCAAGACCAACGGCGCACCGGAACCTCAACTGACTTCCCTGTAACTCATCTCTATGCCTGGAGAGCCGCAATGACCTTGAGTCGAATCCGCATGAGCGCGCTGTGCCTGACCCTGTTCGCGCTTCTCGTCTGCACGCATCAAACTGCTCTGTATGCCCAATCCACCACGGAAGGGGCAATCTCCGGCACGGTGGTCGACCCCTCCGGCGCCGCCATCTCCGGAGCTGCCATCACGCTCCACAACGACGGCACCAACGCGGAGATCAAGCTGCTCTCCGATGCCACCGGCTACTTCAAGGCGCCCCTCGTGCCGCCGGGCAAATACACCGTAACGGTCACTGCACCCGGCTTCGGCGCATTCACCGCCACCACCGTGCCTGTCAACGTGGGCTCGGTCACCGACCTGAACCCGGCGCTCAAGGCCGGCAGCGCCACAGAGTCCGTTGAGGTCAGCGCCGAAGCGCCCACCCTCAAGCTAGAGTCGGTGGATGTATCGTCCGTCCTCACGTCGAAGGAAATTGTGGACCTGCCCCTCAATGGCGGCCGCTGGTCCGACCTCGCGCTCCTCACCCCGGCTGCCGTCTCTGACTCCAACGGCTTCGGTCTCATCTCCTTCCGCGGCATCAGCCCCCTCTTGAACAACGTTCAGATCGACGGCGCAGACAACAACCAGGCCTTCTTCTCCGAGGAGCGCGGCCGCACCCGCGAAGGTTATTCCACCTCCCAGATCGCTATCGCCGAGTTCCAGGTCAACACTGGCGTCTACTCCGCTGAATACGGCCGCGCGGCCGGCGGCGCGCTCAACGCCATCACCAAGAGCGGCAGCAACCAGATTCACGGCCAGGCCTACTTCCAGGACCGCGACAACGGCTGGGGCGCCTTCAACCCCTTCACCACCATCACCACCATCACCGAACCGGCCGGCGGCGGCTCGCCCACCATCGTCCCCGGGCTCCCCTTCAAGGCCAAGGACTGGCGCAAGCGTTGGGGCTTCGGCGCGGGCGGTCCCATCATCAAGGACAAGCTCTTCTGGTTCTATGCCTACGACCAGTACAGAAGGAACTTCCCCGGCGTAGCCAAGCCGGCCTCGCCCAGCGCCTTCTTCAATCAATGGGCCGACCTTTCCATCACCTCCGGCCCCGCGGCGGGCGCCTCCTGCACCACCGCCTCCAAGACCGCCTCGGGCAACACCACCGTCAGCGCCGTCTTCAAGGCGCCGGCAGGAACCACCCCCTCCGTCGGAGATAACGAAGCCTGCACCCTGGCCCAGCGCGTCTACGGCGGCAACTACGCCCTCGCCGCCGCTCACTACGACCAGCTTCTCTATGGCAACGCGGTCTCCTCGGTTACCGGACTCAACACCCCCGGCCTCCTCGACGACCTCGGCATCACCCCCCGCACCGGCGACGAAGTGCTCAACACGCCCAAGCTCGACTGGCAGATTACCCCCCGCGAGCACGCCAGCGTGCTCTTCCATCGCCTGCGCTGGGACTCGCCCGGCGGCGTCCAGACCCAGACATCCAACAACTACTCGATCGACGCCTTCGGCACCGACTTCGTCAAGCTCGACTACGGCCTGGCCAAGCTCGACAGCCTCATCTCTGCCAACGTCTCCAACGAACTCCGCTTCCAGTTTGGCCGCGAGTTGAACGACGAGGGCGAGCAGCCCTTAAGCAAGTTCACCAGTTCCTATCTCAACAACGCCTCCGGCAACCCGATTCAACTCTCCATCAACGGCGGCTCCAGCAACAACGGCTTTACCGGCGGCATGCCCTATTACTCCTTCCGCACCTCCTATCCCGAAGAAGAGAAGGTGCAGGTCTCCGACACCGGCAACTGGACCGAGAAGAGCCAGAACATCAAGTTCGGCTTCGACTACCTGCTCAACCACGACCTCATCAATAACCTCTTCGAGAGCAACGGCGTCTACAGCTACACCTATTTCTCTGACTTCTTCGCCGATATCCTCAACAAGGGCGCGGGCACCTGCGACAACTCAGCGTCGGAAACCGGCCTCTCCACCAACGCCAAGTCTTACGCCTGCTACTCCAGTTTCGTGCAGGGCTTCGGCACTCCCAAGTTCTCTCTCGGTACCCAGGATTACGGCTTCTTTGTGCAGGATGACTGGAAGATCCTGCCCCGGCTCACCCTCAACCTCGGGGTCCGCTATGACTATGAGCACGTCCCGCCGCCGTTCCCCTCGCTGCTGGCCTCCGAGGTCACAAACTACGCGCTGACTGCCAACCACCCCAACGACGTCAACAACTTCGGCCCCCGCTTCGGCCTGTCCTGGGACCCCTTCGGCAACGGCAAGACTGTCGTACACACCGGTTACGGACTCTACTATGGCCGCAATCTCAACGGCGTCATCCTCAACACCTATGAGGCCACCGGCAGCCCCAACGGCCAGTTCCAGGTCTCCTATACGCCTACCAGCACCGGAACCCCGGCCTTCCCCGGCATCGTCAACAGCACCAGTTCCTTTCCCACCCCCAGCATCGATTACTTCGCGCGCCACTTCCAGAACCCCCAGGTGCACGAGTTCGATTTGAGTGTGCAGCGCCAGGTGCTGCGCGACACCGTCGCGACCGTCACCTATCAGGGTTCGCTGGGCCGCGAGCTGCCCAACTTCCTTAACCTCAACCTCAACAACACCACCGGCGTCTCCACCGCGGCCGCTCCCAGCGCCACCCCCACCGGCATGTACGAGACCACCCTGGCCGTCACGCCAGGCTCCGACGGAAAATGCGGCCCGCTGGCTTGCGGAACCACCATCGTCTCCGACGTCTATGCCCGCTCCGCCAAGTCCTCCACCGGAACCACCACCAACACCTACCTCAATACGCCCTACTCGGCCGTCACTGAGGTGGTCAGCAACATCAACTCCAACTACCACGCGCTCATTGTCGAGGTGCAGAACCGCGGTAACCGCTACGCCCAGTTCGACGTCAACTACACCTGGTCCCATGCCCTGGACTTCAACCAGAATCAGAGCACCTCACCCAGCGCCAACAACTGGTACGACCCCTGGTCCAACCCCAGGGCCAACTACGGCAACTCCAACTTCAACGTCCCCAACCGCCTCGTGGCGTGGGCCATGGTCACCAATCCGGGCACCGTCAAGGGCATCCTGGGCTACCTGCTCAACGACTGGCACGCCAACCCGATTGTCCAGTGGCAGAACGGCCTGCCCTACTCGGCGGGCATCAGCGGCAGCCAGCCCACCACCACTCTGGGCAACTACACCTACACCGCCGCCAGCTCCGGCATGACCGGCTCCGGCGCCTCCAGCTTCCTGCTTCAACTAGGGCGCAACACCTTCCGGTATCCTGACACCCTGGTTGTCGACCTCCGTCTCCAGAAGGACATCAAGGTCGGTCAAAAGCTCAGAGTGGAGCTCTTTGGCGAAGCTTTCAACCTCCTCAACCACCTCAACGTCACCGGCGTCAGCACCACCGGCTATTCCATCACCAAGAACGCCACCACCGGCGTCTACTCCCTCGTCTATCAGTCGCTCTTCAACACAGGCGCCAACGCCGGCGTCAACGCCAAGGGCTTCGGCGCGGTCACCAACGCCGACTCCAACTTCGTCTACAGCCAGCGTCAGGTTCAGCTTGGCGTCAAGCTCGACTTCTAACCAACCTGCAACAAGATGTCCTTGAGGGACGGGCAACTGCCCGTCCCTCTTGCTTTTGCGCCCCGCGCAAACCGCTGTGTATGATGATTTCTGACCCGGCAGGAGATTGAAAACCGTCTAAATGAATCGATTTATTTGCACTTTCGCTCTTCTCGCGGCATGCGCCGCAACAGCCACCCAGGGCCAGATTCCTGCCGCTGCCTGGCGCATCCCCATCGGCGTACCCCCCGCCAACCCCGGCACCCACAAGCCTGAGTTGAGCGGCTCCCTCATCGACGATGGCTACTGGCAGGGCGCGCCCGTCGGCGGATTCGGCGCAGGCACCTTCTCCCGCAGCTATCGCGGCCACTTCGAGCGCTGGCACGTCAAGACCGGCACCCACAAATTCCAGCTCGTGCCGAACAATCAGTTCGCCGTCTTTGCCCAGCCTGAGGGCGGCTCCCCGGTCTCGATGGCCCTGGCTGTCGGCAAGCCCGGCGGCTGGACCATGAACGCCTGGAACTGGAGCTACCCGGCCGGCGACGGCGAGTACGCCGCTCTTTACCCCAAGAGCTGGTTCGCCTACGGGACCAAAGCCCTTCCCGTGCGCCTCACCGTCGAGCAGTTCTCCCCAGTCCTGCCCAACAACTACCAGGAGACCAGCTACCCGGTCGCCGTCTACCGCTGGACCGCCGAGAACCCCTCCGGCCGGCCCGTCACCGTCTCCATCCTCTTCTCGTGGACCAACATGGTCGGCTGGTTCCGTGACCAGTCGCGCAACTTCGACAGCGTCCTCAACCAGCAGAACATCGACCGATTCGTCACAGAAAAGCTGGACGCCCCCGGCTCCCCCGCCGCCAGCGGGATCGTCTTCGACCGCCTGCGCCAGGGTCCGGTCAGCGAGGAGTGGGACGGCCAGTTTGCCATTGCCACCCTGCCCGGCGCTGGCGCCGAAGTCACTTACCTTGCCACTTACCCGGTCAACGGCAGCGGCGCCGAGGTCTGGCAGCCCTTCGCAAAAGACGGCCGCTTACCCAACCAGGCATCTCCCGTCGCCTCCAGTGGCGACCCGCTCGCCGGCGCCATTGCTGTCCGCTTCACCCTCGGCCCCCATGAAAAGCGCCTGGTCCCCATGGCCCTTAGCTGGGACCTGCCGGTCGTCCAGTTTGGCGGCGGCCGCAAATGGCTGCGCCACTACACCCGCTTCTTCGGCGCGGAAGGCACCCATGCGTGGGAGATCGCCCGCACCGCCCTCGAACATCAGGAGTCCTGGAGCCAGGCCATCGACGCCTGGCAAAAGCCCATCGCCGACGACGAGCGCAAGCCCGCCTGGTACCGCGGCGAGCTCTTCAACGAGCTCTACTACCTGGCCGACGGCGGCACCTTCTGGGGCCATGAGCGCGACGGTCTAGGCAACCCCGCTCATCCATCCGCCAAAGACAACGACACCTTCAGTTATCTGGAGTGCTTCGACTACCCTTTCTACAGCACCTCCGACGTCCGCTTTTACGGCTCCTTCCCGCTGCTCCGCTTCTGGCCGGAGATCGAAAAGCAGGAGCTGCGCGAGTACACCGACACCCTTCCCGAGTCCAACCCCCAGCGCTACATCTGGGCCTGGAAGAGCGCCCGCGAAAACCAGCTCGTCGAATTCGTGCGCAAGACCCCCGGCGCCGCTCCCCACGACCTCGGCGCACCCGGCGAGGACCCTTTCGTCAATCCCAACCAGTACAACTACCAGGACGTCTCCAACTGGCGCGACCTCAACTCCAAATACGTGCTCATGGCCTGGCGCGACTACGTGCTCACCGGAGCAAAGGACGAAGCCTTCCTCCGCTACAACTGGCCCGCTGTGAAGCTGGCCATGGAGCACCTCAGGCAGTACGACACAGATGGCGACGGCCTGATTGAGAACGGCGGCTTTCCCGACCAGACCTACGATGATTGGATCGCCGCCGGCGAAAGCGCCTACACGGGCGGCCTCTATCTCGCCGCGCTCCGCGCCACCGCGCGCATGGCAGAGAAACTCGGCGAGCCCCAGGCCGCCGAAGCCTACGACGCCCTCGAAGCCCGCGCCGCCAACGCCTATATCAAGAAGCTCTGGACCGGCCAGTACTTCCGCTACGCCGTCAAGGGCCAGGACACCGACGCCATCATGGCCGAGCAGTTGGCCGGCCAGTGGTACGCCGACCTGACCGGCCTCGGCGACCTCGTCCCCAAAGACATGCGCAAGTCAGCCCTGCACAAGGTCTACGACATGAATGTGCGCAAGTTTGCCAGGGGCGAAATGGGCGCCATCAACGGCATCAGCCCCGAGGGCGCGCTCCTGCACACAAATGTTCAATTGGAAGAGGTGTGGACCGGCACAACCTTCGGCATCGCCAGCCACATGATCGCCGAAGGCATGCGCGAACAGGGATTTGCTACCGCCAAGGGCGTCTATAACGTTGTGTGGCGCGACCGCGGCTACTTCTTCCGCACACCCGAGGCCTACGACATCCGCGGCCTCTACCGCGCCAGCATGTACATGCGCCCCGGCGCCATCTGGTCCATGGAGTACGCCCTCGACAAGAAATAGCCTGCGCTCCGGAAAGCAGCGAAACAGTCTTGCGGATGGGGGGGAGAGGGACGCCCGCTATCGAGCCGCCGGGCGCGCTCCGCTCCGCTCATCGAGGCTCTGCCTGGTCTCTGCTTGCACGGTCGAGGCGATCTGCTGCTGAAACTGCATTCCGAACTCATACACCAGAGTCGTGTGCGTGCGGCGGAAGACATGCCAGGACAGCCAGGGCATCTTCAACTCCTTGCCGATCAGCTTCAATCGGCGCGCCGCTATGTTGATCTGATTCACCGGCGTGCCTGCCTGCGACACCAGCACAAAGTCCTCCGGCCCGGTGTATCGCGCCCTGCGGCTCAGTCGCTGGAGAATCGGGAGAAGCACCTGCGGAATGGGCAGGTTCTTCCTGCGCCCCTTCTTCACGCTGCTCAGTTCGCCCCGGTACCACTGGCCGCGGACAGCGATCGTTCTTGGTCCAACCATCTCGCCGTCGCTATCAACGCTCCTGTCCGTCAGGTTCACATGCTTCCACTGCAGGCCGCAGATCTCGGCAACATTCAGATTGGTCAGAATCGCGATCAGCGTCATCTCCCGCTCGGGATACTGCATGGCTTGAATCACGTCCCTGGCCTGCGCCAGCGTCAGGCTGTGCGCCTCCTTGCGCGTCATCCCCGGCAGCATGACCTGGCTTGCGGGATTCTCGCCCATATAGCAGCGTTCTCTTTTCGCGTGTGAAAAAATCGCGCTCACCACGTTGCGAATGTGCGTCACGGTCTGGGTCGAGTAGCCCCGCTCCATCGCGGCCGCCACCAGCCTCTGCACGTGCTCCGGCCGCACGTCGCACAGCCTCACTTCGCCCAGGTAGGGCCAGTCCGCGGCGGTCTTCAACCTCGTCTTTGACTGCTCCGCATCCACCCCAAAGACGCGCTGCACCTCTTCCGGCGTAATCACGTGCTTGAGAATCGCCTGGTAGTGCGTCCGGCCTGACGTGCTCTTGACCGTTACATGCTCGGGGACAAACTTCTGCTCCACAAAATCGGTGACCGTCATCGCCGAGGCCTGAGCCAGGCTGCTCTTCTCAAGCTGCGCCAGCACGCCGTTCCAGGCAGTCTCCTGCGCCTCTTCTTCAGACAGCCTCTCGGGCCCCGTCGCGGGACCAATCCAGTACGGCTTCCGCTGGGCTCCATTCAGATGCGTGGGCGTCAGCGCGGGATTGGATCGCCAGCGAAGCTTCCAGAAACCATCTTCCTGAACCACGTCTCCGTGTTGCGGCAGTCTGTCTTTGTCCATCTCGCCTCCAGCAGGCCATTCGTCACGCAACCCGCATCCATCCTCCCGGCGGGATCAAAGTTCTTCGTTCATCCGTTCAGGGCTTGCTCGGCTCGCTGCTTGGGTGTTGCTGATGCTGCGCCCTGGGCCAGCTCCATGGCCGGCCCAGGGTGCTCTGAATGTGGGTCGGGGCTTTCGCCCTCGACCCCATTATTTGCTCGCGGCCACGGAGTCTCCTTGCGGCTTCGCAAATCGCGCCAAATCGATCTTCGGATTCACCTGGGCCTTCTCGATGGCGATCTTCTCCACCGGCACTGGCGCTTCCTTGACCTTCGAGCCGGGATCCGTCACCGGAAGAACATGCGTCTCGAGTAGAAACGGGATCTGCAGCCCATCCACCTTCCGGTAGTCGAGGTAGTAGACCTCCACCGCGTGCTCCTTGCCGTCCAGCCGCCTTGGGTTGCCCTCGATCTTGGTCTCCAGGAAGGTCTCTCCGTCGATCCACAGATGCTTCGACTGGCCGTTCTTGAAGGTCAGCTTGAGCTTGTAGTTTTCGCGGCCATCCACCTTCTCCACTCCTGCCAGTTCCACCCTGGTGCCCTTTGCCGCATAGTCCGACAGCGGTCCATCGATGTCTTCCTGCACCGAGGCCGCCTTGGCTTCTTCCGCTGTGTAGGGCTCAACATCCAGCCGGTTCAGAAAGGGCCGGAACTTCCACCCGTTCACCCCGTCGAACACCTGCACAGCCGTCTTGCCGTTGAACTGGATCTCCAGCCGGACCTTGCGGCCGCGCGCCATCTCCATCACAAACGGAAGCTGCGCCTCTTCCTGGGGCCTTTCCTTGACGGGAAGGCTGCCCTGCGCCTTGCCTGGAAGCGGCACGGGCAACGGCGCGCGCTGATTGCCGCCCGCCCCCAGCTTGCCGCTCCAGGTCATGGTTTGAACGCTCCGCCAGGCCTGCTGGCCGCCCCGCGCATCGAGGTTCTTGCGGACAATCTCATCCGCTGAGAGACTTGCCTTGGCCGGGGCGGTATCGGCGATGGCCATCGAAGCCGCCACCATCAGAAACATTCCAATTGCGAACCTGCGCTTCATTTCTTGCTCCTTGCAATGGATTGGCCGGGCCGGCTTCACCAGGAGAAGCCTTGCCGGCTTGGGAGACACTTGCCGCGGCGGCTGCCGGGGCAGCCGCGCCGCGGCGCTGCGCTGCTACTCCACGACCAGGCCGTCGGCGTGAAACTGGCCGATGATCACGTTCACCCGGTCGCCGCGCTTCACCGTCCTGCGCGGGTTGGAGAACGCCATCCAGTACTTCCGGTCTGCCACGGGTTGATTGCTCTGCCGCAGTTTCCCCACCTTCTCCATCTGGGGAACCACCAGCTTTGCGTGCGCCGCCGGTGAAATCAGGTAGGGCTCAATGTCCTTGTCATTCAGGGAATCGGCCTTCACTGGATCGATTACCCGATAACTGAAGCGAATCAGTTCGCCCGACTCCGCCGCCTTCACACTCAGCGAGTCCACACCCCAGACCGCGGCGTAGTATCGCCCCGCCCTTCCGGCAAACCGGTCCGGCGTGTAGCTGCTGTGGGTCTCGGCCGGTGTGGCCTTCGCGGGCGCATCCGCCGGCGCCGCTTGCGCTGTCGCGGCGGTTGCCATCCATGCCAAGCCCAAAGCCGCAACCGCCAGCCTGAGCGATGCGCTCAGGACCTTGTATCCATCGAAGCCCTTGCCGTTTCGTGCCATCTCTTTCCTCGCTTCCCGCGCCAGGCCGGAGGTTCTGGTTTGGATCTCCGGCCTTTGCGGGTTTCCAGTTCACTGCGTCGGTTGCAGTGTCGCCGGTTCCGGTAGCCTGCTCGATTGCTTGCGCCATCGCCTCGCAGGCCGTGGTTCAAATCCTCGCGGACCTGTCCGCGCTACTTGCCGTCCAGAAACGCCTTGCAGCTCTTCGCGGCTTCGTTGCTTGCGGCGGCCTGCCCGAGCTGCGCATCAATCTGATCCTTCGCGTCCTGGTAGTCCTTGCTCTTGCGGGCCTCGTCTACCGCCTTGTCCGGCTGCCCCTCGGTCAGCAGCTTCGACCGCTCCTGATACCTGGCAGCGGACTGCGTGTCGATCTTGGCGCAGTACGCCAGAATCCCTTCCAACTGGCCCAGAGCTGCGTTGTTGATGGGAGCCTTGGGCTGATCCCCTTGTGCCGCGGCCATCACGGCGCTGAGTCCTAGAATGACGAGAATCTTCATGGTTGAATCTCCATTTCGGTTTGCTTGCCTGGCATTGCCAGCCGGTTTCTGTGCCTGCTGCGTGGGCGCCTTGCGGAGCTTCGCTCGCCGGGAGTTTTTTTGAACGAGAATGCTGCCCGCGGGTGACCCCGCGGGCAGCATCGCTCTCTAGCGGTTGACTGGGATCACTTTGCGATTCCAGTCAGGGTTGAGGTCTGTGTGCCGGCGGCGTCGGTCACAGAGATCGTCGCGTTCTTCACACCTGTGGTCTGTGCAGTCAGCGGCTTGAACTGCACCGTCACTGTGCAGGTGGCGTTCGGCGCCAGGGTTGTGTTGGCCACGAGCTGGCCGTTGCCGGCCGGTCCGCAGGTTGACAGCAACCGGACGACACTGAACTCGCTTGCGTTCACGCCGCCCAGTGCTCCCTGTGCGATGCCCGTCAAGGGCACGTTGCCGGTGTTGGTCAGCGTAAACACTTGAGTCGGATCAAGTCCGCAAGCCGGGATGCCGAGAACTCCGGTGCCCGGGCAGTTGCGGGTCTGAGAGACCGTCCAGGTGGTTGGTGTCAGAGTCGCGCTCACCGTTGCGGTGATGCCCGCTCCCGTGAGTGTGACCGGCGAACCGGTGACCGGGACGGCGCTTGTGACCGTCAAGGTTGCCGGAACCGACCCAACCGCAGTGGGTGCGAAGACCACGTTGATGGTGCAGGTGGATGCTGCCGCCAAAGCTCCGTTGCAGGTTCCACCCGCGGCTCCCGCCGGACGCGAGTAGAGCGCCGATGAGAAGTTCAGAGTGAGCCCGTTCAGGATTGCCGTGCCTGTGTTGTGCAGCGTCAGAGTCTGCGCCGCGCTGGTGGTTCCAGTTGCCACGTTGCCAAAGGCCAGAGGCCCGCCGGTGATGCTTGCCACCGGAGCGGACACAACCTGGTACTCGATAGCGCCCACATCCACGGGGTTGCCGCCCTGCTTGCGCGGATTGCCGTAGAAGTCTGTGCTCGGCGCCGCCACACCCTGAACGGAGGCAACCGGCACGTAATTGACCGCGGGCGATGTGCCTACCAGCGACGGGTTGAAGGTAAAGGCCGGCGTGATTCCGTCTGCCTTGGTCACGTTGAGCGACAGGGGACCCCAGCGGAGGTTGACCCAGTTGTTGCCTTCGTCCACGGTTGCGGCCGGAAGCAGGGTGAAGGGAGGCGCCGGGAGCGCGTTGGACTCGTTGGTTCCCGGAGGCACCTGCCAGCCCGCGCCGAACTGCAAGCCGGCCGAAGTAGCTGCTTCCACCGGTACGCGTGAGCCGTCGCAGTAGACGCTGTTGACCAGCGCGGCAGGAGCCAGCAGGTTGTTGGAGCCGGCCCCGATTTCAGACAGCGCTCCCGTGTTGGTCAGCGTCGAGTAGAAAGGAGCCAGCGTGCCGCCCGAGTGGTTGCCCGGAGCGGTATCGCCGCGAACGCCGATATCCCAGTAGCTGGCGCTCGTATCGTCGCAGGCGCCTGTGGCCTTCTGGCTCGCGGCAGCGACCGCTGTCGTTGAGCCAAAGGGTGAGTTGTAGAGCGTGACCTGGGCGTTCTGGTTTTGCAAGCCACCAGCCAGGTTGCCCACGCCGATCATCGTTGTGCGGTTCTGCCAGAACAGATCGTTGTACAGCACCGGCACCGAGTACTTGGTGCAGTCTGACGCGGTTCCGTTCACGCCGTGGTTCGTCGGGCAAGCAACAGACGCTGTGCCTCCCGTCAGTTGGTCCATGTTGGCAGCCAGCACAGCGCTGTTCTGCACGCTCACCAGTCCAGCCACCTGCGGGCAGGAGTTGGCGCCGTTGTTGGCGTAGCAGTTGTTTCCGGGGGTGCTGGCCAGGGGCGCGAACAGCGACTGGAACAGAACACCGGAGGAGGCGGTGGAGTTGTTGGAGACCACCGTGTTGTTGATCAGGTCGGTGGCCAGCGCGTCGATCAGCGAGATGCCGCCGCCGTCCCAGCCTGCCACGTTGTTGGCGATGATGTTGTTGGTGACCTGGATCGCATTCCAGGGGGTCTTCGTCTGGAATGTCGGCTGGCTGCCGTGTCCCGGCAGGATCGGCCAAGTGGTGGCCACGTTGCCCTTGGGGAAGTTGAGGGTTTCGTTGCCGTTGATGTGCTGCAACCGCAGTCCGCCGCCGCTGCCGGCATCGGCCGCGTTGCCCACAATCAGGTTCGCGTTGATCACCAGGCCGGGGCCGGTGCCATCGCTGGGAGTGATCGTTCCAGGAGCCGACAGGCAATCCTGATCGGTCAGGAGTGCGCAGGGAGGATCCTGGTCAGGCGCGCCCATCACAAGCAGGCCGCCGCCGTTGGTGGCGATTGTTGGGTTCGTGCTCTGGTTGAACATGATCGTGTTGTGCTCGATGTCGCCATCCCAGCTCAGCCCGATGTGTGCAACGCCGGCGCCGTCCCCGGTGCTCATGTTGCCGCAAACCCAGTTGTAGTTGAACTTGTAGTAGTCGCTGCCGTTGCAGAAGGTCACGCCGCCCGCTCCCGCCGGGGTGGACGAGAAGAGCTCGTCTCCAAGCGAGGAGTTCTGGATGACCCGATTGTTGTGAACATTGACATCCCTGTCAAAGCAGTACGGCAGGGCCAGGTTCGTCGGTGCGTTGCCGGTGGTGGTGATGCACGATCCAGGCACTGTCGCCGTGGCCGCGCCGCCCACCAGGTAGGCGTCGGGGTGCTCGCCCTGGCCGATGGTGATGCCGCCGGAGAGCGTACCCTGGTTGTTCTGCACCCGGTTGTTGGCGATCTGGAGATTGTGGCTCCAGCCGTGGACCAGGATGCCGCCGCCGCCCTGCGAGCTGTTCTGCACCGTCAATCCGTCAATTGCCGACGGATTGCAGAGGAAGTTGCTCGGGAACGGATTGTGCGCGGAGACCGTGTTGGCGCCGCAGTCGTTGGTGGTCAGCAGCAGGGTCCCCGTCGGGAACACGTCGGAGGCAAACGGATTCGAGCCGGCCGGGAACTTCACGCCCTTGGAGAGCACGGTGATTCCCGCGCCTTCGTAGGCTCCCATGATGGTGGGCTCAATCAGTTGTTCCGCAAGGTTGCCGTTGAGGGTCGCGTCCCAGCCCACTGTGGCTTCAAGAGGCAGGCGATCCACCTGGAACTGCATGTTGGAGCTGCAGGTGAACGTACCGCTGGAGTCGTAAGGATTCGTTCCCGTGATCGGAACCCCGTTCAGCGAGAGGCCGAAGAGGCACACGATCTGGCGGCGCCAGGGGTCCAGCTTGCCGGCCGGGTGCGGATTGGCATCGACAATGCTCGACGCCGCGCCTACGCCCTGCAGACGAACCGGCTTCCACATCAGTAGAAGTTCGGCGTGCTTGGCCGGATCCACGATGATCAAATCGCCGGGATTCGCCGCATCGATTGCGCTCTGGATGGTCGCCGTAGCCGCCACATGCGTGGGAGGCTTGCCGCCAACCGTTACCGTTACGCTGTCGACCGACTGCCGTCCGTTGCCCGAGGTGATGACCAGTTGACCGCACTTTGCCGCGGAACCGCCGTACTGCAACTGCTGCTGAAGTGCGCAGGCAGGCACTGTCGAGGGCACCGTGACCGTGATCTTCGAGTCGGACCAGGCCGTAATGGTGGCCGGCGCTCCGCCGATGGTCACGCTGGAGAGCGTGTTGCAGGTTGTGCTGCCGGCTACCGGCGCTGTGCATTGCGTCGGCAGGAACCCATAGTGCCGGGTGATCCTCTGCTGGTTATAGGGAGCCGTCGTTGCCGACGGGCCGGAGTATGCGTAGTTGTCCACCAGTTGATCGCCGAGGGCGTTGATGGTCAGGGTCTTGCCCGCGGCGCTTACCCACGGTCCCACTCCATCGCCATCCACTTCGCTGACCGCCGGAGTTGCGTCAGGATAGGCGCAGTCCGGGGTGTTGTAGTCGCCGGCGAATGCCGAAGTCGGCACCACGGGCGTGTCGAAGTAGCCAGTCTCCGCGGGCATGAAGGCCAGCTCGTAGCAGAACTGGCTGTAGCCGCTCTGATACAGGGGATCGGTGATCGTCTGGCCGGGGTGCGCCGGGTCGGGAATCGGCCCTGCGTCGTTCATGCAGGAAACCATCATGGTGGGGGCATATCCGGTCGGGTTCGGCGGATTCACTTCCCACGTCGAGTAGTTCAGGCCGTTGTAGGTGCCCCATTGATCGGCATACACACGGTTGGTTTCGTTGCCGGCCCAGTCCTTGAACGAGACAGGCAGGTAAGCGGGCGCAAACTTCTCGCCAAAGGCCGGCGAGAACGGATCGAATTCAGCAGCGAAGTCGTCCGTGATCTGGCCGGAGAAGTGAGAGGCCGCGTGGGTCTCGGTGAAGATGTAGAACTTGGTCAGCACCGAGGTCTGATCGTCCAGTTGAACTTCCTTGCGGTTGCAGAGGTGACGCGTCGCGCCGGCAAACGGAGCCACTTCCTTGGAACCGGGGAAGAGGCTGATGTAGTCCGGAACGGTGCGCAGGTCGCCAACGCAAGGCCAGTACACTTCCTGCGTGTGGGTATCCGCCTCGTGCGTGGGGAGGTTTGGATTCCTGCCCAGCGTGTCGGTCGGGTTTTGCGCGTTGTTGGCGTTGTAGTACTGGTTGATCTCGGCCTGGTCGGGCAGGATGAACACATTGTTCAGCGTGCCGAACTCCTGCGTCACCGGAGCGATGAAGTTGTCGCCGATGAGGATGTTCTTGTCCTCTTCCTTGACCAGTTCATAGCCCGGAGGCACGACCACTTCGACCACATACTTGCCCTGGGGCAGCATATCTTCCTTGTTGTAACGGAAGGGGTCGGTGGCGTCCGGATTCTTGCTGCAGATGGTGCAGTTGGTGCCCGTCGTGTTGCCGGTCTTCGGGTCTCTGCCCAGGACGCTGGGGAACTTGTATGCGCCGTCATAAGGCGCCGGCTGCAGTTGATTCCAGTTGTGCATGCCGTCATAGCACTTGAACTGGGAGTTGTTGGGAAGCGTGTGCAGCGTTCCGCCGTTGTGCTGGTTGTTATAGACATCCAGGAACTGGGGTTGATTCTGCAGGGTGAAGTAGAAGTAGGGATCCGGGGCGATCGAGGTCAGATCGTTGGTTCCCTGTCCGGGGCAGTTCATGTTCGGGATGCCATCCGAACGGAAGCCCTGCGCCCAGTCGTCCCAGCTCGAGGTTTGCGTTGAATCCACAAGAGTCAGAGTCTGCGTAAGCCCGTCCGCGGCCAGTCCCTCGGAATAGAGGTTGACCGTTACGTGCGGAACCAGGGGCTCCCATTTGTTCTGCGATTGCAGTTGCGGGTTGTCAAACGGCCGCGTTGAGGCGTACACCACGTGTCCATGGATGCCGCCGTTCTCCCCCGCGATGTAAGGCCGCTTGCCGAACTCCAGGAAGTTGGCCTGGCCGGAGAATCCCTGCCATCCGTACGTATCCACCCAGGGCGCGTCGATGCGGCCCGTGGAGTGATCCGTCAGCGAGCTGGGAGTCGGCCCATTCGCGATGCTGAAGCCCGTGCAATCTGCATTGGTGCAGTACACGGAGCCGGGCACCGACAGGTTCGGATAAAGCGGGTTGGGTTCATATGTGTTTGCGAGGTGGTCGGCGATTGTCGAGCTGCCGCACGGCTTGGTCGCAGTGCCTCCAACGCAGGGTGTTCCGTTGGGCGAGGTGCCGTCCGCCGGACCGCCTGCGTCATAGACCACGTGAACGCCCGTGTTCTTGTAGCGCGCGGTGTCGGTTTCCACCACGTACCAGTTGAACAGCGGGAACACCTCGTTGAAGCTGGCAAAGCCATTCAGGTCGGTGTTGTTGTAGTTTGAGAAGCTGCCGTCACGGAAGCGGATGTTCGTCGGAACCAGCGCCAGCCCGTCTTCGGTGGGGTTGCCCTTGGCGTCGACATTCGAGATGCCGTCGCCATTGGTGTCAAGGAACGTGCGCGTATAGATGTTGGCCTGCCACTGGTGCACGCCAACTTCTTTCATGTCCACAACGGGGGCGCATGTCGGGGTGGCCGTGCCGACGGTGCACATGCCCACCGCCGTTGTAATGCCGTCCACCACCTGGTCGTTCCACTGGTCAAAGGTTGTGATCTTCCAGTTGCCCGCGGGAACGGTTCCCGACGGGAAGTCGAAGTTGCCCTGGGCGTCGCACTTCGTGAAGCCGAAGTCCGCGCCATCCGGGTCGCCAATGCTCACATAGCACTGGGTAAAGGCATACGCGCTGTGATCGCCGCTGCCGTAGAGTCTCTCATCCGGCGTGCGGCTCATGCGGGCCGTTGTCACATGGCCCTTCACTTCGTGCGCGCAATCGGCGCCCGTGGCAGCGCACATTGTCTTGCCGCGTGCGTTGATGATCGCCGGATTGGCGAAGCCGATGGTCACGTGATAGCCGGCAGGTCCAAACTCCTGGAAGTAGCCCGGCTCGCCGATGCGCATGAACGAATCGTGAGCCTTCTGCCCATCCAGCGTGTTGGTCTGCACCCACTCTTCGCCGCGGCCGATGCGGTCCGCGCCAGGTATCGCAATCACGCCGTAACGGCCCGGATACAGGTTCTTCACCAGTGCCTGGCCCGCCAGCGGGGAGAGCGTCACGCCATCCGCCTCGTACTTGGGGCAGGTGACGATCATGCCGGTGATGGCGGCTCCGCCTTGCTGAGCGATCGGGCAGGCGTTCTGCTGTGTGACCGGATCAACGGTTCCCGCGAGGCCGTTGCTCAGGGGCATGTTGAACATATCGTAGGTCGGCGTGCCGGTTGCGTCGCCGGTGCCGCCCGCGCTGTCGTCCAGCGTGATTTGGAAACCGCCCAGGCCAGGCTCGTTGGGAGACAGCATGTCAATGCCGCCGCCCGCGTCGTGCTCGCCGTTCAGAGGATAGTCATCCTCGAAGACAAAGACCGACAGGGTGGCCGGCGGATAGGGACTCGGCTCTGTGATGACGGTGACCGCCTGACCGCTGTGGGTTCCGTTCAAGACCGTCGGAATCTCCACGCCGCCCATGCCGTGGCCGCAATGTCCAGCCGCCACACCCGTCGCCGAGCAGTCGGGAGCGCCGCCCCAGCCGCTGTTGAAGGGCTGAGCCGCATCGCCGGGGAGGACGGAGAGGTAGTAGCGCTTTGTCGCGTCAAGCGCAACATCGCCCGGATAGGTGCGGGGCTTCTGCGTGACTGACTTGCTCAGCACCGTCTGATTGTCTCCGCAGGAGACCGGGCCCGTGCACCCGGTAGCCACTACCGGCATGAAGCTGGTGTGGAAGCTCGTGCCGAAGTTCACCACGGGACTGGCCGGGGTGCCTTTAGGGCACTGCGGAGGCAGAGTCGCCTGACCCTGAGCCTGCGCGCAGGCCGGGTCGACAAAGAACGTGCGGTCTTCTTCAATGATCCAGCGGTAGTCGCCGATCGTGGTGACCTTGTCGTTGCCGTCCAGGACCGTTACCTTGAGTCCTGACCCGGTCGGGAAGATCAGTGTTACGGTCGCGGTCGTGGAACTCACCGTTCCCTGTGTGTTCTGCGCCTTGTAGCTGAACGTGTAGGTGCCCGGTGCGCTCACCGTTGCGGTAAACCCGCCGCTCGGATTCAAGAGGGCCGTGCCTGTGCCAGGGCCGCTGAGAGCGACCGACAACGGCGCATTGAGCGCTGCCCCGCTCACCGTGAGCGGATATCCAGCCGTATCGGTATCTACCGACAGTACGCCGGGCGCGTTGATCTTCAGGTTGGTGGCCACGTTCGCGGTGAACGTGATGGGGTTGACTGAGATGCCGCTGGCTGACTCGAACGTCGCCGCGCCCAGGGTTACCGTCGCGGAGATCCCCGAAGAGCAGGCTCCGCTCGCCGGAGGTATCACCGTCCCGTTCGCGCAGTACGTGAACGAGTCAGAGGTCGCCGTGGCGTTGGTGGGCGTGTACGTAAACGTGCCGTCACTGTTGAGCACAACGGTTCCGTTCGTCGCCTGGGTCAGCAGCGTTGCCCCGTAGACATTGGTGTCGTTGGCCAGCACACCCTTGCCCGGATCCAGCACTGAAATCGTCTGGCCCGGAATGAAGGTGTTGTAGATGTCCGCCCGGGCCACAGCGCCCGTCAGGTTAGCCACGCTGGGAAGACCAGCGCCGTTCACGCCGATGTAGGCCAGCATGCCCGCATCGCGCGAGGTTCCGTTGCCCGAGAGACTCAGTTGGCGGTCATAGATAGGCAGAGCCGTTGTCCCTGTTGGCGGCGTATTGACCATCACGTCATACGTCTTGCCCGCCGCCATGAAGACTTCGCTCTGTATGCGTGGAGCGCCCGGCAGAGGGTTGCCGTCTTCCGCGATGAGCGTGAAGCCTGTCTTCGCGGCGGTTCCAGTCTGCGAGCCGACGATTGCCGGCACGTGCATGCGCAGGCCGGCGTTGACCAGCCGCACCAGCACATTGCCCGTGGGGGCCACAGTTGCCGGCGATGTCGTAAACAGCGAATTGGACGAGTTGGTCTTGTCGAAAGCAACACCGTTGATCAGGTAGTACTTCGGCGAGTAATTGACCACCGGCGGATAACAATTATGGGATCCGGCCGCGCCGCAGCCGTTCGGCCCGCCCGTCCATACCGTGCTCTCACTGAAGCCGGTCGAGGCCACAGCAGTATCCACGGCGGTATTCTGGTCCTTGTCGATTTCGCTGAACAGCAGCGGAATCTCCGCGCTGTAGGTCACGGCAGGATTCGGCGCCTGCGCCGGGTACGCCGTGCCGGCAGTGGTTCCCGCCGGTACCGTGGTCACAACCAGGATGCCGTAGAGCCCCATCGGGCCCTGGATCGAAGGATGCGTGCCGGACTCAATCAGGTACGTTCCGGGGCTGAGCTTTGCCCAGGCCAAGGATTGAGTGCCGCCGTTCGCCGCCACCTCGGTGCCGAACGATTGCACACGCGGACCCTGCGCGGGAGGGGTGAACGTCGGGCCTGCGCCCGCGATCGGCCATGTGGTCCCTTGTGCAGCATGGCTTACCGCCGCGCCCATCTTCGGCGATCCAAGTCCGCCGCCCAACTGGCCCACTATGGTGAGCGATGTGGGAACAGACAGGTTGTTTGTCAGGTTGATCGTCAAACCCTGGCTAGAGGGAACAGTGATCACCACTGGTGACCAGCCTTGTGTCGCAGGCGTTATAACTGCCGCGCTCCCCGCATGTGGGTTCAGCGCCGCGCAGGTTGCGGTTGAGCCTGAAGCCGCGGTGCCGCAGGAGTATCCCCACATTGGCACAAGCGATCCGTCAGGCAGCGTTGTGTTGGTTCGGCCCGCAGTCAGGTTCACCACCTGCTGAGCCCCAGATATACCCGCTCCAGCAAGGAGAACAGACGCTGCGAGTATCGCGGTCTTGAGAGTACCTTTGAGATGTTTGATTCGCATTTTCCGGTCTCCTTACTAATTCGTTTCGTCAATCACGAACTCCCGGGAGTCGATGAGCATCATCATCATCATTCCGCCCGGAAATGCGTTGTTGGTTGTGATTTCGCGCTCGTTGTGGGAGTGCCACATGAACGCATAGCCTGCTTCGCCGCTCGGCGAGTTGGCCACTGTGCCTGACGGCGGAGTTACGCCGGTGGCGCCCACCGCGCGCGTCGTGGCGTCCGGTCCCAGATAGGGGCTGCCGCCGTACCATGCGCCGTTGGTAAAGATGTCGGGGTCAGGCAGAGACACCGGGCCTCCGGCGGATACGTCGCCAAAAGGAGCGGCCTGCAGCGGCTTGTTGTGATCCTGGCACCACTCCCAGTAGTTCAGCGCCGTCGGGTCGCCCGTGTTGTAGCCGTTGGCGTCCGCCGTGCATCCGAGCTTCGCGAGTGCGTCGCCGGAGGCAGGGTTGTGCCCATACATGTCCCAGTTCAGGCCGCGGCCCGTGAAGTAGAAGATGCCGTCCATCGTCTGTCCCGGCGTGGTGGTGGTGGTGAACAGCGCTGGGCCGGCGAGGCCGGTTCCAAGGGGCGTCAGAATGAGGTTGCCGTCGCGCGCCAGAATGCGGACGTGGTTGGCGTGCTCGTGGAAGGGATGCTGCCAGCGGCCCTGGCCGATGATGCGCAGCAACACCTGTTCGCCCGGATGCATGTGCGGGTTGCCGTTATAGGGCTGGTGCGGATACTCCTTCGCGTAGTTGGGATCCATGTCATCGGGCATCGAACGGCCGTTGATCAGGAAGTACGCGGGATGATAGGGCTCGGTGGGAACGTCCAGGCCGCAGCCGGGCGTGGTTGGGCCGGAGGCGCAGGCCGTCACGCGCGCCGCGGAGCTCACCTGGGCCAGCGCCTGAATGTGGATGTTGGGATCCATCTCCGAGAACTGGAACAGATACTCACGGTCGTAGCACGAGTGCTTGTCGTCGTAAGCCGAGCTGGCAAGGCGGTAATCGCTCTCTCCCCAATGCCCTTCAGCCGCCAGGTTGCTGGCTTGCAGATCATTGCTGCAGGCCGTGTCACCGCTCACCGGGGTCTTTGGCAGCACAATCACCGCGCCATAGAGTCCCATCTCGATCTGCAGGTCGCTCTGTGTGCCGCTGTAGTAGGAGTGAGTCCCCGCCGAGGATGCAGTGAACGTATACGTCACGGTCCCGCCGGGTGCCGCTTCCGTTGTCAACAGTCCAGCAACGCCGCTGCCGGTAGGCGAAGTCACGGCAAATCCGGGGAACAGAATCGACGTGTTTCCCGCGGCCGTGGGAAGGTTATTGGTCAGGTTGACGGTAACTGTCTGTCCCTCGGTCACGATCAGCGTCGGTCCGGGAACCTGCATGGTGGGACACGTCGCGCCGGTCACCGACGCTGGCGCAAAACCGCTCGGGGTGCCAACGCAGCCGTATCCCCACGAGTAAATCGCCTGCCCGTCGGGCTGGGTAAGATAGGCGGGTTGCGCCGTCAGGTTGAATGTCGGGCCTGTGATGCCAGGAGCCGCAGCGTGTGCCGTCGCCGTGAGCGAAGCCACTGCCACCATCGTCGCCAGGAGCAGTCGTGTCTTCAAAAAGACATTTTTCATTGTTGTCGGCCTCATCGTCGCTCTCCTAAAGGATGTGGACTTCTGTCATCAATCCGCCAAAGTTCTCGGCGTCATTCGACAGGTGGTCAAGGTTGGGAGTGTAGAGATAGAACACCTGGCCGGACGTATATCCAGTGGCGTCCAGAATCACGTCCAGCGACTCGCCGCCGGCCAGTGTGATCGAGTTGGTGTTGTAGTACAGGTTGTTGCCTTCCTGGTCGCGCAGCAGCTTGGCGTTGTAACCAACCACCTTCATCGGAATGCCCAGCGAGGCCAGCGTCTGGTACTCGGAAACATCCAGGTCGGAGATGCGCAGCAGCGCCCTCTTGCCCGCGGGGATGTTGATGATCGACGATAGAGGCTGCGAGTAGTGCTGCGCTCCGTCCGCCGAAACCGTCTGCATGGGTCCCGCCGTCACCGTATCGGGATAGCTGCGGCCATTCAGCAGGAAGTACTTGTCCTTCATGTCCGCAAAGCCTTCGGGGTTGAAGGTCATGCCCACAAAGTGGAAGTTGGGGTCGAAGCCGTGAATCTGCAGCGGGTACTCGACGTCGTAGTGCGTGCTGCCGTCGCCGTCGTTATACGCGTAGCCGCCCGCTCCCCCCGTCACAACGGTTGCTCCCCCGGTTGCCCCGGTGTTGACCGCGGGCAGAGGGTTGGTGCAAACAATGTCCTTGGTGGGATTGCAGGCCGTGCGCAGATCGTTCTGCTGCGCCTGCAGCGCCGCATACAGCGTGGTCGTCGCGGGAACTCTGTCCTGCCGCGGCCGCACATAGATCTGGCCAACCATGCCCATCTGCAGGTGCTCGGGAGGAGTGATGTGGCAGTGATAGAAGTATGATCCGGCATCCGGCGCAAGATAGTAATAAGTCATGCTGCCGCCGATGTTGATTGCTACCGAAGCGTCCGGTACGCCGTCATAGAATGCGGAGGCGTTGGGATAGCCGTGGAAGTGAACCGTGTGCTGTTCGAAGAGGTCGGGGCGCATGATCATGCCCACGTTCGAGAGCGTCAGGAAGAACTCGTCGTCCTCGTCGATGGCCATCAGCGGTGCGGGAATATTCCCGTTCATCACGCCGATGTCCATGATCTGGCGGGGATCGACATGGCCGTCAATAGGCGCGTTCGTCACTCCAGCCCCAAGGTTGGCGTCCAGGTCCGGTGTCAGGCCGACCGCGCCGTTAAATGGAAATGCGCCGCCCTTGTCGACCGTCGTGGCGGGGTCGCCGGGCGCCAGAGGGACAGCGCCGCCATACAAGCCATTGAACACGCTCGGAAACTCGGTTCCAGGCTTGCCGGCTGCGATATCCGCGAGCCCCGACAGAGGGCCGAACGAGAACATGTAGGTCTGTGTGCCGTCGCCCATCGTTGCGTAGCCGTCACCGCCTGAGATCTGCTGGCACTTGATGGCCCCGTTCACATTGGCCGTGGGCGCCAGGTACCCGGCCGCCGTCGCCCCCAGGGTGGTTGGGCCCGTGTAGTTCGGCTCTGCGTTGTTGTTTGCTGCAACAGGGTGGGTAATCGTGCTCGTGGGGCATTGAACTCTGAATGACTGTGCGGCTGCGGTCGTTGCCGCAAACGCTACCAGTGTCAGCACACAAGTGCTTGCGATTCTCTTCAACATGCGCTCTCCTCCTCCCCGCCAGACGCAGATGGTTCGATGGCGGTGCATGGTCGGTTGTCCCTCATGCTTCCCGAACTATCGCGGGGATGACGCTTGCTCTCGTTGCTCAAGAGCAAACTGGCTTTGAATTTGTTGCCTTTACCTTGCTATTGGTCTATTTGTGAATGCTTGCTGCCAGCCAGCGAGGATCTGGAGCTGCGTTGAAGCATTGCGGGTGGCCCCATGACGCCTGCCCATAAAGGCCACTCCCAGCCCTTTGGCCGGGCGGTTTATCATTGGCCCCATGCCCGTCCGTCTGCCCCTTGCCAAGGCCCTTCTGCTCGCCCTTGCGTCTCTGCTCGCGGCCACCTGCTCAGTCGCCCAAACGATCTCGTATCCCGCCCCCAACTCCCCCATCGAAGGCTTTCATCGCGGCTTTGATTCCGCCCTCGCCCGCCATGGCGTCGTGGGCGGCGGATTTGCATTCGTGCATTCAGGCAGCCAGGCGCAGCTCTTCACCTATGGCGAGGCGCGCCGCGATTCCCATCAGGCGGTGGACAACGAGACCGCATGGAACTGGGCCTCCATCACCAAGTCCATGACCGCCATCGCCATCCTGCAGTTGCGCGACCGCGGCCGCCTCTCCCTCGACGACCCCGCCGTCCGCTACGTCCCCGAACTCGCCCAGGTCCACAGCGCCTTCGGCCCCATTGAGTCCATCACCATCCGCAACTTGCTTACCCATAGCGCCGGCTTCCGCAACCCCACATGGCCCTGGGACTGCGACGAGGCGGCCAACTGCGACTGGCAGCCCTTCGAGCCAACAAAGTGGTCCCAGGTCGCGGCCATGCTCCCCTACACCCACATCGCCTTCAAGCCCGGCAGCCGCTGGAGCTACTCCAACCTCGGCTACGTCTTCCTCGGCCAGATCATCGAACGGCTCAGCGGCGACGACTTCGAGGTCTATCTCGACAAGAACATCCTCAAGCCGCTGGGAATGACCCAGAGCTACTTCGACTGCGCGCCCTATTTTCTTGAGTCCCATGTGGCCGCCAGCTACCTGCGCGCCGGCGACGTGCTTACTCCGCAGCCGATCAACTTCGACACCGGCGTCACCGTCTCCAACAGCGGCCTCAAGGCGCCCATTGCCGACATGGTCCGCTACCTGCGCTTCCTCATCGGCGACCCAGCCCTGCCCATCTATGAGGTCGTGCTCAAGCGCAGCTCCCTTCAGGAAGCCTGGACCGGCGTTCTCCCCGTCAGCCAGCCCGGCGAGCCGCTCACTCCCTATACAGCGGGCTCACCGCAAATGGGGTTGGGTTTTTTTGTCCTTGAAAGCAACGGCCGGCGCATCGTCTACCACGACGGCGACCAGGGAGGCTTCTCCTCTGAACTGCTTGTCGACACCACGGGGCATAACGGGTCGCTGCTGATGGTCAACACAACGGACACAGGCGGCCCCAAAGCCTCCGACGCCACCCACCCGCAGTCCAACACCGAGCCCGACCCCGGCACCGACCTGCGCCTCGCTCTGCGCGCCGTCCTGCTGGGGCAGGTCCTTCCGCGCTACACAGCGCATTGATGCGCCTTGCGGGCTAGCTCTCTTCCGCGTCTCCGGCATAAATGCAGCCGCTCGTGCAGGTCTCCTTCACCACGATCCTGCTCAGCGCCGGCAACGCCGGCCGCAGCTCGCGCCATAGCCAGCGCGCCAGGTTTTCGCTTGTCGGATTCTCCAGCCCCGCCACCTCGTTCAGGCAGCGATGGTCGATGCGCTCTTCCACCGGCCGATAGGCTGCCTTGATGTCGGCAAAGTCCACCACCCAGCCCAGCAGCGGGTCCAGCGGTCCAGACACGTGCACTTCAATGTGAAAGCTGTGCCCGTGCAGCCGCCGGCACTTGTGCCCCTCGGGCACATGCGGCAGCCAGTGCGCCGCCTCAATCGTGAACTCCTTGAAAATCTCCATCTGCTCCATTCTAGGCAATCCCCAGAATCTTGTGCGTCTGCAGGCTCACCCGCCATTGCGGATGTTCGAGGCAATAGCGAACCGCGCGCTCGGTATTCTCCTCGCGATCAGGCCCATCCATCGGCTGCAGAAAGAAATGCCGGAACGTGAGCAGCTCAAACTCCTCCGGCTGCGCGTTCGCCTGCGGATACACCAGCTTCAGTTCGTCTCCGCTTCCCTGCGCCAGCCGCGTCCCCGCCTTGGGGCTCACACACACCCAGTCCAGCCCCTCCGGCGCGGCCACTGTCCCGTTCGTCTCAACGGCAATCTCAAATCCCCGCCGGTGCAGCGCGTCAATCAGGCTGCGGTTCACCTGCAGCAGCGGTTCCCCGCCCGTGCACACCACAAACCGCCTGCCCATTACCGCTTCCCCTGGCCACTTCTCTTCAATCGCCTCGGCCAGCGCATCCGCGGACTCGAATCGCCCTCCGCCCATCCCATCCACGCCCACAAAATCCGTATCGCAGAACTGGCAAACCGCCGTGAGCCGGTCCGCCTCGCGCCCCGACCACAGGTTGCACCCCGCAAATCGGCAAAACACCGCCGCCCTGCCTGCCTGCGCCCCCTCGCCCTGCAGCGTGTAGAAGATCTCTTTGACCGCGTAGCTCATCGCACGGCCTGATTTCCTGGGTACGCCAGCGGGTCCGACCTGCCGTTTTCGCTGAAACCCTTCTGCCGCAGCAGGCATGAGTCGCACTGCCCGCACGGCGCGCCCTGCGCCGAAGGGTCATAGCAACTGCTGGTCAGGCTGTAGTCCACGCCCAGTTCCAGGCCCCGCGCCACAATCTGCGCCTTGGTCATCGCCATCAGCGGCGTGTGAATCCGCAGCGCCTGCGCCCCCTCCACGCCCGCCCGCGTCGCCAGGTCGGCCATCTTCTCATACGCGGCAATGAACTCCGGCCTGCAATCCGGATAGCCCGAGTAGTCCAGCGCGTTCACTCCAATAAAGATGTCGCTCGATCCCAGCACCTCTGCCCACGCCAGCGCAAACGACAGAAAGATCGTGTTCCGCGCCGGGACATAGGTGATCGGAATCCCATGCGACATCGCCTCCGCATCCCGCCCCTTGGGCACGTCAATATCCGCCGTCAGCGCCGACCCGCCAAAGATCCGCAGGTCGATCTTCGCAATGCGGTGCGCTGTCACGCCCGTCGCCTCGGCCACGCGCCGCGCAGCTTCCAGTTCGATGATGTGCCGCTGCCCGTAGCTGAACGACAGCGCATACAGTTCATAATTCTGGCTGCGCGCAATCGCCAGCACCGTGGCCGAGTCCAGCCCGCCGCTCAGCAGAACCACCGCTTTCTTTCTGGTCTCCGTCATCCGGCCAGCCTTTCCTTTGTCGCCGCTTACTGCAGGTCGCCGCCCTTGCCGATATCCATCGCCGGCGAAATCGGATTCTTCTCGTCAATTGATGCGTCGATGCACGACTGCAGCAGTCCCTTCGCCTCCAGGATGAACTCGATCGCATCCCGCGCCGCGCCCTCCCCGCCCCGGTTCGGCGTCACGTAGTGGGCCTCCGCCTTCACCTGCGCCCGGGCATTGGCCACCGCCACCGCAAATCCGCACTCGCGCATCACCGGCAGGTCGATTACGTCATCGCCCACATAGGCAATCTCCTCCAGACCCACGCCTTCCTGCTCCATGATCTCGCGCACCGCCTTCATCTTGAAGGCCTGCCCCATGTAGATGAATTCGAGCTTCAGGTCCCGCGCCCGCGTGGCCACCGTCTCTGAGATGCGCTTGGTAATCACCCCGCACTTGAGCCCGCCCAGCCGCGCCAGCGTAATCCCCGCGCCATCGTGAGCGCTGTAGCCCTTGGCCTCCACCATCGTGGTCGATTGCACTCCATAGCCCACGTGGCCTTCCTTGCCCGCCAGTTGCGGGTTTGCCGCGGCGCCCCCCGGCCCCGGCACCAGCCAGATGGTGCCATCCGTCAGTACTCCATCCACGTCAAACAGAATGATCTTGATCAGGCGTGCGCGCTGCTCGGCAGAGAGTGTCATGCTCCGATTCTACCTAGGTCACTGGCCGCTTGTTCTTCTACCCGCGTCGGGTGCCCCAGGTCCCGATGCCGGGAACTGGGAAAGCAGAAAACTCAAATCGCCAAATTGAGCGCAAGGAGGTCTTGCCACAAGGCCCATCCCTGAGAATAGGAAGCATGGACGCGAATCCGCCCCAGCCCCTGGCCCCGGAAGACTTCTACTTCGACGGGCCGAACCTGGTCTTCACCGCCGCCTACCACCTCAAGCGCGGCTCCTGCTGCGGCTCGGGCTGCCGCCACTGCCCCTATCGCGGCGAAGCGGCCGATGCCCCGCCCGCGCCCGCCCCTGCCAAAGGCTGAGCCGCCGCCTCGCGCACCAGCACCGCAAACCGCGGAAACGCAAAGCTCCCCTGCGCGTCGTCAATCACATTCAACTGGCACAGGTACGTTCCGGGCTTCAGCCCCGCCAGCGGCACATCCAGCTCAATAGCCACCGCGTCCCGCCCCTGCACATTCACCGCCCGCGCCTGCACCAGCGGCGTCTCGTAGACCTTTGTGCTCCCCTGCAACAGCTCCAGGCTGCTCAGCAGGTTGATGCCCGGCTTCGTGCCTTTGGGCTGATTCTCCGCCGGCTTTTCCCGCCCCGGCGCGTAAATCTCATACAGCAGATAGAGATGCTGGTCCTGCCGGAAGACGTGGCTGATGTTGGGCACATACTCCTGCCCGCCCCGCACCAGCGGCGTCTCCTGCTTGCTCGGCTGCCGCGCCGACGCCAGCAGAATCGAGCTCATCTTCAGCGGCGTCTTCTTCATCTCCGGCAAGTTGATGTCCGCCTCAAACGAGCCCATCCGCCCCGTCTGGTTCTCCCGCACCACAAACTTCAGGTGATACTTGCCCGGAGGCAGGTTGAAGCTCGTCGTGTACTGGATGTTCTTCTGCCGCGCCCCCACTGATGCGTCCAGGTTCAGCTTCACCGTCTCGCGCGCCTGCCCGATGGGCCGCTTGGCCTCGTCCAGCACCGTGCCAATCACGTCCAGCGTCGCCTTGTCCTTGTCCCCGCCCTTCACAAACGGAATCTGCGAACCCGGCACAATCAGCGAAACCGGCACGTAAAAGCGGTTCTCGTCCAGCCGGAAGTAAAGCGCGTCCAGATAGAGCGCCATGTCGGATGCCGGCAGGTCGCTGGCCAGTTGCTCCTCCAGTTCCCGCTCCCGGTCCTCCCTGCCCGAGTGCTTGAAGTCCGCCGGCGCATAGTAGCCCGGCCGGTACTCCAGCTTCGCACCGGGCCGGTTCAGCTTGATGGCCAACTTGCGATAGCGCCCGTCCCGCTGGGGATTCGAGCTCCGGAACCCGATCGCATAGTAGGCCGACGTGTCCCGCTGCACCTGCGCAAACGCCGGGGCAAAGTCGTTCGAGTCCAAAAACGCCTTGCCGCCCGTATCCGTGGACAGCGAAGCCATCACCTCCTGCGAGGCAAAGTTCGCGCTCATGTTGTTGGCGAGCGCCCCGCCGTTGAAGGCTCCCGTCCCGCGCAAGCTCCCCGTCGATGCATCGCCCAGCGGCGAGATCGCCTGCAACCCCCGCGTGTCCACGCTGTAAATGGCCAGGTTCGCCCGCACGGCCGCGTTCACCGCCGCCCGCAGCGACGCCTGGTTCTCCACCCCGTCCCGCGAAATCCCGCCGGAAAAATAGAGCAGCGACTTCTTCTCCGTAATCTTCTCCAGTGACTTGGCGATGGCCCGCAGCGCAAACAGCTCGCGGTCCGTATTCAGGTCGTTGTACTCGCTCTCGTCCGGCGTATACCCCGTCGCGTCCTCCACCTGATTCGTTGTCGCCGTGGCCCCCGCGGCAAACCCCTCGCCCTCGCTGCCGTTGTAGACGCCCACCTCGCGCAGCAGCGCGGCCTTGTCCGCCGTGAAGTCCTGGTCCACCTTCAGCGTGTCGCCCAGCGAAACCAGCGCCACCAGGTCCGCCGCCTCCATCTTCTTCTGCAGGAAATCTTTCGCCGCCTCCACCGCCCGGTCCAGGTCCTCGGGCTGCATCGACGTCAGGTCAAAGAACATCACAATTAGCCGGTGATTGCGCAACTCCTCCGGCCGCGCCACCAACGCGGCCTTTCCCGTGCCCGCGGCCAGCCCGCTCACCGTAGCCTCGCTCAGCGGCGCGGCCAACTCCACGCTCTCAAAGTCGAAGCTTGCAATCTGCTGCTGCTTTCCGTTCTCATATACAGTGAAGTCGCTCTGCTTCAGCCCGCGCAAGAGCTCCCCCGTCTTCGCATCTCGCGCCACCACATTGGTCAGCACAAGCTCGCCATTCATCCGCAGCACGAACCCCGACTGCTGTGCAGCACCGCCCTGAGACGCATCCGGGCTCTGCGCGAAAGCCGAAAGCGCCAGCGCCAGCACCGCAACCACCGCCCCCATCCTCCGCGCGCTCCGCCTCATCCATTCCTTCCCGCACTAACCCAGCTAACTCCGCTAACAGGCGCGAAGCGCCGCTAACTCGCTAACTCCGCTGCCTTCTCAAAACCTGAACCGCGCCGTAAAGCTGAACTCCCGCATCGCCGCCGCTGAAGTTACCTGCCCGAATGAAGGCGAAGTTACATTGGTATCCACGCCCGCATACTGCACCGTGTTGAACACGTTGTTGGCCATGGCCCGCACCTCCATGCTCCGCGTGTCCCCCAGTTGCACCGTCTTCGCCAGCGACATCGAATTCTGCACCGTCCCCGGCCCCCTGATCGAGTTGCGCGCCGCGCTGCCGTAGATGTATCCGCCGCTCTTCGCCGTTGGCGCCGCAAAGGCCGCCGTGTTGAACCACTCCTTCAGGCCGCCTGCGCCCGCCGTCAAGGACGTTCCCGGCACCCGGTCGGGCCGCAGCGAACCCGCCGTGCCCCGCGCCACATCCGTCGCCGTGGCCGCATACGAAGGCGTCAGCGGCGTCCCCGTCGCAAAGGTGAAGTTGCCGCTCACTGAAAAGCCTTCCAGCACATGCGCCGTCTTGCCGGAAGTTACCCATAACTTGTCTTTTCCGAACGGTAACTCGTAGAGATAGTTCCCGCTGACCTTGTGCCTCTGGTCAAAGCTTGAGTTTCCTTCCTCCGCGCCCAGGTCCTGCCAGTTCTGCGCCACCACCGTCGATGTGCCGCCCACTGACCCGGCGTTGTCGATCGAGTGCGCGTACTGGTAGTTCGCCCCCAGCGAGACGCCGCCCGACAGCCGCTTGTTCACGCGCAGCGTGCCGGCGCCAAACTTTGAAAACGCAGCCGCCTGCTCATAGTTGAACAGCACCCCCGAGTAACTCGCCCCCAGCGGCCCCCTTCCAGGCGCGCTCGTAATGTCCAGGTGGTTGCCCTTTGACCCGTTGTACCCCGCATTCACCAGCACGCCCCACTTCAGCGTCGTCTGCAAGTCGATGTTCCACACTTCCACGTACGGCAGTTGATAGTGCGGGTCCAGCGCATAGCTGCCCACCTTCGCAGGCGCCGGAAGCCCATCCCCCAGCGTCAGAGTCCCCGCCGCCGTCGCCTGGTTCGTCTGCTCGTTGGCAAACGGCGGCTGGTGCGCCATCGTCGAGGCAAAGCTCGCATACTGCCCGTTGGTGTAGTTCATGCCAAAGCCCGCCCGCAGCACCGTCATCCGCGGCAACCGCAGCGCCACCCCCACCCGCGGCGCAAGCCCCTTGCGGAATGGCTCAATGAGCGAAGCCGGCGCGCCGCCCAGCCCCGCCTCCGCCGCAGTCGCCTGCGTAAATCCGCCCTCCGGATTCGTCGCCACAAGCGCCAGGCGCCCGTACCTCTCCGTATACGGCGCGAAATACTCGTAGCGCAGCCCATAACTCAAGGTAAGTTGCGGCAGCACCCGCCAGTCATCCTGCCCATAGGCGTCCACCACGTTGTCGCGCAGGTAACTCTTCGCCACCGCCGAGTCAATCGTCGTTTCCTGCGGCTCGCCCAGCAGAAAGTCCCCCAGGGACGACCCAGTGAACAGCCCCGTGAAGTAAAACGTCCCCGTTGCGTTCGACCCGCCCAGAAAGTCCCGGTGCACCCTGCGGTAGTCGCCTCCGAAGCGCATGTTGTGCTTGCCGTGAATCCAGCTTAGCGTCTGTGTAAACGAGATCGTCTGCCCCACTGACAGGTTCGGCTGCTGCTGGTTCAGTCCGGAAAAATTGCTGAGCGTCACGTTCGGCAGCCCGTAGTTGAGCGCGCTCGGGTTCAGCGCCGCGCCGCCCGGCCCCAGAATCCCCGCAGCCGTCGCAACGTCCGTCCCGTTCGTGAAAAAGTTCCGCGTCTGGCTGCTGTTCCGGTTCCAGTTCAGGTTCGAGACGCTCGTCAGCTTGTGGTACCCCACCGTGTAGCCCGCCTGCACGGAGTTGGCGTCTGAAGCGCTTTTGCCTCCCAGAGCAGGAAACAGATTCACCAGGTCCGAGGCCGAGTGGCTCCAGTTGTAGTTGAAGTTCACGCTCTGCCGCAGCCCCTGGTTCTGCTGCCGCCTGCCCCCGCCTCCTCCGCCGCCGCCCCGGCCAAATCCCAGCGGCTGCCCGGCGTTTTTGCCCAGACTCCGCATATAGCGCGCTCCCGCCTGCGTGGAGTTTGATTGCGCCGTGGTCAGCAGGTGGTAGTTCTGCGTAGCCCCCGGCAGGTTCGGCTCCGGAAAGTACTTCAGCAGCGCCGCCGCCTGGCTCACCGGCGTAATCGGCGCCGCCAGCCCCGCAATGTCGCCTGCCCGCTCCGCGTCCGTGGGCACCGTCGCGTACTCGTCCGTCGGGTTGGAGTTGCGCTGCCCGCTCAGCGTCAGAAACATCGTGTCCTTGCCGCTCGGCTTGGTCAGGCCTGGGATATAGGGCGCGCTCATGAACGTCAGACCGAACCGGTTTGTCCCGCTGGCCGGCTGCTGCTGCCGCTGTCCTCGCAAAGAAAACGGCTGCGCGTTCAGCGCCGCGTTGCTCCCCGTCCAGAAAATTGCCCCGTGCGGCTGCCCGGGATTGAAGCCGCGAAAGTTTCCGCGTCCGCCCCCCATCCCGCCCATGCCGCCAAACCCTCCCGGCCCGCCAAAGCTACCCGGTCCACCGCCAAAGATCCCCGCAGCCATTCCGGCAAAGTTTCCGCCCTGCCCGCCCAACTGCGAGCGCACCGTCTCCATCACGTCCCGGAGCCGGTCCATGTCCACCCCGGCCAGCGGGCTCACGCTCCCCGCCTGCCCGCTGATGGCCACCGAATCCCCGCCAAAATCCGCATTGCCCGCAATCGACGGCAGCGCCGCCCCCGCCGCTCCCACGCTTCCCCCCTGGGTCTCCGTGTCGGCCATCAGCGAACTCACCAGGCTCAGGTTCTGTGCGCCGCTGCCGGCCAGTTGCTTGATCACGTCCGCCGCACGCTGCGCCCCCTGCTCCTCCCGCTGCGTGGCGAGCGCCGCCCGCGAGGCCAGCATCAGGTCAAAGTTCAGCGCCTGCTCGTGGCTCGCCGCGTTCAGCAGCGCCTCCTGCGAGCCCTGCGCAAAGGCCGCGAACTGCGTCCGCACCACGTAGCGCCCGTTCTGCGCAATCGCCAGCGTCCAGTTTCCGTTGATGTCCGTTGTTGTCGTGAACCGCTTGCCGGTCAGCGTGTTCTGCGCCGTCACGGCCACGCCGGGCAGCGGAGTTGCCCCGCTCTTCACCACCCCGTGCAGCGTTCCGCCGGTCACAGCCTGCGCGCTCGCCGCCGGTGCTGCCCCAACCGGGGACCCGGCCGTGCTCTGGCCCTGGCATCCGAGCCACCCGGCCGCCGCCATCACCGCCGCAACCGCACACCGCGCCGTTCGCCCCATCTGCGCCCCTGCCATTTTCCGTTCGTATTCAGTCAGACGGACGCCGCCCGGCGAAGGTTTACCCATTCGCCCGCTTTGGATCCCGCCGCAGACCCGTCGTAAACTCAGGCATGGCCGCCGACCCGTCCGCACCGCGGGCATTTGACCTCCTCGAACTGACCCCCGCCACCCCCGAATCCACCCTCGCCCAGGCCCGCGAACTCCTCCTCGAATATGGCCGCTTTGTCGTCGCCCAGCCCGGCGCGGCCCGCTTCTGCTTCGGCTCCCTGGAACAGGAGGCCGCCCGCCTGCCCCTCAGCTTTCTCCGGCAGGGCGGCGGCAGCCTTCTCGCCCGCGCCGCCGAAGAGCCCCTCGGCTTTGTGGCCTGGCGCGCCTTGCCCGAGTCGGTCGCCCCCCGTTCATGGGAGCTCAAGCGCCTCTGGACCCGCCCCGCAGCCCGCGGGCTCGGCCTCGGACGCGCCCTCACCCAGGCCGTCCTCGACCGCGCCGGCACTGCCGGACGCTACGCCGTCTACCTCGACACCGCCCCCGCCTCCATGGCCGCCGCCCACCGCCTCTATCTCCAGTTGGGATTTGAACCCTGCCCGCCCTACAATGACAATCCCGTGGAGGGGTTGGCCTTTCTCCGCAAGCTCCTTTGACGCCCCCGCCCTCCCTGACTGACAATCGTCACCAATCCGAGGTCCACCATGAAGTCTCTCCGCCCCATCCTCTGCGCCCTGCCCCTACTGCTCGCCGCCCTTGCCGTCCATGCCCAGCAGCCCGTCACCTTCCCCAGCGGCGACTCCACCGCCCAGGCGATTCTCTACCTTCCCCAGGGCCCCGGCCCCCACCCCGCATTGGTTGTCATTCATGAGTGGTGGGGCCTCAACGACTGGATCAAGCAGGAGGCCGCCGGCTACGCCGCCAAAGGCTACGTGGCTCTCGCCGTGGACCTCTATCGCGGCAAGCTCGCCACCACCCCCGACCTGGCCCATGAGCTATCCCGCGGCCTGCCCCAGGACCAGGGCGTCCGCGACCTCACCGCCGCCGTCGCCTTCCTCCAGGCCCGCAAGGACGTGGCTCCGGGACGCATCGGCGCCGTCGGCTGGTGCATGGGCGGCGGCTTCGCCCTCCAGCTTGCCATCGCCGCGCCCTCGCTCAAAGCCGTGGCCGTCAACTACGGCTCGCTCGCCACGGACAAGGCCGCCCTCGCCCAGATTCACGCCGCCGTCCTCGGCAACTTCGGTGGCCAGGACCACGGCATCCCCCCTGAAGCCGTTCACGCCTTCGAGGCTTCCATGCAGTCGCTCGGCAAGCCCGTCGACGCCAAGATCTACCCCGATGCCGGCCACGCCTTCGAGAACCCCAACAACCAGGCCGGCTATCGCGCCCAGGATGCCGCCGACGCCCTGGCCCGCATCGACCGCTTCTTCGCCGAGAAACTGGCCCGCTAGCTCTCCGGCGGCTGCGCGCTCCACGCCCGATTCCGGGTCAAATCGGCGCGCCGCCGCCGCCGCATTTCCTTCCAGCTTCAAACTGTTTTCGGTGACGATTGCCCTTGCATTCCGATGCAACCCATGTTAACCCTTGAGTTAACATTCTTATGATCGCAATCGCTTGGGTCACCTCGGTGTGCATCGAAAAGGACTCTTCCCCTCATGAAAATCGGCACCACCATCCGCGCCCACCGCCTGCAGAAAGGGCTCTCGCAGGGGGACATCGAAAAGAAGACCGGCCTTTTGCGCTGCTATCTCTCCCGCGTCGAAAACGGCCACACCGTGCCTTCGCTCGACACCCTCTCCAAGATAGCCCTGGCCCTCGACCTGCCCATCTCCCAGTTCTTTGCGGAAGACGGCCTGGGCCCTCAGCTCAGCTACCAGAAGCTCTCCGACGAGGAGATCCGCTTCCTCTCCCAGATTCGCCGCTACTCCGCCACACTCAACGACAGCGACCGCAAGCTCCTGCTCGCCATGGTCAAAAAGTTCGCCGCCACCGCCAGCAAATAGACCTTTTCAGGCGCGCTGGCGCGCCGCGCCCCTAAACATCGTTCCCCAGGTGAAAGATCGGCTCAAGCCCCTTGCCGCCGGCCAGCAGGGCCTCTTCCTCATGCGGCTCCAGCGGTTTGTAGCTCTGCGCCACGTCCATCGCCAGCCGGAAATACCGCTCGTCTCCCGGCGGAATCGCCGCCGTAATCGGGTGCCCCAGCGTCCACCGCAGCCCCAGCGATGCCTCGTCCGGAAACGCCGCCGGCTGATACCAGCACTTCGGCTGCGGATGGTTCTGCTTCTGGTCCGCCGCCCAGGTCGTCTTCGCCATCCCCTTCAGCGCCAGAATCCCCATCCGCTTCTCCTGTGCTTTCTTGAGAATCTGCGGACCAAAACCCGCCTGCGTAAACAGCACCCAGTTCAGCGGAAAGAGAATCGTGTCAAAGTTATACCGGTCCATCGCCGCCAGCGCCGTCTCCGCCGAGTGCACGCTGAAGCCAATGTAGCGGATCTTGCCTTCCTTCTTCGCCGCCTCCATGGTCTCCATCGCCCCGCCCGGCCCCAGCACCTTGTCCAGGTCCGCCATCTTGGTCAGCGCGTGAAACTGGTAAAGATCCACATGGTCGGTCTTCAGCAGGCGCAGCGACTCCTCGAGCTGCGCCCGCGAGTCGTCCTTCAGCCGCCCCTCGGTCTTGCAGGCCAGAAAGCTCTTGTTCCGGTAGGGCGCCAGCGCCGGACCCAGCCGCTCCTGCGCGTTGCCATAGCTCGGCGCCACGTCAAAGTAGTTGACGCCGCGGTCCACCGCCTCGGCCACGATATTCGACGCCGCGCCCGTCTCCTCGTTCATCACCACAATGCCGCCAAAGGCGATAATCGACAGCTTCTCGCCCGTCCTGCCCAGCTCGCGGCGGGCAATTGGGTTGGCGGGCGTCTTGGGCCCTGCCTTCAGTTGACTTGTGGATGCGACGGCCGCCGCCGCAATGGCGGCCTGCTTCAGAAAGTTCCTGCGTTCCATGCTCTGCCTCCCAGGGGTTGGAGTCACACGGGCAACCTACCAGAACATTCTTGCACGGCAATTGCTGCTCTGCGCCCAGGCCCTACCCCGCCAGATGGGAAAGAAAGAACCCGAAAAGCACCAGCACCGTCACCACCATCAGCACAGTGAGCCGCAGCCGCCGGTGAAACAGCGCGCGCGGCGAACCGATGCGCGGCACCATCGGCGCGGCAAACAGCAGCCCGCAACTGAAGCCCCCCAGGTGCGCCATGTTGTCGATGCTCAATCCCGAGCCAAAAAAGCTCGTCCCCGCGCTGATCGAGAAGCCAATGGCCAGGTTGATGGCCGCAAAAGAAATAACCGACTTGCGCAGCTTGGCCAGCTCCACCGGCGGCACCGGCAGCCGGTGCGACTTCAGCAGCACAATCAGCGCTCCCGCAATCCCGAACACCGCGCCCGAGGCTCCCGCGCCCACCGGATACGTGAAGCCCCCCATTCCGTCGCGCAGGGGATGAATCCAGTTCAGCAGCGTCGAAAGCAGGTTGCCCGCGGCACCCGTCAATATGTACACCGCCAGTACGCCCAGCGACCCCATCAGCGGCTCCGCCAGCAGGCCCAGGTTCCACAGGCACCACATGTTCGTCGCCAGGTGGATCAGCCCCACGTGCACAAACATCGCCGTGACAATGCGTCCCCACTCGCCGTACTGCAGCACCGCCCCGGCGTGATCCGCGCCAAAATAAAGCAGTTGCGCCGAGGTGGGATTCATCGGGTTTACCCCGCGCATCACCATCACCGCAAACACCAGCACATTGATCCCCACCAGCAGATAGGTGGCCGGCGCCACCGCCCATCGCGGGCGGGGCTTGCGCATCGTCTGCTGCTGTTGCGGCGGCGGCGCGTTGAAGCCCGTATCCGGCGGCAGAATCTCCGGCGCTGTGCCGGCGCCCCAGCGTATGGGTTCCTGTTCGCGGGACGGAGGAGCGGGGGGATAGCTTCCCATCCTTCAACTTTAATCCATCCCCCTCAACCCCGCCTCAAATCGCCCCAATCCACCCGCCGCCCCGCCCCCTTCGATGTACTCTGGAGAGTGGTTTTTGTCCGCACGTTCCGCTCCATCCGGAACCCGGCGGCGAACCCAGGCAAGGAGCACCTCGTGACCCCGGATCCCCTTTCCCTCAAGCCCATTCGCCGGGCCCTCTTGAGCGTCACCGACAAAACCGGCCTCGTCGAATTCGCCCAGGCCCTCGCCTCTTTCGGCGTCGAACTCGTCTCCACCGGCGGCACGGCCGCGGCCCTCCGCGCCGCCGGCCTCCCGGTTCGCGACATCAGCGACCTCACCGGCTTTCCCGAGATGCTCGACGGCCGCGTCAAGACCCTCCACCCCAAGGTCCATGGCGGCCTGCTCTACATCCGCGGCAACGCCGAACACGAGGCCGCCGTCGCCGCCCACGCCATCCAGCCCATTGACATGGTCGTCGTCAACCTCTATGCCTTTGAGAAGACCGCCGCCCAGCCCGGCGTCGCCTTCGGCCATCTCATCGAAAACATCGACATCGGCGGCCCCTCCATGGTCCGCTCCGCGGCCAAGAACTTTGAAGACGTCGCCATCGTCACCCGCGTCGCCGACTACCCCGCCCTCATCGAAGAGCTGAAAGGCGCCCAAGGCGCTCTCAGCCGCGCCACCCGCTGGCGGCTCGCCAAACAGGCCTTCGCCACCACGGCAGCCTACGACTCCGCCATCGCCAACACCCTCGACCAGATCGCCGACGCCCCCGCGCCCGCCGAGCCGGCCGCGCCCGACACGCAAGCGCTCCCACAGGTTCTGCGCGTCAACTTCCCCCTCGCGCAGTCTCTCCGCTACGGCGAAAACCCCCACCAGCGGGCCTCCCTCTACTCCGATGGCTCCGGTCTGGGCATCGCCGGCGCAACCCAGCTCCAGGGCAAGGAACTCAGCTTCAACAACCTCGTCGACCTCGACGCCTGCTGGGAGCTGGCCCAGGAGTTCGACACCCCCGCGGTCATCATCGTCAAGCACACCAACCCCTGCGGCGCGGCCACCGGCGCCACCGTTCTTGAGGCCTACACCAAGGCCCTCGCCGCCGACCCCGTCTCTGCCTTTGGCGGCGTCCTCGGCATCAACCGCGAGGTCGACGCCGAAGCCGCAGAGGAGATCGCCAAGCTCTTCGTCGAGGCCATCGCCGCCCCCGGCTTCACCCCCGAGGCCCGCCTGCGCTTCGCCGCCAAAAAGAACCTGCGCCTTGTCGAGGTCCGCTCGGCTCCAGCCCGTCCCGTCGTCAAGCACGTCTCCGGCGGCCTGCTCATCCAGGACGCCGATACCGCCCGCCTCAGCACCACGGTCCTGCCCGCCGGCTCAGCCGACCCCGGCCTCCGGGTCGTCACCTGGCGTCCCCCCACGGCCGAGGAACTCCGCTCCCTCCTCTTTGCCTGGCGCGTCTCGAAGCACGTCAAATCCAACGCCATCGTCTACGCCCGGGACGGCCAGACCATCGGCGTCGGCGCAGGCCAGATGTCCCGCGTGGATGCAGCAAAGTTCGGCGCCATGAAGGCCGTCCTGCCCCTCAAGGGGTGCGTTGCCGCCTCCGACGCCTTCTTCCCCTTCCCCGACGGCCTTGAAACCGTAGCTGCGGCGGGAGCCACCGCCATCATCCAACCCGGCGGCAGCGTCAAGGACCAGGACGTGATCGACGCCGCCGACAAACTCGGCCTCGCCATGATCTTCACCGGCATCCGCCACTTCCGCCACTGATGCAGAGAGCCCCAGGTCCCGACTTCCGGGACCTGGGGCTCACATGCCTCTACTGAACCGACTGTTACTTCAGGCTGATGGTCGCCTTCAGCGGCAGCTTGTCCGATGACCCGCCCACCAGGATCGTATACTCGCCCGGCAGCAGCACCCAGCCATCTTTCTGCTCGTCGAAGATCGACAGGTACTTGGGATCGATCTCCAGCGAAACCACGCGCTTTTCGCCGGCTTCGAGCTTCACCTTGCTGAAGCCGATCAGCCGTTTGGGCGGCTCCTGCGCCGCGGCGGGCAGCGAGGCGTACACCTCGGCAATCTCTGCTCCCGCCCGCGCGCCCGCGTTGGCGAGCGTAAAGCTCACCTTGATCTTGCCCTCCTGGGCAACGGCCAGCCCGGAGTACTTGTAGGTCGTGTACGACAGCCCGAAGCCGAACGGGAACAACACCGGCTTCTTCTCCGCGTCATACCACTTGTAGCCCACCTTGAGCCCCTCGTCATAAGCCACGGGGAAGCCCGGCAGGCCAGCCGCCCACTTTTCCGGGGTGGCCGCGCCGTCAAAGCCCGAAGAGGCAGGCGGCGGCATGGTCACCGTAGGCCGCGGCAGGTCCGCTTCCGACTTGGGGAAGGTGTTGGGCAGCTTGCCGGAGGGGTTCACCGTGCCAAACAGCACGTTGCCCAGGGCGTTGGCCCCGTCCGAACCCGCGAACCAGGCTTCCAGAATGGCCGCCGGGGCGTCCACCCACGGCATGGTCACCGCCGTGCCCGTCTCCAGCACCACGATGGTGTGCGGATTGGCGGCGGCCACCGCTGCAATCAGCGCGTCCTCGTTGTGGGGCAGCGACAGCGACGGCAGATCCATGCCTTCGCTCTCCCACTGGTAGCCGAACACAATCGCCACATCGGCAGCCTTGGCCACGGCGGCCGCGGCAGCCGGGTCCGTACCGGGGTCGTACTTGACCTCAGCCTTGGGCGCGCGCGCCTGGATGGCCTTCAGCGGCGAGGTGGGAAACCATATCTCTTCCAGCCAGTGCGTCTGGCCCTGCCCGGCGGGTTTGATGGCGTTGCCGCCGATGGGGTCTACCTGCGCCGAGCCGCCGCCCGAGATCATGCCCACGTCCGAGTGCGACCCGATCACGGCGATGGTCTTGATCCGCGCCGGATTCAGCGGCAGGGCAGCCCGCTCATTCTTGAGCAGCACAATGCCGCCCTCTTCGATCTTCCGCGCCGTCTCAAAGCCCGCGAACGGGTCCACCACGCTACGCTGGCGCGGGTAGTCGATCACCCCCGCGGCAAACATGGAGCGCAGAATCCGGTGCACGTGCTCGTCCAGCTCGGCCTGCGGAATCTTGCCCGCCACAACCGCCGCCTTGTAGCGGTCGCCGTAAAAGAAGCGCCCTGGCTGCTCGTTGTCCAGGCCCGCAGCCGACGCCTTCACGTCCGAGTGCGTCCCGCCCCAGTCGGACAGAATGAACCCCGGAAACTTGAAGTCCTTCTTCACCACTTCATTGAGCAGGTAGTTGTTTTCGCAGGCAAAGTCGCCGTTCACCCGGTTATAGGAGCACATCACAGCGGCCGGATGCCCCTCGGCGATGCCGATCTCAAAGGCCAGCAGGTCGGTCTCCCGCATGGCGCGCTTGCTGATCGAGATGTCCACGGCGTTGCGTCCGCTCTCCTGGTCGTTGAGCGCATAGTGCTTGATGTCGCCAATGACGTGAGCCGACTGCGTGCCCTGAATCAGCCGGCCAACCAGTGTACCGGCCAGGATGGGGTCTTCCCCAAGATACTCGAAGGTCCGCCCGTTGCGCGGCTCGCGGGTCAGGTTCACGCCGCCCCCGAGCGACATATTGAATCCCTGCGCCCTCAGCTCCCGGCCGATCAGCGCTCCATACTCATAGGCGGCGTCGGTGTCCCAGCTTGCCGCAGCGGCCACGTTGGCCGGCAGAGCCGTGGAGTAGCGCCCGTTCACGCCGCTGGACCGCACGCCATAGGCCGCGTCGCTCATGTCGATGCCCGGAATCCCCAGCCTCGGCACGCCCACCACGTAGCCCACGCCGCGGTTCGAGTCCGCGTTCTCCGGGGTCACCGGCTCGTCGGTGGGCATGCCCACGCCGTGCAGCAGAGCGATCTTCTCGTCGAGTGTCAGTTCCTTCAGCACCAGGTCGGCGCGCTCGTCCGCGGAGAGGGCTGCATTCATCCACGGGCCCGTCGGCTTGGGCGGATGCTGAGGGCGTTGCGCAATGCCCGAAATCGTGAGGCAAGTCAGGGCCAGGATTGCAGACGCGGCGATGCGTGCGACAGCGCGGCGCGATGAATGATTCATTGGAACTCCTTGGTAAAACGTTTTTTCTCGACCGCTCATCATATTACAAACGAATCGAGCCGCGCACTTGGGGGGCGGAACCTTGGCGCAGCCAGGCGCTTGAACCCAGGTTGTTGACCAAACTGGTTCCGCGACCGAACGCGCCGTAGGCGCAGAGGTTCTTAGCCCCGCGCTTCAGCGTGGGGAGAGGGGCCAGTAGTACCCCAGGAGTCCCGTAGGGACGGCGCAAAACAGCTCATGCCTGATGAAAAACGTTCAAATGATTGCCAGGACCTCAGGTGGGACGAGCGCACAATTCCCGGCTCCCCCGCCCGTGGGACCGCGCCAAGGAGCACCGGTTCGGCTATTTCTTTTCGAGCGCCGGGGTGTGTTTCAACACACGCGCCACCGGGAAATACCCCGTCCGTGTGCGCACGGTCAGCTTGGCGTGGGCCTTGTCCTCGGCCTGCACCGTCACCCGGCGGAAGCCCGGCTCGGTGGTCGGCTTGGTCGAGTGGTAGCCCAGCGTGTACTGGTTGCGGATATCGCGGGCCACCTCGGCGGCTATCTGGTCCACCTGCTCAATCGACTTTGGGAAAAAAGCGATGCCGCCCGTCTCCGCCGAGAGCATCTCCAGAGCCCGCCGCGCATGGCGCACCTCGGCGTGGCTCATCTCGTCGCCAAACAGCAGGCCAATGGAGTAGATCACCGGGCCCGAAAGCTGCTGCACCCGGCGGATGGTCTGCTCCAGATTCAGGGTCGAGGCATTGTCTTCCCCGTCTGTAATCAGAATCAGCACCTGCTTGGGACGCCGCGCGTCGGCCACCAGCTTGTCCGCCGAGGCCACCACCGCGTCATAGAGCGCCGTCCCGCCGCGCGACTCGATGTGCGAGAGCCCGTCCCGCAGCTTGTTCACCTCCGAGGTAAACTCCTGGTCGATAAACGCCTCGTCGGAGAAGTTGACCACGAACGCCTCATCCTGCGGGTTCGACGCCTGAATCAGGTCCAGCGCGCTCTTGTTCACCGAGGGCCGCTTGCGCGACATCGACCCCGAGTTGTCCACCACCAGCGCGATCGAAACCGGCACGTCGGTGTGCTGGAAGCTGATCAGCGTCTGCTTGACGCCGTCCTCGTAGACCTCAAAGGCATCGCGCTTCAGATCGGGCACCAGCTTGTTGCCGTCCAGCACAGTGGCGTTCAGCACCACCTCTTCCACGTCCGTATGCAGGACGTAGCCCTCGCCCTCCTTGCGCACCAGCCCCGGAGCCGAAGGGGCCGTCACAGCCGGAGCGGCGGCGTCCGGCGAACGCACCGGGTCACGGTCCACGGTCAGCGTTGGCTGCTGGCCCGGAACCTGGCCGGAAGGCTGCGAAGTGGGTTGGCTGGCTGGCGGCTGTTGTGCGGGAAGCGAAAGGGCCGCTCCGGCAATCAGAACCGCAAGAACCGCGTTATTGCAAAGGCGCATAGTAGCCGGTGCGGGCATGAATGGTGAGTGGAGGCAGGCCCGCGGGAGGATTGATCTTCACCTTCACTTTACGCCACTTGCCGTCCCGCGTCAGGTCCTTGGGCCGGTAGCCGATCACGTACTGGTTGCGCAGTTCGGTGGAGATCTTCTCGGCAATGTCGCCCATCTCGGCCAGGTCGTCCACCCGGAACAGCCTTCCCCCGGTCTCGTCGCTCACCTCGTCCAGCAACTGCGGGCCGGTGCGCTCTTCCGGGGTGGGGGCGTAGGGGTCAAAGATGCCGATGGCGTAGATCTCCACATCCGCCTCGCGCACCTGCGCCCGCACCTCGCCCTCCGTATAACGCGAACGGTTGTCGCCGCCGTCGGAGACCACCAGCAGCGCCTTGCGCTCGTGCCGCGCGTCCTTCATCTTCACCATGCCGTAGTAGATGGCGTCCAGCAGCGCCGTCCGGTGCCCGCTGCGCACCGTGGCCAGCCGCGCCTGGATGTCCTCGACCGAGTTGGTAAAGTCCTCAATCAGCTCTGGCCGGTCGTTGAACCCGATCACAAAAAACTCGTCCTGCGGGTTGGCGGTCTTGATGAACTGCAGAATCGACTCCCGCGCCCGGATCAGCTTGGAGGTCATGGAGCCGGAAAGGTCAAAGATGATGCCGATGGAAACCGGCGCGTCTTCGCTGGCAAAGGTCGCAATCTTCTGCTGCCCGCCGCCCTCAAACACCTGAAAATCTTCCTGCTCCAGGCCTGTCACCAGCCGGTTCATGGGGTCGGTCACCGTCACCGGCACCAGCACCATGTCCACATTCATGCGGATGCGGGCGCCGGGGCGAATCTTGAGCGCGTCCGGCCCGCTGGCGGCGGGGGCCTCGGCGCCTTTCGGTTCCGACTTCCCAGCGTCAACCGACCCAGGCGGAGGCACGTGGACCTTGTTCAACTGGTCGTCCTGGGCCCGCGCCAGGCAAACGCCCAGCAGCGCCAAACCCGCGCAAATCCACCACCGGCCTGCCTGCCGGACCAGCGTGCCGCGCCCGGCGGGCGTCTTGCGCTCAAAGCAAAGCTTCATCATCGAGAAAGCACCACGAATTGAAGGCGATATTAGCATGATCGGCGCTTGGCCGGCGTGTCGTTCCTATCATTGCTTTGTCCACGTCAAATACCGCTCCCGTCAGCCCGGCAACCAGCCTGCTTTCAATGCTGGGATACAATCAACCCTAAGCGCGCCAGGGTTCAAAGACCGTTCCGCATCGAACCACAGCACGCAAATTCTTGAGCTTTCACAGGGAGCAAGACCTTCCCCATGGCCCGCATCTACCCCTTCCGCGCATGGCGTTACAACCCCACCTCGGTACGCCTCGATGACGTTGTCACGCAGCCTTATGACAAGATCTCGCCCTCCATGCAGCAGGCTTACTACCAGCGCAGCCCCTACAACCTGGTGCGCATCATCCTCGGACTGCCAGAACTGTTTGACGCCGAGCGCGGTGAAAGCGTTTATACCCGCGCGGCGCGCGACTTCAAGGCATGGCGCGAGCAGGGGGTGCTGGTCCAGGAAAAGGATCCCGCCATCTTCGCCTACTCGCAGCGCTTCAAGGTCCCTGGAACTGAGATCGTGAAGGAGCGGCGCGGCTTCATCGCCCTCGGCAAGCTCCACGAATACGCCGAGCAGGTCGTCTTCCGCCATGAGCAGACCCTCTCCAAGCCCAAGAGCGACCGGCTCAACCTGCTCAAGGCCACCCATGCGCATTTTGGCCAGATTTTCATGCTCTACTCCGACCCCGCCGGCAGCGTGGAGAAGATTCTCTACGACGGCAACGGCCCCGCCGAAGCCGAGGTCACCGATGAGTACGGCGTGCTCCACAGGCTCTGGCGCGTCACCGATCCGGCGGCCATTCGCCTCCTGATCACCGCCATGGCCGACAAGAAGCTCATCATCGCCGACGGTCACCACCGTTACGAGACGGCCCTCGGCTACTCCAAGGAACACGCCGCCAAGGCCCCGGCCAAGGCCGAGCACTCGGCCACCGAACTGCCCCAGCCGGCCTTTCCCGAGGCCGCCGTCATGATGACCTTCGTCAACATGGACTCCGACGGGCTCACCATTCTGCCCACCCATCGCGTCGTCCACAGCCTCGCCGGCTTTGACCCGGCTGCCTTTGCCGCCTCCGCCGATGAGTTTTTCACGGTTGAGTCACTGCCCACCGGCGACGCCACCAACTACATGGCCGCCCTGAGCCGCGAAAAGACCCCGGCCTTTGTCGCCGTCACCGCCGCCGGAGCCCTTCTGCTGCGGTCCAAGGCCGAGCCCGTGGCCGCAGCCCTGGCCGACCTGCCCGAGCGCCAGCGTCAGCTCGACCTCAGCCACCTCCACTCCATCCTCCTTGATCGCATCCTCGGCCTGGATGCCGAAAAAGTCCGCGAGCAGACCAACCTCCGCTACCTCCGCGACGCAGGCGAGGCGGTCGAGCAGGTGCGCCGCGGCGAAGCCAACGTCACCTTTCTCACCAAACCCGTCACCATGGAGCAGCTCCGCGAAGTGGCCTTCGCCGGCGACGTCATGCCCCAGAAATCCACCGACTTCTTCCCCAAGCTTCTCAGCGGCTTGACCATCTATGCATTGGACTAGGCGAACAGGGGCTGCGCTTGCCCTGGGGCTGACTGCACTTCTTGCCCCCGCCCAATCCGCGCCCCCGCCACCCGCTGCCCCCCAGCAGCGCTTTGTCGTCCTCCTCGACGCCGCCCATGGAGGCGACGACGCCGGTGGCCCGCTCGCCCCCGGCCAGCCGGAAAAGTCCTTCACCCTGGCCCTCACTCAGCGCCTCAAGTCCCTGCTCGCCGCCCGCGGCATCCAGGTCGTCACCACCCGCGACGCCGATGCCTCCGTCGACCCCGCCCGCCGCGCTGAAATCGCCAATCACGCCGTACCGGCCGCCTGCCTCAGCCTCCACGCCTCCGAGAGCGGCGCGGGCATCCACCTCTTTACCTCCTCGCTGCCCCCCACCCCCCCCTCCCGTTTCGCCGCCTGGAAGACCGCCCAGTCCGCTTTCGTCACCCGCAGTCTGGCCCTCGCAGGCCTTGTCAACTCCGCCCTCCAGCAATCCGGCATGACCGTCACCCTGGGCGGCGCAACCCTGGCCGGTCTCGACAGCATGACCTGCCCCGCTGTGGCCGTCGAAGTCGCTCCCGAACGCGACGCTGCTCAGAAGATCACCACCCAGCTCGACGATCCCGACTACCAGGCGCGCGTCTCCGCCGCCCTGGCCGCCGCCCTGGTTCAGTGGCGGGCAGATGCAGGCAACACGGGGGTCCGCCAGCCATGATTCCCCGCTATCAAAAGGTCCTCTTCGCCATCCTTCTCGTTGCCTCTCTGGCCATGGGCATCGCGCTCTGGCAGGTGCTCCAGCGCGCCCACCAGCGGCTGCTCGCTGGCCAGGCCTCCGCCCCCACCGAGGCTCCTCTCGTCGAGCCCGCCGAACCTGCCACCCTTCTGGTAGCCAACGACGCCGACGGCTCCCTGCTCATTCAGGTCCACTCCCTGCCCCTGCCTCCGGACCCCGGAGCCCGCGCCCGCGCCGTCCTCGGCAAGCTCCTTGACCTCTACGCTGCTCCCGACGCCGCCCACCCCGTCCCCGGCGGAGCCGCCTCCGTGGCCCAGGTCTTCCTCCTGCCCGCGGAGCCCACGCCCGCTCCGGCTCCATCACCAAGCCAGGCCCAGCGCCACCTTGCCGCCGCGCAGGTGGACGAGCCCGTCCGCATCAGAGTCCCTGACTCGCTGCCGCACAGCGCGCAGGCTGACCTGCAGTCCGGCCCGCCCCAGCTCGCGGTCGTCAACCTCACCAGCGGCTTTGCGGCCGGCCACCCTTCCGGCATCACGGCCGAAACCCTCACCCTCCTGTCCATCTGCGGCACCCTCCACGCCAATCTGCCCCGCGTCACCCAGGTCCGCTTCCTGGTGGACGGGGTAGAACGGCCCACCCTGGCCGGCCACGCCGACCTCACCCGCACCTATCTCGCCGCAGCCGCCGTACCCACCGAGGGCTCCCACCCGTGACCGACTCCGCACCCCCCTCCCCCCCCACCATTGGCGTCTTCGACTCCGGTTTCGGCGGCCTCACCGTCCTCCGCGCTCTCATCGAGCGCCTCCCGGCGGCCCGGTACGCGTTCCTGGGCGACACCGCCCGCCTTCCCTACGGCTCCAAATCCCGGCGGACCATCGCCCGCTACGCCGCCCAGAGCGCCCGCTTCCTGGTCAATGAGCAAGGCGCGGACTTCCTCGTCATCGCCTGCAACACCGCCAGCGCCCTGGCTCTCGACGCCATTCAGGACGCCGTCTCTGTTCCCGTCCTCGGCGTCATCGAGCCGGGAGCCGAGGCCGCCCGCGCTGCCTCCCGCAGCGGAGACGTGCTGGTCATCGCCACCGACGCCACCGTCCAGAGCCACGCCTACGCCGCCGCCTGCCAGGCCCGCGGCCTGCGCGGCATCGAGAAAGCCTGCCCCCTCCTCGTCCCCCTCGTTGAAGAGGGCTGGACCCCTTCCCCAGCCGCTGCCTTGTCTTTCGCGGCGCAAGCCGGGGTGGCCCCACCGCAGGGGTCGCAGGGGGCGCAGGTGGCCGTCACCGCCGAGGTCATCCGCATCTACCTCGCCGAACTCAACGCCGAAGCCGCCGCCGCCGGACTCCATCCCGACACCCTGGTCCTCGGCTGCACCCACTACCCGCTTCTGCGCGCCCTCTTCGAGCGGGCTGTCCCCCCCGGCATGAGCGTCATCGACTCCGCCGAAGCCGCCGCCCAGGCCGCGGTCCGTATTTTCAACACCCTCCCTGCCAGTTTCGGCAGCCCCCTGCCTTCCGTCCTGGCCCCACCGCAGGTGGTGGAGATTCGCTGCTTCGCTACCGACTCCGTCGAGAAGTTCGAGCGCCTCGGCTCCCGTTTTCTTGAGCGTCCCGTGGGCAAAGTCGAGCTTGTGGACCTGGGCGGCTGATATTCTAAAAGACGGCTGGACGCGCCTTTCCCCACACCGGGCACGGACCACGGAGGATTTGGACAAGAATGATCGATTTGGCGGGTAAGACGGCCGTAGTCTTCGGGCTGGCCAACAAGCGTTCCATCGCATGGGGCATTGCCCAGAAGCTGCACGAGGCCGGAGCCACCCTGGCCATCTGTTACCAGAACGAGCGCATGAAAATGGAAGCCCAGTCGCTCATCGACGAGCTTCCCGGAGCCTCCGGCTTCCAGTGCGACGTCTCCAACGACCAGGAGATCGAAACCCTCTTCGCTGCCCTCAAGGACAAGTACGCCAAGCTCGACATCCTCGTCCACGCCGTGGCTTTTGCGCCCGCCGCCGACCTCAAGGGCGACTTCCTCATGACCAGCCGCGAGGGCTTCCGCACCGCCATGGACGTGAGCGTCTACTCGCTCATCGCCGTCACCCGCGGCGCAGCGCCCCTCATGACCGAGGGCGGCTCCGTGATGACCCTCAGCTACTACGCGGCCGAGAAGGTCGTCCCCAACTACAACGTCATGGCCGTGGCCAAGTCCGGACTTGAATCCACCGTCCGCTATCTCGCCGCCAACCTGGGTACGCGCAACATCCGTGTCAACGCCATCTCCGCCGGCCCCATCAAGACCCTGGCCGCCCGCGGCGTTGGCGACCTCTCGGAGATGCTCCGCTCCCACGCCGACCGCGCCCCCCTCCACCGCAACGTGGACCAGCTCGAAGTGGGCGGCACCGCCCTGTTCCTCGCCTCCGACCTCTCCAGCGCCATCACCGGCGAAGTCATGTACGTGGACTGCGGCTACAACATCATGGGTTACTAGCGCGGCGCCGCCCGTGGCGCACACCCGCGATTGCCTTTGTCGTCGCTATTTGTTGCAGTGGAAGTGCGCGATTCACAGGCCGGGGATTGATCGTCGGCGCCCTCACCTCAGCGCGCCGCCTGGGTATAGGCAATTCAGGCAATAACCCGCTTCGCGGGACGTCCGCCAAGAGCGCCGTTACGCCGCGCTGCCATGGACTTTGCCGCGCTCGAAACGGAGCCGCCCTTTGCGCCCATGCGCCTCGCCATCCATTGCCGGGACCCCAGAAAGCCCTCCAGCAGTGCGGGCAGATAAAAGTCCGCATCCAGCCTGGGAAAGTGAATCCCAAGACCCGATGGCGAAATTTCGATGCTGTCGAGTTGTGCGGGGGTCGCGGACTGCAGGCCTTGCGCGTCGCTGGGCGCGAAGGCCACATGCAGTCCCGTGCTCAACTCGATGACCACGCGCCCGGCAAGCCGGTCATACCGTGCGGCCAGCGCGTGCGGAAAGGCTGCCTGCACGTCCCTGCCCCGGCGGTTTGCCTGGTCGAACTTATCAAACGACTCCATGAATCCTCTCCCATTCACGCACCAGCAGGGCCAGGCTATCCACCAGGCTCCGTTCGATGACATTCAAATCGTGCCGTGCAAAGCCGTAGTTCTCCCTGAGAGCAACGCTGCCGGGCGGTATGTTCAACTCCCACACTGCTTCATGGCTCTGCCCCATCACGTGTACGTGGGCAGGACGATGGTCGTTGGGATAGATCACGACCCGCAACGCGCCAAGCCTCAGGACGGTTGGCATGACCAGAGAATACCATAAACCGAAACGCTTGGGTTAAATATATAGGTGCACAGCCCTGATGGCGTGGGAAGCAGCGCCTCCCTCCCGTTCAATTGGGCTTCTGTCTCTTAGAGCCACCCTCGCGAGCTCACCGCCCCACCGTCCCCAGGTACTTGTCCAGCCAGTCCAGCGTCTCCCGCACCGCCGCTGGCCGCGGAAACTCCCCGTGCCCGCCCTCGTAGATCACGTACTTCTTGTCCTTTGCGGGCGTCCCCAGGAGCTGAAAAAACGGCCTCTGCGAGGACTCCATCGGAAAGTCATCGTCGTACCGCCCGCTCAGCATCAGCACCGGCGTCGTCATGTGGGCGGAGAAGTTGAACGGGTCCGACTCCGGCAGATACTTCCTGTTCTGATATCCGCCTGACAGCACCACCGCCGCCTTGAACCGCTTGTCAACGGCCAGCAGGAGGGGCGTCTCAGCGCCCCCCAGGCTGAATCCCATGTACGCCAGCCGGCCCGCATCCATGTCCTTGCGGGTCTCCAGGTAGTCCACCGTCCGCCCCAGGTCTTTTGACCAGGCAATCACATGGTCGCGGAAGAACCCCGGCTTGTTGCCCCCTGGCACAAAGCCATCCCGCCGCTGATAGGTTCCCTTGTAGACCGGCATGAGCAGCGCGCGCCCGCTCTTCAAGATGAAGTCGTATGCCTCCTCGACCTCCGGAAAGTTCAGCTGGTCTTCCAGAGTGGCCATGGCGCCAGGGAAGAGCACCACGGTCTGCCACGGCTTGACCCCGCTTTTGGGCAAAAACAGGTACGCCGTCACCCGCTCGCCGCCGTAGGCCGCATCAAAGCTTACCCGCTCCCGCAGCGTGTGTTCGTTCTCGCTCCGCTCTTCGACGCGCGCATTCAGAGGCGTCTTGTCGTAGCGGAACAGGCCGGCAATCGCCTGGAACACCTCATTGGAGACAGGTTTCTCATGCCAGTAGTCGCGCACCGTCCCCTCGATGCGCCCCAGCGCCTCCTTCGACGCCTTCATCTTCGCGCACCGGAACCCGAAGTTTTCCCGCCGTTCCCACGCCGGCCGCGCATCGGACTGGTAGAACATGTAGTCCGGCTCCCCATAGCCCCCGCCCATGATCGCCCGGCTGTGGTCCCAGGTCTCGTTCAGGCACCACTCCTTCACGTTGCCCGCCATGTCGGTGGTGCCAAACCCGCTCAGTGTGCCCGGCGCGCCCACCGGCTGCGTTCCGTCCGGCCGGAAGTTGCTCCCCTTGGCAATCAGCGGCGTATTGCCGGCCTCCTGGGAGGCAAGCAACCAGTGATAGGCCGTGGGCAGACTCTTGCCGGCAAAGGCCGCATATGCCATCGCCTCATACCAGCTCACCCCGCTCGCCGGGTGCTGTCCGTGTCCGCTTGGAAAGCTCCCCGCTTCCCACGTAGAAGGCCCCGGCCGCCCCGTCGCATCATGGAAGACCGCCATCGCCTGGTCCCAGGTCAGCGTCTTCCCGTCCCGCACAAAGGGCTCCTTCCAAAACTCCCGCCGCGTATACCCGCCCGCATCCACAAAGCGCTTGAAATCCTCGTTTGTTACCTCGTGCCGGTCGATCAGAAAATCTTCCACCTGGAGATAAGGGGTGCCAACGAAGGGATAAGTCAGGCTCGCGCCATCTCCCGCCACCGGCGTCATCTCTGGTGGAACCGAGCCCGCGGGCCACAGCTTCAACGCGATATCGAAGACACTGGCCTCCCCGGCCAGCAGTGTGCCCGGCGGCGCGCCGATAAACTGCACCGGCGCATAACCCTCCTTTGTCACCCGGAAGACATAGTTCTCCTGCGGCAGGCGCACCTTCTCCACCGGCGTCCTGCCCAGAGGCGTCCATGCGTTGGGGTCTCCGTCATAGGGCCGGTAGTCCACCTGTGCCCCCGCCGAGTCGGTCTTGATCGTCACCTCGCCGGTCGCCCGCATCCACAGGTTCTGGATGGTCAGGTCACCGGGCAGCGCGGCGCGCGCTTTCACGGCCAGCGCGGCGGCCTCGGGATACTTTCCGCCCTCCAGCAGCCGGGCGATCTCCGGCTCGGCCGACTCCCGCGCCCACTTCTCCTGCACGTGTTTGCGGCTCAGCCATCCCGCGCCCAGCGCCAGCAGCAGCATGGCGCACCCGGCCACCCACTTCCAAACCGAGGCGTCATGGGCCGCGCGGTTCTGCGCCAGAGCAACGGACTGAACCGCCTCTTCGCGCTCGGCCGCTTCCTCGGCTGCTTCCCCTTCTCCCGGTTCCCGAGCATCCTCAAACGACTCAACCGGGCACAAGAACCGGTAGCCCACTGTCGCCACCGTCTCAATGAATCGCGGCTCCCGGGAGTCGTCCTCCAGCGCCTTGCGCAGCTTCACAATCGCCCGCGTCAGCGAGTTCTCCGTCACCGCCGCATCGCCCCACACCGCGCTCAACAATTCATCTTTCGAGATAAGTCTCTGCGGATTGCGCAGCAGAATAAGGAGCACCCGGAAGGCCTTCGGCTCCACCGCCAGCGCATCGCCCGCCTTTGTGACGCGGAACTCCCGCTCGCGCACCTCCACGTCCGCGAACCGGTAAACAAAGGACTTGCTGGCCGTCATAAATCCGTCATCCGCTTTCAGGAAAAAGTCAGAAATCCGTCAAGACAAAAGGCAGGCCTAAGGTGCAGAGTCGTGGCAGTCGAGGTTCCCCCAGGTAGCTTCCCCTCGAAACTCAACCGTCCCCGGAGGAAATGAGCATACTATGCAGACCCCGTCAGGTCCATGCAAGCAGTCAATCAGCTTCAAATTCTGCGCCGCGCTTGTTGTCTTTGCCGCGATCGCGTCCGCCACTCGGGCGCAGGCGCAGCATCTCATCGTCTTCGATGCCCCCGGCGCCGGCACAAGCGCATACCAGGGGACCCAGCCTTCGGGCATCAACATTCGAGGCGAAATCACAGGCAACGTAACCGACAGCAACTACGGGACCCACGGATTCGTCCGCACCCCCGGAGGCAAGTTCACCGAATTTGACGTACCGGGCGCGGACCCTGTCGCGGGGTGCACCTGCCCTGAGGCCATCAACGATTTTGGGGTGGTTGCCGGAGAGTATGTCGACTCCAACAGCATCCAGCACGGCTTTCTGCGCTATCCCGACGGCAGGTTCGCGACCTTCGATGCTCCCGGTGCGGGCGATGCTCCAGGCTCGTATCAGGGAACCTGGTCCGCGGTGATCAACGACTTCGGCGTCGTCGCCGGAGACTACTGGGATGCCAACTTCAACACCCACGGTTATGTGCGCACCCCGGACGGCAAGATCACCACCTTCGAAGATCCCAGCGCGGGCGCGGGCCTCTACCAGGGCACGTGGCCCTACGGCATCAACAACGCCGGAGCCATCACCGGCGCCGTCACAGACCCCGGTAGCGGCAGCCATGGCTTTGTCCGCACCGCCAACGGCCACTTTTTCAACTTCGACTTCCCTGGCTTTCCGTCTACACCGTCCAACAGCGCCTTTATCAACGACCTCGGCGTGATCGCGGGCTCTTACGTCGCCCAGGACACCGGTCTCAACGTGGGATTCGAGCGCCTGCCCGACGGCAAGATGACCACTTTTCAAGCTCCCGGCATTGGCGCACAAGCGAATGCCGGCACGAATGTGATGGCGATGAACCTGCAGGGAACCACCACCGGGTTCTACACCGACTCGAACTTCGAGAATCACTCCTTCGTTCGCCTGGCCAATGGGAGGACCTGGACCTTCAGCATTCCCGGCCAGCTTGCCGTTCCCGGCTCCAACCTCGGCTCGGGAGGCTTCTCTATCAACGCCAGGGGTCAGGTTGCCGGCCGCTGGCATGACGCAAACTACGCCGGCCACGCCTATCTCTGGCTGCCTGAGGACTAACTCTGATCTGTCGCTTTGAAGCGGAACTGCCAGCCCCGCCGCGGAACCAGAACCCCATCCACGCATTCCCCAAGGAGATCAAGCATCATGCTCAGCAAAAAGCTCGTCCTCGCCACGCTCGCCCTCGCCCCCACCCTGTTCCTGGGCGCGCCCAAGGCAAACGCCCAGTCCACACCGCCCTGCTACACCGTCGCCAGCCTGGACGGCGACTACGCCATCGTCGGCACCTATGGCGCCAATGTCGGCGTCGCCTTCGGCAAGCGCACACTGGATGGAAAGGGAAGTTTTACCGGGACATTTACTGTGAACAAGCCCACGCCCGGCTCGACCACGGGCGAGAGAACCATCGTCTCCGGCACCCAGGCCGGCACTTACACCGTCAACTGCAACGGCACCGGCGTCATCTCCCGCATCCTCACCGTCGGCACCACCCAGACCCTCCAATACGATGACTTTGTCATCACCGGGTCCGTCCTCAAGGACGGCAGGCTCATCGCCACCTCGGTTGCCGATGCCCAGCGAACCCCCTCCACCATCGTCGCCGGAGGCATCTTCCTCTCCCGCGTCTGGACCCGCGTGCCCCAGGCCCCGGAAGACTAGGCCCTCACGGCCACCATCTCTGAATCCCCTGACTTTCTTTCCTCCGGGGCCGCGGGCTTGTCCGCGCCCCGGTTCTTTTCTTCCGCGGCAACTTTCGTCCGGCCGCCAGTCTTACTTCCCGTCTCCGCCCGGCGCGTAGTACCCTTCGCGCGTCACCACGGTCAGGTCGTCCTTCGCCGCCTTCAGGGCGATTTTGTGATACCCGCCGTCCTTGTCCACCACGTCCGGCGTATAGCTCAGCACATACTGGCCGCGCAGCTCCTCCACTATCTGGTCATAGATCTCTTCCAGGTTCTCCTTCCTTTTGGCTTCGAAGAACCGCCCCCCGGTGCGCACCGCAATCTTCTCTAAGATCTTTTTCCCGTCCGCCTCGGGCAGCCGCTCGGCGCCGCCGCCCGGCCCGCGCCGCCCTCCGCCGCCCGGATAGCCGCCGCCGCCAGGGTAGCCACCGCCCCCACCGGGATAGCCACCTCCTCCTCCGGGATAGCCGCCCCCGCGCCGGTCATCGCCCATCTCAGGAAAGTTGCTCTCTCTCCGCTCCTGCACGCCCTTGAAGTAGATGGTGTAGACCGCCACGTTGGCCCGGTCCGCCGCGTCCACCGCGTCGTTCATGCTGTCCTTGCTGCCCCGGTCCAGCCCATCGGAGAAGACCACCAGCGCCTTGCGTCCATCCCTGGGCCTCATCAGCTCATCCGATGCCAGAAAAATCGCGTCGTAAAGCTGCGTCCCGCCCCTGCCCCCCCGCGTCCGCGTCCGCTCGTCATCGCTGGTCTCCGGACCCCCAGGGTCGTCCCGCGCGCCCCGCGACGGCCCCATCTCATCCAGCTCTTTGTGCAGCTTCTCGCGCGAGCCGGTAAAGTCCTCCAGCAGCTCCACTTCCCGGTCAAAGTGCAGCAGAAAAGCCTCGTCCTTCCCCGCCGCGGCCTTCTTGTCCGTGCCCGGCTCGCCCGGCAGCATCTGGTCCACAAACTTGCCCGCCGCCTTGCGCTCGCTCTCAATCGCCCCGGACAGGCTCCGGCTGGTATCCACCAGCAGACCCAGACGGAAAGGCAGGCCGGCCTCCCGCGTAAAGCTCTTGATGGTCTGCGGCCTGCCGTCTTCTGTCAGCGTAAAGTCGCTCTTCTGCAGGCTCGCCACCAGTGCGCCCTTCCTGTCGCGCACCGTCACCGGCAGCACCACCTCGCGCGCCTCCACCTTGAGCCGCAACGCGGGCTCGCCGCTGTCAGGCTTCTGCGCGAAGCTCGCTCCCGGCAGAGCCGCCAGCGCAAGCAGAGATGCCACAAGGAAGGAGCCGGGTCGATGGGTCATCGCTTTCACAGTTTTCACAGCCTCACTCCAATAGACGAAGCATACCGCGAACCGTTGACCAGGTCGCCCAGCCGGCAGCAACCGTCTCCGCCCCTCCGCTGCATTACCCTGAGATTCATGCTCCTTCGCTGCGCACTTCCAGCCGATATTCCTCACATCGCCGCCCTGGAGCGCTCGCCCATCGCCTCGGAGTTTGTCGGTCATTGGTCCGAGGAGCGGCACCAGGCGACTCTCGCCTCGTCCGACGCACGCTACCTGGTCGCGGACGCTCCCGGCGGCGGCCTCCGCGCCTTTGCCATCCTCCGCGGCCTTCAGGAGACCTCCGGCTCCATCGAGTTGAAGAGAATCGTCATTGCCACGCCGGGCCAGGGCCTCGGCCGCCACATTCTTCAGGAGCTGCTCGACATCGCCTTTCAGCGGCTCGGCGCTCACCGCCTCTTTCTCGACGTCTTCGAGGACAACCCCCGCGCCCTCCACGTCTACCGCAGCCTGGGCTTTGTCCACGAAGGCACCATGCGCGAGGCCGCCCGCCGGGGCTCCGCCTTTGCCTCGCTCCACCTCATGTCCCTGCTTGACCGCGAATACGCGGCGCGCCCGCGGTAACTCCTGCCCACTCGCCCCGGCCCGGCCAGCCGCTATCATGAGGTTGAGTCCGATGCCACCCACCCTCTTCATCTCGGCCGGCGAGGCCAGCGGCGAACACTACGGAGCCCTGCTGGTCAGCGCCCTTCGCCAGCGCCTTGCCGCCGCCGGCCAGTCCGCCGCCTTCTTTGGCATGGGCGGCCAGCGCATGGCCGCGGCGGGCCTTGAGGTCGTGGTCCGCTCTGAGGACATGGCGGTCATGGGCATCACCGAGGTCATCCGCCACTTGCCCCGCATCTATCGCGAATTCGGCCGCCTCAAACAGGCCGTGCGCGACCGGCGGCCAGACGTGGCCGTCCTCATCGACTTTCCCGACATCCACTTCCGCCTCGCCAGGGAGCTCCACCGCCTCGGCATTCCCGTCATCTTCTTTGTCAGCCCGCAGCTCTGGGCCTGGAAGAAGCACCGCATCAAGCTGGTCCAGAAGTACATCGACCGCATGCTGGTCATCTTCCCCTTCGAGCAGCAGTTCTATCGCGACAACGGCGTCCAGGCTGAGTTCGTCGGCCACCCCCTGGCCGAGATGCCCCCGCCCACCACTCCGCGCGCCCGGTTCGCCGCGGACAACGGCCTCGACCCCGCCCGCACCTGGATTGGCCTCCTTCCCGGCAGCCGCGCCAAGGAGATTGGCGATCATCTGCCCGTCATGCTCGACGCTGCGCGCAAGCTGCCGCAGCAAGGTCTTGAGTTTCTCCTGCCCCTCGCGCCCACTCTTAACGCGGATCAGCGGGCCATGGTTCTCCACCTGGTAAACCAGCTTGGCGGAGCCCTGCCCATTCATCTGGTGAACGATGCCCCCGCCGCCCTCTTCCACGCCCGCGCCTCCATCGTCGCCAGCGGCACGGCCACCGTGGAGGCGGCCCTTATCGGCAACCCCTTCGTCGTCGTCTACCGCGTCTCGCACCTCACCTACGCCATCGCCAAGCGGGTCGTCACCGTGCCCCATGTGGCCATGGTCAACCTGATCGCGGAGAAGCGGGTGGTGCCGGAGCTGATTCAGGACCAGTTCACCGCCGCAAATATTGTGGAGCAAATCGAGCCCTTGCTACCCGATGGCCCTCCCCGCCAGTCCATGATGGAGGAACTGGCGCGCATCCGGGGCCTGCTCAATACCCTCCCGGCGGGCGCAACCGGCGAAGGCGCAATCGGAAGGGTGGCGGCCATTACCCTGGAGATCCTGGGCCTGGCCCAGCCCGGCCCCGATTCGCCCCGCGACGCCGCGCAAGCCGTGCAACACTGAAAGTCCGTTCAGAACTTGGATTAGCATCGATCAAACAGGAAGAAAAACGATGGCTGCGATAATGACTGCAATGCGTAGAACAATGAGCTTGTTGCCGTTGGCGGGCGGTCTGGCCTGCGCAATCGTTCTGCTCTCTCCCCTGGCCGCGCAACGGCCCGAGCGGGCCGCGCTCGCCATCTCCGGTTACACCATCGACGCCGAACTCGACCCGGCCACCCACCACATCGTCGCCAAGGCGGCGGTCAGCTTTACCGCGCCTGAAAATGCCGAATTGGTGAGTTTCGGCTTCCACCCGGCGCTCAAGGTCAACAAGATCGCCGACGCCAACGGCAAGCTCCTCACCGGCGACCGCTCCGCCGACGGCACCATCCGCGTCGCTCCCGCCATTCCCTTCGTCCGCGGCAAGGTCGAGGTCTGGACCTTTGACTACGAGGGCACCATCACCGGCGCGGAAGACGGTCCCGTCGAAGGCCTCAAGCTGGCCGCCATCCAGGAACCCATCACCTACCTGCTCTATGCCGCCCGCTGGTTCCCCATGACCGGCTACATGACCAACCGCTTCACCGCCGAGATGCACATCCGCGTCCCCCAGGGCATGAGGGTTCTGGCCAGCGGCAGCAAGGGCGGCGCCAAGTCCATCACCCTCGCCAGCGGCAAGCCCGGCGACCAGTACGACTTCAACTGGGCCAGGCCGGGATTCCCCGGAACCGTGATAGCGGGCAGGTTTGTGGCGCCGGTCTCTTCCGGACCGGGCAACGTCAAGGTCTACCTCACCGTCAGCCATCAGCAGGCGGCCAACGACGTGGCCCAGACCGCCGCCAAACAGTACGACTTCTTCACAGACAGCTTCGGCGAGCCGGAGACCGCCCACCTGAACGTGGTGGAGCTGCCCGACGACACCCTGCCCGCCGTGTGGGCTCCTGAACTGGCCGCCATTCTCGGCTCGCGCATGGGCGACAAGTCCGGCGTGCGCCTGCTGGCCAACACCATCGCCCACCAGTGGTGGGGCTCCGAGGTCAGCCCTCGCACCCTCAACGACGCCTGGATCACCAACGGCATGGCCCGCTACGGCGAGCTGATGTACCTGGAGGAAGACAGCGGCAAGGGCGCCATGCGCACCGCCCTGCAGGACGTCTCGGCCGGGGCGCTGGCTTATGACACCATCCCCCTCTCCAGCGCCGGCCGTCTGAGCCCGTTCTCCCCCGAGTTCCAGTCCATGACCCTGGAAAAGGGCGCCATGATCTTCCACATGCTGCGCTGGGAACTGGGCGACAAGGCCTTCCTCGCCACGCTCAAAGGGGCTCTGAGCCAGTTCACGGACGGCTCCCTGCGCGCCTCCGACTTCGCCAAGGTGGCTGAAGCCCAGAGCCAGCAGCAGTTGACCGCCTTCTTCGCCCAATGGGTCGACGGCACCGGCGCGCCGCAGTTCACCAACAAATATGCCGTCTACCGGCTGGGCAACAACAAGGGCTTCCGCACCATCGGCGATATCGGCCAGGATCTCGACCTCTTCCGTATGCCGGTCGAGCTGCGGGTCGATACCGACGGCAAGACCGAAACCCAGAAGGTCGAAGTCGTCGGCACCAACACCCAGTTCATCGCCGACACCTTCGGCCGCCCCCGCCACATCGCCATCGACCCCCAGAACTGGCTCCTCAAATCCACCCCAGACCTCCAGGTCCGCATCGCCATCCTCAAGGGCCAGCAGCTCGTGGCCCAGGGAGACCTGGCCGGCGCCCTCAACGAGTACCAGAAGGCCCTGGAAGCCAACGCGCAGAGTTCCCTGGCCAGCTATCGCATCGGTGAGGTGCTCTTCTCCCAGCGCAATTACCAGGCCAGCGTCAACGCCTATCGCGACTCCCTCCGCGGCGATGGCGAGCCTCGCTGGACCGAGGTCTGGAGCCACATCCAGCTGGGCAAGATCTTTGACCTCACCGGCCAGCGCGACCGCGCCGTCAACGAGTATCGCCTCGCTGTCCAGACCAACGACAACACCCAGGGCGCCGTCAACGAAGCCCGCCTCTACCTCCAAAAGCCATTCAAGCACCCCGAGACCGAGTAGCTCGCATTGAGGCTCAGGAAGCTCCTCAAACAGGAACGGCCAGCCCTTGGGGCTGGCCGTTCCTGTTTCCTGCTCCCTCCCGTCTATTTGACGGCAGGGGTCTTTCCCATGGAGATGACTTCCAACTGAACCGGGACAATCCCGTCCTTGGTCATCTTGATCTTCTGGGCGGCGCCCCAGGAGAGGTCAATCACCCGCCCATCAAGAAGGTACCCGCGGTCCGTGATCCTCACCACGACCGATTTCCTGTTGTCCAGATTGACCACCCGCACCAGCGACCCAAAGGGCAGCGTGGGGTGGCATGCGGTCATCGCATTCATGTCGAACCGTTCTCCGCTGGCCGTCTTGCGGCCGTTGAACATCCCTCCATACCAGGAGGCGATGCCGCGAAGCATATCCGACGATACAGTTCCAGTGCTTTGATGCGGCCCGATCAAGGCAGGCGTCGCGCTCGTCACAGAAACCGCCGGTGGGGCGGTAACCGCTGGAATCGAAGGATGCGCATCGGCTTGCACAGTCCGCGCGGTGAACAAAACCACCCCCGCAACCAGTGCAACAGAAGACGCTCCAGCCAGCAGCCACATCTGCAACGGAGTATTCGAGCTCGTGTTGCTTGATTTCCGTCGTATCAGCATCCACCCATTTTACTAACTTGCCACTAGTACACTCAACCCTTATCTGGATATACACGTGGATTTCTGGAGTTTTTATCGGCATCTTCAGCTTAAGTAGTTTACTTTGATACACTTACAAATAAGACCAGATTGAGCCTTATTCTTCTTTTGTTCGCCTTGTCTGTTTCAAATTACGACATCCAGACCGCGGATATTTTGAATACCCATCCGCGTCGTTTCGCGACTCCCAGGCCTCCCTGCGCCCAAAATCGCTTTACCCCTTGGCCGCCCGCCGCGCCCGCCGCTTCGGCCTCACCGTCGCCTGCGGCTCCACAGGAGGCGCCCCCGCCGCCGCCACCGGCAGGCTTGGCTTCTCCACCGGAGGGTCCAGCCACTTCACCAGCACCCCAGTCAACAGCCCCGCTCCCTCGTCCGACAGATGAATCCCATCCGCCGAGCGAATCCGCATCGTCTTGCCATTGCCCAGCGTCACAAACTCGCGAAACCTGCCCGCATCGTCGCCCACAAACGAGACCGGATTCCACCACGTCGCCCCCGGCGCCTGGCTCACCACCGTGTAGGCGATGCGGTTGATCTCCGCGATCTTCTCGTCATAGGTGGGAACGCGCATCGGCGGCAGCCCCACCCAGATCACCCGCGCACCGCCCGCGCCCACCATCGCCAGGTAGGCCGCCAGCCGCTCCTGGTAGACCTTCCGCCAGCCCTCGCTCCCATAGGCCAGCACCTTGCCGTCCACCACAAATCCCTGCCCGTCGTTGGCGCCAATGGCCACAATCACCACGTCCGGCCTCTCCGCGCCCAGCATCGCCGGATACTCCTCCTGCCAGTTGAAGACCTCGGGGCGCGCCAGCCCCGTACCTGACCGGAAGACCTTCACCATGCGCAGGTTCTTGTTGGTTGCCGTCTGCCGCATCAGGGTTGCGCTCAGCCCCACGGCCATCATCGAGTCCCCGGCCAGCGCCACCACCCGCGGCCGGCCCGCCTCCACCGGGGGCAGCGGCGTCAGCTCAGTCATGCGCGGCACATTGCTCACCAGTGGCGCGTCAGCCCCGGCGGCTCCTGGCGTCCTGGCACCGCTGGTCGCCCCAGTCGTCGGATGCGCGACGGCCCCCAACGACGCCGGCGTCGCCCCGGTCGCGCAGCCCCCGGTCGCCGGGGCGCCAGATGAGCCCGTCTTCGTCTCCTTGGCCACCAGCGCCGCATCGTCCGACCAGCCCAGCAAGGCCAGCCCCTCCAGCGCCCGTGTCCGCGCAGCCTCCACCCCCAGCGGCTTCAGAACTCTCTGCAGCGCATCGACAGCCGGGACCGCCACCAACCGCAAAGGACCCATCTCCAGCCGGTTGGCCCAACTGGCCAGCCCGCCCGAGTCCAGCAGCAAAAGGACCGCGACAAATCCCGCCGCCGCCAGGCCCAGTTGCCGGATTGAGTGGTTCAACCGCACGTCGCGCATCATCTGCCCAATATCTCTGCTCTAGAACTGGAAGTAAATGAAGGGCGCCACCCCGGTGGGCCCCAGAATCTCGATCGCCGCAATGGCCGCTGCCAGCGCCGCTCCACGCACCAAAGCCGGCCAGCGCCCCATCTCCACCTCAAACCCATTGCGCCACCGCGGAGGCATCCACTGCCCGGCAAGCCCCAGGAACAGCACCAGCACCACCGGCCCGGTGGCCAGCGTGGCCGCCCCCGGCGTCCGCAGCCTGCCAAACACATCAAAGGCCGTCTCAAACGTGGACGCCCGGAAGAACACCCACCCCGCGCACACCGCATGGAATAGCAGCAACCGCGCCGTCCATCGCCAAGCGGCTGTCTGCCGCGCCCGCACCAGCGGCCTCCAGCCAATCCGCGACCAGGCCCGGTGCACCACCAGCAGCCCGCCATGCAGCCCGCCCCAGGCCACAAACGTCCAGGCCGCTCCGTGCCACAGCCCGCCCAGCAGCATGGTCAGCATCAGGTTCAGATAGGTCCGCAGGCTACCCCGCCGCGACCCGCCCAGCGGAAAATAGAGATAATCCCGCAGCCAGCTCGACAGCGAAATATGCCAGCGCCGCCAGAACTCCTGCGGGTCGGCCGCAGTATACGGCGCGTTGAAGTTGCGCGGAAACCGGTAGCCCAGCAGCAGCGCGCAGCCGATGGCGATGTCCGTGTACCCCGAGAAATCGCAGTAGATCTGCGCCGCATAGCCATACACCGCCAGCAGCGTGTCCCAGCCGCCATACCCCTGCGGCGACTGAAACACCGGCTCCACCAGCCGCGTGGCCAGCATGTTGGAGACAATCACCTTCTTGAACAGCCCGCCCACAATCAGCAGAAAGGCCCGGTTCACTCGGATCGACTCCGGATTGCGCCGCACGGCCAGTTGCGGCAAAAACCGCGATGCCCGCAGAATCGGCCCCGCGATCAACTGCGGAAAGAACGCCACATAGAGCAGCGCTTCCCCCAGCTTCACCGGGTCCTTTACCTTCCGCCGGTAGCAGTCGCCCAGCAGCGAGATGGCGTGAAACACAAAGAACGACACCCCCAGCGGCAAAAGCGGCGAATAGACAGGAATCCGCGGCGGCGGCGCAAAACGGCCCCACACCGCCAGCAGGTTGGTCAGCAGAAACGCCGTGTATTTGAAGTAGGCCAGCGCCGCCAGGCAGGCCACCACTCCCGCCACGAGCCAGCGCTTCCTGGCCCCCGCCGACTCGCTGCGCTGAATCCGCTGCGCCACCAGCCCGCTGAAGATCGATATCCCGATCAGCAGCGGCAGGTACGTCCAGTTCCAGAATGCGTAAAAGACATAGCTCGCCAGCAGCAGAAACCCCTTGTGGGTCCGCGGAAAGCGATAAAGGCTCCAGGCAATGGCCAGCACCGCCAGAAAGAACAGCGCGTACTCGACCGTGGGAAACAGCATCTGCGCAAAGGGCCTTTGCCGGGGGGGGAGCGCCGCTTGAATCCGCGTCACAGAGCTGTGCAGGAATTCAGAGATGCGCTTGGTGGATGAATCCTAGCATAGTTCCGTTTCAGCTCCGCCCGGCCCGCATCCACATCGCCACCCCCCGCCTCAGTGCCGGGGCGCCCCATCCAAATCCGCAGCCATTTCGCGGGCATGAGTGGGAAGGCGCAACCCCGTGCGGACCCGGCCCCGGCCCCGGAATGGCCTGTCAGACTGGCTGCGAAAAAACTCCATAAATGCCATCGAAGTGTCAGGGCACGACTTCAGTCGTGCCGCTAAAGCCGATTAAAACATTGGGCTTTAGCCCCTGCTGGATTGGTTTCGCACTTCCAATCCGGGAGTTCTCCTTCCTCCGCAGCCCATTTACGCTAACCGTGCAGGACTGTGCAGGAAGGATCGCTCTTAGCAGCCTGTGGTGGAAGTCGGAGTTTATGAAAAACAGCACCTCAGCGGCTAAAGCAGCGTTGATTCTTAAGCTCTTGCGGCACGACTAAAGTCGCGCCCTTTCAAAACAGGACTTTCACCACGGGCCTCTACCGCCCCGCCGTCGCCAGCCGGTCCAGCTCCGACCCCGCCAGCAGAAACGCCCCTACCCCGTACACATAGCTGCCCCCTGGGCTCAACTGCCCTGGCGCCCCGCCAATCTTCTGGATGGACCCCAGCCGCCCGTCCGCGTAGATGTGCCCCACCAGGCCCTTCCACGCCCTGGCCGCCCGCGGCCCATAGGTCTTCCGGTCCAGCAGGCCCTCGTTCACGCCCCAGGCCAGCCCATAGGTAAAAAAGGCCGAGCCCGAAACCTCCGGTGCCGGATATGCTCCGGCATCCAGCAGCCCGCTCCGCCACAGCCCGTCCTCGCCCTGAATGGCCGCCGCCTCCGCCGCCATCTCCTTGAACTGCGCGACATACTTGCCGCGGGTGGGGTAGTCCGCGGGCATGTACGCCAGCACCCGGGCCAGCCCGCCCAGCACCCACCCGTTGCCCCGCGACCAATAGAGCTTTTTCCCGTTTTTCTCGTGCGCGTTCAGAAAGCTCGCATCCCTCGAATAGAGGTGATCCTCCGGGTCGTAGAGGTTGCCGGAGGTCCGCCACCACGCCCGGTCCATAAGGTCCAGATAGCGCCTGTCGCCCGTCGCCTTGGTCAGCCGGGCCAGCGCCGGCGGCGCCATGAACAGCGCATCGCACCACCACCACAGCTCCTTTTCCGGCTCCACCGGAGAGCTGTCGCCCCCCTGGGCCAGCAGCTTGTCCGCCTCTTCCTTGATCGCCGCCATCCGCTCCGGCGCGGGATGTTCGAGATAGAGTTCCAGGTACGCCTGCGCCACAGCCTCGTCATCCGCATGGCCAAACCGGGGGCCCAGCTTCCAGCCGGTGCGCTCCGCAAAACCCAGCACCGCATCGTGATAGCGGGCGTCGCCCGTGGTGCGAGAAGCCGCCAGCAGGCCGGCATAGAGCGCCGCATAGGTCCAGTCGGTGCTGAAGCGGGCCTCGCCCGTGCGCAGTTGCCAGTCCGCCACCTTGCGCATCGCCTTATGAATTGACCGCGTTTCGAGCGCCCCTGACAAATCGCCGGCCAGCGGTCCCGGATTGGCCGCATCGTCGCCGGCAGGGTCCTCCTTGACCACAGCGGCCGGCTGCCCCAGCGCCTTCCCTTGCCAACTCGACACGACCAGAAGCCCCAGAAGGGCCAGACATCCCGCAACCTTCCTGCCCATTGCCATCCGCTCTCCCCGGTTCCGGTCCCGGACGCACAACGCCGAAACCACCCCCGAAGCCTATCCCATCGCCATCGGCGGGCACAACGCGCCAGCCTGACCCGCTGCTTCCACCAGACCAAAGAATCTGCCGCCTCCTTTCAGCGCGTGAAATCAGAGCGATTCAATCGAATCGACCGGCTCCCCTCGCATCCATAGCATGAAAGAGTCTGTTGAGCGCGACAAAAAGTTGCACTGGCTTCTGCTCATGGGACTATCCTTATCTCATTCCAGTACTACCCAGGAAAACAATGAAACAAGCAAGGCGAGTGGTGATTGTTGGAGCGGGCCCAGGCGGTCTGGCGGCTGCGCTTCTGCTGGCCAAGTCAGGCGTTGATGTCACCGTGGTCGAAAAGCGTTCCGCCGTCGGCGGACGCACCTCCACCCTCAGCAACCAGGGCTACCACTTCGACATCGGCCCCACCTTCTTCCTCTATCCCCGCGTCCTGCGCGAGATCTTCAGGAGCGTGGGACGCGACCTCGACAAGGAAGTGCCCATGGTCCGGCTCGACCCGCAATACAAGCTGATCTTCGGCGCGGGCGGCCAACTGGAAGCCACTCCCAACATCGAGCGCATGAAGGCTGCCGTAGCCGCCATCAGCCCCCGCGACGCCTCCCACTTCGAGGGCTTCCTGGCCGAGAACCGCGAAAAGCTCGCCCGCTTCCAGCCCTTTCTTGAGACCCCTTTTGAAAGCTGGCGCGACCTGGCCAAGCTCGACATGCTCAAGCTCCTGCCGCTGCTCCGCCCATGGCGCAGCCTCGACTCCGACCTCGGCACCCATTTCAGCGACGAGCGCATCCGCCTCGGCTTCAGCTTCCAGTCGAAGTACCTGGGCATGTCGCCCTTCTCCTGCCCCAGTCTTTTCAGCATCCTCTCGTTCCTTGAATATGAGCACGGGGTCTTTCATCCCATCGGCGGCTGCGGCGCGGTCACCCGCGCCATGGCCCGCATCGCCCAGGAGATGGGCGTGCGCATCCTGCTCGACGAGCCGGTCGAGCGCGTCCGCTTTGAAGGCAGCCGCGCCGTCGGCGTGGACACCGCCACGCAGAGCTTTGACGCCGACGCCGTCGTGGTCAACGCCGACTTTGCCCAGGCCATGCGCGGCATGGTCCCCAACGCAAAGCGCCGCAAGTGGACCGACGAGCGCATCGCCAAGAAGAAATTCTCCTGCTCCACTTTCATGCTCTACCTCGGCATCGAGGGCCAATACGAAGACCTCGCCCACCACACCATCTATCTCGCCAAGGATTATCGTCAGAATCTCGACGACATCGAAATCGGGCATCAGCTTTCAACCGACCCCTCGTTCTATGTCCAGAACGCCTGCGCCACCGACAAATCCCTCGCCCCCGACGGCAACAGCACCCTCTACGTCCTGCTCCCCGTCTCCCACGAGAGCGAAAACATCGACTGGCAAAAGCAGGCGCCCGCCTTCCGCGCCCTCGCCCTCCGCCAGCTTGAAAAGATCGGCATCACCGGCGTCGAGAAGCGCATCCGCGTGGAGAAGCAGATCAATCCCCTGAACTGGGCCCAGGACTTCGCGCTCTACAAGGGCGCAACCTTCTCCATGGCCCACACCCTGAGCCAGATGCTCCATCTTCGCCCCCACAATCGCTTTGAAGACGCCGAAGGCGTCTACCTTGTGGGCGGCGGCACGCACCCCGGCAGCGGCCTCCCTGTCATCTTCGAGTCCGCGCGCATCACCTCCCGGCTCCTGCTCGAAGACCTCAAAATGCAGCCCGAGTGGGAAACAACCCCCATGGTCAACCGCCAGGCGGCCTTCAGGACCGCTTCGTAAATGGCTCCCGCCGCATCCGTTGAGGAGACCGTGCAGATCGATCTCGCATCCGCGCGCGCCGCGCAGGCCCGGTGGGCCGGCCAGCCCGTTCGCGCCCGCCTGCGCCTCCTCCGCGAACTCCGGCATCGCATCGCCTCCGCCGCCGTCGAACTCGCCGCCACAGTCCCTCTCTCCATCCCCGGCCTCCTTCATCGCACCCTGGCCGACACTCTCTGCAGCGAGGTCTTTCCACTCGTCGAGGCCTGCCGCTATCTGGAACGGGAAGCCCCGCGCCTTCTCGCGCCCCGCAGGCAGTCCGCGCGCCTCCGCCCCATCTGGCTCGGCGGCGTCTCCGTGGAAACGCGCCGCGAACCCTTCGGCGTCATCCTCATCATCGGCCCCGGCAACTACCCGCTCTTCCTTCCCGGCGCGCAGGCACTGCAGGCGCTGGCCGCCGGTAATGCCGTCTTGTGGAAGCCAGCACCCGGCTGCGCGGGCCCCGCTCACGCCCTGCACTCCATGCTCGTTGCGGCCGGCCTCGATCCCCATCTCTTCACCGTGCTCGAAGAATCTCCACAAGCCGCGCAGGCCGCCATTGAAGCCGGCGTCGACAAGGTCCTCCTCACCGGCTCCGCGACCACGGGCCGCGCAGTTTTCTCCGCCCTCGCCGACAGACTCACGCCTGCCGTTATGGAACTCTCCGGCTGCGACGCCGTCTTCGTGCTGGAAGGCGCGGACCTCGCCCGCACCGCCGAAGCCATTGCCTTTGGCCTGCGCTTCAACGCCTCCGCCACCTGCATGGCGCCCCGCCGCCTCATCCTCGCCCGGTCTTTGTACGAGAGCCTCAAGCCGCACCTGGAATGCGCACTGCGCGCCATCCCGCCCGTGCCCGTTCCCGCCGCGACTCGCGCCCGCCTCGGCGACCTGCTGAGCGAAGCCACGCTCTTCGGCGCGAGCATCGCCCTCAACGGCATCGACGCACCCCCGGACTCCCTCGGCGCAACGCTCGTCGACAACGCCGCGCCCTCCATGCGCATCACCAGCAGCGATATCTTTGCCCCTGTGCTTGCCGTCCTGCACGCCGCCACACAAGACGAAGCTCTCGCTCTCCACCGGCACTGCGCCTACGCGCTCACCGCAGCCGTCTTCGGCCCTCCACGCGCTGCGGAGCAGTTGGCCGCGCACATCCACGCCGGCGCCGTACTCATCAACGACATCATCGTCTCCACCTCCGATCCCCGCGCCAGCTTTGGCGGCATTGGCCTCAGCGGCTTCGGCTCCACGCGCGGCCCCGAGGGCCTTCTGGAGATGACCTTTGTCAAAAACATCCTCATCCAGCGCAGCCGCAGCCTTCGCCCCTATGAGCCCACAACGCCCGCGCACGTTCACTTCTTCGCCGCGTTCCTGCGCATGATCCACGGTCGCGGCGCTCGCACTCGCTTCGCGGCTCTCCGCGCACTCATCAATTCCGCTCTCAAACTCAATTCGTAAACGTCGAAGTCCAGCAAGAGGAGAAACACCAGATGCGCATCGCAGTGATCGGTTCAGGGTTGGGTGGTCTGTCAGCGGCCTGCACGCTCGCGGCCCGCGGCTACAAGGTTCAGGTCTTCGACAAGAACCCGTGGCTCGGCGGCAAGGCGGCCGAGTTGAGAGAAGATGGCTTCCGCTTTGACATGGGCCCCACCATCCTCATCCGCCCTTCCGTCCTCCGCCGCATCTTCTTTGAGGCTGGGCGCAACCTTGACGACTATCTCAAGATGGTTCGCCTCGATCCCCAGTGGAGATGCTTCTTCGACGACGGCTCCGTGCTCGACCTCAAGCACGACATCGGCGCCATGGCCGACTCGCTCGACGCGCGCAAGCCCGGTCTCGGCGCGGGTTTCAAGAGCTTCATGCAGCTCTCCGAACAGCTCCACGGCATCTCCAACCGCTTCTTCTTCTGGCGCTCCGTCGGCACCATGCTTGACACCTTCGACATCAACGGCGCATTCCAGTTGAACGTGCTCAAGGATGTGGCGCGCATGAGGCTCGGCCAGACCGTCGGCGGCACCATTCGCAGCTTCATTCCCGACGAGCGCGTCGCGCAGATGCTCGACCACTACACCCAATACGTCGGCTCCTCGCCCGATGCCTCGCCCGCAATCCTCTGCGCCATCGGCCACATGCAGGCCGAGGAAGGCATCTGGTATCCCATGGGCGGCACGCGCGCTGTCCCCGAGGCACTCATCAAGCTCGGCCGCGAACTCGGCGTTGAATACAACACTGACTCGGAGGTTGAACGCATCGTCCTCGAGAAAGGCCGCGCCACCGGCATCGTCGTTCACGGCCAGCAGTTGGACTTCGACGCGGTGGTCTCCAATGAGGACTCCGTGCGCACCTATCGCGAGCTCATCGGTGGCCCCGTCGCTGACAGCTTCAACAAGCGCCGCAACTACGAGCCCGCCTGCTCCGGCGTTGTGCTCTACCTCGGCCTCAACAAGCGCTACGACCACCTTGCTCATCACGACTTCGTCTTCTCCCGCGACCCCCACGAGGAGTTCCACTCCATCTACGACCTCGGCGAGCCCGCGCCCGACCCCACCTGCTACCTCGCCTCCACCACGCAGTCCGAGCCGGAGACCGCGCCCGCCGGCGGTGACGCTCTCTACGTCCTCGTGCATACGCCCTACCTGCGCCCGCATCACGACTGGAAGAAGATGCTGCCTGCGTATCGCCAGGTCATCCTCGACAAGCTCAAACGCACCGCCGGGCTCACTGACATTGAAGAACGCATCGTCTTCGAGCGCGCCCTCACGCCCCAGGACATCAACGATCGCTACAAGGTGCTCAACGGCGCCATCTACGGCCTCTCCAGCCATGGCCGCTGGAACGGCGCATTCAAGCCAGCCAACGCCAGCCGCGATGTGGAAGGTCTCTTCCTCGCCGGCGGCGCCGCGCACCCCGGCCCCGGAATGCCCATGGTCATGATGTCCGGGTGGATTGCAGCGGACGCCCTCGACCGCAAGTACCGTGGCGAAGAGACTGCCGCGGAGGCCCGCAAGCACGCCGAGGAGTTGCTCGCAACAACCGCATGAGCGACTCAACCGCACAACCCGGCAGCGCCCTCACTCCGCCTTCCAGGGCGCTGATTCTCTTCTTCCGCCTCTACCTGCCGTGGTATCTGCGCCGCCACTTTCATGCCCTGCGCCTCGCCAACGCGGAGCGGCTTCAGCACGCTTCTTCTCCTCTCGTGCTCTATCTCAATCACGCCTCGTGGTGGGACCCGCTCGCCTCTCTCTTTCTGGCCCGCCGCTTCTTTCCCGCGCATCGCCACCACGCGCCCATGGATGCCTCCGCCCTCCAGCGCTATCGCCTCCTCGCGCACATTGGCATGTTTCCCGTTGAGCAGGGAACACGGCGCGGCGCGGCCCAGTTTCTTCGCGCAGCCAGTGAAGTTCTCTCCACGCCGCAGTCCATCCTCTGGGTCACGCCCCAGGGCGCATTCACTGACGTGCGCACGCGCCCCGTCGTCTTCAAGCCCGGCCTCGCCGCCCTGCTCGCGCGCAACTCGCACGCAGTGGCAATTCCATTGGCCATTGAATACACCTACTGGGACGAACGCCTTCCTGAAATCCTCATCAACGTCGGCGAGCCGCTGCGCTTTGATGCCCTGGCCTCACAGCTTGAGATTGAAGCAAAGCTCGCAAGTGGAATGCAGGCCGCTCAGGACGCGCTCGCTGCTCTCGCCATCGAACGCAATCCTGCTGCATTTGAAACGCTCGTGAGCGGAAGCGCCGGCGTCGGCCTCGCTTACGATCTCTGGCGTCGCACACTTGCTCTCCTGCGCGGCCAGAGTTATCGCTCCGAACACACGCTGCATCCGCCGCAAGCGACCGGCGCCGCGGACACAGAGATCGTCCCGCAGAGGAGCGCTCCGCACGCATGACCACATTCCTCTTCATCTGCGCCCTCATCCCCGCCGCGCTCTTCTGTTTCAATCTGCTGCTCTATAGACAGCCGCCGCAGGTCTCGTCGCAGCCGCTCGCTCCAGTCTCCGTCCTCATTCCGGCGCGCGATGAAGAACTCTCCATCGCCGCCGCTGTCAACAGCGTCCTTTCGTCGCGAGGCATCGAGTTTGAAGTCATCGTGCTCGATGACGCCTCGACCGACGCAACCGCCGAGATCGTTCGCGCCATCGCAAGCACCGATGCGCGCGTGCGCCTCGAGCAGGCGCCGCCTCTGCCCGCCGGATGGAACGGCAAGCAGCACGCCTGTTATGTCCTCGCGTCCCTCGCGCAGCACCCGACCCTTTGCTTCCTCGACGCAGATGTTCGCGTCGCTCCGCTCGCCCTTGCGCGCATGGCCACATTCCTTCAGCAGTCCCGCTCCGCATTGGTCAGCGGCTTTCCCTTGCAGGAGACCGGCACGTGGCTTGAGAAACTGCTCCTGCCTCTCATTCATTTCGTGCTGCTCGGATTTCTTCCATTGGCAGGCATGCGCCGCTATCGTACAGCCCCCGGATTCGCCGCGGGCTGCGGTCAGTTCATCATGGCGCGGCACGATGCCTACAACGTCTGCGGCGGGCATCGCCCCATCCGCACCACCATGCACGATGGCCTGCTGCTGCCCAGGCTCTTCCGTGAAAATGGCTTTGCCACCGACATCGCCGACATCACGCATCTCGCCACCTGCCGCATGTATCGCTCCGCGGGTCAGGTCTGGCGCGGCCTCACAAAGAACGCGACCGAGGGCCTCGCCGCTCCCCCGCGCATCGTCCCTTTCACCGTTCTCCTCGCCTGCGGGCAGATGCTTCCCCTGGCGCTGTTGCCCTTTGCAGCCAGTGCGCACGACCAGGAGCTACTGCTCCTTGCCGTATGCCTCGCCTATCTCCCGCGCCTGCTCGCCGCCATTCGCTTTCATCAGAGTTGGCTCGGCGCTCTGCTCCATCCACTGGGTGTCGCTGTGCTCCTCGTGCTCCAGTGGAACGCACTCTTCCGCAAACTCGCTGGACGCAAATCCACATGGAAGCAACGAGCCTATGATGCGGGGTAAGTCGGGCTTGCAGAAACTTCCATCACACCATCAACTGAATCAACAACGAAAGACGCCGGCTTTGCATCCGTGCTTCGGCATCTTGCATATGAAGCTCTCGCTCCTCATGCTGATCGCGGTCATCTTCACTTCGCCGCTCGCGCGCGCTGCCGATGCGCAGTTGACCGCAGTCAATCCTCAACTGGTCGCCGCGCGGACTGCATACTTCAAGGGAGTTGAAGGAGACACTGCCGCCACCACGCAGGCGCGCCATCTCTTTGAAACGCTGCGCGCGCAGTATCCCGCAAGTCCCCTCGTTGAAGCTTATGAAGGCAGTCTTGACCTTCTCGAGTCGGGCCGCAGCCTGCGCCTTTGGGCCAAGCACGATCTGGCGCAGCGCGGCCTTGACCGCATCGACAAGGCGGTTGCCGATGCGCCCGAAGACCTTGAGGTCCGCTTTATCCGGGCCGTCACCACCTGGCATCTGCCCTTCTTCTTCCGTCGCCGCCAGCAGGCCGAGGACGACTTCTCTCTCATCGCGCCGCGCGTGGAGTCCGCCGCGCAGCAGCGCCAACTGCCGCCTTTCATCGCCGCCGCGGCGCTCGACTACCATGGCCAGATCCTCGCCGGGCACAGCAACAACACTGCCGCCCAGTCCGCCTTCCGCGCCGCCATACGCATCGCGCCCGAAAGCCCCGCCGCCAAAGAGGCCGCCCGATATCTGCGCTGATCGCGGCCTGCTCTCAGTTTCTCTCAGCGGAGTTCGGTAACCCGCAGGCTCTGGTCGGCCTTCAGATAGCCCTTGCGGCGAAACCAGTCTTCCATCGCATGGTGCAGGCGCGCCACAGGTACGCGCTTGCCCGCTTCCAGCACGCCATCGCCCACAGGCAAGGTGTCGTCAAAGACCGCGTCGTTGGTGAAGTTGCGCATCGCAAAGTTGTCGATCCAGTGAATGGGACAAGGGTGAGCGCTCCCCGCGGCATCGATTCGTTCAATGGAGAGTCTGCGTGCGAACATTCTCTTAATCTAACTGAAGCGGTTGCCCGCGCTCTATTGCCTGGGCTCGGCCACAACCTTGGTGTCCTTGCCCTGCTGCGTGTCCACGCGAAAGCGCTTGAAGTCAAAGTTGCGCTCGCTGAACCGTTGCCGGAAATTCTTCACCAGCAGCACCCGCGCCTGCATCGTTCCCTGGCCACCCGTCGGCAGCCATATCTCGCCGTTCACGGGAGCCTGATCAAACTGGAAGCTCGACCCCTTGGCAATGCTGGCAAACAGGCCACCCGCCACGCGAAAGTCGTCAATGAAACTCACCTCCATGTGCGCCACCTGCCGGTCGGCCTCGTCAATCCATAGTGTTCCCTGAAGTCTTTTTGAAGCGTCCTCGGCAAGCCCGTGGGTCTTCGCGTCCCTGCGGCCCACAAAGTCAAACACGATGGTCGCGCGGCCGCGATAGCTCTCGCGGCGCGGATTGCGCACGTCCATGATCTCCAGCACCCGGCTCACGCTGATGGCCGGACCTTCGAGCGGCTGGCCTGGCGGTGTCTTCTCCGCCTTCTCCACCTGCTTGGTCACGCGCTCGGTCTCTTTTTGTTCGTCATGCTCATTGAGCGGCTCGCCGTTCTTCTTCACCGTCCGCTCAATCACATGCCCGTTCACAAAAAAGTCCTCGTGCTCCTCGGTTTCGGTCTTCTTCACCTGCCCGCTGCCGTCGATGTCCTGCGTCGTCTGCAAGGAGCTGTAGGTATAGGTCTCGCGCACCTTCTCAAGCTGCTTCTGGTGGTCCATCACTTCGCGCATGAGTTCCGGAATCGCCGGCAGCGGCGCATTGGCCGCCTGCTGCGCCAGGGCCGGCGCCAGAGCCGCCAGGAGCGCAACGAGAGTCAGGATGCAGCGAAGATGCATGAGACCAGTTCCTCGGTGTCGTTGAAACAGTATAGGTGCCGGAGCAGGGCTTCATGGTCTTGGACCCTACCCCTGACAAAAGGTCGCTGCCCTCGGCTCAACCGCCCGCATTGCAGAAGATAGAAGGCGTGCTATAACGGTAACCGCACAGGCAGCGCCCAGGCTGAGCCTTCCTATCCGCTCAGTGTTCCGCGCGGCCGCACTGCAACAGGGAGAAATCCATGGTCAGACTTCTCGTTCAATGGCTCTTGAGCGCAATCGCGCTGCTGGTGGTATCGGAGATCGTGCCCGGCTTCACAGTGGATGGACTCGGCTCCGCGCTCGCCGCCGCCCTCATCATCGGCCTGCTCAACGCCACGCTGGGCTTCCTGCTCAAGATCATCACCTTCCCCATCAGCATCCTGACCCTGGGAATCTTCCTGCTGGTCATCAACGGGATGATGATTCTGGTGGCCTCGAGCGTGGTCCGCGGCTTCCATGTGCGCGGCATGGGCGCGGCCTTTTGGGGCGCCGTGGTCCTGGCCCTGCTCGGCATGGTCATCCGCGCTCTCACCAAGACCGCATAGTCATTACGCAGGCTCTGGAACATTCCGCTTCCTGCCGGTGTCCGTAATTACATGGGACTTGATCGTTTGCGCACGCTCCTGGCCGCGCCCCTGGCCAGCCTTTTCCTGATCCTGTCGCTGTCTGCCTTTGGAGGTCGCACTCCCCCTTCATACGGCTTTCTCATTCCCGTCATCCAACTCCATCACGAACCCCAGGGGCCGACTGATTGCGGCGGACGTTCGGAGTTCATCAGGCTTACAAAGGACGGAAAGACTTGGATTAACGAGGACGAATTCCCCCCGGCGCAAATTGCGCCAGCCATCGCGTCAATGATGGAGAGCAGGGCAGAACGAGTGGTTTATGTGGTTGTTGACTCGGAGCTTTCCTACTGGCAGTTTGCAGGATTTCTTGATCAGATCCAAGGGGCAACCTCTGACCTTCATGTAGTACTGGTCTCAGGAGTTGTCCGCAGGGAATTCGAAACCAGCCATGACCTCTGCGACTTTGTCGTCCCAGTTCAAGCGTCTTCGGAATTCCCCGGTGCTCTCAGGCCTCCTCCGCATGTTCTCTATTGAGGACGCAAGGTCGTTGAATCGCTATTTGGCCGCGGCATTTGCCTGCCCGGCGACCTTGCCCTTTGGCGAATTCCTTCCGGCCAAGGCCTGCTTTGCCTGATGGGGCGCGGCTGTTGTGGCCTTCACCACAGCCTTTTCAGCCTTTTCCGAATCCGAAACCACCGGCCCATTCAGCGTCTGTGGCGTGCGCATGGCCCCCGCTCCCGCGAACCCGCCCGGAGCAACAACATGCGGCAGCGCAATCCCCCGCGCCGCAGCGCCCGTTTGAACGCGCGAGGAAACGCTCCACCCGCCGCCCACCACCACAAACACAATGGCCGCGGCAGCAACGGCGCGCATCCATCCGCTCGCCGGCCGCAGCGCCTCCGGCCAGCTCAACACTCGTGCCTTGCGTGGCGCAGCCGCCAGCTTCGCCTGCATCCGCTCCGCCAGCCCCTCCGGCGCCGGAAGGCTCGCAATCAGCCGCAGCGTCTCTTCATACCCGCCCGCCGAACTCCCCGCAAAACGATCCTGCACTGAAACATCCATCACAAACTCCTACGCCGCATCAACAACCGTTCACTGCCCACTGTCCACTGCTTATCTCAGATTCCTGGAGTGATTCAGCAGCTCCGCCATCAAATTGCGCGCGCGAAACAGCCTCGACCGCACGCTCGACTCCGTAATGCCCAGAACCTCGGCAATCTCCACGCTCGACAGTTCCTGAAACGCCGAAAGCATCAGAACCTCGCGCTCCTTGGCTGGCAGCGTCTCCACGCATCCCAGCACCTGGGCGTGATGTTGAGCGGCCGCCGCGCGCTCTTCCGCGCTCAGTCCATCCGCTGGCAGCACCCGCGCCAGTTCCGCCACATCGTCCGTCTCCGGGCGCGTCTTGGCCCGCCGCTTGCGGTCCAGCACAATGTTCCACACAATCCGCACCAGCCATACCCGCTGGTCCCGCACTTCGTGCAGCGTGTCGCGATGCCGCAGGACGCGCAGAAACGCCTCCTGCACGGCGTCTTCGGAGTCCGCCGTATTGCGCAGCACCGAGTAAGCCACGCGATACAGCGTCCCTGCGTACTGGCTCACCAGCGCCGCGAGCGCTTCTTCCGTTGCATCATGGCGCGCATCTTCCTGCACAGGCTTTTCTGCCATCTCCATCCAACCTGAGAATACTGCCTGGCTGGCGCTCATGCCTTACCAGACGCACGGTCCCCGCCATTTGCTCAAAATCAAACAACGATTTTCGCGAAGGGGGCCTAAATGACAAAGACTCGCGGAGCCAATGGCCCCGCGAGTCTCTCTGCTCTGCGCTGCCTTACTGCTTGGGTCCGAGCTTCTGCGCGGCAATGGCGCCCGCGGCTCCGTCCTTGTCGGCATCCTTGACCTTGGCCCACAGTGCCCGAGCCTGGTCCTGCTTGCCCTGCTCGGCATACAGGTCCGCCAGGTCCAGTTGCGCCGCGGCGGTCGAAACCGTCTCTGACGGCTTGGCGGCCAGCGCCGTATAGAGTTCAATCGCCTGGGCGTCGCGCGCCGTCTGGTGGTAGAGACCCGCCAGGGCGAGCTTGCCCAGGTTCGCCACGTTGCGGTCCCAGCTTCCGGCCGCAATCTTCAGCTCCGTCTCCGCAGAGGCGGTCTGCCCCAGATCCTCAAACGTAACTCCAGCAAAATAATGGGCCTTCACACCCACGGGCAGCAGTCCATACTGCTTGGCCACCTCAGCAAACTGCTCATTGGCGGCCTTCGACCGCTCGGCGGCTGTCGTATACACGCCCTTTTGCGCAGGCGCTCCCGGAACAGCAAGCTGCCCGTTGTAAACATCCAGAGCGGCGCCCAGGGCAACGTCGGCGGCTGCCGAACGCATATTCCACCACACCACGGAACCCACGCCAAGAGCGAGAGCGGCAACCACAACGATAGTCCAGCGAACAACGCCGGAACGGTGACCGCTGACCCAGCTCACGCTGCTCGCGGTGGCCTGGGCAAAGCTGTCCTTCTTCAAGGCATGACGGGTTTGAGTGTCCACGGGTTCTCTTCTTGTCCTTCGTATTGAACTTGCAGGCGGGTCCGTTCGGATGGAGGCGCTCGAACTGCAACCCTATTAGTCTATCAGCGCGCCAACTGGAGCGTCCACCGCAGCCCACCGCAAACCGCGCCCCGAGGCCCATCAGTTGTTCCGCCCCCTGCTCATCCACTACCATTGGCAGCGAATTCGCGGCGGAGAACCAGCCGTCCCAGGAGCCTTCAAACATGCGCGCCTCCCTGCCCCTTTCCGCCTTTCTTGTCGCTTTGTCTCTCGCCAGCGTCTCCGCAGCGCAGGAGTCCGCAGCCGCCCCGCCACCGCCCGACGCACCCTACCGGAATCCAACCACCCCCCTCGACCAGCGCGTCTCCGACCTGCTGGCCCGCATGACGATTGAAGAAAAAGCTACCCTCCTCGCCGGTTCCGGCTGGATGGAGTCCGCCCCCATCGAGCGCCTCGGCATCCCCGCCATCAAGATGGCCGACGGTCCCCTCGGCGTCCGCAACTGGATGGGCAGCTCCGCCATCACCAACGCCGCCACCGCCCCCAAAATCACCTCCACCAGCTTCCCTTCCGGCGTCGCCATGGCCGCCACCTGGGATACAGCCCTCGTCGCCCGTGAAGCCCAGGCCATCGCCCAGGAAACCAAAGCTCTGGGCCGCGACATGATCCTCGGCCCCACCGTCAACATCAATCGCGTGCCCCTCTGGGGACGCAACTTCGAGGGCTACGGCGAAGACCCCTACCTCACCTCCCGCCTCGGCGTCGCCTATATTCAGGCCGTCCAGGCCGAGGGTGTCATCCCTTCCGTCAAGCACTTCGCAGCCAACAACGAAGAGTTCGAGCGCCACCGCATCGACGCCCACATCGACGCCCGCACCCTCCACGAGATCTATCTCCCTGCCTTCAAGGCCGCCGTTCAGGAGGCCCGCGTCTGGACCGTCATGTCCGCCTACAACAAGCTCAACGGTACCTACTGCGCCGAGAACCCCGACCTCCTCGCCGGCATCCTCAAAAAAGAGTTCGGCTTCAAGGGCTTTGTCATCTCCGACTGGGGTTCCACCTACTCCACCGCGCCCACGGTCAACGCCGGCATGGATCTGGAAATGCCCGGTGGCCCGCCCGCCCGCGCCATGATCGCCTCCCCCCGCTCCCAGCTCTCCGGCAACAGCGGCACCTGGCTTGAAAAGGACAAGGTCCTGGCCGAGCTCAAGGCCGGGCGCATCGCCGAGTCCGCCGTCAACGACAACGCCGGCCGCATCCTGCGCGTCATCTTTCAGAGCGGCATCTTCGACCATCCCCACTCCGCCGGCGGCGAAGTGGAAACCCCGGCGCACCGGGCCGTCGCGCTTCAGGGCGCCACCGAAGGCATCGTGCTGCTCAAAAACGCCAATGCCCTGCTGCCCCTCGACCCCGCCAAAATCCACTCCATCGCCGTCATCGGCCCCAACGCCGCCGTCGCCCGCACCGGCGGCGGAGGCAGTTCCCTCGTCCCGCCCACCCATTCCACTCCGCCCCTTGACGGCATCCGCGCACGAGCCGGAAGCGCCGTCCAGGTCAACTACGCCCTCGGCGTCGGCATGGAGGGCGAAGACCCGGCCCAGGACACCCCCGAATCCCGCGCCAGGGCGCTGAAGGAAGCCGCCGAGGCCGCCGCCAAGTCGGACGTGGCCATTGTCGTCGTCGGCCGCTACCCCAAGCTCGAAAGCGAGAGCTTCGACGTCAAGACCATGGACCTGCCCGCCGGCCAGGACGAACTCATCCAGGCCGTGGAGCAGGCCAACCCCCGCACCGTCGTCGTTCTCAACACCGGAGACCCCGTCACCATGACCAAATGGCTCGACAAGACCCCGGCGCTCCTCGACCTCTGGTACGGCGGCCAGGAAGGCGGCAACGCCCTCGCCGCCATCCTCTTCGGCGACGCCAACCCCTCCGGCAAGCTCCCCGTCACACTTCCCAAACGCTTTGAGGACTCACCCGCAGCCGCCAACTACCCCGGCGAAAACCTCAAGGTCAACTACGCCGAAGGCATCTACGTCGGCTACCGCTACTTCGACACCAAAAGCGTCGAGCCCGCCTTCCCCTTCGGCTTCGGCCTCAGCTACACGAGCTTCCAGTACAGCGGCCTCAAAATCACCCCCGGCAAAACGGATGGGATTAAGCCCGTCGAAGTTACTCTGCAGGTCAAAAACACTGGCGCGCGCGACGGAGCTGAAGTCGTCCAGCTCTACGTCCACGACGGCCACTCCCATATCGACCGCCCCCTGCGCGAGCTCAAAGGCTTCCAGCGGCTCCAACTCAAGGCCGGCCAGACCGCTGCCGTCTCCTTCCAGCTCGACCGCGCCGCCCTCTCCTACTGGAGCCCGGAAAAGAAGGACTGGGTTGCCAAACCCGGCGCCTTCGAGGTCCAGGTCGGCGCAAGCTCCCGCGACATCCGGCTCCACGCCCCCCTCACCCTCACCCGCTGAGGGCGGGTGGCCGACTCTTCGATCCGCCACAAATCTGTGGGCGCCTCATCCTTCCGCGCACCTTGCGAAAGGATGGGAGAGCACGAACCCCAACCAACCATTTCCAAGAGCAGCAAGCCGCGCTCCGGTGCTTTCTCGCCTACCCTTTTCACGATGAGGCTGTGAAAAGGATGGGACGCCGACAGCGTGTACATGGGATAGGACGTAAGGCCTGAAGGGTGAGCCACCGGCCGGAGCTGTGCCTGGTCTGACGCCTACCGCGCCGGCTGGAAGGGCTCCACGCGAAGCATATCGCTCAAAATGCCGCGCTCCTCAGGACTGAAGACGCCCCGATAGCGTTGCGAATCCAGCACCGTCTGCCGCTGGTCCAGCGGCACCGCCCGCAGGTCGCGGAAGGCATTCTTCATCATCGACTGGCGTTCCTGCGGCAGCGCTGCCCAGCGCCGTGCGGAGTTGTTCACCTGCATCCGCTCCTGCGGCGACATGTGCTCCAGCGCCTCCGACCGAGCCAGCCTGCGCTGCCTCTGCTCATCCGGCAACTGGTTCACATGATCGAGCTGCTGCACCAGCCTCTGCTGGTCGGTGGACGGCAGCCGCTTGAAGCTGGGGTCGGTACGCAGCATCCGCTCCTGCTCCTGTGTGGGAACAGACCGATGCTGGTTCAGCCAATCGCCCAGGTGGCCGGGCGGGGCGCTCGCCGGCGCAGCGGACCCCGGATAAGCCGGCCGCGCATAGCCCGCACCGGGATAAGGCTGCCCAGGGTAGGGGGAGTTTGGATAGGCGGGACGCACAATGGGCTGTGCATAGCCGGATGCGGGCCGGGGCGGCTGACCTGCATAAGGAGAAGCCTGGGAGGGATACGAAGGCCGAAGCTGCGGCTGAGGGCGGCTCTGATACTGCGGCTGAGGCCGACTTTGAAACTGCGGCCTCGCCTGAGGCATGGGCCTGGCCTCAGGCCGGGGAGCCGAAGCGCGGGGCTGCGGCGCGGAGCGGGGGGGCGGAGCCGGGCGAGGCGCGCTCTGCCGCTGCGGCTGGGCCATCGAAACACAGGCGCACAGCATCACGGTCGCAGCCGCGATAACCGCCCGCCGCACCCGTGTCGCCTCGCTCGCGTTGTGTCCGCCGTTCATCCCGCTTCCCTGCCCTGCCGTTTCCTGAAGCCAGTTCTCTGACTGCTTGTCGTCTACCAATCCTGGGTGCCCCAGGTCCCTCGCGTCTGGGGACCTGGGAAAGCACGAAATCAATACGTCAAATCATGCGATCAGAGACCTAGTTCCCGCTATCGTTGCTGTCTGAAATGGTTTCCAACTCGTCCAGCAGTTGGGCGTTGCTGTCCATGGTCTGCAGGTCGTGGACCACCGCAGCCTGCTCCGGCGCCGCCGGCGGCTGGTCCCAATCCGTCACGTCCAGATACCCGCCGCCTGCCACCAGAAGCACCGCCGTCAGCGCCATCGCCGCCAGCGGACGCACCGCCATGCCCTCTCCAAAAAGAATCCGCGCCCGCAGCCGCGCCAGCCAGCCAGCCGGCGCCGCCTGTCGCTCTTCGTCAAACCGCGCATTGAACCGCGTCAGAAAATAGGGGCTCGGCTCCGGTCCCTTCCAGGTGTCGAGCAGATTCATCGTCGCGCGCAACTCGTCGAGTTCCCGGCGGCACTCCGCGCACCCGGCCAGATGCAACTGAACCTTGGCAGGCGCAGACTCCGGATCGAGCAGCAGGTCCGCCAGCTTCTCATCCATCCCCGCGCAATTCAACTTGTTCGTCTCCATCGCCAGCCTCTCTCCCTGCCGGTGTCTCCCGGCTCTTCTCGCTTAAACAAAGTCCTTCAGCTTTTCCCGCAGCGTCTGATACGCGCGAAACAGCAACGACTTGGTTGCCGACTCGCTCAGTTTCAGCACCTCGCCGATCTGGCGATAATCCATCCCCTGGTACTTGTGCATCAATACTGCCATGCGCTGCCTCTCGGGCAGCGCCATCACGTGCTTGCGGATAGCGGCCATGCGCTCATCGCGCATCAGCCGCTGCTCCACCGAGGGCTCATCGTCGGCTACGTCCGGCGTCGTGCCTGTCTCTTCGTCCGCGGCGTCCAGATAAACCGTCTTCGCCGCCCGCTCGTGCCTGGTATCCCGCGCGTGGTTCACCGCCAGGTTGGTGGCGATGCGATAGAGCCAGGTGGTGAACTTGGCCTCCGCGCGGTAGCTCTCCCGGGAGCGGTAAACGCGCAGGAAAACCTCCTGGGCCATCTCTTCGGCAATGGCCTGGTTACGCACCATGCGGAAGAGAAAGTGAATCATCGGCCGGTGGTACTTTTCCACGAGGTAGGTAAACCCGGACTCGTCGCCCGCGGCCACGCGCAACATGATCGCCGCGTCGCTGGCGGGATCAAGGTCAACAGCCACCCGCTCGTGGGTCGGTTGCGCCGTTCCCGCTCCCAGGGCCGATTTGTCCAGGACCAGGGTTGCCATATCTTCAGGAACACCGTCCCCACTGGAAGGTTGCGCGGAAGAAGAAGTTTCTTGAGAGGAATTGCGCGCTTTTTGAGCGCCCTGCGTCCCCCCATCCCTGTCGCCATTCCGCGCCAGGAAAGGAGACCCTCCGGGGCCGGGATGGGAGCCACGAGCGATGCCGGGCCCCGTGTGTTCCATCCCGCTCAACCCCGAGGCAGGGCGCAACGCCGCCTCCCCGTCCGTGGGAAAGTCGGCTGCTTGGCGAACTGATCGAACTCTCCAGCGCATGGGGTGCAAGGCCGGGGTTGGGCGGCGCCATACAGGCAAAATCAATGCCCGGAGTTGGCCGCAAACCCCCGCTGGTGTTACTCTACCCTACGGGATGCCCCGCTGGCTCGTCCCTGGCCAGCCCTCCGCGGACTCCGCACACGGGCGCTTAACTCAGCGGTAGAGTGCCACCTTCACACGGTGGAAGTCGCAGGTTCGAATCCTGCAGCGCCCACCATAAACCCCAAGAAAATCATGCACCTTGAGATGCGACTGCCACCTTTTCGGGTACCGAGGGTGTGTTCGACTGTAAAGCAAATCATCCGCCACATAAGTGATAATTATGTCACTATTTCCATGTTAAGACCTCTAAGGTGATATATATATCACTCATGCAGACTCTTGCGGAACTCGGCGAAGCGGTCGCGGCAAAGCGCAAGGCTCTCAAGTTGAGCCAGAGCGAAGTCGCCGTCCGCACCGGGCTCACACGGGAAACCATCTCTCGGTTTGAGCGAGGGCAGCTATCAGAGTTCGGCTCCCGCAAGCTGCTGGCTGTCCTCGCTGTGCTTGGGCTGGAGATAAGCTTCACCGAAGTTGGGGCGGCTGGCACCCTCGATGAACTGCGGCGTGAGCGGGGTGGAGCATGAAGCTGAATGTCCACGTCCTCGACAAGCACGTTGGCGTGCTGGAGCAGGTCGGCGACTTCCGCAGCGTGATGGCCTACACACCGGATGCCTCGCCTGAGACCCTTGTCTCGCTGACGATGCCCGTCCGCACCGAGTCCTATCCGTGGGACGACGAACTCCACCCCATCTTCCGCATGAACCTGCCCGAGGGCTACCTGCTGCAAGTTTTGCAGGAGGAGTTCGGACCGCACATCGGAGCCAGTCCGGTTGCTCTGCTCTCGGTCATTGGCCGCAACATGGTGGGACGGCTGAAGGTTGCTCCACCGGGAGCGGTGTTGGATGAACCTGCCAAGCCAGTCGAGGTAGCTGAACTGCTGAAGGGCGACAACTCCGAAGAGGCGTTCTCGCAGCTTGTTCGTGAGCACGCAAGGAGCGGCGTCTCCGGCGTCCTGCCAAAGTTCCTCGATACAGAAAAGGAGAAGGCTGGACTGGGGCGGCATCCCAAGGCGACTCTGCTGACCCACCGGCACATCGTCAAAGGTTCCTCTTTGCGACTCCCATTCGCCACGGCGAACGAGCACCTGTGTATGCAAGTCGTGGCAAAGGTGCTCCCTACGGCCAAAACGGAACTCTCTGAGGATGGCAACGTCCTCGTGGTGCACCGTTTCGACCTGGACGAGAGCGGCAAGCCCTTCCGCGCTCTTGAGGACTTCTGTTCGCTTTTGGGGTTGCGCCCAGCCCAGAAGTACGAGACCACGTGGGAGCGAATCGCGAAGGCGGTCCGTGCTCATGTGCAGGGTGGCAACCAATACGAGACCTTCCAGAAGATGACTGCGATGCTGCTGCTGACCTACGCCCTGCGGAACGCCGATTGCCATGCCAAGAACATCGCGTTGCTCTACACGTCGCGGGAGGATGCCAGTCTTGCTCCCGCCTACGACTTCTTCACGACCTCGGTTTATGCCGGGTACCAGCACAACCCACCCGGCATCGGCCTGATGGGCAAGAAGACATGGCTCCCCGGCAAGACCCTCTCCCGGTTCATCACAGCCAACCTCGGCATCCCGGAGAAGGAGCAGCGAGTGATGGTCGAGCGCATCAGCGATGCCGTCGCCGATACCGCCCCGGCAGTCCGCGAAATGATGGACAGCTTGGCTGACTTCAGGGACACGGGCAAGAGGATGCTGGCGGCGTGGAGCGAAGGCGTGACCTCGCTGCGGGATTCACGGATGTACAGCCTCAGCCTGTGGAAGTCGAATCCGGCTTTCGAAGGTGTCTCCGACCCTTCCAAGCTGGAGACCCCACGAACGGTCGTCGGGAGGTCGGAACTCTTGGCTGGCTCCCAGAAGCGGAAGCTCAAGTAATGTCAAGGGCAAAGGCGGCTCTTTTTGGGGTGGTTGGCCATGAATCCAATCGCCTTTTCTTATCAACCAAAGAGATTACAGAGGTTCAAGGTGCCGACCCGGTGATGATTGTCACGGGATTTGCGACTTCCACCCAGACTGCTACCTTTTTGGTTTTGAAGGTGCTGAAGAAAGTGCTGAAGATGGATTTCTGATGCTTTTGGATGCATTTCGGTGCCACCGATGCTCCTGAAATCAACAACTTACAGAATCAGAGTTCCTTCACACGGTGGAAGTCGCAGGTTCGAATCCTGCAGCGCCCACCATAAAATCAACAGCTTGCAGTTTTCCGTCAGAGGGGTGAGGGACAGGCAGTCGTAGGCTGGCCATCCCATCCCCAGCAAAACTGTGAAGCGTCCCTGCCCACTGCCCACTGTTCAGCGGTCGCTCTCGCCCATGGCCAGGCGCAACTGGTAGGACTCGTTCCAGACCATGCGCAGGCTGCCGGAGACCAGCCCCCTACCCATCAACTGCACCAGGCCGATGCCCCACCGCATGGCTGCCGGAGCCTTGCCGCTGGGCCACAGTTCGCTCAGAGGCCGGGGCACCCCGTTGGCGTCCGGGTGATAGACGCGCTCGTCCCAGGTCCGCGAACCCTGCGGAAAGTCAGGGTAGTGCCGCACAGCATCAATCGCCGATTGCAGAATCCGGTGCTTCCAAGGCTCGGCGTACTGCGGCATGAAGAGCATGTGGCTCTTCCTTTCGCGCCGAATCTCGTGGACAAACTCGGTAAAGCAGGCGGCATTGGTCAGGTTGATGTTGGCGTTCGGCTCCACGCCGTGCCGGTCGCCGCCGGTAATCAGCAGCATGTTCCACTTCTCCGCCATCTGCCGCACGGCCCGGTTCTCTTCCCAGTTGCGCAGCCCGTTCAGTTCCAGCGCGTGGAGAAAGGCGCCGTTCTGCTGCAGGAACTGGTTGACCATGAACTCGTGCTTCACCTTCCCGATCATGTAGAGGTCCCAGGTGGGGTGGTTGAAGACCACCAGCACATCCGGCTCCGCGTCGAGCGCCATCAGGATCTCGGTCAGCCGCGCGTCGCTGGGGTGGGCGGTGAAGTCCAGCAACGTCTCCATCCACTCCGCCGCACGGGCGCTGGGCAGGTTGTGCACGCCCAGGTGGAAGGACTGCACCCCGTAGGGGACCGACCACTCCACCGAGATGGGAATCTGCCGCGCGCTGGGCAGGGAGCGCAGAAGCAGGGGGGCCTTGATGTTGTCATGGTCGCTGAGCGAAACCATCGGCGCCAGATCGAGCTTCTCGATTTGCCCGCTCTCCAGGTCAAAGGCCAGCTTGGGCGTCATGGGGGGCGTCCAATAGGCGGCCGCATAGTCCACCCGGTACCCGTGGTTGGCCTCCGAGCGGTTTTCCATGCGCGCCATCAGCGGCTGCATGGCCGGGAACTGCTTGCCAAACTTGGCCAGGAACGAAAGGGTCTCAATGGATTGGTTGGTGTGCCCGTGCAACGAAATGCCTGCTCTGAATCCCTTGTGCGCCCTGGTGTCGCGCCACAGATAGGAGATTGAGGAACTGGCCATGTGTGCTCCTTTTCCGTATTCGATCCGTAGCTGCCGCGATGCCGGTGAAGAGGCGAAATCACAGCAGGAAATCGTGCGAAGGAGAGCTGGAACCCTACAACGTAATGCCGCCAAACCGTGCGCTCAGGTCAACCGTCCCAACACGGACAGGAAAACGCGTCGTCCCTGCCTGGGACACACCCGTTCCGCCGGAACGGGACGGACGGGCGGGGGAATGCCCGAACAGATACTTGACTTTAAGGTATCAGAATCTAAAGAGGTTTTAGCCCTGCCAGCCGGCTTTCTTGAGGAAATCCAAGAGTGTCCGCTCCCAGGTTTTGGACCCTTGCGCCGCTGCATCAGCCCCTCACTTGCCCGTCTTTGCCAGCTCCGGGGCATCTGCAAGCTCGCTTTTCTGGGCCGGTTCATTGCGCATGACTCACCAAAGCCTGCACCAACGACAGAATGCGGCCTGTTCCGCCGGGGAGAATGGTACTGCCCATTGCCAACAGTGGCAGGGCCAGCGCCTCGCCGAACTTGAAGTAGAAGTTTCCCTGCTCTTTCCGATCATCCTCGCGCACGATCCGCCTCAGAATCGGATCAGAGTTCATCTCGCTGAAGACCTTGAAGAAGCCCCAGGTGATGGCCAGCAGGACCAAAACTCCAAGGAGCAGGAGAGGGGAAAACGGCACAAATGGGTAGATGGAGACAGCCAGAGTCACGAGGGTGAAGACGAAAGCCACGGAGATCAGCAGGCTGTGGAGCCGGGCCACAATCGCCTGAATGAAGCCGATGTACATCAGGCAGATCAGGCGCTCGGCCGCCCGCTCCCATGCCGGAAGGCGGGAGAGCTCTTCCAGCTCGTCGGCATAGGGCCCGCCTTCGCCTTTGCCGCCGCAATTTACGGTGGGGTCGCAGTTGACGGTAACCAGGCTCCCGTTCCACTCCGGCGAGGGCGGCGGGTCCTGTTGGGCAAACCTTCGCTCGGAGATGATGGTCACCGCCTCGCTTGCGGCGTCAAAGATGTGATGGAAGAACTGGTCGTGGTCGATGCGGAATTCCAGTGGTCCGACGGGGGGAAGGGGAACCTGATCGTACTTCCGGCGCAGGACTTCCAGGCCGGCGGCGTCTCCGTTGAAGCCGGGATGCTGATACTTGCGAGCCAGTTCGATCACGCAGTCGTGCAGCGCCGCGTCGACGGCTCTGCGATCCTGAAACGATTCGCCGGAAAACGACCACAGGTTGGACCATTTGAAGACTTTGATAGGCACGAAACTGCGCTTGAAGCGCTCCCGGTCCAAGGATCGCAGGAGCCCGCGCGGTTCATTCCATAGGAAGACAAACTGCATCAAGTCGAAGATGGCCATGGCGGCGACGGCCCCGGCAATGAAGAGGATGCAGCGGGTGGCCGGGTGGCTCTCGAGCGAAGTGATCTCCCGGAAGGGCGGGAAATAGAGATGGGTCAGGGTAAGGAGCGCCGCCAGAGCCAGCCAGGTAATCCAGAGCCAGCGCGCACTGCCCCAGCCGGGGAATGGATAGCCCACGGACTTGATGACCTGCTCCTGCTTTCTTGAGATGGCTTCATTGTCTGGGAAGAAGGGCAGGGGCGGCGCAACGTTGAGGAGGACGGCGCCGCTTCCCGCCTGCGTCGACCACGTGCGCACCGCCAGCAAGAGAAGCAGGCAGGTGGGAAGCAGGGAGAGTTCCGACTCCCAATGCATCTCGCGATACTGGTTTAGGGCAAACTCCACCGTCCGGCCTGCAAATGGGTCGGGCGCAAAGAATCCCTAGGAGAGCGCGAAGACTGCAGCGACCGCAGCGGGACCAAAAGAGGCGCCCATCCACCGGCTCCAGGCGAGATTCAACTTCCTGGTGCGAGCCTTGAGGACTGCCGATGCGGCAATGGCCAGCGGCGCAAGCACCATGAGGGCCGCCGCCAGATGCCAGGACACGACAGCCTCAGGGGAGACCGCCCCCGGCATCATGACGGCCCAAGCGAGAACGGCAAAAGCGCCCGCGGTCACCGCCGCGGGAATTGTCACCTTCAATACCCAGAAGCGGCTGCTGTCGGTGGGTGAGTAACTGGCGAATGCGATGCGGCTCACCGGATTGGCAAACCAGAAGGTGGTGCAGAAGATCGCCGTCCAAAGGCTGATTCCGGCCAGCAGGATCGACCAGGTCAGGCCAACCGGTATCTCCCGAGCCTGCGGCGGCAGCACCGGCGCGCCCGGCTTCAACTCGCTGGCCCGGCGGAAGAGGGTAAAGGGCATCTCGAAGCGGAACTTGTCTCCGCTCCCTTGTGGCTTGAGTTCAGGCGAGATCTCCCCGAGAGGCCATGTCCCGTTGCCCCCCAGGGCCACCACGTACATCGGCGGGCGTTGGACTGACCAATATTTCTCTCCCCAGTTGGGCTCGGAATACTCGGGGTACCATATTCTCTTCCAGTTCGAATCCTGACTCGATGGGAGGGCGGTTGCATCGGCCGGACTCCATTCGACTGTCTCCCTGAAGAGGTCGAGCGCGGAGAAGTAGGACGATTCGGCGATGCTGTCCGCGAAGATCCGGCTTTCATGGTCGGCGTTCAATCCGGTCCAGTCGTGCAGCCGGGTGAGCAGCGGAAAGACGTCCACGAACATGTCTCCGGTGAACTGCGACGAAGAGCCGCGCAGGAAGGTCCGTGTGGCGGCGATCACAACCACCCGGAGATTGCCGTTGCGGGCATGGAGAAATTGAGTAAGAAAATAGCGATCCTCTTCGTTGGTCGCGGAGATGATGACGGCCCGGGCGCCGTGCGTCTTGAGCGATTCGGAGATTCCAAACAGTTGAGACTCGTGGGCGGCAACCGTGGAGGCGCCGCCAAAGGGTCGAACCGAATCGCCATCGCCCTGCTCGCCACTCTTGAGGGTGAGCACCCGCTTCCAGGGTTGAGTGGGCGTGGATGCGTCGAAGATTCCCTGCCGCTCATAGCCGGCACGCAGGCTGGAGATGTCGCGGGGGTAGGTAAGAACCGTAATCTGGGAGGCGTCCATACCAGTTTTCGACAAATTACTGATCAGGCCGCCAAATCCTGACTCATCTTCCTTCAGGAGTGCGATATCGGGTGGTTCGATTCCGATGGAATGGAGCGCGCGGACCGATGCAACGACCGACTCCAGAAAGTTCCGCCGAGGGCTGCCAAAGTCGATATGCGCCTGGGGCCAGTCTGCGGCAATGGCCTGAAGGGTGCTGCTGGCGGTCGCTGCTCCCGTAACGCCCTCGCCCCGGATCACCACATCCGGGCTCGCGCCAGCGGCTTCCAGAATCTGCAGCATTACCCGCAGGGATGCGAAGGATCCGGTAAAAGTGGGACCGAGAATCCTGAGCGGCCCAGCCGTGATGATGCACTTGTCGCTCAACGCCTTTGCGATCTCTTCCTGCTGCATGATCTGGAGCGCCGTCACCACCTGGGCCACCGCCATGCCCTCCGTGGGCTTCTCGCTGATGAGAAAAACCACGATTCCGTTGGCGTAGGGATCGAGGGGCGGCTGATTCTTGCGGAACAGAAGTATCCCCGGGGTCCGGTCCTCCAGTTCCTTGGCGGCTTTCTCCTGCTCGTCGTCGTCGAATTCATCCCGCGCCTCATGGGAGTTCCAGGGAATCCAGGACCGGTCGAAGAGGTACCCGGAGTCCTGCAGCCCATCCTCGAGCCCGTCCACGTTGTGGTCAAACTCCGCGGCCAGATGGGTCTCGACGGGGTGGGGCACGGTCGCATAAAGGATATGCAGGTTCCCAAACTGCCCATTCCCGGATGCCTTTTCGAGAAACTCCGAGATGAGAGTTACCGGCTCTTCCTCAAATGAATCGCCGGTTGGCACTTTTGAGGCGCTGGCTTTGCCATTCGCCCCCTGCTTGTCTGGCTTGTTCCCTACCCTTCTTTCGGGGCTGACAGGACTTTTTTCCGTCCTTGCCTTTACCCTGGCTTCGGTTCGCATCGCTGCGCCAGGCGAGCCGCCTTCGTCGGCCTGGGGAGAGTGAACGGCAAAGCTGGAAGCCATCAGCAAGGCAAAGATCAGTGAATACCTGTTCATGGAGACATGACCTCCGAAAGGGGATCGATGGGGAAGGATGGGGAAAAGGAGCCTGCGCTGGATGTCTTTCAGGCGAGCTTACGCAGATTCTCTCTTTGTTTCGGGAGAATAACTATTCAATGAATAAAAAACAACAGCTAACTTTCAACTCACCAGATCGGCAACTGCTTCTACTTGCTCGTCTTTGCCAGCTCAGGCCCCAGGAAATCCTCAACCGTCCACCCGGCCATCAGTTCCTGGCCCTGGGGCATCTCCTGGCTCTCGGACAGCTTGCCGGAGGCCGCTTCCGCCGCCAGGTAGTTCTCCGTCAGCCCCTTGCGCAGCATATCGAATGCCTGCTCCGGCGTATCCGCGAACTGGAACAGCTCGATGTCCTTGGGCGAGATGGCCCCCGTATCCACCAGCACATCGAGGTTGAAAACCTTCTTCCAGTACTCGGAACCGTAGATGACCACCGTGATCTTTTTGGCCAGCTTGTGGGTCTGCGCCAGGGTCAGAATCTCGAACATCTCGTCGAGCGTGCCGAATCCCCCCGGAAACACCACCAGCGCCTTGGCCAGATAAGCAAACCAGAGCTTGCGCATAAAAAAGTAGTGGAACTCGAAGTTCAGCGACGGGGTAATATACGGGTTCGGCGACTGCTCGAACGGGAGCCGGATGTTCAGCCCGATGGTCTTGCCCCCGGCCTCGTGGGCCCCGCGGTTGGCCGCCTCCATGATGCCGGGCCCGCCGCCCGATGTCACTACAAACCGATGCCGCCGCGACGGAATCCGCTGGGCCCATCTGGTCAGCATCCCTGCCAGCCGCCGCGCGTCTTCAAAGTAGCGCGCCATCTCCACCGCGGCCACGGCCCGCTTGCGCTGCAGGTCCGATGCCAGCCCGGCCGCAATCGCAGGCGCTTTTGCCGGCTGCTCCTCGCTCGGGGCGGCCTGTGTGGAGCCTGTATTGTCCAATAGCTCCAGGTCGTGGTCGGCTTCCTCGCGCCCGCGAAACCGCGCCGAGCCGAAAAACACCACCGTGTCCTGAATCTGCTCGCGCCGGAAGCGCGCCAGCGGCTCCATGTACTCGGAGACAATCCGGATGAGCCGACCGTCGGCGCTGTTCAGAAACCCCGGATTCTCGTATGCAAGGGGCGCACGCTCCAGGGCTGCCGGCGTGGGACTACCCACGTGCTCCGGCATTGGCGCATGGCTCTCTGGCTTCTTTTCGCTATCTGTCATCGCTTATCCGTCCCTGTGGCGGACCGCATCCTGGAACGCAATCCAAAGGTTCAGAAGTCCCAGTCCCGACACAAGGCCGCGCACGGCTCCCAGGGCTAGAAAGGACGAAACTGCGGGGTACCGCAAAAACAGCGGATTCTGATCCCAGAACATACGCCACCATGGAGCAATGCAGACCGCCAGGCCGATATACATCCGCAGCAGTACACGCAGAAATAGCTCAGTTCGCTCGAGCCACCGGGGAATGCGCTGCGCCGGATGCTTTGAGGGCGAGGCCTCTGCCGGATTTGCCAGCCCGCTCAAGCTCCCGTTCAACGACACAGGACCCGCGGCGGACCCCACCACTGGGGCAGGGCTCACGGCAATGGGGGGCGATATCAGTTCCGGCTGCTGGGGCATTCTTGGTCTACGACGGTCGCCCCCTCCTGCATCCTGCTTGCAAGCATTCAGCAGTGCGGCGGGATCATGCAGCCGCCTCGGGGACACCGTATTGCAACGGTATCACAGCCTGCGACGGCTGACCCGGCTTCCGCAGGCGCTCATTGGCAGCAGCCTTGCTGCGCTTGAGGGGAGCCAAAGTCCATCGACGCGTGATAGGCTCTGTTTCAATCCAGTTAACCGAGTTGTGCAAGCCAAACCCATGCGAATCGCGATCCTGACCGACACCTTCGTCCCCAAAGTTGACGGAATTGTCACCACTCTCTGCCAGACCATCCGGCAGCTTCGCGCTCTGGGCCATGAAGTGATCATCTTTGCCCCCGAGGGCGGCGTCAGGGAGTTCGACGGCTTCCGCATCGTCGGCATGAAGTCCTGGAAGTTCGCGCTCTACCCCGACCTGCGCCTCGCCTTTCCCCGCGCCTCCATGCGCCAGGTCCTGATCGATTTCAAGCCGGACGTCATCCATGTCGCTGAGCCCGCTCTGCTGGGAATTGCCGGCCTCTACTACGCCGGCGGCAAGAACGGCGGCGCCCTTCGCCTGCCTCTGGTCACTTCGTACCACACCGACCTGCCCAAGTATCTTCACTACTACGGGCTGCAATTCCTCGAGCCCTGGGTCTGGCAGATTCTCCGCATCCGCCACAATCGGGCAACCGTCAACCTCGCCACATCGCACACCATGGTCCAGCAGTTGACCGAGCATGGCATCGAGCGGGTGGCCTTTTGGCCCGGCGGCGTCGATACTGACCTTTTTCAGCCTTCTCGGCGTTCTGCCGCCATGCGCGACCGGCTCAGCCAGGGACATCCCGACAGTCCACTGCTGCTCTATATCGGACGCCTCTCCGCCGAGAAGGACCTGGAGAGCCTGCGACCCATGCTCGATGCCTTCCCCAGCGCCCGCCTGGCCCTGGTCGGCGACGGGCCGCACCGCCTGGAACTCGAAGAGTACTTCGCCGGCATGAACGTCTATATGGCTGGCTTCCTGCACGGCGAGGAACTCGCCAGTGCCTATGCCTCCGCGGATGTCTTCATCATGCCATCGCGCACGGAGACGCTTGGCCTGGTGGTGCTCGAGGCCATGGCCTCCGGGCTTCCGGTGGTGGCGGCGCGCGCCGGCGGTATCCCCGAGATGATCGAGGACGGCATCAGCGGCATCCTCTACGACCAAGAGCAGGAGGCCATCGAGGCCATTCGCGACTTTCTCCATTCGCCGGAGCGATGCCGAACGGTTGGGGCTGCAGCCATCGTGCGTTCATCGCAGCTGAGTTGGAAAGCCGCAACGCTGCAGCTTGTTGCGCAGTATGAGCTCGCGTGCGCCACCCAGCACATCGGGCACAGCTCGGACCAGACCTCCGCGGATGCCGGGCTTCGCTACCGACTCAAGCGGTTGTGGTACCGGGCGATCCTCGCGATTCTACGCAAGCTGCTGCCTTGATGCCGGTCGCCTGACCCCGCACGACCGTGATGAAGCGCACGAACTGGCAGTCAGCGGCCCGTGGCACAATGGATTGTTCCTCACACTTTCTACATTTCTGTCCGTTAGGAGCCCTGTCAATGACAAGTCTTTCTGGTGCGGAGGCGATCAAGGCGCTGCTTTCAGGCCCGCGCGTCCACCTCAACCTGCCGGTTGCGCAACTCGTTGAAATTGCAATCCTTCGGGGCGAGGCGCGCCTGGCAGCCAACGGCGCGCTCCTGGCCACCACGGGTGCTCACACCGGCCGCAGCCCCAAGGACAAGTTCACCGTCGACGACCCGGCCACACACTGCCTGGTGGACTGGGGCCGCGTCAACAAGCCCATCTCCCCCGACCAGTTTGGCAACCTGCTTGAGCGCGTAACCCAGCACCTGGCCGACCGTGAGCTCTACGTGCAGGACCTCTACTGCGGGGCCGACCCCAAGTACCGCCTCCCCATCCGCGTCATCGGGGCGTACGCGTGGCACTCGGTCTTCGTCCGCCAGCTTTTTGTCCGTCCTGAGCCGTCCGAGTTGGCCACACATTCTCCCGAGTTCACCATCATCTCCGCGCCCGAGTTTGAGGCCGTTCCCGAGCGCGACGGCACCAACTCCGGCGCCTTCATCCTTGCAGATTTCACCCGCCACATCATTCTCATCGGCGGCACCCGCTACGCCGGAGAAATGAAGAAATCCATCTTCGGCGTGATGAACTTCCTGGTGCCCCGGCGCGACGTCCTCCCCATGCACTGCTCGGCTAACGTTGGAGCGGATGGCGTGACAGCCCTTTTCTTCGGCCTTTCCGGCACCGGAAAGACAACCCTCTCCGCAGACCCCAGCCGCCGCCTCATCGGCGATGACGAGCACGGCTGGAGCGCCACAGGCATCTTCAACTTTGAGGGCGGCTGCTACGCCAAGTGCATCGACCTGAGCGCGGAAAAGGAACCCCAGATCTTCCACGCCATCCGCTTTGGCTCCGTGCTCGAGAACGTCATCCTTGACCCCGTAACACGCGAGCCCGACTATGCCGATACCCAACTCACCGAAAACACACGTGCGGCCTACCCAGTGGACTTCATTGATAACGCGGTTGTCCCCGGCATCGGCGGACACCCGAGAAATGTCCTATTCCTTGCCGCCGACGCCTTTGGTGTGCTGCCCCCCATCGCCCGCCTCACCCCAGAGCAGGCCATCTACCACTTCCTCTCCGGTTACACGGCAAAGCTGGCAGGCACCGAGGCCGGCATGAGCCGCGAGCCCGCCCCCGAGTTCTCCGCCTGCTTTGGCGCGCCCTTCCTGCCTCTCGCGCCGCGTGTCTATGCAGAGATGCTGGGCGCCCGTCTCAAGCAGCACCAGGCCGCCTGCTGGCTCGTCAATACTGGCTGGTCCGGGGGCAAATACGGCGTCGGCAAGCGGATGAGCCTCAAGATTACCCGCGCTCTGGTGAATGCGGCTCTGGCCGGGCAGTTGGACAGTGTTGAGTTTGTCACAGAGCCCGCCTTCGGCCTGCACATCCCCGTCAGCTGCCCCGACGTCCCCGCTGAGATCCTCAACCCCCGCAATGCCTGGGCCGACAAGGACGCCTACGACCACACCGCCGCCGACCTCGCCGCCCGTTTCGCCGCTAATTTCGAGCGCTTCGACGCATCCGAGGCGATTCGCTCCGCCGGGCCGTCGAGACTGTAACGGAGAAGACCCCCACTATAGAGACAAAAGGGGCACTGCCTCGCCGGCAGTGCCCTTTTGCTTGATGTCATCTACCCGTTCCGCACCTCAGCACCGCCAAGCAAGGAACGAACAAGTGCAGGCGCCGGCCAGACATGAGGTGCGATATCGCCCAAACGCAGAAAAGGCCATGCCGTATTGGCATGGCCTTCTCCAGATTTTATTGCCGGCGATCACCTAATCTCCCACACAGTCGCCCGTGCAGTACCATCGGCCCAGCGAGGCTTAACTTCCGTGTTCGGGATGGGAACGGGTGATCCCTCGCAGTATGGTCACCGGCAAACTTGATGGCGCTTGGCGGGTGGTTGCCCGCAGCCTGCCGCGGCGTCTCGCCGTGTTCCGGATGGTTTCTCCCGGAGGCTGTCGAGGAACGCGGCTGCAATCTGGCGCCGAAACTTTTGCTCGTCAGAGCTGATTTGCAACGAAATTGATTGGTCTTACAAGGCTTGCTTGAAGAATGTCCGCTTCAAACTGCGCGGAGTTAATTCTATGGACAAGCCGAACGGGCGATTAGTACTGGTAAGCTACGTGCATTACTGCACTTCCACCTCCAGCCTATCAACCAGATGGTCTTTCTGGGCCCTTCAGGGAGATCTCATCTTGGGGCGTGCTTCCCGCTTATATGCATTCAGCGGTTATCACAACCGAACTTCGCTACCCAGCCGTGCCCTTGGCAGGACAACTGGAACACAAGAGGTTCGTCCATCCCGGTCCTCTCGTACTAAGGACAGCCCCCCTCAAATCTCCTACGCCCACAGCAGATAGGGACCGAACTGTCTCGCGACGTTCTGAACCCAGCTCACGTACCGCTTTAATAGGCGAACAGCCTAACCCTTGGAACCTTCTACAGCTCCAGGATGCGATGAGCCGACATCGAGGTGCCAAACCAATGCGTCGATATGAACTCTTGGCATTGATCAGCCTGTTATCCCCGGCGTACCTTTTATCCGTTGAGCGATGGCCCTTCCATACAGAACCACCGGATCACTAAGGCCTGCTTTCGCACCTGCTCGACTTGTAGGTCTCACAGTTAACCACTCTTATGCCTTTGCACTCGACGACTGATTTCCAAACAGTCTGAGAGTAGCTTCGCGCGCCTCCGTTACAATTTAGGAGGCGACCGCCCCAGTCAAACTACCCGCCTAACTATGTCCCTCTCCCGGATTACGGGAGTAGGTTAGGATCACAACACTCGCAGGGTGGTATCTCACCGTTGGCTCCACCAAGTCCAAGAACCTGGTATCAAAGCCTCCCACCTATCCTGCGCAGCAAGAATCATAACCCATAGTTAAGTTGTAGTAAAGGTGCACGGGGTCTTTCCGTCTAGCTGCGGGTAACCGGCATCTTCACCGGTACTACAAGTTCGCCGAGCAACTCGTTAAGACAGTCGTACGATCGTTACGCCATTCGTGCAGGTCGGAACTTACCCGACAAGGAATTTCGCTACCTTAGGACCGTTATAGTTACGGCCGCCGTTCACCGGGGCTTCAATTCAAAGCTTCGCTTGCGCTAACCTCTCCTTTTAACCTTCCGGCACCGGGCAGGCGTCAGCCCCTATACGTCGTTTTCGACTTAGCAGAGACCTGTGTTTTTGTTAAACAGTCGCCGTACGCGCTTCACTGCGGCCCACTTGCGTGGGCGCTCCTTCTCCCGAAGTTACGGAGCCAATTTGCCGAGTTCCTTAACGAGCTTTCACTCGAGCGCCTTTGGATATTCTCCTCGTCTACCTGTGTCGGTTTGGGGTACGGTTCCCTTTGTTCTCCTTAGAGGATTTTCTCGGCAGCGTGGAATCAGAATCGTAAGCCCCATTCGGGACTGAGTTACACCTCACTGTTAAGACCCAACGGATTTGCCTATCGGATCCAGCTTACGTGCAACTACCGCAATAGCCATAGTGCGGCATCCTTATCCTTCTGCGTCACCCCATCGTCAAACGAACATTGGGAGGGACGGAATATTAACCGTCGTTCCATCGGCTACGCCTTTCGGCCTCACCTTAGGGACCGCCTAACCCTGAGCGGATTAACCTTCCTCAGGAAACCTTAGACTTTCGGCGCGGAGGGTTCTCACCTCCGTTATCGCTACTTATGCCGGCAGGGTCTCTTCGCAACGCTCCACCAGTCTTCACAGTCTGGCTTCACTGCTGTTGAGAATGCTCTCCTACCACGCATGACTTAGTCATGCATTCGCTGCTTCGGTGCACAGTTTTAGCCCCGTTGTATTGTCGGCACCGGACCGCTTGACCAGTGAGCTATTACGCTTTCTTTAAAGGATGGCTGCTTCTAAGCCAACCTCCTGGCTGTCTGAGCGTTCCGACTTCCTTTCCCACTTAACTGTAACTTTGGGACCTTAGCAGGCGATCTGGGCTGTTTCCCTCTCGACAATGAGGCTTAGCCCCCACTGTCTGACTCCCGGATATGTTGTCACTGGCATTCGCAGTTTGGTTGGATTCAGTAAGCCGGAAAGCCCCCTAGTCCATCCATCTCTCTACCACCAGTGCAATTCGTCCGAGGCTAGCCCTAAAGCTATTTCGGAGAGAACGAGCTATCACGGAATTTGATTAGCCTTTCACCCCTACCCACAGCTCATCCGAGCTTTTTTCAACAAACACCGGTTCGGTCCTCCAGTGGGTGTTACCCCACCTTCAACCTGGCCATGGGTAGATCATCCCGCTTCGCGTCTATTCCTGCCAACTGAACGCCCTGTTCAGACTCGCTTTCGCTTCGGCTCGCTTACGCTTAACCTTGCTGACAAGAATAACTAGCCGGCTCATTATGCAATAGGCACGCGGTCAGACATTCCCTTGCGGGCATAGTCCTCCCACTGCTTGTAGGCACACGGTTTCAGGTACTTTGCACTCCCCTCGACGGGGTTCTTTTCGCCTTTCCCTCACGGTACTGGTTCACTATCGGTCAGAGACGAGTATTTAGCCTTACGGGATGGTCCCCGTGGATTCAAGCAGGGTTTCACGTGCCCCGCCTTACTCAGGTATCCGCTTCGAGTCTGGATCATTTTCGCCTACGCGTCTGTCACGCTCTATGGATCTCCCTTCCAGAAGATTCGGCTAACGACCAGATTGGTAACTCTACTGTTGCGGACCCTACAACCCCCGAGACACCGAAATGTCACGGGTTTGGGCTATTCCGAGTTCGCTCGCCACTACTATCGGAATCGAGGTTTCTTTCTTTTCCTTCAGGTACTGAGATGGTTCACTTCCCTGAGTTCGCTCATGCCCGCCTATGTATTCAGCGGGATGTTCCCGAGGTTTGCTCGGGAGGGTTTCCCCATTCGGAGATCTCCGGTTATAACGCCTGTGTGCGGCTTACCGAAGCTTATCGCAGCTTGCCACGTCCTTCATCGCCTGTTTCTGCCAAGGCATCCACCG
>CAINJJ010000046.1:0-10000 GCA_903849645.1 uncultured Acidobacteriaceae bacterium | reverse complement strand
ATGAATGACCGCGCTCTGGAGGCCGACAACGACGCCGGGGCGGCGGGTAAAGGCGCCGGGCTGATGAACACAATCATGCAGGGCGCGGGCAGCCGTTCCGACACCACCTTCGCCATGGAGGAGCTGGCCGCCGACACCGGCGGCAAGGCCTACTACAACACCAACGACCTCAACGCCGCCATGAACCGCGCCATCAGCGACGGCTCTCACTACTACACCCTGGTCTACACGCCCACCAACAAAAAGCTCGACGGCAAGTACCGGCGCATTGAGGTCAAGCTCAACGGGAGCAGGGCGAAGCTCTCTTACCGGCGCGGCTACAACGCTGACGACACCGCGGCCGCCGATCCCCAGCCGGAGCCTGACCCGCTGCGCCCGCTGCTCATGCGCGGCCTTCCCAGCTCCACGCAGATTCTCTACGGAGTCCGCGTCGCCCCGCTCGCGCAGCAACCGCCGCCCAACGCCACCCGCGCCGGCAAGAATTCAAAACTCACCGGACCCACCACGCGCTACGGCATCGACTTCATGATCCGCTGGACCGATGTCAAGTTCCAACCCGGCCCCCGCGATGCCCAGAGCGGCAACATTCAGCTCGGTCTGCTGGCCTACGACCGCGCCGGCAATGCCGTCAACTGGACCGGCGCCACGCAGCAGATGAATCTCGAACCCGGCATCTTCGCCTCCATCCAGAAATCGGGCGTACCCGCGCACATCGAGATCGACCTGCCCGAGACCGATCTCTATCTCCAGACCGGCGTCTACGACTGGGCCACCCGCAAGGCCGGCACCCTCGAGATTCCGCTTCACCCAGCCCGTGTGGCTCCTTGATGCTGCCCCCGCCCTGCCGCGCTGGCTGGACTGACGCGTCTTACATTCCGCCTTACAGACGGAACCGTCTTACACCCGCAACCGGGCCGTCCTGCAAATGCCCTACAGCCGTAACACAAACATAAGACAGGCGCAAGACACCGGCCGACGGTCGGTAAGACACGCGTAAGACACCTGTAAGACGCCCCGCGCTCCCTACTCCTCCTGCCGGATCACCTCTTCCAGCTTCGGCTTGTGCTTGACCTCACGGCCCGTCTTCGGCTCGGTCTCGATCACCCGCGCCGGCTTGGGCTGGCCCACCCGGTCGCGCGCGTTGGCCTTCACCGCCTTCGTTGCTGAGAACTTCCCTGGCTTGCGTTTCGTCATGGCAAGGTCGAGTATGAAATAGATTCGTCCCGGTTGGAAGGGGCGGGTCCTTCGCGGCAGCCCAGCGCCGCACTCAGGGAGAAGAGCGGAATCATGGAAGAGTGCGATTTTTTCAACGAAACCCCAGAGATTCGAACCCACACCATTACCTGCCCCAAGTGCGGGCAACCCGGCGAATACAAGGTCTCCTGGCTGGTCCGGCGCAAGAAAACCCAGGTCCCCCGCGGGGCCGACGAGCGCGACCGGGCACGCTTTGCCAAGGCCCAGTCCTACATGGTTCGCCGCGACGACAAGCTGGCCTGCGCCAACATCCGCTGCCGCAAGCCCTTCGAGATCACCTCGCTGCAGACGCTGGCCTTTCTCAACGACTGAATCCGCGTCTCCTGGCCGGATATTTCTCTCCTTCCTGCCCACTTCAGAAGGCGCGGCCACTGGCGCGCGCCCCTCGGTATGTGATTGAATCGAAGTTGAAAGCGGCCGGGCCCGGAGGCCGAATGTGCGGCTCGCCAGGAGATCAGAACCATGGCAAATTCCCTGCTTCCCCCAGAAGAACGCCACCTCACCCCCGACCAGGTCGAGGCTCTCGACAAGCGCCGCGACCTAGGACACACCTTTCTGGTCATCGCAGGCCAGTTCACGGTCATCGCCACCATCCTGCTGCTGTGGGTTGGCCAGGACCTGACCTACTCGCCGGGCTGGGCGCATCCCATCGCCTACTACTTCGCACTGGCGCTCACCATCATCCTGGTCCTCGGCGTCGCCGGCGTCGTGCTGCGCCGCGGCACTCCCCGGTTGGACTAGGCCGCTGGCATCCCAATCCCTTTTGCTTCTCAGCCTGATCGCGCGGTAGCCCTGGAGTTGCCGATGGCCGCTGCCTCGTTGAATCCTTCCCCCGCTCTCGCCGCCGGCCCCCTTACCGACAGCCATGGGCGGGTTATTCACGATCTGCGCGTCTCGGTCACGGACCGCTGCAACTACAAGTGCGTCTACTGCCGCACCGGCGAGCACGGCGCCCAGTATCCGGAACTCACGGCCGCCGAGTACCTCCGCCTCATCCGCGTCTTCGTCTCGCTTGGGATCACCAAGGTCCGCCTCACCGGCGGCGAGCCCCTTCTGCGCCGGGGGCTGGTGGAATTGGTCCAGGAACTGGCCGCCCTGCGCACTCTTGCTGGCGAACTCCTCGATCTGGCCCTCACCACCAACGGGCACCTGCTCGACACCCTGGCCGCCCCCCTCAAGGCCGCTGGCCTCGATCGCGTCACGGTGAGCATGGACGCCGTCGACGCGCCCACTTTTGAGCGCATCACCCGCGTGCCCGGCAGCTTTGACAGGGTCCTCGGCGGCATCCGGGCCGCCCGCGCCGCCGGCCTCACCCCCCTCAAGATCAACTGCGTCCTGCTGCGCGGCTTCAACGACGACCAGATCGAAGGCTTTGCCCGCTTCGCCCGCGCGGAGAACGTCGTGGTGCGCTTCATCGAGTTCATGCCCCTCGAAGAGGGTCGCCTCTGGAACCCGGAAATCGTCGTTTCCCTCCGCGAGATTGTCGAGCGCATCAGCCGCGTCCTGCCCCTGGTCGAGTTGCCCGCCCGCGAGGCCAGTGAAACCGCCCGCCGCTTTGGATTCTCCGACGGCATCGGCGAAATCGGCGTCATCGCCCCCGTCACCCAGGCCTTTTGCGGCGCATGCAGCCGCCTACGCCTCACGTCGGACGGCAAGATCCGCACCTGTCTCTTCTCCCAGGTCGAGCACGACCTCTATGGCCGCCTCCGCGCCGGAGCCAGTGACCCGGAACTCGCCGCATACATTGTGCGTACTGTGCAGGGAAAGGAAGCCCGCCATCACATTGGCGAACCAGGATTCCTCAAGCCATCCCGCTCCATGGTCCACATTGGCGGGTGAGTGCTTGCTGCGAAAAACCTTCATCCGGTTGAACGAACAGGCAAAATTTTTTGGTAAAGTCGAGCTTTATCGGCAAATTTGTGGGTTCACCTTCCATGGCTTGATAATTCGATTCAACCTTCAAGCAGCTTCAGGCTTCGCGCGCAGTCGGGTTCGCTGTTGCTCCAATTGGGCCTCAACCCGCAATCCTGAGAAAGAATGACCAAGAGACGCCCGTTTATGGCCCCTCAAGCGAACAGCGAGATCGAGCGTCGCATCCCGCTCGAGGATCTTCTCGTCTTTCACCAGGTCGCGCGCTCTCTCACCTCCAGCCTCGATCTGGATACCATCCTGCGCACCATCATCGAGCACATGGAAAAGTTCATTGAGGCGGAGATGTGGACTCTGCTCATGCTCGATGAAGCGACCCACGACCTCTACTACGCGATTGCGGCCGGGGGCGAGGAAGCCTCCCTTCGCGATCTACGCGTCAAGGTGGGCGAAGGCGTTGCCGGATGGGTCGTAGAGCACGGCGAAACCCTCATCGTTCCAGAGGCTGCAGCAGACTCCCGCCTTGACACTACGCAGGAAGGCAGCCCCCGCAAGGTCCGCTCCGTGATTGCCCTGCCCCTGCGCGGGCGCAAAGGAACCCATGGGGCCATCGAGATCTTCAACCCCCGCGCCGACCAGCTTACCGATTACACCATCGCCTTCCTGCACATCCTGGCCGACCATGCCGCCATCGCCATCGAAAACGCCCACGACATGGCCCGCATCCAGCAGTTGACCATCACCGACGACGCCACCGGTCTCTTCAACGTCCGTCACCTTTACGACGTGCTGGGCCGGGAACTGGAGCGCTGCGGACGGCTCCGCCTGCCTGTCAGCCTCGCTTTTCTCGATCTTGATCGCTTCAAGCTGGTCAACGACGCGCACGGCCACCTTGTCGGCAGCGAGTTGCTGGCGCGCATCGGCCAAAGGCTCAGGGAACTCAGCCGCAAACAGGACGAGTGCTTCCGCTACGGAGGGGATGAGTTTGTGATTCTGATGCCGGAGACCGGCGCGGATGCCGCCCTGGCCCTGGTCAACTCCCTCAATCGAGCCCTGATGGCCGAGCCCTTCCACATGAAGAGCGGCCTGGAGTTGCGCGTCAGCGCCAGCGTCGGCGTGGCCACCGGCCCCGGCGACGGCGCCACGGTCCACGCCATCATCGGCGCCGCGGACTCCCGCATGTATGCGGTGAAGAACAACGGCCGCGGCTCGGTTCGCGGCGCATCAGGCGACTGAAGCCGCCCTGCTTCCGCGCCGGCCTACTGCTCTTCGTCCGGCTTGCTCTTTGTCGCCTGGTCGCCGGCCAGCCGCTCCAGTTGGTTTCGCCAGTCCAGCGACTCCACAAAGCTCTTTGACTCCCGCCAGCCCGGCTCCACAATCACGTGCAGCTCCAGGTAGACCCGCGTGCCCAGAAGCGATTCGATCTGCCGCCGCGCCCCGGTCCCGATCTCCTTCAGCTTGGAGCCGCCCTTGCCGATCAGGATCGCCTTCTGGCCGTCGCGCTCGCAATAGATGGCTGCGGCAATGCGGGTCAGCGGCAGCCGCGCCGGAGCCTGCCCCTTCTTGCGCGCGGGAGCCGGCGGCTCCGCCTCTTCAAACCGCTCAATCACCACCGCCGAGGCATAGGGAACCTCCTCGCCGGTCTCCACCAGGATCCGCTCCCTGATCAGTTCCGCCACCATGAACCGCTGCGGCTGGTCCGTGTACTGGTCCTTGGGATAGAACCGCTCCCCGGTCGGCAGCACATCCACAATCTTCCGCACCAGGATGTCCATCCCGTCGCGCTTGCGGGCGCTCACTGGAATCACCTCGGCGAATCCGAACTGCCGCGTTAGGGTGTCGATCAACGGCAGCAGTTGGTCCTTGGCCACCAGGTCGATCTTGGTCAGCAGCAGAAACACCGGGCAGTCCAGCTTGCGAATCAGCCCGAACAGAAACTCGTCTTCGCTGGCCCAGTTGGTCCGCTCCGTCTTGTGCGCAACCGCGGAGTCTGCAGCGGGTGCCCCCGGTCTCGCATCTGAGACCGGGGAGTCAACTGCCCCCGCATCCTCGGCCGCCGGAGCAGCCGCGGCTTCCAGTTGCACCCGCCGCGTCGCATCCATCAGCACAAGCACCAGATCGCGCGTCTCCAGCGCCTCATAGACCTCCTGCAACATGCGGCGGTCCAGGTGCGAGCCGGGCTTGTGCACCCCCGGCGTATCCACAAAGACGATCTGAGCGGCCGGATGCACGCCCTTGCGCGCCGGCACCTCCACCACCCCAGCAATCCGGTTGCGGGTGGTCTGCGGCTTGGCGGAGACGATCGCCACCTTTTCACCCGTAAGGGCGTTCAGCAGCGTGCTTTTGCCGGCGTTGGGCCGGCCCAGAATGGCAACAAATCCAGATTTCAAAGGGCAGTATGCTCCTGACTGAGTCTACGGCATCTTCCGGTTGGCCGGAATCCGATCGCTCTAGGCAGGCAGCGCCGGGGCAGTTTCGCCCGCCGGCGGAAACACCCGCAGCCGCTCCACGCGACGATCTGTCGAAGCCAGCACTTCGATCCGCAGAGAGGCCGGCTCCAGCAGCACCACCTCGCCCGCCAGCGGAATGCGCCCCTCGATCTCGCTCACCAGCCCGCCCACCGTCGTGGCTTCAAAGGGCTCGCCCATCTCCACCGGGGCGCCGAAAAGGTCCCCGAGCTGGTCCACGGGAAATCCCCCCGGAACCAGCCAGGAACCGCCTTCTTCCTTCTGCGGCTCCTCCACCGGGGCGTCTTCCTCGTGCTCATCGCGAATGTTCCCGACAATCTGCTCCAGCAGGTCCTCGATCGTTACCAGGCCGCTCACGCCGCCGTACTCGTCGATCACGATGCGCATATGCTGCTTCTCGCGCTGCATCTCGCGCAGCAGCTCATAGCCCCGCTTGGTCTCGGGCACAAACGCCGCCGGACGCTCGATTGCCGCCACCGTCAGCTTGTGCGCCTCCTCGTCGGCGATCTGCAGCAGATCGTGCGCAAAAACGATGCCCGTCACGTTGTCGATCGTCCCTGCGTAAGCCGGCACGCGCGAGAAGACATGCTCCCGCAGCAGCTCCAGAAACTCCTCCAGAGTCGTTGTATCCGGCACCGCAAAGACCCTGGGGCGCGGCGTCATCACCTCCCGCACCAGCTTGTCGCCAAACTCCACGGCGGAGCGCACCAGGTCCCGGTCGCTCTCTTCCAGTATCCCTTCTTCTTCGCCGGCTTCGAGCAGCGCCTCCACATCCACGGCCGCCTCCTCCTCCGGGCTGGCCGGCGTCTCCGCCAGCGACGCCACTGAAAAGAAAAAGCGCACAAAGACCGTGATGGGCGTAATCAGCCAGAGCAGCAGCCGGATGGGCCAAACCAGGCGCCCCGCCCAGCGGCCCCGCGTGCGATTGAAGAGCAGAGAAGGCAATATCTGGTTGCAGAACACCACCACCAGCACCACCGCCAGCCCCGCCTGCACAATCTCAGGGGTAGTCGGCGGACCAAGATGCGATGCGGACCGGTCAAACAGAAAAGCCCCAGCCTCCAGCGCAATCAGCCCCAAGGCCAGTTGTTGCAGCACGGCGGCCGAGATGGCGGCGTGGTCCCGGCTCAGGCCAAGCTGCGGCTCCACCAGTTCCTCCCACGCGTCGAGGTTCTCCTCCACCTCGCGGGAGAGAATCTTGCCAAACTCGGCGTAGACGCGGCAGATGTAGGAAGCCAGTATCTCCACCAGCGCGAGAAAAACCAGCAGTGCAATCACCAGCGGGGTCATGGACGCCTGACCTTCGCCGCGCCGGCGGCAGGCTTTGCCGCGCGCTCAATGAGCCCCTGCGGCAACCCCAGCCGACCGCGCAGCAGCCGCTCCCGGCGCGCCATCTGCCCCTCGTCGGCCTCGTGGTCATAGCCGGCCAGATGCAGCAAGCCATGCAGAATCAGCACCTTGATCTCGGTCGAGAGCGTGTGCCCCTGCCCCTTTGCCTGGCGCAGCGCCGTCGGCACGCTGATCGCCAGATCCCCCGCGATTCCCTCCGCGCCAACCCCCTCCGCGGGAAACGACAACACGTCCGTGGCCTTGTTTTTGCCCCGGAACTGGCGGTTGAGCCGGCGAATCCCGGCATCGGTCGTCAGCAGCACTGTCACCTGGCCGCGCAAACGCACCGCCGCCTGTGCCTTGGTCAAGAAGTTGGAGATGGTGCGGACGCCGGGCAGTCGTTCAGCGCGGGAAGCGGGCGCGGCAGAGGGCGCCGCCGCAGTCGGGCGCGGCGCGGGGTCGGGGTCCAGATCTGGATCGAGAAGGATCATCTTGCCCAGGGCCGCCACAAGGGCGGCTCCGGTTCACCTTCAATTCTACGCGAAGGGCGGCTGCGTTGCTCACCGATCATGAGGCGATGAGGCTGGCGACAAAGTCGTAATCGACCTTGGCAGCCTCAAAAGCCGTCTGATTGTGGAAGGGTGGATCGTGGTCAACGATGAAGTGCTCGACGCCCGCCTTGCGCGCGGCGAAAAAAGAGGCCTTGAGCGGGGCAACGCCGGCCCCGAGATCGACGATCTGCCCGCCGGCGGCGCCGCCGAATTCGTTGTTGACCGGGGTGAGGGTGGCGAAGTCCTTGAAGTGAAGCAGGCGGACGCGGCTTGAGTTGTGCTGGAGGATGGCCACCGGGTCGGCGCCACCGGCGGCAGCCCAACCAGCATCCAGTTCTATCTTGACGAGTTCAGGATCGCTGGCCTTGAGGAAGATGGAGAAGCCGGTCTCGCCGCCCTCGAATTTGCGGAACTCGACATTGTGATTGTGGTAAACGAACTGGATAGCGCGCTTTTTTGCAGCCTCGCCGATTTGATTGGCCTGGTCGGCCATGCGCTTGAAGTCGTCGGGTTCAAATGAGTTGATCTTTTTCATGATGGCCGGCCAGTTGAAGGGCTCATTGGAAGGCGGCAGCAGGACGGAACTGACGGCATAGCGCACGCCAAGCGCGCTGGCATCGTCGAGGGTCTTTTCAACGGGCGCAAAGCCGAACAAGCCAAAGTGGCCGGCCGGGCAACCGAGACCGGCGTCGGCGGCCATCTTGCGGTACTCCGGGAAGGAATGGATGGCCATGCCAAAGGCCTCGATGTACCCGTAACCAATCGCGGCCAATTTCGCGAACGTTCCTGGAGCGTCCTTTGCGATCTCTGGAGCCATCATGTAGTGCTGGATGCCGGGCTTTTGGGCGGGAGCGGCGATCATGGAGCGGGTCAGGCCAAGTCCGTGGGCGGCTGAGGCCAGAGCGGCTGAACGGATGAGTGTGCGGCGGGTCAAGCGACGGGACATGGGTAACCTCCATTGCAGCGCCGGCCATCTCCGGGAAGCTAGCCGTTTTCGACGTGCGACCTGATATCTGAATATGCCGCTTTGATGAGAGTGGTCAAGGCGGCGTTGTCGGCCGATGCTCCCGGCTTGAGCTTCACATGCCGCATGAACTTGCCTGTGCCCTGCAGCAGGCGCGCCGGGTCAGGCAGCGCCGAGCCCTGATAAAAGCCCACGTTGACCTGCGCCGTGAAGACATTCACGTAGGCGAAAGGGAAGTCTCCCAGGCAAGCGACCGGACAGCCGTCGTGGAGGAGCTCGCGGACTTCATCCCCGCAATCTCGCATGGCCTGAAACCATTGCCGCGCAATCTCACCCAACTCGCCCTGGCGCTGATCGAACCAGGCGTCAATACCGGAATCGCGCTCCACCGCGCCTTCGAAGCGCAGAAACTCAGTTCTGATCATTGCTCCACTTCATTCGTGAATCCTCGGCCCGGCTGGCGGCATTCCGGTACCGGGTGAGTCATTCACTGCGGCTTGGGCGCGTGAATCGCCACTTGCGCCTGCCCGGTCTCCCTGGCTTGCGCGCTCACCTCGATCGGTTCGCCCAGCGCCAGCGGCAGTTCCCGCTGCTGCGGCTTGCTCTCGTACGCCCGCACAATCCGCTGCACCAGCGCATGACGCACCACGTCCGTGTCCTCGAAGTGGCAGAAGTGAATGCCCTCCACCCCATCCAGCACGTTGATCGCATCCAGCAGCCCCGACTTGCGCGGATTGGGCAGGTCGATCTGCGTGATGTCGCCCGTAATTACCGCCTTGGAGTTGTTGCCCATGCGCGTCAAAAACATCTTCATCTGCTCGATGGTGGTGTTTTGCGCCTCGTCCATGATGATGAAGGCGTCGTTCAAGGTGCGCCCGCGCATAAAGGCCAGCGGAGCCACCTCGATCACGTTCTTCTCCAGCATCTTGTCTACCTTTTCCGGCTCCAGCAGGTCATAGAGCGCGTCATAGAGCGGGCGCAGATACGGGTCAACCTTCTCCTGCAGGCTGCCGGGCAGGAAGCCCAGCCGCTCGCCGGCCTCCACCGCCGGCCGCACCAGCACAATCCGGCTCACCTTTTTGGCGTTCATCGCCGCCACGGCCATGGCCACCGCCAGGTACGTCTTGCCGGTGCCCGCCGGTCCCACGCCAAACGTCATGTCGTTCTGCTCGATGGCTTCCACATACTTCCGCTGGTTGATCGAGCGCGGCTGCACCGTCCGCTTCACCCCCGCCGAGCGCTGCTTGCCCGAATCCACCAGCGAGCGCAGCGTCACCGCCGGGTCCGCCACCACCAGGCGCAGCATCCCGTTCAGCTCGCCATTGTGCGGATTCACGCCCTGTTTGCGCAGCGCCTCAAAGTCCTGGAAGACGCGCTGCACCTTCGCTACGCCTGCTTCCGGTCCCTGCACGTGCACGGCGTCTGACCGCAGATCGATCCGAACACCGAGCGAATCTTCCATCAGCCTGAGGTTTTCATCGCGGGTCCCGAACAGGGGCTCAAGATTGGGCGTGATCTCCAGAGCGATCTTCAATGGTTTCGATGGCCTCCAAATGGGCGTTCGG
>CAINJJ010000045.1 GCA_903849645.1 uncultured Acidobacteriaceae bacterium | reverse complement strand
CGTCAAGGGCCTTGACAGTGGCGGCATCCAGGCCGGCCGAGCCCGCCACGGCATAGCGACCCGAGGCGTCGAGCAGCAGGAGAACTGCCTGGGAGAAGCGGCTGTGAGCGGCAATGGTTTTGCAGATCTCTGGCACGTTGCGGTCAAAGTCCTCGACGCGCCGCCGGGAGAGGACCAGTCCGGTATAGGCCTCCATCTCCAGCCGCGCCCGGCGTTCCCGCTCCCCGGCTGCCTTGTTCTTGGCCAGTTCATCTTCAAGCACGAGCAGGATCATGCCCATGGCCGCAATGACCTTGCCCAGAATCACCGCACGGGTGAGATAGAGATCGACAAGGGGCGGGGCGCTGATGAGAGGGCTGGTGAGCAAAATGGAAGAAGACCAAAGCCCGAATCCTGTTACCGCGAGCACGATGCCGGGAGAGAAGCGCCGGAAGACAAACAGAAGGAGCATGGCGGTCATGACCAGGTTCAATGACTCGACCAGGTTGAGCGACCAGCGCGCTCCAAAGACGGTGAACGCCCAAAGAACGAAGATGCCCCCGCCAGTGCAATAGATGGCCGTGATCCAGAGGGGGATGCTGCCACCCTTTCTGGTGCTCCACACAAAGACCACCACGAGGGCGGTCAACCCGAGAGCAAGAATGACGGCAAACATGAGGCCGGTTGGCTGCGCCCCGCGCAGCACGCCGTCGAAAAGGACTGAACAGAGGACGAGGGGGATGGTGTAGGGGATGGCGTAAAGGACATTGAACCGTCCGACGCGAAAGCTCACTGGCGAGAGCGATGCCAGAAACAGGGCCGAGCTGATGAGGATCGACGTTTGCCCGAGGGCGGTAACCCAGGGGTGCCTGCCATCGAAGAGGGTCAGGGGTCCGAGGTTGTAGGAGGTCAGCATGCGAACGATGGCAAACGAGAAAGCAAGGAGCCAGAGCAGGGTGCGGGTGTCGCGGAAGCGCAGGTAGAGGTGTCCAAATGCGGGCAGCAGAAGGACCGTGAGGAGGAGCGCGGGGACCTGATAGTAATCGAACATGGATTCCCTGCTCCTCCTTCTGCCCGGCGGGGCAGAAAGCTCCGGTTCCAACGCAGCAAAGGGAATTCACCCGTCGTCTCTATGGCGAATCCACGTGAGCCGATAAGAGCCGGCAGGCGGTGGAAGCCGGAGAGCGAGACACTCAGAGGCCCATGCGAACGGGCTGCCCCACCGATTCGACCGAGGTCGTGTGGAACGCGACGGGCACGCGATCGAGATAAAACTTCCCAAGCCTGTTGCTGGGACTATTTTGCCAGCCACCGGGACTTCTGTACATACGTCTAATGTTGTATACAGGAAACCTGCCCCGGCGAGTTTGATTTTTCGATGCGCCGGGAGCCAGGGGCACAGGCCAGGACAAGGGAGAGTGCGAAACGTGCGATACAGAAGTGTGATGGCTGTGCTGGTCGGTTTGGGATGCGCCCTGAGCGCTGGGGCGCAGGGCAAGGACAGCTTTACGCCGATGGCGATGGATGCGGGGTTTGGGGTGATGGACATCTCCGCGCCGGCGATGGCGCCAGAGGAGATCATTCGCCAGTTTGCGGCCAAAGAGAGCGAGTTTCAGCAAGCACTCAACCATTACACCTATCGCCGCGTGGCGCGGGTGCAGACCATTGACGACGACAACAAGGTGGATGGCGAATACTACGAAGTGGATGACGTGATCTTCGATTCGACGGGCAAGCGGACCGAAAAGGTGGTGTTCGCGCCGGAAAACACACTCGAGCGGGTGAGCATGTCTCCCTCGGACCTGCAGGACATCCAGCGCGGCTACCCGTTTGTGCTCACAGCCGAGGAGATCGGCCAGTACGACGTGAAGTACGTGGGCCGGCAAAAAGTGGACGAGGTGGACTGCTACGTCTTCGACGTGAGCCCCAAGGTGATTGAAAAGAAGAAGCGGTATCTGCTGGGCCGCATCTGGGTGGACGCCACCGACCTGCAGATTGTGGTGACCAACGGGCGCATGGTGCCCGACGACACGCGCAAGAACAATGAAGACCTGCACCCGCCCTTCATGACCTGGCGGCAGCAGGTGGACGGCCACTACTGGTTCCCGGTTTATACCAAGGGCGAGGGCGTGCTGCACTTTGCCGGGGGCTCGGGCTACATGGCGCAGGACGTGCATATGCGCGACACCATCAAGTACACGGACTACAAGCGCTTCGGCTCGACGACCAAGATTATTTACGAGGGGCAGGATATTACCGACCCCAACAAGCAGCCGGAGACCAAGCCGCAGCCGAAGTGACGCCGACGGGCGCGTATGGGATTGCAGCCGGGCTCGGCCTCGCATACCTTGGACGGATGGACCTTACGCTGAGGCTGCTGGACGGCGAACTTGCGATTGTGCGGCTGGAGCCGCGAACCGCGCTGCCGGATTGGCTGAGCCTGACGTCGCTGCCGCTGGTTTCCGTCACCTGGACGACTGAGGAAGTCTCTGTGGTTTGCGCGGCGAGCGCCGTGCCGGCGGGCTTGCGATGCGAGCGAGGCTGGCGCGCCCTGCGCGTGGAGGGAACGCTGGAGTTTGCGCTCACCGGGGTGCTGGCAGGGATCCTGAACCCACTTGCCGCGGCGGGGATCAGCGTCTTTTCGCTCTCGACATTCGATTCGGACTACGTGCTGGTGCGCGGCGACCGGCTTGCGGAGGCAGTGAACGCGCTGGGGACAGTGTTCTGCATCGAGGCCGCGGAAGAGTGCAAATCTGATTTGGCCGGAACTGGCGCAAGCGGGCCTTGGCCGCCGGCGTCCCATTGAAGCCCCGTCGATAGGACTCATGGAATGATAGGCAAATCGAGCCAGGGCGGGCGATGCTCTTCGCGTTGCGCCCCACGGAGAATTGTGTGTCCGTGGGGCGGAGGCGCGAGCTCTGTTCTTTGCCGTTTTGGGGTTGATCCGTGGAGACGCTTTAGAAGCCGGCCTGGATGGCGGCATCCTGGGCCTGCGCCCACTGCGCCTGGGCTGCTGGAACCGGTTCTCCATAATGCGCTGCCACCACTGCCGCGGCCATGTCTTCTGCCAGGAGCGGACGGACAGCGGCCAGTTTGATGCTGGATTGCGCGGCCATCCGCGCCACATCGCTTTTGCTTGAGATGGATTGCACGAGGGCAAGGATGGCGCTGACCGCAACGGCCACGGCTTGGATCACGGCCAGCGCCTGCTGGCGGCTGGCGGGGTTGGAGATGCCCGCGGCCAGCAGGAGAGCCGCGTTGACCTGCTGCGAGAAGGCGACCACCTGCGCCTGAAGCTGCGCCAGCGTGCCCGCGTTGGGATTGGCCAGATACGCCCTGGCCTGCGCCGAGAGCAGCGTGGAGGCAGCGTCAAATCCAACAGTCGCCGCGGCAAAGGCTGGCGCATCGGCGGGATCAAGCAGGGAGGCTGTGGAGTCCACGGCCGCCACCGCGCTTTGCATGGCGGGGGTCCAGTTGACGATGTCCTGGGCCACGTCCTTGCCGGAGCAGCCAGCCATCCAGGGCAACGGGAGCAACAGGGCAATCAGCGCCCATGCGCCGAGTTTGGCGGTACTTCCGGTGTTGGGCGCTTCGCTGCCGGGGTCCCGTGCCATGAGGCCGAGAATCGCTGCGGCGATACCGCTGACCAGCGTAACCACCGACCCGCTACCCGCCGAGCCAAGCTTGATGCCCTGCTGCGAAAGAACTCCGGCCACGCTGACGACGGCGATGAGCAGCCCGCTGGCGGAGGTGCGTGGATGGAGCCAGATGTTGGAGACAAGGTTCATGGAAAATGCTCCTTTCAGAAGCGAAAAGGCGGCCCGATGGGCCGCCTTGCATGGGTTTGTTCCCGCTGGGAATTGAGTCAGAATTTGACTCCAAGACTGATGAGGAAGAGCTTGACCTCGGGCCAGGCGGCGCGCAAATCGATCACCGTCTGCAGGTCGAGCGGGATGTTGAGAGGGTTGGCGGCCACGCCGGCGATGTCGAACAATGGCTTCTCAAGCGCGCCGGCCAGGATGGCCAGGGCAACAATTGCCTGAGGCGTGACGCGCAGTTCCTTTCCGGCTCCGGTGAGCCAGCGGAGTGCATCTTCGGCGCCGATTTCAATGCCTTTTTCAAGGCTGACGAGGATATTGGCCATTTGAGTCCGCTTCCTGCGCCGGCGGCTGTCCGTTTTTAGCCGATCTGCCGCCGGCTGCTGGGTTTGGCCGCTCTGCCCGCACTGAAGCCGCCGAGCTTCCAGCCTGCTTGCGAGGGGAGAGCGGACGCCGTGCAGACAGGCCCAGACCCGCGCCCCGCTTTCCAATGCAAATGGGGGAGGGATTTCACGACCCGCCGGGAGCCGCAGTTTCCAGGCTTTTTCTGCACACGTTCAAGGGTATCCAGTTGGAGGTATATCTTCGGCAACCTGATTGAAATGGTTAAGACATTACGAATCATCTATTTATGGGGAATTTCCAGCCGCAAGGACTTGACAGCCGCTGGGGAGGGCCCGTCAGCGGCTCCGTTTGACATAACGGCGGCCTTGAATTTCGTAGTTCCCGCCGGCAACCAGGGCGATGGCCTCGGTATAGGCCAGGTGTTCCTCGGCGAGAATGCGCTCGGCCAGGGAGTGGGCGTCGTCCGTCTCCAGCACGGGAACGGCCCGTTGCAAAACGATCGCGCCGTGGTCCAGGTGCTCATCGACAAAGTGCACCGTGCAGCCTGCGACTTTGACGCCGTAGTCAAAGGCCTGCTCCTGCGCCGCCAGGCCTGGAAAGGAAGGGAGCAGCGAGGGGTGGATGTTGAGGATGCGGTTGGGAAAGGCTGCAATGAAATGGGGCGACAGGAGCCGCATGTACCCCGCCAGGCAGACCAGATCGACCTGGTGTGCGCGCAGGCAGGCGATCACATCGGCGTCGTGCTCGGCGCGCTTTCGGCCTTTGGAGACGAAGACGGCGGTGGGCAGGCCCAGTTCGAGCGCGGTCTGCAGACCGCCAGCCTCAGCCACGTTGGAGACGACAACAGCGATCTCGACGCCGGTCAGCCTGCTCGCGCGGATGGATGCGGCGATGGCCGCGAAGTTTGACCCGCGGCCGGAGAGGAGGATGCCGATGCGCATACGCCCATCTTTTGATCTGTTTTCCAAGGGCGTCCCTCGGGGGCTAAAGCCCGCCGTTTGTTTTGTTGCATTTGCGGCCCGGCTAAAGCCGTGCCCTTGTTACAAGGCAGGACTGGGCTGAGTCTTTCCGCGGCCTGTAAAGCCCCAGTCCCCGTTGCTGGGACGGATGTACGGGCTGAAGGCCGTAACCTTCAGTTGTTCATCTGCTGCTGAATTCGCCAATCCTCAGATTCACGTGTACTGCACCTTGCGGTCGCCCTTGACCACACGGCCGATGACGAAAAACTTCTCCTCGGCGCGGTCGAGCAGGCTCTTGGTCCGGGTGAACTTGGCCGCGGGAATCGCCGCGATGAGGCCGATGCCCATGTTGAAGGTGCGCATCATCTCCTCTTCCGAGACCTGGCCGAGGGTACGCAGATGTTCAAAGATGGGCAGCACCGGCCATGAGCCGATCTCGATCTGCGCGCCGGCGCCCTTGGGCAGGATGCGGGGCAGGTTTTCTGTGATGCCGCCGCCGGTGATGTGCGCCATGCCCGCGGTCAGGCCGGCCGCCACCAGCTTTTGAATCACGTGCAGGTAGCTGCGGTGGGTCTTCATCAGGGCGTTTCCGGCCTTCTCCTTGATGGCCGACACGTACTGCGAGGGCTTGTAGCCGGCCACCTCAAAGAAGAGCTTGCGGGCCAGGGAATAACCGTTGGTGTGGAGCCCGGTGGAGGGCAGCCCGATCAGTACGTCGCCCGGCTTGATGCCGGCGCCAGTGACCATCTTTTCGCGGTCCACAGCGCCCACGATGAACCCGGCCAGGTCATACTCGCCATCAGTGTAAAAGCCCGGCATCTGCGCCGTCTCGCCGCCGATGAGCGCGCAGGCGTTGGCCTTGCAGGCCTCGGCCATGCCGGTGATGACGGCCTCGGTGACCTCGGGATCAAGGCGGCCGCTGGCCAGGTAGTCGAGGAAAAACAGGGGCGTCGCGCCCTGCACGGCGATGTCGTTGACGCAGTGGTTGACCAGGTCGGCGCCCACGGTGTGGTGGACGCCCATTTCGAAGGCGATTTTGAGCTTGGTGCCCACGCCGTCGGCGGAGCTGACCAGGATGGGCGTCTTCCAGCGCTGCAAATCCAGCCGGAACAGCGCCCCGAAGCCGCCGATGCCGCCCAGCACGTTGCGGTTAAAGGTCTTCTGCGCCAGGTACTTGATGCGCTCCTTGGCGCGGTCGCCGCTGGAGATGTCCACGCCGGCGTCGGCGTAGGTCACAGACTTTGGGGCGGATTTGTCAGCCATGATTCGATCTTTCCGGGGATGGATTCTGCCTCAGCCGATGGGGCTGGAAACCCCGATTCTAACAGGCAAATGCCGCATGGGTCGGTGCCGGCTACTCCGGCTTGAGGAGGACCTTGATGGCCTCGCCCGACTGCAAAAGCTCCATGGCCCTGGGAAACTCGGCGAGTTTGAGCCGGTGGGTGATGGCCGGCTCCAGGTTCAGCTTGCCGGTAGCGAGCAGGGCCTCCATCTGAAACCAGGTCTCGAACATCTTGCGCCCGTTGATGCCCTGCACGATGGCGCCTTTGAAGATAATGTCGCGGGCAAAGTCCAGTTCGAAGGGCTTGGAAGGAATGCCGAGCAGCGACGCCCTGCCGCCTGTGCGCAGCATGGCGAAGCCGGCGCGAATGGCCACGGGATTGCCCGACATCTCCAGCAGCACATCCACGCCGGTGCCGCCTGTTTCGTCGAGAATCCGCGCCGTGACATTGTCCGTGGAGGGGTCGAGGGCCAGGTCGGCGCCCATGGCAGCCGCCACGGCGCGCCGGTGGGCGTTCACCTCGATGGCGAAGACCCTGGCCGCCCCGCAGGCCTTGGCCACGGCGATGGAAAACAGCCCGATGGCGCCGCAGCCGGTGACGGCCACCGTCTGCGCGGCGATGGGCCCGGCCAGCACGGTATGGACTGCGTTGCCGAGGGGGTCGAGCAGCGAGGCGTAGTCATGGGGAATGGCGGTAGGCAGCTTCCAGATATTGGTTTCGGGGATGATCACGTAGCTGGCGAAGGCCCCGTCGGCGTCCACGCCCAGGATGCGCACGTGCTGGCAGATGTGCGCCTCGCCGATGCGGCACTGCATGCATTTGCCGCAGGCCACGTGCATTTCCGCGCTCACCTGGTCGCCTTCTTTGACGGTGGTGACGCCGCGACCTACCCCGGCCACTACGCCCGCAAATTCATGGCCCGGAATCAGCGGGGGCTTGATGCGCCCCTGCGCCCATGGGTCCCAGTTGAAGATGTGCAGGTCGGTTCCACACACGCTGGCTGCCTGCACCCGCACCAGCACCTCGCCCGCGGCAGGCGCCGGAACCGGCACCTCGCGCAGTTCTATCCCGGGGGCGGCGTGAGCCTTGACAACCGCCTGCATGGTGCTGGGCATCGGGGAGCCTCCCTGAAAAACGAACACCCCAGTCTACAACCGCCGGCCGCCTACCGTTGGTTCATGGGGCTGGCGCTGGTCCTCACGACCGATCAATCACCGGATAGCAGGTGAACGGGTCGTTCTTGATGGCGAAGTAGGGGGCGTAATGATGCCCAGGGTTTCCCTCGATTGCAAAGTGCAGAGGTTGGCCGAAGATCGGCTTCAACTGGCTGGTAAACTCCTCTGGCCTTGCGGCGTGAGCCTTGAGACGCGCGTCGTCGCTGCCTTCGATGGCCAGCAGAATCGGCCCATACTCCAGCGCGTAGCGTTCGTGCCCCTCGATCTTGTCCAGCCCCGTGTAACGCGTGAGCCGGAAGCCCATGGGCAGGGAGAACGTGACCGTGTCGCCAGAGGTCCAGGTCCGGTCGAGCGTCACGTAGCTGCCCGGCTTGCCTGCAGCAGCCGGCTTGCCGTTGACCAGCACCGGCATATCCGCCGCGGCCCAGGCGGGGGTGCGCACGCGCAGGACGGACCTCTGCGGCTGCGCCAGCTCAAGGGCCAGGCTGACCTCGGGGCTGTCAGGGAAGCTGGTTTTCATGGTCAGCTTCAACTCCTGGCCCGCCTGCTGCCAGCGCACCGTGGAGGGGGCAAACATATCAATATAGAGACCAGCGTCGGCGCCTTCGTCCACCACGGAGTAGAGATACTCTGGCAGCGACCCCAACAGGCGCGTGCCCTGCCCTTCGCAGCAGGAGTTGTCGCAGATGCCCACAGCCATGTCGCCCTTGAGGCCCACCATCTTGGCGTGATACATCAGGCCGCGGGTGTCCACCTGGTTGGCGATGCCCACGTTGTAGATCGACTTTTCGATCTCCGTGACGTACTGCTCCTTTTCCGGTTCGAGCAGGTGCAGCCGCTGGTTGAGATGCGCCCAGAAGCTGCTGCCGCATAACTCGCCGGTCTCACAGAAGGTGAACTGCGGCTTTAGGCGATAGGACTTCGGGGGAAACTCGCCAAACTCGGTGATGGCGATGGACCCGCCCACGTGCTCCCAACTGTCGTGGTAAAGCTGCCATGCGCCCAGCACCGCATCCAGATAGCGCCCGTCGCCGGTGGCGCGGTAGAGATCGAGATAGGCCTCGAAGTCGGTGATGAGGTAGTTGTGGGGCCGGTCATAGGGATACTGCCAGACCATCTCCTCGTCCCGGCGCGCCAGGCCTTCGAGCCAGAAGTTCTCCTGGTAGTAGCGCTGGATGACCTGCAGGTTGAGCGGCTTGCCGGCGGGCGTGAAGTAGAGCCGCGTGTTGGCCACCATGCCCTGCACTCCCTGCGGCGTGCCGCGCAGCAGCTTGGGCAGGTAGGGGCAGTTGTCGAACCAGTCGTAGTGGCCGCGGAGCAGCTCAAAGGCCTTGGGGATGCCCGAGTAGCCGGCATCGATGAGCCCGTGGGTGACCCAGGCCCGGGTGTAGCCGGCGCGCTCGGAGTGGAAGATCGAGTCCTCCGGATAGGCCATGATGTAGCCGTTGGGCTGGCGGCACTCTTCAATGCCGTCCACGATTTCGGTCATCCAGCGGCGCAGTTCGGCGTGCTCCTGCCAGCGGAGGGTGTTGGCCGCGCCCATCAGGAACCGGCCCGCCGTTGAGCCTGCCAGGTCCACGTCCCAGAAGGGATGCGGCTTGCGCAAGTCCGCCGCCACCGGCTTGCCGGCCCGCTCGCGAAAGGGCCGCAGCATCTCCTCCACCGAGAAGGAACTCAGCAGGTAGCCAATGTTATTGGCCATGGTCTCCTTGAAAAGTCCCGCCTGTAACTCGACCCCGCGCAACGGCGCTTTGGCCTTGTAACTCACCGGCTTCCAACTGCTGGCTAGGGTTACGTTGCCGGGGTTGTCGGTAACGATGCCCTCGCCCTGCGGCCGGGGTTTGCGGGTCAGTTGCTGGAGGTCCCGCGGGTTGCCAAGATCCGGGTCTGCCGTGGCAGCGCGGCCTTCGGCAATGTCCCGCCCCCCGGAGAGGACCTCGACCTTGGCGAACGAAAGCCCGTACTCGGGCTCAACCCCTGACTCGGGCGCCCCCGTGTGCCGCAGCTCCGTGGCCGTGAGGCGGACGTAGCGGCAACTTGCGCCCGGAAGCTGCACATATACCAACCGGTCGCCGGGGTCGGGCAGGGCCGCGGGGCCTGATTCAAACAGGAGCTTCGCACTCTCAAAGCTGGGCGTGTTCGACCCCTCGACCCGCATCCGCGCCGGAAATCCCAGCGAACGGATGTCGAGATTGAAGTTGGGGTAGAGCCGCAGGCCTTCGACGGCCGCCGCTGAGCCCAGGTCAAACTGCACCCAGGAGGCGGCTTTGGGGGTCTGCGTCTTCTTTGACACGTAAGGCCGGTACTTTGTGGCGGGATAGGGCGTCATGCGGCCCTCAAGCCGTACGGCCTCTTCCGGCGCGGCCAGGGCAAGCGGCCCCGCGGCAAGTGCTGCTCCAGCCAGGGCGGTGGCGCTGAGAAACTCCCGTCGATCCCAAATTGTGGTCATAGGCCCCTCGCATTTCTGACGCGCGGCCGGGAGCCGCGCATTTCAACTCGGAAACTAGTTCAATCGGGATTCGAGTGTCAAACGCTCGTGTCACCGTTAGCCGCGCCGTCAGGGCGTTCTGCCGACGCACGGTTGTGAATCCCGCCGCCAAGGCCTTTGCCTGCCGTGGTAGAACGGGGATGCACAGAGATGACGTGCCGGGGGCGGGCAGGATGCTTTGCAGATGCCGAGTGCCGCAGGTTTCGATACTCAGACCGGGGACTCCAAAGGTTTCATTCCGGCGGCTTGTCGCAGTGGCGTTGCTTGCAGGCGGCATGGTTGCCAGCGCGCAGACGGCGGATCAGGCGTGGCTGGGCCATTTGAGCCATGGAATGAGGGTTTTCGTCCCGCGGGAGATCCATACGCTGGGCAAAGGGCGGCTGGAGAATAGCGCGGCGGAGGAGCTCAAGCGCAGCCTTGGGCGTGAGGCCAGTGGAGCGCTCACGGCTCGCGGCAGGGACGCCCTGGCTGGCCAGACGATTCTTGGCACCTTCGCGGAACTGCGCGCGGCCTTCCCGGAGCTGCCCGTCCCCGCGAACGGCGAGCCGGGAGCCTACTGGGTCTTTGTGGGCGAGTACGACAAGCTGACGCGGCTCATCATTGGGGGAGCGGATGAGGCCGGGGTGCTTTACGGCGCATTTGCGCTGCTGCGCCCGAAAGAGGTCAGCGCCCATCCGCCAGGGCAGAATCTGAACGAGCACGTTCTGCTGCAATCGAGCCCGGCAATGCTCATTCGCTGGGTGGACGAGTGGGACAACCCGGACGGCTCCATCGAGCGCGGCTACGCCGGCCGCAGCCTATTTTTCGCGGGTGGCAACGTCCGCGAAGACCTGGCCCCGGTGGCCGAGTACGCCCGGCTGCTGGCCTCGGTCGGCATCAACGGCTGCAACATCAACAACGTCAACGCCGCGCCGCAACTGCTGGACGCAGACCACCTGAAGCAGATTGCCCGCATCGCCGACTCGATGCGCCCCTGGGGCGTGCGGCTGGCCATGAGCGTGGACATTGCCAGTCCGCAGAAGATCGGCGGCCTCCCCACTTTTGACCCGCTGGACCCCGCGGTCAAAGCCTGGTGGGCGGCCAAAGTCGGGGAAATCTATGCGCTCATCCCCGACTTTTCCGGTTTCACCGTGAAGGCGGACTCCGAGGGGCAACCGGGCCCGGCGAGCTTTGGCCGCACTCCCGCCGATGCCGCCAACACCCTGGCCGCGGCGCTGGCACCCCACGGCGGCATCGTGCTCTATCGCGCCTTTGTCTATAACCACCACCTGGACTGGCGCGACCCCAAGGCCGACCGGGCGCGCGCCGCCTGGGACATCTTCCACCCTCTTGACGGCAAGTTCGCCCCGAACGTGGTGATCCAAACCAAGGAAGGGCCCATCGACTTCCAGGCGCGGGAGCCGGTTTCGCCGCTGTTTGGCGGTCTGGCCAAGACCAGCCAGGCCATGGAGGTGCAGATTACGCAGGAGTACACCGGCCAGCAGCGCCACCTGGTCTATCTCGCGCCCATGTGGAAGCAGGTGCTGGACTTTGACTTGAAGGCCGGGGGCAGGGCGACGCCAGTGCGGGAGCTGATTGCGGGAAAGTCGTTTGAGCGGCCGCTGGGCGGGATGGTGGGCGTGGCCGGGGTGGGGCCGGATGCGTGGCTGGGGTCGCCGCTGGCGCTGGCCAATCTTTATGCCTTTGGGAGGCTGGCCTGGGACCCGAACCTGAGTGCGGAAGAGATCGCCGCGGATTGGACGCGGCAGACCATCAGCATCGATCCCGAGGTGGTCCATACGGTCGTCAAGATGCTGATGCGGAGCTGGCCGGCCTATGAAGGCTACACCGGGCCGCTGGGGATGCAGACGTTGACCGACATCACCGGCAGCCACTACGGGCCGAATATCGAGTCCAGCGAGAACAACGGCTGGGGCCAGTGGCACCGCGCGGACAAGGACGGCGTGGGCATGGACCGCAGCGTGGCCACCGGCACCGGCTACGCGGGCCAGTATCCGCCGGCGGTGGCGAAGAGGTATGAGTCGGCCGCCGCGACGCCGGACGAGTTGCTGCTCTTCTTCCACCATGTGCCATATACCTGGAAGCTGCACTCGGGCAAGACGGTGATCCAGCACATCTACGACTCGCATTATGAGGGCGCGGCGCAGGCGGGGCAGTTCGCCAATGAGTGGGCCGCGCTCGAGGGCCGCATCGACCAGCCGCTTTTTGAGCAGGTGCGCGCGAGGCTTCGTTATCAGGCTGGGCACGCGATTGTCTGGCGGGACGCGATTGTGCAATATTTCCTCAAGCTGAGCGGAATACCCGACGAGAAGGGACGGGCGGGGCACTATCCGGGAAGGCTGGAGGCGGAAGATGCGCGGCTGACCGGGTACAAGGTGATCGATGTGACGCCGTGGGAGGATGCGAGCGGGGGGAAGGCCGTCAGCTGCGAAGTCTCGAGTCAGGTCAGGCCGCCAGCGCAGCAGGAACTGGCCCCGCCTATCGGCTCCGGTAGTATCCCATCTTGCACGGCAGAGTGGACTTACGCAGGCCCTTCCGGCGGCTTCTCAATCGCAGTTCAGTACTTCGACCTGGCAGGTGGCAGCGCGGGGTACGCGCTTCTCCTGAATTATCGGGGTATTGACTCCTGGGCGGCCAGCGGCAACCTTCCCTCAACCCGCCCCAACGGAGATAACTCCACCCGCCACACGACGATCAACGTCAAACTGAAACCCGGTGACGTGTTAGAAGTTCGAGGCCTAACCGACGGTCACCACCCTGCTTCACTCGACTACATCGAACTCATGCCTGCTGCTTCCGATTCGAAGTAGCTTTTGATCGATTCGCAGTTGCCGCGCATGCTCAATTCCGTCTCAGAAGCTGTTGGCCGTGAAAGCGCTGGCTTGAGAGCGAAGAGTCGATGGAGCCGATCTGGTGGATGGCCACCTGGTCGATCATTTCGTAGTCGTGCGCGAGCGCGTCGAGCAGCGCCTGCTGGGAGTCTTCGGCATCAGGGGTTTCGGGCGGGGGCTCGGTGGCTCCCGGACGCTCCGCCTTCTCGTTCTTGTTCTTCTCCGCCAGGTATTCTGAAGCCTTGTCGGCGCCGTAGCTGATCAGGGTGTCCGCGAAGGCAGCGGTCTTGGCATACTTGTCGTCGTTGATCACCAGCAGCTTCAAAAGCTCGCCGTGGATGCCGCCGACCGTCTTCAAGGATCCGGTCAGGACCCCCTGCTGAATCGAACCACCCTGGATAACGGCCTTGCCGGGCTCAAGCGTGAGGCCTTTTGCGTTGACCCACAGAATGGCCAGGCCGGTCTTCGTTCCACGCTTCGCAGCTTCTTCGGCAGCCTTGCGGAGGGCCGAGCTCCCGATGGCCATCGAGAGCGCCTTTTCGCCCGCCTTCGCCGCCGCATGTTCGATCATTTTGCCGGCGCCCAGGTCCAGCATGCCCACCGCCAGCTCCGTGGTAAAAGTGGCCGCGATGGCTCCGCGGGTGGCGTTGGGGTCATCCTCCCACTTGGCGGTCGCCTTTAACGCCGAGCCGCCAACCAGGCCTCCGGCAGCGGCGACGGTAGCCACCGTTCCGCCGCTCACGATGGTGGCAGAAACCATCAGGAACTCCGCCGAGAGGTCGCGTGTGACCTTCGCAATCTCCAGGCCGACCTGGGCGCGATCGACGGATTTGTCGATGTTCTCCATAGTCTTCTTTTGCGCATCGCGCATCTTCTTCTGGAATCTTGCGTTGTTGTGCTTTGTAACTTCGATCCAGTTTGCCAGTTGAGCGATCTGGTTTCTGGTTCTCCCCTGCGCGCCGCGATAGATCATGCTCAGCAGGCACTCGCCCTCAGCGTCGGTATCGCTGCGGACCTGGTCCCAGTTCACATCCAGAGTATGAAGATTGGGGCCTATCCAATGCGTCTCTTCGTTGATCTGCGAGTTCTTCAGCATTGCCTTGGAGCGCGCATAGGAGCGGATGATTCTGCCCACCGTTCCCCAATCAACCAAATAGATGCCATCCCGCGACTTCAATGTCACCCAAGCCATAGAACTCTCCTCAGCGTGCTCAATGTTCGCCGCAAAATTCGTATTCCGCGGGGATTGCGCCGTCGAACTCCGGCATCGCGCAAGTCTATCTCGATTCAAATTGCCGGCGCCATTTTTCCATGAACATTCATCTATGCGGTGACTGGGGCCCGCGGCAGTGTGCCTGACTCCGGCGGTGGCCGCCGGCTCGCTCGAGTCCTTTGCCCAGGAATTTGGCTCCCGGGCCGCCAACGCCTGCCTCCCCTACCCCCTAACTGCAATCACTCCACCCGCAACTCGATGAGCAACCTCGAACTGAGCCCAGGCTTTGTGCTGGAAGTCCGAGGCCTTACTGACGGCCACAACGCTGCAGCCCTCGATAGCCTTTAATTACAGTTCTCAGCTTCTGCGCGATCATCCGGCTGTTCAGGGTAACGCATACCAGGAGCCTTTTCCTTTGCCATGGCGGGTGAGGTGTTGCTTTTCCACCAGGCCGCGGAAGTGCTCCTTCAGTGTGTTGCGGCTGACGCCTGTGACGCGAACCATCTCGCCCATGCTGGCGGACTTAATCAAGGATCTGCATGGCCTGCTCGGGCAGTCCCGCAAACACCAGCCGTTCGCGCTCTACTTTGGCCGCAAGGCGCCGCTCCTGCTGCTGCAGTGCGCGCAGAAAGTAAATCAGCCAGGGTTGCCAGTTCGGCGTTTCACTTCGGAGCGTGCCCGGCGACTTCCTGCTCATTGCGGGTGGCGAAGGACTTGAACTGAAGATTGACGAGCAGGCGCTCCGCGTCGCGGTCAGAGAGTTGACTGCCCTCAATGCGCTTCGAGGAGCCGATGCTCTCAATGGTTGCTACCCGCCGCAGTGCACTCAGGCGTTCGGGGGCGAGGGTTCCCAGCGCCCGCCATGCCCCCTTGAACTCATCGATTTCGGCGATGAGGGTGAGCACTTCGCGGGTGATACGGATGTTGGCGGTCTCGAACATTCCACCTCACACCCATATATGCACCCATAAATCCAAAGATTGAAAAACCGGAACTCGCTATCCAGCAAAGCGGATGCGGCGAAGAAGCTATCGGGCATCCCTGGTCCAGCTTCCTAGACCTGGGATGCCCCTGAACAGCCGTACTGTTTACCCCACCGCCGGCAGGCCGGCGAGGGCCATGGCGATCTCCTCTGCCGGATACTCGTAGTTCTCCAGCAGGCCCGCCTGGTAGTTGATGTAGCTCTGCATGTCGAAGTGGCCGTGGCCGCAGAGGTTGAAGAGGATGGTCTTCTCCCTGCCCTCTTCCTTGGCCACGAGCGCCTCGCGGATGGCCCCGGCGACGGCGTGATTGGCTTCCGGCGCGGGGATGATGCCTTCGGCGCGGGCAAACTGGATGCCGGCGGCGAACGCGTCCAACTGCTGCACGGTGGTGGCTTCCACCAGCCCCAGGTCGAGCACGTGGGAGACCAGCGGCGCCATGCCGTGGTAGCGCAGCCCGCCGGCGTGAATGCCCGGCGGAATGAAGGTGGAGCCGAGGGTGTGCATCTTGACCAGCGGGGTCAGGTGGCTGGTGTCGCCAAAGTCGTAGGCGAAGTGGCCCTTGGTGAGGCTGGGGCAGGCTGCCGGTTCCACGGCTACGACGCGGGCGTGGCTCTGGCCCTTGATCTTCTGGCCCAGGTAGGGGAAGACGAGGCCGGCGAAGTTTGACCCGCCGCCGGTGCAGCCCACGATCACGTCGGGCTCGTCGCCGGCAAGGGCCATCTGCTCGATGGTTTCCAGACCAATGACGGTCTGGTGCAGCAGCACATGGTTCAACACGCTGCCCAGCGCGTACTTGGTATTGGGGTCCTTGGCGGCCACTTCAACGGCCTCGGAGATGGCGATGCCCAGCGAGCCGTTGGTGCCGGGGAACTGGGCCAGGATGGAGCGGCCCGACTCGGTCTCGATGCTGGGGCTGGCGGTGACCGAGGCGCCGAAGGCCTCCATCAATGCGCGGCGATAGGGCTTCTGGTCATAACTCACGCGCACCATGTAGACCTTGCACTCGAGGCCAAAGAACGCGCAGGCCATGGCCAGCGAAGAGCCCCACTGGCCGGCGCCGGTCTCGGTGGAGAGCCGTTTGGTGCCTTCCATCTTGTTGTAATAGGCCTGCGCCACGGCGGTGTTGGGCTTGTGGCTGCCGGCGGGGCTCACGCCCTCGTACTTGTAATAGATCTTGGCCGGCGTATCCAGCGCCTTCTCCAGGCGGCGCGCGCGGAAGAGCGGCGACGGACGCCACTGCGCGTACACCTGCCGCACCGGGTCGGGAATCTCGATATCCCGCTCTTGGGAGACCTCCTGCATGATCAGGGCCATGGGAAACAGCGGCGCCAGGTCATCGGGCCCAATGGGCTGCAGGGTTCCGGGGTGCAGCGGCGGGGCCAGGGGTTTGGGCAGGTCGGCCTGGATGTTGTACCACGCCTCGGGGATGCGGTCTTGGGGCAAGTTGTACTGGATGGTTTCCATGCCGAAAATTCTACCAGCGCCAGCGAAGGTCGCTCACCCCGTTTCATGGAGATAATCTGGAGGTCACACCCATCCGGCTTTCCCCAGGGAGGATCATGACATCCATCGGCAGGTTTTCACGGCGCGGGTTCCTCGGCGCAAGCGCGGCCCTGGCCGCATCGACCGCACTGCAAGCCGCCCCGGCAGCGCCCTCGGAGCCGACTCTGGCTCCGGCCATCGCCGCCTTGCCTGTGCTGGCGGCTCAGGCCCGGCCGTTCACCAACGCCGAGCGGCTGGCGCGAATTGAGCGCGCCAAAGAGTTGATGGCCGCCGAGAAAATCGACGCCATTGTGCTGGCCAACTCCACCACCTCCTCGACGTACTTTGCCGGCCTGCAACTCTGGGGCGGCGAGCGGCTGTGGGCACTGGTGATTCCCGCCAAAGCAAAGCCATTCCTGGTGTGCCCGGCGTTTGAAGAGGGCCGCGCGCGGGAGAGGCTCGACTCCGGGCCGTTCGGCAAGGACGCCGCGGTGCAGGGATGGCAGGAGGATGAAAGCCCCTACACGCTGCTGATCAAAGGCCTCAACGACCGCAGCCTTTCCGCGGGAACCGTGGGGCTGGACGAGGAGATGAAGTTCGTTTTCTCTGAGGGGATCCGCGCCGCCAATCCGCACCTGAATCTGGTGAGCGCCTCGCCCGTGACCGCCGGCTGCCGCATGATCAAGGAGCCGCACGAGATGGAGTGCCAGCGCCTGGCCTGCCGCGCCACCCTGCTGGTCTATCGCGCCGTGGCCCGGTCGGTTCATCCGGGCATGACCTCGCGCGACGTGGCGGCGCTGATTGACGCGGCCTATCGGCGGGTGGGCTTCGAGGGCGAGGCCAGCCTCAACATCGACGAGTTCTCCGCCCTGCCGCATGGCTCGCGCCAGCCGCAGACCCTCCGCGAGGGCTCCATCCTGATGCTCGACGACGGCTGCCTGGTGGAGGGCTACACCTCCGACATCACCCGCACCTTTGTGCTGGGCAAGGCGACCGACAAGATGAAGCGCGTCTTCGACCTGGTGCACAGCGCGCAGACAGCGGCGCTGCGCACCGCACGGCCGGGGATTGTGGCCGCCGAAGTGGACGCCGCGGCGCGCAAGGTGATTGTGGATGGCGGCTACGGGCCGGGGTTCACCTACTTTACCCACCGGCTGGGCCACGGCATCGGTCTGGACGGTCACGAGTGGCCGTACTTTGTCCGCAACAACATGTTCGGCTGGGAGACGGCGCCCAGGCTGCGCCCAGGCATGACCTTCAGCGACGAGCCGGGGATTTACATTCGCGGCGAGTTCGGCATCCGCCTGGAGGACGAGCTGCTGGTGACAGAAGCGGGGGCGGAGCTGCTGACGCCGCAGAGTCCCTCGATTGAGGACCCGTTCGGTGGGATGGAGTAGCTGGAGCATTTTCCAGAATTGTCTAAACCAGAAGTCTGCCAGCAAGCCACCCATTGCGCTGGAAGGCGCGCAATGGATGGGGTACGCGAGTCAGCAGTGAATCCGAAAGCGCTCTCGCCAAGGCATCAGGCCCGATGCCCTTATCCGGCTGCTTCTTTCAGGTAGATATCGACGTAGTCGAGGTAGTTGCGGGCGTATTCGAGGATGAGGGCTCGGTCTTTTTCGCCCAGTTCCCGGCGGAGCTTGGCGGGAACCCCGGCCCAGAGGGTGCGCGGCGGCACGATGGTGTGCTCCGGGACCACCGCGCCGGCGGCGATGATGGACCCCGTGCCGATGCGGCTGTTGTTGAGGATGGTGGCGCCCATGCCAATGACCACCTCATCCTCGACGGTGCAGCCGTGGACCGTGGCGTTGTGGCCGATGGTGACCCACTCGCCGATGATGACCTGGTAGAGATTCCGCTGTCCGTGAAGCACGGCGCAATCCTGGACGTTGGAGTTGGCGCCGAGGCGGATGGCGTTCACGTCGCCGCGCAGGACAGCGTTCATCCAGACCGAGGAGCGCTCGCCGAGGGTGACGTCGCCGATAAGCTGGGCTGAGGGATCGACATAACAACCGGCGGAGACGTGGGGAAGGCGTCCCTGGTAGCTGCGGATCATGGCTTCAAGGCCTCCGGGGCAAGTTTAAGGCATGGGACGCTGGTTGCGGCGGCTGGATCTTCTGTCCGGTTGGTTCAAGCGGGAAAGCCCCCGAAAATGTGCGATTTAGCCTTCAGTCCACCGCCAAACCGCGGGAATCTCCCGTGAAAGTCCCCGGCGCGGCTCAATTTCAAGTATCATAAGAGAGCCCCATGGCAGGTTTGGAGGTGGGATTCATTGGCAGAGGTTCGTGTGCAGGAAGGCGAACCGCTCGAAAACGCGCTACGCCGGTTTAAACGGAAGGTTCAGCAGGAAGACATCATCAAGGAAGTCAAGCGTCACTCCTACTACCTGAAGCCTGGTGAAAAGAAGCGCGTAAAAGCGGCTTTGGCTCGCAAGCGGAATCGCAAGAAGGCTCGCAAAGAGCAGGACTAGCAACAGCACAATCGCGGCTTTGCCGCCCCAGGCGCCAGTTTTCATGGCATGGCCTGGGGATGGCGGGCCGCGATTCTTTATTTGGAGTCATAGCTCTCTAACCAAAATGCGTGGTAATGTTATCTAAGTCTTTGCACCGAGTTTGCGGGACTTTGTTTTTGCCGCGCTTCAGCGCGGACCGGGCCCTTGTTGTGATTCGCAGCATGAAGACAGGGAAACGGGAACGGCAAACCTCCACCAGGCAGGGCCGATTTCAAGGTGTTTCCCATGTTTGGGGAAGCCGGCCATGCAGTTTACCGACCGAGTTTTGACGTGCATTGATTGCGGCGCCGAGTTTGTGTTCACGGCCGGTGAGCAGTTATTTTTCAGCGACAAGCAATTCAAGAACGATCCAAAGCGCTGCAAGCAGTGCAAGGCGAAACGCGCCCATGCAGGTTCCAAGGTGCGCCCCGAGACGCGGACAACCTGTTCGCAATGCGGCGAGGAGACCACGGTACCCTTCAAGCCGACCCAGGGCAGGCCGGTGCTATGCCGCGTCTGCTTCAAGGAGCAGCGAACCCCGGCACAGCAGACACAGGAAGACGACGCCAGCCAGGGACAGCCCTCCTGAATCATTTTGAGTTGGCGGGAAAGAGGCAAACCCGCTTTTAGGGCTTCCTCTTCAGGGCCCGGTGCCCGATGTCGCGCCGGTAGTAGACTCCCTCGAATTCAATGAGAGCGATGGCTTCATAGGCGCGCATCAGCGCCTCTTCGAGCGAGGGCGCTGCGGCGGTGACGCCCAGCACCCGTCCGCCCCCGGTCAAAATCTGGTTCCCCAGCTTCGACGTGCCGGAGTGGAAGACCTGGACACCAGGGACCCGAGCTGCATCGCTGAGCCCGGTGATGGGGAGGCCGGTCTTGTAGCTGCCGGGGTAACCGGCGGAACTGGCCACCACGCAGGCAGAGGCGCCTGGAGACCAGCGCAGGCTGATCTCGCCGAGTGTGCCGTCGATGCAAGCCTCCAGCGCATCCACCAGGTCGCTTTCCAGGCGCAGCAGGATGGCCTGGGTCTCGGGGTCGCCAAAGCGGGCGTTGAACTCCAGCACCTGGGGCCCCCGCGCGGTCATCATCAAGCCGCAGTAAAGGACGCCAGAAAACGGGGTGTCCTCTTCGGCCATGCCGCGGACAGTGGGCTCGGCGATGTGGTGCATGATCCACTCGGTCATGTGCGGGTCCAGCATGGCGTCGGTGGAGTAGACGCCCATGCCGCCGGTGTTGGGCCCGGTGTCGCCCTCGCCGATGCGCTTGTGGTCCTGGGCCGGAACCAGCGGAACCACGCTCTTGCCGTCGGTCAGGCAGAGGAAGCTGATTTCGTCGCCTTCGAGGAACTCCTCGACGACCACCTGCTGCCCGGCGTCGCCCAGCAGTGCACCTGTAAACAGCCCGTGCCCCGCTTCAATTGCGGTACGCCGCGACTGGCAGATGACCACTCCCTTACCCGCTGCCAGACCGTCGGCCTTGACCACAATGGGCGGATGAAAGAGCTCCACGGCCTTTTCCAGTTCGGCGGCGGTAGTGCAGACCGCGTAGTTGGCTGTGGGGATCTTGTGGCGTTGTAAAAAGCGCTTGGCGAAGCCCTTGCTCGACTCCAGCATGGCGGCGGCTCTGGTCGGCCCGAAGACGCGGAGGCCGCGCTCCTGAAGGGCGTCCACGATGCCCAGCGAGAGGGGAAGCTCCGGCCCCACAATGATCAGGCCCGGCCTCTCCGCCTCGGCCACGCGCACCAGCGCTTCCACGTCCTTCAGATCCGCCGGAACACAGCGGGCAATCTGGGCGATGCCGCCGTTGCCGGGCGCACACACAACCTCGGTAACTCGCGGACTGCGCGCAACCGCCCAGGCCAGCGCATGTTCGCGGCCCCCGGAGCCAAAAATCAAAACCTTCATGGCACTACACTTTCTGCCTCTGAGCCGCCGAAGCCTGAAAGGCTATGGTCGGTAAAGTGGGGGGGGTAAGTCAACCCAGGCAGCTCTCGGGAGAGGCGAGACCGGGCAAAGTTCCCATTCCCCTATACTGATGCGTGGTGCGCCGGGGCCTTCGGCGCACGCGGAGTCGATTGAGACGCGCCATGGTGGAGACCCGGATCAAGCCGCATCTGCAGCAGGTAGCCGAGCAGGACCGGCGAGCGGAGCAGACGCGCGTCTACCGGCGTAACCAGGCGTTTGGCGTCCTGATGATGGCGGCGGCGATTCTGCTGTGGTGGCTGTTTCATACCAATCCGCAGTGGATCTTTCCGCCCGGCTGGTGGCGGCCGTGAGCCCTGCGCGGTCAGCAGGTGCGCCGGTTTGCTCAGCCGCGGACGCAAGCCCGTTGGCCATCCTGCTGCTGGGTCCAACCGGCAGCGGCAAGACCGCGCTTTCGCTGGCGCTGGGCGAGCGCTTCGGCGGCGAGATTGTCAGTTGCGACTCGGTGGCCGTCTATCGCGGCATGGACCTGGGAACGGCGAAACCGTCCCCGGCGGAGCAGGCGCGGTTGCCGCATCACCTGATCGATGTGGCCGACCCGGACCAGCCTTTCACGGCAGGCGACTACAGCCGGCAGGCGCGGGCGGCGCTGGGGGAGATTGCCGGGCGCGGCAAGCTGCCCATTGTGACCGGGGGGACCGGCCTCTACCTGCGCGCGCTGACCGAGGGGCTGTTTGCCGGACCGGCGCGGGAGGAGGGGCTGCGCGAGCGACTGCGGCGGAGCGCGGACCGGCGCCCGGCGGGATGGCTGCACCGGGTGCTGGCCCGGCTGGACCCGGCGTCTGCCGCGCGCATCCACGCCAACGACGCGCCCAAACTGATTCGCGCCATCGAGATATGTCTGGCAGGGCAAAAGCCGCTCTCAGAGGTTCTGGACGACCGCCTGCTGGCGCGCGACCCGCTGACGGGCTTTCGCCTGCTGCGGATTGGGCTGAATCCACCCCGGCGGCCGCTCTACGACCGCCTCAACCGGCGCGCCTCGGCCATGTTTGCCGATGGACTGGTGGAGGAGACGAGGAGCTTGCTGGAGCGATTTGGGCCGGTGAAGGCTCTGGACTCGCTCGGTTATCGGCAGGCGCTGGCCCTGCTGGCAGGGACCCTGAGTGCGGAGGAGGCGATAGAAGCCGCGCAACAGGGGCACAGAAACTACGCCAAGCGGCAGTTGACCTGGTTTCGGCGGGAGCCGGAGGTGCATTGGATTGAGGCGTTTGGCGACGAACCGGGGACGGTGGAGGCCGCCGCCGCCCTGGCGGCGCACCACCTTGCGGGATGCTGAGAGGATTGCTGGCAAGAGGGTTTGATTCCAGCAGCGGCTCGGCCGCATCTCTTAGAGTGAAGTAGGAACGAGGCGCGTGGCGGAGTTGACCAGCGCCCGGAATGGAGCACGGACTTGGCAGAGACAGTTTTTGACGTGGCGGTGGTGGGCGGCGGACCGGCTGGGTATACAGCGGCTTTTCGGGCGGCGCAGTATGGGCTCAAGGTCGCGCTGATTGAAAAGTCCGACAAGCTGGGCGGCACCTGCCTGCACTGGGGCTGCATTCCCACCAAGGCGCTGCTCTTCAATGCCGAGGTATGGGACCACCTGCGGCACGCCGCCGACTTCGGCATCAGCTTTGGCGACGCCGCGCCGGTTGCGCCTACGCTCAACTGGGAGGCGGTGCTCAAGCGCAAGAACGCCATCATCACCAAGCACGCCAAGGGCCTCGACTTCCTGGTCAAAAAGAACAAGGTCACGCGTATTGAGGGCTTTGGCCGCCTGACCGGCCCGGCGCAGGGCGGCGCGCACACAGTGGATGTGACAGGGACAGGCGGCGAGGTCAGCCACGTGCGGGCGAAGAACGTGATTCTGGCCACCGGCTCCGAGGCCAAGATGCTGCCCGGCCTCGCCGCGGACGACCGCATCCTGACGAACATTGAGATTCTCTCCATCGCTGATGTGCCCAGGTCGCTCGTGGTCATCGGCGCGGGCGCGGTGGGCCTTGAATTCAGCTCGCTCTTCCGCACCTTCGGGACTGAGGTGACCATTGTCGAGTTCCTGCCGCGCATCGCCCCGGTAGAGGACGAAGACGTGTCCAAAGAGCTGACCCGCCTCTTCAAGAAACGCGGAATCGACGTGAACACTGGCGCGCGCGTGGAGAAAGTTGAAAAGTCCGAGACCGGCGTCAAGGTGACCTTTACCGACGCCAACGGCAAGACGCAGGTGAAGGAAGCCGAAAAGGTATTGGTGGCCGTGGGCCGCGCCGGGCGGACCGCCAACATCGGCCTGGAGAAGACCAAAGTCGAGCTCGACCGCGGCCTCATCAAGGTCAACGAGGCGCAGGAGACGGCCGAGCCGGGCGTCTTCGCCATCGGCGACATCGTCGCGGGGCTGCCGCAGTTGGCGCACGTGGGAGCAATGGCCGGCATGGTGGCCGCGGCCAAGATCGCAGGCCGTACCTTCCGGCCCATTCGCCGCGACCGCATCCCCGGCTGCACCTACACAGAGCCGCAGATTGGCTCCGTAGGGCTGACCGAGACGCAGGCCAAAGAGAAGGGCTACACCGTCAAGGTGGGCAAGTTCCCCTTCGCCGGCAACTCCAAGGCGACGATTCTGGGCAATCACGACGGCTTCGTCAAGGTCGTCTCCGACGCAAAATACGGGGAGATTCTCGGCGTCCACATCCTCGGCGCGCAGGCAACAGAACTGGTGGCAGAGGCTGTCGCCGTGCTCGAACTCGAAGGCACGGTCGAGGAGATGATGTTCACCATCCACGCCCATCCCACGCTGGCCGAGAGCCTGCTGGACGCCTACGGCGCGGTGGAGGGCATGGCGATCAACGCGTGAGGGCCCAGATGACGCGGGGGCGCGTCGCCCCGTAAAGGGCTACCCTCACCGCCTAGCCCTCATCGTGCATGGCGCCGTCCTCGGCTCCCGCCTTCTCGGCTCAGACTCTTTGTTTGGGGGCTCAGGCGGAATGCAAACCACGGAACTCAACGGCGCTGGCGCCTGGGTTCACACCAACTTTTTTGGTGGCTCTGTACTCATGGCTGCCTGGGCATGCACACAACGCGGCATTCCAACCCACTCCGTGGCCGATCGACTGCAGCCTGACCGACTGTATCCATCGAGTCGTAGAACTGCTGGCGGTCAGCAGTCTCAAACCGAAGCTCCTCCTTGGCCGCCACAACGCGGCCCTTTGCCTGCAAACTCAACTCCTCTGCTCGAACCAGGCTGATCTTCACGACCCAGCATGACCGCCCCTTCAGGCTCATCTTGTATTGGAATCAGAGTCTTCCTTCAGGCTCATCTTGTATTGGAAGAGACTGGGATTTGACCCCCGCAGGGTCAGTTGGTAAACTGGAAATGCGGGGTGGAGCAGCCCGGTAGCTCGTTGGGCTCATAACCCAAAGGTCGCTGGTTCAAATCCAGCCCCCGCAACCAAAATAATCAATAACTTACAGATTCTGGTCGCTTTCGATAAGTCCCCGTTATCCCCCATTAGGAACATACTGCTATTTTCTATGCAACCGCAGCCACCACTTCGGCGGGTGAATCCTGCGGGGTGGGGCCGAATACCAGTCCTACAACCTGACTGTTTGCACGGCGTTTGGTTTCCGTCATGGCCCGCCCGTAGACGTTCATCGTCGTCTGGATCGAGGCGTGACGCATCAGTTCCTGTTGCACCTTCATTGGAGCACCCGTCTCATCGAGCCAGGAGCGATAGGTATGGCGGAATGTGTGCCACCCAATCTCCTGTCCCAACCCGGCGAGCTTCGCAGCCCGTTTGATCTGCGACTTCTGCAAGCTCTCCTGGTAGTACGGCTTCCCGGTGACCGGATTGGCAAAGAGCCAATCCTCGTCTCGCTGGAAGGTTGAGGCAGAGTGCCATTGCAACAACACTTCCGCCAGACGCGGATCAAGCGGAACATCGTCTCTTGAATATTCCGTCTTCACGTCGTCCACCCTTCCGCCTACCACGCTTCTCTGAACCAGCACCGAGCGATTCGCGAAATTGAAGTCGCCCCATTGCAGGCCCAGAATCTCGCTGACCCGAAGCCCCAGACATTGCGCGACCAAAACCATCGTCCGGTAAGGTTCGCCCAAATGCTTGAGCAGTTCAAAGAACTCGTCCACGTTAAGGACCCGTGGCCGCTTGAGCCGCTTGCTTCCATTCTTCACGCGCACCAGAGAGACAGGGTTCTTGCCAAGTTCGACAATGCCCCACCGCTCCGCGCACTTGAAGACCAGGTGCATGATTCCCCGCACATGAGTCTTCGACTTTGGGGCCAGCGGCAAATCGCGCAACCACTGTTCCATCGCCATCGGCTTCAGCTTATCCACGGGGTGCTCGCCCCAACGTGGACGGATGTGGACTCGGATGTTTGATAGGTGCGATTTCCGAGTCGAGTAACGCTCCGAGAGTTCCTGCTCGATATAGCGGTCGAGCAAGGCTCCAAAAGACGCCGCCTCCACTTCCGCGCGTGGAGATTCTTCGTTGAGTCGAAGAAGAAGGGCTTGCGTGGCTTTCCGTGCTTGGGTCTCCGTTGTTAGCAGTGCGCGATCACCGAGGATCACGCTCTGCCGTTTACGCTTTCCCTGAGAATCCGTTTCGTAATAACGGAACTCCCACACGTCCGGTCCGCGCTCGCGCTTCCTCAACCGCAGACTTCCATATTGATACCGTGTCCGAACTAGCAAGGGTTGATCTCCTTTCTGGTTACGGGCACGAGTGGCTGTACTCAGCCTACCCTGCCTGGTCGTCGTCGTCGAGATGATCTTCGTTGTCGAAGAGAGGAGAAAAGAGATCGGACGCTCGGAACCGCCAGAGTTTGCCCACACGCACACCGACCACGAGACCGTTGCGGGCGTGTCGCTGAAGAGTTTTCGGATGGACCTTGACGATGGCAGCAGCCTGCTCGCTGTCGAGCAGAGGTTCGAGAATATGGGGGAAGTCGGACATGGCTCGTATGCTCCTTGAATCCACAATGGACGGGGCTCGGACGCGCGTCAACCCCATAGATAGGGCGTGTTTTTCATCTCACGGTTGAGACTTTCCGGAACATCTCGGAGCGTTGTGGAATCGAAGGGAGCACAGAAGAGCACAGGAGCGCAGGACGGAATCCTCAAACAGCGCCTCGCGAAAGCGATTTTTCGATTTTATGAAAACGAAATTTATTTAGCGCAGGATTTTCCACTCGACAAATCCCCGAAGACATTCCCCGGATGGTGGAGCATAGCCGAGGCGCGGTCCGAGTCAAGGCCGGGCAAAGCCCGCCGCTACGCGGTCAAGAGCCTTGACACGGACCTCCATCGCCTCGGCACACAATGCCATCTATCCGGGGAATGTCATTCTCAAGTCTCCCCCCAGATACGAAGATCAAAGACTCATGCCCAGGCTGTTGTCCAAGCTAAGATCATGCTGTGGTGTAGTTGGATTGATATTCAACGCGGGAAGGTGAGCAAGACCGTTGCTCACAGTGGGATGAACGTGCGCTTGCTCACGCGACAGCTCAGTCGCCGATGGACGCGCCGCTGAAATGCCGAGCGATTCGCGCAAGCGGTCAACATCGGAAGTGATGATCGAGATCTCATTTCGTCCGCGCGACGCAGCGACGTAGAACTGCTCCTGTTTCATCGCGTCGCCGGAGAGAACCACCGCATCCACTGTCTTGCCCTGGCAGCGATGAGCCGTGATCGCGTAGCCGTGGTCGAATTCGTGATAGTTTGCGGGCAGGGTGCGGCCATCCTCAAGTTGAATGCGCCCTCCATCGACACTGCGCACTTTAGCAAGTTCTCCGTTCGTCGCGCGGAAATCGGCCTCCCGGCGATTTCCGGTCAACAGAAGCCGGTCTCCAGGAGCGACTTCGATTTGATGACGCTCGTGCACAGAGAAGGACCGCGCCTGTGTTGGGCTCACCATGCGCTCTGCGCTGTGCCGATCTCTGGTTACTATGTGCGATGCGTTCACACGTTCGACGACGAGTGCTTCATGCTTACTTATCCCATGCGAAGAGCGATGGAACTGTATTAACAGGCCATCCTGATAATTCGACAAGTCCCTCTTTTGCGCTTCAGTCCATTGCAAAGGCGCATAGCGTTCAAAAACTATTCCTGGATTCAGTTCGCCGATTCGCTTCATGTCATCGCGGATGGCATGGGTAATCCTGCCAATCTCTTCGTGAGTGCCGGCAACGACGAGCACTCTACGGCTTGGATCAGCTGCGAGTTCCCGGTAAGCCGCTGCCACAGTGCGCGCGGTATCTAGGTAGCGGACCTCACGAACGGCCCCGAGCTTTTCCAACTTCTCAAAACCCTGTTCCGGCGAATCGCGCAACGTCTGAATGGCGTCCCGATACTCTGTCTGCGTCTGCCGTTGTACGCCGGTCAGCGAAACGCTTTTCATCTGCGATTCCCGCTCCAGGATACGCAGGGCGTCCGACGCCTCAACACTCTGAATTTGCCGTGTGTCCCCGGAGAATAGAATCCGCGCGTTTTCGCGCTCCGCCAGCTTGAGCAACTCATCCATTTGGCGGCCAGAGATCATGCCCGCCTCATCGACGATCAGAACTTTGCCGCGCACCGCACCCCCCTGAGTCTCATCCCCCAGCAATCGGGAAACCGTCATTGCATCTCGAAAACCGACCTTCTGCAGCTCTTCGACTGCGCTGCGAGTCGGAGCGACTGCGGCCACTTTACGTCCGGCCTCTCTTAAACCACGCTCAATCTCCTGAAGTGTGGCCGTCTTGCCCGTTCCGGCCGCACCAGATAGATTTATGGCAAGATCGCGGGAAGCCAAAACCTCATAAACCGCCCGCCGTTGCTCATCTCGCAGACGCTCGGCAGGCTCGAACTCGCGCTCCCCGCCCAACCGCTCAAAGCGCCCAGTGCCGGAATCCACTGCCTTAATCATGCGCTTTTCGCGCTCAAGACTCTCGCGTGTGGCTAGATTGTTTCCGGCGCGAATTAGAATCCCCTGCGACTGCTCCACTTCCAGAGCGCCGCGTAACAGACCAGGATCAATCCGCCCGCGCCCATGACGCAGGGCTTCGGTCATCAGATCGAAATCGCGCACAACGGAGTTACGCTCGAAGAGGTGCGCCTTCGCATACTGAAGCGATTCAGAAGCTTGAGAGAATTCCTGTGAAATACGCGAATGGCGTTCGATGGACTTGGCGCGGATGCTTTGCAGCACTTGTCTTTCCTCCGGCGCAAGACGGGCTTGCTGTCGTTCCCTCATCCGCTCGGTGGAGATTTCCGCCAGCTTGTCCGCGCGGGATTCCCGGACCAGCACGGCAACTTCATTGTCTGTTGGCTTGCGACCATGCTCCGCCGTGAATCGCTCAATAGCGGCGTCGCGCTGTGCGCTGCGCACGCTGTACCTTTCGAGCAATTCATTCGATACGCCGCGAATCTCGAATCCATGGTCTTTGCCTTTGGAATCGCGGTGCGCTTCGATTTCGTATCCCAGGCCGCGCACCTCACGCGCCAGCGCGTTTCGGTAGACCTCTGTCAGGTACGCCCGCCGTTCGTACAGCCCTGATGCCTGTAGCGCCTTCCAGCGGCCCTCGGCACCGTCATAGGTCAAATTGGCCGCTACAGCGTGCGTGTGAAGTTGCGGATCGAGCTCGCGGCTGGCGTCGTGGCGGTACGACGCAACTACTAAGTTTGCCGTCGTTCGATTTTCGTTTGCGCCGTTCAAGCGAACGCGTGTGGCAGCGTGGCCCTCAGTCTCCGCAAGTGCTTCTCGGACAGCCTTGTCATGGGCTGCAATCAGACGCTCATCCCCGCCGACCAGGGCCTGAATGGAAACCGACTTCGGTGCGGAAAAGGTCAGATCGTACAGGGACCGCCCCTTGCTTTGTTCGTTTCCATCCACACCTATGCGGTCCGCACTGTGGCGAGGTCGTAGAAACTCGCCAGTTTCCGGGTGCAATCCCTCGCGCACAGCTTCAAACTGCTCCTGTTTCACTTCGCCGCGAAGCCCGAGCAACTCCGCTCCGCGCCCAAGCCACTCGCCTTGGACACGGCGATGCTCATCGTAGTAATCGCTGTGTTCGAGATGCCTTTGGGCATACCCGGCACCGCCCGACATGGCTCGTATCGTCAGCATAGCCCGACGCTAACGCTGTTCGAATTCCGAATGCAACAGCTTTTGCGTCTTTGCCGTCCTGATTGCCGCGCCAGTGCAGAAGCCTACAGGAGCCAGTTCCGCACCCGGTCTGCCCGTATTGTGGTCAGCACGGCCAGAATTCGCAGGCGTCATTTCGGTTGAGTCCGGGCAAGAGCGTTCTCGCTGCGCTCGTTTTGAAGGAAGACACCATCCCTAAGCCTGACGGCTTAGGAGTGCCTTCACTGACTACCTGCTTCGAACAAGATTCGATTGACTTCGGATCATGTTCGATGGTGATCGACAGCCGTTCTATTTGAATTCGGGTATCGATTTGATATCCAGCGCGCTACAATTTGGCGCATGGACAAGTCCACGCCACAAGATAGCACTGAAGGTTCGATCGATTCGGAAATGTCGAAAACGCAGCTAATTCTCCTGACCAGCGGCTCTGATGAGTTGAAGAAGAAGCTTGCCAAGGACGGGCCAATTGTGTTGCCCGGCACTCCTGCTGTGGTTTTGTCTTTTCCGCCCAAGATCACCGCTGAAACTGGGCGGGTCCACCTGCGTCAGACTGTTGTCGATATCATCGAGAAGAGAACGACTGCAATAGCGTGCAAGTATGACCCTGGCGTCATCGCTGACAAGGCTGTCCGGCACCATCTCAAAATCATCGCAATCGCACTGCAATTGGTGAAACCAACCGAGTATTTCCTAGATTTATGGCTCCAGTTTGACGGCGACAACCTGACCGAAATGGTCGCACACCCTGTCTCTGATCTTGATCGATTCATTACTGAGCCATATTTGCAGTATCAGCAGCACAACGTAATCACTGAGTCCGATGTACAGCGCGCAATCGGTCTCGTCCCCAGATTGTCAAAGGCTCTTGATCCGGCATACGGTTCGTGGGATCACCCATTCCTTCCAATCCACCGCGCTGTTATGTTCTTCTGCCAAGGTTATTCCGTTACTCCGAACTCTCCGAACCAGTTTCTCTGGGCGGCAGGACTGGACTGTCTGTATGCTTCCAAGCTCGACCGGAAGAAACAGGGATCAGCCGAGATCACGCGCCGAATGGGTGCCCTCCTTGGATCGACATTGAAACTGTACGAAGCCGATACGGTTTCCGTTCCGGCGCATCAAACAACCCGAACTCCCGTGGAACTTGGCAATGTCAGCGGCGACATTTTCAGGCTCCGGAACGCGTTTGCGCACGGGTTGCCGATCCCCGATGCCGCCTGGCTTTCCGTTCAAGGACAGCCGTTTGAGTCCGGGTATGCTTATCAGTTGTGGGAACAGACAGAGATAGCCCTGCGCCTCACCCTGTTACGCACTTTGGAAGACCAAAAGCTTTTTGACACGTTCTCGAATTCTGCCCTCTTGGATTCCTTTTTCTGATCCATCTCTCCCTGCGGCTCTTGCCGCCACGGATGGTCAGCCTCGTGTCTGTTGCGTCGCTCATCCTTCACCCTTCCATTTTCACAACCACATTGTCTCGCGTTGCTGTTTCCCGCGACATCTGATCCCAGGTCGTCCCGATCATGGATAATGGAGAGCAACGCCAAACGGAACTACGCGAGGCGCATGCGGTAGGCGAGTGACGCCAGAGGAAACCAACCCTTCCGCAAACACGAGAATTGGCATAAATGCGCACTGGACAAGCGGATCGAGTCAAGTCCGGAGAATCTCATGGAACCTTTGTCCGAAACGCCCCAAGTGGGGTCAGTCATCACCATCAAGGAGTTTGCAGGCGAGAAATATGTCGTCGGGAGTTTCCGTTCCGGCGGCATGGGCGAGGTGTATCAATTGATACCGGTCAAGATTGTGGGACCGGCCTTGGCGTTGAAGACTTACAAACCATCCGCAGATCGAGACCAGTTCATCCGAGAAGCTGAAATCTGGATTTCTCTCGGAAATCACCCTCACATAGCCCCTGCCCTCGCATACGTCGATTGGCAGTCCAAGCCCGGCATCCTTTCCCTGTGGTATGAGAGGTCACTTGAGGCCTCAGATGTAGGAAGCTGGCCAACCTCCAAGCTCATAGACTTCACGGCACGCCTTATTGACGGCTTGCAACACGCTAGCAACGTCGGTCAAGTGATCCACCAGGACATAAAGCCAGCAAATATCCTCCTCGATGAAAACGACAGGCCTCGCGTGACCGACTTTGGGATGGCGCGATTCTCGCCAATTCAGCGCCGCACGATTGGAGACCTTTCGGAGATTAACCCCTCCATGCGCCATTCGATTGCGATTGGCCCCATAGGAGGCACCCTGCCATACATGGCACCAGAAATTGTTCTTGGCGGACGGGATCCATCCGTTCAGACCGACATTTTCTCACTAGGCGTCACTCTCTACCAAGTCCTCACCGGCGAGCACCCCTATTGCGGGCGAGAGACCAATTACCGCTGGCACCCCTCGCTGAGGCAAGCGCCGTTAACGCGCGTTAAGCAAATGCGTGGAGGCGAGAGTGCGCCGCTCGTCGCCCTGATAACGGCGTCGCTTCAGCTTGATATTCTCAGACGCCCAACGTCATATGAGGTACTCGCCGCATTCCTCGGAGTGAAGTTTGGTGAAACTCGGGCGGTCAATGGAGGCGGCGTTGAAAATGTCGTCACTAAGGCGGCATTTCTGAGAGAGTCGGGGCACACTCAGGAAGCCTTGGCTATGTTGCAACACGCGCTGAGGACTCGGCCAACGAACCCGCAATTGCTCAATTCATACGCAATCGTTCTCCTCAGTTTGGATCGAAAGCCAGATGCATATTCCGCCTGGGAAGCGGCGGTAGAATCTCTCAAATTCACGAGGGGCAGACACGAGCGCTCAGAATATCCAGACCCGGCTGTCAACCTCGCTGAGCGCATGATAAACGAGGGGCGATTCCAGAAGGCGGACGCCCTTTACACACTCGTCAACGATTGGTGCCGAGACGCACAATATCTTCTGCTTAACTATATGGAATTTGGTTGGTGGCATCTCTATCACCAGAGATTCGAGGAAGCATGGCAGCATATAAACGCGTGCTCCAGATCGAAAGCATTTAACGAACGTTCATTGTGGTGCCTGACGCTTGCAGCATGGCTAGCCGGAGATTTTAAGGGAAAACTGGATATGCTTGCGAACGCCTATCTCCGGTTGCCCCGAACTGGCGTAAACTCCGCTGTGCTCACTTGCATTGTACGCGCCGGAGCAAAAATAGACCACGTAGCGCCGCGTTAGCGGCGTGACGTGGCGGAGTAAAAGTAGACCACCCCGCCAGGCATTGATTTCACGGACAAGCATGTTTCTTTGGGGAGTGCCGAAGTTGATTCGGCGCG
>CAINJJ010000044.1 GCA_903849645.1 uncultured Acidobacteriaceae bacterium | reverse complement strand
CGATGGAGAAGCCTCTTCGGCTCCCCCACGCTCAGACCACCGCCCAACTACCCCATCAAGCTCTGCGCGAGCAGGAATCCGCCAACTCCGGCGTCATACCGATTCGCTCGCCTGAAAACGCTATCCCCGACGGTCTCCTAGTCGCGTAATAGCTGCCCCGCCCATTCGTGGGCTTCAACATCAGATTGGCTCGGGGCGCATATTCATTGCCGATTCCGGCGTCGGAGCTGTCAATCCGACGCTCCATAGGTGGCAACGAATTCCGGTCGTTTACTTGCCCTTCGGAATGGCGAGCGTGTTGAATGTCGCCCTGTTCACCTGCGGGCGCGGGGTTGTTCCCCAGGAGTAGAGTTTATACCCATAGTGCAAAAATATCTCGGTCACGGCCCTGGAGTTGGTTTCGTGAACTTCACACAGGATAATGGGTCGCGCCTCTGCAATCACCCGCTCCGCACCCTTAAGGACCTTGAGTTCTCCGCCTTCTACGTCAATCTTCAAGACATCCGGGGCTTGCCCCTGCTCCAGGAGCCAGTCCAGAGTAATAGTCACCACGCTGACCGTCTCGCGTACGCCGCCAGTCTGGCTGGAGCCTGAAACCCCGCTCAGAAAATTCGAAGCCCGGCCCCGGGCTGCAACATGAAATGAAGCGACCGATAATGCTTCTGCAGCAGCAGTCGGAATCACCTGGATGGGTGCGGAGGTCTGCGGTTGGAGCGCAGCCGATCTTCGCAGCAATCCGACCAGCCAGGTGTCGGCCTCAATGGCCACGATGCTGCCTGAAGCTCCTGCCCGCTGCGCGGCGGATATGGTCAGCAGACCCACGTTCGCGCCCACGTCCCAAACGACTTTGCCCGGATGAATAAACTCATTGGCAAAGTCAAAGAGATCGGACTCAACGCGTGGCTTCCAAAATCGAAGACTTGCATCAGGCGAGACGAGAATCGGAACGGAACCGAATTCCGAAGGCAATTTGCGCTTAAGGACGCGGTTTCTGCTGAGACGCTCCAGAACGGTGCGGGGAATGCTCACTTCACTCGCTCCTGCTTGTTGGGATGCTTGCCAGATCCCTTCTGGAACTTCAGAACTCCCGCTGGGTCCATGAGCTTCGCTCCGCCTTTGCTTCGCGAGTAGTGAAATGGCCAACTGGAGAATCTCCGGCCACGGTCCGACTTTTCAATATTACACGGTCTCCGTAAGGCTGAATTCCGGCGGGATGTCTCACGCCTTCGGCTTGCCCGTCGAACCCCGCACCACCAGGCTCGTTGAGACCAGAAACTCCCGCTGAATCTTGCCGCTTTCGGTCTCTTCGGCCTGCTGCCGAAGCGCCTCAAAGGCGGCTCGCGCCAGTTCTGACCGCGACAAGCGAATCGTGGTCAGCGGCGGCAGCGTGAACTCGGCGAAGTCGATGTCGTCCAGTCCGACGACCGACAGGTCCTGGGGCACATGCAGCCCTTCCATGTAGGCCGCGCGCAGCACGCCGATCGCGGTCATGTCGTTCGAGCACAGAACCGCCGTGGGCTGCGACGCCAGCGCCCGCAGCTTGCCAAATCCCGCCACGCCGCCCTTCAGCGTGTGATTGCACTCCACCACCCACTGCTGCTCGATCACCAGCCCCGCGGCCTCCATGGCCGTGCGGAAGTCATTTTCCCGCGTCATGGCGGAGTGCAGCTTGTGCGGGCCGGCCAGGTAGGCGATCTTCGTGTGCCCCAGATCCGCAAGGTGCTTCACCGCGGCGTGAATCCCGGTCGTGTAGTCCAGCAGAATCGTACTCGCCTTCGGATCATCCAGCCGGAACTCCGCCAGCACCATGGGAACGTCGTGATGCACCAGTTGGTCCATCACCGGCTCTTCCTCGCCGAAAGTCAGCACCGCCACGCCCTCGACCTTGCGCTCCAGCATGCGTCGCACGCAGTTGGTCAGCACCGCCGGATCGCTGTTCGACGAGCTCACCAGGATCTCGTAGCCGTGCGCCACGGCAATCTCTTCAAAGCTCTGAATCAGCTCGGGAAAAAAGGGGTTGGTAATGTTTTCAACAATGATTCCAAGAATCCGGCTGCGGCCCGAAACCAGGCCCCGCGCCTGCGTATTAGGGAAGTAGTTCAACTGTTGAATCGCCTGCCAGACGCGCTTCGAAAGCCGGTCGCTTACCGCCGGGGAACCGTTGATGGTGCGGGATACCGTGGCAATCGACACCTTCGCCAGCGCGGCGACAGTGCGAATGTCCGGAGTTTTGGCGACGGTCTTGCGGGTTCCTTTGCGAGCCACGAACCAATCCTGATGCAGATGAATCAAGTGTGAAGATTGATGCTATTCCATCCGGCATCCAAAGCGGAAGCAGAGATTTTGCAGGCTCCCTCACCGGGCGCGGATTGACGGCCAATTGAGAGGAAGAGCCGCTTCCCGGCCTACGCGCTATCTGCGATCAGGAGCCTCAGATCCCGCAGGTTGTGGCCCGTGCGGCCCGTCACCACCGAGTCGCCCAGCGCCGTAAACATCGGACAGGCGTCAAACGCAGCCAGCGACGACTTGAGATGAAAGCCAAAGGCATGGGCGCGGGTCACCGTGGTCGGGTCAGCCACCGCCCCGGCTGACTGCGTGTTGCCGTCAATCCCGTCCGAGCCGGCGCTGAAAACGGTAATCCGCTCGCCGGGATGCCCTTCCAGTTCCAGCGCGCAGGCCATCGCAAACTGCTGGTTGCGCCCCCCGGCGCCCGGCACACGGTCCAGCTTCACCGTCACCTCGCCCACTGAGATAAGGCAAAGCCGCGGATAAGTCGCGCGCAGCGCATGAAAGCGGTCCAGCAGATACCGAGCCGCGTCGGCGTAGTCCCAGTCGTCGCAACTGTTGTCCACCACCACGTGGTAGCCGGCCTTCTGCGCCAGGGTGCGGGCATTCTCCGCCAGGTCGTGACTCGACAGCAATATCTCAAAGACCGAATCGCGAAATGCCTCGTCTTCTTCCAGCATGGAGGCTGCCGCCGTCACCCGCCGCGTGGGCGCCGCCCCCGCCTTCGCCGGCTTCGGGAAAAACGGCGGACGCCATCCCTTGTTGCCCGGCGACTCGGGCAGGTCCGCGCGCTCAAAGAACGCGCGCACTGAGGCCGGCAGCCGCTCCTGCAGCGCGTACTTCTCCAGCAGGTAGCGCACATCGGCCACCGTCGAGTGATCCGGCGAAGTGGGCCCGGACGAAAGCGCGTCCAGCGAGCGCAATGGCACGTCCGGCACCAGAAGCGAGATCTTGGCTGCCTCCGGCGCGGCCATCGCCAGCCGCCCGCCCTTCACCGCAGAAAAATGCTTCCGCAGCGTATTCACTTCGCTGATAGGCGCCCCGGAGCCAAGCAGCAGTTCGTGGAAGGCGATCGTGTCGTCGAGCGAGATGTGCGGGTCCAGCGGCAGGTCAAACATCGCCGAGCCTCCGCCTGAGATGAGAAAGAAGATCAGGGTGTCCTTCTTCGCCTTCTTCACCATCGCCAGCGCCGCCCGCGCCGCGGCAAACGAATCTTCATTGGGCACCGGGTGCCCGCCCTCAAAGTAGCGGAACCGCCAGTTGCGCGCCTTCGGCAACTCGTTCGTGCAGCAGATGCCGCGCATTCCCTTGCGGCGGCTCATCCGGCTCAACAGCGTGTCCAGCATTGGGCCGGCCGCCTTGCCCAGCGCGATCACGAAGATTTTCTTGTATGCCCCCAGGTCGATCGAGGCCGGACCGCTGCCATCCGGCAGCAGGCGATGCAGCGTGTTGCCCTCAAACCGGATGCGCCGGTCAAACGCCGACGCGATGTTACAGGCCTCCAAGGCCCCGGTAAAAATTGCGGTGGCTGTCGTATGCAGGGTGTCAAGTGCGGAATCGCTGACCGGGGTCATCTCGTTTGCTCCATGAGCCATCCGGCGAGCGCCCGCTGCATGGGCTCAAGTTCACCGGTAAAGAAGTGATCGGCGCGAGGGAGGAGCACCAATTGTTTGGGTTCTGCAGAGGCTGCGGCCACCTGCGCCAGTTGGGTTGCCGGCGCATACGGGTCCTGGTCTCCGCTCAGGAATAGCTTGGAAAGGGTACATTCTCTAAGAAAGGAATAGTGGTAGTCGCGGCCCTCGGCGTGGGTGGGCAGTCCCAGCGCCGCCAGTGCCCGGATGTTGCCGCGGCCGCAACAGGCCTTGAGCGCCATCGCCGCACCGAAACTGAATCCGGCCACGATCAAGGGCAGCTTGTATTCGTTTTCAAGCCATGCCAGCGCGGCTTCCACGTCTCCGGTTTCCGCCCGTCCATCGTGCTCTCCCTCGCTCAACCCCACGCCGCGGAAGTTGAAGCGCAGCACCGGCCATCCCAGCCCCCAGGCCTCGTCGTTCATCGCCTTCATGGCGTGGTAGACCACCTTGTTGTGCAGGGAGCCGCCGCCCTTGGGATGCGGATGGCAGACCAGCGCCGCGTATCGCGCGCCGGGAGCGCCTTCATTCAACACCGCCTCCAACCGGCCGGCAGGACCGGCAAGGCTCAGGCTGCGCAACCTCGACTTGGAAGTGCGGGCGCTCGGGCGGACTGGCAACAATGTCGCGGACATCCCACTCTGCATTTTACGCCCGTTCCTTGTCAGAGTCCCATCCGAAATGCTTCCTCCACCGGATTCCGTCCCCGCGCCCGCCAGCACTCGCCGTTCTCAATCCGTCGCGCCAGCCGCCGTCTACGGTATTCTGGCTTTATCATGACTGATCGTCTTCCGTTGCATCCTGTTGACGCCATTGACCCTGTCCGGCTCACCCGCGAACTCTGCGAGATCGAGTCCACCACCTACAACGAGGGCGCGGTGGGCGACTTCCTGGCCGGCTTCCTGGCCGGACACGGATGGGATGTGGAAAAGACCCCGGTCGCCCAGCCCGCCGACGGAGGAGACGGCCCCCGCTGGAACGTCTATGCCGGCATCCCTGGCCAGTCCCCCGAACTCGTCTTCTCCACCCACATGGACACTGTTCCGCCCTATATCCCCTTCTCTGAAGACGATGAGTTCATGTACGGCCGCGGTGTCTCCGACGCCAAGGGCATCATCGCCGCCCAGGTGGCCGCCGCTCAAGCCATGCGGGCGGCAGGCTTCCCCGTCGGCTTGCTGTTCGTCTCCGGCGAGGAGCGCGACTCGGCCGGCGCCAAGGCCGCCAACCTCAACCCCAAGGGGAGCCGCTTCCTTATCAATGGCGAACCCACCGACAACCGCCTCGCCCTGGCCTCCAAGGGCGCTCTGCGCGTCTCCCTCAAGTGCACCGGCAAGATGGCCCACTCCGCCTACCCGGAACTTGGCGACTCCGCCGTGCACAAGCTCATCCAGCTTCTTGACAAGCTGCTCAATATGGACTGGCCCGTGGACGAGTACGCCGGAGACACCACACTCAACGTGGGCCAGATTCGCGGCGGCTATGCTCCCAACGTGATCGCCGACGAGGCTGAGGCGCAGGTGCTCATTCGCCTGGTGGGCGACTCGGCCCCGGTCCGCGCCACCATTCTGGAAGCCGCGAAAGGCCTTGCCGAGGTGGCCTTTACGCTCGACCTGGCCTTCGTCCGCCTGGCCGCCGTCGAGGGCCTGCCCACCATGATCGCCAAGTTCGCCACCGACATTCCCCAACTCACCAACTGGGGCGCGCCGCTGCTGCTTGGCCCCGGTTCCATCCACGTCGCCCACACCCCCTTTGAAAAGCTCTCCAAAAAGGAACTGCTCGAATCGGTCGACCTCTACGTCAAGGTCGCCAGCCAGTTGCTCCGGCCCCAGGGCGTCTCAGCCAGTTGAGCCCATCCGCCCTCGCCAACTCTGCCTTGGGCCGTCTCTTCGACGGCCCAGGCCTCCAAAGCCCCGGCCCCGGCTCGGCCCCGCTTCCTTCTGAGTCCTTTCCGCCCCCACAATCATCCATTGGAGTGAGTCATCTACCTCAGAATTCAAGCTGGAGAGACAGAAAACATCATGAGCACACCCATCTACGACATCCCCGTCAAGAAGATCACCGGTGAACCTACCTCCCTGGCCGAGTTCAAGGGCAAGGTTCTGCTGGTGGTCAACGTCGCCTCCAAGTGCGGCCTCACCCCGCAGTACGAAGGCCTGGAAAAGCTCTACAAGAGCGACAAGGACAAGGGACTGGTGGTCGCCGGCTTCCCCGCCAACGACTTCAAAGCCCAGGAGCCCGGCACCAACGAAGAGATCGTCACCTTCTGCACCACCAACTTCGGCGTCGATTTCCCCCTCTTCGACAAGATCACCGTGGTCGGCCCGGAGAAGCACCCGCTCTATGCCGCCCTCATCGCCGCCCAGCCAACCGCTGAGACCGTCAACGAGCCTACCTGGCGCGAAAAGCTCAAGGGATTCGGCATTACGCCCAACCCCGAGCCCGAGCTTCTGTGGAACTTTGAGAAGTTCCTCGTCAGCCGCAGCGGCGAAGTGGTCAAGCGCTTTGCCCCTGACACCGCCCCCGACGCCCCTGCTCTTGTCGCCGCCATCGAGGCCGAACTGGCCAAGAGCTAACTGATTCAATCACCCCCGCATGGGTTGCGGCTGGCGGTGGCTGCCGCAACCCTTGTATCCTCAGCCCATGGAATCGGTCCCTTCCCCCGTGTCCCGCGGCGCCAATCTCCTTCAGCATTCGTCCTCTTCCTATCTCCGTTCGGCCCGCCTTCAGCCTGTCCGCTGGCAGCCGTGGGGCGAGTCGGCCATCGCCCAGGCGCAGGCCGAAGACAAGCCCATCCTGCTCGACATCGGCGCTGTCTGGTGCCACTGGTGCCACGTCATGGATCGCGAGTCCTACGAGGACGCCGAAATCGCGGCCATCATCAACGAGCACTTCGTCGCCGTAAAAGTGGACCGCGACGAGCGCGCGGATGTGGATGCCCGCTACCAGGCAGCCGTCGCCGCCATCAGCGGCCAGGGGGGATGGCCTCTCACCGCCTTTCTCACTCCCGACGGCCGACCCTACTTCGGCGGCACTTACTTTCCCCGCGAAGAGCGCTATGGCCGGCCCGGCTTTGGCCGGGTCCTGCTGACCATGGCCCAGGTCTGGCGCGAGCGCCGCGAAGAGGCCCTGGAATCGGCTGCCAGCGTCATGGCCGCCATCGAACAGAATGAGACCTTCTCCGGCGGCGGTGGCGAAATGTCGCTGGCCCTGGTGGACAAGATCGCCGGCTCGGCCCTCGCTCAGTTTGACCCGCGCAACGGCGGATTCGGCGCGCAGCCCAAGTTTCCTCATCCCGCCGCGCTGGACCTCCTGCTTGAGGTGGCCATGAACCGCGACAACGAACACTGCGCACTGGCCTTCACCACCACGCTTGAAAAGATGGCCCGCGGCGGCGTCTACGACCAGCTCGCCGGCGGATTCCATCGCTACTCCACTGACGAGCGCTGGGTGGTGCCGCACTTCGAAAAGATGCTCTATGACAATACTGAGCTGCTGCGCAACTACGTGCACGGCTATCAGAGCTTCGTCCGCGAGGATTTTCTCCGCACCGCGCGGCAGATCATCGCCTGGCTCGACGCCACCATGACCGACCGGGCCAGGGGTGGCTTCTTCGCGTCCCAGGACGCCGACATCAATCTTGACGACGACGGCGACTACTTCACCTGGACTGTGGATGAAGCGCGCCAGGCGCTTCTGCCCCTGGCTCTCGCCCCCGCCGACCTTGAGGTCGTGCTCCGCTACTGGGACATAGGCGACCTCGGCGACATGCGCCACGACCCGGCCAGGAACGTCCTGCACGTGAAGCAGACACTGGACGAGTTGGCAACCGCGACCGGCCGCGCCCTGGAGGAGCTGACCTCGCTTGTCGAAGCGGCGCGCGGCGCGCTTCTCGCGGCCCGCGCCCGGCGTACGGAGCCCTTCATCGACCGCACCCTCTATACCGGCTGGAACGCCATGGCCGTGAGCGCCTACCTCGAGGCTGCCCGTGTCCTCCGGGCCGATGGGCCTCGCGACTTTGCCCTGCACACGCTCGACCGACTGCTCGCCGCAGCCTGGGACGGCGATCAGGCCCTCAATCATGTGATTGCTTACGGCGAAGCTCCCGACGGCACGCTCCAAACCGACAGGGGCGTCCCCGGAACGCTCGACGACCATGCATTCACCATCCACGCCTGCATCGACGCCTGGCTAGGCAGCGGCCAAATGGCCTATTACCGTGCGGCGGTCAGTCTGGCGGATGCCATGATCGCCCTCTTCTACGACCCGTTGGCGAAAGCCTTCGATGATGCCGCGGTCCCTGCCCAAGGAACGGGACACCTGGGCGCGTTGGCCGCACGGCGCAAACCGCTCCAGGACGCGCCTACTCCCGCCGGCAACCCCAGCGCCGCCTCCGCCCTCCTGCGTCTGGAGTCGCTTGGCGGGCGCGCGGACTTTCGCGCCATCGCCGAGACCACGCTGGCCTCTTTCGCCGGCATCGTCGAGCACTTCGGCCTCTATGTCGGGAGCTATGGACTGGCCCTCGAACGCCTTCTTCTTGACCCCCCGCAAATCGTCGTGGTGGGCAGCGGTCCAGGGGCGGCTCGGCTGGAGGCGCTGGCCGTTGCCCGCTTCGCCGTCAACAAGACGGTCATGCGCATCGCCCCCCACCGCCTCGCGCCCGGAGACATCCCTGAAGCCCTGGCCGAAATGCTGCTCCAGGTTCCGCAGCCTCAGGGCTCGGGTCCGTGGGTGATGATCTGCAAGGGTCGCACCTGCCTCCCCCCCATCACCAGTGAGGAAGACCTGCTGGCGGCTATCGAGCAGGAAGACTAGGGGCGGTCACCTGCACGCTTCCACTCTGAAATTCATGGCTGGATCTTCGGTTTTGAGCTGGATCCCACCTAAGTTGTAGGCGGTTCCCGGCCCATGTTAATGTGATTTAAATCACAATAAATAGTGCGATCAATTGCTCTTTTGGAGCCACTCGCTCCATAAAGCCAATAGATAGACTAGCCTCTGTCTCATTTTTTGGAATCGGGCTTGAGGGCGACGCTCCGCGGTCTGACTTAATGCCGTCAATGCGAGTGACACCTATCACATTTTTTCCATCGTAAAGTGCTTCATCTTATGCTAACGTTTCTTTCCATGACAACTTGTTCATCAAGCGTCATGATCGGTGAAGAACGGCGGAGTTCAGAGATCTCACAAGAGCTCCCCGGAGGCAAGAAATGCACGTCCGTTACTGTATTCCTGTAGTTGCGCTCTTGGTTCTCTCGGGTTGCGGAAAATCTAATCAGACCGCACCTCCGACGCCGCCACCCACACCTGCGACCATCGCCCTCGCATTCAACCCCAGTTCGGTTCAACCAGGCCAGTCCTCCACCCTCAGTTGGAAGGTTGCCAACGTCGTCTCCTGCACCGGCACCGGCGCATGGAGCGGAGCCATTCCCCTCAGCGGCTCTGAAACCATCATTCTCCAGAATTCAAAGACTCTGACCTACACGCTGTCCTGCACGGGAAGCAACGGAAGTGTCCTGCAGACAGCCAGTCTTACCGCGGCTCTGCCGCCGGGTGGGTGTGGTGTAAACCCCACGGTGCGCAAGATGGGTGACAGACGGTTCTCCCGTCACAAGAAGACCACCCCCGCAGCGTAGGCGCCCGCAAGGCAAGGTTCTAACGAGTTCCCGATTGAATTACGGAGAAATGGTATGCCAACACGCAGAGAATTCTTGAAGACGACAGTGGTTGCCGGCACCGCCGTGGCCCTGTTCAAAGGCGGCGAGGGAAAGATCTGGGCATTTGCACAGAGCCCTTCGCTTCGCAAGTTTATTGCCCCCTTGCCCGGACTTGGAGCCAACGGCATTCCCGTTGCCGCGACCGCGACCGGCCCCTATCCTGGTGCTGATTTCTACCACCTGTCTGCCCAGCAGCATGAGCAGCAGATGCACCCCGATCTGCCCAATCCCACCAAACTGTGGGGCTACGCCGACAAGACAACCGGCGCGCAGGCTTATCTCGGCCCCATCATCGTGTCCACGCGCAAGAAGCCCGTGGTCATCCGCATGGAGAACAACCTTCCTCCCACCCATCCTCTCCCGGTCGACACCACGCTGATGGGCGCAGAGCCCGGCGTTCCCCAGAACCGCATCGCCATTCACCTCCATGGCGGACTCGTTCCGTGGACCTCCGACGGCGGCCCCTTCTCCTGGTTCTCTCCCACGGGAACCGTGGGCGCCGTGGATGGCTCATCCGGCGTCTCCTTCCTCAACGGAGTGGAGGGTCAGCCCGGCGTGGCAGACTACTACTACCCCAACAATCAGAGCTCCCGCCTGATCTGGTATCACGACCACGCGATGGGCATTACGCGTCTCAACGCCTATGCAGGCCTGGCCGCAGGCTATCTGATCCTCGACGACGTGGTCCTCGGCCTCATGAGCGGCTCCGCGCCGGCCGTGCCGGGGCTCGCCTACACCCTTCCGCTGATCATCCAGGACAAGACCTTCAAGATGACCACCGACAAGTGGGGACGTCCCGGCGACCTCTGGTATCCCTACATCTACGAAGCCAACTCCGCAAGCAACAGCGGCCGTTGGGACCTCGGCCAGCCCTCTGACGGGTTCGTGGGCGACGACAAGCCCAGTGTCCCCTCCTGCGTCCCCGAGTTTTTCGCCGATACGCCAGTCATCAACGGCATGGCCTATCCGTACGTGAACGTGGAGCCGCGCCGCTACAGGATTCTCGCCCTCAACGGTTCGCAGGCGCGCTACTTCAACCTGCAACTGTATTACGAGTCCACCATCACCCCCGGCGAGCCCGACTTTGGCAAGCCTGGACCGGCGTTCATCCAGATTGGCAACGAGTGCGGCCTCTTGCCCGCGCCCGTGGTCCTCAACTCGCCCCCGGTGCAGATCCCGTTCGACTGCTTCGGAAACGTGAATACCTCCGGCCCGTTCAACCTGTTGATGGCCCCGGCAGAGCGTGCCGACCTCATCATCGACTTCTCCAGCGTGGCCCCCGGCTCCAACCTCATCCTCTACAACGACGCTCCGGCGCCGTTCCCTGGTGGAGACGAACGCAACGACTACTACACGGGCGCACCGGACCAGACTGAGGCCGGCGGCGCTCCCACCACCGTGCTCGGCATGGGCCCCAACACCCGCACCCTGATGCAGATCCGGGTTGGCTCGCTCAGCGGCGCCGCGGACCCGGTCACCTTCACCTCCAACCTGGCCGCGCTCCAGACCGGGCTGCCCACGGCTTACGCCGCGTCGCACATCCCGTTTGGCGAGCCGGACCTTGATCCCACCGCCGAGGGCGTTCTCTTCGAGAACAAGACCCTCAACGAGGACTTCGACGAGTACGGGCGGCTCATCCAGCGCGTCGGAACCGACATCAAGACCTACTCCGACAGCTACGGGTTGAACTACACTGACCCCGCAACCGAGGTCTACAAAGATGGGCAGGTTGTCGTCTGGGACATTTACAACACCACCGGCGACACCCATCCCATGCACTTCCACCTGGCCAACGTTCAGATTCTTGGCCGCGCGCCGTTCGACGCCTCGGAGCCCAACGACGTGATCTTCCAGCCCACCGGTCCCTGGAGGTCGGCTGATCCCAACGAACGCGGCTGGAAAGAGTCCGTTCGCATGAATCCGGGTGAAGTTACCCGGGTCATCATGAAGTTCAGCCTCCCGTCCGTTCCGTTCCCCGTCCCCGGCTCACCGCGGGAAGGTATGCAGAATGGCCACGAGTACGTCTGGCATTGCCACATCCTCGAGCATGAGGAGCATGACATGATGCGGCCGCTCGTGATCATTCCCAATAACCCCGCCCCTGCCAAGAGCGGAGACGGCGGCAAGAAGAGCTGATCCACCTCTGGCGGAGGGTGCAGACTCTCCGTCAGACAACTTTGTCCTTCCAGATGTCAAAACAGGCGGCTTCAGCCCGAAGCCGCCTGTTTTGTGTTCTGAGCCGAAAGGGCGTGCAGCCTCAGGGCTCGCTCTTGAGCGGATTGCCCTCATCCGGCCTCAGCATTGTAGGGTCTGGCTCGGAGGCGGGCTCGGCGTCCGCGTGTCCCTGCGACTGCGCCGGGCTGTCGATAAAGCTTGTAAAGATGCGGTTGGGGTCGCCCGGCAGCATCCCGTGCTCTTCGAGCGCCAGGCGGACGCGCCGCCGAAACTCCCGCACCGGCGCGTATTGCTTTGTCGGCAGCGTCTTGAAGACCACCTGAAAGATCAGTTCCGAACCCCTCACAGCATCCACCCCAAGGACCCTGGGATCGGCCACAAACAGCGGGCTGAACTCTTCGCTCGAGCGCACCTCAGCCGCGATTCTCTTCAGAAGGGCGATCACCTCGTCAGGGTTGGCCGAGAAATCCACGCTCACATTGACCGTCGCCACCGAGTAGCCCACGCTCAGGTTGGCCACCGTCGTGATCTGCGAGTTGGGAATCACATAGACCGTTCCGTCCACGTCGCGCACGGTGGTTCTGCGCAGGGTCATGGCCTCCACGGTTCCCGCCAGCCCCGCCAGCCTCACCGAGTCCCCCACGTTGAACTGGTCCTCAATCAGGATCAGCATTCCGTTCAGCACATCGCGCACAATATTTTGCGCGGCCAGCCCGATGGCAACTCCCGCCACGCCCGCCGAGGCCAGCAGCGGCGCCAGGTTCACGCCCACGGCGGCCAGAAACTGCAGGCTCACGATGCCGCCGATCACCGCCAGCCCCGTGGTGCGGATTACTCCCGCCAGCGTCTTGACCTGGGAGATGCGCGTTTCAGCCGGTCCATGCTGCTCGGCGATATGGATCATGCGGGCCGTGATCAGGCGCAGCAAGCGGCTCAGAATGAAGCCTATAAGCGCCACCATCACCAGATGGGGCAGCTTCAGGTGGACAAATTCCTCGGCATCGCCGACCCAGCCATCCAGCACTTTGCCCAGAAATCGGCCTTCGGCAAAGATCCCGGTCCGTGCGGCCAATGAAACTGCTAAAAAAGGATGCATCCCAAACTCCTGTTTCTAGACTAGACTGTGCGCAGGAAGGTCAAGGAGCGGCAGGCTCCCGATGCATGACCCAAACGGGAAGCCGCTCATCGATTCGCTTTACCCAGGAGGTTCCCCATGCAAACCAGAACGACCCGGAGTTGCCTCCCCGCAAAGTCCGGCGCAGCATTCACCATGTCAGGCTTCTCCAGGCGCAGCGGCTGGGCGCTGGCCTGCCTGCTGGCGCTCGTCGCGCTGACCGGCGTAGCCCACTCCGGCCAGCAGGCGCCCTCGCTCAACCCTGACAAGCCCTACCTGTTGCCCGAGGCCAATAACCTGCCGGACGCCAACACCCAGATGAAGATGCGCGACCAGCAAAACAAGAAACAGAACTTCGAGGCCGCCAACGCCGAGCGGCGCAAGCAGATCGCCGAAGACAGCGCGAAGTTGCTCAAACTGGCCAGCGACCTCAAGACCGAGGTGGACAAGACCACCAAGGACACCCTCTCGCTCAACGTCATCCGCAAGGCCGATGAGATCGAGCGGCTGGCCCATGGCGTGAAAGAGAAGATGAAGCTGACCGTGGGTCCCAGCTGACCGGAGGTCCACATGATCTTCAGCAAAGAACAGCGCCCTGCGCAAGGCAGACTCCCCTGGCTGCAACCTCCCCGGAGGCGAGGCCTCAACGAATTCGCCGCGGCATTGGTGACCGTCCTGCTGATGGCGGCCTCGGCTGCTACCTGCGCGCCCCAGTACATCCCCCCCCGCCCCCCGCATCCCATTCTTCTTCCCGAGGCCAACAATCTCCCCGACATCAACACGCAGATGAAGATGCGGGAAAGCCTGGTCTCGAAAAAGAGGTTTGATGCGGCCAACATTGAACGAAAGCGCCAGATTGACCAGGACACCGCCATCCTGTTGAGACTGGCCGCCAGCCTCAATGCCGAGATGGCAAAAGCCGCCGGGCAGCAGTTGCCCCCCATCGCCCTGCGCGAGATCGATGAGATCGAGCATCTGGCCCACAACGTCAAAGAAAAGATGAAGCTCACGGTGGGCGCCAATTGACGGGTTCCCCGATCTTCAGCCTCCGCCCAGGGAGAAAGACCACAAGAATGGTGAGAATGCCTGAATTGCCCAACTCGATGCCGCGCCGGCTACTGGCCCGCCGCGCGTTCGCTTCCTGCTGCCTCGCTCTCGGCCTGCTTCTGGCGCTGGCCCTGCCCGGCCATGCCCAAAATAACGGCAGCGGCCAGGATACAGTGGTCCAACGGATGAACAACCGCGCCATCGATCCCATCCTCCAGTTTGGCGAGACCGACCCCATCGAGGAGGCCAAGCGGCTGCACATGCTCAACATCGAACGCCAGAAAGCCATCGTCTCCGAGACCAACAAGCTGCTCAAGCTGGCCGGAGAACTCAAGGCAGAGATGGAAACCGACAGCTCCGTTCCGCTCACCCCTGCCCAGATGAAGAAAGTGGGCGAGATTGAAAAGCTGGCCAAGGGGGTCAAGGAGAAGATGACGCTCACGCTCCTGAACGGCCCGGTCTTCCATCAGCCGCCGCCCTCGCCCACGAACGTTCGATAGTGCATGGGCCGGGATGCATCTTCGTCCCGCCGCGTGGCAAATTACCGTGTTGCCGGAGAGGCAGCGGTTGGTACAATCAGGCTGGCATTCAATGAAAATCGGCATTTCGGGGAGTCTAGCGAATGGAACTGGCAGCGCCCAGCGCTCGTGAGCCTGAGACCGGCAGCCTGAGCCCTCAACAGTTGGTCGAGATCTACCGGCTGATGGTCCTTTCCCGCTGCGTGGACGACCGCGAAATCCTGCTCAAGCGCCAGCAGAAGATATTCTTCCAGATCTCCGGCGCAGGCCACGAGGCGCTGCAGGTGGGCGCGGCCCTGGCCATGCGCCCCGGCTACGACTGGTTCTTCCCCTACTATCGTGACCGCGGCCTCTGCCTGGCCCTCGGCGTCAGCCCCGCCGACATGCTGTTGCAGGCCGTGGGCGCGGCCACCGACCCCGCCTCCGGCGGCCGCCAGATGCCGACCCACTGGAGCAGCCGCACCCTCCACATCGTCAGCACCTCCTCCTCCACCGCCACCCAGGTGCTGCACGCAGTGGGCTGCGCCGAGGCCGGCCGCTACTTCAGCCGCCACCCCGAGGCCGCCGCCCGCGCCCAGGGAGACTACCGCGCCTTCCGCGACGTCGATTTCCAGGGCGATGAGGTCGTATTCACCTCGCTTGGCGAGGGTTCCACCTCGCAGGGCGAGTTCTGGGAGGCGCTCAACACCGCCTCCAACCAGAAGCTCCCGGTCGTCTTCTGCGTTGAAGACAACGGCTACGCCATCAGCACGCCGGTCGAGGTCAACACTCCCGGCGGCAACATCTCCCGGCTGGTCGCCAACTTTCCCAACTTCCACTTCGCCGAGATCGACGGCACCGATGCCGAGGCTAGCCTGCGCGCCTTTCAGGAGGCCGTGGCCTACTGCCGCGCCGGCCTGGGTCCGGCCCTGGTCCATGGGCATTGCGTCCGTCCCTACTCCCACTCCCTCTCTGACGATGACAAGCTCTACCGCTCCTCCGCCGAGCGCGAGGCCGATGGGCTCCGCGACCCGCTCGCCAGGATGCGGATGCGCCTGCTGCGCGAGGGCATCCTGACTGAAGAGCAGATCAACGCCCTCGAGCACAGCCTCAATCTCGAAGCCGCTGAAGCCGCCGAGCGCGCCCTTGAGGCGCCTCTCCCCAAGCCGTCTGATATCACCCTCCACGTCTATTCCGAGGACCTGGACCCCACCAGCTCCGCATTTGCCACCGAAGAAGTGGAGGCACCCGGCTCCCACCCCGGAAGATCGGCCAGTTCCAAGGGCAGCGCCCCGCACACCATGGCCGACCTCATCAACGCCTGCCTCCACGACGAGATGGCCCGCGACCCCCGCATCCTCGTCTATGGCGAAGATGTGGCCGACGCCAGCCGCTCCGAGGCCCTCACCGAGGTCAAGGGCAAGGGCGGCGTCTTCAAGCTCACCGCCGGCCTCCAGACTGCCTTTGGCGCCGAGCGGGTCTTCAACTCGCCGCTGGCAGAGGCCAACATCGTCGGCCGGGCCATCGGCTACGCCGTGCGCGGCATCAAGCCCCTGGTCGAGATCCAGTTCTTTGACTACATCTGGCCCGCCATGCACCAGATTCACAACGAACTGGCCCTCATGCGCTGGCGCTCCAACGGCGCCTGGGCATCGCCTGTGGTGATGCGCGTCCCCATTGGCGGCTACCTGACCGGCGGCTCCATCTATCACTCCCAGTCGGGCGAAAGCATCTTCACCCACATTCCCGGCCTCCGCGTCGTCTTTCCCTCCAACGCGCTCGACGCCAATGGCCTCCTGCGCACCGCCATCCGCTGCGATGACCCGGTCCTGTTTCTGGAGCACAAGCGCCTCTACCGCGAGACCTGGGGCCGCGCCCCCTACCCCGGCGCGGAGTTCGCCATTCCCTTCGGCAAGGCCAAGATCGTGCGGCCTGGAACCGACCTCACCTTCATCACCTACGGCGCGCTTGTACCCCGTGCGCTCCAGGCCGCCGAGCAGGCCCACCGCAAGCACGGCATCGATGTGGAGATCATCGACCTCCGCACCCTCAATCCCTACGATTGGGAGGCCATCGCCACCTCCGTGCGCAAGACCAGCCGCGTCATCATGGCCCACGAGGACATGCTCAGTTGGGGCTACGGCGCGGAGATTGCCGCCCGCATCGGCGACGAGCTCTTTCAGGACCTCGACGCCCCGGTCCGCCGCATCGGCTCCATGGACACCTTTGTCGCCTACCAGCCGCTGCTGGAAGACGTGATTCTGCCCCAGCCGGACACCATCCTCCAGGCCATCGTTGACCTCCGCGCCTACTAGAGCATTTTCGGATTTGCTTTAGACCCCTGTGCCGCATCCATTGCGCGTTTTCCAGCGCAATGGGTGGGATGCCGGCAAAGTTCGGTCTACACAATTTTGGAAAATGGCTCTAAGGTCGGGTCCGGTTAGAACCGGGAAGCAATAATTTCACGGCCTCGGGAAGCGACGCGGCTCGCGTCCCCGCCAGCTCTGCCGCGGCCTCGCCTCCCGGCTTGCGCCGCTGCGGGTCGCCCTCGATGAAGATTGTGCGCATCCCCAGCCGCCGCCCAAACTCGATGTCAGAGAGCGAGTCGCCGACCATCACGCTCGTCTCGGCGGAAATCGCAGGGGCTTCGGCCTTAGCCTGCTCAAAGAGCCCGCCAAGCGGCTTGCGGCAGGCGCATTGCCCCTTGTCGTGCGGGCAATAGTAGAAGCCATCCACATGAGCCCCGAGCGGCTCAAGCGTCTCCTGCAGCCGCGCGTGAATGGCATCCACATCCGCGGCGCTGTAGAGCCCCAGCGCCACCCCCCGCTGGTTTGAAACCACAATCACCCGCAGCCCGGCGCGATTGAGCCCCGCTATGGCCTCCGCGACGCCCGCAAGCAGGTGAAACTCCTCCCACCGCGTCACGTAGCGGCCCTCGGGCATCTTCTCGTTGATCACCCCGTCGCGGTCCAGGAATACCGTGCTCAGGCGGGGTGCGGCGTCAATCTCTGCGGGCTTCTGCACCCCGCCATGATACCAAGGGCCGCAACCGCCCCCCGGCAGCCGCCGCCGGATACAATACCGGAATGGGGTCTTGCGTCCGCCAGGCGGTTCAACCGGCATGAAAAGAATCCTGCGCCTCCTGCGCTATGGGCTTCCATACACGCTGCAATGGCTGCCGGGCGTGCTGCTGCTGGCGATGGTCGGCGCGCTTGACACCTTCCGCGTCCTCCTCTTCCAGCCCATCTTTGACCAGGTTCTCCGGCCCGATGCGCCCGAAGGGCCCATCCTGCTCGGGCTGCCCAGGAGCAACTGGCACTTTGACCTGCGCCAGCTTGTTCCGCCCTTCATCCACATGCACAACGCCTGGAACGTGGTGGCTTTTGCCCTCGTGCTCTCCACGCTCCTCAAGGGGCTGTGCGACTACCTCGGCACTTACCTGGTCAACTACGCCGGCTTCGGCACCATCACCGACCTCCGCAACCACCTCTACGAAGCCACCATGCGGCGTTCGTCGAGCTTCTTCCACAAGCACGCCACCGGCACCATCCTCTCCACGCTCATCAACGACGTGGACCGGGTGCAATTCGCCCTCAGTTCGGTCATCGGCGAGTTTCTGCAGCAGTTCTTTACCTTCCTGGTGGGGTTGGTGTTTGTCGTCAAGCTTGGCGGCTACCTGAGCTGGGCGCTCCTCCTGTTTGTGCCCGTGGTGGTGACCTCGGCGCGCAAGATCGGCAGGGAAGTGCGCACCCGCACCCGCTCCGGCCAGGACAAGCTGGCCGAAATCCAGAACATCCTTCACGAGACAGTCACCGGCAACCGCATCGTCAAGGCCTTCAACACCGAACTGTGGGAGATCCTCCGCTTCCGCAAGGCCGCCAAGCGCCTCTTCCGCGCCAACCTCCGGAACGTGCGCATCCAGTCCATCAGCTCGCCCCTCATGGACTCCATCGGCGCAGTCGCCATTGCCATGTTCCTCTTCATCGGCCGCAACGAGATCATGCACGGCCACATGACCATGGGCATCTTCGGCGCCTTCATCATCCTGCTCTTCAAGCTCTACGACCCGGTGCGCAAGTTCGCCTACTTCTACAACAGCTTCCAGCAGTCCATCGGCGCCTCGCAGTCCATCTTCGCCTTCTTTGACGCCAAGGACGACGTGAAGGAAAAGCCCCACGCCATCAACCTGAAGGGCTTCAAGAGCTCGGTGCAGTTTGAGAACGTGGGCTTCTCCTACTCCACCGAGGAAGGCGAACACCAGATTCTGCACAACGTCGATCTGGACGTGCAGGCAGGCGAGGTGCTGGCTCTTGTCGGCCCCTCCGGCGCGGGCAAATCCACCCTGGTCAATCTCATTCCCCGCTTCTTTGACGTCACCTCGGGCCGCATCCTCATCGACGGCCACGACCTGCGCGACCTCACCCTCGGCTCACTCCGCCGCCAGGTGGCCCAGGTCACGCAGGAGACCATCCTCTTCAATGACACGGTGCGCAACAACATCGCCTACGGACAGCCCGACGTAAAGACCGAACTGGTGGTCAAGGCCGCGCAGAACGCGCTGGCCCACGACTTCATCCTGCGCATGCCCCAGGGCTACGACACGGTCATCGGGGAAAAGGGCTTCCGGCTCAGCGGCGGCGAGCGGCAGCGGCTGGCCATCGCCCGCGCCATCCTCAAGGATGCGCCCATCCTGATCCTCGACGAAGCCACCTCGTCCCTCGATGCGGAGAGCGAATCACTGGTCCAGATTGCGCTGGCCAACCTCATGCAGAACCGCACCGTGCTGGTCATCGCCCACCGCCTCGGCACCATCCGGCGCGCCAACCGCATCGCCGTGCTTGAAGACGGCCGCATCACCGCCGTCGCCTCGCATGACGACCTCCTCACCACCTCGCCCACCTATCAAAAGCTCTATCAACTGCAGTTCATGGATATGCCGGAGACCCAGGCGCAGGACCCGCTGCTCACCGCCCTGGAGCCCTCCCTCGCAAAGGAATAGCATCATGCCGATTTACTCCATGACCGGGTTTGCGCGCACCCAGATTCAGGTGCACGGCCAGCTCAGTTGCACGCTCAGCCTCAAGAGCGTCAATCATCGCTTTCTCGACGTGCAGTTGCGCCTGCCCGCGGGCCTCGACGCGCTCGAAATGGAGTTGCGCAAGACCCTCAAGGACGCCCTCATCCGCGGCCATGTGGACCTGACCCTCTCCGTGGACCGGACCAGCCAGCAGAAGGCGGGCTACAATCGCGAACTGGTCGATAACTACCTGGCCGCCTTTGCCGCCGCCCGTGAAGAGCACGGACTCGGCGGCCAGCCCGACCTCAACGCAGCTCTCCGGCTCCCCGGCGCCCTGCAGTCGGAAAACCGCTCCAACGGCGACGAAGACCTTGAAGCTTTGGCGGCAGCCGTCCGCCGCGAAATCGGCCCCCTGCTCGACCAGCTCAAGATCATGCGCGCCCGCGAGGGCGAGGCACTGGAAGCCGTGCTCCACGCAACGCTCGACCGCCTTGCCGCAGCCAATGAAGGCGTGGCCGCGCTGCGGCCCGAGGTCGAGCAGCGCCACCAGGAGCGGCTCACGCAGCGCCTCGAGGCAGCCGCCGGAGCCGAATTCAGTCGCCAGCGTCTGCTCGAAGAGGTGGCCGTGCTCGTCGAGCGCAGCGACGTCTCTGAAGAGCTCGCCCGCATGACCACGCATATCGATCACTTCCGCGAACTGCTGACAGCCGGCGGAGAGATCGGCAAAAAGCTCGACTTTCTCTTGCAGGAGATGAACCGCGAAGCCAATACCTTGCTCTCGAAGACTGGCGGCGTCGGCGGCAAGGGCACCCTGATTACCGAACTGGGCCTGGCCATGAAGACCGAGATTGAAAAGGCCCGCGAACAGATTCAGAACCTGGAATAGCAGCGCCTTTGGCGGCGCACCAAGCGCCTCGCCAAGCTGAAATCAACCATGCCGGGGACTGCGCCCCGGCGGGAATGGCCGCAGCCAGCCGCACCTCCCGCGACTGCCCGTCCAGCGATTCCCAAAAAGGAAAATAAGACGTGGCAGGTATTCTCTTCATCATCTCGGCGCCTTCCGGATCGGGCAAGAGCACACTGGTCAGCGAAGTTCGCAAACAGTTGAGCGGCATCGAGTTCTCTGTCTCGTGGACCACCCGCGCGCCGCGCGGCTCCGAGCAGGACGGGCGCGAATACCACTTCACCACGCGCGAGGAGTTCGAGCGTATGATCGCCGCCGGGGAGTTTCTGGAGCACGCCGAGGTCTTCGGCAACTACTACGGCACCGCCCGCCAGTCTCTCGATGAAGCCCGCCGCGAAGGCCACGATCTCGTCCTCGACATCGATGTGCAGGGCGCGGCGCAGGTGCGCCGCACCATGCCGGAAGCGGTCAGCATCTTTGTGCTGCCGCCCAACCCCAAGGTGCTGCGCACCCGCCTGCGTAATCGAAGCCGCGCCGAAGGCGTGGTCAACGAGGCCGAACTCTACCGCCGCCTCAGCGAGGCCAGCCGCGAGATTGAGAATTATCGCGAGTACGGCTATATTCTGGTCAATGACATCCTGGACCGCGCGGTGGCCCAGTTGGAAGCGATTGTGCAAGCCGAGCGCTTCTACCGTAACGATGAACCCATCGCCTACCGCTCGCGCCGGGTTTTGGAAGTGGCGGCGGCCTGCCGGCAAAGCAACTCCCTGGAGAGGCTGAACCCGGTACTCGAGGCTTTTGGTATTATTGGCTCCTCCGGCCAGCAGGACCTACCCTTTGACGAGGACCCCGATGATGATTGAAACCCAATTCGATTCGAACTATCGCAAGGTTCTGGTGGCTGCGCGCCGCGCCCGCCAGCTTCAGGCGGGTTCCCATGCCCTGGTGTCGAGCCCCTCCAACAAGGTCTGCCGCATCGCTCAGGATGAGATCGAAGCAGGCAAGATCGCCTACGTCAAGGCCGACGTTGATGTCGTCAAGCCGCTCATCGGAGACATCGGAATCCCCATTCTGGGCTGATCGGACCCTGTCGAGTCTCGGGCCTTCTCACCGCGCCATGCGCGCTCTGTTCACGCGGCCAGCTTACGCCTTTGCACTTCCGCGCGGCTTCTTCCGCCTTGGCGCCCTGTCCGATTGCCGGAAAGCCCCGCCTCAGTCCCCCGCTTCAGCCGCGGCCACAGCCGGAATCTTCCTCAGCACTACGGTCAGCGTCCAGGTCATCAGCGCAACTGCCGGTACGGCCAGCACCAGCCAGGCCAGCAGAGCCTGCCCCGCCAGCCCGCCCATCTGCGAAATCACGTGCAGCGGAGAGCTGTGTATCAGCGCTCCGAGATTCACCGAACGCCCCGCCCCCATGCCGAACAACTTCCCGCCAAGCCGCACAAAGGGCACAATCAGCGCCACCTGAAGCGGCATCACGGCGTAATTGGCCGCCTGAATCGCAGGCAGGTTCAAGCGCAGAATCACCGCCAGAAGGGCGCACAAACCGGTGGGAATGCCCAGGATCGGAATACACCCGATGGCGAAGCCCAGGGAAAGCGTCAGCGCCAGCCGACGCGGCGTCACTCCCTGGCGCAGCCATAGTGAGACCTTGAGCTTCATCGAATTGAGGGCGCGCTTGACCATCATGCTCACACTATCGGTACGCATCACGGCAGGTGATAGTTCTCTCATGAAACTTTGGTAAATGCACCTGCCTGCTTACTCATTGTTGGACGAAATCAATCGTGAAACCGAAGCAACCCTCGCTTGCGCATCTCGCTCAATACCCGCTCGACCTTCCAGTCCAGCGCTCCGGTCCCATCCACCACCAGGTCCGCGTTGGCCAGGGTCGGCCGCACAAAGGCCTCGCCCGAAGGCCGCACCGTGGCCTCGTACTGCAGCCGCACCGACTCCGGCGTCCGCCCCCGCTGCTCGATGTCGCGCTTCACGCGCCGTGCGAAGCACACTCCGTCCGGCGCATCCACATAGATCCGAAACTGGTAGAGGGGGAGCAGTTCCGGGTAATAGAGCGAAAAGATGCCCTCGACCACCAGGTAGCCCGCCGCGCCCACGGTCTCCGTTTGGTCCGCGATACGGCTATAGGTGGAGAAGTCGTAAAGCGGCCGCTCAATCACCTCACCCCGCGCCAGTGCGCCGATGTGTGCGGCCAGCAGCGGGCTCTCCACGATGGCCGGGTCGTCCATGTCCTGCCGGGCGCGCTCATCGGGCGGCAGGTGCGAGAGGTCGCGGTAGTAGTGGTCGAGGCTGAAGTGCGTCCCGCCCAGAGTCCGCACCAGCTCGGCGGCCAGTGTGGTCTTGCCGCTTCCCGAACAGCCGGCCACGGCCAACACCACCGGCGGAAAGGGAAGCCGCCCGGCGCGCGCGCCCTTCGTCACAGCTCTCTCTCTGCCGCCTCGGAGGGGGTTTCCACCCGTGCGGCCATGCGGGGCGCAATGCGTTCCAGCAGCCTCACCAGCCTCTGCTCCACCCGCTGGCCGGCCTCGTAGACCTCCTCGTGGCTCAGGGGAGTCGGGCTCAGCCCGGCGGCCAGGTTGGTCACGCAGCTCAGGCCAAGCACCTCCATCCCCATGTGCCGGGCCACAATGGTCTCCGGCACCGTGGACATGCCCACCAGGGTGGCGCCCATGCCACGGAAGGCGCGAATCTCCGCGGGCGTCTCAAAGCTCGGTCCGCTCACGGCCAGATAGACGCCCTCTTCGAGCGGGAACCCCTCTTCGGCCGCGGCCTCCCTTGCCAGCGCGCGCAACTCCTTGGAGTAGGCCTCGGTCATGTCAAAGAAGCGCAGTCCGGCGCCGGGGCGGACGGCGAAGCGCGGCTCGTTGGGACCGGCCAGCGGGTTCCAGCCCATCATGTTGATGTGGTCGCTCAGGGCCACCAGTTGACCCACCTTGTAGCCCTCGGCGATGCCCCCCGCGGCGTTGGTCAGCACCACCGACCGCAGCCCCAAAGCCCCCAGCGCGCGCATGGGAAACGTCACCTGGTGCGGCGTGTAGCCCTCGTAGTAGTGCACCCGGCCCTGCATCGCCGCCACCGGAACCCCGCCCAGGTAACCGGCCACGATGCGGCCCGTATGGCCCTCGACCGTGGACTTGGGAAAGTGGGGAATCTCCGCGTAAGGCACCACAATGGGATAGGCGATGGCGCCCGCAACCGCGCCCAGGCCGGAGCCGAGCACCATGCCGATGCGCGGATTGATGGGGCCCAGCATGGCCCGCAGAAAGCCGGCAGCTTCCGCCACCTGATCGTAGTAGTTCATTTGTCCCCTGTCGAAATGCTTTGAAGATTCTACAGCCATTGGCGTGGCCGTGGCCGCCTGATTCGCCGACAATGGGAGGAGTGCGCCGGCGGGCCTGCGGACCATGCCTGGCAGAGCTGCGAGGTGCCGCCCCATGTGCCGCAACATCAAAATCCTCTTCAACTTCGATCCGCCCGTCACCCCGGAAGAGATTCGCGCCGCGTCGCTGCAGTTTGTGCGCAAGCTCAGCGGCCTCAACAAGCCCTCCAAGGCCAATGAAGCGGCCTTCGAAGCTGCGGTCGACGAAATTGCCGCCTCCTCGGCCCGCCTGCTCGCCGGGCTCCAGACCAGCGCCCCGCCGCGCAGCCGCGAAGAAGAAGCCGCGCGCGCCAAAGCCCGGAACGCGCTGCGATTTGGCAGGAGCGGGTAGCGGTGTCCGCCACGCCAATGGTCGATCACGCTTTGGAAGGCTACGGCCGGCGTACCCTTTGAGTCGCGCGCGCTAGGCAGCAAGATCAACGAGAGGCTTTGCCGGCCGCGAAGGACTCGATGGGGGAAGGCACGAAGCGTCAGGGCACGCCTTTAGTCGTGCCAAGAAAAGCCCTGAAAAGACGTGGGCTTTAGAGGCTGCGGAAAAACTCCATGAATGCCATCGAAGTGTCAGGGCACGACTTCAGTCGTGCCGTAAGTGCCATATAATCATCAGGGCTTTAGCCCCTGGGGGGCATTTTCGAGAGTTTCCGCTCAAAGACAGGCCTTTTCCGCAGCCTGTTTAGCCTCCGAGGGAATATTTCACCTCGTCGAGGACTTGTTCAAAAGACTCATCGCGTCATCAAAGAGAAGGGAAGAGGCCGGAATGCGGGAGATCGTAGCGTGGGTGTTCGGATTGGGGCTCATCGGCAATGCGTTGCTGTTTGTGCCACAGATTGTGGCTGTTTGGCGGAAGAAGACCGACGAAGGCATCTCCCTCGTGACCTTTGGGGGATTCAGTGTGCTCCAGGCCATCGGCATCGTCCACGGAGCCTACGAGCGCGACATCTCGCTCCTGCTGGGAATGGCCGCCAGCCTGCTGACCTGCGGCACGGTTACCGGGTTGACCATTTTCTACCGGGTGAAGCGGCTACGACGGGAGCGCGGGGCGCAGTAACCTCGTTCCGCCTCCGGCTTGCCTCTACCCCAGAAACATCCCGGCGATCGAGGCGCTGATCAGGTTGGCCATCGTACCCGCCAGCATCGCGCGCACCCCGAGCCGCGCCAGGTCGTTGCGCCGCTCGGGAACCAGCGCGCCAATGCCGCCAATCTGCATCCCGATGGACCCCAGGTTGGCAAAGCCGCACAGGGCAAAGGTCCCGATGGTAAACGAACGCGGCAGCAGCGTCGCCTTTTGCGCGCCCAGCGCAATATAGGCGATCACCTCGTTGAGGGCCATGCGGGTGCCCAGCAGGTTGCCGATGGCCAGGCAGTCATGCCATGGCACGCCAATGAGCCACGCGACCGGCGCAAACACGAAGCCCAGAATCTGCCCCAGGGAAGCCGGAACCCAGCCCATATACGCGAGGCCATGCGTCCACCCCAGAATGCTGTCCAATAGCGCCACCAGCGCCAGAAAGCTGATCAGCATGATGGCCACGTTGAAGGCCAGCTTGCCGCCGTCGATGGTGCCCCGGGCGATGGCGCCGATCAGGTTTTCGTCCTTGTGGGCCTCATCTTCGGGGATGACGACGCGGCCCTCGGTGGCGGGGACCTCGGTCTCGGGAACCAGCATCTTGGCCATCAGAATCGTGCCCGGCGAGGTCATGATCACCGCCGACAGCAGATGCCGCGCCTCCACGCCCTGCGCGATGTACATGGCCATGATGCCGCCCGAAACATGGGCCATTCCGCTGGTCATGATGGTCATCAGCTCAGAGCGCGTGGCCCCCTTCAAAAACGGCCGGATGGTCAGCGGCGCCTCGGTCTGGCCCATGAAGATGCTGGCCGCCACATTCATGCTCTCCGCGCCGGAGATGCGCATCGTCTTGAGCATCACCCAGGCCAGGGCGCGGATGATGATCTGCATCAAGCCGATGTGGTAAAGCACCGCAAAGAACGCCGAGATGAAGATGATGGTGGGCAGCACCTGGAAGGCAAAGATGGACCCGAGCGAGGTGTTCGGCGTGCCCAGCGCCCCAAACAGCACTTTGGTCCCCGCCGCCGTGGCCCCCAGCATGTTCGTGATCACGCCCCCGGCCGCGGCCATGGCGCGCTGCCCAAAGTCAAACCGGAGCACGAGAAAGGCGAACGTGACCTGCAGGCCAAGTCCCCAGGCCACGGTGCGCCAGCGGATGCTTCTGCGGTTGGTAGAGCCCAGCCAGGCCGCGAGCAGCACGGCAAGGATTCCCAGCAGTCCGGTGTATCGATCCAATGCGATCTCCCTGTGGTCTTAGAAATTACCTTACAGCATCGCGCAAATAGTTCTCAGCGGTCTCCCGTGTGAAGATGCGGCCCACCAGCGGCGCCGCCGCCGGCGCCTCGGCCGCGATGGTGATTGCCCCGCGGAGAATGCTCTCCGGCTCGGTGAGCTGGGCGGGGCTGGAGGCGAAGAGGGTGGCCAGGGGTTTGCCTTTTTCAATCTGCGCGCCGCGCCGGGCGTGGAACTCGATGCCCGCATGGGGGTCGACCGGCTCGCCGGCTCTCTCGCGCCCCGCGCCGAGGCGCTGCACCGCCCAGCCAATCTGCGTGGTGTCCATGGAGGCCACAAAGCCGGACTCCCATGCCATCAGCACAAGGGTCGCGCCGGGCTTGTGAAAAGCCGCCATGTCGTCGAAAACACTCGAATCGCCGCCCTGCGCCTCCACCATCTTGAAGAAGACCGCCAGCGCGGAGCCGTCTTTCAGCGCCGACTCGGCCAGCACGCGCCCGGCCTCCGGCGTCTCCGCCTTCCCGCCCAGGTGGATCATCCACCCCGCCAGGACAAGCGAGAGTTCTCGGAGGTCTTCGCTCTCCTCGTTCCGCAGCCCGCGCAGCAGCTCCACACTCTCGGCCAGCTCAATCCAGTTGCCGGCGGCGCGGCCCAAGGGCTGGCCCATGTCCGTCAGCAGGGCCACGGTCCGGGTCCCGGCGGCCTCCGCTGTTGCCACCATCAGCGCGGCCAGGTATTCGGCATCCTCGGCCTTGCGCAGAAAGGCGCCCGAGCCGGTCTTCACGTCCAGCACCAGGGCATCCAGCCCTGCCGCCAGCTTCTTGCTCAGGATCGACGCGCATATCAGCCCCGGACTCTCCACCGTCCCGGTGCGGTCGCGCAGCGCATAGAGCACGCGGTCGGCGGGGACGAGGGCGGGTGTCTGGCTCACGATGGACGCACCGCAGTGGGCAAGCACTGTCTCAAATTCAGGCAATGTCAGCGCCGTCCGGTAGCCGGGAATGGCCTCCAGCTTGTCCAGCGTCCCGCCGGTGTGTCCCAGGGCGCGTCCGCTGATCATGGGCACCGCCAGCCCGCAGGCCGCCGCGATGGGCGCCACCAGAAAGCTGGTCTTGTCGCCCACGCCCCCCGTCGAGTGCTTGTCCACGGCCACCTTGCCCAGCCGGGCGGGGGAGAATTTCTCCCCGGAGTCGCGCATGGCGATGGTGAGGGCGCGCGTCTCGTCGAGAGAGAGTCCGCGAATCCATGCCGCCATCAGCCAGGCGGATAGCTGCTCCAGGGGAATGGAGCCGGAGGCTGCCCCGGCCACAAGAAATCCGATCTCGCGGTCGTCCAAGGCGCCGCCGTCGCGTTTCTTGCGGATGAGGTCGATGGTATGAAGGGGGCCTGTCATGGTTGGGGTTCGTCCTGTTTGAGTTTCATCTCAAATCCGCCGGGGAGCAGGTCCTGAAAGGCCATGGTGCGGTTGCCCCCAAGGCTGGGAAAGACGACCGGAGCGTGGGGCTCAATGAACTCGGCCAGCATCTGCCGGCAGGCCCCGCAGGGGGGGCTGGGGGCATGGTTCAAATTGGCGACTGCCACCGCTTCGATGCGGATGCCGGGCCCGAAGCGGGAGACCGCCTGCACCAGGGCCGCGCGCTCGGCGCAGATGGTGAGCCCGTAGCTCACGTTCTCCACATTCGTCCCGGTCACGGTCTCCCCCCCGGCCAGCAGCAGGGCCGCGCCTACCCGAAAGCCGGAGTAGGGGGCATAGGCGTGAAGGGCGGCTTGGCTCGCTTCTTCAAGAAGCCGGTCGAGCGGCGCGGGCAAAACGGAGGCGGCGTTCATAGGGGGCTCCAGGGAACAAGGCATGAATCCTGAGGCTAAAGCATCGCCTTGGCCCGTGTACACCGGCGCGTCGTGGGGCCTGCGATTGCTCATTTCGGTCTCCTTGCCCGCTGTCGGCTCAAGTCGCGCCCCTTCCTTCCGATAAGAGAGTGGAGTGCTCGCTGCGCCGGGGGCAACCATCCCGGCCGGTTGGATGAGTGGACACGATGGATGAACTGACACGGGAGTTTTTGATTGAAAGCCAGGAAGGGCTGGACCGGATGGAGCGCTGTCTCACCGATCTGGAAGAGCGCCCGCAGGATGCGGGGCTGATTGGGGACATCTTCCGTTCTGTACACACCATCAAGGGAACCACTGGCTTTCTGGGCTTCAAGCGGCTGGAGAAGCTGGCCCACGCCGGTGAAAATCTTCTCGGCCTGCTGCGCGAGGGCAAGCTGGCCGCGAATCAGCAGGTGATTACCGGACTTCTCCAGTTGCTCGACGGCCTGCGCGGAATCCTCAAGACAATCGAGGCGGAGAACGCCGAGGGCACGGGCGAGGATGCGGCATTGATTGCCCGGCTCGAGGAACTACAGCTACCGGCCAAAGCGGAGGCAAAGCACGCCGTCCACGCCAGGGCAGGCGCGGCAACTCCGCCGGGAGCGCACGCGCCGCTTGCCAAGACCCCGGCCCCCCCAGCACCAGCCCATGTCGTTGGGAAGAATGAACCTGTCGAGGCTGTACAGGGGCTTGCGGAGGCGGAGACCGACCCCGCCCGGCCGCGCGCCCAGGCCACCGCCGCGGAGAGCAGCCTGCGCGTCGATGTGACGCTGCTGAATCGCATGATGAACCTGGTGGGCGAGCTGGTGCTGACGCGCAACCAGGTCTTGCAGGCCACCTCGGCCGACCCCAACATGACGCTGCTTTCACGCCGTCTCGACATGGTGACGGCCGACCTGCGCGAGAGCGTGATGAAGGCGCGCATGCAGCCGGTCTCCAACATCTTCTCCAAGATGCCGCGCATCGTCCGCGACCTGTCGCAGGGGCTTGGCCGCCGGGTGCGGCTCCAGGTCGAGGGTCAGGATACGGAACTGGACAAGAGCCTGCTGGAGGCCATCAAGGACCCCCTCACCCACGCCGTGCGCAATGCGCTGGACCACGGCATCGAGCCGCCCGCCGAGCGTGAGGCCGCGGGCAAGGACCCGGAAGGCACGCTGAAACTGCGCGCCGTCCAGGAGGGCAGCCACGTCCTGATCGAGGTATCGGACGACGGGGCCGGCATCGCCGTGGAAAGGGTCCGCCAGAAGGCCATCGAGCGCGGCCTGATCACCGCCGAGCGAGCCAATCAACTGGTGGAGCGCGAGCTGCTGCAACTCATCTTCCTTCCCGGCTTCTCCACCGCTGCCGCTGTGACCAACGTCAGCGGACGCGGCGTGGGCATGGATGTGGTCCGGACCAACGTCGAGAAGATTGGCGGCAAGGTCGAGCTTGACTCGCGCGCGGGCAAGGGAACCACCCTCCGCCTCCGCATTCCCCTCACGCTGGCCATTATCCCGGCCCTCATCGTCCGCAGCGTCAACCAGAGCTTCGCCTTGCCCCAGGGGGCATTGTCCGAACTGGTGCATGTGCCGCCGGGCCAGGCCGCCACGGCCATCGAGTGGATAGAAAACGCCCCGCTCTACCGGCTGCGCGGCAAGCTGCTCCCGCTGGTGTTTCTTGACCGGCTGCTGATGCCGGGCGTGGAGCACCGCGTGGCCACCGAGCGCGACAATTTTATTGCCGTTCTTGACGCGGATGGCCGCCGCTTTGGCCTGGTGGTGGACGGGCTTGCCGACCCGGAAGAGATCGTGGTCAAGCCGCTGTCGTCGGTGCTCAAGACCATCGGCCTCTACTCCGGCGCCACCGTGCTGGGCAACGCCGACCTGGCGCTCATTCTGGATCCAGGAGCGATTGCCTTGAAGGCCGGCGTCACCATGCGCGCCGAAGAAGAGGCGGCGCGCGCGGCGGACAGCGAGGTGGAAGAGGAGAAGAAGAATCTCGACTACCTGCTGGTGGAGGCTGCCGAGCGGCAGGCCGCCGTGCCCCTCGGCGACGTGCTGCGCATCGAGCAGATTCCCCTCTCCCGCATCGAGTACATCGGCTACCGGCCGGTGCTCAACTTCGATGGCCAACTCCTCCCGGTCGAGGACTCGGGCGGGGTCCTGGCCGCAGCCCAGGGCAACCCCGATGCGCAGATCATCGTGGTGGTCTGCCGCGAGGGCAGCCGTCACGTGGGCATCGCGGTCTCGCATGTGCTGGATGTTGCGGCCGGCGGCGACCTTTTCGAGGCCGGCACGGCGCAGCGGACCGGCGGCGTGACGCTGCTCAAGGATCGCGTAACCGGCGTGGTGGATCTGGGCGGCGTGGCCCCCCTGCCCGCCACAGAACAGGCCCCCGCCGAGTGGAGCCAGATTGCGGAGACCGTGGCATGAGCACAGCAGCCGTTCCACTCAATCGAAAGGACAAATCCGCCGTCACCCTGGTCGAGATGTGTTCGGTGCGCCTCGGGCAGACCCTCTTTGGCGTCCCTATCACCCACATCCTCGAGATCGTGGGTTCGGCCCGGCCGCAACCGGTTCCCCTGGCCCCGCCGTTTGTGGGCGGCCTCGTCCACTATCGCGGCGACGTGCTCACCACCGTCAGCCTCCGCCAACTCCTCGGCCTGCCCCCGAAAGACGGCCCCCAGGACATCCTCGTGCTGGAGAGTTCGGGAGGCTGCTTCGGCCTCCTGGTGGACTCCGTCGGCGAGGTTCTCACGGTCTCTTCCGCCGACCACGAGCCCAACCCGTCCATCCTGGACCAGCGCCGCAGAACGCTCTTTGCCGGGGCCTACAAGCTCAAGGACAGCCTGCTGGTGATGCTGGACCCCGAGCAACTGGAACCCATGCGGCTGGGCGCGGCTCAGGCCGCCTGACCCCCAACGGGCCACTCAAAACATCACCCTCCTGGAGGTGATCATGCGCGCTTTGATTGTCGATGACTCCCGCTTCGTGCGGGGCTTTCTCCGCGGCCTGCTGGAGCCCAAAGGCATTGAATGCGAAGAGGCCGCCGACGGCCAGGCCGGCCTCGATCACCTCAACTCCGGTGTGCCCTTCGACATCGCGCTGGTGGACTGGAATATGCCCGTGCTCAATGGCCTGGAGATGCTGCAGGAGCTGCGCGCCAGCGGCTTTGACGGCCTCAAGGTCATGATGGTCACCACCGAGGCCGAAAACGACTTTATCGTGCGCGCCCTCGACGCCGGCGCCGACGAGTACCTGATGAAGCCCTTTGACGAACAGGCTCTCATGGAAAAGCTGGCCATGCTCGGTCTGGTTGAGGCCTGAGCCATGCCGGCAGCCCGCCGCACCCGCATTCTCATCGTGGACGACTCGGCCGTGATGCGCAGCCTCCTGCGCTCGGTTGTTGGCGCCGATGCCGCACTCGAAGTGGTGGGCACCGCCGCCGACGGCGAGTCTGCCCTGGGCGCGGTTGAATCCCTCCATCCCGACCTCATCCTGCTGGACGTGGAGATGCCCGTGATGGATGGACTGGTGACCCTCAGAAAGCTACGCGAGCGCGGACACAAGATGCCTGTCATCATGTGCAGCTCTCTCACCCAAAGGGGGGCAAAGGTGACCATCGAGGCTCTGGCCTGCGGCGCATCCGACTATGTGGCCAAACCGGCCAATCAGGCTAGCCGGGAGATCGCCCTGCGCACCATCGGGCAGGACGTGCTGCCCAAGATCCACGCGCTCGCGGGCAATTGCCAGCCGGTCTTCCCGGCGCCGGGCCGTGGCCCGGTCATCCTGCCCATGGCGCCGCCAAAGGCCCAGCCGCTCTCCGGCACGCCCGTAGTGCTGGCCATCGGCGTCTCCACCGGCGGCCCGGCGGCCCTCGACATTCTTCTCCCGGCCCTGCCCCAGAACTTCCCCTTGCCCGTGCTCATTGTGCAGCACATGCCGGAGCTCTTCACCCGTCTGTTTGCCGAGCGGCTCAGCGGCCGGTGCCGGGTCCCGGTGCACGAGGCGGCCGAGGGACAGGTCGTCCGCCCCGGAAGCATCTATATCGCCAAGGGCAACTGGCACATGGAGGTGGTCGCGGGGGCTCGCATCGGCGTGCCTCCCACCCTGCACCTGACCCAGGGCCCCCAGGAGAACCACTGCCGGCCCGCGGTCGATGTGCTGTTCCGGTCAGCGGCCGCCGTCTATGGCGCCGGTGTGCTGGCCGTGGTCCTTACCGGCATGGGCTCCGACGGAATGCTCGGCTGCCGCACCATCCGGGAACACGGCGGCAGCGTCCTCGCCCAGGACCAGGCCACCAGCGCGGTGTGGGGAATGCCCGGCGCGGTCACCAATGCCGGCCTCGCCCACAAGGTGCTCCCTCTCGGCGCCATTGCCCCTGAAATCCTCCGGCTGCTGAGCCGGACGCACCAGGAAGCTCGCGAGCTTCGGGAATCGGTGGTGTCTTGATGCAAACCTCCGCCAGCGTTGACTACGGCTATCTCCGCCAACTGGTCTATGGACTGTCGCAAAACGTGCTCGACCCCTCGCGCGACTACCTCTTCGATACCCGCTTGACCAAAGTCCTGCGCAACCAGGGGATGACCCACCTGGAAGAGCTTGTCTCGCACCTCAAGCTGCGCAAGAATCCAGTCCTCGAGCGCACCATCGCCGAGGCCATGACCATCAACGAGACCAGCTTCTTCCGCGATGGACGGCCCTTTGAGCTGCTGCGCACCGACTTGCTGCCCAAGCTGATTGAGGCGCGCCGCCATGCGCGTTCGCTGCGCTTCTGGAGCGCCGCCTGCTCCACGGGCCAGGAGGCCTATAGCCTGGCCATGCTGCTGCTCGAGCATTTTCCCCTCCTCACCGGATGGACTATTCGCATCGAAGGCACCGACATCTGCGCCGAGGTGGTCGCCCGCGCCCAGGCAGGGCGCTATCACCGCATCGAGATGAACCGCGGCCTTCCCGCCCGCTCCGTCGTTCGCTACTTTGACCACCAGGGCGAGGACTGGACGGTCAAGCCCGAGGTCCGCAAGATGTGCAACTTCCGCCAGGCCAACCTCTGCCAGTCGCCGCTGCCTTTCAACCGCGCGGACGACCGCTTTGACGTCATCTTTCTGCGCAACGTGATGCTTTATTTCGCGCAGGATACCCGCAAGACGCTGCTGGCGGGAATCCACCGCATCCTCGCCCCGGACGGGGTGTTGTTTCTTGGTTCCAGCGAGCAGCCGGCCGACCCCGGCATCTGGACCCCCGTCCTCGCCGGCGGCACCTGTCACTTCCGCCCGCGCCAGCCCAGCTAGCCGATTTCGGCCCGTGAAAGCAGCGAAACCGTGCCGAATCGCCCGCGCGGCCCCTTTCCCCATTTCATTCCGGTTCAAAATCCGGTAACCTCACTGAATACGCACCCTGCGACCCTGTTCAGGAGAACCGTTTCAACGCATGACTGAAGCCACCAACCACCTGCTGTCCCTGGCCTATCCCGCCGAGTTTATCCCCGGCGCGCTCTCGGCCGTCACCACCTGCCTGCGCATCGACCCCTCTGAAAAGGTCACGCTCATCACCGACCGCGAAACCGAGCCCATCGCCGCCGCCCTCGGCGCGCAACTCGCCCAGCGGGGCTGCCCGTGGAACGTCTTCGTGCTGGAAGACCTGGCCCCCCGTCCACTCGTCGATATGCCCGCCTCCGTGCTGGCCGACATGGAGACCTCGCAGGTTTCGATCTTTGCCGTTCAGGTGCAGGCCAACGAGCTCCACTCCCGGATGCAGATGACCGACGTGGTCAATCGCCGCCACATGCGCCACGCCCACATGGTCAACATTACCCCGGAGATCATGTGCCAGGGCATGAGGGCCGACTTCAACCTCGTCGACCGGCTCTCGCAGAAGGTTCTCGACCGCGTGCGCAAGGCCACTCGCATCCGCGCCACCACCGCCGCCGGCACGGACATCACCGCAGACATGAACCCCGGCTATAAGTGGTTCAAGACCTCCGGCATCATCTCCGCTGAAAAATGGGGCAACCTGCCCGGCGGCGAGTGCTTCACCTCGCCCGGCGAGGTCAACGGCACCTTCGTGGTCGATGGCGTGGTGGGTGACTGGCTCTGCGCCCGCTACGGCCTCCTGGCCGCATCCCCGCTCACCATTGAGATTGCCCGGAACCGCATCGTCTCCTGCAAGAGCGAAAACAAGCAGCTCGAGGCCGACTTCTGGGCCTATACCCACACCGACGAGAACTCCGACCGGGTCGGAGAGTTTGCCATCGGCACCAACCTCGGCGTCGAGCGGGTCATCGGCAACATCCTGCAGGACGAGAAATTCCCCGGCATCCACATCGCCTTCGGCAACCCCTATGGCGAGCACACCGGCGCCCCCTGGCGCTCCGGCACCCACATTGACGTGGTTGGCCTGGGCTTCAACATCTGGCTCGAATCCGAAGCAGGCCAGGAGCAGATCATGCGCGAAGGGCGCTTCCTCATCGCCGCCTGAGTCCAAGCGGCAGGCGTCCTCAGCCTGCTGCGTGTACCGCGGCTGCAGCGGGTCCGGCAGCCGCGCCCGCGGCAGCCTGCTCCTCGGCGCACTGGCGGCGGTGAATCTTCGACGCAAAGTGGCGAATGATCAAGGGCGGCACGCCCAGCACCGCGAAGATCAGCACATAGGCGATAATGCCGCCGGCAATCTCAGCCCCCGAGGTGCCGCTGATGATTGCCGTTGAATCGCTCGACATCACGGCGATCAGGCAAAAGAACGTGAAGAACGAGTACGCATAGAAGCTCACGTGCAGCAGCCAGGCCTTCACTCCTCTGGGCCAGTAAAGCAGAAGCGCGGCGCGCACCTTCGCCGTGGTCGTCTGCACTCCGATAAATTTACGCCCCACCCGCGTCTGGATCGCCGTAAGCTCCAGAACGGCCGCATCGAGTTCGGCGCGCAGAACGGAATGGGGCGTGGCGGCGGATGAACCTGCTGTCGCGGCTAGCTCGGGCAGCTCGGCCACGCTCTTGGCCAGCGTGCTGATGCGCTCCGTCAGTTCCGCGCTGCGGCGCTTGCGGGAGTGGTCTCCGGTCCACTTCAGGGCCGCGCTCACCACCGCCGGCACCAGAGTGGCCAGGGCCGGCCAGACTATCTTTGACAACAGCAGCACCTTGGCATTGACCTGCTGCTGCACATCCGCCTGAATCGGGTCGGTGAAGAGCATGGCGCATTGTCTCCATCAGGTCCTGAGATAGTGTGCACTATACCATGGGCCGGCGCGGCCTTTGTTGCTCAATGCAGGGATGGGCGGCGAAGGCGCTTTGCGGATTTCTGCGTCCCGCTTCCAATGCACGGCATCTACTCTGGTGACATGACCAACACGGCTTCCCATCCACTTCGCACACTCGGCAACTCCGACCTGGCACTCACCCCCATCGGCTTCGGCGCCTGGGCCATCGGCGGCGGCAACTGGGAGTTCGCCTGGGGCGCGCAGGACGACAGCCAGTCCATCGCCGCCATTCACCGGGCCCTCGACCTGGGCGTCAACTGGATCGACACCGCGGCCATCTACGGGCTTGGCCACTCGGAAGAGGTGGTGGCCCGAGCGCTCAAGTCCAGCTCCCACAAACCCTATGTCTTCACCAAGTGCTCCATGCGCTGGCATCCGGACCGCACCATCTACCGCTCGCTGACGGCAGCTTCAGTGGCCGAGGAACTCGAAGGATCGCTGCGCCGCCTCGGCGTCGACACCATCGACCTCTACCAGATTCACTGGCCCAACCCCGAGACCGAGATTGAGGAGGGCTGGGAGGCGCTGGCGCGCCTGCGTGAGCAGGGCAAGATCCGCTGGGTGGGGGTCTCCAACTTCACCGTGGAGCAGATCAAGCGGGTCCAGGCCATTGCGCCGGTCACCAGCCTGCAGCCGCCCTACTCCATGCTGCGGCCCGCGGTCGAGGCCGAACTGCTGCCGTTTGCGCAGGCCCATGGAATTGGGGTCATCAACTACTCGCCCATGGTCTCAGGCCTTCTGACGGGCAAGATGACCGCGGAGCGCGTGGCGGCGTTTCCTGCCGACGACTGGCGCCGCCGCGCGGTCGAGTTCAAGGAGCCGCGGCTCTCGCGCAACCTGCGCCTGGTGGAACTGCTTCGGGAGATTGGCGCCGCTTACTCGGTCAGCCCCGGCGTGGTGGCTGTCGCCTGGACCCTGCACAACCCGGCCATCACCGCCGCCATCGTGGGCGGGCGCAGCGCCGAGCAAGTAGACGGACTGGCCCCAGCGTTGGAGTTCCGGCTCTCTGGAGCCGAGTACGCGCGCATCAACGACTTCATCGAATCCAACCCGGCCTGAAAAGGCTTCAAACGCCAAAGCAAAACCCCCGGCCAAGTGCCGGGGGTTTGTGTTCTGGAGGAGGAAGCCTGATTACATGGCGGCTACAAAGTCGGGCACAATCACCGCCGCATGTTCCTGCAGCAACTGGGTCAGCCGGGCGGCCATGGCCGCATACATCGTGGCGGCGCGGAAGGCATTGACGCGAACGCCTTCACTGGCCTGGGAAAAACCGTACTGCGCCAGCGCCATCAGAACGCAAACCCGAATCTGCATGGCGTCGCTGCGCAGCGTCTCCAGCAGCAGCCGGTCAACGCCCTCGCAGTTGCGGTCCGCGTAATCGGCCATGGCCAGCATCACGCGCGCATTCTGAAACATCACCCACAAGCCCTTGGGACCTTCCATGCGCTGTCAGGCGTCCTCGGGGGTTGCGTTCAACTCTTCCTTCCAAAGGAAGTTATTGCTCAGCTCCCGCGCGCTCCAGTCGGGGCGCAGGCTCGACAACAGCGAATCCCACGACTGCGCGTTGCGACGGCGAATGCTGCCGCGCCACCGCACCAGGTAAAACGCCAAGGCTGCAACAACTGCAAACTGAAACAAAGGCAGAATCATGAATATTCCCCAACCCAGGGCTTGGTAACCAGATCGCAGTACCCCATTGCCCGAGTGGAATTTTCGGTACCACTAACTAATAGCAGGAATTGTTGAGCTTGTGGACAAAAAAATCAACCCGCTGCCCCAAATGTGGCAGCTCGAAGTACCCTACTGGCTCAGATACTTAAGTAACCATCGCCTCGTCCAAAGGCAAAAGCCCTCTTCCTTCTGGCCGGAAAATCAATGAAATCCACCCGGTCTGCGCCTGCAAACTTATCGACGGCGTTGAAGGAGAGGCGGACCAGGGTGATTCATCACGCTGGGGTCCTGCCGCCTGCCGGCTCCAGGACGGGACCCGAACGGGTTGATCAGTCCTCGTCCCGCTTCCCGGGGTTCTCCTTCTCCTTGTCTTCCAGACTTTGTCGCGTGGACCGTGCACTTCCGGCCATCTTCTCCAGAAAGTTGCTCATTCCAGGGCTGAACTCGCGCCGCTCCGGCTCTTTTTGCGCGAAACTGACCGCCCAGTAGACAAGGACCAGCAGGTAGCCGACAGCGAGCGCCTGGTCGAGCTTGTGGTATTGGGGGCCGGCGGCCTGGTAGGTGTGCAGCATGTTGACCGAAAGCGAAGCCAGGGAATAGAAGCCCAGCCCCGTGGCCACCTGCAGCTCCCGGTTGCGCCAGCCGATGGACAGGAACTGGCTGAAGGCGACCAGGGCCAGAAACACAACCACCCGCAGAATGGCGAAGGTCTGATCCAATCGAAAAACCAGCCGGAAGACCGGAGCCAGATCTCCCTGCACCGCAAGTCCAGCGATAGGCCACAAAACAACGGCCGCAACCGCGTAGAGAATGGGTATGGCGAAAGTGATTCGCCTGGGAAGGGAATTGCGAATCGGACGCAGCACCGATTGCGTGAGTTCGACAAGCACCGCGAACATGACGACCGCGCCAATCGTCAATTGAGCGAGATAAAGCTGAATGATAGCCGCAGGGTAGTGGCGCTGAAGCGACAGATAAAGCGCGTCGCTCAGCAGGCTCCAGCATACGTAGGCAAAGAAGGCTGGGAGCACTCGAAAAAGACGCACTCTCCACATCAGCAATGCAACCGCTGCTTCCGCCACCATCCCGGATTCCAGGAGAGCCGAGTCGAGCGTCAACCTTGCCTCATTCAGAATCGAGAGAGAGACCGACCATTCAACCCGAGTGTAGCAGGATCACACATTCAACGGGGCTGTCGCCCCAGCCAACTCTACGCGGCGTTGACCGACCCGTTTCCCTTGGGCTGCGGCTGGGGGAAGGGATTCGGCGGCACGACCATCGGACTGAAAGCGACCTTGGAACTGTTTCCCTTGGGCTGCGGCTGGGGGAAGGGATTCGGCGGCACGACCATCGGACTGAAAGCGACCTTGGAACTGTTTCCCTTGGGCTGCGGCTGAGGGAATGGATTCGGCGGCACGACCATGGGGCTAAAGGCGACCTTGGAACTGTTTCCCTTGGGCTGCGGCTGAGGGAATGGATTCGGCGGCACGACCATGGGGCTGAAGGCGACCTTGGAACTGTTTCCCTTGGGCTGCGGCTGAGGGAAGGGATTCGGCGGCACGACCATCGGACTGAAAGCGACCTTGGAACTGTTTCCCTTGGGCTGCGGCTGGGGGAATGGATTCGGCGGCACGACCATGGGGCTGAAAGCGACCTTGGAACTGTTTCCCTTGGGCTGCGGCTGGGGGAATGGATTCGGCGGCACGACCATGGGGCTGAAAGCGACCTTCGAACTGTTTCCCTTGGGCTGCGGCTGAGGGAATGGATTCGGCGGCACGACCATGGGGCTTTCGGAATTGGATACGTTTACGGCTGCCGGATTTTGAAGACTTGTGGACTTCGACGCTCCTACAGTTGCGAATGCTGAAGCGGAAACGGTAACAAAAAGTGTGGCGAGGGCGGCAAAACGGACATTGAAGACACACGAAGTCATATGAGAGTCCTTTCTGGTTGGTGAATCTTTGTACACAAAAAGGTACCCTAAATGTGGCAGTGCTAGTACATCAAAAGTAACTAGCGCGTCAATTCTTTTTCCTGTAGGGGAGCAGGGAGGTCCGGATTTGGCCAGAGAAGGGCCTGAAATGAAGGCAAAATCCCATCCTGGGCAGCCAACCGGCTATGATGGGCTCCTCAAGCTGGACACGGTCAGGCAGAAAGCGCGCCAGACCCGGCGGCAGATTTCAATCAAGAGCAAGAATCCATTCCCTGAGAGGGCAAAACCTTGATTCCCGCGCTGCGATCCGATTTCAACGGCCGTTTCACTCCGAACCAATATGCCAGCTTGCTCGCGTTGCTCGAAGAGCGCTGCGGCCTGCGCGTGGAGTTTCGAATCGCGGAGACGCCCATTTTCCTGCCGGAGGCCCTTCTCAACGAGATGGCCGCCGATGGAGCCGAGCTGGCGCGGGCGCTGATGGCGAACGCCGCATACCTCGGCGCCGCCCGCAAGGCGATTCCGGCCGGCTACCTGGTGGCGGGTGAAACTGCCCACCCCAACTTCCTCACCGCCGACTTTGCCCTGGTGCGGGACGCCCAGGGAACCCTCGCGCCGCGCCTGGTCGAGATTCAGGCTTTCCCGTCCGTCTTTGCGTACCAGGCCGTGCTGAGCGACGCTTATCGCCAGACATTCGGGCTGGGGCCGGCGTTGGGCACGTTTCTCGGCGGGCTGAGCGAAAGCGAATACTGGAAGCTGCTCGGCCGTACAGTGCTCGGCGCCCATGATCCGCAAAACGTGATTCTGACCGAAATCGATCCCCAACACCAGAAGACGCGGCCGGACTTTGAAGTCACCGCCCAACGGCTGGGGATTGCCGTTGTGGACATTCGCAGCCTGGAGCCGGTGGGCAACAAGCTCCACTATCGCGACGCGGCCGGCCGCCTCGTTCCCGTTCACCGCATTTATAACCGCGCCATCGCCGATGAGTTGATTGCCAGGGACGTGCGACTCCCGTTTGATCTGACCCACCCCTGGGACGTGGAGTGGGCGGGGCATCCCAACTGGTATTTCCTCATCAGCAAATTTTCCATTCCGTGGCTTTCCCGGCCGCCGGCGGCGCATCCGGTGGTTCCTCCAGCCGTGTTTCTCAGCGACTTTCTTGATGGCGCGGGCCGGGGTGATTTCGCGGCCGCCGGCGTGCCGCTACCGGAGTCAGCGGGGCCGGAAACCGTCTACCCCGACCTGCTGCTCAAGCCGCTGTTCTCTTTTGCGGGCAAAGGCATCCAATTCGACCCGACCCAGGCGCAGTTGGAGGCCATTCCCGCCAGCCGCCGGGGCGATTTTCTCTTGCAGCAGCGGATGACCTTTGTTCCCACCATCGAGACCCCGCACGGGCTCACTCAGGCGGAGATTCGCATCCTCTATCTTTGGCCCGATGGCGGCGAGCTTACCCCCGCCCTGCCCCTGGTTCGGCTCGGCCGCGGCAAGATGATGGGGGTGGATCACAATAAAAATCAGGAATGGGTGGGCGCCTCGGCAGCTTTTTTTTCGCCCGAGGCTGCCGGGTAACCGCCGCGGAAATCAATGAGCATTTGCTGCGACTGTATACTAATTCGTTATATAACAATGCGATACCATCGCAGCTGGATTGGCCGCGCCTGGAATCGCAACGCACCGCTTTCATCCAGGGTCTTTTCGGTGTTACTTTCCTGAAACTTTAGTGCCCTGTGCTTATCCAAAACTCTCCGCTACAGTGGGAGAAGACCTGTACGCTGAGGCATTGGATACAACAACATGACGGAACCACTCTCCCCGAATCCGGCTCTCGCCCCCGCGGCTGCGGCATCGCTTACCCGCAAGGAAGTGCGCTGTGCGGTTCGTTTCCCCCTTTCGCTCCCGCTCGTGCTGTCATCGGGCAAGGCGGAGTATGCGGCCATCACCCGCAACATCTCGGCCAGTGGCATCCTTTTTGAGATGGACAAGACGTTGAAGCCGGGTTTGAACATCAACTTTTCGCTGCGTATGCCGAGTGCTATCCTGGGTACCCCCCGCGATGTTCTGGTTCATTGCCAAGGACGTGTGGTACGCTGCTCAATGAGCCAGAGCCACTGTCAGGTTGCCGCCACAATCGATGAATATCGGTTTGCGGAGCAGTAAATAGACGGGTGGATCGGGAACGAGCGCTATGGACTTCCTAGACGATTCACCGGAAGGCGAACTTCCCGGAGAGCCTGCCAAGCCGGGCACCATCCGCATCATCCTTGCGGATTCGCAGGCTATTTACCGCGTGGGCATCCGCAAGGTCTTTGCCCTGGAAGATGACCTGCGTGTGGTTGCCCAGGCGGACTCTCTTGAAAATCTTCGCGCCGCCGTCGAGCGCTACCCCACCGACGTTGTGCTGCTGGAAGGCGGATTGCTCGCCGGCACGGCCAACGTCATCCCCGATCTGCTCCAAATGGCTCCGGATGTAAAGCTCATTGTGCAGGCGGTGTCTTCAGACGAGAACCAGACCGTCGAGCTCTACCGGCGCGGCGTGCGCGGCATCATCTCCCGTTCCATCTCTCCCGACCTGCTTGTGCGCTGCGTGCGGCGCATCGCTGCCGGCGAAACCTGGATCGACAATCAGTCCGTCAACTGGGTCATTGAAGCCTATCGGGCCCAGGCCGCGTCGCTGGTCAGTCCGCGCACCCAGCCCCGCCTCTCACCCAAGGAGATGGCGATCATTACCTGCATCACCCAGGGCAAGCGCAACAAGGAAATTGCCTATCAGTTGGGAACCACGGAGCAGGTGATCAAGAATTACCTGCGCAAGATCTACGACAAGCTCGGCGTCTCCGACCGCCTTGAGCTGGCGCTCTACTGCCTCCACAACAAGATCATCGATTCGGATTCGGATGAAGAGGCTGTGGCTCAGAAGCTGGTGGGTCAGTAGCAGGACATCGCTCTCCCCGGACTCTGCGACACTGCTCATCGGCAGGCAGGCTTTGTGTCTGCTCTTCGTTGTGTTTGCGCGCCACTTCCAGCAGACGAATCAGGGTGGCCAGTTGGGCCTCATCCATGTGGCCCAGCAGATCCCTGGGAGTCGCAAGAATTACCGGGTCCATCTCCGCCAATAACGCCAGTCCCGCCGGCGAAATCGTTGTCCACACCGCGCGCCGGTCGTGCCGGTCACGCTGCTGTGTGATCAGTTTGAGCGACTTCATGCGCGAAAGAAGGCGGGTAATGTCCGGCTCGGCGGCAATCATGCGGCCGCCAATCGCCGAGCAGGTCAATCCGCGAGGCTGTGCCCCGCGCAGAATGCGCAGCACGTTGTATTGGGTGGAGGTGATGCCCCAGGCGCGCGTCTTGCGCTGAAAGGCCCGGTTGAGGCAGTCGGTGGTGCGCAGCAGGTTGAGAAACGCCTCTTCTTCCTGGCTGGAAAAAGGCTTCTCCTGGATGATCTCTAGCTTGAGGCCCGCCATCGTGCGTCTCTCCAACCGTTCTGCGAAGGGCGATGCGGAAGGAAGGCGGCAGGCGCCGCCGTCCTTCCGCATGGGCAGGGTTTACTGCTTCACAACTTCCAGTTCAATGGTCAGCTTGACGTCGTCGCCCAGGATGGCCGAGGGGAACTTCGCGCCAATGCCAAAGGCGGTGCGGCTGATGGTGGTCGTGGCCGTAAAGCCGGAGTGAGGCTTGTGGTCCATTCCCGGAGCCGGGGCGCTGGGGCCCTCCACATCCAGAACCACTGGCTTGGTCACGCCGTGCAGGGTCAGGTTGCCTGAGACCTTCAGGTTGGCTCCATCCCTGGCCACGCTGGTGCTGGCAAAAGTCGCCGTGGGCAGGGTCGCCACGTCAAAGAAATCGGGAGTCTTCAGGTGGTTGTTGCGGGCTTCCTCGCCGGTGTCGACCGTGCCCACGTCGATGGTGGCGTTGACCGTGGACTTGGTGACGTCGGTCTCGTTGTAGGCAATGGCGGCGGCCACCTTGCCGAAGCGGCCGTGGACGTTTGAGATGCCCAGGTGGCGGATGCTGAAGTCGACTTCGCTGTGCGCGGGGTCGCTGGTCCAGGTGGAGGTTTGCGCCAGGGCCAGGGGGGCGGCGAGCGCGAGAATGCCAGTCAGAAGTGCCAAACGCTTCATGGAGTAAAGAATCCTTTCGGTGCCGGGCCGCAAGGCCGATGGGGTTGCCGGCCGCGCCCCAAAGGCGTTCGCCGGATGAGCGCGGGGCGAGGAAGTTTCAGCGGCCCGCACAAAACTCTTGGTGCATATAGGACGCGGCAGGCAAGGTATTCGTTGCAACAAATATTGTTATTTTTTCTGTTCGCCCCTGGCGCCCGGTTCACCCGTACCCTCACTCGCCGGCGGTCTGCTATCCTCCCCTCCATGTCCGTTCTGAGCGATTTCAAGCGCCTCGACCGCTCCCAGCGCAACACGTTTATCGCCGCCTTCCTTGGCTGGACGATGGACTCCCTCGACTTCTTCCTCCTCATCTTCTGCGTCAAGGCCATCGCGCAGGACTTCCACACCAAGCCCTCGGAAGTTCTGGGGGCGGTCTTCCTCACCCAGGCATTTCGCCCGGTCGGGGCCATCCTCTTTGGCATGCTGGCCGACCGCTATGGCCGCCGCCCCGTGCTGATGTTCAACATCCTCAGCTTCTCGGTCATCGAACTGGCCTGCGCCTTCGCCCCGTCCCTTACCGTCCTGCTGATTCTGCGGGCGCTGTTTGGCCTTGCCATGGGCGGTGAGTGGGGAGTCGGCTCGGCGCTCACCTTCGAGAGCCTGCCCACAGAGGGCCGCGGCACCATCTCCGGCATGTTGCAGGAGGGCTACGCCATGGGCTCCATCCTTGCCTCGGCCGCCTTCGCCCTGCTCTTTCACTACATCGGCTGGCGGGGACTGTTCATCCTCGGCGCCGCCCCGTCCCTGCTGGTGATCTACGTCCGCGCAAAGGTGGACGAGTCTCCGGTATGGCTGGCAGGCGCAGCCAGCCGAGCGGCCCACAGGGCAGGGGAGGGAAGGGCCATGGCCGCCGCCAAACTGCTCGCCTTTCTGCCCACCTTCCTCTTTCTCATCCTGCTCATGACCGCCTTCATGAGCTTCTCCCACGGCACCCAGGACGTTTATCCCACCTTCCTCGGCACCCAGGCCCACCTCACCCCGGAGACCGTCGGGCTCATCGGCGTTCTATACGGCATTGGTTCCATCGCCGGCGGCATCGTCTTTGGCGCATTCTCTGAGAAGTGGGGCCGCCGCCGCGCCATCGTCACCGCGGCCCTTCTGGCCATTCCGGTGATTCCGCTCTATGCCTATGGCCACTCCGCCATCACGCTCGGAGTCGGCGCGGTTCTGATGCAGTTCATGGTCCAGGGCGCATGGGGGGTGGTGCCGGCCTATCTCACCGAACTCTCGCCGGCCCCGGTGCGCGCCACGGCGCCCGGACTGGCTTATCAGTTGGGTGGCCTGGTGACCTCATGGAACGGCAAGGCCCAGGCCCTGGCCGCCGAGCGCTATGGCAACTACCCGGCCGTCCTGGCCATCACCGTGATAGTGGTGGCGCTGGCGCTTGCCGGCCTGGCCATGCTGGGCCGCGAATCCAAGGGCAGCGAGATGAGCGCAACCTGATGTCCTCGCCTCACGGCTCGTAGCGAGCCACCAGTTCGCCCCGGCCTAACACGTGGCCCGCCATCGCAGCCTCCACCTGGTCCCGGGTCTGCTTTGGCGGCAGCTCCAGCAGCGAATCAAGGGCATAGATGGCAAACACATAGTGGTGGATGGACCGCCCCGGCGGGCACGGAGCTCCATAGCCCGTCGCGTCAAAGTCATTCCGCCCCTGACGGGAGCCGTCCGGCAGCAGCGCCTCTTTGGAGATGCCCTCCGGCAGCGAGCGCACACTGGCGGGCAGGTCATACACCACCCAATGCACAAAGGCGCCTCCCGGCGCGTCCGGGTCAAAGGCAATCACCACAAAGCTCCGCGTGTCCGTGGGAGGAGCGCTCCAGGCCAGCGCCGGCGACACCTCGTCCCCGTCGCAGGTGAACTTGCGCGGGATTCGTCCCTGCTCAAAACTGGGGCTGCTGAACTCCAGCGCCACCCCTGCCCTGGCCATCACCGGCTGCCCGCCATCGCTCGCAGCCGCCAGGGCCAGTGCCGTGAGCAAAGCCGCTGCCGCGCAGGCAACTGCCTTGAGAAGAGGTACCCTTCCACCCTCTGCGCCGTTGTGTCGTGTCCCAGCCATACGCATTGTCCAGCCTCCAGCAGTGAATTCGGCCGTCCTGGGAGATTCCCCAAATGACCCGTTCGGGGACCAAGCGCTCAAGTCCGCATTGTTGTTAAGAGCACCCCACACGGGGCGGGGTTGCCCACGGCGAAAAGAGATTGCGCTCATTTCGACGCGGGGGCGCGTTACCCATTTGCACGTAATGTGCCCAGGAGTGGTTACTTTCAGGCCATTTGGTTGCTACCTTTACGCCATTGTGCCGCAAAGGCAGGGAGCATACGTTGCTATTTAGCAACTCATTCCAATGACCCAGGGTCCAGGGCAGTGCGTCTCGCATGTGAGCCGCCGGGTGCCCGTGTGCCGAACCACGCGGAAGCCCTGTGCGCCGTTGAAGCTTGCATCCTCTCGACGCGGGCTTCACAGGCTCGCCTTGGCCTCTCCCGCCGAGTTCCAGGGTTGCGAACTTTCGTACCGGCCATGCCCACCCCCAAAGCCGCTCCAAGGTAACCCGATTCCAAGCGATCCGCGCCCATTTCATGTTACGAAGGAGTCACTCGTAACTCCACCCGTTTGTTGTATTTACTCCCCAGTTCTCCGCATATATCCTGACCTCAATCGTCTCCGCGTTCTCTTGGGGCGCGGGAACGATTGGAAGGTGTGCGCATACCGTGGGTTTTCTCGCCGAATCAGTCGCATGGAGCACCTGCGGCCCATTCAATTCTGGGTGCGAAGTGGGTGGGACGAGCTTCAAGCAGGTTTCTCCTGAATGCGAATGAGCAAGGTGCGCCGTTCCGGTTTCAGCGATAAAGAGTAAGGCGCGGATCGTTTTGTTCCGCGGTAGATCGTGCGGCCAGTCCGCGCAAAGGGAGCTTCAACACCATGCCGACTGCGCCTTCATCCAGCCTGCGGAGAGACTCCATCGAAGAGGATCTGGACCAGGTGGCGGATTTCTTCACCAGGCCGGCACAGCGCGGAGCCCCGGTTCCACTGCCCGTGTGGGCAGACCGCATGACGCAGCGGGGTCCCATTCCCCAGCCCCAGCGCGGCCGGGATACGCAGCCCCTCACCCCCGAACAGAGCCGGTTCATTCACGCCATTCATGAGGGTGCGGGCGAGCCGGCGGCTGTCGCCATGAGCGAAGCCGGAGAGATACTGCCTCCGCAGTCCTGGGAGCGCATCGATGTCCGCATGGCCAGGCCACGGCCCGAAATCACCCGGACTAGGGCGGCCGCTGCCGCTTTTCCCACTGCCCAGCCATCTCGGGAACACAGCGCAACGGGCCTTGCCGGCCTGCGCGGCCTGATTCAGTCGCTGGCCATGTTGAGACCGCTCATGGCGCCCGAGTCCGATGCGACTATCTCCGAGCCCGTCGCCGCAGTCGCCATGAACGCCCCCGTCCCGCCTGTGGCTTTTGCCGAAGTCCCGCGCAGCCTCGACCCCGTCACGGCGGCCGCCCCAGCGCCAGGCCGAACCACCGTGCCGGTTCCGACTGTGGCGCCGCAACCCATTGAGGTTACGCACCTAGAGGAAAAGCCCAAAGCCGCAGCCGGCGCCGGCCGCAAGGACCGCCGCGAGGCCTTTGACGACCTCGAGATTTTGCCCTCCTGGCGCGGGCAGTACCGCAAAAAGTAGCCAGCCCGAGAGCATCTTTGAAGCGCCCCACGGCCCAGGCCGACCCCTTGGCCCCTTCATTTCCTACCTGGGCCGGATGAGTTCGATGCGATCGCGCGTCCTCACCCATGTGTTGCCGGCCATGCGGCCCACCGCGTCCAGCCCGTCCGGGTCCACGCGGAAATCCTCCACCAGCCGGTCGAGAACGTGAAACCGCACCACCTCGCCCAGGACGATGACGCCGCCGCCTGGCTTGTGGCTCGTGTAGATGATCTGCAGCAGCCGGCACTCCATCTGCGCCGGCGACTCGCCCACCCGCGGCGGCCTCACCACGTCGCTGGCTACCGGGGTCAGCCCCGAGAGGGCAAACTCGTCCACATCGGGCGGCACCTCGGCGGCCGTGTGGTTGGCCGCCTCGGCCAGCGCCTCGCTCACCACGTTGATCACAAACTCGCCCGTCTCTTCCACGTTGCGCAGCGTGTCCTTGCGCTGCCCGGCCTCGGCTCCGCCCGCAGGCCGCAGGGCCGGGCAAAACAGCACCGTCGGGGGGACCGAGCCCACCCCGGAGAAAAAGCTGAATGGAGCCAGATTCACATGGCCCTCCGCGTCCACGGTAGAAACCAGGGCCACCGGGCGTGGCACGATGATGCCCGTCATCAGCTTGTACACCTGGCGGGGCTGGCAATCGGCGGGGTCAAGGGTGAGCATGGTGCTGCGGGAGGCGCTTTTGGAGTCCATTCCTCAAGCCTACGGCAACTTCCCCCCTCCAAACGCGTCCAAGCCAAATTGGCACAGGTCGCACCCTGGGCGTAACCCTTGGGGTACCTGCACGGAAATTTGCTTGACCGTAACATGCCATAATGCACAATCGGGATAGGAGCAAAAATCAGCCGTGCCGCGAATTCACTTTCACCTCCAACTCGCCGAACTCAAAGACAAGCTCCTGGCCATGGCTGCGCTCTCGCAGCAGGCCGTCGAGTCCGCGGTAGACGCCTATCTGCAGCGCGACAAGGGCCTCTGCAAATACGTCAAGCAGAACGAAACCGCCATCAACACCGCGCAGCGCGAGCTCGACGAGATGGCCTATGAACTGCTCGCGAAAGAGCAGCCCATGGCCATCGACCTCCGCTTCATCCTCGCCGTCATCAAGATCAACGGCGACCTGGAGCGCATCGGCGACCAGTCCATGGGCATCGCCCGACGCACCAAGGAGCTCATCAAGATTGAAGATGTCGAATTGCCGGTGGATTTTGCCGCCATGGGCGAGTACGCCGGCCGCATGATTCGGACGGCGATTCAGGCCCTGCTCGAAGGCGATGCCCAGTTGGCCGACACCGTCCGCGAGATGGACGACGACATCGATCGCATGAACCGCCGCGCGCACGACGACCTGCTGCGGCTCATCGAGCAGAAGCCCGTTGTGACCCAGCAGGCAATGAACGGCATTCTGGTGGCCAAGAACCTGGAGCGCATCGCCGACCACGCCTCAAACATCGCCACCGACGTCATCTTCTGGATTCGTGGAGCCGATGTTCGCCATCAGTTAAGCATGGCCATGGACTGAGGCGGCCAGCCCTCAGGCGCTCTTGGCAAGCACCGTGAGGGCTGCTTCAAGCCGGCCCTCGGCGGCCTTCAGGTCGTTGATGTCTTCCACAAATGTGATCAGGTGGACAGGGTTGCCATCGCCGTCGCGCTGCGTCGATGAGGTCAGCCGCACCCAGGTCACGCTTCCATCCTTGCGGATGTACCGCTTCTCCCACGTCGCCCGGCCCGATTCCGCCTGCGGCAGCATCTTGAGGCTCGTTGAGACGTCTTCAGGGTGCGTGATCTGGCTGAAACTCAGGCCGGGGATTTCCTCCGCCTCATAGCCTACAATCTCCGCAAACCGAGCATTGCAGCGCAGCATCCGCCCATCAAAGGAGGTATGCAGGATGCCTACGGCCGCCTGCTCAAACGTGGCCCTATACCGCTCTTCGCTGTCGCGCAGCCCTTTTTCAGCCTGTCGGCGCTCCGTCACGTCGTGGATGATGGAGAACATCACCGTCCTGCCGCTCACCATCACCGGGGAGGTGTAGACCTCGACGGCCCGGTGCTCTCCCGACGCCAGCCGGTGCGAACCCTTGAATACGTTTGCAGCACGGCGGCTGGCTTCCCCCAGGCGCAGCGGCGTGTCCGCTGCCGAGAGCCCGTTGATCTGCCCAATGGGCATCCCCACGATCTGTTCCTCGCTGTAACCATAGAAGGCCAGCGCCTTCTTGTTCACCCGCACGATCTTGCCGTCCGCGGGGTCCACCAGCAGCATCACCAGGCTGTTCTCTTCAAAGAACCTGCGGAAGCGGGCCTCGCTCTCTGCCAGGGCGGCCGTGCTCCGCTTGCGCTCCGTCACGTCATGGACGATGGAAAACAGAAGCGGCCGCCCATCCAGAATGAACGGGGAAGAGAACACCTCCACGTCGCGCAACTCGCCCGAAGCCAGCCGGTGCGGAAAGTCGAATCGCCTGTCCCCGTCATGAAACGCCCGCTCCCGGTCCATGCGGATCACCTCCGGCGGCAGCGTGTTGATCTCCTGGATTGACATGCGCGTCAACTGCTTCTTCTCATACCCGTAGAAATCGGCGGCAGCGTTGTTGGCGGCCACAATCTCGCCTGTCAACGGGTCCACGAGCAGAATCACCGAACCGCTGTCTTCAAAGAAGCTGCGGAAGTGTTCTTCCCTGGCCAGCCGTTCCTTTTCGGCCTCCTTGCGGGCGGTGATGTCCCGCGCCACCATGTAGAGCCCCAGTCGCCCGTTGAGGCGCAGGGCCTTGCTGACCACTTCGACTTCAAACTCCGTGCCGTCCTTCCGGCGATGCGTCGTCTCGAAGGTGACTTCCTCCCGATCTTCAAACACCGGGGCGAGCCCTCGGTAGAGTTCAAAGGATGAGTAGGCGACATCCCATTCGGCCACGTTCAGGCCAAGAAGCTGTTCCCGGCTGTAGCCCAGCATCCGGCAGAACCCATCACTCGCCTCGACAAGAAAGCCGTCGAGGTCAATAATGTGCACGCCTTCGTCGAGATGTCGAAGGTTGCGCTTCGCGATTTGGCCCGGAATCAGAAAACTCGTGTCCACGGGTTCATTCTAGGGCGGGAATCAAGCGAAGTGTCGCATCATGGCGAACTATGACTAAGACTTCATCTAAGTTTGATAACGCTAACACGATTTCCTGCCAAGACAAATAAGGGAAACAACGTTAGCCGGCGGTCAACGCCACCGGTCCATTGAGCTCATCCACATAACTTTCAAACGCATCAATCGGGACCGGGCGGCTGAACAGGAAGCCCTGGTAGGAGTCGCATCCCAGGCCAGCGAGGGCCGCGCGCTGCTCCTCTGTTTCCACGCCTTCGGCAATCACATCCAGTTCCATTGCCCATCCGAGGGAGAGAATGGTCTGCGCAATCGCCATGCTGGCCTTGACATTCGGCAGGTTCTGCACAAAGGCCTGGTCAATCTTCAACCGGTTCAGCGGCAGTTGCGCAAGGTAGGCCAGCGATGAGTAGCCTGTGCCGAAGTCGTCGAGGCTGAAGCGGACGCCTTGATCCCGCAGTTCGTTCATCTTCACGATCACATCCTCAACGTCGGCCACAAGGATGCTTTCGGTGAGTTCGAGCCGCAGCCTTTCCGGGTTCGCTCCGGAGCGCTGCAGCGCGCTCTGCACCTGGGCCACAAAATCCGGCTCGCGAAAGTGCCGCGCGCTGATATTCACCGCAATAGTAAGCTTTGCCCTCTCCGGTCGATCTGCCCAGGCCGCAAGCTGGGCGCATGCTTCCTGAAGTCCCCAGGCGCCGATAGTGAGAATCAACCCCGTCTCTTCACAGGGGGGAATGAACTCGCTCGGCAGCACCACGCCTCGGACCGGATGCGCCCAGCGAATCAGCGCCTCGCAGCCGGTGACCTGCCCGTGCTCGATCTGGGGCTGATAGTAGTGAACAAACTGCTGGCCGGCGATGGCGCGACGGAGATCCGATTCCAGGGCGGCGCGGGCGTTGACCGCGGCCTGAAGCTCGGGAACAAAGAAACGTGCCGTGTCCCGGCCGGCCGACTTGGCCTTGTAGAGCGCAATATCGGCCTGCTGCAGGATTGCGTCCACCGTGTTGCTCGGATCGCCGAATACAGTGATCCCAAGGCTTGCCGTGCTGTAGCAGGTGCGGCCATCCAGCAGATAGGGTTCACCGATGACGGCCAGAATCTTCTCGGCTACTGCCTGGGCGCGGGCAGCGGCTTCGGCCGGGGTTCTGCCCAGATCTTCAAGGATCAAGGCAAACTCGTCGCCGCCAAAGCGGGCCACAGTGTCTGTCTCGCGAATGGAGGCGCTCAGACGGGTGGCCACCTCCTGGATGAGCCTGTCGCCGGTTGGATGGCCCATCGCTTCGTTCAGGGTCTTGAAGTCGTCAAGGTCCAGGAGGAGCAGGGCCTGCTTGAGTCCGCCGCGCACGCCGCTCACCTGGGCCTGCCGCAGGCGGTCCATCAGCAGCCGTCGGTTGGGCAGTCGCGTGAGCGCGTCATAGTTGGTCAAGTCGTTGATCTGGTCTTCCGCCGCCAGAGCATGGGTGATGTCCCGCGCCGTGGCCAGCAGCATCTGCTCTCCGTCCAGTTCCACCAGCGAGGCGGACATCAAAACCGGGAACACCTCCCCGGTCTTCTTGCGCAGCTTCACGCTGATGTCCCGCAGCGACGAATGGGCGCGGAGCAGATTGGCCAGCCTCTCCCTCTCCGAGCTCTCTGAAAAAATCTGCAGCTCGCTCGATGTGCGGCCGATCACCTCTGCGCGCTCATACTGAAACAGATTGAGAAAAGCCTGGTTGATCTCCATATACGTTCCATCGCTCAGGCGGCTGATCCCGATCGGGTCAAGGCTCAGGTCAAAGGCCGTCCGATAGCGCGTCTCGCTGGTCTGGAACGCCGCCCGGTAGCGCCTCTCGCTCGCCTGCAGCGCCAACTGCGACGCCGCCAGCTTCTCCTCCGCCAGCTTGCGCTCGTTGATTTCATCCACCAGGGTGATGAAGTGCAGGATGTTGCCGTCGTGGTCCCGCTGCGCCGACGACGTCAGGTTCACCCATGTCAGGCTCCCGTCGCTCCGCACATACCGCTTTCCCCACGTGCGAATCTCGTCGGGCGCGGCCATCAGCTTCTCAAGGAAGCCCTCGCTCCCCGCCAGGTCATCCGGATGCGTGATATTGCGGAAGGTCAGCTCCGTCACCTCTTCCTGCGTGTACCCCACAATCTGCGCGAACCGCGCGTTGCAGCGCAGAAACCGTCCCGTCGTTGACGTGTGCAGAATCCCGATGGCCGCCTGCTCAAACGTCGCCCGGTACCGCTCCTCGCTGTCAATCAGGCGCGCCTCGGCTTCCCGCCGGCTCGTGACGTCGTGAATGATCGAAATGCCCATGGGCCGCCCATCCACCACCGTCGGTGTACTGTAGACCTCCACGTCTCGCACCTCGCCCGAGGCCAGCCGGTGCCTCCGCAGAAAGTACATCTGCCCCTTTCCATACGCCTCCTGCAGGCCCGCGGCAAGCTGCTCTTCGCTCATCAGATTGATCCGGCTGATTGGCATTCCGCTCAGCGTCTCCTGCGTATACCCATAGAACGCCGCAGCCGCCTTGTTGCCCGACTCAATCACTCCGTTCGACGGGTTCACCAGCAGCATCACCGAACCGTTGTCTTCAAAGAACTTCCGGAACCGCTCCTCGTTCGCCGCCAGTTGCGCCGCAAATCGATTCCGCTCTGTCGTGTCATGGACGATCGAGAACAGCAATGCCCGGCCAACGGCCTTGATGGGCGTCGAGTAAACCTCCACGTCCCGCTGCTCCCCCGTCGCCAGCCGGTGCTGGAAGTTGAAGTACTTCCGCTCCTGCAAGAACGCCTTGTGCCACTCGCCCGAAAGCTGCCCCGCTGGCAGCGTGTTGATTTCGCCGATCTTCATCCCCATCAACTGCTGACGGCTGTGGCCGTAGTAGCTCGCTGCCGCAAAATTGGCGTCTGTTATGGTGCCGTCCGCGGGGTCGATCAGCAGCATCACCGATCCATTCGCCTCAAAGAACTGCCGGAACATCTGCTCCCGGTCCGCCAGCGCATCGACCGCCTGCCGCCGCTCCGTGACGTCCTCGATGAACCCTTCCGTGTACAGGATGCCGCCATCCCCGCGCAGGGTGGCCCGCACGCTCAGCAGAACCCAGATCAGCGACCCGTCCTTGCGCCGCAACTGGCACTCGAATCCGCGCAACTCCCCATGAATCTGCAACTGCTGCAGCAGAAACTCGCGGTCCCGGGGGTTGGCATAGACCTGCCGGCCCACATTGTCCAGAGTGAGAAACTCCTCCGGCGATTCGTAGCCGAGAATCCGCGCCAGCGCCGGGTTCGCCGTCAGCGGCTTGCCGTCCGGGGCCACCTGGAACATTCCTTCCATCGCGCCCTGAAACAGCAGCCGGTACTTCTCTTCCGCCGCCCGCAGGGCCTCTCTGGCGTTCCGCTCCTTCGTAATGTCCGTGATGTGCCCTTCAAAGTAAATCGGGCGCCCATCCGGACCCGTCACCCTTCGCCCATACAGCGATGCCCAGAACGACGAGCCGTCCCGCCGCTTCAGATGGCACTCCAAGCCCCGCACCTTGCCATGCGCGGCCAGTTGCCGCATGAAAGCCAGCCGGTCCGCGGGGCGCTGCCAAACCTGCGTCCCCATGTCCGTCACTTCAGCCAGCATCTGCTCCGGAGACTCGTAGCCCAGGTTGCGCGCCAGCGCCTGATTCACCGTCAGCGGCTGGCCTTCAACCGAGGTTCGCCACATCCCAAGCTGTGCGCCGTCAAAAATCTCGCGGTACTTTTCCTCTGCGGCGCGCAGCGCCGACTCAAAACTCTTCTGCGCCGAGATGTCCTTGCCGAAGACAGAGACGCCGGCAGGCCTTCCTTCCACGACGATGGGGTTGAAGGAAAGGTCAAGAGTCCGGCCATCGAGCAGGGTTTGCTCAACCTTGAATGGTCCGCTGGCAAGGGCGCGCTCGTAATACCCTATCCGCGGGGCGGCCTGCTCGGGGGGAAGCCCTTCCGTGGCGGGACGGCCAGGCACCGCCTCGATCCCCCGGAATTTAAGGAAGCTCTGCTGGAACGCCCGATTGAAGGTAAGCAGGCGGTATTCCAGATCCACGGCCCAGACCAGGTCCTCTGTGCTTTCCATCATTGCCGAAAGGTTCGCCTGACCTGCGTCTTGCATAGACTCGCAATTCTTATCAAAATTCGTTCGCAATTCTTCAAACGTGAACACTACCACAGCTGAAAGGAGTTACGAAAGACCAAATCGTTGTATGTTGCCGCCCCGAAGGTAGTTACCAAAGTATGCTGCTTCGCGTTCCCAGGTTCGGGTTATTCCTTCGCAAGCCTTTGGTGTTCATCGCAATTGCGCCTATTTCCTGCGAATGGCCGCCCTATCGCCAAACTCGCTTGCAAAGGCCTCAAAGCCGTGGATCGGGAGAGGCTTGCTGAAAAGGTAACCCTGGAAGGCCTGGCAACCCAGCCCCGACAGGTACCCGAGCTGCTGTTCGGTCTCCACCCCTTCGGCGATCACGGAGAGGTTCATTGCCCGGCCCAGGGAGAGGATGGTCTGCGCAATTGCCCCGCTTGTGGAGTCCACGAGGATGTCCCGTACAAACGAAATGTCAATCTTGAGCTGGTCCAGCGGCAGACGCTTCAGATAGGCCAGCGATGAGTACCCGGTCCCGAAATCGTCCAGCGAGAATCGGAAACCCTGCAGCTTCAGCTCCACCATCTTGGCGATCACATCGTCGACGTTCTCCAGCAGCATGCTCTCGGTCAGCTCGAGCTTCAGGTTCTGTGGGTTTGCGCCCGCGTCTGCAATAGCCGCCATCACCGAGCCGACAAACTCCGGGCTGCGGAACTGGCGGGCGCTGATGTTCACGGCTACGGTGAGGTGGGCTGTCTCGGGGTTCTGGCTCCAGGCGGCAATCTGCGCGCACGCCGTTTCAAGAACCCAGTTCCCCAGCGGGACAATCAGCCCGGTCTCTTCGGCCAGCGGTATAAACTCGTCGGGCGCCAGCAGCCCGCGGACAGGGTGTTTCCACCGAATGAGGGCCTCGGCCCCCACCAGCCGTCCGCGCGCCATCTGCGGCTGGTAGTAGAGCTCCACCTGCGGCTGATACTGAAGCTGGAACTGCCTGGCCTGGATCGCCAGCCGGAGGTCGCTCTCCAGCTCCGCCCTGGCATTCGCCGCCGCCTGCAGCGCCGGCGCAAAAAAGCGCAGCCCGTCCCGCCCCGCCTGCTTGGCCTGGAACATCGCCAACTCGGCCTGTTGGATCACCTCGACCGCCAGCGCCGTCTCTTGCTCGATCACCACGATCCCGATGCTGGCCGTGCAGCGGCACGCATGCCCGTCCAGGACGTACGGCTCCGCAAGCGCGGTCACAATCTCATCGCCGGCCTGACGCGCCCGCTCCGCCGCCTCTTCCGTGGTCGTGCTCAGGTTCTCCAGGGTCACAATGAACTCGTCGCCCCCCAGCCGGCCCACCGCGCTCGGGTCCCCCACGCAGGTCAGCAGCCGCCGTGCAGTCTCCTTGATCAGCAGGTCCCCAATCCTGTGCCCCAGCGTGTCGTTCACCGTCTTGAAGTTGTCCAGATCGATAAACAGCAGCGCCTGTTTGCGGTTGCTGCGCGCATCGCGGTCCAGCATCTGCTGCACGTTGTCCAGCACATGCCGCCGGTTGGGCAGCCCCGTCAGCGGGTCATAGAACGCAAGCGTCCGAATCTGTTCCGCCGCCGCCTTGGCGTCCGAAAGATCGCGGACGATCGAGAGAATGCACGGAACTCCATCGAGATTGATCGACGAAACTGACACCAGGGCTGAAAAAACCTCCCCGGTCTTCCTCTTGAACTGAATCTCGAGGTTGCGCGCCCCGGACCCAGACCGCAGCGAGTCGATGACCTTTTCTCGATCTTCCGGATTGACCCACACATCGAGATCGCGGGACGTTTTGCCCACCAGTTGGCTCAGCGTGAATCCCATGCTCTCCAGGAAGGTCTTGTTGGCGTCGATATAGGCACCATCCGACTGCCGCGTAATGCTGATCGCGTCCAGGCTGGTATTGAATACCGTCCGGTACCGGGTTTCGCTGGCCCGCAGGTCGCTGGCCGCCAGAGCGATCCGCTCCTGCGCCTCCCTCGTCTCGGTCACGTCCCGCGTGATTGACAGAATGCAGGGAAGCCCATCGATCTCAATGATGGACGCCGACATCAGCCCCCACAGCACCCTTCCGTCTTTTGTCAGGAAAGGGAACTCGAGATCGCGGAAGCTTGAGTTCGCCTGAAGCGCCCCGCGCATCCTCTCCCGGTCGGCCAGATTGGCCCAGATGTTCAGTTCCGATGAGGTCCGCCCGATCACTTCCTCGCGCGTGTATCCGCTGAGCTTCAGGAAGGCCTCGTTCACTTCGATGTAGGTCCCGTCCGAAGCCCGGTTCAGATTCACCGAGTCCAGGCTCATCTGGAAGGTCGTGCGATACCGGGTCTCGCTCGCCCGCAGGTGATCCAGTGCCTTGGCCAGGCGCTGCTCGGCCATCTTGCGGGAATGAATGTCTTCGACGTGCGCGATGAAGTGCCGCGCCTGCCCCCGGCTGTCGTGCTGGATCGAGATGCTCAGCTTGGCCCAGCACAGGCTCCCGTCCTTGTGCACAAACTGCTTTTCCAGAGTGGCCGATTCGACGCGCCCATCAACGAGCTGCCGCATGGTTTCAACGCTCTCGGGCAATTCATCCGGGAGCGTCACCTGTCTCACGTCCAGTCCTGGAATCTCCTCGATGGGGTAGCCGATGATCTCCGCGAACCGTGCATTGCATCGAATGAATCGAAGGTCGAGCGAGGTGTGCACGATGCCGATGGCGGCTTGTTCAAAGGTCTTGCGATACCGCTCTTCGCTCTCCCGCAGCTCCAGCTCCGCCTGCTTCAGCTTGGTCATGTCGCGAACAATCGCCGAAGAGCCAACTACCTCCCCCGCGGCATTGCGAATCGGAGACCCGGAGAGCGAAACATCGATGGTATGCCCATCCTTGTGCACCACGCGGATTTCAATCGGCGCAAGCGAAAGGCCTTGCCGGATCACCCCCATGCGCGGCAGCAGGTTTTCCCTGTCTTCCGCTGGCAGAAGCATGGCCGCGCTCTGGCCCACCACTTCTTCACTGGTGTAGCCCATCAGTTCCTGCGCGCCCCGGTTCCACGAAACGATCGTTCCATCGAGCGCAAGCGCGTGGATCGCTTCGTTTGAGGACTCGACAATCGAGGCCAGCAGCCCCTGCGCTTCTTCCGCCTTGCGCCGCGCGGTCACATCGCGGACGATCGCCGAGATCGCCGTGACTTCGCCCTTGGCGTTGCGCACCGGCCACGACAGCGCGGAAATCAGAATGCGGGAGCCATCCTTGCGGATCGCGCTGCCCGTTGTCATCCGTTCCGCCTGCCCCTCCCACACCCGCTCGATGTACCTCTTGGCATCTGAGCTTTCCCGCGGGTCCACCAGCAGGGTGATCGGCTTGCCCAAGACCTCCGCAGCGGTGTAGCCAAATACGGTCTGCGCCCCACGATTCCAGGTTAGAATCACGCCCTCGCGGTCATGCGCAAAGATGGCGTCTTCCGAGCTCTCCACGATCGCTGCCAGAAACCGCCGCGACTCTTCCGCGGCGCGCCACTCCGTGATGTCCTTGCCAAAGACCGAAATCCCCGTCGCTTTCCCGTCTTCCATGATTGGATTGAACGAGAGCTCAAGAATGCGGCCCCCCAGCAGCGGGTATTCGATCGTGTAGGCCCCATGGTCCAGCGCCCGCTGGAACATCGCCGGCCACAAAGCCGCCCGCTCCGGCGAAATCATGTCCTGCGGACGCATCCCCAGTTGCGGACGTACCCCGAAGGCGTCTTCTATGTAGTTCTGGAAGGGGCGGTTGAATGCGAGCATCCTGTACTCGAGGTCCACCGATCCCAGCAGGTCCTGGGTGCTCTCGATCAATGCCGAAAGGTTGGCTTCCGCGCGATTCCCCATCCAGGGCCTCTCCCAGGCTCAAACGCCTCTGCTTCCTGCCGATATGGGCGGGAACATGTCCAAAATGACACACGAGTCGAAATTATGAGGGACCGCAGTGCTATGAGCAACCCCACTTTAGGGGTACAAACTGGCGTGCAAAGTCCAACTTGATCAACAAATTGGGGAACTCGAAATTTGAATTAGACTCTAATGCCCATTCTCCCGGAAAGGATGGTCAAACCTGCTCACATCCAACCGATATTCTCTATATCCTGTTCAACTGCGGCTCAGCCCTGGCTCGCCGCCAGCGGATGCTCGGCATAGTGCAGCAGCACCGCCACCGCGCAACTGGTCAGCCGCGTCTCCGCCGAATCCGCCCTGCTGGTCAGAATCACCGGCACCCGCGCTCCCAGAACGATGCCCGCCAACTGCGCCCCGCCCAGGTACTCCAGTTGCTTGGCCAGCATGTTGCCGCTCTCCAGGTCCGGTACCACCAGGATGTCCGCCTGCCCCGTCACCGGCGAAACCAGCTTCTTGATGTCCGCGGCCTTCACGCTCACCGCTGTGTCAAACGCCAGCGGCCCGTCCAGGATGCCGCCTGTAATCTGCCCCCGGTCCGCCATCTTGCACAACGCCGCCGCGTCCAGCGTCGACTTGATCTTCGGGTTCACCGTCTCAATGGCCGAAAGCAGCGCCACCTTCGGCTCGGGAATCCCCAGCGCATGGGCCAGGTCAATGGCGTTCTGCACAATGTGTATCTTGTCTTCCAGCTCCGGCTCAATGTTGATGGCCGCGTCCGTAATCAGCAGCGTCCGCGCATAGGCCGGCGTGTCCATCACGAATACGTGCGAAATCCGCCGTGAGGTCCGCAGCCCGGTGTCCCGCTGCATCGCCACCTTCATCAGCTCGTCGGTGTGCAGGCTGCCCTTCATCATTGCCTGCGCGGCGCCGCTCCGGCACAGGTTCACGCAGATCTCCGCCGCCTTGATCTCCGTATCCGCCTGCAAGATCGGAAAGCCGCTGATGTCCACGCCGATCTTTGCCGCCAGCGCCTTCATCTCCGCTTCGTCGCCAATCAGCGTCGGCTGGATCAGCCCCTCTTCCGCCGCTTCCACCGTGCCCCGCAGCGCCACGTCCGACAGCGGCCAGCAAACCGCCGTCGTAATCGCCGGCAGGCCCTTG
>CAINJJ010000043.1 GCA_903849645.1 uncultured Acidobacteriaceae bacterium | reverse complement strand
TGCCCTCGTCAGATCTCCAGCACCACTGGCATGATCATCGGCCGGCGTCCTGTCGTCTTCTGGATCAGCCGCTTCAGCTCCGCGCGGACCTTCTCCTTGACCAGCCCGTAGTCGGCCCTCTGCTCGGTGCTCAGGCTATCCAGCGTCTTCAGCATCAGCTCCCGCGCCTGGTCCGTGATATCCGCGCCGCCAAAGCCACGCATCACCACCTCGGGCTGCTGCTCAATCTTGCCCGTGCGCTTGTTGATGGCCAACACCGCCAGCACAATCCCGTCTTCCGACAGAATCCGCCGGTCGCGAATCACCAGATCCTCAACCACATCGATTGAAGAGCCGGAGTCGATCAGCACGCGCCCCGCCGTCACCTTGTCCTTCTTGCGCGCGTCCTTCTTGTCCAGTTCCAGCACGTCGCCGTCTTCAATCACGATGGCGTGTTCCACCACTCCGGTGTCCATGGCGACGCGCGCGTGCTTCTGCAGGTTGCGGAAGTCACCGTGCACCGGAACAAAGAACTTGGGCCGCACCAGGTTGATCAGCAGCCGCATCTCTTCCTGGCTGCCGTGTCCGCTCACATGGATCAGCCCATGCGAGCCGTCGTCGTAAATCACATTGGCTTCACGGCGGCAGAGATGGTCGATTACCCGGAAGATGCTCTTCTCATTGCCCGGAATCACGCGCGAACTCAGCACCACCGTGTCGCCCGCGTCGATATGCGCGTGCTTGTGATTGTCCACCGCGGCGCGGCTCAGCGCGCTCATCGGCTCGCCCTGCGTGCCTGAGATCAGAATCATCAACTGCTCGGGAGAAAAGTCGCGCATCTGCCCCGGATTGATGATCAGCCCCTGCGGAATGTCGATGTAGCCCAGGTCCTGCGCAATCTCGCTCGACTCCATCATCGAACGGCCCACGATGGCCACCTTCCGCCCGTGCGCCCGCGCCAGCTCCAGCGCAATCTTGATGCGATAGATCGATGAAGAGAAGCAACTGAAGAAAAGCTTCTTCTTGGTGCGCGAGAAGATCTCGTCCAGCCGCGGCTTCACCGCCGACTCGCTCGGCGTGTAGCCGGAGCGCTCCACATTGGTCGAGTCCTGCAGCAGGGCCAGCACGCCCCGCTTGCCGTACTCGGCGAACGTGTGCAGGTCAAACGCATGACCGTCCAGCGGCGACAGGTCGATCTTGAAGTCGCCCGTGTGAATCACCACGCCTACCGGAGTATCGATGGCCAGAGCCACACAATCCACCAGCGAGTGGGTCACGCGAATCGGCTCGATGGTAAATGGGCCGATTACGAACTTCTTCTTCGGCTCAATCTCCACGAGCGTCGTCTCGTCCAGCATGTGATGCTCTTCGAGGTTGTCTTCCACATACGCGAGCGTGAACTCGGTGCCGTAGACCGGAACCTTCAGCTCGCTCAGAATCCAGGGCAGGCCGCCGATGTGATCCTGGTGGCCGTGGGTAAGGATGATGGCGCGGACATGCGCCTTGTTTTCAACCAGGTAGGTGATATCCGGTACCACGATATCCACGCCCAGCAACTCCGACTCCGGGAACATCAGCCCGGCGTCGATCACGATAATGTCGTCTTCCCAGCGCAACGCGAGGCAGTTCATGCCGAACTCGCCCAGCCCGCCGAGGGGGATTATTTTCAGTTTTTTAGTTTGCATCGCTCAACTTCGATGCTACCACCCTATGGCCTTGAGGGTTGCATCCGATTGAGTCCAGACTGCTATCGCCAGCAGCCGCCCGGCATCGCAGTGGTCAAAACAGCTCACTCTTCTCAGTGGATGCCGTTCGCGTTCAGGTGGGGGCCATACTTCTTGTCCGACCCCTGAATGTGCACCAGCAGCCAGCCCCGCAAAAAGTTCATGGTCTCAATGCTGAGCGACGGCAGCGCGCCCTGGGCATAGCGCGCCTGCAGGTTCACGACCCGCCGGGCCAGTTGCTCATGCTCCTGTCTGTGCTCTTCCGAAAGGGGATAGCCGGACTCGGCGAACATCTGTTCCTCGCGCGCGAAATGAAACTGGATATAGCTGGCCAACTCGCCCAGAACAACCTCCAGCGCCTCCTTGCCGTGCCCATCGAGGATTCCCGCATGGAGCTGGTTGGCCAGCGCCACCAGATGCTTGTGGTCCTCGTCCAGCACCGCCACGCCTACGCTCAACTTGTCCGACCAATCCATGAAGGGCATCTGGCTCAACTCCCTCAAACACGTCGTTCCCGCTGACTTGCGCCCCGGCTCGCTCAAGGCGTTCGCCCTTCTACCGCCATCGCTGCCTTGTCCTTATCGGACCGATGCCGCGTGCGGTTTAGAAGTGCACGGGAATCGGTCGGGGAATCTTCCGCAACTCTCTGAACCTGCGCGCAAAAGCCACAGGGTGCTCTCTCGTTAGACGGAGAAGGCACCCTGCGGAATACAACCAATGAATAATTTTACAGCGAAGAACTAGAAATCCAGCCGCAGCGACATCTGGATCTGCCGCGGGCTGCCGATGGTGTGCGACACAATGCCCAGGCCCGACGGGCAGCTGTAGAAGCCGTTCACCGCCTTGTCCGTGCCGCAGCCCGTGGGCATCACTGTCGTGCCCGCCGCCGGGAAGGCGCTGTATCCCGCGTTCTGCGATACCTCGTTGCCCGGAACGTCGAAGCTTGTCGTGTTGGTCAGGTTGTACACGTCAAATGTGTACTTCAGGCTGTAGCGTTCGGTCAGCGGCGTCACCTTTACCAGCGATGCATCCGACCGCTTCTGGAATGCCTGGCGGAAGATGTTGCGCTGCCCGGTGGTGAAGCCTGTCTCGAATGGGTCGGAGTCCGGAATTGCCCCGCCCAGCCCGCCCGCCGACAGCAGCGGCAGCGTGAAGCAGGCCGGATTCAACGCCGGCTTGCCGCCCAGCCCCGGCGCCGTCCACGCGCCCGAAGAGCCCGTCAAGGCGCTCTTCGCCGTGCAGTTCTTTGACAGCGGCACAATCGGGTTCGTGATGCCGTCGGCCGTCGAGTAGTAGATGCTGCCCACAGCGCCCGAGAAGTCGATGATGCTGTAAGGCTGCCCGCTCTGCAGCACCGTCATGCCCAGCAGCGACCACCCATTGGTCGCCTTGGCCAGAAGCGTGTGGTCCTTCGCCATGCCGGGAATCTGGTACACGTAGTTGAAGCTCGTCACGTGGGTGCGGTCGTAGTCCGACGAACCGTAGCTGCTGCGCAGGTTCAGCGGATTGTTGCCGTTGAAGAAAAGGCCCAGCCCGCTCTGCTCGTCCAGTGCGTGTGACCATGTGTACGAAGCGCCCACCTGAATGCCGTGGCTCATGCGCTTCTCCACGTGCGCCTGCAGCGCGTTATAGGCGTCCACGCCAGCCGCCACATAGGCGATGGACTCGGCCGCGTAGCCGATATACGGAACGCGCAGGTCCACGTTGCCGCCCTCGTAGTTGGCCATGTACCCCGTGCCGTCCGGAAGGTTTGCGCCCTGCACGTTGTACCCATAGCTGTACTTCTGCATGTACGGCGTCCCGCCCAATGTCGGCTTGCTCGGCGAAGCGATGTTCGGCTGGTTGAAGGGCACCGGAATCACCTGGTGGCGGCCGATGTTGCCCACATACCCAAGCTCGATGGCCAGGTCGCTGCGCGGCTGCCACTGGATGTCCAGCGTGTAGTTCATCGTGTAGGGCAGCTTGTTTTTCCGGTCATACACGCCCAGAGAGATCGGCTGTCCGTTGTTGATTACCCCCGGCAGCCCCGAGCCCGTGTTCGTAATGCTGTAGGCATTGGGCAGGTAGTTGGCCAGGTCCGAAGCCTTGGGGTTATGCGGCGCAGCGTACTGCAGCGTCGTGCCATAAGGATTCGCCAGGTTGCCCGTGATGTCCGTCGGAGGGCCGTTCGGCGGCGCGAATCCACCGTTGCCGCCGCAGGTCGGGATGTAGTACTCGTAGAGCGACTGTGAGCCCGTCGGGCAGCTTGAAACATTCACAAACGGCAGTTGCTGGTTCACGCCAAAGGGCCCGCCCGTCACCGTGCCGATCGCATACCCCGGCGAGAAATAAGTGAAGAGCTCGCCGCGGTCGTAGTACATGCCGCCGCCCGCCCGCACCACCAGCTTGCTCTTGAACATGCCCGGCTGCCACGCCGCGCCAATGCGCGGACCAATGCCCCACTGCCGCCCGGTCAGCGTGGTCGAGCTCACGCCCTTGGTGCCGTTCGCATTGTTGCCCGCGATGATCAGGCCAGTGTTGTCGATCGAGTCGGTGCCCGCGCTGTACTTGTAAAGGCTCGAATCGAAATTGATGATGCGGCCGTACTTCTCCGTCAGGCCGCCGTCCCAGTCATAGCGCACGCCCGCCGTCAGTGAGAGCGTCGGCGTAATCTGCCACTTGTCCTGCACATAGGTGCCGAGCTGGTTGGCGCGATAGTAGCGGCTCGCGTTGCCCTGCAGGAACGACGTCACATAGAACCCGGTCGCCGAACTGCCCGGCGTCACAAAGCCCTTGGCGAACTGGCTGAAGTCGTCCGTGGCCACCGTGCCCGTGCCCGTGCGCTTGTCGATGGTGTTCAACTGCGTGTAGGTGTAGCTGGCGCCAAAGCTCACCGTGTGCTTGCCCAGGATCCAGATGGCGTTGCCCGAAGGCGCAAGCCGGTTCTGGAAGACGCCGGTGTTCGATGCCTGTCCTTCCGCGTTGGGCCCGATGTTCAGAATGGCCTGCGAGAAGCCCGAGGGCTGGTAGTCGCCCAGCACGTTGTAGACCGAGACGCCGGGAAAGTACTTTGACCCGAACATGTTCATCGAGCCCGTGCCCGCCGACCCGCCCGGAATGGCGCCCGGCCCAAAGGGCTGCACATTGTCTGCCCAGTTCTTCTCGCGCAGCACGCCCAGAGTCTGAGTCGTGCTCAGGTTGGCCTTTACAATCAGCGTGTTGATAATCGAGAACACCTGCGCCCCCGAGTCCAGGTGCTCGGTGAAGCCCGGCACGCTCGAGTACGAATAAGGCGAGAGCGTCGGATCGTGCTGGTAAAAGTACTTCAGGCTCAGCGTGTCGTTCTTCGTGGCGTTGTAGTCCACGTCGCCCACCACCAGGTCGGCTTTGAAGCGCCCGGTCCCCGGAATGAACGCGTTGTCGATGTGCGATGCATTGGGCGTCTTGCCCTGCGCCACCAGCGCGTCGTTGGGGATCAGCCACTTGCCCGGTTCGCCCGGCAGCGAAGGCGAGTTGAAGAGCACCTGCGCAATGCGGTCGATCTGGCTGGGATCGGTCGGCGTGCAGCCATAGTTGACCTGGTCATACGGTGTGCAGAACGAGTTGTTCGTCACATCCGCCAGCGCGGCCGCAGAGCGGTCGTCAGTCAGGCCCACCGGCACGTCCAGCACCGAGTCGCCGATCTCCTGGTCCGAAACCGACAGATGCTGATAGGCCAGGAAGCCAAACAGCTTGTCCTTGATGAGCGGCCCGCCCACCGTGCCGCCGCCGATGAAGCGGTGCAACTGCGGAACCTTGTTGTAGGCCGGAATGTCCGGGTCCTGGTTGAAGAAGAACGGAGCCGCGTTGAGCCAGCTTGTGCCGCGGTGCACATACGCCGTGCCGTGCAGCGAGTTGGTGCCCGAGGAGGTGCTCAGGTCGATGTGCGCGCCCGAGGTCGAGCCCTGCTGCGCGTCATACATCGATGCGTTCACGCGCACCTCGGCAATGGTCTCCGGAGCCGGCGTTGGAATCGCGTTGCCGATGGAGAGATAAATCGAGGCCGCCGAGGGAATCACGCCGCCCGCGCCCGTGCTGCTTGAGACGCCCGTCGAGTTGATCACGCGCGCCGAGGCCACCTGGCTCGTGCTCTTGCCGTTGAACAGGTTGCTGGCGTCCACGCCGTTCAGCAAAAATGAGTTTGAGGTATCACGCTGGCCGTTGGCCCAGATGGGCGCGTTGCCCAGTCCCGAGTTCACGCCCGTGCCGCCTCCCAGCTCCGCGCTCACGCCGCTTGACTGCGTCGCCAGCCCAGTAAAGCTGCCCGTGGCCAGAGGCACCGCCTCAATCTCTGTCTTGTCCAGCACGTAGCCTACCGTGGTGTCCACCGCGTTCATCAGCGGCGAAGCTTCCACCTCGATGGTGTCGCTGGTCCTGCCGATCTTCAGCGCCGCGTTCACCGTAGCCGTGCGGTCCGCCTGCACCGCGATGTGCTGCGTCTTCTGCACGTCAAAGCCCTCGGCGGTGTACGTCAGCGTGTACGTGCCGATGGGCAGGTTCACAAACGTATAGCTGCCCGAGGCGTTGGTCGCCGCCGTGCGCGCCAGAGAAGTCTGTTCTCCCACCAGCGTTATCGACACGTTGGGAATGACGGCTCCTGACGTGTCCGTGACCTCGCCGGTGATGCCGCCAAGGGTCTGCTGTGCCACCAGGGTTGAACAACACAGGGCGACAACTGCCACTACCGCAAGCAGTCGCGGAAACAGGGAACAAAGGCTTCGAATCGGAAAGTTCAAGATGCAGGCCTCGAAAGTAGGGATTTCCCCATCGGTCTTTTTGAGTGTTCAAAAGGCGCGGGGTTCACTGAAGAATCTGAAGTCTAGAGTTGCTAAAAAGGAGAGAATCGTGCCGTGCGAGTCAAGCTCGCTTCTTTGGTTGTGCGGATAGGTTCGGACTTCAAGAATGTCTCTAGAATAACGATTTTCACATAAGGATCATCTAAAAATCGGGGCGCTTCTGGTAACCAAATCCCGCATTCCGGTCACGGAATGATGATGCCATGAAGTTTCCGGCGGCTTTTCCACATCCTGGTCACAAGCGGGCGTTCTCCCCCACTTCAATCGCTCAACCGCTCCACCTTTTTGCGTCGCAACAGGTACCACCCCAGCCCCGCCGCGATATAGCCCAGATAGATCCACGGAATGCGCGCGTGATTGGCGTCGGTCGCCGAGCGAAGGTCAAAGATCACGATCAGCGCCATCACCACCACCGTCACCACGCTCACCACCGCCACCATATGCGAGTGCTGCCCCAGCGCCCGCCGCGCAAACGGCAGCGCCAGCGCCACCAGCGCATACGCCGTCAGGAATCCGAAGACCGACAGCGAGCCCAGCCAGTCGTACATATCTGAGCCTGCTACCCCGCCCAGAGCCAGCGCCGCCGTGGCCGCGAACATCAGCCCCGCCGACAGCGCCACCGCCGCCCCCGGCGTCCCATGCCGCCGGTTGGTGCGCTCAAACAACGCCGGCAGCAGCCGCCCGTGCGCCATCCGCATCAGCACCCGCGCGGCCGCCGTCGTGCACGCCAGCACGCAGGCAAACATGCTCACCGCCGCGCCAAAGTCGATCGCCACGCCCAGCGGCGAAATCCCCGCCTTGGTCGCCAGCAGGTGCAGCGGGCTCGTCGAATCGCTCAGCTTGCCCGACTCGCCGCGAAATCCCAGCACCTCCGAGTAAGAGCAGAGTACAAAAAAGAAGCCGGCCAAGATCGCGCACTGCAGCACCGCCCGCGGAATCGTCTTGAGCGGCTCGCGCGCCTCTCCACCCAGCGTGGTCGCGCTCTCAAAGCCCACAAAGCTGAACATCGAAAGCACCAGCGCCGGTCCCAGCGCCGCAATCGAAACCCCCTTCAGCCGAAACTGGTCCATATCGAAGTGCAGCCCGAAGCGGAAGATCATCGCCGCCAGCACCAGCCCGATCAGGCTCACTGACACCACCTCGATCCATAGCATCAGCTCCGCCGAGAGCTTCACGTCGCGATACGCCACATACGCCGCCACCGCGCACACCACCGCCAGCACCGGCAGCGCCGGCGGCGTCCACCCAAGAAACTGCTGCGACAGCAGGTTGGCATAGTAGAGCGCGCCCCCCGCCACCGAGGCCCCCGTCGCCAGGTACGCCAGCAGAATGCCCCACGCTGCGGTCACGCCAAACACCGGCGGCAGCGTGTCTGCCGTGTAGGTGTAAAGCGACCCCGGCGAAGCCGAGAGCCGCGCAAACCGGCTCACGCAAAAGCCCACCAGAAACGTCGCCCCCGTCGCCAGCAGGTAAACAAACCACGTGGCATTGCCGGCCAGCGCAAACACCAGCGGAATGGTCAGCGACGGCGAGGTCGAAGGCGCCATGGCGGAAACCGACTGCGCCAGCGTCTCGATCGGACCCAGAACGCCCGCATGAAGCCCGTAGTTTTCCTTGGCCGCCTGCGCGGGGTACACTCCGCCTTCCGTGCTCGTCTGGTTCGTCACCGATCCGCCTCTCCCGTCTCAGTTGTCTTCCGGTTGCTCCAGTCTTGCGCGTTGGTCGCATCGCGGTCAAGAACCCTGGGTTACACTCAAGCCCATGCCTGTCGCCGCCATCGTCCTCGCCGCCGGGGCCAGCCGCCGCCTTGGCCAGCCCAAGCAACTCCTCAAGCTCGACGGCGAAACCCTGCTGGAGCGCGCCATCCGCCTTGCCCGCGAAGCAGGCGCGTCGCCCGTCCTCGTCGTCCTCGGCGCACACTTTCAGCTCATCCGCGCGTCCATCCCCTTTGACAACGCCGCCACCGTCTTGAACGACCATTGGGAGCAGGGAATGGCCGGCTCCATCCACGCCGGCCTGCGTGCCCTCGACGCTCTCGCGCCCCAGGCCTCCGGCGCTTTGCTCATGAGCTGCGATCAGCCGCGCCTCACCGCGGCCCATCTGCGCGCCCTCATCGTGCGCTTTCACGCCCACCCCGGCCCCGCCATTGCGGCTTCCACCTACGCCGGCGTCCTTGGAATCCCGGCCGTGTTTCCCCGCCTGGCTTTTCCTGACCTGCTCGCTCTCCGCGGCGACAACGGCGCACGCAGCCTCTTCCCTGACCCGCCCTGCCCCGTCCTCTCCACCGAGCTTCCCGGCGGCGAGGTCGACATCGACAGCCCCCGGGACCTCGCCCAGCTCGAATAGCCTTGCACGCAGCCTCCTGCCTTCCAGGCCTGTGCCATACTGTGCTTGCCTTCGACGTTCGCACCACTGGAGAGCCACACGGTCATGCCCCCGCAGCCCAACCCCGACTTCCTCCGCCGCGCCATCGCGCTCGCCACTCAAAACGTGATTGACGGCCTCGGAGGCCCCTTTGCCGCGCTCATCGTGCGCGACGGCCAGGTCATCGCCGAGGCCGCCAACAGCGTCACCGCAACCTGCGACCCTACCGCGCACGGCGAAGTCAACGCCATCCGCGCCGCCGCCCGCGCCCTCGGCACGTTTTCGCTCGCCGGCTGCGAACTCTACACCAGTTGCGAACCCTGCCCCATGTGCCTGGCCGCCGCTCACTGGGCGCGCCTCAGCGCCGTCTGGTACGGCGCCAGCGCCGCCGACGCCGCCCGCGCCGGCTTTGACGACGCCTTTCTCTACGAAGAGTTTCGCCGCGAGCCGGCAGCCCGCTCGCTCCCCGCCCGGCAGTTGCTCGGAGACGAAGCCTGGGAAAGCTTCGCCGCCTGGCTCGCCTCTCCCCTCAAAGTCGATTACTGAGCCGCAGTCCCCTAAAACAACACCCGCATCTCCGCAATCAGGTTGTGGTTGTAGAGGTGAAACCGCGATGTCGCTATCTGCATCCCGCCGTTGAACACCATCACCGCGTGCGTCGGCTTCCAGTCCTTGCGCCGGATCATGTAAAACGCCGCGGGCGTCACAAAGTTCTGCATCTGCCCATCCAGCGGGCCGCCCTCGATCCACATCGCGTTGTTCTCCACGTTCACCCACATGTGCGCGTTGGGATGCACCTGCCCGGTAAAGTTCCACTCCACCGCCCGGCCCTGCGCAGCCACCTTGCCCGTCGGCAGCGACGCCCCAAACGTGGTCTGCACGTCAAACCAGCCCCACTCCTTGCCTGCCGCAATCCGCGGGTTGTAGGCGCCCGTCAGCGCCCCGTTTTCCTGGCTTCCCGGCGTAAAGCTCCGCGTCAAAATCGCCGTCAGCGCAAAGTTGCCGTGGCTGGCGTTCCCTGACACCATGCGCCACTTCACCTGAGCCGCCGTGTTGCCAAACCCGTCCTTCGCCGCCGCGTCGTGATTGCGAAAGAACGACGGCGGGATGAAATCGAACTGAAAGCGCCGCGCCACAATCACTGACACCCCGTGGTTGTTCCCGTAGTTCATCACCTGCGCGCCCGGAGCGTATGAGTTTGAGAACGAAAACCGCAGCGACTGCGAAAGTCGCGCGTCCGACTGGATCAGCGGACCCATCCACAGCGGCTGCACCTCGGTCATCGAGGCGTTGTGCGCCCGGAACCGCTCGTAAAACGACTGCTGCGCCTGCGCCAAGCATCCGCAGACCGCGAGAGCGGCCGTCAAGGTCAACATGAAGATGAATTTGAAATAGTTCACGATTTGAATTCGTTTATATCCGTTCTAGCGCCGATTGAGCGTGATCCGGAACACTCAATCGATTTTGCAGGATTTCCCGGCAGCGCGTCTATACTGCCCCCATGCGCCTTCTGCCCCTTGGCCTTCTCCTCGTATTTGCCTTCGCCCCGCGCCCCAGCTCGGCCCAATCCTCTTCGCCCTGGCAGATGCAGGAATCAGGCGCCACCGCCGGTCTGCGCGGCATCGACTCGCCCGACGGCACAGTGGCCTGGGCCTCCGGCTCCGGAGGCGTGGTCCTCCGCACCACTGACGGCGGCCGGCACTGGCTCCCCTGCGCCACCCCGGACGCTGCCAAAGACGGCGCAACCCTCGACTTCCGCGGCGTCCAGGCCTTTGACGCCGATACCGCCGTCGTCATGGCCTCCGGTCCCGGCGCAGCCAGCCGCCTCTACCAGACCTTCGACGGCTGCAAGACCTGGGAACTGCTCTTCCGCAACCCCGACGCCCCCAACGGCTTCTTTGACAGCTTCTGGTTCAACGGCCCTCACGGCATGTTGCTCGGCGACCCTGTCAACGGACGCTTCACCGTCTTCACCACCGCCAACGGCGGCAGAAGCTGGAAGCGCGACAGCCGCGCCGGACTCGACCTCCAGGGCCGCTCCCTCGCCGCCTTCGCCGCCAGCAACAGCTCCATCGCCCGCGGCAACCGCCTCTTCGCGCGCAGCTTCGCCACCGGAGGCCAGGGCGGCGCGGTCTTCTTCAGCCGCCTCAGCGACCCCGACGACGACGCCCCGGTCAGCCTCGTCGGCCGGCTCGCCCGCAAGCGCACCGCCTGGAAAGCCAGCCCCATCGCCCTCGCCGGCGGCAAAGACAGCGCCGGCGCCTTCGCCATCGCCTACCGCTTCCCCGTCACCAGCGGCATCTGCCAGGACTGCGGCTTCGGCGAAAACTCCCTCTTCATCGCCGTCGGAGGCGACTACACCAAACCCGCCGCAACCGCCGGCACAGCCGCATGGTCGGCCGACGGCGGCTGGACCTGGACCGCCTCCGCCGCGTCGCCCCACGGCTACCGCTCCACCGTGCAATGGTCCGCCACTCTCCACGCCTGGATCGCCGCCGGCTCCAGCGGTTCCGACATTAGCCGCGACGACGGCAAGACCTGGAAGCCCCTCGACGACGGCAACTGGAACGCCCTCGCCCTGCCCTTCGCCGTCGGCCCCAACGGGCGCATCGCCCGCCTCAACCTCAACGCGCCCAATGCGTCAAAGTGAGTCCCCGCGCACAGCCGCTGACGCTTCGTTTTCTTCCACTTGAATACAACCGCAAAGGATTTGACCGCATCGAATTGTCGTGTCCTCCCATTCACCAGACTGCTGATTCTGTCCTGTTGATCAATCCGGGGGGGCGCATGGGGAAAGCTGGCAACACATGGCATTCATGACCTGGGACGAAAGGCTTTGCGTCGGCATCGACGTCATCGACGAAGACCACAAGAGGCTCGTCGATCTCGTCAATGAACTTCACCGCAGCATCACCTCCCAAGCCGGCGCCGAGGTCTCGGTGGCCATCTTCGACCGCCTTGCCGATGCCACCCGCTTCCACTTCGCCAGGGAGGAGGCGCTCCTGGACGAGACGGGCTATGAAGATACGGCCGAGCACAAAAGAGGCCACCACGACCTCATCCTGCAGATTCAAGACCTCAAAGCGAAGTTCAGGCACAATGTCCTCACTGCTCCGCCCGCGCTCATCATGGACTTCCTCAAAGACTGGCTGACCGAGCACATCCTCATCTCCGACAAGAAATACGTCTCCCATCTCTCCACGCGCCACCCCGGATAGCCCGATGAGCGCCCGAAAGGCCACCCCCACGCCCCGCGGCTTTGACAATCAACTCGCCCAGCTTGAAGCCCTCTCCGCGTCCTTCCACGCCGGCTCGCCTCTCACCGCTGAGGCCATCGCCCAGTTGCGCGGCGCACTGGCTCACTCCAGCAACTTTATCGTCGCCAAAGCCGCCAGGCTCATCGCCGAAGCCGGACTCTTCCCCCTGCTCCCCGACACCCTCGCCGCCTACGACCGCTTCTTTGTGGATGCCGTCAAGAACGACCCCCAGTGCTGGGCCAAGAACGCCCTCGTCAAGACCCTCGTCCAGCTCGAGCACCGGCAAAAAGACGCCTACCTCCGCGGACTCCGCCACCACCAGATGGAGCCCACCTGGGGAGGCCAGTCCGACACCGCCGGAGCCCTCCGCGGAGCATGCACCCACGCGCTTGTCGACTGCCCCGGCATCACCGACGCCGACCTGCTGCAGCTCCTCCTCGAACCCCTTGTCGACCCCGACAAGACCGTCCGCGTCGAGGCTGCCCGCGCCTTCGGCCAGGTCGGCGGCTCCGGCGCGGCCCTCGTTCTCCGCCTCCGCGCCCTGCTCCTCCCCGCCCTCAAAGCGCAGGAGGAGCCTGAAGTTCTGGGCGCCGTCTATGCCGCGCTGCTCGCCGTCGAGGGTGACCGCGCCATTCCCCTTGTCGCCGCCGCGCTCAAGGAGGGCGACGACACCGCTGCCGAGGCCGCCTTCGCCCTAGCCGACCGGCGCACCCCCGAGGCTCTTGCCGCCCTCATGGCCCGTCTCCGCGCCGGCGCCGATGCCTGGTTCACCCCGGTCCTGCTCAGCGCCATCGCCCTCACCCGCCTCCCCCAGGCGGTGGACTTCCTCATCTCCCTCATCGAGCGCGACGCCCGCGAGGCCGCCGCCGCCATTGAGGCCTTCAGCCGCATCGCCCCCGGCGAGGCTCTCCTCGCCCGCATCGCCCAGGCAATCGAACAGGCAGACAGCCCCCGCCTCGCCCAGGCCATGCGAGAGCACCTCTCCCCCCGCCCCTGACGGGGGTTATCTCACTGATCAGTTTGAGGCCGCCGCAGCTTCATCGCTTGCGCGGTCACGTCTGTATACTTCAGCCCCGCGCCGGTGTTGAAAAGCACCACGCGATCTGAGGCTGTGAGCCACCCGCAAGCCAGGAGCTTGTCATACGCTGCCGTCACAGAAGCCCCTTCGGGCGAGAGGAAGATCCCTTCATTCCGCGCCCAATCGAGGATCGAAGCCAGAATCTCTTCATCGCTCACGGCAAGAGCAACTCCGTTCGATGCCCGCAAAATGTCAAGCATGATGGCGTCGCCGTAGGGCTTGGGAACCCGAAGCCCGGCCGCAAAAGTGGATGCATCTCTCCACATCTGGCTGGCATTGGCCCCAGCCTCAAAGGCGCGCACGACCGGAGCGCAACCCGCTGCCTGCACGGCGATCATGCGCGGCCGCTTGCCAGGCTTCACCCATCCCAGTTGCTCCAGCTCCTCAAACGCCTTCCACATCCCAATCAGTCCCACTCCGCCGCCTGTGGGATAGAAGACCGCGTCCGGGTACTCCCATCCCAACTGCTCCACCAGCTCGTACCCCATCGTCTTCTTGCCTTCCACGCGAAAAGGCTCCTTGAGCGTTGAGATGTCAAACCAGCCCTCCTCCTGCTTCCGCTCCGCAACCATGCGCGCGCAGTCAGAGATCAGTCCGTCCACCAGCGTCACGTGCGCGCCGTATGCCATGGCCTCCACATAGTTGGCGAAGGGAACATCGCGCGGCATGAAGATGTGGGCTTCAATTCCAGCGGCGGCCGCATAAGCCGCCAGCGCGCCGGCCGCATTGCCGGCCGAGGGAACCGCAAGCTTCTTCAAGCCATAGTGGCGGGCCATGGTCACGGCCATCGACAACCCCCGCGCCTTGAAGGTTCCGGTCGGATTGGCCCCTTCCTCTTTGACCCGGACGGCGGGGTATCGCCTGCTTTTGAGCATCGGGGTCCAACCTTCGCCCAGGGTCACAGGAACGGCATTGGGCAGCACGGAACGATAGCGCCACATGCCCTCCCAGGTTGAAGCGGCGCCCTCCGCAATCGCGTCCCGTGCCGCAATCCCCTTGAGGTGGTCAAGATCGTAGCGCACATAGAGCGAGCCGGCTGGCGGCTCCGCGCATTGGGGGCAAACCGTCTGCGGCGACTCTGCCGGGATCCGCGCACGGCAGCGGGAGCACTCCAGATAAGCGATTTCAGGCATTGGGTCCTCTGGCTTCGCGCAGGCCATCGCGAAGGATTTCGAGTGGCAGCCCGGCATTTCGTCTCTGCGCAACTGGCCGGGCGCGTTTCCACCATGGCATTGGCGTGCTGCCCCTTTGTCTTGAACCGGATTGCTGGCTGGCTTATCGCGGCGATCGGCCAGCCCTTTCGCCCACTTGTACCACCAGTTTCCCGAAGTTCTTTCCTTCAAGCAATCCGATGAAGGCTTCCGGCGCCTGTTCCAGCCCTTCCACCATATCCTCGCGGTATTTGATCTTTCCGGCGGTGAACCACTCCAGCATCTGCTTTTGGAACTCGCCGAAATGCGGACCGTAGTCGTCAAAGATGATGAACCCCTGCACGCGCACCCGCCGCTTCAAAAGCGTCCCCATCACCTGAGCGGTGCGATCTCTCCCTTGAGGCGCTTCGCGGTCGTTATAATGTGCGATCAAACCGCATAGCGGTATGCGCGAGCGCGTATTCAGCAGGGGAAGAACAGCCTCAAAGACCACGCCGCCCACGTTTTCAAAATAGACATCGATGCCCTTCGGGCAGGCGCTTGCGAGCAGGTCCTTCAATGCGGGGCTTCGATGGTCAATGCAGGCGTCGAAGCCCAGATCGTCCACCGCCGACCGGCACTTCATCTCACCGCCGGCAATGCCCACCACGTGGCATCCTTTGAGCTTTGCAATCTGGCCGACCACCGAGCCCACCGCTCCGGTTGCCGCTGCAACCACCACCGTCTCTCCCGCCACCGGCTGGCCTATCTCCAGCAGGCCCATGTAGGCGGTAAATCCAGGCATGCCGAGCACGCCCAGAGCATACGAGGGATGCTCCATCCGTGCGTCCAGCTTGAAGAGTCTCGATCCATCGGAAAGGGCATAGTCCTGCCAGCCGTTTTGGCTCAGCACCAGGTCGCCCACGGCAAAATCGGGATGGCGGGAGACTTCGACCTCACTCACGGTCGACCCAACCATCACATTGCCGATCTCCACAGGGGGCGCGTACGACGGAGCGTCACTCATTCTGCCCCGCATATAGGGGTCAAGCGACAGGCTGACGGTCCGCAGAAGCATCTGGCCCTGGCTCGGGACAGGCACGGGCTGCGTCTCGATTCTGAAATTGCCGGGAGTGGGCGCTCCAATTGGCCGGGACGCAAGCACGATCTGACGATTTTGAGAACTGCTCATGCGGGGAATCTCCATTTCACGGTCTTCTTGAATCTACTGCAAGCGCCGACATGGAGGTTGACGTCAAGCGGGTCCGCTTCCGGCCAGCCTCCAGAAGGCCCAATAAGGCTCTAGAAATCAATACGTTACCTTGGTTACAAAAACTGCGGAAGGTTTGCAGGCAATTACCTCTCAATTTGCAACAATGGGTTCAGGGTAAACAGAGAGCATTCATGGGTCCTCCTGGAACGGCCGGGGCGCTTTTTTGAGCGCTCCCGGCCGTTCTCATTCCCCCCCCCTCCCCCCCAGCGCGTCAATTTACACGCCATTTGACTCCGCCCCGCCACGGTGCTCTCATGGCTTCGGGGAGAAAGCCCGTTTGCGGGCCGTCTCCAATCTGGAGTTCTTTCATGCGGGCAGGTACGGCGATGTTGGCAGCAATTCTGGTTTCGGCGGCTCTTGTGTGCGGTTGCGGCGGCAGCGGAGGCGGCGGCAGCACCCCGCCGACGCAGAATCAGACGGCTCCGCCCTCGGTCACCACCTTTACCAACGCAGCCCTGCAGAACGGCGCAGTCATGGCGGCCCTTGGCTTCTCCACGCCCGGCTCCGTCATCCACTACACCCTCGACGGTTCAGCGCCTACCGCCTCCTCGCAGATCTACGACGCGCCCTTCCTGGTGGCATCCAACCTCACCGTCAAGGCCATCGCCATCGCGCCCGGCGATACCGCCAGCACGGTCACCAGCCAGAGCTTCACGCCCGCCATCGCCTCCGGGGCTCTCGTCTGGTCCGAGGACTTCAACAACGCCACCGCCTCCAACGCCCTGCCCAACTCTGCCTTCTGGACCTACGACACCGGCACCAACTGCTGCGGCAACAACGAACTGGAGACCTACTGCGCTGCGGGCGCCTCCGCCGCTCCCTGCGACCCCGCCAATCCCAACGCCTACGCCGATACCGCCGGCATCCTCCACATCGTCGCCCGCAAGCCCACCGCCGCCGCCGTCTACACCTCCGCCCGCCTCAAATCCCAGGGCCTCTTCAGCTTCCAGTACGGCCGCATCGAGGCTCGCATGAAGCTGCCGGAAGGCCAGGGTATGTGGCCCGCCTTCTGGCTCCTCGGCGACAACATCACCGCCATCAGTTGGCCCGCCTGCGGCGAACTCGACGTCATGGAGCACATCAACGGCAGCAATCCCCAAAACGAGGGCTTCGACTGGGTCGCCGGCTCCATCCACGGCACAAATCTGAACGGCACCGCCCAGTTCCACCCCGCCGGCTTCTCCGCCGCCGACTGGCATACCTACGGCATGATCTGGACCAAGGGGCAGATCCAGTTCTATGTGGACGCGCCCGCCAACGTGTATGCCACCTACACGCCATCCACCCAGGCAGGCATCTGGCCCTTCGACGACGGCCCCCAGTTCATCATCCTCAACCTCGCCGTCGGCGGCGACTGGCCCGGCCCGCCCGACGCCACCACCATCTTTCCCTCCGAGGTCCTCGTGGACTATGTCCACGTCTACGCCAACTGAGGGCCTGTGGTAGAAGTCGACAATCCCGAAAACTCTCCCTCGGGGGCTGAAGCCCTTCGTTGACTGCCAGTCATTTACGCTAAAGCCGAGCCCCTTCAAAACCTGACAATTACCACCGGCTGCTTTTGGCGTCCGCCAATCGATCATCGCTTATGCATTGAAAGGGCTCGGCTTCAGTCGTGCCGCAAGACTGCAAGAGAAGAGACGGGGAAGGGCTTTGCAGGCTACCGAAAAGACCCGCCTCGGCCCTGCCTTGTAACAAGGGCACGGCTTTAGCCGGGCCGCAAATGCCTTGAAATTGACGCCGGGCTTTAGCCCCTGCCGCACTTTGAGTGGATTGATGCTCAGGTCGGGCGCCTTTCCGCAGCCCCTTTAACCCCTGAGAAGAGTTGCTTCTGCGTTTGCGTTCAAGGCGCTGCTTCGCTCAATCGCGCTCTTTCCGGCGGACAAAGTTCGCTCACCGGTCCAGCTTGTTACCAGGGCAGTCTCTTCGATAAGTCCCATTTATTACTATCGAGTTACAAACGTAAGAAAGTATTTGCGCCGTATTTGCATTCGCTTCATCGTCCTCTTACAATTCCCGGCGGATACTGGTCCCGTGATTCAGCAAGCTGGGCAAAAGGTTCCGTTAAAGCTCTCCGTTGGCTCCGCCTCCATGGTGGAACTCGCCTTCCCTACCATCGCTCCACCTCTCTATCTGCCTCTGGCGCCGCGGAAGCCTCATATCCATGCCGAGGTGGGCCGCTACCGGGTACGGCTGGCGCAGACCCTTGAAGACCGCGAAGCCGCCTGCCGTCTGCGCTTCCGTGTCTTCAATATCGAGCTGGGCGAAGGCCTGGAAAGCTCTTACCAGACCGGCCTCGACACCGACCACTTCGACCTCTTTTGCGAACACCTGCTGGTGGAGGACAAGGAACAGGACAATTCCTCCCGCCGCATCGTGGGCACCTACCGGCTTCAGACCGGCCTCACCGCCGCCCGCAATCTGGGGTACTACTCAGAGCAGGAGTTCGATTTTGCCCCTTACGAGCCGCTCCGGCCCGGCATTCTCGAGCTTGGCCGCGCTTCCATTGACCGCGAACATCGCACTCCCGAGGTGCTCACGCTTCTTTGGAGGGGTATCGCGCAGTATGCTGGTGACATGGGGCTGCGTTATCTCGTCGGTTGTTCGTCTCTCACATCCAAGGATCCGGCCGAGGGCTGGCAGATGTACCGCCAGCTTGAGAACTACCGGGTCGCGCCGGAGTTTGAGACCACGCCAACCGCCGCTTACGCCTGTCCCAGCGAGCAAGAGGGCGAGCCTGCACAGCCGTTGCCCTGCCAGCAAGACCCATCGACCCCGGCCGTTCCCAAGGTGCCCAAGCTGCTGAAGACCTATCTGGCCATCGGCGCGCGCATCTGCGGTCCGCCGGCATGGGACCGGGAGTTCGGCACCATCGATTTCCTTACGCTGCTCGATCTCAAGCTGTTGTCGGCATCGGCCCGCAACCGCTTTCTCGCGCCTCTGACGCAGTGAGCCTGCGCGCTCTCCGGCGTGCTGTGACGCTGGTCTCGGCTCTTCTCTTCTGCTTCTTCCGGTCGCTGCTGCTGCGCCTCTTCTACCCCGACACGCTCGAGCGGCGCGCCCAGTGGCTCCATGAGTCCGGGGTCTTCGTCATGCGAATTCTCGGCATCCGGCTCACCATCACCGGCAAGCCGCCCCGCGATGGCCTGCTTGTCGCCAACCACCTCAGCTATCTCGACATTCTCATCTTTGGCACGGCCTTGCCCTGCTATCTGGTCTCCAAGGCGGAGATCAGCAAATGGCCGTTCTTCGGCATCCTGGCCCGCGCCGGCGGCACCCTGTTCGTTGACCGCTCCAGCCGCGCCAGCGCCGAGTCCGTCACCGACCAAATCGCCGAGCGCCTCAAGGGCTCCGTGCCGGTCCTTTTCTTTCCCGAGGGCACCAGCACCGACGGCACCCAGTTGCTTCGTTTTCACTCCCGGTTCTATACCCCCGCCGTGGCCGCCGGAATTCCCGTCACCTCCGCGGCCATTCGCTATATTCCCTCGGATGGTTCCCCCGAGCGGGAACTGTGCTGGTTTGGAGACGCTGGCTTCCTGCCCCATATGTGGAAGGCGCTCGCCGGTCCAGACTTCTCCGCCGAGGTCCACTTTGGCGAGCCGTGCATCTACACCAGCCGCCGCGCCGCCGCCGACCAGACCCACGCTGAAATCGAGGCCATGCGCGAAAACTCTCCAGTTCTAGCAGCCTGTCGGGGATAGAAAGAGCCGTCCTCGCATGGGGCGGCTCTTTCTGAGTCTCTTTTAAGATGTATTTATGGGTAAGAGCTTCCGCGCCGACGATCTGAACCAGTCGCTTCTTTTTCCACCCTCATTGCACG
>CAINJJ010000042.1 GCA_903849645.1 uncultured Acidobacteriaceae bacterium | reverse complement strand
GGCAAACCACAACTGAAATCAGATGGCGTGAAGTTCTGAGGAGCAGTACCAATGACGCGAAGACAGAGACTCCTTCTTGTGGCGGCTGCGGCGATGGCCTCGGCCGCCACTGCTCATGCGCAGGCCCCGGTCGATGTCGGCGGCACATTTGATCAGATAGGGCAGGCGGCCAACGCATGGATTCCCACCATCATGCAAGAGGCAACGTACCTCTTCTACGCGCTGGCGACACTCGACTTTGCATGGAGCGCGCCGCAATTCCTTCGTGAGCACGACTTCATGGGCCTGTTCATGAGCCTCATCAAGAAGCTGCTCGTCATTGGCTTCTTCTATGCCGTGCTTATCAACGGTCAGACCTGGATACCGGCTATCGTCAACAGCTTCGCGCAACTTGGCGCGAATGCGGCTGGCGTATCGGTTGTGCAGAATCCGTCCGACATCATGATGCAGGGTCTCCAGATCGTCTCGGACCTCTTTACAAAGGTTTCGGCAGTCAACCTGCTCTCGGAGCCAGGCGGGGCAATTACGACGATTCTCGCGGCCTGCATCGTGCTCGCCTCCTACATCATCATCACGCTCCATTACGTCGTCACTAAGCTCGAAGCTATTATCGTCATGTCGGCGGGCTACATCTTCCTTGGCTTCGGTGGTAGCCGGTGGACTGCGCCTTATTTTGCAAGGTACATTTCTCTTGCAATATCTACCGGCGTCCGCCTGATGCTGATTTACCTGATGCTAGGAGTCTTCAAGACGATTTCGGCCAACTGGATCGCCACGATGAACGGATATACAGCCGATCTACCCATCACCCAAATCTTCCCAACCCTGATGTCGATGCTGCTCTTCGCCTTTGCGTCGTGGATAATCCCGAAGATGGCGGCTTCTGTCGCCTCGGGAACGCTGGGGGCAGGCGCGGCGGACCTGGTTGGCATGGGAATGGAAGTCGCAAAAGGTGCGGCTCTCACCGCCGCGACGGTCGCTGTTGTCGCGGCAACCGGAGGCGCGGGAGCAGCCGCGGGCGGTGCTCTGGCGGCAACCGAAACGGCAGGCGCAGCCGCCGAAGGAGCTGGCGCGGCAGGCAGTGCCGGAATGGCCGCTTCACGCTGCGCATCACCGATGTCGGCGGCGCGGGTCTGCCCTTCGGCAGTTATCCGCGGCTGATCCTGATCTGGATGACGTCGGAGGCCATCCGTACAGCAAGCCGTGAACTGGAACTCGGTGCGTCTCTTTCGAGATTTATGGCGGAGCTTGGCCTCCAGGCGACAGGTGGCCACTGGGGCACGATTCCGCGCTTTCGCGACCAGATGCAGCGGCTAGTCGGAGCGGCGATCTCTGCGAGTTGGGATTTGGACGCAGAGGGGCATCCTATCGCAGCCGGCGAGAATTTACTTCTCGCCGACCGCTTTCAGCTTTGGTGGACCCCGCAGATCCTCACCGCAGCGCCAACGCCGAAATCCTCCATCACGCTTTCGGCCCACTTCTTCGAGCAGCTTGTTGCCTCGCCTGTCCCGCTCGATCTGCGAGCGGTCCGCATACTCAAGCAATCCCCGCTGGCGCTAGATCTCTACGCCTGGGCGACACGTCGCGTCAGTTATCTGGAGCGGCCTACGCTGATCTCATGGGAGGCGCTGCGTCGCAGTTTCGGGGCCGGATACGCTGACACACCGCAAGTGTACGCGCCGGAGCAAAAATAGACCACGTAGCGCCGCGTTAGCGGCGTGACGTGGCGGAGTAAAAGTAGACCACCCCGCCAGGCATTGATTTCGCGGACAAGCATTTTTCTTTGGGGAGTGCCGAAGTTGATTCGGCGC
>CAINJJ010000041.1 GCA_903849645.1 uncultured Acidobacteriaceae bacterium | reverse complement strand
CTCTTCGGCTCCCCCACGCTCAGACCACCGCCCAACTACCCCATCAAGCTCTGCGCGAGCAGGAATCCGCCAACTCCGGCGTCATACCGATTCGCTCGCCTGAAAACGCTATCCCCGACGGTCTCCTAGTCCCTATTCCCTAATCCCTAATCCCTAATCCCTAATCGCTCCGTCCCAACTCCCACCCCGTGTTCTTCCAGCCAGCTTTGGCCGCCCGTGCATGGTAGGCTGGCTCTTTCATTTGGAAGGAGCCAAATTCCTCATGCAATCCAGCCAGCCCATCCACTTCAATCTCGTCGCCGCGGCCCACGCCGCCATGATCGAGCACGGCTTCCAGCCGGACTTCCCCCCCGCCATCGCCCCGGAGCTTGCCGCCATTCAGGCGCACCCAGAGCCGCCCGCCGCGCCCGGCATCCAGGACCTCCGCGGCCTGCTCTGGTCCTCCATCGACAACGACACCTCGAAGGACCTCGACCAGATCGAATGGGCTGAGCAGCTCCCCGACGGCCGCATCCGCGTCCTCATCGGTGTGGCCGACGTGGATGCCCGCGTCCCCCTCGGCACTGCCCTTGACGCGCATGCCCGCTCCGAAACCACCTCCGTCTACACCGGCGTCCGGGTCTTCCCCATGCTGCCCTCCGAACTCTCCGAGGGCATCACTTCACTGAACGAAAACCAGGACCGCGTGGCGCTGGTCATCGAGTACTCGGTCGATCAGGCCGGCACCGTGAACGACGGCAAGGCCTACCGCGCCCTGGTCCGCAACCGGGCGCAACTGGCCTATAACTCCGTGGGCGCATGGCTTGAGGAAACCGGACCGGCCCCTGCCAAGGTGGCCGCCAGCGCCGACCTCGCTGCCCAGCTCAAGCTGCAGGACGCAGCCGCCCGGCGCATGGTCGACGGCCGCTTCCAGCACGGGGCGCTCGATCTCGAGACCATTGAAACCCGCCCCGTGATGCTGGCCGACCAAGCCGTCGAGATTGCCCGCCAAGCCAAAAACCGCGCCACCTCGCTCATTGAGGAGTTCATGGTGGCGGCCAACGGGGTCATCGCCCGCACCTTTGAGGACGCGGGGGTCGCCTCCATCCGCCGCATCGTGCGCACCCCCAAGCGCTGGGACCGCATTGTGGAAGTGGCGCAGGCCCTGGGCGCAACGCTGCCTGCCGTGCCGGACTCCAAGCTCCTCAATGACTTCCTGCTGGCCCAGAAGGCCAAGGACCCCGACCATTTCCCCGACCTTTCGCTGGCGGTGATCAAGCTCATGGGCCCCGGCGAATACGTGCTGGTCAAGCCCAACGAGACCTCGCCCGGCCACTTCGGCCTCGCCGTGCAGGACTACACCCACTCCACCGCCCCCAACCGCCGCTTCCCCGACGTGGTGACGCAGCGGCTCATGAAGGCCCTGCTGGCCAAGGCCCCCCAGCCCTACGCCGAGGGCGACCTCAACACCATCGCCCTGCGCTGCACCTTCATGGAAGACAACGCCCGCAAGGTGGAGCGCGAGATGCAGAAGCGCATCGCCGCCGTGGTGCTCCACCCCCGCATCGGCCAGAGCTTCCGCGCCATCGTCACCGGCGTCAACCACTACGGCACCTTTGTCCGCACCCTCGACCCGCACGTCGATGGAATGCTCGTCAGCGGCGGCAAAGGCCTCGACGTGGGCGACCGGGTCACAGTCAAACTCGTCTCCACCGACCCCCAGCGGGGGTTTATCGACTTCGCGGTGTGAGCAGGCTATGCTCACATGCGCAGGCCTATCGGGTTTCTCTCGCCTGCATCAGCCCGATCAGGTGCCCCTCGGGATCGACAAGACCAGCCACAGTTTGCCCGTTTGGCAGGGTCTCCGGCCCGTAGGCCGTGTGCCCGCCTTGTGTTGCGGCAGCGGTCAGCGTGGCCGAAACGTCCGCCACCTCCACATAGACGGTCACATTGCAGGGGCTCTGCGGCATTTCCCCGATACCGCCGTGAATGCCCTCGCCCGGCAACACCATCGAGTAGTGCTCCATTACCGGCGTGAACTGCCAGTCGAACACTCCTCCGTAAAAGCTCTCCAGGAGCTTTCTGTCTCTGCCGATGATTTCAAAATGAATGATCGGATTGGGCACGGTCTATCTCTCCTTTCAGGTTGTGCCATGGAACACCCCCGCGATCCGCTACCGCATGATTCACTTCCCCGGCGGCCCCTGCACCAGCCCAATCAGGTGACCCTCGGGGTCGGTGAAGCCGGCAAAAACGCTGCCATCAGGGGCGGTGTGCGGCCCATAGGCCTTTTGCCCGCCTTTGCCCTCAATCAGCGCCAGCGCAGCGGTTACGTCTTCCACGCCAACGTAGAACGTGACGTGCCGCCGGCCCTCCCCCATGGCGCCAATGCCGCCGCCAGGGCTTGAGCCGGTATCGACCAGCGAATACCCCTCCATGGCGGGAGTAACCTTCCAGTCGAAGACACTCTTGTAAAAGGACTCGAGCAAGGACTGGTCCCTGCCGAGAATCTCAAAATGCACCACCGGATTGGGCATGAAAGCAACCTCCACGCATTCAATTGCGAGGCAACTGTACCAGTTCTCGTTGAGATCTGCCGGTACAGGCGGAATTGATTGTACGGAGATAAATGGTGGGGACGGGCAGATTCGAACTGCCGAAAGGCTCGGCTTTGCCTCGCTCCCCTCGCAGGCCTGCTTGGGTTCCGCGCGGTAGCGCTCCACTGGGTTGGGGCGCTCGCGGCCGGCAGTTCTCGTTGAGATCTGCCGGTCCAGGCGGAATTGATTGTACGGAGATAAATGGTCGGGACGGGCAGATTCGAACTGCCGACCCCTCGCACCCCAAGCGAGTGCTCTACCAGGCTGAGCCACGTCCCGACACAATGCAGCCGGCTCAGGGTGAGCCGGCTTTGGGGTCTTGATTAGTTTACACCAGCCGGGCGGGGTGTGCCGGGGCGGGTGAAGAATGGGCTGGAAGAGGAGACAGGCGGCACGTACAGGGTGGACTGCCGCCTGAATCTTCCGGTTGGGGGAGGCGCGGGATCAGTGCGCCGGGGGGACGAACTCGGTGGGAAGGGCTGAGCCCTCGTCGAAGAAGAAGTGCTCCATCTGCTCGACGAGGAAGGACTGCGCCTGGGGGGTCCAGGGCTGAAGGCGGTATTCGTTGAGCAGCATCTTCTGCCGTTCGACCCATTCGCTCCAAGCGACTTTGGAGACGTTCTTGTAGATCTTGTGACCGAACTCGGAGTCGAACGGGGGCTCTTCGAGGCCCTCCATCTCCTTCTTGTTGCGAACGCAAAAAACCATGTGTGCCATTGATTTGCTCCCAACGCCATTGTATTGGATGGCGTTGGGAGCGGGATGGATGCGGGGAAGAGGGCTTGCTGAGACTGCTTAGTAGGCGGCGATGCCGTTGAGGCCGAAGGCGACGGGCAGGCCGCCGGTTGTGGTGAGAGCGGTGAGGAAGCCGTCGTGGTCCACCGAGAAGGCGCCGATGGAGCCGGTGCCGGTGTTGAGGGTGTAGAGGAACTTGCCGTCGGCGCTGATGGCGGTGTCGAGGTTGACGCTGCCGGCGGGGTTGGCGCCGACGATGGTGGCGCCGAGGGGCGCGAGGGAGCCGTCGCGAGCGATGGCGAAGCCGGAGAGGTTGGCGGTGCCGGCGTTGGCGGTGAAGACGAAGCGGCCGCTGGGGGTGACTACGTCCCAGCAGGTGGCCTTGCCGAGGGTGGGGAGCGAGGCGGTGATGGGGCTGAGGGTGCGGTCGTGGTGGAGCTGGTAGGAGGAGACGAAGTTGGAGGCCGCGCCGACAATCAGTGCGCCGTTGGGGGCGAAGACGGCGGCAAAGGGAACCGCGTCGGCGCTGGGGTTGACTTGGATGGTGGAGAGCGAGCCGTCGTCGAGGACGCGGAAGACGTCGATGTTGTTGGTGGCGCGCTCGGTGACGACGAGGAACTGCCGATTGGGGCTGAAAGCGAGCGATGTGGCGCCGGCGGCGGTATCGCTCAGGTCGCGGGTGGAGTTGGCGATGGGGCGGAGATGGCCGTGCGCGCTGACGTGGAAGCCGCTGACGTTGCCGCTGCCGCCGGAGTTGAGGACGTAAAGCAGGTCGCCGGACTGGGCGAGGGCGGAGGGGGCGCTGCCGCCGCTGGGCTGGGTGTCGGCCAGGGTGAGTTCGCTGCCATCGACCGCGAAGGAGGAGACCGTGCCGCTGCCGGCGTTCACGGCAAAGAGCAGGCGGTGGTCGGCGGAGAGGCGGAGCGAGCCCTGGGAGTGAAGGGGGTCGATGGTGCCGCCGCTGCCATTGCCGCCGGTCGAGTAAGAGGCGGCGGCCTGCAGGGAGCCGTCCTGGTTGCGGGTGTAAGCGGCGATCTGGTTGTTGGAGGCGGCGTTGGTCATGACAAAGACTGCGCCGGCGCCGTCTTCTGCCTGGGCAGGCGCGGTGAGAAGGGTGGCGGCGCCGAGGGCGAAGAGCGAGGCTGCTGCGAAGAACTTGATGCTTTTCATTTCGAATTGACTCCAAGTGGGGAATTTGGCCCTTGCCGGCGGCTCATGTGCATCTGCGGGCCTGGCCATTCTGCACACTGAGAGTGGGGCCGCGCGGGAAAGGTTACAGGCTGTTTTTTTGAGGGCGCGCCGTTCTATTCTGTCGAGGTATGTGCGGACGCTTTGCCCGTCGATCAACGCAGCAGGTTCTCGCCGACTGGTTTGGCGTGGAGCTTGAAGATATGCCGTGGTTTGCGCCGAGCTACAACGCCGCGCCGCAGAGTGTGCAACCAGTGGTTCGGCAGAGCCGGGACACGGGCGGGCGCGAGGTGGCGCTGCAGCGGTGGGGGCTGGTGCCTTTCTGGGCAAAAGACGCGAAGCTGGCGTATAGCACCTTTAACGCGCGGGCGGAGGAGGCGGCGCAGAAGCCGGCCTTTCGCGAGGCGCTCAAGAAGCGGCGCTGCCTGGTGCCCGCGGATGCCTTCTACGAGTGGCAGCGGATGGGCGCCAAGACGAAGCGGCCGCTGGCCATTGGCATGGCGTCCGGCGAGCCGTTTGCTCTGGCGGGGCTGTGGGAGAGCTGGAAGCCCAAAGACGGGCCGGCTCTCGAGACCTTCACGATCTTGACGACGGACCCCAACGAGATGATGGCGCCGATTCACAACCGGATGCCGGTGATTGTGGAGCGGCAGGACTATGCGCGCTGGCTGGAGCCGGGAGACCCGGCGCAGCCGCCGGTGGACCTGATGCGGCCCTTTGCCGCGGAGAAGATGAAGGTATGGCCGGTGAGCGCGCGGGTGGGCAATGTGCGCAACAACGATGCGGAGCTGCTTGAGGATTGTGACGCCGCCGCGGGTTAGATCGATGGTGGCTGGACAGAGAAGGGGCTTCCGGGAGAAGGGCGAACGGAGCGCGGACCCAACAAGGAAAATTGGCCCCTTTGCGGGTTGCGGCGATTTTTCTTGACAATTCCGAGCAGGGACGATTTTCTTATCTCGTTTCAACTCCAAGTTTCCCCTCGCGGTAGCACCCTGATTTTCCACTCTGCCGGGTGGAGAGGGGGAGCACCGACTCCGAAGTCGACTTCGAAAGCAGAAGGAGTTCCCATGCCCGAACCAAATCAGTCCGGCCTCTCTGACAATGCAGCCGGCGGACTGGCTTACATCACCATCATCCCGGCGATCGTCTTTCTGATCGTTGAGCCGTTCAACAAGAACTCGTTTGTGCGCTTCCACTCCTGGCAGTGCATCTTCCTCGCCATTGCGTGGTTTGCGGTGGACATTGTGCTGGCAATCATTGGGAAGCTTCCCTTCATCGGGTTGATCAACCTGGCCCTGTTTCCTCTGGTAGGCCTGGTCTTTTTCATCCTTTGGATTGTCTGCCTGATCAACGCGTTCAACGGCAAGCGTTTCAAGTTGCCGCTGATTGGTGACTTTGCGGAGAAGCAGGCCAACAGCTAACCGCCGCAGTGTCATGAAGGGCTGGGTGGGCGTTTTTCCGCCCTTCCATTCTTGCGCATTCTCACCGTCGCAAAGACGATCACCGGAGTCTGACCGCACATCGAAGGAGCTGCCATGTCCGATCCATATGTTCCCCAGCCCACCCCGCCGCAGGCCACGCAATCGGGAATGCCCGACAATACAGCCGGCGCTCTGGCCTACGTCACGGTCATTCCGGCAATCATCTTTCTGATTGCGGAGCCGTATAACAAGAGCTCTTACATACGCTTCCACGCTTGGCAGTCCATTTTTCTGGGCATTGCCGCGTTTGCGATCGGTTTCATCAATGTAATTCCCATCCTCGGCCAGTTGATCTTCCTGGTTGGCATGGTCGCTCTGTTTGTGGCGTGGCTGATCGCTTTGCTCAAGGCTCTCAAAGGGGAGCGCTACAAGCTGCCCTTGATCGGAAACCTGGCCGAGAAGCAGGCAGGCAACTAGGGCCTGTTCACACCACCCGGCGGATGGCCTATCGAGCTTGAGCAGCACTGGATCGCTATTGCGGCCTTGGATTGGCGGGGCGGCTTTGCAAGGTTGGCCGCCTCTGTATGTTCGCGCTGAAGATTCAGCCTTCCTCGACTGAGTCCAGCAGGCGCGCGCTACCAGTACTGCTTTCCCAGGGCGAACTTGGCAGCCCAGCCCAGGGCGAGCGATGCCAGCCAGGCCCAGGCGATGGCTGGAGGCAGCGCTAGGCGGCGGCGGCGGTACAACTGGCGCAGAAGAATGGCCAAAGACCCCGCGAAGAGCAAGATGTAAACCAGCGTCAGCGGGTTGAAGAGCAATGAGGCAGCTATGTCTCCGCGGCTGAGCGCAAGCAGGCTGCGGTATCCGCCGGTAGTGGGGCACGGATATCCGGAGATTGCCTTGAAGAGTGAAGGCGGGACCTTCCCCGCGCCAATCCAGACCGCATTCCAGACCAGGTAGAAGAGGAATGCGCCCAGCGCGGCGTTGCGCACCAGGATGCGCATTACCCCAGCTTCATGCTGCATCCGGGGCACTTGCGCTCTTCCTCTTTGCAGGCGTCGATGACGAAAGGCAGCCAGCAGATGGGGAAGCAGACAAGGAGCAGCACCGCGAAGAGCACCCATCCGCCGGTTGACAGCTTTTTCCTCTCGACATAGGGCATGCCCTCATGGCCGCAATAGGGACACTTGAACGCCATTGAATCTCTCCATGCATCGGAATTGTTACTGCTAGATTGCGAAGACGTTAGCAGCCGTGCGCGGTGGATGTCAATGAAAGACAACGCAGCGAAAGCAGGTCTCACAGCCGCTTTGGAGTTGAACAGTGGCAGTTGCGGATAACTCTCGCAGAGCGCAGGCCCTCCGCTCGCTGCGTTCCCTCAGCATGAACAGCGTAACTTCCATCGCCCCAGGCGGGGCTTGAAGCTGCAAATGACGCTCCACCCAGGACTGCGCTTTGCTTGTCCTGGGCTAGCTTCCCTCGCCCCTCTGGGGCAGGCGCAGCGGCATGCCGTTCATTTCAGCCGTAACGCAAAGGTTTGCGAAGGACGGCCCAGGACGGAACCGCCCTTTGGATGAATCAATGACTCAGAGCAATCGTTTGGCCTGGACATCTTCAGCGCCGTTTGCCTTTTCTGGAAGGCTTCTTGCGCGTTTTGGAGGGTGGCGCGGCGGCGAGCTTGCGGCGGGCCTTCTTGGATTTGGGAGCGGAGCTCGCGGCCGGTTTGCCGGTGAGGGGGATGCCCTCCTCGACGATGGAGAACTGCAGACGGCGCTCCTGGGCCAGGATGCGGTCGAGCAGGACGTGGACGCGGTCGCCGGCGCGGAAGCGGCGTCCCCAGCGGTCGCCGATGATCTCGTGGGTGTTTTCGCGCCAGGAGTAGCGGTCGTCGCGCAGGGAGTCGATGGGCACCAGCCCCTCGACAAAGAGGTCGGTCAGCTCGACGAAGAGGCCGTACTTGGTGGGGTTGAGGATGAGGGCGTCAAACTCCTCGCCGACGCGGTCCTGCATGAAGCGGACCTTCTTCCACTCAACGAGTTCGCGCTCGGCTTCGGCGGCGCGTCGCTCGGTGAGGCTGGTCTCCTCGGCAATCTGCGCCAGTTCGGCTTCGGGGATGGGGGGCTCTATGAGGGATTGAGTTCCCTTCCCAGGTTCCCAAGTGCGAGGGAGCTGGGGCGCCCGCATTTGTGGCAGGCCCTCGCTGGGGTGAGTCCATGGGGAGCTGTGGCGGCCCTCGGGGACCGCGCCCTCGCCGCGGATGCCGCGGGCCAGCAGGGCCTTGGTGATGCGGTGGATGATGAGGTCGGGATAGCGGCGGATGGGCGAGGTGAAGTGGGTGTAAGAGGGCGCGGCCAGGGCGAAGTGGCCCTCGTTGACCTCGGAGTAGCGCGCCTGGCGGAGCGAGCGCAGCATGAGGTAGCTGAGGATGCGCTCCTCGGGCTTGCCCTCGATGCGGGCGGCTAGCTTCTGGTACATGCGGGGGGTGACGGCGATGTCTTCGGCCACCTCGTGGGTGCGGACGTTGCGGCCCGTCCGCTGGGCGTCGCGGCGGTCTCCGCGGGTCTGGATGCGCTTGACGGGCAGCGCGCCGAGGCCGAGCGAGTAGCCGAAGGCGGCGGCCAGCTCTTCAAACTGCACCACGCGGCGGGGCTCGGGCTTCTCATGGATGCGGTAGAGCGAGGGCACGCCCATGTCTTCAAGCCATGTGGCGACGCACTCGTTGGCGGCCAGCATGAACTCTTCGATGAGGCGGTTGGCCCAGGTGCGCTCGGACTTGGTGACGCCGCGCATCTGGCCCTGCTCGTCAAACTCGATGACCGGCTCGGGCAGATCGAAGTCGATGGAGCCGCGCTCCTGGCGGCGCTTGTTCATGAGCAGCGCGAGCCGGTGCATACGCTCGAAGCCGGGGACAAGCGCGGAGTAGCGGGCGCGGGTGTCGGCGTCGCCTTCGAGAATGGCGTGGACCTCCGTGTAGGTCATGCGGGCGGCGGAGCGGATGACGCCCTCGACGATCTCATAGCTCTCGATGCGGCCGGCGGGGTCGAGCTGCATGAGGCAACTGAGCACGAGGCGGTCTTCGCCGGGGCGCAGGCTGCAGATGTCTGTCGAAAGCTCCTGGGGCAGCATGGGAATGGCGCGGTCAGGAAAGTAGACGCTGGTTCCGCGGAGGCGCGCCTCGAGGTCGAGGTCGGTGGAGGGGCGGACGTATTGAGCCACGTCGGCGATGTGAACCTGGAGTTCGTAACCCACGCCGCCGGCCCGCTCGGTGACCAGCACCGCGTCGTCAAAGTCGCGCGCGGTTTCGCCGTCGATGGTGACGATGGGCAGGGCGCGGAAGTCGCGGCGGGCGAGGACTTCCTCGTGGTCGAGATGAGCCACGGAGCGGGCCTCGGCAAGAACGTGCTCGGGAAAGGCGCGCGGCAACTGGTGCTTGCGGATCATCATCTCCACGTCAACGCCGAAGTCGTCGGGATGGCCGAGGACCTCCATGACGCGGCCGATGGGTGGGCGGGTGGGCGTGGGCCAGCTTGTAATTTCGACATCGACGACGAGGCCCTCAAGGCTGTCGTGGACCCCGGCTGACGCGGCTTCGCGCCCCAGGACGCGGTGGGGCGTGACGGATTCGCCCGCCGGGGGCAGTTCCTGGCCTTCGGGGATGAGGATGCGCTGGGTCATGCGCTCGTCAAAGGGGGTGACGTAGTGGCCCTGTTCGCGGTCGGAGCGGCTGTAGTGCCACCCCGTGGACGAGGACCTGTCGCCGGGGACCCCGTAGTGAAATATGCCGACGACAGTGGGGTTGCGGCGCTCGAGGATGCGCACGATACGGCCCATGCGGCGGCCATCGGCCTTGGGCGGTTCCACTTCAACCAGCACCTGGTCGCCCTGCATGGCGCCGTTGATCTCGTTGGGAGGAATGAAGATGTCTTCCTGGGGTCCGCTTGCCTTCGTTCCAGTGGCGCTGCCGGGCTGGCGGGGATTGGGGCGGACAAAGCCGTAGCCGTCGCGATGGAGGTCGAGCCGTCCAGCGGCGAGGTTGTCTCGGGTGCCGAGTGGGCGGGGGATGCTCCAGTGCTCGCGGTCGAGCTTGGCCAGCGCGCCGCGGACCGTGAGGCGGGCAAGCTGCTCGAGGAGCAGGCGGCGCTCGCGGCCCCCGGCGAGGCCCAGCTCGCGAACCAGTTGCTTGTATCCGGCCTTCTGGCCGGCAGAACGGGCGATGCGGGCCAGAAGTTCACGATCGGTCATAGGTCAAGAGTAGGCCATTTGCGGCCGCAGTGGTTAGGGCACGAAGCCGGGACCGCGGAGGACATGGCCGGGGAGCGCGCCGGTCATCTTGCCGTTTTCAATCACGGGGACGCCGTCGACCAGCACAAAATCCATGCCATCGGAGAACTGGTTGGGGTTCTCGAAGGTCGCCCTGTCGGTAATCTTCGCGGGGTCGAATACCACCACATCGGCCCACATGCCCTGCTTGAGCACGCCGCGGTCGGTGAGCCTCATGCGCTGGGCCGGCAGGGCAGTGAACTTGCGGATGGCCTCGGGCAGGCTCATCGCTTGTTCCTCGCGGACATATTTGCGCAGGACGCGGGGGAAGGTGCCATAGGCGCGGGGGTGGGGATGCTCCTTGCCGAGAAGCCCCTCGGGGGATGTGCCGGAGGAGTCGTTGTCAAAGGAGACCCAGGGCTGCTTCAGCGCCAGCAGGATATCCGGCTCGTCCATGCCGAATACGGCGACGCTGGTGAAGGCGCCGTCCTTGATGAGGATGTCGCAAAGGGCGTCAACGGGGTCTTCCTTCCAGAGGGCGGCAACCTCGGAGAGGCGCTTGCCCTGGAGGGGCAGGAGGGCGGGATTCTGGACGACGGCCACCTGGACGGCCTCAGGGCCGGGAATCTCCTGCCACTCGTTGTCCCAGTCCTCCCCGGCGGAGTCCTTGCCGGGCGACAGCATGTCTTTGCGGATGCGGGTGCGGGTGGCGGGGTCGCGGAGGCGCTGGATGAGTTTGGCGTCGCCGCCGTCGTGGGCCCAGGGCGGGATGAAGGCGGAGAAGGTGTTGAACCAGGCGGGATAGGCGTAGGTGTCTGCGCTGATGTCGATGCCGGCGGCGCGGGCCTGCTGGATGCGGGCGACAAGTTGCGGCATGCGGCCCCAGTTGGCCTTGCCGGCGGCCTTGAGGTGCCAGATTTCGACGGGGATCTGGGCTTCGCTGCCAATCCGTGCGGCCTCGTCGATGGAGTCAAGGACGGCATCGCCCTCGCTGCGCATGTGGGTGGCGTAGATGCCGCCGGCGCGGGCGGCCTCGGCGGCCAGGGCGATGAGCTCATCGGTTTTGGCGTAGGGGGCGGGGGTGTACTGAAGGGCAGTGGAGAGGCCGACCGCTCCGTCGCGCATGGCGTCGCGGACGAGGGAGCGCATGGTGTCGAGCTGGGCGGGGGTGGGCTGCACGTCGGCGTCGCCCAGGACCATGCGGCGCACGGAGGTGGCGCCAACGTAGGAGGCAAGGTTGATTCCCATGCCCTGCTTCTCGATACGGGCAAAGTACTGGCGGAAGGTGGTCCAGTCGGGAGTGATGCCGTAGTGCTGGTAGCCGCCGCGGTCGGCGGTGACCATGGCGTCGTTGAGGGGCGCGGCGGAGTTGCCCTCGCCGGTGATCTCAGTAGTGATGCCCTGGTAGATCTTGGAGGGCAGCCGGGGGTCGACGAGGATAGTCAGCTCGGACTGGCCGAGCATGTCAATGAAGCCGGGGGCGACGACTTTGCCCTGGGCGTCGATGGTGCGCCGTGCGGGAGCGCCGGCCAGGCTGCCGATGGCGGCGATGCGGCCCGCGCGGATGCCGATGTCGCCGGAGTACCAGGGGGAGCCGGTTCCATCCACGATCTGGCCATGCGTGATCACAAGGTCGAAGGGCTGGGACGGGGCAGCTTGAGCCCGGGCGGCGCGGGGCAGGGCGAGCATCACTCCCAGGGTCAGGAGCAGGGCTCCGGCATGGCGACGGGTCATCGAGTTCCTCCAGGCGGCGAAATGCACTTCGTTGTCCAAATCATACGCAGAGTCGGGGCAAAGGGGCGGAGTCCCGCGGCGAAACCACGGCCAAAAGCCGCCGGCGCAACCCTGCGAACGCTGGTTTTGCGCAGATCGGCGGGTGCAAGGTCAAGTTGGGAAGACGGCGCTGCAAACCGCCGCGCATCGGCTTAAAATAATCGCTGCGCAACGTTTGTTCAGACTTTGACGAGTTAGCATCATAGTGACGGCGGCACTGGGGCTGCTCACGCAAGCGGCCCGGCAATCCGTACAATAAGGTTTTGGGTCCGAGGGAATCGCGACAACCCTGGACTCCCAGTCCGCAGGGACAGGAAAGGATTCATTTTGAGCGCAATGTGGAAGCCGAATCAACCGTCATCGATCACACCCATTCCTGAGCCTGCCCGTCCCGCGCCGCCCCCGCAGGCCGCCGAGCCGGTGGGCCGTCCCGCGGTTACCGCGACTGACCAGGCCACCATCGGCAAGGGGCTGTTCATCAAGGGAGAGATCTCCGGTTCCGAGAGCCTGTTCATCGACGGCAAGGTAGAGGGCAGCATCAACCTGCCGGGCAACCGGGTGACGATCGGGCGCAACGGGCAGGTGGCCGCCAATGTGAATGCGCGCGAGGTTGTGATCCTGGGCAAGATTCGCGGCAATATCTCGACCTCGGACCGCGTGGATATCCGGGCGGAGGGCTCGCTGACCGGGGATGTGACGGCGGCGCGCATCAGCATTGAGGATGGAGCGTTTTTCAAGGGCGGCATCGAGTTGCGGAAGGTTGAGAACAAGGCGGTGGCCGCGGCTGCCTCCCTGCCGGCGCCGGAACCAACGAAGTTGGCAGAAATCTAGATCCTGGAGCAGGCCCTTGGGAGCCGCCTGAGGCGCTCCCGGCCTTGAGGCCAGGACTGGATAAGACTGGATGCGGCGGAGCCGCAAATTTGATTGGCCGCGGCCGTCTGGCAAGGAAGTTGCCGAGCCGGCCCCGGTATCAAGCAGCGAAAGGGAGCAACGCCCATGTGTGCAATGTGGAAACCCAACGAAGGTTCATCGACATCGATTACGCCCACCCCGGAGTCCGCAAGGCACATGGCTCCCGTTCCGGCCCTCGAGCCTGTGGCGCGTCCGGCGGTGACCGCCGCCGACCAGGCCACGATTGGCAAGGGGTTGTCGATCAACGGCGAAATCACCGGCTCCGAGAGCCTGTTCATCGACGGCAAGGTGGAAGGCAATGTCAACCTGCCGGGCAGCCGGGTAACGGTTGGACGCAACGGGCAGGTGGTGGCCAACATTACGGCCCGCGAGATTGTGATCATGGGTAAGGTGCGGGGCAACGTGTCGGCCTCAGACCGCGTGGATATTCGCGCGGAAGGCGCCCTGACGGGCGATGCGGCCGCGGCCCGCGTAAGCATCGAAGATGGCGCCTACTTCAAGGGTGGCATCGATATTCGCAAGTCCGAAATGAAGGTTGGCTCGCACGGGGCGAACATCTAGCCGCGGCAGTCCGTACAGATTCCCAGCATTTGTTGGCCGGTCCCTTTTCATCAGGCGGGACGGGCCCTGGATGCTTTCGAGGAAAATGCAGCGGGTTTGCGTTCTTCAAAAGTAGGGAAGCAGGGGAGCAGGGGAGATGTAACCTGACTGGAAAGCCCTGTCTGGCTCAAACGGGCATGGCAGCAGTGTTCTTTCCTTTGGTTCCCCTGGTGCGCTTGAGCGGTAAACCGGGTTTGAATGCCACCGGATTTCTGCTATCGTGAAAACGCTACCGCATGAGAGCAGACAGGACATGCGGCCTGGCCGCACGTGGTTTTTTGCACAATTATGCTTGAGATGATTCCGGTGCGTAGCTTGAAAGCTGCGGTCACGTTCCGGAACAAATGATAAGCCGGCATGGATAGCCGGCGCCAAACGTCATACCGCTCAGGGACGACCGGCGTCCGGAAGGCGAGACAATTATTCCCCCCGATGAAAGGAAGTTCAGAATTATGAGCACAATGTGGAAGACCAATGAGAGTGCGGCGCTTGCGGGCGTTTCAGGAACAGAGTCTGCAGGCGGGTTCCAGGCCGCGGCAGCCCAGGAGCCGGTAGGCCGCTTCACGGGGGCAGCCGGCGAGCAGGCGACCATCGGCAAGGGCCTGGTCATCACTGGCGAGATCACGGGCAACGAGTCGCTTTTCATTGACGGCCGCGTAGAGGGCAGCATCAACCTCCCCGGCAGCCGGGTGACCGTGGGGCGCAACGGCCGGGTGGCCGCCAATATCCACGCGCGCGAGGTTGTGGTTCTGGGCAAGGTGCGCGGCAACGTGTCGGTGACCGACCGGGTGGATATTCGCGCCGAGGGCGCCTTGACGGGCGATGTCTCGGCTGCCCGCATCAGCATCGAGGACGGCGCATTCTTCAAGGGCGGGATCGATATTCGCAGAGCTGAATCCAAGCCGGCCCTGGCCCCGCCGGTTGCCTTGGACGCGCCGAGGGCCGCGCACTTCTAGGCCGGGTTTCAGGAGTTGACTGCAAGGCAGATGCCCCCGCTGCGACGGGGGCATTTTTGTGTGCGGGATCGAGGGGTAGCATTCGGAGAGCCTGCCTGCCAGAGTGAGCGGGCTATTCAAAGCGGGAACCGGAACCCTGTTCAGAGAGTCCAGAAGAAAAGGGCCGCTCGATGTGAGCGGCCCTGTCAGATTGTCGGCTGCGAGGGCAGCCGGCGGATGGAAGCTTACGGCTTGGGTTCCGCGGCTGCCGGAGGCGCGGGAACGCCGGACTTGGTGTTGTAGGCATCCACGATGGCTTTGGTGACGTCGGTGGAGGGGCTGGCGTAGAGCACGAGGGGGGCCTGCTGCTGGCTCTCGCTCACGTCAAGAACAAGGGTGTAGCCCTCCTGCTTGGCGTAACCCGCGAGAGTGTCGTAGACCTTCTGGGCCAGGGTGCTGTACATCTCCTGCATCTCGTGCTGGAAGTCGGTCTGCGCGTCTTCGCCGAGGCGCTTGGCCTTCTTTTTCTTGTCGTCGATCACCTTGGCCTTGCTGGCGCGCTCCACATCGCTGAGCTTCTCGGCCTGGGCCTGCAACTGCTTGGTGAGGGAGTCGATTTCGTCGCTGAGAGCCTTGAACTCGGCGCGCTTGGGCTCGAACTTCTTTTTAAGGTCGGCCATGTCGCGCTGGCCTTCGTTGGTCTGAGCGAGGGCGGCCTGGAAGGCGATGACGCCGATTTTGGCGCCGCCGGCCTGGGCAACCGCCGGGGTTTGTGCAGCGGCCGCGAGGACAAGGCCCGAGGCCAGAGTGAGAACCAGTGCAATCGAACGTTTCATGTGGATCAAGGGCTCCTTGCGAGATGCCGCAGTGCGCCTCCGCGGTGAAGGGCGGGGGCGCGCTTGCGGATTAGAACGTGGTGGACACGGTCAGGCGGAAGGTCTTGCGCGGCTCGCGGAACAGATAGCGGGAGCCGTACGCCTGAATGGCCTCCTGGTAGGTGTAGTCGCCTGCGCCGCCCGGCGGGAAGAGGTCGCGGGTGATGAGCTCGGCGGAGCAACTGCCCTGCTTGCCGCCCAGCAGCACGTCGTTGCAATAGGGACGCTCATAGAGCCGCAGCGGGTTGTAGGCGTAGTAGAGGCGGAAGGGCGCGTTGATGACCGGCATGATGACGGAGAGCTCGGCGCCGGTGGACATGCGGGGCACAAAGTTGGTGCCGCTGATGGGCCGGATGTTTCTCTGGAAGCCCACCTGCGATCCCGGAATGCCGCCCTGGCAGGAGCCGTTGTTGAAGACCGGGCACCCGTAAAGGGGCGCGGTGAGGGAAGCGAAGCCCTGGGGACTCTGCTTCAACTGGCCCCGGTTGACGGCCGCGTCGATGCCAAAGTCGTTATAGAACGAGAAGGTGACCGGGCCGGCGATCGGGATGCGGTACTCGGCATTGGCGGTGAGGTTGGTGTCGCCGCCGATGGAGGCCACGCCGTAGACGGGCAGAGGCACCTGGATGCACTGGTTCAACTGCGGGTTGCTGGGGTCGCGGGGCACGCAACTGCCGTCCGGGTTGGTCAACTGGACGAACACCCGATTGGGTACGTAACCATAGGGAGTTGCGCCGCGCACGTCAAAGCCGCGCATTTCGCCTTCACCGCCGGAGTAGAAGCGGTTGTTGGGCGGAGCTACGTCGCCGCCGAAGCCCTGCACATAGCCAAGCTGCGCGCGCAGGCCGAGAACGTTGTGGCCGTTGGCGGTGGGGATGAGGTAGTGCATGGGCAGGAACTGCTTGTAGGCCACCAGCGGCGAGATGTAGCGGAGGTTGCCGCCGATGCCGGCCACCTGGAAGACGGCCGTGTATTCCTTGCCGTTGCGGGGGCGAACCGGGTTGTTGATGGTGTTGTAGCTGTAGCTGAACGAAGCCGAACTGTTGACGATGCCCTCCAGCGAGTTGGAGCCCTGAATGCCGGACCGGAAGCTGATGGTCTGGAAGAAGGTCTGCGACGCGGTGCTGAAGGCGGTGATGGACGACTTGGTCAGCGAATAGGTGAAGCCCACGCGCTGGAAGGCGTGGCGGCGGAGCGGGTAGCTGACGGAGAAGTTCAGGCCTGTCGAGGCCTGGTTGTAGTTCTGCGTGAGCGACTGCTGCGCCTGGGAGAGGTTGATGGACTGCCCGCTGCTGGCCTGGTAGTTCTTGGCCGCGTTGAAGTCCTGCTTGGTGTTGAAGATCTGGAAGCCGACGTTGAGGGGGCGGTTCCGAACATAGGGCTGCGAGAAGCCGAAGGTAAACTGGCGACTCACGTTGCCCAGGTTGCCCTGCAGGCTGAGCGTCTCGCCGAGGCCGAGGAAGTTGTTGGTCTGGTAGTTGATGCCGAGGAAGGCGCCGGAGAGGCCGCTGACGCCGCCGTTCAGGCCGATCGAGTTCTTGCCCTTCTCCTTGACCTTGAGGAGCAGCTCGACGGTGCCGGCTTCCGCATCCTGATGGGCTTCGGAGTCCTGGTCAACCTTGAGGGGCTCGAAGTATTCGAGCTGGTTGAGGCGCAGAAGGCTGTACTCCCACAACTGGGAGTTGTAGACCTGGCCTTCCTCGAGCATCAGCTCGCGGCGGATGACCTTGTCGCGGGTGATGGTGTTGCCCTGGAACTCGATGCGGGAGACGTAGAAGGGCTTGCCTTCGTCGATGTCGATGTTGAGCGAGACGGTCTTCTTCTGCTCGTCGAAGCTGGGCTTGGGAATGGCGCCGAAGTTGATGTAGCCCAACTGGCCGTAGGCCTTCTTGAGAGCCTCAAGGCCCTTGCCCATCAGGGTGGCGTTGAACAGCTCGCCATCCCTCACCGCGAATGTGCCGCGCAGGGCGCGCTGGTTGGTGACGGCCTTGTTGCCGCTGAAGGTGATGGAGCCGAGGCGGTAGCGCGCGCCCTCCTCGACCGGCATCAGGATGTCAATGCGCTTGCCGCGGTTGGGGCGGAAGGTGAACCAGTTGAGGCCGCCCTGGTCTCGAATCTGGGTGCGGGGCTCCTCAATGGCCGCGTTGTAGTAGCCCTTGTCGCGGTAGGCCTGGCGCACCCGCTCGGTGTCTTCCTCCAGCTTGGAAGCATCGAAGGTCTGCGAAAACAGGTTCTCAAAGACGATGGAGTACGGAATGCCGATGGGCTTGAGGTTCTTCATGGAGCGGCGCAACAGCAGGCCGCTCAGGTGGTCGTTGCCGGTGAACTTGATGGCGCCGACTTTGACGGTCGGGCCTTCCTTGATGTTGAAGTTGACCTGCACGGAGGCCGGCGGAATGGTCTTGACTTCAGTCTTGATGGTCGCAAACTGGTGGCCATGCTCGGAGAGCACGTCCTTGAGCACGGTCTCGGCCCGCTTGATGCGGGTGGGGTCGTACTGGCTCTCGACGGTCAGGCCCACCTTCTCTTTTTTGAAGCGGTCCAGGATGTCGGACTGCGAGACGGCGTTCAGCCCCTTGTAGTTGATCTCGCGGATCGTGGGCTTTTCCCGGACGAAAATGTTCAGGATAACGCCCTTTTCCGAGTCCTCGCGTTCGATGCGGAGATCGTCGAAGTAGGCGGTGTTCCACAGGGAGTTGAAGTCGCGCTCGACAGAGATGGGATCGTAGGCGTCGCCAACATGGGTAAAGAGCCGGGCGAGCACGGTCTCCTTGGGGATGCGCCGGTTGCCGATAACCCGAATCTGGTCAACGGTCTGCGCCTGCTGGGCGAGGGCGGCGGTTGCGGTGAGGGCCAGCGCGAGCAGAATCAAGGTGCGCGCCAGGCGGCTCGTGGTCCGCAAAACGCGGGAGATGGATGAGTGCTTGATCTTCACCGGGCTGGAGCCCTGCGTTGAGCACAAATACTGGTGCGGTCCATAGTTCGCCTTCAGGTCTGGCTTCACGGGAAAAATATCGACACCCTCACTGCTGAAAAATCTGGTACTGCCACAAGGAAAGTACGATTATATTTGACCGCGGCCACCCAGCCCAAACCGCACGGCTGCCGATGGACGCGTATATCGCCGCTTCCTCAGAGTTCCCCCACCGCTTTTTGGCTTTCGCGGACTCGGGCAGGCCCCTCACTCCGGTCAGCGATTGCCAGCAGGGAGCGTGAGGACCTACATCACAGTCTACCGGACGCAGGCGGGTTGGAAGGGTTTCCAGGCCGCGATGAGACCAGCAGGATGCCGTTTAGACGCAGGAGTGGGGCACATGACATCCTCAGGGAGTGGAGGTTTTGCTTAAATGAACGATTCGCGCGGAACGGTGTACGCCTTTTCGGCCCCCCTGCTGGAGGGAGGCACGGTGAATCTGGAGTCTTTCCGGGGGCAGGCGCTGCTGATTGTGAACACGGCGAGCAAGTGCGGATTTACCCCGCAGTACGCGGGGCTGGAGCGGCTCTATGAGGAGTTCAAGGGGCGGGGCTTCGCGGTGCTCGGCTTTCCCTGCAACCAGTTTGGGGCGCAGGAGCCGGGCGGGGAGGCCGAAATCGGGGCCTTTTGCGAGAAGAACTACGGGGTAAGCTTCCCGCTTTTTGCCAAGATCGAGGTGAACGGGCCGGGAACGCACCCGCTCTATCAATTCCTGAAAAAGGCGAAGGCTGGCGTGCTGGGGACGGCGGGGATCAAGTGGAACTTCACCAAGTTCCTGGTGGACCGCGAGGGTCGGGTGGTTGGCAGGTATGCCCCGGCAACCAAGCCCGAAGCGCTGAAAGGCGCGATTGAGGGGCTGCTGGGGGTTGGGTAGGGAGCAGGCGGGTTGGGACCTCCGCTCAGGCCCGCCGTGGGTTCAAGGGGTTTTCTGCATGGTTCCAGAGCGGCCCCGGCGCTATACTTCGTCCAACATGGAAGATGCCATTGAGCGCTACCCAACGGCAGCCGCCCGGCAGTCACTGGCACGCCGACTCCGGCTTCCCTACTCCGACCTGATGCAGGATTGGGAGTGGGAAGTGGCCGATGCGGCCCGTTTCCGCGAGTTCGTTGAACTCTACCGCAGCGGGAGCCTGAGCGAGGACGAGATGTTCTCGCTGATGGAGATTCTGATCCAGTGCATCGAAAACATGCTTGAGGACCCGCCGGACGAATTCGCCGCAGACCCCGCATGGCGGACTCTGCGACCGCTTCTGATGGAGCGGCCGGACCTGCATTGGTGCTCGATGCGCTATTGGGCTCGGGTGGGGAAGGCGCACTCCGCTGATGAGTTCGCAATGGCGCCGCGTATGCGCGAGTTGCTGGCGGGGATGGACTGTTGAGGGGCGGGCGCGATGCGTCTTTGAGCTTTGAGTGTTCCTTGCGGATGGCCGGCGACTGTTTGGTTGGTTGGTGAACGCCGCATCCGGGCGGGCATCCCTGGGGAGGGCGAGTGCTGTGGTTTCCCAGGTCCCCAAAGGCTAGGGACATGGGCACCCGGCTCCGATACCCGGCGCCCGGCTATTGCCCGAAGAGGAGGCTGTGCATCAGGGTCAGCATCTTTGAGAATTGAAGATGGCTGGCCTCTCTGAGGATGGCGGCAAAGGTGACGCTTGATCCAAAGGATGCGCCGATTTCATTGAAGAGCGGGCCCAGGAGCGCGGCGAAGATGGAAAGCTGAATGGCCCACCGCAAAACGCTCGGCAAGGGACCGAGGACCATGAAGGCTGGGGGCGCATAGCGATTGAAGATCTGACTGCGCCGCCCGCCATTGCCGCCGTCTCTGCGGTCGCCCCGGATGACCCATTGGTTCAGGGCCAGCATGATGGCGCCGGTGGCCGTGTTCCAGGCTTTGTCAATGATGTCGAAGACGAGGCCGATGACGCTGAAAAGAATCCAGAGCAGAACGAACTTGAGCACGCTGCGCTGCATGTTGAGGCGGGCGGCCTGGTCTTCCACCTGGCGGAGGCGGTCGAGCGCGGAGCGGATCTTGTCTTCGTTCTGAATGACGGCTTGCTCGAAGGCGCGGGGGCCTTCCTTCTGCTTCGCGGACAGGTCCTCCGCCAGTTTGCTGGCTTCCGCGGCCTTTTCCATGCTGGCCTTGATCTGGGCCGTTTCCGCCAGGGTCTTTTGCTCAGTCGCCTTGTTTCCGCTGAAGGTTGTGAAGGCCACGGCGAGACCGAGGACTGCGGCGGGAAGGCCCAACAGTTCGACGGCCACGGCCCACCAGGGCTTTGAAGGGGCTGCCGGCGGCTTGCCGAAGGCCTCCAGTTCCTTCTTCTTGATCTCCAGTTCAAGCTCGAGCTTCTGGCGTTCCAGTCTCTCGACCTGAGTCTCCCCGGTGTTGTTCTGGCTTGGGGCCTGTTCGCTCATGCGGGATATGGTAACTGAAGCGGGCAGGATCGCTCTCTGCGATTTGGGCGGAGAGGAGAAGCCAATTCCATTGAAAGAAATGAAAGCCCGCGCTTGAGGGCGTGGATTCCGTGGCTTGGTTCAGGGGCATGGAGGCCCCTGCTCCCTCCGGGGGAGAAGAGCGGCCTGGGGTGCCGCTTTCTCTTCCCCAGGGGGGCGAAGCGGGTCAGAGTCCGGCGGGTTTGGGGTCGGCGGGGTCGTATTTGGCGAGTTGGATCTTGCGGGCCAGGCCGAGCTTGGAGAGGATCCAGATGCCGTAGAAGTTGGGGTCGATCTCATACCACTTGAAGCCGTGGCGGGCGGAGACGGGATGGGCGTGGTGGTTGTTGTGCCAGCCCTCGCCGCCGCTGACGAGCGCGACCCACCAGTTGTTGCGGGAGTCGTCGCGGGTTTGGAAGCGGCGGCTGCCCCAGAGGTGGGTGGCGGAGTTGACCAGCCAGGTGGAGTGGAGGCCGAAGGTGACGCGGAAGAAGGCTCCCCAGAGCAACATGCCGAGGGCGTTGACGGGGCCGCCGGTGAGCCAGCCAAGGGCGACAAGAAAGACGCCGCTGAGAACCAGCGGAATCCAGTGGTATTTGCTGAGCCAGACGTAGAAGCGGTCGCGGGAGAGGTCGGGGGAGTAGCGGTTGAGGACCTCAGTCTGGGCGTGCATGGCGTTGCCCCAGAGCAGCCAGCCGGTGTGGGCCCACCATCCGCCCTCGCGGGGGGTGTGGGGGTCGCCTTCGTGGTCGCTCAGCTGATGGTGGACGCGATGGGTAGAGACCCAGAACATGGGACCGCCCTCAAGGGCGAGCGTGGCGCAGACAGCCATGGTGTGTTCCAGCCACTTGGGAACCTGGTAACCGCGGTGCGTGAGCAGGCGGTGATAACACATGCCGATGCCCACATTGATGGCCAGGACGTAGAACACGAGGCCCACGAGGAGGCGCTGCCAGGTAAAGAAGAAGAGGGCAGCCACGGCGCCGATGTGGAAGGCGACAATGACCCCGAGAGTGAGCCAGTTGATGCCTTCGCCGACGGTGGCGGCGCGTCCCATATGAATCTGCTCACGGGCGGGGACGGCGTGGAGAACGGAGGAAACGGGCAGGGCGGCGGTAGTCTCGGGCTTGGTTGCGGTGGCTGCGGATGCCATATTTCAGGATGTCCCTTGGAGAGCGGCAACGTACCCGCCTCCAGGCTCGATTGTATAAGAGGATGAGATGGCAAGCACGTGCGGGGGCGGCTTGTCTGTGATGAAAAACCCTGTTATTTGCGCGGGATGAGCAATAGCGCTCACAATCGAGGCTCGGCGGGAGCGGGGGGCGGGGAACTGAAGAATGATGAGCAGCGAGACGGGGCGGATTGAGGCTTTTTCAGACGGGGTGTTTTCGATAGCGGCGACGCTGCTGGTGCTGGAACTGAAGGCGCCGGCGGCGGCGCTGCCCTTCTGGCAGGGTATTGCGGCGCAGTGGCCGAGCTACGCGAGCTTTCTGTTGAGCTTTCTGTTCATCGGCATCATGTGGATGAACCACCACCGCCTGTTTACCCACGTGCAGCGGTCGGACGACGCGCTGATGGCGGCCAACCTTCTGCTGTTGCTGGGGGTGGTGTGGATTCCCTACCCGACGTCGCTGATGGCGCAGGCGGTGGCGACGGGGCGGATTCGCGAGGCGGCGATTCTGTACAACGGCTCGTACCTGGCGCTCGGGCTGCTGTTTAACCTGCTGCTGTTCACCTGCATGAAGCGGGGGCTGGTGGACCGGGAGTACGCGGGGGTGCGGCACATTGCGCGGAGCTACGCGGTGGGCCCGCTGCTTTACCTGGTGTGCCTGGGGACGACGTGGTGGAGCGTGCCGCTGAGCCTGGCAATGAACGGGGGGATGGCGGTGTATTTTCTGGTGTCGCCGGAGAAGCGGGTCAAGCGGGCGGGGGCGAGGCGGTAGGCGGCACCCGTTCGGAGACTGGGGCTGAACGGGCTGCGAAAGAAAGGCCCGACTTGAGCTTGAAATCACCCAAAGTGTGGCAGGGGCTAAACAAGCGGATAAACTCCATAATTGCCATCGAAGTGTCAGGGCATGACTTCAGTCGTGCCGTAAGTGCCAATCAAATCAAAAGGGCTTTAACCCCTGAGGACACGCTTTCCAGGCTTCCTGCTCAAGGACAGCCCATTTTTCGCAGCCTGTAAAACCCATCCGCAATTTTGATGCAGCTGTGGCCCGGCTGAAGCCCTGCCCTTGTTGCAAAGCCTGCTCCCATCGAAATCCAGGACCCTCGCGTGGTCGTGCCGTGACGCGCTGCTTTGATAGGCGTCAGCGGCTCTCCGTGCCGAATTCGGCGCCGCCGGAGACGAAGAGCTTTTCCGCCAGGCCGCGGAGGACGCGGTAGAGGGCGAACTGGCGCTGGGTGGCGCCGCGAAGCTCGAAGAGGAGTTCGCCGCGGTTGTCGGCGAGGGCGTCGACGGCGTCGATGAGGCGCATGCGCGGGGTTTCGTCGAGGCGGGATCCGTCAGCCACGTTTTTGAGGAGGACCAGGACGTTGCCGTAGAGGTCGGGCTGGGCGATGAGGGTGACGAAGCGCTGCTGGTCTGCGGGTCCGTCGGTGCGGGCGGTGAGGACGAGGGTGGCGGAGGATCCATAGGTCAGCTCAAAGACGCGGAACTGCTCGTCGAAGAGGGGCGGCGGCTCGGGCACGGGCGCGGGAGGCGCGGGGCGGGCGGACTTGCGGGCGGTGCGGCGCGGGGCCGGGGGCGGCGGCGGTGGCTTGAGGCCGAGCGCGTCGCGGGCAATCTGCTCGAGGGCGGCCTTCATCTTCTCTTCGTCGCCGGGACTGGCCCAGGCATAGGTCCAGGGGTGCTCGGTGCGGCTTTTGGCGTCAGAGACGGCAACGGTCTGCTGCATCTCCGAGGGCAAGCCCATGAGGGAGGGCAGGACGACGGGGCCGCCGCCGGTGGACTGGCCGCGCTTGAGGCGAGGGCGGTCGGGGTCGGTGACCTCCGGCAGATTGTCGACGTGGCCGATGTCGGCAGGGGCGGATTTCTTGCTTCGCTTGAGCGTGGGACGGTCGGGGTCGTCGTCGGGAAGCGTGGGGGCGGAGGCGTCTGTCGAGGGTTTTTTGTGGAGGGTGGGGCGGTCGGGGTCGGTATCGGCCGTGGGGGCGGGGGCGGCGCCAGAGTCCTTTTTGTGGAGGGTGGGGCGGTCAGGGTCGGCTGCTGGAGCGGGGGAGCCGTCTTTGGGGGCGGTCCCGGAGGGCGCGTCGCCGGAGTGCCTTTTGCGGTGCAGGACGGGCTTGTCGTCGTCAGGGTCAAAGCCGGTGCGGGCGACCTCGGACATGGAGGGCTTGGGCTTGGGGACGGCGATGGGCTTCCAGGAGCCGAAGCCGATCCAGGAGCCCTGCTGCTGGCCGGCGGACTGGATGTCATAGAGGCCGAGGGGCTTGCCGTTCTCCTGCAGCTCGTATTCAACGCCGGAGGTGAGGGCGAGGGGCTGGGGGCGGGCCATGTAGATGGCGCCGTCCTGGAGCTCGCCGCCGTCGAGTACGGAGATGGGGACGAGGCGGCTGGCCTTGGGGCTGCCGGGGTCGCCGGTCCACTCGAGGACGCCGATGGCGCGGAGGGTAGGGACTTCCTTGCCGCCTTTGGCGACCTGGCCGGGATATTGGGCGCAGACCGGGGCGGCCGCGAGCAGGGCAGCGGCAAGCGCCCCCGCCAGGGGGTTTCGCAGCATCGAAAATATGCCGTTCCGTTGCAATGACACCTGCCGCCCGCCTCGGGAATAATCAGACCTGATGGCCACTGAAGGCCCTCCATTCAACAATACGAGGAAATTCCCCATGGAACTGAACCAGAAAGTTGCCGACTTTACGCTGCAGACCGATGAGGACCAGACGGTCAGCCTGTCCAATTATGCCGGTCAGCCGGTGGTGCTGTTTTTTTATCCCAGAGCAGACACGCCTGGCTGCACGATTGAGGCGTGCGGCTTCCGGGACGTTTTCAAGAAGCTGCAAACGGCGGGAGCGGTGGTGCTGGGCATCTCGCGCGATACGCCGAAGGCGCAGGCGAAGTTTCGCGCCAAGTTTGACCTGCCGTATACGCTCCTTGCTGATGTAGACGAGAAAGTGTGCAATCAGTTTGGCGTGTTGAAAGAAAAGAACATGTATGGCAAGAAGGTGTGGGGCATTGAGCGGACGACGTTCGTGATCGGGCCAGACCAGACGCTGCTGCATGTGTTTCCCAAGGTGACGCCGGCGGGGCACGCCGAAGAGGTGCTGGCGCTGCTGAAGGCATGGAAGAAGGCGCAGAAATAGAAGGCCTGGACGAGAGGCCGGGCGGCAGGCCGCCTGCGCGGAGCTTCTTTGAGGCCGCGCCGGAGGTGGTGGCGCCTCGCCTGCTGGGCAAGCTGCTGGTGCGGCGGGCGGGGGGTGTGCTGCTGGCGGGTCGGATGGTGGAGGTGGAGGCCTATCTGGGTCCGCACAACCAGCCGCCCGACCCTGCAGCGCACTCGTTCCGGGGGCCTACGCCGCGGAGCCGGGTGCTGTTTGGTCCGGCGGGCCATGCGTATGTCTACACGATCTATGGGCGGTACTTCTGCATGAACGTGAGCTGCGAGCCGGAGGGCCGGGCAGGGTGTGCGCTGGTGCGGGCGCTGGAGCCGGTGGCGGGGCTGGACCAGATGGCGGCAAACCGTGGGCTGGGCCGGGAGGCAAAGCCCCGGGAACTGACCGCTGGGCCAGGCCGGCTGTGCATGGCGCTGGGGCTGACGCGGGAGGCGCACAACGGGCTGGACCTGCTGGATGCGGGGTCGGAGCTGCAGATATGGGACGACGGCTTTGCGGTGGCGGACGTGGTGGTGACGCCGCGGATCGGGATCCACGAGGCGGTGGACTGGCCGCTGCGGTTTGCGGTGGCAGGCAACGGGTGCGTGTCCGGGCCGGCGCGGTTGCGGATGGCCGCCGGGTGAGATCTTGCCGCCCGATTAATTTTGGCGGAGTTCAGGGTAAATTGAACCTTGGCCGCCAGGATTACGTCTATCCCGATAAGAATCTTCGCTTCCCAGGAGAACCCTAGCTTGAATCGCACGACCCTATCGCTGTCTTCCGCTGCGGTTGCCTTGTTTACGGCGGCCGTCTTTGCCTCCACTTCGCTTGCCCAGGCTCCCCAGGGGCCGCCGCCCGCGGGCGGACCGCCGCCGCAGTTCAAGCATCCGGCGCCCACCAACCTGAAGGTGCTTCCCAAGGACCTGACGGGGGAGCAGGTGCACGACATCATGGAGAAGTGGGAGGGCTCGCTGGGAGCGCACTGCAACACCTGTCACACGGCGGACCCCAAGAACATGGGTCCCAACGGGCGGCCGCGGCTGGACTTTGCCGACGACGCGAAGCCGGAGAAGGCGACGGCGCGGCAGATGTACCTGATGACGGAGGAGATCAACAAGAACTACGTGAGCAAGATTGACTCGTCGGGCGCGGCGGTGACGTGCGGCACCTGCCACCGCGGGCACCTGGGGCCGGAACCGTTTGTGATTCCGGACGACGACGGGCCGCCGAAGGGGCCGCCGCCGGCGGGGGCCAAGGAGCCGGAGAAGCGCTGATTTTGGCAGGAGTTTGGCGCCAGGGGAGCGGCTTCGGCTGCGCCCCTGGTGTTTTTGGGGTCAGGCGCGGCGGTCGTAGCGGAGCTTGAGGACGAGGATGGTGAGGGCGAGCGCCAGGGTGACGGTGTTGGCGGCGATCATGGGCCAGGAGCCGATGCCGAGGCCATAGATCAGCCAGCAGACGAGCCCGAAGTTGAAGATGAGGAACATGCTGAGAGAGATGTCGCTGGCGCTCTTGCGGCGCCAGACGCGAAGCAGTTGGGGCAAAAACGAGATGGTGGTGGCGGCAGCGGCGGCAGCGCCGAACCACTCGAAGACCCAGCGGGGCGCGAGGGCCTGCATCGATAAGGCGGACAGGAGCATGGGTTAGCCGTTTCTCCAGAAGAACCAGGCGGCCATGGCGAGGCCGATGAAGACGACGAGTCCGCGCAGGAAGGGCTGGGGGACGCGGCGTGCGAGGCGGGCGGACATGTATCCGCCGATGGCGCAGACCACCATGGCCAGCAGGCAATAGTGCCAGACCACCTGGCCGTTGAAGGCGAAGAGCAGGAAAGCGATGCCGTTGGCGGGGGTGGTGGCGGCGACCTTGAGGGCGTTGATTTCGTGCAGGTCCTGGCAGCCGAAGAGGGAGAGCAGGGTGATGAGCAGGAAGCCCGCCCCGGCGCCGAAGTAGCCGATGTAAAAGCAGACGGCGATGGTGGCGAGAAAGACGGGCAGGCGGCGGGGTGGGCTTGCCTCGCCCGCTCCCTTGCGGCGCTGGAGCCAGCGGGTGACGGGGCCAGTGGCGGCGAAGATGGAGGCGGCGGCGAGCAGAAGCCAGGGAACAAGGTGAAGGAATGTGCGCTGCGGAGTGTTGAGCAGGACGAGCGCGCCACCGGTGCCGCCGACAAATCCGGCAAGGGCCATGGGCAGGGCAAGGCGGAGGTTGCGGCGGATGTTGGGCCAGTAGGCGGCGACCGAGGTGAGCTGTCCGGGCCAGAGGGCGACGGTATTGGTGGCGTTGGCCTGGATGGGGAACATGCCGGTGCCGAGCATGGCAGGGAAGAGAAGAAACGAGCCACCCCCGGCCACGGCATTGAGCAGGCCGGCGAGAAGGGCCGCGGCGATAAGCCAGAGCCAGTGCCAGTCCAGGGCTGGGAGGTGGGCGGGGAGAAGGAGCATCTGGCCCTATTGTAGAGGGCTTGAGAGCACGTCGAAGAGAGGGGCCATGCGAGAGCGGCCGCCCGACGATGGAAAGGACCTGCAGTTCTTTCCAAGGCCGTTGATTGCACTGAGCAGCCTGCAGTCTGCGGCGGCCTGCTGCACCATTATCTTGAGTCGACGGTGAGGATATTTGAGTACCCCGAGTCGCCTGCGGGATTGACGGCCTTGAGACGATAGAAATATCGGGTCTGGGGCTGGGCTGATTCATCCCAGTAAAGGACAAAGGGGAGTGAAGCCCGAGGCGTGCCTTCAAAGTTGGCCACATCGGCGACCACTGAGTCCTGAACGCCCTCGGCGAGGGTGCTCCAGGGTCCTTCGGGTTTGTCAGCTCGTTCCAGGGTATAACTCGATGCGCCGGCGGATCCCCTCCAGGTAAAGCCGCCTTCCAGCCGAATCAACACTGGAGGCGGCGAGGGAACGGACAGGGGGGTGGGGGATACCATCCGGATTCGAAAAGCCTCCCGCCGCAACAGGTCAAGAACGCGCGTCTCCTCGAAGGAAGTGCCGTCCGCGAAGCCTGGCACGTGAAATGAATTGACCAGAGTCCCTCCCTCATTGTGGTAGTACCAGCCTCCATCTCTCCGATGTGAGCGAATGCTCCACATGAGGCCGCCGCTGATTCCGTCGTCAACGATCTCGCGCATCAGCGATCTCAGGTTCTCCGTTGCGCCAAGACCAAACTCGTCGACGATCAGCACCTTCCTGCCCTTGCACTGCTGGCGCGCGGCAGCCGCAAGGGGCGCCAACTCCGCGGGGCCTCCGGTCAGCCGATTCCAATATTCGTAGAGATGCTCACTGATCATGTCGATGTTTGGGTCGGCGAGGAGGGCTGCCCGGTCCGCGCCGCCTGCATCCATCACAAGGTGATGCCGATCAATCGATTTGATATATGCAGCCATCTCCAGCATCCATGGCGTAATGCGACGGGTCAACTGCGCCGGATCGAGCTTTCGGTCCGGCGCGTAGACATTGAACTCGTTGCCGAACTGCCAGGCGAGCACGGCCGGATCATCCTTGTAGAGAATTCCAGAGACTGTGTTGCGCCGGTTCAGAACGGTTTGAACCAGGTCCCGGTAATCGGACTTGACTACTTCGTCGGTAAAGAAATCCCCTCCGGGCCTGCCGGCGAGAGCGGAAAACTCGTCGATCCCTCGTATGCGCTCAAAGGTCTGCGACGCAATCAGGGGGATAATGAGCCGGATGTCGTATTCGTGCGCAAGCGCCAGAACAAGGTCCATCGCGCGAAATGCGTCTTCGTTGTAGATCCTGCGCCCCGTGATATGCACCGGGATGCCTTTGTCGTCGCTGGAAAAGACCGACAGCGTAAAGGTGCGGGTTGCCCGTGCGCCCACTCGTCGAAGGCCGTCCAACGCATCGCGGATCTCAAACTCATCGGGAAATCTGTTGGTGCGGTCCGGCCGGATTTGCGACTCGTTCATCAGCAGGTCCGGCGCATCCAGGCCCAGAAAGCGAAACGGACGGTCGCCTTCAAAGAGCGCATCGCCGGTGCGCGTGATGATTGGCCATTGCGCCGCCGTCTGCTTGGTCTCGCCGAGGGCATACTGGCCCAGCGCGGCGATGAAAATCCCGGCCACGGCAAAACCGCACACCGCGGACAACTTCACTCTTGATGAATCCAGAGTCATCCATCTCCTCCTGATCCCGCGAGATTCCTTCGCTTCCGGAGTTCTGCGCGATGCGTGGGCCGTTTCAGCCACTGCTCCATGCCTGCTGAATCGCTTCATGGATTCATGCCTGCCGGTGATTCCCCGCGGCTGGTTCCGGCGCGACTGATAACGGTACCACGCTCTCCCGGCTCTCGTCGAGAGAGTCATCTGGCAACCTGGAATCCGTTGGCCATTCGCACACGCCGCTCCACAGGAAGGGACGGTCCTGGACCGCAGGCGGCGGCCCGGGCCTGGCTTCAACCTCCACCGCTACGTCCCACAGAACGTTCGGCTGACTTGTTCCTCGGGGCGCGCCGGCGCGGCATACCGCTCCAGACCCGGTCTGTCTTCATAGGGACTCAACACGGCATCGAGCAACTCCTCGAAGGGACTAAAATCCCCGCGCGCAACCGCCGCCTCAATGACGGCCTCGACCAGGTGGTTCCTCGGAATGATCACCGGATTCACCCTCCGCATCGCCGCGGCGCGCTCCCCTGCCGACTTGGACTCTTCCTCAAGTCGCCTGCGCCATCCGGCGGCCCAGCCGTCATAGGCCGATGGGTCAGCAAACAGGCCGCGCACTCCCGCGTCGCCCTCCACTCCTTCCGCGGCCTCGCACAGCCGGCGAAAGGTCAGCGTAAAGTCAGCTCGGTTGGCGGCCATGCGCTCCAGCAGGTTCTCGGCCATAGCCGCATCGCCATCCTGCTCAGTAAACAAGCCGAGCTTGCTTCGCAGACCAGCCATGCGAGCCAGTTCATACTGCGGCGCAAACGCTTGCAATGCCTCGTTGGCAGAAGCGACGGCCGCTTCCTGGCCCCCTGCCTCAAGCTCCAGAACGGGAAGCAGTGCCTCGGCGAGGCGCGCCAGATTCCAGAGCGCGGCGCGAGGCTGGTTGCCGTAGCCATAACGCCCGTTGGCGTCAATCGAACTGAACACCGTGGCCGGATCATATGCCTCCATGAAGGCGCACGGCCCGTAATCAATGGTCTCGCCCGTAATGGAGGTATTGTCCGTATTCATCACGCCATGGACAAAGCCGAGGAGCATCCATTGCGCCACCAGCTTCGCCTGCCTTGCGATGACTCCCTCAAGGAACGTCCCATACGGCCGTTCCGTGTGAGCGGCCTCGGGATCGTGGCGGCCAATCGCATGGTCAGCCAGCAGGCGCACCCCGTCCGTGTCCTGCCGCGCGGCAAAGTACTGGAACGTTCCCACACGCAGATGGCTGGACGCCACCCGGACGAACACCGCGCCCGGCAAGGCTGTCTCGCGAATCACGCGCTCTCCGGTTGTAAGCGCTGCCAGGGCGCGGGTCGTGGGAACGCCCAGCGCCGCCATTGCCTCGCTGACAATGTACTCGCGCAGCACCGGCCCAAGCGCGGCTCTGCCGTCCCCGCGCCGTGAGTAGGGAGTGGGACCGGAACCTTTCAGATGAATGTCGTAGCGCACACCGTCTTGCCCAATCACCTCGCCAAGCAGGTTGGCGCGACCGTCCCCAAGTTGCGGCACAAAATGCCCGAACTGATGGCCGGCATAGGCCATCGCCAATGGCTCGGCGCCCTCGGCCACGCGGTTCCCGGCCAGCGTCTCCACTCCAGATCCTCCAGCCAACTCCGCCGGGTCCAATCCGAGCTTGTGGGCAAGTTCAACATTCAACTTCACCAGCCGCGGCGCCGCCACCGGTGTTGGATTCACCCGCGCGAAAAACCGCTCCGGCAACCGGGCATAGGTATTTTGGAATCCAAAATGAACACCGGGGGCTGCACCCAGGGAGGTCGGCTGTGGGCCGGAAATGGAAGCTTCTGAAGCACTCATGGTCCATTGGATGCTGGTCCGGCGCGTTCGACCCAAGTCTGGAATCAGCGCCCTTTCGCAAGCAAAACAGATCCACGCCCAGCACATCGCGCAAGACCGCAAGGAACATCCGCCTGCCCTGAAGGACGGAAGCCCCCCACGGCCCGCTCTGGCCGGAAAGCTCTCTGTACCTTTTCCGGCCAGGCAGCCCCTTCCCAACCTCAAATCTGAGCATCCTCTCTCCTTCCGCCGCCTTACAATTTGGGAATGAAATTCCTCACCCTCTCCCGCCGCCGCCTCGACCTCTTCCCCGCCGAAGCCTTCACCCCCGAGTTGCTTGCCCGCGAGGGCCTGCGGGTGCGGGAGCTTGCCGCCGAGGGCATTTTGACCCAGATCTGGCTCCGCGGCGACCTGCCCGGCGCCGCCATCCTGTGGGAAGCCGCCGGTGAAGCAGAGGTCCGAGCCGCCATTGCAACCCTCCCCGTCTTCCAGGCCGGGATGCTGGAAATCGTCGTCCTCGCTCCCCTCAAGGACTACCCCGGCTTCCCCCCGGCTTCGTAGAACCCCACGGCGGCTGGCCCACTTTCATCAGGCGAAACGGTCGCTTTCCCCAGCCCGTCCCAAGTCGTACACTAAGTGTTCAACTCCACGGAGGAACGCAACCGCCATGGCCTATCCCACCCACTACCGCTATACCCGCGAGCATGAATGGATTGAGCTCGCCGGGACCATCGGCACCGTCGGCATCACCGACTACGCCCAGAACTCCCTCGGCGACATCGTCTATGTGGATGTGCCCAAGGTCGGCGATGCCGTCACCGCCAACACCGTCTTCGGCTCCGTTGAGAGCGTCAAGGCCGTCAGCGACCTCTATTCGCCGGTCACCGGCGCCGTCACCGCCGTCAACGACGAGCTCAAGAACGCCCCCGACAAGATCAACGAAAAGCCCCACGAAGCCTGGATCATCAAAGTGGAGCTCGCCGACCCGGCCCAGTTTGAAGCCCTGCTCGACGCCGCCGCTTACGAGGCCTTCATCGCTGAAGAGCAGTAAACAGTGGGCAGTGAACAGTGGGTAGTGGGCAGCACCGGTTCCTCGGCCCAAGGAGCTGTCATCGCTCTCGCCGGAATCGTCCACTGCCGAAACTGATCCCTGAACCCTGATCCCTGTCCACTGTCCAAAGGACCCCCATGCGCTACCTGCCCAAATCACAGCTCGAACGTGAGAGGATGCTGGCCGAAATCGGCGCGGCCTCCATCGACTCGCTCTTTGAAGTCATCCCCGCCGCCCATCGCCTCACCCGCGACCTCGACGTGCCCCGCCAGCAGGCCGAGAGCGAGATCATTGACTACTTCCAGGCCGCCGGCGCAAAGAACGCCACCGACTACGCCAGCTTCCTCGGCGCGGGCGCCTATCGCCACTACCGCCCGGTCATCATCGACTCCCTTGTCCAGCGCGGCGAGTTTCTCACCAGTTACACGCCCTACCAGGCTGAGATAACCCAGGGCACCCTCCAGGCGATCTTCGAGTTTCAAACGATGATTGCCGAGCTCACCGGCATGGACGTGGCCAATGCCAGCATGTACGACGGCTCCACCGGCGCGGCCGAGGCCATCACCATGGCCGTCCGCGTCACCGGGCGCCAAAAGTCCGTCGTTGCCGCCACGGTCCATCCCGAGTACCGCGAAGTCATGGCCACCTACGCCCGCCACCAGGGCCTGCCCAGCGCGGTCGTCGGCTACGACGCCACAACCGGCCGCATCGACCTCGCCGCCCTCGAAGCCGCCGTCACCCAGGAGACCGCCGCCGTCCTGGTGCAGAGCCCCAACTTCTTCGGCGTCATTGAAGACATCCCGGCCATCGCCGCCATTGCCCACGCTCAGGGCGCGCTCCTTATCGTGTCGATAGCGGAAGCCGTCTCGCTCGGCGTCGTCCGCCCCCCCGTCGAGGCCGACATCGTCAGCCTTGAAGCTCAGTCCTTCGGCGTCGCCCTCAGCTACGGTGGCCCCTTCTGCGGCGTCCTCGCCTGCAAGGAGCAGTACCTCCGCCAGATGCCCGGCCGCCTCGTCGGCCAGACCGTCGACGGCAACGGCTACCGGGGCTTCTGCCTCACCCTCTCCACCCGCGAGCAGCACATCCGCCGCGAAAAGGCCACCTCCAACATCTGCACCAACCAGGCATTGGTCGCGCTGATGGCCACCATCTTCCTCTCCGTCTACGGCAAGGAAGGCGTTCGGGAGCTGGCCGAGCACAACCTCGCCAAGGCCGACTACGCCGCCAAAACCCTCGCTGCCCAGCCCGGCGCAAAGCTCCTCTTCACCGGCTCGCCCCGCTTCCACGAGTTCGTCCTCCAAACCGACGAGTCCCCGGCCCTCTGGAATCAGCGCCTTCTCGACAACAAGATCGTCGGCGGCATCGAGTTATCCCGCTGGTATCCTGAGCTGCCCAACGCCACCCTCTGGTGCGCCACTGAAGTCATCACCCGCGCCCACATCGACACCGCCGCCAAAACCCTCGCCGCTGCCCCCGTGGAGGCCTGAAGAGATTCGAAAGTTCAAGACTGTATCTCTGCTGAAAACTTTGACGCTTTGTAACAAGGGCACGGCTTCAGCCGGGCCGAAGAATGGCAACAACAGGACCGGACTTTAGACCCTGATCCAATAGCCACACCGGCCTGCTTTGTAACAAGGGCACGGCTTCAGCCGGGCCACAACAGCAGTGGAGAGGAGAGTGGGCTTTAGCCCCCGCCATGGCGCATCCAGCCCGCAATGCATCCGCAGCCGACATCTTGAACCCCTCGCGTATCTTCTTCGCGACGACTAAAACGAGCATGGGCAAGCGATTGCTGCAATCGGAGCGCAATGCCGAACTGCTCGTCGATGTACTGCGTTCCCTCGTCGCGGAACGAAAGTTCAAACTGCGCGATTTTGTAATCATGTCCGACCACGTCCATCTTCTTATCGAGGTTGCCGGCGAAATGACCATCGAGAAAGCCATGCAACTAATCAAGGGCAGGTTTTCTCATCGTCTGTCCCACGAGTTCAGTTACAAGGGCGAGGTGTGGCAACGCGGATTCACCGAGGTACAGGTCATGAACAGACAAAACTTTGAGTCCCATCGGACATACATTGCGGAGAATCCCGTCAAAGACGGGCTTGTCGCATCTGCGGAGGAGTACCCGTTCTGTTTTTCCACTCTGGCGCGGAAGAAGATGGGGTTTGTGAGCTCTGCGCAAGTCGGCAGGGGCTGAAGCCCTCCCGTCTTTTTTCCCTGCTTTTCGGCCCGGCTCAAGCCGTGCCCTTGTTACAAAGCCTGTTACGAAGAGAGCCCTGATGAAGCCGAGCTCTCTTACACGACACTCGCAGCGAGGCATATTCAATGGCAACCCCTGAAATTACCGCCCCCAAGACCCTCGGCAAAGTCCGCCCCCACCAGACCCAGAACGAGGCCCTGCTCTTTGAGAAGTCCTCGCCCGGCAAGCGCGCATATAAGCTGCCCCCTCTCGACGTGCCCGCCGTCGACCCCGCCGCTCTCCTCGGCGCTACCCGTCGCGACGCCTCCGCAGAGCTGCCCGAGCTGTCCGAGATCGAGCTCATCCGCCACTTCACGCGCCTTTCCACGTGGAACTATGCCATCGACCTCGGCATGTACCCCCTCGGCTCCTGCACCATGAAGTACAACCCCCGCGTCAACGAATACGTGGCCCGCATCGCCGGTCTCGCCGAGGCCCACCCCTACCGCCCCGAATCCCTTGCCCAGGGCATCCTCGAGGTCATCGACCTGCTGCAGCGCTGCCTCATTGAAATCACCGGCATGGACGCCATCACCCTCCAGCCCGCCGCAGGCGCGCATGGTGAATTCACCGGCATCCTGCTGGTCCGCGCCTGGCATGAGTCCCAGGGCAACGCCCGCAAAAAGATCCTCATCCCCGACTCCGCCCACGGGACAAATCCCGCCACAGCAGCGATCTGCGGTTATGCGGTAGAAAACCTCAAGTCCAACGCCGAAGGCGGCATCGACCTCGAAGCCCTCGCCCGCCAGGTGGACGAAGAGACCGCCGCGCTCATGCTCACCAACCCCTCCACCATCGGGGTCTTTGAGAGCCAGATCGCCCAGATCGCCGAGATTCTCCACGCCAAGGGCGCCCTGCTCTACATGGATGGCGCCAACATGAACGCCCTCGTCGGCAAAGCCCGCCCCGGGGACTTCGGCGTGGACGTGATGCACCTCAACCTGCACAAGACCTTCTCCACACCCCATGGCGGCGGCGGTCCCGGCTCCGGCCCGGTGGCCTGCAAGGCCTTCCTCGAACCCTTCCTCCCCACCCCCATCCTCGTCCGTGCCCCACAGGCCCCGGGTGCCCCATCCATTCCGCGCACCTCAGCGGAATGGGTGGGAGACCACGAATCCAACCCTGCCCCCCTCGCCTGGAACTACGACCGCCCCCACTCCGTTGGCCGCGTCCGCGCCTTCTACGGCAACACCGGCATGTTCATCCGCGCCCTGGCGTACATCCTGGCCAACGGCCCCGACGGCCTCCGCCAGACCACCGAGGACGCCGTTCTCAACGCCAACTACATCCGCGCCAAGCTGGAAGACGTCTACGAGCTCCCCTACAAGACCGCCTCCATGCACGAGGTCGTCTTCAGTGACAAGCGTCAGGCCGCCCTCGGCGTCAAAACCGGCGACATCGCCAAGCGCCTCATCGATTACGGATTCCACCCCTACACCGTCAGCTTCCCCATGATCGTCCACGGCGCACTCATGATCGAGCCCACCGAATCCGAGTCCCTTGAGGAGCTCGACCTCTTCATCGCCGCCATGCGCGCCATCGCCAGGGAAGTCGAGGAAACCCCCGACCTGGTCAAAACCGCGCCCCACTCCACAAGAGTCTCGCGCCTCGACGAAGTCCAGGCTGCAAGAAAGCCGATCCTTCGATGGCGACCGGCGGTGTAGCTGTACGCATTCGCAGGGGCGCTCACTGGTTCAGCTCTCAGAGTCAGGACTCGCCCCTCACCTCACCACCCGCAACACCTCCGAAGCATACCGCGCAACCTCCCCGTCCATACTGACCAGCGCCAGCCCCTCCACCCTCGCTTGCGCAAGCAGAACACGGTCAAACGGGTCCTTGTGGTGCATGGGCAGTCCATAGACTGCGGCCACGTGCTCCGGCCGCAGCGGCACCACCGTTGCCGCCAGTTGCTCCAGCGCCTCCTGCCACCAGATGCGCGGGTCCCCCACATCCAGCGTCCCCTTCATGCTCTTGACCATGACCTCCCAGTAGGAGACTACGCTGAGGAAGTTCGGCCCGGCGCTCACGGCCTTGCGCGCCGCACTGCTCAGCGCCTCGGGCCGGTACAGCGCCCAGAGCGCGGCGTGCGTGTCCAGCAGCCAGCCGCGCTCCGGCGGACCCGCGTTCAACTGTCCTCACCCAGCAGTTCTTCTTCGGTGATGGGGTCGTCCCAGCCCGGCAGCAGCCGGATGCGCCCCTTCATGCCGCCCAGCACTGGCTTGCGCCGCTCGGCCGGCGGCGGCCCAATCTGCGCCACAGGCCGCCCGTGCCGGGTAATCACCACCACCTCCCCGGCCTCCACAAGCCGGATCAACTCCGGCAAACGGTTCTTTGCTTCCGCTGTGCTGAATTCCATAATCCAAAATTATAGCCATAATTTATAGCCATAAAAAGCAAGCATCTTTCGGCCAGAGGCCTGACCATGGCACGTCCCGCAAAAGGCCCGTAGGGGGGCGCTCCCTGCAGGCGCCACCTCGTCCCCCGCGCCGCAGGCGCAGCGGTTGCTAGCCCCGCGCTTCAGCGTGGGGTTGGCGAAACTAGAAGTTCATCCGGAGTCCAGGAGGGACGGCGCCTATGCGCCGACCATCTTGCGAGAAGGATCAAAGATCGCGAACCGGACCGCCGTCCGCCGCCTACCCCTTCCACGGATCCAGCACCGCCACCTTCAGACCCTCCACGTCGCTCGCATTCCGCGTCACCAGGGTCAATCCGCGCGCCGCCGCCGTCGCCGCCAGCAGCGTATCCACCACCGGCCTCGGCCGCTCCGCCGACCACTCTCCCCACAGCCGCGCCGTCGCCGCGTCAATGCCCACAATCCGGTCGGCAAAGCTGAACTCCAGACCATCTACCCAGCCCGCCAGCCGGTCCGCGGCCTCTGCGTCCGTGCGCCTCTTCTGCGCCACGCCCTTGCGCAGCTCCCCCAGCGTCAGCACGCTGATGCAGAGGGCCGAGGGCTCCGCACCCGCCAAAAACGCCATTACGCGCCCATCGGCCTGCTTTCGGCGCGTCTCGCTCAGTACGTTGGTGTCCAGCAGGTACTCCACCCGCCCGCTCACAGTCCGATCTCCCGCCCCGTGTCGCGGTCGCGCTCTATCTCGAAGCTGTCCACCTTCGGCCCGCCCAGCAGATACGCCTTCAGGTCCGGCTTGTGCGCCGTCAGGGCGCGATAGTCGGCCATCGACAGCAGCACCGCCCGCTCCGCCCCGTGGCGGGTAATGATCTGCGGCCCTGTGCGCACCGCCTCCTCAATCACCTCGCTCAACCGCGTCTTTGCCTCCTGCACCTGCCAAAGCGCCATTCTTGTTACCTCCATATCAACTAGTATTTTAGTCGTTCTAGTTGGAATCAACAACCCTGCTCGTCATCAAGCCCATCGCCCCACGCCTCCGCCACCCCCGTTTTCCACGACTCCCGCCCAATCTTCACAACGCCGTCCAACCCGCTCCCGGCCTAGACTCTAGAGATATGGCAGCCCAGCCCGACCTCACCCTGGAACAGGGACTTCCCGCCAACACCGACGCTGAGAAGACCATCCTCGGCGCCATCCTGCTCGACAACGCCGCCCACGCCGAGGCCGCGGAAAAGATCAGCGCCGAGGACTTCTACCTCGAGTCCCACCGCCGCATCTTCCAGCGCATGAGCGAGCTCATGGAAGGCCAGCACGCCGTCGATATCGTCACCCTGGCCAACGAGCTCTCCCGCTACAAGGAGGTCGAGTCGGTAGGCGGCGTCGCCTATCTCGCCTCCCTCACCGAGGGCCTCCCCCGCCGCCCGGTCATTGACGAGTACATCCGCATCGTCAAGGACAAGAGCCTGCTCCGCAAGCTCATGAATATCTGCGCCAAGGCCATCGCCCAGGCCAACGAGCCCTCCGAATCGGCCATCGCCGTCCTCAACGCCGCCCAGGAAGAGCTGCTCGTCGTCACACAGAAGGGCCTCGGCAACGGCTTCCAATCCATCGACCAGATCGTCCAGAACTCATTTGGCACCATTGACAAGCTCTACGAACACAGCCGCGAGGTCACCGGCCTGGCCACCGACTTCACCGACCTGGACCGCATCACCAGCGGCCTGCAGAAGGACGAGCTCATCATCATCGCCGCCCGCCCCTCCATGGGCAAGACGGCGTTCGCCATCAACATCGCCCAGAACGCCGCCATCAACCACAACGCCGTGGTGGCCATCTTCAGCCTGGAGATGAGCCGCGAATCGCTCCTGCGCCGCATGTTGGCCTCCCAGGCCTGGGTCGATCAGCAGATGCTCCAGAAGGGCATGATCGGCCGCGAAGAACACGCCAAGCTGCAAAATGCCCTCAGCCAGCTCGTCGAGTCGCGCATGTTCATTGACGACACCGCCGGCATCTCGCTGGCCGAGATGCGCGCCAAGGCCTGGCGCCTCCGCCAGAACGCCGGCGGCCTCGACCTCATCGTCGTGGACTACCTGCAGCTCATGTCCGCCACCGTGCCCTCCTCCGGCAAAAAGAACTACGAAAACCGCACCCAGGAGGTCTCCGCCATCTCCCGCGGCCTCAAATCCCTCGCCAAGGAGCTCCACGTCCCTGTCGTCGCCCTCTCCCAGCTCTCCCGCGCCAGCGAGCGCCGCGGCGACGACAAGCGCCCCATGCTCAGCGACCTGCGCGAGTCCGGCTCCATCGAGCAGGATGCCGACGTGGTGGCTTTCATCCACCGCGAGTCCTACTACAACCGCACCGAGGAGCTCACCGAGGCCGACAAGGCCAAGTCCGAGATCATCATCGCCAAGCAGCGCAACGGCCCCACGGAGACCGTCTTTCTCAACTTCGTGGCCAAATACACCCGCTTTGACAACCCCGCCATCGGCGGCTGAAGCGAGTAGCATCCTCGAAGAAGCTCATCCATCTACTGCCCGTGTTATACTTTTATATAATTTATCCGCAGGGAGGGCACAGTGCATACAACCAATCTGCGCAAGGTGGGTGGCTCCATCATGTTGGCCGTCCCACCTGCCTTTCTCGATCAACTCAATCTGCAAGTTGGTGCGACCGTCGGCCTGGCAGTCGATCACGGTTGCCTGGTCGTCAACCCCAGCCCAAGACCGCGCTACACGCTCGCGGAGTTGTTGGCTGTCTCGGACTATTTGCAGCCGCAACCCGCCGGGGAGAGTGAATGGGTTGATGCGCCCGCCGTGGGTGGTGAGCTGCTATGAAGCGCGGCGACATTTATATGGTCTCTCTCGACCCGACCACCCGGCATGAGCAAAGCGGCAGCCGCCCTGTCCTGGTCGTATCGCCCGCCGAGTTCAACGAGGCGACCAAACTGCCGGTGGTTCTGCCGATTACGAATGGCGGCGAATTCGGTCGCCGCCTGGCCTTCGCCGTACCTGTCACGGGGATCAATACCACCGGCGTCGTGCGCTGCGATCAGCCACGCGTTCTCGACCTGGCCGCCCGCCATGCCCGCAAGGTGGACTCCTTGCCGGCGCCGATCCTGGATGAAGTGCTGGCAAAGGTCGCCACACTGTTCGAGTAGCCTCAAGCTCTCAGCCGCAGAACTCGAAACTTCCCCTTTGGCGACGATTCTTCCCTCCAAAGCTCCTGCTCTTCATGCTATTCGGCCTTGAACGCGGTACACGGGATCACGGCTGACCGGCATTATTTGGGGCAGAACCCTTTTCCGGCACATCGACCGTGACCCCGGTGCGCTCGGTTTCGACGTGAAGCGGGATCTCGGTGGTGCCGTATTCGTGGGCCATGGTGGTCTTTGTCCATGACGGAGGCATCGAGCCGGGCGCATTGGGAACTTCGTCAAAGCGAGCATCGGCGGCGGAGTTCACCTTCAGCAGGTAGTCGCCCTCCGGTACGAATGCGAAGTCGAAGTGTTCATTGTCCGCGCCAATTTCGGTGGTGCCAAGTTGGCTGCGATCATCGGCGAACAGCAAAGAGACAGAGCCGTAGTTCAGGACGTGACCGTCTTTCTTGGCAAGCAGGACACCCTGGACCTTGTGGAGCTTGGAGATGGGAAGGGTGATGTCTTCACCGGGGCGCTCTTCGCCCATGGTGAGTTGGAAGGACTTGGCATCGTTGGGGCGCAATGCCCCGCCGGAGTAGAACGCGAGCGAAAACGATGACCCTCCGGACGTGCTGAAGCCGTTCTTACTGAAATTGAGAGTTGAGTTTTGAGCGCTGAGGTCTGCCTCAACGATGGCCTCCTTCAAGGGGGGCAGGCCGGTGATGCGGAAGTTGCCGCGGTCGTCGGTGGTGGCATTGCCAGAACCCATGCCGTCGCCGACGACGTTGTGAACGAGTACCCACTTGCCTTGCTTTCGTTCGCGCAGTTGCACACCAATTCCGGGAGCGGGGCTACCATCCTCGTAGAGGATGGCGCCGTTCACGGCTCCGGCACGTTCAAGAGAAATGTTCAGAGAGGCGGATCCGTTGGCGTCCACGGAGATCGTGGGGACGCGCTCGACAATGCGCTTCCGCAAATCGTCTGTGGGCTCAAGCAGGTCCTCGTTGCCGACGCCCAGAATGGCGAGGGGGGAAATGTATCCTGCCATGGATGCCAGGACAAGGTAGGTTCCTGGGGCCACCTTGGGAATCAAGAAGGAACCGTCGAGCAGTGTTTGCACGCGACGCGCTTCGATGGATTTGCTTGCTGCAGCGGGGTCAGCACTCTTGGCTGCCGGGACGGGCCGAAGGACCACGATGGCCAGCCGCGCTGGAGTGTTGGTGTCCGAGCAGGTGACATGGCCACTGACGCTGCCGGTGGCAGCGGGCTTCTGTGCAGCGGCAGCACAACAGAAAAGAGCAACCAGAAGCCCGGCAGGTCTTCGCATGTGGGAACTATAAACCAGGGTCGCTAGTGTTGCACATGTAGATGTCTACCTTTGCTCGATGCATATCGAGATGCGAAGCATCTTCATTCTTAGCGGGTCAGCCCGATACACAATCGATACTCCTGCCCGGATCACCGCCAATGCGGAACTTTGCCGGACTTTCCCCAGGAGTGCCCCCGGCAGTTTCGCACTGAACTGGCCGCCCGCCTGCCCTACGGCTCGTTCAATATCAGCGCCACCCGCCCCGCAATCAAATAGCTGGGCGACTCCCCTGGGTCTACCTCGATCAGGTCCACAGGGTAGGCGATGTTGTGCGGCCGCGGCATCGGAGCAGACGCTGGAAAAAAGCTAGAATCTCCAATATAGTTAAACTAGCTACTTTGGAGGAGCCCATGGTTACCGTCACATCCGTTGAGGCCCAGAACCGCTTTGGGCAGTTGATCGACATGGCCCAACGGGAAACCGTCTCCGTCACCCGCCATGGACGCCCGGCTGCCTTCATCGTTTCGCCGCGCGACATGGAAGAGTTGCTGGACGCCAGGCGACGCCGCAGCCGGGCAGTGGCTGAGTTGGAGGCGTGGAGTCTGCAAGCCAAACAAGCCCGGACGCCCACCCAGCAGGCTAGTGCCGCCGCACTTACAGATGAAGAGGTGAATCGTCTGGTCCATGAGTCCCGGTGAGCGAACAGAGGGTGGTCTTTGATACCAGCACACTGGTCTCTTCTGCCCTGCGGCCGGATTCCATACCTTACCAAGCACTGCTGAAGGCCTTTCGATACTCCACTCTCTGCGTCAGCAAAGAGACCTTGGAGGAGTTGAGAGAGGTTCTTGCACGAGACAAGTTCAGCCGGTATTTGAACGAGGACGCCCGCCGGCAGTTCATCCGGTTGATTGAGGGCAACGCCCGGCTCTTCATTGTTCATGATCGGGATTGGCCTGCTGCCGGTATTCGATGCCGTGATCCAAAGGATGACAAGTTTCTGGCCCTGGCAGCAGCATGCGAGGCTGGCGCCCTGGTCAGCAGTGATGAGGATTTGCTGGTGCTGCATCCATGGAATGAGGTGAGGATCGTGCGGCCGGCAGACTTTCTTCTGGAGACTGCATAGGAAGAAACACGAAGCGGTTCCCGCTCCAAATCAAATGTCCAGTTGAATGCACGGAACCCGCGTGCGCCATTTTACGGTCGGAGTCTTGCGCCTAGACACAACTTGCGTTTCCCTACGGCTCGTTCAAAATCAGCGCCACCCGTCCCGCAATCAAATCGCTCGGCGACTCCCCTGGGTCCACCTCGATCAGGTCCACGGGGTAGGCGATGTTGTGCGGCCGCAGCACCAGCCGGTTGGCCACAAAGTCCACGTAGCGCAGGGTCAGGTGCGCCCCATGCCGCACCGCGTAGAGGTTGGGCCGATTCGGCCGGTAGGGCATCAGCGAGTTGTAGTGCCGGTCGATCAGCGTGATCGCCTCCGGCAAAAGCAGCGGCTCCATCGGCAGCGCGTCCGCGGCCTGGACCCGCACCGCCACAAACCGCTGCCAGGCGCGGCGCGGATTGGAAACACGGGTGCGGATCGTCTCCAGCAGTCCACCCGGCAGATGCAGCATCGACTGCACCGCTCCGGGCCGGATGTGCGGCTCAAACAGCGCGGCCGCATGAGACACCACCGGCACCGCCCCTCCTTCCGCATCTCCCGGCGGAGAGCCCCTCTGGAGCACTGCCGGCAGCAGTTCAGCGGCTCCCATGTGCTGCGCCATCAGTATCCGGTCCAGCGCCTCCAGCGAGAGCTGCCGCCGGCTATGCAAATAGTTCGACAGATGCGCCTGCCCATACCCGGTCTGCCTGGCCAGCAGAGACACGCTCAGGGTGCCCCGCTGTATCCTGCGCAGCAGTTCCAGCCGGAGTCGTTCATGCATCTGGGTAAAGTTCATTTGTGGAAAATCAGCCACCAGCAATGGCAACCTTTGCTGCACATTGCTCACTGAAAAGCTGGAAAGGCTGATTTGCCTACATTCTCGACCCTCGCGTAGGGATTGGAAAGCAAAGATGAGGAAATGTGCCCGAGAGCATTGACGCAAGAGAAGCAGGTTTCTAGATTGGCTTTACTTAATCTCGTGTTGGCTTGTGGGAATCTTTGAGGGAACGTTTCGTCACCGCTAGGCCGGAACGGGCAGCAATCCTGTCCTTTTCGGCGGTTGGTGAACACGGGCGCGGTCAAAAACCGCGCGACTCTCTTTCATTCCCAACCCAGAGCGCTCCGCAGAAGCGCCCGGGGCAGGACGAAGCGAAAATTCCAGAATCTGCGCGCCAGGAGCATGACAAGAAACGAGAGGACACAGGCGGCGATCCCCCATCAGGACGAAAGAAACCTGAGATGACGCAACTGGTTTTCTCTGCCCCGCGGAGAGAAGCAAGTAAAACAAACCCGACGGGAAAGAAAAGAACTACGGAGAATTCGTCATGGAAATGCGCGTGCAATTGAAAGTTTGCGAAGGATGCGGTTGCCTTTGGTATCGCACCCAGGATCAGGGAAGTGTTTACTGCCGGCAGTGCGAAACAAAACTCAGGGACTTTCCCACGCCCGACAGCCGCAAGCGCCCTGGGCGTCCCCGCCGTAAACCGTTGTTGAGGGTTTGGGCCGTGGCTGATCTGGGTGGAGGCGCCCAGTGAGCGCGGCGCTGTTGTTGCCGGTTTCGTGGGGAGCGGCCAATCCGGAACCGGCATACAGATTGGGCCGCAGAATCGCCGCACAAAAGGCAGCCCCGGCATCACCGGCCCGGGCCGCCGTCAACTCATCCGAGGACGAGCCGGACATCAGCCTCGGCTTCTACCGCAGGCACACCGAAAGCCTGTTGCGGCGCTACCTCTACGCCTCCATGCAGGTGGGCCGGGCGCCCTCCATCCTGGGCGAACCAATCGCCCGCGGATGGGCATCGAGCCGACCGGTGCGCACCTTCGAAGATGCGGTCATCTTCGTTCTCGACATCGAGAAGTGCATCAACAGGCTCCCTCTTCTGGATCGGCAGATCATCAGCCGCATCGTCCTCCAGGAGTACACCCACGCCGAAACCGCCCAGATACTGGGCATGGGAGACCGCACTGTCGGCTACAAGTTGCCCAGGGCCCTCGACCGCCTCACCAAACACCTGCTGGCAGCCGGACTGCTGGTTTTGCCGCTTTGATCCATCCGCAGCAACCCCGCGGCGGAGAAGAGGCACGTTGGCACGCTCTTCTCCGCCGCCGGACACCCTGGCCCCATCGCTTCCCCGGCTCTCTGCTATCGTGAACGGGTTCCGCATCAGGCGGCTTGACCCGTCGCCTGCTTCGGCATTTCCCGTCCCGGAGCCCCTCGCATGACATCCATCTCCCGCCTTGCCGCCTTGCTCCTCTGCGCCGCCTCCGCCTGCCTCTGCGCGCAGCAGCCCACAGCCGTACCCCACCCCACCACCGCGGCTGAAGCCCCCAGCAGCGACACCAGCTTCATTGACGCCCAGGGCGCCGCCCACGTCACCCGCGTCGTGCCCGTGCCCAAAACCGTCAGCCGCGAGGCGCAGTCCTTCCTCGCCCGCCCCGAGCCCGATCAGGGCCCGCCCGAGTCCCTCGCGGAACGCCGCAAGGGCACCGACGCCTACACCGCCGGCGCGCGCATCGCCTGGACCGCCCTCTGCCCCAACACCATCGTCGAAGAAAAAATCGCCGGCGTCCCCGTCCGCATCGTCACCCCCGCGAACCTCTCCGAGGCCAACAAGGACAAGGTCCTGCTCAACCTCCACGGCGGCGGCTTCAACTCGGACTCCGGCTCCTACACCGAGTCCATCCCCATCGCCTATTACACCAAAATCAAGGTCGTCGCCGCCCTCTACCGCCTCGCTCCGGAAAACCCCTTCCCCGCAGCGGTGGATGACGCCATCGCCGTCTACAAAGAGCTGCTCAAGACCTACAAGCCGGCCCACATTGTCCTCTACGGCACCTCTGCCGGCGCCATCCTCACCGCCGAAGTGGCCGTCCGTATCCGCCAGCTTGGCCTGCCCATGCCCGCCGCCCTCGGCATCTTCAGTGGCATGGGCGACTTTGCCCGTGACGGCGACTCCATGGCCCTCTATGCCCTCCGCGGACTCTCCGGCCACCTTGACATCCCCGAGGCAAGCCCGATCCAGGCCGAATACTCCGCCTCCACCCGCCTCGTGGACCCCGTTCTTTCGCCCATCTATGCCGACCTTCACGGCTACCCGCCCACCCTCTTCGTCACCAGCGGACGCGATCTGCTGCTCAGCGGCACCATCAACCTCCATCGCGCCTACGTCCTTGCCGGCGTCGACGCCCGCCTCCTGGTCTACGACGCCCTGCCCCACGCCTTCTGGTACAGCGAAAAACTCCCTGAGGCCATCGAAGCCAATCACCTCATGGCCGACTTCTTCGTCAAGCAGTTGAGCAAGTAACAAGCTTCTGGCCCACCTCCGCCCACCCGTACGGGGTGCCCGGAGCCAGCCTCGATTGCGGCCGCCGCTGACTCGCTGACGTGCTGTCACAGCGCAGCGGTGGCTGACATGCTGCATTTGTTCAAGATGTCCAGGCAGGACTTTCGTACCGCCCGCAAATGCTCTGCAATCAACGCTGGGTTTTCACCCCAAACCTCGCTAAATTCATCTCCCATTCGTCCCGTTTCTTGATACCATCCGCCCATACCGTTCCTATTCCCCCCCTCTGGAGAACGATATGAATGCACCGTCACACAAGAACGACGGCATGGGCAGCCTCTACTATCCGGGCGAGGACGCCGTCCGCTTCCGTGTCTGGGCGCCCTTTGCCGCCCAGGTCGACGTCGTCCTCGACCATCCGACCCCCAACACCGCCTTCGCACTCGCCAACGAGACCGGCACGCCCAACTGGTCGGCCGACGGCATCCCCGCGCCGCCGGGCACGCGCTACCAGTACCGCATCACCACCGCCCCCGGCCCAGACAACGACACCTCGCAACCCCACTTGCGCACCGACGCCCGCGCCCTTCAGGTGGAGGGCTCTGCCGCCGCGTGCCAGGGCTATATCGTCGACCCCAGGCTCTTCACTGAAAGCCGCACTCCCTTCATCACGCCGCCTTTTCAGGACTTCCTCATCTATCAGCTCCACGTGGGATCCTTCACCGGCCGCAACGACGGACTGGTCAATCCGCACCCCACCGCCACCTTCGTCGACCTCAAAAGTCGCCTCCCCTATATCCGCAGCCTCGGGTTCAACGCCATAGAATTGCTGCCCATCTCCAATTTCCAGGCCGACACCGCGGGCGGGGCCGGCGAGGGCTACGGACCCTCGGACATGTTTGCGTCTGAAAATCTCTACGCCACGGCCCCGAGCCAGGCCGTCGCCGAGCTGGTGCAGCTCATCGACGCGGCGCACAGCATCGGTCTCGCCGTCATCCTCGACGTCATCCACAACCACGCCGGACAGGCCAACAACCGGTACTGGCAATACGACGGCAACTGCTCCGGCGACAACGGAATCCCCGGCGGCATCTACCACATCCATGGCCATCACACCCCCTGGGGCGAGGGTTTCGCCACCTGGCAACAGGAGGTCCGGAACTTCCTGCTCGATAACGCACGCCTCTACCTGCGCGATTACCGCGTGGATGGGCTGCGCTTCGACGCCGTGCAAGCCATCGACCCCGGCGCCATCGCGGAGATCGCGTGGGCGCTTCGGGCCGAATTTCCCGGCAAGTACCTCATCGCTGAATACAACCCGGGGGATTCTTCAACCTCCGTCGCGCCCTGGAGCGACCCCTATGGCAGCCTGGGCTTCTGCGCCACGTGGAACATGGACAGCCCCTGGAGAATGTTTGACATTCTCAATGGCGTCAACGCCGTCGATTCCCTCACGGGGCGCATCGGCAACTTCTCCGATCCCAACCCCTGGCATCTCGTCAACTACCTCACCGGCTCGCACGATCAGATCTACAACGACGCCAACAACAGCGGGCATTATCTTGCCCAGCGCTTCGGCGGCCGCCTCAACGGGTACGCCCGCGCCAAGTGCCGGCTCGCCTGGGCGCTCAACGCAACCATCCCCGGAACGCCGATGCTGTTTATGGGAACCGAAGGCCACATCGATGGCTTCTGGAATCCATGGGTCGGCGCCGGTCAGGACAACCGCCTCGACTGGCAGCGCATCGGCGACGATTTGGGCGCCCCCATGCAGCGCATGGTCACCGACGTCAACACCCTCCGCTGGAGCCATCCGGCCCTCCGCTCCGCCGCGGGCCAGATCACGCACACCGACTTCACCAACGACATCGTCGCCTTCAAACGCTGGGGCGATACCGGCGATGTGCTCCTTATTGTGGTCAACGCCAGCGACGGCCAGTGGGATAACTCTCAGTACGCCGTGAGCCTTGCCGGCGACAGCGGCGCCTGGCAGGAAGTATTCAACTCCCAGGCTCCGCTCTACGGCGGCGTCAACACAGTCGGCAACCCGGGTTATCTTCTGAATGCAACCAACGGACAGTTGGCAATCAATCTCGCCAGTTGGTCGGTCCACATCTTCGCCAGAGTCTAGTTTCGGCATGGAAAATACACGATCGGCCGCGGCATTTCACCCGCAGTAACACTCTCGCCGCCCCCCCCGTGCTCCCTCGCCCTGCATCCTCCCGCCGTCCGCCGCATCCAAACGGCATGGAATATCGTCTGTTGGGAGGCTCCGGCCTCAAGGTTCCCGTTCTCAGTTTTGGCGCCGGCACGTTTGGCGGAGGCTCGGAGTTCTTCAAGGGCTGGGGCGCCACCGACAACATTGACGAGGCGCGGCGGATGGTGGACATCTGCCTGGAGGCCGGGGTCAACCTGTTCGACACGGCCGACGTCTACTCCGACGGCGAGTCGGAGATGGTGCTGGGCAAGGCGCTCGAAGGCCGGCGGGACCGGGCGCTGATCTCCACCAAGTCCACCTTCCGGCTGGGAGACGGGCCCAACGACGTGGGGTCCTCGCGCTACCACCTGCGCCGTTCGCTCGAGGCCAGCCTGCGCCGCCTGGGAACGGACCATGTGGACATCTACCACCTGCACGGCTTTGACGCCATGACGCCAGTAGAAGAAGTGCTGGACACGCTGAACACCTTTGTCCGTGAGGGCAAGGTGCGCTATATCGCCTGCTCCAACTTCTCCGGCTGGCACCTGATGAAGTCGCTGGCCGTGTCGGACCGATACGGCTGGTCGCGCTATGTGGCCCACCAGGTCTACTACTCGCTCATCTGCCGCCAATACGAGTGGGAACTGATGCCGCTGGGGCTGGACCAGAAGGTGGGCGCGCTGGTGTGGAGCCCGCTGGGCTGGGGACGGCTGACGGGAAAGATCCGCCGCGGCCAGCCTCTGCCTGAAGTGAGCCGGCTACGCTATCAGAACGCCGAATACGGGCCTCAGGTGGCGGACGAGCACCTCTACGCCGTGGTGGACGCCCTGGACGCGGTGGCCGCGGAGACCGGCAAAACCGTTCCGCAGGTGGCGCTGAACTGGCTGCTCACGCGGCCCACGGTCTCATCGCTCATCTTTGGAGCGCGCAACGAAGAGCAATTGCGGCAAAACCTGGCCGCGGTGGGCTGGAGCCTGACCGCCGGGCAGGTGGCCGCGCTGGACAAGGCCAGCGCCCAGCCGCCCATCTACCCCTACTGGCACCAGAGGCAGTTCACGGAGCGCAACCCCGCCCCGGTGTAAAAAGAACGTCCGAGGGGACCGGCGCTACTTGTTTTCGTTGCCGACGAGGCGGAAGGTGATGGTGCCCCAGAAGAGGCGGGCGCGCATCTGCACGGGCAGATGGCGCTCGTCATCCGTGTACCAGATCCAGATGTTGCCGCGATTCTTCACCACGCCAGCCTCGGCCGTGGGCTGCACGCGCAGGGTCTTGAAGGCGCCGAGGGGCGTCTTGATCTCTTCGCGGCCCTCAACCTTCATGGTCACGGGGACCACGCGCAGGGCGTCCACAACGGGAATGACGAAGGTCTTGCCGATCTCGATAGGCTGCGACGCGGCATAGAACATGCCGGTCAGCAGGTCGGAGACGCAGCCGGGAATGGGCGACTCCAGGTGCTTGGTCTGCCCCGTCACCTGGTTCTTCTCGTCCAGAATCGACTTCCCCTGCGCATAGTCCAGCTTCTGCGTGGAGTTGACCTGGCGGCGGCCTTCCACTGTCTGCTTGTCAAACTCGTAGGTGCAGCCCTTTTCCCGATCAAAAGTGGACTGGAAGCGGTCGCTCACGTGGAAGAGCAGGTTGATGGCCCCAATGGTGTCGGCATTCGCGCTGATCCGCTCCCAGCCTCCGGACGACTCAAAGTGGAGAACGGCGGTGCCGGCGGGAAAGACCCGCCAGTCAACCGAATAGGTAAGGGTCTGCTTTTGCGGAAAACTGAAACCGGCGCGAGGCGCGGCCAACTGGCCGTGTGCCATACCGGCCAGGGCAAGGGCGCAAAAGATGGATGCTGCGAAAGTGCGCGTCTTCACCGGGGGGCGTGGCTCCTTGATCTCTCTTGATCTTTCCTGATCGATTGGACGGTCGGGGCGCTTGAACCGCTCAGTGCAGTCCGCGCACGAGTGCGGCGAGGGAGGGCCGCAGAAGAAGCAGGCTGAGGTAAAGCAGGGCAGCCCCTATAGAAGCATTGTACTCGCGGTGGCGGAGGTAAAGGGAAAACGAGAATGTGCCGGGAGCGCTCTGCTCTCCGGGATTGCGGGCCGGGGTGAGGCGGGGGATCAAACGGGGAACTTGCTGGCAATACTGGTCAAAGCCGGAAAACGCGGAACGCAGGAACCGCTCCTCCGAAGCGATGACCGGGACGTAGATGACGCCGAACCCAAGGGCCAGCACCAGAGCCACCGGCCAGCTCAGCAGGGCGACGGCAAACCCGGCGGCAATGAGCATGGATCCGAGATAGAGGGGATTCCGCGTGTAGGCATAGGGGCCGGTCTGGGTGAGTTCGCGGTTCTTCTTGACGTAGCCGGCGGCATAGCCGCGGAGCCAGAGGCCCGGAAGGACGAGCGCCAGGCTCCAGGCGACGGCGGCAGGCTGCGGGGCCCGCCGCCACAGTTCAAACAGGTAGAGCGCGGCGGTGACAAAGCCCAGGGGAACACGGATGCGGCGGGCCACGCGCTGCCAGCGAGCGATCCAGTCCTGGGGCGGGTTGGCGGGTTGAGTCATGGTCGGCTTTCGGGCTCCGTCTCAGGATAAAGCAGTTGCCCCGCGGCCCGGAGCACCTCCTCCGGGCTGATGGTCAGCAGGCCGGCCTCGGGGGTTGCGTAGCGGGTATGGTCGCGGCGGCTCTGGGGGCTGCGCAACACCTTGAATGCCGCGCCGAAGGGGCCGTTGCGGCTGGGGTCGGTGGGCCCATAAATGCCTACCACCGGCCGTCCCAGGGCGCAGGCAAGATGCAGCGGTCCGGTGTCTCCGGCGATGGCCAGGGAAACGCGCCGGGTGAGGGCGATCAACTCGCCCAGCGAGGGTGTGAGGGCCACCGCCGACCCGCCGGCAGCCCGCACGATTGTCTCTGCTAGCGGAAGTTCGCCGGGACCGGCATTGACCACGGCGCGGCAGCCCTGCGCGACAAGCCCCTGGGCCACGGCGGCGTAGCGCTCCACCGGCCAGCGCTTGGCGCCCCATCCCGCGCCGGGGTTGATGAGCACTGCCGGCTCGCTGCTGCCAGGGGGCAGAACGGTATCGGCCCAAACTTCGGCTGCCGGGTCTATCGGCAGCCACGGGCGCAGGGTCTGCAGTTCGTCCCCGGCAATGGCCGAGGCCAGTTCCACATCCTGCTCGATGACGTGCGCCCCCGTGGTGACCACCGTCTCGGTGAAGAACCAGCGGGCGGCGGCCTCCCTGGGCGCAGCCTCGCCAATGCGGCGGTGGGACCCGGTGAGACTGCCGATCACGGCGGAGCGGAGGGAGCCCTGCAGGTCCAGGACGATGTCGTACTCGGCGTCGCGAAGGGAGCTTCGCAGTGCCTTGATCTCATGCAGGGTCTTGGAGCTGAAGGGCGCCTTGCGCCATTGTTTGGTGGCGGCAAAGCGGAGTCGGTCCACCACCGGGCGGGCGGCATTCAGAGGGCCGGAACCCTCGGCGGTCCCTTCCGCGGACAACAAGGCCTGCCACTTGGGCTCGACGACCCAGTCAATCACCCACGCGGGGTGCATCTTGCGCAGCGCGGTGACCGCGGGCAGGGCGTGAAGAATGTCGCCCATGGCGCCAAGGCGCACCACCAGCAGCCGAATCTTGGACCTGGTTTGCAAACTAGGATTTTCTCACAGCGAAGAGCGGGCCGGCATGGGCGCGAGACGGGCAGCAAGCCAGTCGAGCGCGGCGGCTTCGTCCTCGATCTCGACGCTAAGCCCCGCGGCGACCAGGGGCACAGAGCCGGAAAGGTCCGCGGCCAGGGGACCCAGCCGGACCAGGTCCTTCTGGGTGGTGACAAGGGCGGAGGCATTCCTTCCGTGGGCAAGGGCAAGGAGCCGGGCGAGGTCGCGGGCGGTGTACCGGTGGTGGTCGGGGAAGGCCTGGCTGGCAGCTAGCCGCAGCCCGGCAGCCTGCAGACCGGCAAAGAACTGGCCGGGGCGGGCGATTCCGCAGAAGGCAAGGACCGGCCCGTCCACGTCTGGAACTTGCATCACACGCCGGATGCGCCAGATGGGCTCACTGAAGCGGGGCGCCTCGGTGCAGCGGTCGAAGGGAATGACCTGCCGCAGGTACCGCTCGACCTCTGGTTCGTCGGCGGGAACGGCGATTACATCGGCCCGCGCAATGGCCCGCAGCGGCTCACGGAGGTTGCCGGCGGGGAGCAGGGTGTCTTCCAGGTCCTGGCTGCTGAGCAGCAGGATATCGACGGCACGGGCAAGTTGCCGGTGCTGGAAGCCATCGTCAAGGATGTGCACGCATGGGCCCGCGGCCTGCCCGGCGTCTGACGTGGCGTCGGCTTCAGCGAGCAGCCCTGCATCGTAACGCTGGCGGGCCACGTAGACGGGAAGGCCGGTCTCGCGGGCGATCAGGAGCGGCTCGTCGCCAAACTCCTCCGCGGTTCCGTCCAGGCGGACCCGGGCCGCCAGGCGGCTGGTGCGGCCGTAGCCGCGGGAGAGCACGTCCACCTGAAAGCCCCGGCGACTGAGGCCCTGGGCGACGGCGATGGCGAGGGGCGTCTTGCCGGAGCCCCCGGTGGAGAGGTTGCCGATACTGACGACCGGGGCCGCCAGTCGGCGCACTGGCTCAGATCCGTTTTCAATGCGGCGATTGCGCAGGGCCACCGCGGCGGCATAGAGCGGCACGAAGGGAGCCAGAAGTGGGCGCCTCATGGGCGGCCAGCCTGAGTAGCCAGCAGCTCGCGGATGGCTTCAACACAGCGGGCGGTGGCGCCCGCCTGGCTGGCGAAGACCTGCCGGGCGCGTTCGCCGAGGGCTGCCGCGGCGGCGGAGTCCCGGAGAAGTTGAGTCAAGACCGCGGTCAACTCTCCCAGGCCGGCAATGCGGAGGGCGTCATGAGCCAGCAGGTCGTCGGCAATGGCGCGGAAGTTGGCAAGGTGCGGACCCATGACGATGGGCACCCCAAACTGAGCTGGTTCGAGCGGGTTGTGTCCCCCTGCCGGAACCAGGCTGCCACCCACAAAGGCGACGGCGGCCAGGGAGTAGACCGAGGCCAGCTCGCCGATGGTGTCAACCAATACAACGGAGCCGGGCTGGAGAGAGGGCGAGGCGGATGGCTCTGGAGTCGTCCAGCCGGACCGCCTGACCCAGGCCAGGCCGGAGCTTTCAAGCAGGGCAGCCACGGCCGCGAAGCGTTCCGGGTGGCGCGGCGCGAGGACGAGGATCAGGTTGGGATCGGCTTGCAGCAGGTCTGGCCAGGAGTCCAGCAGAGCGGCTTCTTCTCCGTCCAGCGTGCTGCCCGCCACCAGGAACCTGACCCCCGTGCCCAGGCTCTTGAGAATGCGCGTGGCGTCGGACTCCCCGGCAGCTCGGACGTCGAACTTGAGGTTGCCGGCCACCCGGACGCGCTCTGGCAGGCAGCCGATGGCACGGAGCCGCGCCGCATCAGTCTCAGTCTGCGCCAGCACGCGGCTCAGTTTGGCAAGTATCGGGCCAAAGAGGCCGCGCAGAAGGTGGTAGCGCGGCCAGGAGCGGTCGGAGATGCGCGCATTCACCACGGCGATAGGAATTCCGCGACGGAAGCAGCCGCTGAGCAGGTTGGGCCAGAACTCGGTCTCGGCAAGGATCAGCAGCCGCGGCTGGAGGGCATTGAGATAGGCGCGGACGGCCCACGGGAGGTCCAGCGGGCAGTAAAAGACGCGGCCGGCTCCAAAGCGCTCCCGGGCCAGAGCCTGGCCGGTGCGGGTGGTGGTGGAGACCATGAGTTTGCAGCCGGGGAAGGCCAGGTCCAGCTCGCCCACAAGGCGGCTCACGGCGAGCACCTCGCCTACCGAGACGGCATGGAGCCAGATAACTCCCGGCCGGCCTCGAAGCCGCTGGGGAACGCGGCCCAGCCGTTCCAGCAGCCCCTCGCGATACTTCTGCGTGGTGGCGGTGCGCCACAGCCACCAGGGCAGAGTCACCGCCAGCCCGGCCAGCAGAAGCAGGTTGTAGAAAAACAGAATCATGCGCAACCGAACGCTCTTTCCAGCGGTCTAACCCTCAAATGATACAGTCGAGCACGATGAGAATCCCGCGGGCCATTCCGCTGTCTCTGCTCTGGCTGGCGCTGCCGGCCCTGGCCGCTGACCACTTGGCGCCGCCTGTGCAGCCGGCCACCACCTTTGCCGCCGTCGAGATTCACGAGGACGAAAAGGTCGCCATTGCCGCTGAGCCCTTCGACACCAAAGAGAAAGAGGCGATCTTCCGCGTCGATTACCTGGCCCACGGCGTAATGCCGGTGCGGCTGATTGTGACCAACAACGGAGACCGCCCGATCAGCCTGCGCGATGCGCGGATCCTGTTCCTGACGGCGGCGGGCGACAAGATTCAGGCCGCCGAACCGGAAGACGTGGAGCGGCTGATGACGCGCAAGGAGCGCGAGGGCAAGAAGATTCCGCTGCCCGGCGGCCTGCCCTCCATCAAGCTGAAGCCCAAGGCCGGCAACAAGGAGATCGAGCAGGACTTCGACACCTTTGAGTACGGCGCCCTCGTAGTGGAGCCGCACAGCACGCGAGCGGGGTTTCTGTTTTACGATGTTTCGGACCTCGACCACCCGCTGCAGGGGGCGCGCCTGCACCTGCGCAAGCTGCGCGACGCCGACGGCAAGGAACTCTTCTACTTTGAGATTCCCTTCGACAAGTACCTCCAGTCCAAGTCCAGCCAGATGAACTGAAGCTTGAACTCCGGCAGTCCGCCGGCCGCGGCTACTCGTAGTAGGTTGCGGTGGTCGTGTCGGTCTCCCAGATGGTGCAGTCCTTGATGCGGACGCGCCCCTGGGTCATCTCGCTGAGCTGCTCGCTGGTCTGGTCGTAGAAGTAGCGGGCTATATTCTCGGCCGAAGGGTTGAGCACCGTGAAGGGCTCCAGGTCGTTGAGCATCTGGTGGTCGATGCGCTCGATGACCGGGCGCAGCACGTGCTTGAGCAGCTTGAAGTCGAGCAGCAGGCCGGTCTCATCCAGCTCGCGGCCGCACAGAGTGACGCGCACCTTGTAGTTGTGCCCGTGCGGATTTTCGCACTTGCCCCGGTAGTTGCGGAGGTAGTGTCCGGAGGAAAAACCTGCCTCCACGGTGACTTCATACATGGGCGTCGGCTCGATTCTTTTGGGGGAACGGATCCCCTCAATCCATTTTACCGGGTGCGATGAACGATGGACTTCAGCGGCCGTCCCGCCGCTTGCGCCGGGCGGCGATCCGCGCCTGTTCGCTGCGGCGGTCCACTTGTTCAAACAGGTGGCTCATGACGCCGATGAGCGCAGCCGCCAGCCCCCCAAGCACCAGCAGCAGCGCAACCGTGCGCCAGAGCGACCCGTTGGTGGGCAGTCCAGGCTGAAAGCTGGAGGGCACCAGAGCCATGGCCGCCGAAAGCAGCGCGAAGAAGCCGAGCGTGGCGGCCAGAATGTAGAAGTTGCGTGACATAAAGGGGCGGGCAGCAGTGGAAAGCGGCCCATGCGTTGATTCTACGCGGAAGGCCAGACGGCTGACGGCCGTCACAGAAGACGGTCTCCGGGCTGGACTAGACTGGGAGCGTCGTGATGCGCCGGGCCATCGCCATTTCGTTGATGATGCTCTTCAGTTGGACGCTGATGGCGCCCCTCTTCGTCCCCGACGCGGACGCCAGCCTGCCCGCCTGCTGCCGCAGAAACGGCAAGCACCACTGCAACATGGCCAGGATGTCAGGCCAGGCGGATGGACAGCGAGGCTTCACCACCGTCGCGGAAAACTGCCCCTGCCGCCCGTCGAGTGCCAGCGCGGTCCATTCTCCCAGGGCGAAGGCGGAGACCGAGGGCCTCTACTACGCCGAAGTGGTAAGCCACCCGGCGCGCTGCCCGCAGACCGAGGCCCTTTACAGGGTCTCGCTCCTACGCAGCCATCAGAAACGCGGCCCGCCCGCTCCTCAAGCCTGATCAGCCCGCAAGCACCGGGGACAAGTCCGCCCCTTCGGCCCTTGTCGCCATCCTTCGAGCCCTTTCACGCATGAGGAGACACCATGAAATCCACTCTTCTGCCGGCATTTCTGCCGGCGTTCTTCCTGTTTTTCCTTACAGTTCCATCCCTGGCGCAGGGCGCGTCCGCCGTCCAGGCGGCAAGGCCTTCCATTCCTGCTGCAGAGTCCGCGGCCGGCCGCATCGCAGGGGCCGTCAAAGACCCCTCGGGAGCGGCGGTCGCTGGAGCAAGAATTGAGATTCGCGGTCTGACCAACACGCTCCGCCGTTCGCTCTCAGCCGATGCCGAAGGCAGGTTTGCGGCTGGGGAAGTTCCCGACGGCGTCTATCAGGTCACAATTCGCGCGGCGGGATTTGAGCCGGCCGTACTGCCGGGGCTCACCATCCGTCCGGGAGCGGAGGCGAACGCATCGGTAGCCCTCAAACTCCCCAGGGTTGTTGCCGAGGTGGAGGTGGAGGCCGCCGAGAGCGAGACGACCGGGGCCAGTCGCGTGGCTGTGGACGCCGAAGAGCAGGCGCGCAGCCGCAACACAGCTGAGATTGCGGCCGGGGCGCCAGGCGTGAGCCTGCGCGACAACGGGCAGCTCGCTTCCATTCCGCTGCTCCACGGCCTGGGCGATGAGCGGGCCAAGGTGGTGGTGGATGGCGTGACCGTTTCCTCCTCCTGCCCCAACCACATGAACCCGCCGCTCTCCTATACCGCCCCAGCCCATGCGGCGCAGGTTACGGTGATTGCCGGCATCACGCCGGTGAGCCTGGGCGGCGACAGCCTGGGTGGCACCATCTCTGTGGAGTCGCAGCCCCCGGTCTTTGCGGCTGACGCCGAGAAGATTCACGCGGAAGGCAACTCCACCGGCTTCTACCGGTCCAACGGAAACAACGCTGGCGGATCGGTTGCCGCGTGGGTGGCCGGACGGAACCTTGGGGTCGGCTACAACGGCTCCTGGGCCGCAAGCGATGACTACACAGACGGCGCAGGGCACAAGGTCACGTCCACCTACTCCCAGAGCACCGACCATTCCCTTACCCTGGCCGCGCAGGGGCGAGGCAACCTGCTCATCGTGGAGGCAGGACTGCACCGCACGCCGTATGAGGGATTTCCCGGAGCGCAGATGGACCTGACGGGAAACACCGCCGAGTCAGTCAACGTGCGCTATCGGCGCGGATTGAAAGAGCAGGGCGCGCTGGACGGCCGTATCTTCTGGCAGAACGCGCGGCACGCCATGAATATCGGCCACGACAAGGCCCGGTTTCCCATGCCCATGGACATGCCGATGAATACGCATGGCCGCGACCTGGGCTACAGCCTGCATCTGGAGCTGCCGCTTTCAGTCCGCAACACACTGCGGGCAGGCAACGAACTGCATCGGTTTGCGCTCGACGACACCTGGCCGGCGGTTCCGGGAACCGCGCCGTACATGGGGCCGGACACGTTTGTGAACCTGAACAATGGACGCCGCGTCCGGGTGGGTACGTTTGCAGAACTGGCCAGCCGATGGAGCCCTCAATGGTCCACGCTGCTGGGACTGCGCAACGACACGGTCTGGATGGATGCGGGCACGGTGCAGGGCTACTCGATGATGTATGCAGCCGATGCCATGGCCTTCAACGCCGCGCATCGCGCCCATACGGACGCAGCCATTGACCTGACCGCGACCGCCCGCTACGCGCCCAGCCCCGCGGCGAGCATCGAGTTTGGCTACGCGCGAAAGACCCGCGCGCCCAACCTGTATGAGCGCTATGCCTGGTCGACGAGCTGGATGATCAGCGGCATGATCGGCTGGTTTGGAGACGGAAACTACTATGTGGGCAACGTGAGCCTGAAGCCGGAGACGGCCAACACCGTGAGCGGCACGGTCGCCTTGCACTCAGGCGGCCAGCGGCGCTGGGAGGCAAAACTCACGCCCTACTCCACCCGCATTCAGGACTTCATTGACGTGGACACTCTGGACACGACGATGTATGGGATGAGTTCGTTTGCCAAACTACGCTTTGCCAACCACGATGCGCGCATCTACGGAGCGGACCTCTCCGCGAGCGGGGCGCTTTGGGAGGGCGGGCGGCTTGGAAAGGGCAGTCTCTCCGGCGTGGGCGGGTGGCTGCGCGGAGAGCGTCTGGACACGCATACGGGCCTCTACCAGATGATGCCGCTCAACGGGCGGGTGACGCTGGACGAGGAACTGAAGGGATTTAGCGCGAGCCTGGGGGTGGAGACGGTGGGCCGCAAGGACCATTTGGACCCCAGCCGCTTTGAGCAGGCGACGGCGGGCTATGCGCTCTTCAACCTTCGCTTGGGGTATAGGCACGGACCGGTCGAGGCAAGCGCCGGAGCCGACAACCTGTTGAACCGCAACTACGCGCTACCGCTGGGAGGCGTGAACTTTGACGACTTCATGGCAGGGATGTGGATGGGACCGATCAAGCCCCTCACCGGGCGGGGGCGGTCTGTTTCCATCCGCCTGACGGCGCGCTTCTAGTACCTGCAATTGACTTTTGCGGGGGCGGCGGAAATGTCCATAACAGCCTCCAGGTTACTGCCATCGCAGGACTTGCCACCCGGCCGGGGTGGCAAGTCCGGGACGGTTTGCCTCATCAAAACTGCAGGAAGTGATCGCACTTTTCGGCGAAAAGCCTGGCGGCGTCCGAGCCTGGCGCCGGTCAGTTTTGATGGGGTTTCAATTTCTCCCTTGACAATTCAGATGGCCAAACGTAGAGTTGGTTCGCTATTCGAACAATATAACGTTCGAGGCTGGGACTCGGTTTACTTTTGGAGGCTTCACATGATTCCACACAGGGGATGGAAACCCTTGGCAGGGTTCCTGCTTGCCCTTTTCTTGCTATGCGCTTCTCAGGCCCTGCTCGGGCAGGCCGTCAACGGAACCCTTCTCGGGACGGTGACGGACACTACCGGAGCCAGTGTCGCCAACGCGAAGGTGACAGCGACCGAAGACGCAACCGGCGCAGTGCACCAGTCGGTAACCAACGAAAGCGGCAACTATACCCTTCCCTCCCTCACGCCCGGCAACTACACAGTGAGCATTGAGGCAAAGGGATTCAAGAAGGTTTCGCAGCAGAACGTCAACCTTCAAACCAACTCCGCCACCCGCGTGGACATTTCCGTGGTTCCGGGCAATGTCTCGGAGACGGTTGTTGTCACCACCGCGCCTCCGCTGCTGCAAACCGACCGCGCTGACATCAGCACAAAGATCGAATCCGTGGATGTTGTGGACATGCCTCTGGGCACCAATCGCAACTTCCAGTCGCTGATCAACCTCGTTCCCGGCACGGCGCCCGCGGTCTTCCAGCACTCGCAGTTCTTCAATGCGCAAAGCTCCCTGCAGACTGAAGCCAATGGCCTGCCCCGGCAGGGCAATCTCTATCAGATCGAAGGCATCGACGACGACGAGCGCACCGGCCTGTTGCAGATCATCATTCCGCCGGCAGAGGCTATCCAGGCTGTCGATATCTCCACCAACAACTTTGAGGCAGAGCTTGGACGCGCCACCGGCGCAGTGACCAACGTGACCCTCAAGTCGGGCACGAACGCCTTCCATGGTTCGGCGTTTGAGTTCCTGCAGAACAACGCGACCAACGCCCGCTCCTACTTTGGCGGCCCTCTCGGCCATCTTTCCTATAACTACTTCGGCGGCAGTTTCGGCGGCCCCATCATCAAGGACAAGCTGTTCATCTTTGGCGACTACCTGCGCACCTCTGACCACGAAAAGATCGGCAGCACCTTCACGATTCCGGATTCGCGCTTCTTCACGCCTGACTCAACCAACACTTACATCGATCTCAGCGCGGCGATGAATGGAACCAAGGGCCAGATCTATGACCCGACCACCGGCGATGGATCCACGGCCCATCCGCGCACGCCATACGCCAGCAACCATATCCCCGTCTCCGCGGTGAATCCGGTTTCGCTCGCTATCCTCAAGGGGATCTATGCGGCCGCAAAGAAAAACGGCATCCTGAACGAAACCAAGCCGATGAACAACCCGGCCAACAACTACACAACCAACCTGCCATTTGCCAAGACGACGGACAGCTTCGACATCAAGTCAGACTACACGCCCAACGAGAAGAACCACTTCAGCGGACGCTACAGCTTCCAGCGCGTGGTTACCTTCCAGGCGCCTGCCTTTGGTTCGTTCTTTGGCGGGCCCGCGGGTGGCGGTTTTCAAGGCACGGGAAATCAAAAGTCCTATAGCACGGGCCTGAACTACGACCACGTCTTCTCGCCGACCTTCTTTACCGAAGCTCGGGTAGGCGTAGCGCATCTTCGCAACCAGGCGCAGACCAGCGACTACGGCACAAACGACGCAACCACCATCGGCATCCCTGGCGTAAACATCGCCGGCCAGCCATTCACTTCAGGACAGGCCGCCGTTACACTTGGCGTCTTCTCTGGTCCCTTGATGGGCTATGTCGCATCCCAGCCGTGGATCAGGGCTGAGGCGAATATCGATTTCGTCAACAACTGGACCAAAATCCTGGGCAACCACACATTCAAGGGTGGCGTTGACCTTCGCCGTGTCCGTGACGATCTGTTGCAGGATCAAACCTTCAGCCCGCGCGGCGCCTTCACCTTTGGGGAGTCTCAAACATCCGACAAGGCCGCCCCTGGAACGACAGTCGCCAATGACATTGGCAGCTTCCTTCTCGATGTGCCAAGCCAAACCGGCCGCGACCTCAACACGTTCTTTCCCTGCTACCGCCAGTGGTGGTTCTTTGCTTTCGCCAGCGACAAGTGGCAGGCCACGCCCAAGCTGACCGTCGACCTGGGTGTGCGCTGGGACTTCTATCCGCCGGCGACACCGAGAAAGGCGGGCGGGTTCTCCAACTACGATCCGGCCACCAACAGCCTGATTCTGGCCGGGCTGGGCAGCAACCCCTCCAACCTTGGCATGAAAACCCAATACAGGTATTTCGCGCCTCGCACAGGGTTCTCCTACCGCCTGAGCAACGATACAGTCGTTCGCGGCGGCTTCGGCGTCAGCTATACGCCGTTCCCGGATAACACCTACGCCTACAACTACCCCATCCGCGCCAACAACAGCTATCAGCCAGTGGGCGGGGCTTTTGCTCCCGCGGTACTCGCCGATGGAGTGACCGTGGCCACATTCCAGGCAGGATTCCCGGCGCCTGTTCCGGTGACCATTCCGACCAACGGAATTATCACGATCCCTGTCGACAGTTCTCTGATCTCGAAGCAGCTTACTGCCCAGGCCTATAACGTGATCAACAAGAACTACAAGAACCCATACGCCGTTTCCTGGAACGTCGCCGTGCAGCAGGCCCTCAAGGGCAACATGTCTCTCCAGTTGGCTTACGTGGCGAACCATGGCACCAGCATCTCCGGCGCGCAGAACATCAACCTGCCGGGATTTTACGGCGGTGGCTCTGCTTCGGATCCGGAGAACTATGACGCGAACGGAGTGCTAACCTTTGGGCGCACCGCGGCCACCAACCAGTACTTCTTCGGCTTCTCCTCGAACTATGAGTCGCTGCAGACAACTCTCACCAAGCGTTTCTCCCAGGGTCTTTCGTTCACCTCGGCATTCACATGGGGCAAGGGCCTGAACTACATCAGCGGCGACGATGGCGGCTTGATGTTCTTCATCAACTGGCGCAGAAACTACGCCGCATCCGATTTCGACCGCAAACTCAACTATGAGCAGAGCTTTACTTACCAACTGCCCTTCGGCCATGGTCATCAATATCTCAATTCGGGAGTGGCTGATGTGGTGCTCGGCGGCTGGAAGCTCTCTGGAATCGTCTCCATCGTTTCTGGAACGCCGTTTACCGTGAGCGCGAGCGGCAACTCACTCAACACGCCTGGAACCAACCAGACTGCGACCCTCAACGGCTCACTCAAGAAGCTCAAGGGCATTGGAACGGGCACACACTGGTTTGACCCCACGGGGTTCACGCAGCCCGCTGGCTGCGCCTCCACTCCTTGCACAAGCCCCGGCCTTGGCAACACAGGAAGAAATCAGTTCCGCGGCCCCGGCTACATCCAGGACAACCTGTCCCTGTTCAAGAAGTTCACCCTCTACCGGGAGATCGCGCTGGAAACCCGCATCGATGCCTTCCAGTTGAGCAACACTCCGCAGTTCGCCAACCCGAACAGTGGCAGCATCTCAGCCGCCAACTTCGGTCAGGTCACGAGCACTCTCGGAAGCGGGCAAGGCAGCGTCAACGGTGTTGGCGGCGGCCGCACGCTCCAGGGGTCGGCGAAGATTCAGTTCTAACTCGCAACCCACTCCTCTCACCCACACCGGCCGGTCACGCATCAGAAGCGTGACCGGCCCCAACCCCCCATCGGCTCGGACGCCCTTTATCGGGCGCATCCGGCAAAAGGAGCAGCATGACAGGCCTTTCAAGACGGAGCTTTCTTGGTGGAACGGGAATGGCCGCGGCGGCATGGATGGCGCGTCCGCTTCTCATGGCTCAGGCAAAGAGTTCGCCGTTCAAGATTGCCGTCATCAACGACGAGATTTCGCAGGATCTTGACCACGCCTGTTACGTGGCCTCCCATGACTTCTCGATGAGCTGGATCGAACTCCGCTCGATGTGGGGCAAGAACGTAACCAATCTCAATGCTGAAGACGTGGATAAGGCGCTGAAGATTCTCGCCAAATACAACCTGCAGGTGACAGACATTGCCAGCCCGCTATTCAAGACGGACTGGCCCGGCGCGCCCAAATCGCCGTATGGATCCAAGGACGACCTGCACGGAGCGGCCGAGGTCACATTCAAGGAGCAGGACGAGATTCTGGAGCGCTCCATCGCCCTGGCCAAACAATTCAAGACAGACAAAGTGCGGTGCTTCGACTTCTGGCGCCTCGACGATGTTGCGCCCCACCGCGCGGCCATTGACGAGAAGTTGCGCTCGGCTGCGGAGTCCGCGGGCAAACAGGGCATTACGCTCATCCTTGAAAACGAGTTCGCCTGCAACACAGCAACGGGACGCGAGGCCGCGCGCACGATGAACGCGGTCAAGACGCCGCACCTGGCCCTTAACTGGGACCCGGCCAACGCGGTGATGCGCGGAGAGTTGGATGCCTTTCCCACCGCATGGGAAGGCCTGCCGAAAGACCGCATCCACCATTGCCATTGCAAGGGCGCGGTCAAGGGCGCGGACGGCAAGATCGACTGGTCGCCGGTAGGCAAGGGAATCATTGATTGGACGGCGCAGTTCCGCGCTCTCAAGCAAGCCGGCTATCGCGGTGTCGTCAGCCTTGAAACGCATTGGCACGGCGCGGCCACTCCCGAGGAGTCCACGCGCGTCAGTTGGGCAGGCATGAAGCAGGCGTTGACCGATGCGGGCGCGCTCTAGGCTGCCGATGAGTATTCGGAGCCTCAACCAGAACGCAACAGTTCCAACCCTCACAGGTTCGATGGGAGTGCAAAAATGGTGACTCGGCGTGAATTTCTCGACACACTCGCGGTAGGGGCGGCAGGCCTGGCCATCGGAGCAACGGCCAAAAGCTATGCGCAAATCCTCGGTTCCAATGACCGCGTGAATTTCGCGGTGATCGGCCTCAACTCGCGCGCCTACGCGCACCTTTCCTCGCTCAAAGCAAACAAGGACTCGGCGCGCATCGCCTATGTGTGTGATGTAGACAGCAACATCCTGAAGAAGTTTGCCGACGCCGCGCAGCAGGAGCTGGGTTATGCTCCCGCGACCGAGAAGGACTTCCGCCACATCCTTCAGCAGAAGGATGTGGACGCCATCACCATCGCGACGCCGGACCACTGGCATGCGCCGATGGCGATTGCGGGCCTGGAGGCCGGCAAGCACGTCTATGTGGAGAAGCCTTGCAGCCACAACCCCGCCGAAGGGGCCATGCTCGTGGAGGCTCAGAAGAAGTATGGAAAGCTGGCGCAGATGGGCACGCAGCAGCGGTCGTCGGCGCACACCATTGAGATTGTGGACAAGATACACAACGGGCTCATCGGCAACGCCTACTTCGCCAAGGCCTGGTACAGCAACACGCGCAAGTCAATCGGCATTGGGAAGGAAGTGCCCGTGCCGGCCCAACTGGACTGGGATCTCTGGCAGGGACCGGCTCCGCGCAGGCCCTACAAGGACAATCTTCACCCCTATAACTGGCACTGGTTCAAGATCTATGGCACAGGCGAGACGCTGAACAATGGCACACATGAGATCGACGTCTGCCGCTGGGCGCTGGGGGTGGACTTTCCCAACCGCATCACGGCATCGGGCGGCCGCTACCACTTCAAGGATGACTGGCAGTTCTATGACACGCTGGTCACCAGCTTCGACTATGGCGACAAGATGATCTCGTGGGAGTGCAAGTGCTGCCAGGGCATGAAGTACTACGGGCGTGATCGCGGCTCGGTCATCATGGGAACCACCGGATCGGTAGTGGTTGATCGCGACGGCTATGAAGTCTACGATCTCAAGGGCAATATGACCAGCGAGCTCAAGGCCGGCAAGGGAACAGCCTCGGCGGATCTTGTGGGCCGCGACTCCATGACCGATGCCCATTTTGCCAACTTCATCGCCGGCATTCGCAAGGGCGAGAAGCTCCATGCGCCCGTGGCCATCGGCAACGTTGCGGTCACCATGCTTCAGCTCTCCAACATCGCCTGGGAAGTGAAGCGGGAACTTGCCCTCGACGCGGCAAACGGGCACATCCAAAGCGACCCCGAGGCCATGAAGATGTGGAGCCGCGAATACGAGAAGGGCTGGGCTCCGCACCTTTAGATGGATGGGATTCGGGCAGGGAAAAAGCAATTCCCCCTGCCCGGCTCTCACTCAATTGCAGCCCGCCAGACAACATTCGTTTCGGGTTGCCGAGAGGCTCTGCAGCAGGAGCCGATGCTTCAATTCAACAAAGAGGAGTCCTCCATCATGGCGCAGTCGTTCTCACGTCGCAACTTCATGCAATCGGGCGCAATCATTGCCGCCGCGTGTGCCGCAACCAATGCCACACCCTCCTTCGCCGAGGCCTCGCAGGCCTCCGGCAAGCCTTCCCCAATCCAACTGGGAGTGGCCAGCTATACCTTTCGCAACTTTAGCCGCGCCCAGATGATTGGTTTTCTCAAGCAGGTCAACATCAACTCGGTGAATGCCAAGGACATCAAGGATCATCTTCCCGCCGACCCCGCGGAAGAAACGAAGGCCTCGCAGGATTACGCGGCGGCAGGCATCTCGCTTCACGCCGCGGGCGCCATCTACTTTGCCAAGGACGACGAAGCAGAGATTCGCGGCAAGTTCGAATATTGCAAGCGCGCGGGCATCGCAGTGATCGTCGCGGGCGACCCGACGCCGGAGACCTTGCCCCGCATCGAGAAGTTCGCAAAAGAGTACGACATCCGCATCGCCATCCACAATCACGGACCTGAGGACAAGCTGTTTCCCTCGCCGCTGGATGTGCTGGAAGCGATCAAGAAGATGGACCCGCGCATTGGCTGCTGCATCGACGTGGGCCACACCGTGCGCGCGGGCACGGATGTCGTCAAGGCCATTCACGCAGTGGGCCCGCGGCTCTTCAACGTTCACATCAAGGACCTGACGAGCTTCCAGGCCAAAGAGAGCCAGGTCGCGGTCGGCGAAGGGCTGATGCCGGTCCGGGAGATATTCGAAGCCCTTGTCGCAACAAAGTACAAAGGCTATGTGGATCTCGAGTACGAGATCCATGCCGACGAGCCGATGCCCGGCGTCATCGCCAGCGTGGCGTATATGCGCGGAGTGCTTGCGGGGATGGGCTACCTGACACACGCGTAAGAACAGGCTTTCCGCTAGCCGCATACGCACTCTATTGCCTGGCAGTACAAGCTGAAAGCGCACTGCCAGGAACCGACAGGACAAGGGCCCAAAGATATGCTTCTCCATGAAGACCGGCTATTTCCGGCTGACCCGGATACACGCAAGATCGCTCGATTGCTCCACGAGTCCATTCGAAACCTGCCCGTTGTCAGTCCTCACGGACATACGCAAGCTGCATGGTTCGTGCGCAACGAGCCCTTTCCAGACCCGGCAAAGCTGTTTGTGCAGCCCGACCACTACGTCTATCGCATGCTTTACAGCCAGGGCATTACGCTCGATGAGCTTGAGATTGGAAAGCCGGAGCTGAAGGATCCACGCGAGGTGTGGCGCACCTTCGCCGGTCACTACCATCTCTTTCGCGGCACGCCGACACGGATGTGGCTCGACTACTCATTTCAGGAACTCTTCGGCATGGAGGAGCGCCTGTCAGAGAAGACAGCCGATTCCTATTTCGACATGATCTCGGAGAAGCTGCTTGCCCCGGAGTTTCTGCCGCGCACCCTCTATGAGCGGTTCAATCTGGAGGTGCTTGCCACGACCGATTCACCGCTCGATTCTCTCGCGGATCATATTGCCCTTCGAGACTCCGGCTGGAAGGGGCGCATTGTGCCAACCTTCCGTCCCGACCCCGTCGTTGATCCGGAGTTCCAGGGATTTGCCGCGGCGGTTGAAGAGTTGGGCCGGCAGACCGGAGAAGATACCGCCTCGTGGAGCGGGTACCTGAACGCCTTGAGGATGGCGCGCATTCGTTTCCGCGATCTCGGCGGCACGGCGACCGATCATGGCCACCCAACCGCGCAGACCGCGGATCTTCCCGGCTCCGAGCCGGCGGCACTGTTTGAAAAAGTCCGCGGAGGCGCTGCCGATGCGGCGGCCAGCGAGCTTTTCCGCGCGCAGATGCTCACCGAGATGGCGCGGATGAGCCTTGAAGACGGCCTCGTCATGCAGATCCACCCCGGCAGCGTGCGGAATCATAACCAGGATCTCTTTGAGCGTTACGGGCGCGACATGGGGGCCGACATTCCAAGGCCCACAAATTACGTGGACGCGCTGCGCCCGCTGCTCAATCGATTCGGCAACGAGAGCGCACTCACCATCATCTTGTTTACGCTGGACGAGTCAACCTACAGCCGTGAGTTGGCGCCGCTCGCCGGGCACTATCCCTGCCTGCGCCTCGGGCCCTCCTGGTGGTTCCATGACAGCCCGGAGGGGATGATGCGCTTCCGCGAGCAGGCGACGGAAACAGCCGGCTTCTACAACACTGTGGGATTCAACGACGACACACGCGCCTTTCTTTCGATTCCAGCGCGGCACGATGTGGCTCGCCGCATCGACTGCGCCTTCCTGGCGCGCATGGTCGCCGAGCACCGCATCGGAGAGGATGAAGCGCTTGAAGTTGCACACGAGCTGACCTATGGGCTGGTGAAGAAAGCCTACCGGCTGTAAGGAAGTTGTGCAGTAGTTGAATAGACGGCGGATCTCGACATATCTTCGGGGTGAGGCGGGTCCGGCCACCAACGCTCTTGCTTGTCAGGCCGCGCCAGTCTGCGAAAATGACTGCATCCCCAACCATTCAGGCTTGATCGCCCGGCCTGACGCTTGCAATTCGATCTGACCCTCGGCAAACCAGCCAACGGTCAGGTCAGAGGTGAAAGACCGCCAATGCCGACGCCGCGTTTCTTCATGAAAGACAAGCTGAATGCGTCGAATCGAATCGCGAGGCAGATCAATCGCAGTCTCATCTTCAATCAGATTCGCATCAAGCAACCCATTTCGCGAGCTGATCTGGCGCGCGCTTCCGGGTTGCAGAGGAGCACGGTTTCACTGATCGTGGAGGAGTTGCTCGCCGAAAGCTGGATCGTCGAGGGGTCCACCGGGCAGATTCCCAGGGGCAGAAAGCCCACCTTCCTCAACCTCAACGGACAGAGGGGCGTGCTGGCGCTCGACATCCATCCCGCGCAAACCACGCTCGCCGTGACCGACCTCGGCGGCAAGATCATTGCCCAGGACAGGATCATCCTTCCCGAGAATCCGCAAAAAGTGATCGGAGCCATTCTCGACGGAATCAGCAGGATGATTGGCGCGCACAGCGACAGGTGTTTCGAAGGCATCGGCATCAGCCTTCCGGGCCGATTCAATCCGAGCCTGCGCGGGGCCGTCTTCGCTCCAAACGTCGAATGGCCCATCGGGCGTCTCAAGTCGAAGGTCGAGCAGGCCACGGGGCTGCCCGTGGTTGTGGATAATGTGGCCAACGCATGCGCCCTCTCCGAAGTGTGGTTTGGTTACAGCAACGGCATGAGCAACCTGGTGGTGGTCAATGTCTCCGAGGGCATCGGCACGGGGATCTTCGCCAATGGCAGTCTGCTGCGCGGCGAGGGCGGGGCGGCGGGCGAGTTTGGCCATGTGCAGTTGGACCCTGCCGGATTGCCGTGCGGCTGCGGAAGCAGGGGATGCTGGGAGACGGTCGCCTCCAATCGCGCCGGCATGAGGTACTACGCCGAGCGCACGCAGCGCGCCGTGCCCTCCTTTGATGCGCTGCTGCAACTGGCGGAGTCGGGGGACGACGCAGCCATCGAGGCTCTGCGCACGATGTGCAGGGCGCTTGGGCGGGGCATGCACATGATCGCGTCCGCGCTCGCGCCAAGCGAGATTGTGGTGGTGGGAGACATTACCGCGCTGTGGGCTGTTGCTTATCCGGCCATGTTTGACGAGATGCGCCGCTACCCGCTGGTGAGAGTTCCGGCTGTCCGAGCCGCTCATGAAGGCAACCTGGCGCGCCTCAGCAGCGCGGTTGCGCTGATCATGAACGAACGCCTTCCATAGCCGGCAGCGCCGCGTCCTACAGGCCGGTGCTGCGCAGCTCTGCAAGCACTTGATCCAGAGCGTCTTCCCATGCAGGCAATCGCACGCCCAACAGGCGCTGCAGCTTCTCTCCGTCGAGAACCGAGTTGCGCGGCCGCGCCGCTGGCGTCGGATATTGCTCTGATGGAATCGGCACAAGCTCCGGCGTCGGTACCATGCCTGCAAACCGCTTGAAGATCGCCTCGGCAAATCCAAACCAACTGGTCGAACCTGCGCAGGTCATGTGGTAGACCCCGGACTCCGGCTCGTGCGCCGACGGCTGATCGATCCTGGTCAGCACGCGCTGAGTCGCTCTTGCCAACTCTCCCGCGCTGGTGGGCGCGCCAATCTGGTCGTTCACGACGCTGAGCCGCGGCCGTTGCGCGGCCAGGCGCAGCATGGTGCGCAAAAAGTTGTTGCTGTGCGCCGAGTAGACCCAACTGGTGCGGAAGATCAAATGGCGGCAGCCCGTGGCCGCCACGGCGAGCTCTCCCTCCAGCTTGGTCCTCCCGTAGACGCTGAGGGGATGGGGCGAGTCGGTCTCTTTCCAGGGCGCCGTCCCGGAGCCGTCAAAGACATAGTCGGTGGAGAAGTGGATCAGCCATGCGCCGAGTTCAAGCGCCACTTCCGCGAGCGCCCTGGGAGCGACTGCGTTTACGGCATGAGCCAGATCAGGCTCGCTTTCAGCGCGGTCCACGGCTGTGTAGGCCGCGGCATTCACAATGAATTGCGGCTGGAGGTCACGCACCGCGGAGCGAAGAGCCACTGTGTTCGTGAGGTCGGCCTCCCGGCGGGAGAGAGTCATCAAATCGGACTCGGCTGATAATGCCTTGACCAGTTCGATCCCCAATTGACCCGACGAACCAACGATCAGAATGCGAGGTTTCATGAGCGCTCTCCAGGCGGTTGCAGTCAAAGTGCGGTGAAACTGTGGATAAGCTCAACTACCAGATCGCCCATTCGACAAAAGCCCAACTCTGCTAGATACCACACATGGAGATTTCCTCCCAGTCAGCCAAGGTGTCCCTAACCCATTCGGAGATCTGTTCGATCAAACAAATCAGGAATTTCCGGTTGCGGGGAAATTCCGTGAGAAATGTGATTTTGGCATCCAAAGGAATCCTCGTGGGCATCCACATCTGGATTGGAATGGCGGCTTTGAAAAGCCTTTCCTTGAGAGAATTCCACTCTGCAAGAATCTCCATCCACTCTTCGCGGGGAGTCACGGTTGCGCCGTAGTGTGAATCCGGGCAGTAGGCCAGGCATCTTTTTAGGATGGCCCATTCAAGATAATAAAATGCTGCCTCTCGAATATTGACAGCAGTTTCTCGCGAATTTGTTCCCCAGCAGGAACCGGGGAGCAGATCCATTGTCAGTCCACCTTTCATTCCTTTTCTTATGCGAAAGTCCATCTGGCTATCTAAAGGCCCCATCCTACGCCACGACCGCAACCGAGCCTTCATTTGCGGCCCAGGAACCGTCTTTTCAATGGAAATTGGAAACACATACAGTCACTTTCCAGTTCTCACAGTTCCATCGACTGGGTTGAGGCGAGTTCCCTGGCCTTGGCGATGAAATCGGCCAACGGAATGGATCCCTGATCGCCCTTGCCGCGTGTGCGCACGCTCACCGTCCCTGCCGCTTCTTCCTTGTCGCCGAAGACAAGGATGTAGGGCGTCTTCTGGTTGGCGAAGTCGCGAATCTTGGCGTTCATCTTTTCGTTGCGGGCATCGGTTTCCACGCGGAAGCCGGCGGTCTTGAGTTCAGCTTCCACCTTTGCGGCGTAGGAAGCGTGGCGTTCGCTGATGGGCACCAGGCCGATCTGCACCGGAGAAAGCCACAGCGGAAACGCTCCGGCATAGTGCTCAATCAGCACGCCGAAGAATCGCTCGACCGAGCCGAAGAGCGCGCGGTGCACCATCACCGGCTGATGCCGCTCGCCGTCCTCGCCCACGTATTCGAGTTCGAAGCGCGCCGGGAGCGTGAAGTCGAACTGCACGGTGGAGAGCTGCCACAGGCGGCCCAGCACATCGACCAGTTTCACGTCGATCTTGGGTCCGTAGAACGCGGCTTCGCCGGGGATGACCTTGTAGGCGATACCCTTGCGATCCAGAGCGTGCTTGAGGCCGTTGACGGCGAGCGCCCAGTTCTCGTCGGAGCCGGCGTACTTGGCGCGGTCGTTGGGGTCCCAGGTGGAGAGCTCGACCTTGAACTCGGAGAAGCCGAAGGTCTTGAGCACCGCCTCGGCAAAGTCGATGCAGGCCACCACTTCGTCTTCAATCTGGCCCGGCGTGCAGAAGATGTGCGCGTCGTCCTGGGTAAAGCCGCGCACGCGCAACAGGCCGTGCATGGTGCCCGAGCGCTCGTAGCGGTACACGTTGCCCAGCTCGGCATAGCGCTGCGGCAGGTCGCGGTAGCTGCGCGGCGAGCTCTTGTAGATGAGAATGTGCCCAGGGCAGTTCATCGGCTTGAGCCGGTACTCGGCGTCGTCCAGTTCCATGGGCGAGTACATGTTTCCGGCGTAGTGGCCCTCGTGGCCGCTGACCTTCCACAGTTCGCGTCGCATCACGTGCGGCGTGAAGACCATCAAGTAGCCGCGGCGCAGGCACTCGTCGCGCATCCAGTCTTCCATCACCTTGCGGACGATGCCGCCTTTGGGATGCCAGAAGACCAGCCCAGGGCCGGCCAGCTCCTGAATGCTGAATAGGTCCAGTTGCTTGCCCAGTACGCGATGGTCGCGCTTGGCCGCCTCTTCCAGCCGGGCAAAGTGGGCGTCCAGGTCCTTCTGCGAGAAAAACGCCGTGCCGTGAATGCGCTGCAACTGGGGATTTTTCTCGTCCCCCAGCCAATAGGCGCCTGCCAGCGCGGTCAGCTTGACCGCCTTCACGCGGCCTGTCGACGGCACGTGCGGCCCGCGGCAGAAGTCCACAAAGCTGCCGTTGCGATAAAAGCTGACTGCGGCGCCGGGCTCGGTGAACTTGGTGACGAAGTGCGTCTTCATGAAGTCGCCGTCGCGGTCAAACTCGGCCAGCGCCTGCTCACGGGGCTCAAGCACACGGAGGAATGGCTCGTTGCGGGCCACCACCTCGGCCATTTTGGCCTCGATGAGCGCCAGGTCCTCCGGTGTAAAGGGCTTCTCGCGGAAGAAGTCGTAAAAGAAGCCGGAGTCCGTCGCCGGACCGTGACCGAGCTTGGTCTCAGGGAAGAGCTCCAGCACCGCCGTCGCCATGACGTGGGCCGCCGAGTGGCGCACCACCTTGAGGGCCTCGGGGTCCTTTTCTGTCACCAGCTCCAGGCGCGTGTCGGCGTTCAGAGGGGTCGCCAGGTCCACGAGGCGCGGCGCCGCGGCGTCTTCCGCGGAGTACATGGCGGCCTCGGTTGGCTGCTCCACGGTCGAGTCCTCCGCTGCGACGGCGACGCTGAGCGGCGTGAGGCGGGCCACCACAGAAACCGCGGCAAGGCGGGGGGAGATGGAGTTGGCGATCTCAAGAGGCGTGGTGCCGACGGGCACTTCGCGGATGGCCCCATCGGGCAGGTGTACAGAGATGGTCTGCGAGCTCATAGGAAAAGGGTTCCTGGGTTTCCGGCCGCCTCGATTTGCGGATGGGCGGCAACAGTTCAGGATATACCGGAACCGCACGCCGGCGGACTGCGTAACTTCCTCCGGGCGGCCAATTTGGCCTCAACCCCCTCTCCCCAAGTTGCAGTCTGCGAAGGCGCAGAGACTCTCATCTCATCCCGAGGTACGACGATGTTCAGGTTTGCAAAGGGGATTGCCCTCCCCATTCTGTTTGCCGCTCTCGCCCTGGGGTCGGCCGCGGCCCAACCCGCCATTCAGCCAACGGCCGACATCACACAGGTTCCCGCCGCGGCGCAACCTTCGGCGCATTTTGACGCCGATGCGGCCACGGAGGCCTATCTCTCTCTGATCCCTGCCGCGGCGAAGGCGCGCTCGGACGCCTACTTTGAGGGCGGCTACTGGCTGATTCTGTGGGACTTTCTGTATGCCTCGGCGGTTTCACTGCTGCTGCTGAACCTGCGCTGGTCGGCGAAGATGCGCGACCTGGCCGAGCGCGTAACGCGCTTCACCTGGCTGCGGGACGCGCTCTACTGGGTGCAATACCTGCTGGCGGTCACGGTGCTGGGCTTCCCGCTGGAGTTCTATGAGAACTATGTGCGCGAACACAAATATGGGCTGGCCACGCAGAGCTTTGGCCCCTGGATGGGCGACGAAGGCAAGGCTCTGCTGATCAACCTGCTCATGGGCGCCATCGCCACCCTGTTGCTGCTGGCCATTGTGCGCAAGAGGCGCCAGAGCTGGTGGATCTGGGGCGCGCTGGGCGCCATCTTCATGACGGTGGTGGCCATCGCCATCGGTCCCGTATACCTGCAGCCCATCTTCAACAAGATCACGCGGCTGAACGACCCCAGGATCACGGGGCCCATCCTGCGCATGGCGCATGCCAACGGGATTCCGACCAATGACGTGTACCAGATTGACGCCAGCCGACAGACCACGCGCATGAGCGCCAACGTAAGTGGGTTTGCCAGCACCATGCGCATCACGCTCAACGACAACCTGCTGCGGCGCGGGTCCCCGGAGGAGATTCAGGCAGTCATGGGCCACGAGATGGGCCACTACGTGATGAACCACATTCCCAAGTCGATCCTGTTCATCTCGGCGGTCACGGTGATCTTCTTTGCCGGCTTGCGCTGGGCGCTGAGCTGGACCCTGGCGCGGTGGGGAACACATTGGGGCATCCGTGGCATCACTGACCCGGCGGTGCTGCCGCTGGTCTTTCTGCTCGGCGGCATCTTCTTTTTCGTGCTCACGCCGGTGATGAACACCCAGGTCCGCACACAGGAGAAGGAGGCCGACATGTTTGGCCTGAATGCGGCCCGGCAGCCGGACGGATTCGCGCAGGCGGCGATTCACCTGGCTGAGTATCGCAAGATGCGGCCGGGGCCGGTGGAGGAGTGGATCTTCTTTGACCACCCCAGCGGCTACAACCGCATCCACTCCGCGATGGTGTGGAAGGGGGAGAACCTGGAGCTCTTTTCACCAAAACCGGTGCAGGCTGAGGCGCATTGACAGAGCGCGCATGGGGGCGCAGCCGGGTCTGCCCTTTTCGGGGTAGTCCCGGCTGCCCCAAAAGAACGGCTCTGCTGCCGGTTGGGGTGATTCCCTCGGGAATGCGAACCGGGCTACTGTTGCATTCGTGGCTGGGAAGAAACGGCCAGAGCGAGGGTAGCGTATGCAGGTACTTTGCAAGAGCACGAATGAGTCCGCCGAAACCAACTGCTGCGTATGCGGCCAGGGATTTGTGATGTTCTGGGAGCGGCAGTCGAAGATGGAGCGGGCCGAGGCCCTGCGCGAGATCCAAAAAGTTCTGATTGACCAGCACCGCAGCTCTGCCGGGCCGCAGGCCCATCCGCAGAGAGGCTTCCTGGTTCCAGCATGGGACGGGCCAGTGGCCTATTCGGGCGCGGCGATTCTGGGCCATGCGCCGAGCTGGGCTCTCTGACGAGCCTCGGCGCGGTTTGACCTTGGCCCCTGGCGCGCCGGACGGGGGTCACTCCCCTGGGGGGGGGAGACAGCAAGACCGGCGCCTTATACCCATAGATCTGGCCATAACGGATCGGCCTCACTGGCAGGAATGATGGCCGGTGAAGACTAGGAAAGTGGGCCGAACCTGGCAGTTTCATTGTTGTTTTGAAGATCCGGACGTAGCCCAACAGCACGAACCGGAAGATTCGCCCTTTGGTTCTCTATCTCCGATGCCGGCACGCGACTTCACCCTTCGAGGTCATCGCGGCCGGCATCTCCCTTTGACGCAGTGAAATCAAACGAATCCGCACACTTGCACTCTCAGGCGTACTTCAACGACGATGGGCTCAACTGGGAACAGGCAGTCCAGGGAAGAGGCAGGAAGGCAAGGCGATTCAAACCTGCTCAAACTGCGGCCCCGGATGGGTGTACCCTCGGTTTGCGGATTGGAAGGGACGGGAACGATGCGCTGGATAGGGTTGCTGTTCTGGGTGATGTTGTGCTTTGCCGTGGCCGGGGCGGGCGGCGCGTGGACGGCGCAGGAGATACCCGGCTGGTATCGGACCCTGGTGCGGCCGTCGATCGCGCCTCCCAACTGGATCTTCGGGCCGGTCTGGTCCCTGTTGTACGCGTTGATGGCCGTGGCCGCGTGGCAGGTGTGGCAGGCTGCGCCTTCCCCGCTCCGCACCTGGGGTCTGGCCCTCTTTCTGGTGCAGTTGGCGCTGAACTTTGCCTGGTCTCTGATCTTTTTCAAGATGCACGCGCTGGGGGCGGCGTTCGCAGAGGTACTGGTGCTATGGCTGGCGATTGGAGCCACGACCTTGTTCTTCGCGAGGGTGTCGCCGGTAGCCGCCTGGATGATGGCTCCCTACCTGGCCTGGGTGAGCTTTGCCTCGGTTTTGAACGGGGCTTTCTGGCGGCTGAACTGACCGGCATGTTGCCCTCAAGCCGAAAATGGTGGGCGCAACTTCCTGAAGCGGGGCTTTGCGCAGATTGAGCTGCCGGGAAAATTCAGTCCGGCTCGTCCATAATCTGCCTGCGGGCGAGGCGGCCAACCTCGCGAAGGACTTCTTCACGGCTTGAGGCATTGCGAACTGCCGCTTCAAGTTCGCGCAGCTTGGCGCCGACCAGAAAGCGGTACCAGAATCCCTGAAGAACATGGTAGACGAGCCCGCGCCGTCCATCGAGAAATCCCAGTTGCAGGATGTACCGGAACAGGAAGTAAGCCAGCGCCGAGAGTTCAAACGGCATCCGGTTAAAGACAGACTCCTTGAGGAGTCGCTTGATCTTTGCCTGGCGCGAGGTGGACTCCGCGGTCAGCGCGGGCTGCACGTGAAAGAGATGAAGGCGCCGGTTGAGCACGTCGAGCGCCTCGCGGCTGGCGTATTGATTGTGCTTTTCGGTAAAGAAGGTCAGGTCGTTCAGATTGTGATCGGCGAAGCCGCCGCGAAAGGTGACTGCGCGTCCCTCGGTGAGATATATGTGCTCATCCATCCAGCGGTCTTCAATGCGCGCCGTGCCGCGACGCCAGATGCGGAGCAACGTGAGGGGATAGCGGCCGCCCCAGCGGATGAATTTTCCCTGGAAGATGGTCTTGCGCTGCAAGTTAACGCCTGTTACCTGTGGAGGGAGTAGCGGGAGCTTCTCGACGATTTCGCGGCCAAGGTCTTGCTCGACAATCTCATCGGCATCGAGGCGCATGACCCAATCGGCGGTAAGGGGAGCATTATCGAGCGCCCACTGGAATTGCCGGGCCTGATTCTCAAAGGGATGTTGCAGGACCTGCGCGCCTCGGGATCGCGCCAGTTCGACCGTGCCGTCGGAGGAGTAGGAGTCGACGACAAAGACTTCGCTCGCAAAACTCTCGATGGAGTCGAGGGCCCGCGTGAGGTGCAGCATCTCATTGTAGGTGAGCAGGATGACGGCGATGTTCGTCTTGTCGGTCATTGCAGGGAACTCCCGGTCAGGAAGGCTGGTTGAGCCACAAAACGCCGAAGGGCCAGGATTGCTCCCAGCCCTTGCGCGCGTTTGCTAGATTCTGCCGGAATCCGGCCTTGCGGGTTAGAGCGGCTGCACGTCGGCAGCCTGCCAGCCCTTGGGCCCCTTCACTACGTTGAACTGCACGGCTTGACCCTCTTGCAGGCTCTTGAATCCACTGGAGTTGATCGCAGAGTAATGCACGAAAACGTCTTCGCCGTTCTGACGCGAGATGAAGCCGAAGCCCTTCGCGTCATTAAACCACTTCACAGTACCTTGTTCCATTTTGGTCGTGTTTCCTAAATTGAATTGCGCTGGATGAATCGGAGCGACTACTGGCAGAATCTTGCTTGGTTGGGCGAGCACTGCTGATGCCCGGTTCGGCTCTAACGCTGGCAGTAGTGTAGCATCGGCCACAAGTTATGGCAGCAGAAATTGGCGTTTTTTGTCCCATTTTGAGATTTGTCCCACCGAAACTCGTTGAAGGGAAGCGTGTTACGCAGCCGCCTTTGGCTGTGATACCGTGAGAAGCGCCATGCCCCAGGACTTTGTACCCGGTCTTTTATCCCGCGCCACGGAGATACTTGAAGCGCAGTTTGGCTCCCTGCCGCCCTTCCAGAGCGACCAGGACGCCGCAGCGATTGCACAGGTATTGGAGGGCGTGGCCCGGCGCCTGGGAGACAACTACCCCTACTTCCATCCTCTCTATGCCGGCCAGATGCTCAAGCCGCCGCACCCTGTGGCGCGTGCCGCCTATGCCCTGGCCATGAACATCAATCCCAACAACCACGCGCGCGATGGTGGGCGGGCCAGCTCGGAGATGGAGATAGAGGCGGTCCGCCAGATTGCCGCCATGTTTGGCTGGGACGAGTTTCTGGGGCACCTGACATCGAGCGGCACTCTGGCCAACCTGGAGGCGCTCTGGGTGGCGGGGCAGTTGGCGCCTGGCAAGCGCATCGTGGCGTCGGAACAGGCGCATTACACGCACCGGCGCATCTCGGCGGTTCTCAAACTGGAGTTCGGCGAAGTGGCGGCCGACAACGCCGGCCGGATGAGCCTGGACGCCCTGGAAGCCGAGCTTGCCCGCGGCGATGTGGGCACGGTGGTGGCCACGCTGGGAACCACGGCGGCCGGAGCCGTGGATGCGCTGGACCAGATTCTGGCGCTGCGGGAGCGCTATGGCTTCCGGGTCCATGTGGACGGAGCCTACGGGGGCTACTTCCGGCTGATTCCCGAGGCCCTGGATGAGCCGGCGCGGCGGGCCTATGCGGCGATCGAGCAGGCGGACTCCATTGTGATTGACCCGCACAAGCACGGGCTTCAGCCTTATGGGTGCGGCTGCGTGCTTTTCCGCGACCCGGCGGTGGGGCGGTTCTACAAGCACGACTCGCCCTATACCTATTTCACGTCCAGCCAGTTACACCTGGGCGAGATCAGCCTGGAGTGCTCCCGCGCCGGGGCCTCGGCGGTGGCGCTGTGGGCCACCCAGCAACTGCTGCCCCTCGCGCCGGGCGGCGCGTTTGCGAGGGACCTGGCACGCAGCCGCGCGGCCGCTTTGGAACTGAACCGGCGCCTGCGGACGGACCCGCGGGAACGTTTTCAGGCCCCGGCCGTCGGCGTTCCGGAACTGGACATCGTGGTATGGAAACTGGCGGCGGAGACACCGGAGCAAGCCTCGCGGCTCGCGCATCAAATTTTTGTAACCTGCGCCACGAACGATTTGCATCTGGCCCTTGTACAATTGCCGCAATCCTGGTTTGCCCTGGATGGCCGTGCGACAGGCCTTGCCGGGGGTGGGATGGTCACCTGCCTGCGTTCCGTGTTGATGAAGCCGGAGCATGAAGCGTGGCTGGACCGCATCTGGGAGAGATTCGCGGCGGCTTGCGAGGCCGTTATGGGAGAGTAGCTGGGATGGGCGAAACAGGCGTGATTGGCGTCGCGGAAGAAAACGTTCTCATTCAGGCCGGGGACTGCTCCGTCAGCTTCCTTCCTCAACTCGGCGGCAAAATCGCCTCCATTCGCTTCAAAGGTCACGAACTCCTCCAGGCCCCGATCAACCCGCTTGCGCCCCGTACCCGCACCATGTCCTTTGATGCCGGGGACGCCAGCGGCTGGGACGAGTGCCTGCCCTCGGTCGCTTCCTGCTCTGTCGAGACCGCAGGAGGCGTTGCATCCGTTCCCGACCACGGCGACCTCTGGCGGGTGGTTTGGACGCCGGTCTCCAGCGCCACAGCCTCCGCGGCTTTCCGTGGTGAGTGCTTTTCGCTCCCGCTGACGCTGGAACGCGCCGCGAGCCTGACCGCCACTGAAAGCGGCTGGCGGCTGAAACTGGACTACAAAGTCACCAATACCGGCAGTTCCCCGACGCCCTGGTCCTGGGCGGCTCATCCTTTATTTACGGCCGAGGCGGGGGATACCATCGTCCTGCCCGACTCGATTCACGAATTGCGCCTTGAAGGTTCTGGCGGCGGACGGCTCGGAAGCGGTGGCGATCCGGTTGAGTGGCCCATCGCCACGCTCGTCAACGGAAGCCGCACCGACCTGCGTGTGGCCCAGGCGCCGGAGTCGGGCATCGGCGACAAGCTGTTTGCCGGGCCCTTGACTGCCGCGGAAAATTGGTGCTCCCTGGAACGGCCCAAAGCCGGAGTCCGCATCAGGGTAGGTTTTGACCCGGCAGCCACACCTTACCTCGGCCTCTGGATTTGCTATGGCGGCTGGCCCGGCGGTCAGGGACCGCAGCAGACCTGCGTCGCCCTGGAACCGGCCACCGCGCCCGTGGACTCGCTGGCCGTAACTGGACCATGGTCGCGCACGCTCGCCCCCGGCGAGTCCTTCGCATGGCCCATGATTGTTGATCTTGAACCCATACAGGTTGTGAACTGATATGCATGATCCCGCTGTATTGCGCTCTTTGCACCGCGACCGCTTCAACGCAGAGCCGGGCATCTTTGTTGCGCCGGGCCGCGTAAACCTGATTGGCGAACACACCGACTACGCCGAGGGCTTTGTGATGCCCGCGGCCATCGACTTCGCCACCCTGGCCGGCATCTCCCCACGCACCGACGGCAAAATCGTCGTCTACTCAGAAAACTATGGCGCCGAGGCGGTATTTGAGGCTTCCGCCCTGCCCCAAGCCGCCAGCAAGCACTGGAGCGACTACCCCATGGGGGTGGTTTCCATTCTTGCCGGCGAGGGCAATGCCATTCCTGCCTTCAGCCTGAGCCTGTGGGGCGACGTGCCGCTGGGTTCGGGCCTGTCGAGCTCCGCCGCGCTCGAGGTGGTCACGGCGCTGGCCGTCACTTCTCTCATCGGCGTCAGCTATCCGGGGCCGGTGCTGGCGCGCCTCTGCCAGCGGGCCGAGAACGAGTTTGTGGGCGCCAACTGCGGCATCATGGACCAGTTCATCTCCGCCAACGGCGCCAAAGATCATGCGCTGCTGCTGGATTGCCGCGACCTCAGCTTCAAGCTGGCGCCGATTCCGGCTGACGTGGCGCTGGTGATTGCCAACACCATGGTCAAGCACTCCGTGGCCGGGGGCGAATATACCAGCCGCCGCGCCCAGGTGGAGGAGGCCTGCGCCGTCATCGCCAGCCATCGTCCGGGGGTCACATTCCTGCGTGACGCCACGGTGGAAGACCTCAAGCTCTGGGGCGGGGAGATGTCGCCCAACGCCCTCAAGCGCGCGCGCCACGTGATTACCGAAAACACACGCACGGTGGCCGCCGCCGAGGCCTTGATCTGCAACAACATGGCGGAGTTGGGCCGGCTGATGGCCGAGGCGCACGTCAGCTACAGCCAGGACTTTGAGGCTAGCTGCGTGGAAGCCGATGCCATGGTGGCCCTGGCGCAGGACCTGCCGGGGTTGATCGGCGCGCGGCTCACCGGCGGGGGATTCGGAGGCTGCACCATCAATCTGGTGGAACGGGCCCATGCCGCGGAGTTTGCCGAGGCGCTCGCCGGCAGATATGCGGACCAGATCGGCATCGTGCCGCAGATTCACATCTGCCACGCTTCGGGAGGAGCACACCGCCTTTCCTAGAGACTGGTCTCTGACTGGAGACTCTCTTTCACGAGAGAGGACGTTCCCATCGCTCTTGTGAGTGCGATGGAAATCCCATCAAGACCGTTGGAGTTCCCTTCTGGAATGCACACGGCGCGGTGCGAATGCGCGCTCCATACGAGGCCGAAACTCCCATACCTGATAAAATTGGACGGAGTTTGCCCGATAAAGAAGGAGTAAAGCCGCGAAGGTCCGGCCGAAACTCTTAGTTTTCCAATTCAAGAGCGTCGCTTCGCGGTCAGGAGGCGCCGCGGAGAAAGAAAGTTCATGCAGCCCACTTCATCCAAACCGTTCTCGTACGAAACCTTCCCCAGCTCGGGTATAGTTGCCTACTTCTCGATGGAAATTGCGATCAACCCCGGCATGCCCACCTACTCGGGCGGTTTGGGCGTCCTGGCAGGCGACACGCTGCGCTCAGCGGCTGACCTGGGCGTTCCGCTGGTTGCCTTCACGCTGGTGCACCGCAAGGGCTACTTCCAGCAGCATCTGGACCGGGCCGGCTTTCAAAGCGAAGAGATCCAGCCCTGGAATCCATCCGACTTCTGCACCGAAGAGCCTGCGCGGGTTACCGTGTCCGTGGAAGACCGCGTGGTCACGGTGCGCTGTTGGCGCTATGACCTGGTGGGCCGCTACGGGCACGTGGTTCCCATCTACCTGCTGGATACCGACGTGGACGGCAACTCCGGCTGGGACCGCGGCCTGACCGATCACCTCTATGGCGGCGACACCAACTACCGGCTGCAGCAGGAGATTGTGCTCGGCATGGGCGGCGTACGCATGGCCGCGGCGCTCGGGCACCGCGTCAACGTCTTCCACATGAACGAAGGCCACGCCGCCCTGCTGACCCTGGGGCTGCTGGAGAGCCAGATGGGCGGTGGACCGCTCGGCGCCTCCACCGAGACCGACATTGAGCAAGTGCGCAAGAAGTGCGTCTTCACCACCCACACCCCGGTCCCGGCCGGCCATGACCGCTTCTCGACTGAACAGTCCATCCGCATCCTCGGCGGCGACCGGACGGCGCGCCTGGAGAAACTGGGCTGCTTCAAAGATGGAATGCTCAACATGACCCTGCTGGCGCTGCGCTTCTCCCGCTATGCCAACGGCGTGGCCATGCAGCACGGCAAGGTGTCACGGGAGATGTTCCCGGAGTTTGCCATCGACTCCATCACCAACGGAGTGCACGCGCCCACCTGGGTTTCGGAGCCCATCCAGGAGATGCTGGACCAGCACATCCCCGCCTGGCGCCGGGACAACCTCTATCTGCGCAACGCCATCGACCTGCCTGAAAAGGACATTCTCGCGGCCCACTTGAGCGCCAAAAAGGCGCTGCTGGAGGAAGTGGCCACCCGCACCGGCGTCGTGCTCGACCCCAAGGTGCTGACCCTGGGCTTTGCCCGGCGCGCCGCCACCTACAAGCGAGCCACCCTGCTTTTCACCGATCCCAAGCGACTGCTGGAGATTGCCACCAAGGCGGGCGGATTACAGATTCTCTTCGCGGGCAAGGCGCACCCCCAGGACGAGCCCGGCAAGGCCCTCATTCATCAGGTCATTGAGGACGCCGGCAAGCTCTCCAACGGCGTGCTGCGCATCGTTTATCTCGAAAACTACGCATGGGATCTGGGCGCGCTGCTCACCGCCGGCGTGGATGTGTGGGTCAACACCCCGCGGCGGCCCTATGAAGCCTCCGGCACCAGCGGAATGAAGGCCGCTCTGAACGGCGTCCCCAGCCTGTCGATCCTGGATGGATGGTGGATCGAGGGCTGCATCGAAGGCTTCACCGGCTGGGCCATTGAAGACGGCGCCAACGATGAAGAGGAGGCAAACTCGCTCTACCAGAAGCTGGAGAACGCCGTGGTTCCGCTCTACACGCAATCGCCGGAGAAGTGGGCGCGGCTGATGCGCAACACGGTTGCCCTCAACGGCTCCTTCTTCAACACCAACCGCATGGTCAAGCAGTACACCCGCAACTCCTACTACCCGGTCAAGCTCATCGAGCAGCCCAAGGTGCGGGAAGAGGTCCTGGCGCATCAGGGCTAGTGCATTTGCGGAAACTGTGTAGACCCGAACTTCGCCGGCATCCCGCCCATTCCGCTGAAAATCGCGGAGTGGGGCACAGGGCTAGGCGCCTTGAAAGCTGGAATCCCCCATCGCTTCATCTGAAGCGATGGGGGATTTTTCATTGGCCGCCCCTGCATCAGGCGGGGGGACGGATCTCGCTCGACGTGCCGCCGGCCGCGGGAATGTAGCACTTCTGGGTGTAATCCATCACCATGCGATCGGCGTTGAAGCGCCAGCCCAGGGTGCGGATGGTGCGCTTCATGCGCTTGATCCAGCCGCGCGGCAGCCCGTCCCGGTCGCGCTGATAGAAGAGCGGAATCAGCTCGTCGCGCAGAACACGATACAGGTCCTCGCCGTCGCGGCTGTCGTGCACGTCCATGTTGGAGTGGGTTCTGCCGGACCCGATGGCAAACCCGTTCAGCCCGTCATAGGCCTCGGCCCACCAGCCGTCCAGCACCGACAGGTTCAAGCCGCCATTGAGAACGACCTTTTGACCGCTGGTGCCGGAGGCCTCCAGGGGGCGGCGCGGATTGTTGAGCCAGACATCGACGCCCTGCACCAGATACCGGCCCACATTGATGTCGTAGTCCTCCACAAACACGAACTTCTCGGCAAAGGCGGGGTCGCGCATCATCTCCGCAATCTGCTGCAGCACCTTCTTTCCCGGCTCGTCGTGCGGATGGGCCTTGCCGGCAAACAGGAACTGCACCGGGCGCTTGGGGTCGTTGACCATCGACGCCAGCCGCTCCATGTCGGCGAGGACCATGTTGGCCCGCTTGTAGGTGGCAAAGCGGCGCGCAAACCCGATGGTCAGGGCGTCGGGCGAAAGCACCTTGCCCAGGTGCTGGAGTGTCTTGGCCGGCTCGGAGCGGCGCTCCGCCTGTTCCCGCGCGCGTCCGCGGACAAACTCGATCAGTTGAGCCTTGAGGCTGAGGTGCGTCTCCCACAGCTCCCCATCGTCGATGGACTCCACCGCCTCCCATGTGTGCTTGGAGCCGCTCCGCTTCTGCCAGTCCACCCCGAGGTGGCGGTCGTAGAGGCGGCACATCTGCGGCGCGAGCCACGAGGGGACGTGCACGCCGTTGGTGATGTGGCCGATGGGCACCGCGTCTTCGCTCTTGCCTGGGTAGAGCCCCTTCCACATGGCGCGGGAGACCTCGCCATGGAGCGATGAGACGGCATTGACGCGCCGCGCCAGCTTGAGCCCCAGCACGGTCATGCAGAACAGCTCGCCGTGGTTGGAGGTGTTCTCGCGGCCCAGCGACATGAGCGCATCGTGCGACAGGCCAAGCTCTTCGCGCAGCGGCCCGAGGTGCTCTTCAATCAGGTCGGGATGGAAGCGGTCGTGACCGGCGGGAACCGGCGTATGGGTGGTGAAAATGACCTCGCGCGGAATGAGATTGGAGGCGGTTTGGAAGTCGATCCCCTCTTCCACCATGCGGCTGCGAATGGCTTCCAGCACCGCGAAGCCGCTGTGCCCCTCGTTCAGATGAAGCACGCCGGGAGAGATGCCCATGGCCTTCAAGGCGCGGAAGCCGCCCACGCCGAGCAGCAGTTCCTGGCGAATGCGGGTGCGCGCGTCGCCGCCATAGAGGCGCGAGGTCGTGTCCAGGTCCTCCGGGGCATTGCCCGCCACGTTGGAGTCCAGCAGCAGCAGATCGATGCGTCCAACCTTGACCCGCCACACCTTGGCGCGAATCGCCCCGCCGCGGGTTTGAATCGCCACCACCACCGGCTCGCCGTTGGCGCCGATGGCCGGCTGCATGGGGAGTTGATTGACGTCGGTCTGGAGATACACCTCGCGCTGCCAGCCGTTCTCGTCGAGCCGCTGCAGAAAGTACCCCTGCCCGTAGAACAGGCCGATGCCGATGAGCGGAATGTCGAGGTCGGATGCGCTCTTGACGTGGTCGCCGGCCAGCACGCCCAAACCGCCCGAGTAGATGGGCAGCGACTCATGCAGGCCAAACTCCGCGGAAAAATACGCCACCGGTCGCGGCCGCAGAACGCCCGCGTTGGCGGCGCCCCAGGTGCGGTCCGCCAGGAGATACTCCTGCTGGCGGCGATAGCAATAATTGATCCGGCTGTGCAGCACCAGTTCCGTGGCGCGGCGCTCGATCTCGCCGAGAGGCAGTTCGCTCAGCATGGCAATCGGGTTCTGATTGAGCTGGCGCCAGCGCGTCGGGCTCAGGTCGCGAAACAGGCTCACGCAGTCATGATCCCAGCTCCACCACACGTTCCTGGCCAGCGCCCAAAGCCGCTCCTGCGCCGGGCCGATGAAGCGGTCCAGCGTGCGCGCCTCGCTCACCACCGGCGCCACCTGGTTGGCCGCCTCAATCATCATGCGGATCTCATCTTCGCGAAAACTGCGAGGGTCCTTGGTCTGCACCACCAGGACACCCTGCAGGATGCCCCGGTCGATGAGAGGAACGCCCAAGAAGGAGTGGTACTCTTCTTCGCCCGATTCCTTGAAGTACTTGTAGCGTGGGTGCTTCTTGACGTCTTCCACAGCCACAGGCAAAACATGCTCGGCGACCAATCCGGCGAGACCCTCGCTGATGGCCATGCGCAGAGTGCCGATACAGCGCGGGTGAAGGCCGAGCGTGGCTGCAAGCACCAGGTTGGAGCGGTCCGGCTCCAGCAGATAGGCCGAACAGACGTCGGTCCTGAACCGCGACGCAATCAGAGCGACTACGTTCATCAGGGTGTCGGCAGGCTTGCGTCCTTCTTCCGTGAGGCTGGTGAGTTCCTCAAGCGTCAGAACCAGATTGGCATCGCTGGAATCGCTGAGATGAGTCATCGGTTCGCCTTTCGTTCCATTCGAAGATTCAAAAGACTCGACACGAGTGCCACGCCTTGCCATTGAATGCAAAGGGAAATGCGGCAAAAGTGCAGTTCCATCGAAGAGCTGAAAAGAGAGATGGCTTACGTTGGAGAAATCCCGCTCATCGCCGAATCAGGATGCATTCGACGATACCACCAATCCCCGTCACAACAAGTCCTGCGCGGAAGCCACGCGCAGGGCATGGGTTCCGCGCACAACTGAACTTAGCCTAGTGGACAGGGTGTAAGGAACGTCTAAATAAATCCGGTTTGACTCAGCCGGAATCCCGCAGGACAGTGGTTTCCATCCTGCGGGCAGGCTGACTCTGCTCAATCGCCCGGCGCCTCTTCCAGTTCCGAGCCGATGCGGCGCAACCGCATGAACCGCCACTGCAGCCGGTCAAAGAACAGATAGACCACCGGCGTGGTGAAGAGCGTGAGCAGTTGCGAAACCAGCAGTCCGCCGACGATGGTGATGCCCAGCGGCTTGCGCAGCTCAGAACCCACGCCCATGCCGATGGCCAGCGGCAGCCCGCCAAACATGGCGGCCATGGTGGTCATCATGATGGGCCTGAAACGCAGCAGGCACGCCTGGTAGATGGCTTCAACCGGCGGCAATCCCTGGTCGCGCTCGGCCTGCAGCGCAAAGTCGATCATCATGATGGCGTTCTTCTTCACAATGCCGATGAGCAGGATGATGCCGATGAGCGCGATGATGCTCAGGTCTGTGCCTGTCAGCAGCAGGGCCAGAATGGCGCCCACCCCCGCCGGCGGCAGTGAAGAGAGAATCGTCAGCGGATGGATGAGGCTCTCGTAGAGAATGCCCAGGACGATGTAGACCGCAACCAGCGCCGCCAGAATGAGATATGGCTCGTTGCGCAGCGAGTCCTGGAAGGCCTGCGCCGTTCCCTGGAAGGTGGCGTGAATCGCAGAAGGCATGCCCATCTCGCGCTGCGCCTTTTCCAACGCGGTGACGGCGTCGCCGAGCGCCACGTTGGGCGCCAGGTTGAAGGTGAGCGTCACGGCCGGGTACTGGCCCTGGTGGTTCACCTGCAGGGACGTGCGCCGCTGTTCGTACTTTGCAATCGTCGACAGCGGCACCATGGTGCCCGTAGTGGACTTGATGAAGATGCCGTTGAGCGCGTCGGGACTCAACTGGTATTGCGGGTCGACCTCCATCACCACGAAGTACTGGTTGAGCCCGGTGTACATGGTGGAGACCTGGCGCTGGCCAAAGGCGTCGTAGAGCACCTGGTCGATGGCCGTCATGGTGACGCCCAGCCGCGACGCGGTGTCGCGGTCGATGGTCAGGTTGGCGGCCAGGCCCTGGTTTTGCTGATCCGTGGAGACGTCGCGCAACTCCGGCATGCTGCGCATCCGGGCCTGCAGTTGCGGCGCCCAACTGTTCAGCTCGTTCAGGTTTTCATCCGAGAGCGTGTACTGGTACTGCGCGTCGGAGCCGCGCCCGCCGATCTGGATGTCCTGCTGGGCCTGGAGAAAGAGCGTCGCCCCCGGCACGCTGGTGAGCTGCCGGCGCAGGCGATTGACCACCTGATCCGCGGAGACGCGGCCGGGCCGATCCTTGAGCGGCTTGAGGGCAATGAACATGCGGCCCACGTTGGAGCTTCCTCCGCCGGGGCCGTTGCCGCCCACAAAGGCCGTCACCGTGGCGATGGCCGGATCGTCCAGCACCATCTGCGCAAGCTGGCGCTGCTTGTCGCGCATGGCGGGGAAGCTGATATCCTGCGCCGCGCGGGTGGCCCCGCCCATGCGCCCCGTGTCCTGCTGCGGAAAGAATCCCTTGGGCACGATGATGTAGAGATAGATGTTCAGCGCAAACGTGCCCAGGATGACAAACAGCATGATCCACTGGTGGCGCAGCACCCAGCGCAGGCCCGTCGCATACTCCGCGTGCAGCCAATCGAAGACGCGCTCGCTGGCGCGATAGATGCGTCCGTGGCGGCGTTCGTCGCGCGCCTTGAGGAAGCGTGCGCACAGCATCGGCGTGGTGGTGAGCGATACCAGAAGCGAAACCGCGATGGCCACCGAAAGCGTGACCGCGAACTCGCGGAACAGCTTGCCCACAATGCCGCCCATCAACAGAATCGGGATGAAGACCGCAATCAGCGAGGTGCTCATGGAGAGCACCGTAAAGCCGATCTCCCGCGACCCCTTCATCGCAGCCTCAAACGGCTGCATCCCCTGTTCCAGGTAGCGCGTGATGTTTTCGATCACCACGATGGCGTCGTCCACCACAAAGCCTGTGGAGATGGTGAGCGCCATGAGCGAAAGGTTGTCGATGGTGTAGCCCAGCATGTACATCACGCCAAAGGTGCCCAGCAGCGACAGCGGCACGGCGATGGAAGGAATGATGGTGGCCCAAACCTCGCGCAGAAAGAGAAAGACGACCAGCACCACCAGCACAACGCTGATCAGCAGCGAGAGTTCGACGTCGTTGACGCTGGCGCGAATGGTGGAGGTGCGGTCTACCGCCACATTGATCTTGATGGTGGGCGGAATGGCGGCCTGCAGATGCGGCATCTCCGCCATCACGGCATCCACCGTGGAGATCACGTTGGCGCCGGGAATCTTGAAGATGACAATCAGGATCGAGTCTTTGAGTTCGCCGCTGTGGCCCGGGCTCTTGTTGCCCGCAAAGCCGGCGGTGCGAATGTCCGCGACGCTATCGGTGATGGTGCCCAGGTCCGAGACCCTCACGGGCGCGCCCGTCGCCTTGTTATAGCCGGCGATGATGGGCGCATAGTCGCGCGCCTTGAATATCTGGTCGTTGTCGTTGATGAGCCAGCGATGCTCCGCATCGTTGAAGGAGCCCTTGGGCCGATTGGCGTTGGCGCCGGCCAGCGCCGTGCGTACCGCATCAATGCCAATGCCGTTCGAGCCCAGTTGCATGGGGTTCAACTCGACGCGCACCGCGGGGCTCGCGCTGCCGCCCACAAACGTCTGGCCCACGCCCTGAATCTGCGCGATCTTCTGGGCCAGGATGGAGTCCGCAAGGTCGTAAATCTGTGACTTGGGCACCACGTCCGAGGTCAGCGTCAAAATCAGAATCGGCGCTTCAGCCGGGTTGGCCTTGCGATAGCTTGGATTCTGCGGCAGGTAGGAGGGCAACTGGCTGCGCGCCGCGTTGATGCTGGCCTGCACGTCGCGCGCGGCGGCGTCGATGTTGCGGTTGATGTCAAACTGCAGGTTCACCGAAGCCGAGCCCAGCGAGCTCGACGAGGTCATCTGGTTCACGCCGGCGATGCGGCCAAACTGCCGCTCGAGCGGCGTGGCGACGGCTGAGGCCATGGTCTCAGGGCTTGCGCCGGGCAGTCCCGCGCCCACGCCGATCACGGGAAAATCAACATCCGGCAGCGAGGCCACCGGCAGCAGCGAATACGCCACGGACCCGGCCAGCAACAGGGCCAGGCTCAAGAGCGACGTCGCCACCGGGCGCTGGATGAAGGGTGCGGAAAGATGCATGGGTCCTTCTCCTTAGTCGCCGCTGACCGGTTGATGCTCCAGGCTGGCGGGAATCTCGCGATGCTTGATGCGCTGCGCCAGCTTGTCAAAGTAGAGATAGATCACGGGCACCGTATAGAGCGTGAGCAACTGCGAAAAGATCAGCCCGCCCACGATAGTGATGCCGAGGGGCTTGCGCAACTCGGCGCCCACTCCGCCGCCCAGCGCCAGCGGCAAACCGCCCAGCAGCGCGGCCATGGTGGTCATGAGAATGGGCCGGAAGCGCAACTGGCAAGCCTGGAAGATGGCTTCCTCGGCGGCCAGGCCCTCCTGGCGCTCGGCCTGCAGGGCAAAGTCGATCATCATGATGGCGTTCTTCTGCACAATGCCGATCAGCAGGATGATGCCGATCAGTGCAATCACACTGAACTCCGACTTGGTGATCAGCAGCGCCAGCAGCGCGCCCACGCCCGCCGAGGGCAGCGAAGAGATGATGGTGATGGGGTGAATGTAGCTCTCGTAGAGAATGCCGAGCACGATGTAGACCGTGACCAGCGCAGCCAAGATCAGCAGCGGCTCGTTGGCCAGTGATGTTTGAAACGCGGCCGCTGTTCCCTGGAATGTGGCGTTGATCGAGGGCGGCATCTTGATACGCTGCTCCACGCGATGCACAGCGTCCACAGCATCGCCCAGCGCCTTGCCGGGGGCCAGGTTGAAGCTCACCACGGTCGAGGGGAACTGACCCTGGTGACCGATGGAGAGCTGCGCCTTCGTCTGCTCCCAATGCGCCACCATGCCCAGCGGAACCTGTGTGCCGTTGCCCGACTTCACGTAGAGATTGTTCAGCACCGTGGGGTCGGTCTGGAAGCTTTGGCCCACCTCCATCACGACGTGGTACTGGTTCAACTGCGTGAAGATGGTGGAGACCTGGCGCTGGCCAAAGGCGTCATAGAGCGTGTTGTCCACATCGGCCATGGCGATGCCGAGGCGCGCCGCGGTGTCGCGATCAATCACCAGCTTCGCGCCCAGCCCCTGGTCCTGCAGGTCGCTGGCCACATCGGTTACAACCTTTTCCTTGCTGAGTTCATCCACCATCTGCCGCGTATATTGCGCGAGTTCGGCCTGGTCGGGATCTTCCAGCGAGTACTGAAACTCCGTGCGGCTGATGCGGTCTTCCACAGTCAGATCCTGGAGCGGCTGAAGGAAGAGCTGGATGCCCTCGACGGCCAGCAGCTTCGGCTGCAATCTGCGAATCACTTCAGTGGCGGAGAGCCCGCGCTGATCGAGCGGCTTCAGGTTGATCTGGATGCGCCCCGAGTTCAGGGTGGTGTTGCTGCCGTCCACGCCGATGAACGAAGAGATGTTGTCCACGGCGGGGTCCTGCAACAGCACATCCACCAGCTTCTGCTGGCGCAGGGCCATCGAAGTAAAGCTCACCGTCTGCGGCGCCTCGCTGATGCCGAGAATCACGCCGGTGTCCTGTACCGGAAAGAAGCCTTTGGGCACCACAAGGAACAGCAGCACCGTGGCCACCAGCGTGGAGATAGTCACCATCAGCGTGACGAAGCGATAGCGCAGCACCACCTCCAGCGTGCGTCCGTAGAACGCGATCACCGAGTTGAATACCTTCTCCGACCAGTAGTAGAAGCGCGTCTGCTTCGCCACCTTCTTGTCTTTGAGAATGCGCGAGCACATCATGGGCGTGAGCGTCAGCGAGACCACCGCGGAGACCAGGATGGTGACCGCCAGCGTGATGGCGAACTCGCGAAACAGGCGGCCCACAACGTCGCTCATGAAGAGGAGCGGGATCAGCACCGCGATCAGCGAGACGGTCAGCGACATGATGGTGAAGCCAATCTGTTCGCTGCCCTTGAGCGCGGCCTGCATCGGGTTGTCGCCTTCTTCAATGAAGCGCGAGATGTTCTCGATCATCACGATGGCGTCGTCCACCACAAACCCGGTGGAGATGGTGAGCGCCATCAGCGTGAGGTTGTTGAGCGAGTAGCCCAGCAGGTACATCACGCCGAAGGTGCCCACGATCGACAGCGGCACAGCGACCGACGGGATGATGGTGGCGGCCAGGTTGCGCAGGAAGAGGAAGATCACCATGACCACCAGCGCCACGGTGAGCATCAGCTCAAACTCCACGTCCCGCACCGAGGCGCGGATGGTGACCGTGCGGTCGGTCAGCACCTTGACCTGCACGTTGGCCGGCAGGCTGCTCTGCAACTGCGGCAGCAGCTTCTGGATGCGGTCGACCACGGCGATGATGTTCGCGCCCGGCTGGCGCTGAATGTTGACGATAACCGCCGGCTGCCGATCCATCCATGCGGCCTGCTGCGTGTTCTCCGCGGCGTCCACAATGGTGGCCACGTCGGACGTGCGCACCGCCGCTCCGTTGCGATAGGCGATGATCACCGGGCCGTAGTCGGCGCTCGAAACCAGTTGATCATTGGCTCCGATGGTGTAGGACTGCCGGCTGCCGTTCAGCGTGCCTTTTGCCTGGTCCACGTTGGCCGCGGCCACGGCCACGCGCAGGTCTTCCATGCTGAGGTTATAGGCGGCGAGCTGCGTGGGGTTGGCCTGAATGCGCACCGCCGGCTTCTGCCCGCCGGCGATGGAAACGAGCCCCACGCCGGTGACCTGCGAGACCTTTTGCGCCAGGTTGGTGTCGGCTGCGTCTTCAATCTTGTCCAGCGGCAGCGAATCCGAGGTCAGCGCCAGGGTCATGATGGGCGCGTCCGCGGGGTTCACCTTGCTGTAGATGGGCGGATTGGGCAGGTCCTGCGGCAAAAAGCTGTTGGCCCCGTTGATGGAGGCCTGCACTTCCTGCTCCGCCACGTCGATGTTTTCATCCAGGTTGAATTCCAGGGTGATGACCGAGCCGCCGCCCGAGCTGACCGAGGTCATCTGCTTGAGTCCGGGCATCTGGCCAAACTGCCGCTCCAGTGGCGCTGTCACCGATGAAGCGATCACCTCGGGCCCCGCGCCGGGGTAGAACGTGAGCACCTGGATGATGGGGTAATCCACCTCAGGCAGGGCGGAGACCGGCAACTGCTGATAGCCGACAAAACCGGCCAGCAGAATGGCAGCCATCAGCAGCGAGGTCGCTACCGGGCGCAGAATGAATGGCCGGGAAGGGCTAAGGCTCACTGCGGTTTCCTCGCGTCATTGGGCTTTCCGCCGCCTGGGCCGCCTGCGGGCGCGCCCTGCGCCGCTGGGGCTGCACCTTGGCCGCCACCGCGCTGCCGGGCCGCGCTTACTGTAACAATCTGGCCTGGACGCAGCCTGTCCGCGCCGTCCACCACGACAGGCGCCCCGCCGGTCAGCCCGCTGTCCAGAATCGTGACCTGCCCCTCGGCCAGGGCCACCTTCACCGGCTGTATCCGGCTGGTCGCCACGCCCTTGGCGTCCGTATCCACCACCCACACATAGGAGCCTTGCAGCCCGGTCTGGATGGCCGCCGACGGCACCACCACCGCATCGGGCCGATTCTCCAGCACCAGGTGGATATTCACAAACTGGTTGGGAAACAGCACCTGGCCCTTGTTGTCGAAGACCGCCTTGAGCTTGGCCGTTCCTGTCGTCGTGTCGATCTGGTTGTCGGCCGTCAGCAGCACGCCGCTGGCCTGCTTGACCGTGTCGCCCCGGTCATAGGCGTCCACCGGCAGCCGCTTCTCCGCCGCCAGCTTGTGCAGCACCTGGGGCAGTTGATTCTCCGGCAGGGTGAAGTAGGCGGCGATGGGCTCAAGCTGGTTGATGATCACCAGGTTGGTCGTATTGGCGGTGATGATGTTGCCGGGGTCCACCAGGCGCAGACCGATGCGCCCCGTGATCGGCGACTGGATGGTGCACCAATTCAGTTGCAACTGGGCCGTCTCGATGGCCGCCTTGTCTGACTCGATGGCCCCCAGGTACTGCCCCATGGCGGCTTCGTCGGTATCCACCGTCTCCTTGGAGGTTACGCCGGCATCATAGAGCGCCTTGTAGCGGTTGTACTCCGCTTTGGCGTTCTTGAGCAGCGCCTCATCGTGAGCCAGCGTACCCTTGGCCTGATCGAGCGCCGCCTTGTAGGGCCGGGGGTCGATCGCCATGATCGTCTCGCCCTGCCGCACCAGTTGGCCCTCGGTAAACTTGACCGGCAGCAATTCGCCGTTCACCCGCGCCTTCACGGTCACGGTCATGTATGGCGTCACGGTGCCCAGGGCCGTCAGGTAGATGGGCATGGGCCGCTGCTCGGCGGGCGTCACCTGCACCGGCACCGGCCGCCCAATCAGCGCCGCCGCCTGTGCGGCGCTCTGCTGCTTGGCTGCCTGCTGGTTCTGGTAGATCCGCCAGACGATCAGCCCCACGGCGGCCACCAGCACCAGGTAAACAAGAATGCGGATCCACGACCCCTTGCGGGCGGGCGGTTGCTGTGTCAGGCCGGCTGAGGTAACGTGGGACTCCGGAGTGCCTTCAATGGACATGGTGTCGATTCCCGTCTTTTCTATTTGGTAGATGCCCGCGGAGTGCGCAGCAGCAGCGACCTGCGCCGCAAACGAGCGAAACTCCCCATATACGTTTTCACGGACGGCGCGGATTCAGGAAAAGTTTCGCCTCTCGCCGGGGCCGTCCCACACCTGGTTGAGCCTTGGTACGCTTCGCCGCGCGCGCCGCAAAAATACGGGCATCGGCAACCGCGACCATTGTAGCGAACCAACCTTAAGCGCAGCTTAGCGTAACGGCTATGCTCTTTTGGACATTTCGACTCCCGCTTCGATGACCTGCCGCCCGCTCGAGCCCCTTCTGCCCCTCGTGATTCGTTTTCCCCGCGACCGTCCGGCCCGTTCGTCTACCATAGAATTTCATTCGAACGGCAGAGAGGAGTCGGGCCGCCTGGCAGCCCTTCCCTCAGACCCCGGAGAGCTGGCTGGAACTCGACCCTTTGCTTTGCCGGGTTGTCCTCCGGCAAATGGGTCGCCGCCAACCTGGGTCGGGAGCGAGTAACAGCCTTATGTGGATTGTCCGGCTCGCGCTGCGGCGGCCTTATACCTTCGCCGTCTTTGCGCTGTTGATTCTGATTCTCGGCGTCTTCAGCATCCTCTCGATGCCCACGGACATCTTTCCCAACATCGATATTCCCGTCGTCACCGTGGTCTGGAACTACAACGGCCTCTCCGCGCAGGAGATGTCCACGCGCATCGTGATGAACAGCGAGCGCAGCCTTACCACCTCGGTCAACGACGTCGAGCACATCGAGTCGCAGTCGCTGGCCGGCGTCGCCATCATCAAGGTCTTCTTCCAGCCCCACGTGAACGTCGGCGCCGCCGTGGCCCAGGTCACGGCCATCTGTCAGGTCATGCTGCGGGCCATGCCCCCCGGCACCACGCCGCCCTTCATCATCCAGTACAACGCCTCCAGCGTGCCCGTTCTCCAGCTCGGCCTCTCCGGCAAGGGCCTCAACGAGCAGCAGGTCTTCGATCTCGGCCAGAACGCCATCCGCACCCAGTTGGCCACCATCGAGGGCGCGCAGACGCCCTTCCCCTACGGCGGCAAGCAGCGCCAGATTCAGGTGGACCTCGACCTGGCCGCGCTCCAGGCCAAAGGGCTCTCCCCGGTGGACGTGGTCAACGCCGTCTCCGCGCAGAACCTGATCGCGCCCTCGGGCTCCATGAAGATCGACCGCTACGAATACGCGGTCGAAACCAACTCCGCCCCGCCCATCATCGACGAACTCAACAACCTGCCCATCAAGGCGGTCAACGGCGCGGTCATTTATGTGCGCGACGTGGCCCACGTGCGCGACGGCAGCCCGCCCCAGACCAACATCGTGCGCGTCGACGGCAAGCGCGCCATCCTGATGAGCGTGCTCAAAACCGGCTCCACCTCCACGCTCGACATCATCGCCGGCGTCCGGGCGAAGCTGGAGAAGATCAAGAACCGCCTGCCTCCCCAGTTGCAGATCAACGCCCTCAGCGACCAGTCCATCTTTGTCAAGAGCGCCATCGGCGGGGTGGTCCGCGAGGCCATCATCGCCGCCTGCCTCACCGCCGTCATGATCCTTGTCTTCCTGGGCAGTTGGCGCTCCACCGTCATCATCGCGGTCTCCATTCCGCTCTCCATCCTCTGCTCGCTCATCATGCTCTCGTGGCTCCACGAGACCATCAACATCATGACCCTGGGCGGGCTGGCCCTGGCCGTAGGCATCCTGGTGGACGACGCCACCGTAGCCATTGAAAACATCAACCGCAACCTGGAGGCGGGCAAGGAACTGGAGCAGTCCATCCTCGACGGCTCCGCGCAGATTGCCGTCCCCGCCTTCGTCTCCACCATCGCCATCTGCATCGTCTTTGTGCCCATGTTCATGCTCACCGGCGTGGCGCGTTACCTGTTTGTTCCGATGGCCGAGGCGGTGGTCTTCGCCATGCTGGCCAGCTACCTGCTCTCACGCACCGTTGTGCCCACCATGGCCAAGTACCTGCTCAAGGAGCACGACGACGAGGAAACCCGCAAGAAGCGCTCCAGCCGCAATCCATTTGTGCGCTTTCAAAGCGCCTTTGAATCCGGCTTTGACCGCTTCCGCCGCGCCTACCTCAGCCTGCTGACCCTCTGCGTCGACAACGCCGCGGTCTTCCTCCTCCTCTTCCTCGCCTTCACGCTGGGTTCCGTGGGCTTGTTGACCAATTGGCTGGGGCGCGACTTCTTCCCCTCGGTCGACTCCGGCCAGTTCAAAATCCACCTCCGCGCCCGCACCGGTACCCGCATTGAAGAGACCGCTGCTCTCTGCGACCACATCGACAACACCATTCGCGAGCAGGTCCCGGCCAAAGAGATTGTCACCATTGTGGACAACATCGGCCTGCCCTACTCCGGCCTCAACCTCTCCTACTCCACTTCAGCCCCCATCGGCCCCGCCGACGCTGACGTGCAGGTGCAGCTCACTGAGGACCATCACCCCACCGCGGAGTACGTGGAGAACCTGCGCAAGGTGCTGGCGCGCCAGTATCCCGGCGTCACCTTCTACGTGCTGCCCGTTGACATCGTCACCCAGATTCTCAACTTCGGCCTCTCCGCGCCCATCGACATTCAGATTGTCGGCCCCAATCTGAATGACAACCGCGCCCTCGCCGAACGCATGCTCAACGAGGTCCGCTATGTCCCCGGCGCGGCAGACGCCCGCATCCAGCAGCCCTTCAACTACCCCAAGCTCACCGTGGACGTGGACCGGACCCGCGCCCAGAGCATCGGACTGACCCAGAAGGACGTGGCCCAGAGCCTGCTGGTCGCCCTCAGCGGCAGCTTCCAGACCGCTCCCAGCTTCTATCTCGACCCGCGCAGCGGCGTCACCTACAACGTGGCCATCCAGGCGCCGCAATACAAAGTGGATTCACTGGCCGCGCTCAAGGGCCTGCCCGTCACCGGTCCCACCATGGTCCGGGCCGCCGGCGGCGCGGCCGCCACAGGCGCTCCGGGCGCGCCCCCGCCTACCCAGGTGCTGGGCAATCTGGCCACCATCACCCCCGGTTCCGAACTCGGCACCGTAAGCCACTACGATGTGCAGCCGGTCATTGACATCTATGCCAACGTGGACGGCACCGACCTGGGCACCGTGACCGCGGCCATGGAGCAGATCATCGCCCGCCACCACGACGAACTGCCCAAGGGCTCAGAATTCACCCTCCGCGGCCAGAGCGAAACCATGAAGACCTCTTACCGCGGCCTCCTCATTGGCCTGGCCTTCTCCATCCTGCTGGTCTACCTGCTCATTGTGGTCAACTTCCAGTCCTGGCTTGATCCTTTCCTCATCATCTCCGCCCTGCCCGCAGCGCTGGCCGGCATTGTCTGGTTCCTGTTCATCACCGGCACCCGCCTCAGCGTGCCCGCTCTCACCGGCGCCATCATGTGCATGGGCGTGGCCACGGCCAACTCCATCCTGGTGGTCACCTTTGCCCGCGAGCAGTTGGAGATTCTGGTGGGCGACGCCCGCAAGGCCGCTCTCAACGCCGGCTTTGTGCGCCTCCGCCCCGTGCTGATGACCGCCCTCGCCATGATCATCGGCATGGTGCCGATGGCCCTGGGCATGGGCGACGGCGGCGAGCAGAATGCCCCGCTCGGCCGCGCCGTCATCGGCGGATTGCTGCTGGCCACCGTGGCCACCCTGTTCTTTGTGCCTGCCTTCTTCTCCCTCATCCACGGCTGGCTGGAACGCCGCCGCAAGGCGACCCACGGCGGCGCCCTGGCCGTGGGCTTTGACGAGTTTGACGAGATACCGGAGTAACGCTTCCATGACCGACGCAATCCAAACCAATCCGCAGCCCTCCCACGACCACGAGAGCGCCCCCGACCAGAAGCCACTGGGACGTGGCGTGGCCGTGCTGGGCATGGTCGTCATCGTCCTCGGCACGGTGGCATGGGCCAGCTATGGCGTGTTGAACCGCATGGCCCACGACAAAAAGCTGGTCGAAACCACCAACGACCTGGCCGCGCCCACCGTCATCGTGGCCCCGCCCAGGCCCGGCGCGCCCGTCAACAGCTTTGTGCTCCCCGGCAACGTCACCGCCCAGACCGACTCGCCCATCTACGCTCGTACCTCCGGCTACCTCACCCGCTGGTACTTTGACATTGGCTCCCGCGTGAAGAAGGGTGCGCTGCTGGCCCAGATCGCCACTCCAGAAGTGGATCAGCAACTGGCCCAGGCCGAGGCCGACCTCGTCACCGCCCAGGCCACCGCCAACAACGCCCGCATCCAGGCAGAACGCTACTCCGGACTCGTCAAGTCCGACGCCGTCTCCCGCCAGGACACCGACACCTTCGTCAACCAGGCCGCCGCCACCGCCTCCGCCGTCCACTCCGCCCAGGCCAACGTCCAGCGCCTCCGCGAGATGCAGTCCTTTGAAAAGGTCTACGCCCCCTTCGACGGCGTCATCACCGCCCGCACCATCGACACCGGCCAGCTCATCGACCCCGGCGCGGGCAAGGAGCTCTTCCACCTACAGGCCATTCAGACCCTGCGCGTCTATGCCAACCTGCCCCAGGCCTACTCCCAGACCGCAAAGCGCGGCGCGAAGATCGACCTGACCTTTGCCGAGCACCCCGGCAAGGTCTACCAGGGCACGCTGGTCCGCACCGCCGACGCCATTGACCCCGCGAGCCGCACCCTGCTGGTCGAGGTGGACGTGGACAACCGCGCCGGCGAGCTGATGCCCGGCTCCCAGGCCCAGGTCCATTTCAAGACCCCGCCCGCCGGACCCGCCTTCATCGTTCCCGTCTCCACGCTTCTGTTCCGGCGCGAAGGGCTTCGCGTCTTCACCGTCGTCAACGGCGACACCGCCCACATCGTTCCCGTGGTCATCGGCGAGGACGACGGCGCCAACATCCAGATCATCAGCGGCCTGGGCCCCGCCGACCAGATCATCCAGGACCCGCCCGACTCCCTCATCGACGGCGAAAAGGTTCGCGTGGAAACACCCAAAGCCCCGGCTCCCGCGGGAGGCAAGTAGCCATGCCCGCTCCCCATCCGCCAGAAATCCCGGGTGCCCCATCGTTGCGCGCCTTCTTGCGCAGGGGTGGACGGGCGCAAGCCCCCACTCTCATGTGCTTGCTCGCCCTGATCTCCCTCACCGCCTGCAAGCCCGTTGGTCCCGAATACGCCCGCCCCGGCTACCAGCCCCCCGCCCTCTACAAGGAGACGGGCGCCTCCACCGTCCTCGCTCCCCCGCCCGCCCCGGACAACGGCGGCCAGTGGCGTCCCGCCTCCCCCTCCGACGGCATGATCCGCGGCAAGTGGTGGGAGATCTACCAGGACCCGCAGCTCAACACGCTCGAAGAGCGCATCGCCACCGATAACCAGACCCTGCGCCAGGCCCTCGAAACCTACCTTGCCGCCAGGGAACAGGTCGCCGCCGCCCGCGCCGGACTGCTGCCCACCTTCTCGGCTGGACTCTCCGGATCGCGGCAGAAGTCCTCCGCCAACGGCCCCTCCGCCAACCCCGCTCGCCTCACATTCAGCGATTTCTCCCTGGCAGCCCATGCCGCCTGGGAGCCGGACTTCTGGGGCCGCATCCGCCGCACCGTCGAGGCAGCCCACGCCGGAGCACAAGCCAGCGCCGCAGACCTGGCCACCATCGACCTCACCCTCCATGCCGAGATGGCCGCCGACTACTTCGCGCTGCGCGGCCTCGACGCCCAGACCCGCCTGCTCAACGCCACCATCGCCGACCTGGAACATCAGCTCGACCTGGCCCAGCGCCGCCTCGATGGCGGTGTCGCCACCGAGGCCGACGTGGCCCAGGCCCGCACCCAGCTTGAAACCGTCCGCGCCGAACTCGTCGACATTGGCGTGGCCCGCGCCCAGCTTGAACACGCCGTCGGCACCCTGGCCAGCCGGCAGCTCTCCGACTTCAGCATCGCCCCCTCGCCGCTCGACCTGCCGGCGCCCAAGGTCCCCCTCGGCGTTCCCTCGCAACTGCTCGAGCGCCGTCCTGACGTGGCGGCAGCCGAACGCCGCGCCGCCGCAGCCAACGAACAGATCGGCATCGCCGTCAGCGCCTTCTACCCCACCATCTCCCTCGGCGGCGGCGGCGGCTTCGAGAGCCTCCACCCCGGCACCTGGATCCAAGGCCCAAGTTCGCTCTGGTCCCTGGGCGCGCAGGCCGCTGAACTTCTCTTCGACGCCGGCCGACGCCGCGCCCTCACCGACGAAGCGCGCCACAGCTACGAGGCGCAGGCCGCAGCCTACCGCGGCTCCATCTTTCAGGCCTTCAACGAGGTCGAAGATCGCCTCTCCGACCTCCGCATCCTCGAGCAGGAATCAGCCGTCGAGCAGAAGGCCGTGGCTTCGGCCCAGCACTCCTTCGACATCTCCAACCAGCGCTACAAGGGCGGCGTCACCAGCTACCTTGAAGTCCTGACCGCAGAGGCCGCGCTCCTCCAGAACCAGCGCACCGCCCTCGACCTGCAGACCCGCCAGTTCGTGGCCAGCGTTGGGCTGGTCCGCTCCCTCGGCGGCGGCTGGGACACAACGCAGCTACCCAAGTAGCGCCAGACAGGAAACCTGCCATGCGTAAACTCCTCCTGGGGCTTCTCGCGACCCTCGCGCTTGCACCCCTTTCAGCTCAGTCGCCCACCGCCACAGATCCAGCGAAGGACATCTCCCTCCTGCTTGCCGGGAACTGGGCTGGCTATCTGGAGTATCGCGACTACTCTGAGCCTGCAACCTCGACCAAACGCGTCCAGCTTCCCACCTGGATATCCGTAACCCCGGCCGCAGATGGCCTTTCGTTTCATTACATCTACGACGACGGGCCAAACAAGACGGTGAACGAAACCGAACAAGTCGTCTTCGATGCCGTAAAGAGGACCTACACATCTTCTGAGGCCGGTCACCCGGCCGAGGCCTGCTCCGTGGCAGGCTTTGACCAGCTGCATGAAGGCCACGGCCAGCTCGTGATGACCTGCGAAGGCGAAGACGACGGAAAACCGGCTGAGAGGCACCTCACAATGACCCTCCACCGCAACCTCATTGAATGGCTTCTTGAGACGCGGCCAGCCGGCTCATCCGGCGCATTCGCGTTCCGGCACTTCTATCGCTTCACGCGCGCCCAGCCGCCCAAAGTCGCCACACCGCGCTAGTGCGGTTCCTCAAAGCCTGTCGTCCCAAGGATTCCAGCTACCGCGTCACCGCATCCCGCCGCACATGGCTCAACGCCGCCGCCGGCACATCGATCAGTCCCAACCCCGGCCCTTCCCACAGCAGCCTCGGCCAGCCTTCGCTCGCCGCATGCAACCCCTCGACATGCAGCAGGTGCCTGCCCGCCCTTAACCCCAGCGAGCCGCGATCGTAGCGCATCGCATTCCCCGGCGACCCGCACACCTGCGCAAATGGCGGCCCGGTCTTTGCCACTTCCACCCCGTCGATCACCAGCCGCGCTCCGTCCCGGTCCAGCAGGTGGAAGCTGTACCCCCCATCGGCGGGAATATCGATGAACCCGTCCCATGCCGCCGCGTACCGCGTGAACCCCTGCGGGTCGGCAAAGAAGCCCGGCGCTTCGCCCGTGAAGACCGCTCGCTCCGCCTCCAGGTCTGGCAACTCCGTCCACGCGCCCGGATAGACGCTCCAGCCAAGCCCGGCCAGCGTCTCGCCCGACCCATCAGCCGCGTCCTTCCAGCGGGAGACCACCACCACTCCCTGGCCTGCCCAGTCCTGCCCGCCCTTGCCGTCTTCCACATGCAGCAGCACCCGGAACCGCCCCGCCCCGTTGGCCCCGCCATCCAGCTCCGTGCCCTCGGCGTCGGCAAAGCTGTGCTGCGCCTTGCGCCCATGGGCCTCCGTTCCGTCGCCAAAGAGCCAGGTATAGCGCGCCCCCGGCGACGGCGCTGCCGTAAACGTGGCCTTCTGCCCTGGGGCGATGACCGGCGGGTCCACCGTGAACCGCGCCACCGGGTTGTGCGGCGCGGTAAACTGCGCGGGCTCCGCCCCATCGGCTGTCACCAGGGGCACCTCGGCGTCGGTCGCCGCGCGGCTCTGGCCCACCTTGATGTTGTCAAAGGTCACCCCGGCCACCTTGCCCGTGATGGTGGAGCCGACGAGCGGCGGCTGGTCCAGCGCCCAGATATTGCGAAACGTGAACCCGTGCAGCGCCGGCTGCTCCCGCTCAATCTGCACCAGCGAATACCAGTTGTCGAGCGTCAGGTTTTCAAACGTGTAGTTGGTGTGGTCGCCCTTGGCCCCGTTTGCGCCCCAGAACCCCAGCAGTCCAAACGTCTGCCCGCAGGCCCCCATGCCCCCATGCAGGATGTCCGAGTCCCGCAGCGTGAAGTTGCGCGAGTTGAATGTCTTGCGCGGCCACCCCGAGCGCACGATGTTCGAGATGCTGGTCGACAGCTCGCTGCGCTCCACCAGAATGTTCTGCACGTCGTGCCCTGGCCGCAGCAGGTCCTCGTCCTTGTAGCCGTCCCAGTTGCCCTGCATGGCCAGCACGTCGTCCGACGCCCGGATGAACGCATCGCGCACAATGGCGTCCCCGCCCCCCAGCCAGTCCATGCCGTCCTGGTTGGCGTTCCCGGGGTTGCCGCCGATCACACGCAGGTCGCTATAGAGAAAACCGGTTGAGTCCTTCATCTGGATGGACCAGGTCCGCGCCCGCACCACGCAGGTCAGGCCCTGAATCTCGATGTTGTGCGCCTCCAGCGCCCCGATGCAGTGCCAGTCCGGCTTCTGCATCCAGCCCTCGTCGTTGGCCGGGTCCTGCGAGCCTTCATAGACAATGGTGCCCCGGCCCAGCACCTTCACGTTCTCCACCTTCCACAGGTTCAGGCTGCCGAAGACATACGACCCCGGAGCAAGATAGAGGATTTCGCCGCTCTTGGGGTTCAAGCTCTCGCGGTGAACGCCCGCCGCCACCACCCGCACATGCGGCCCCACGGGTGGCTTCGGCGGAGGCGAGCCGGCAAAGAGAAACAGCATCCGCGCATGGTTCAGAAAATCGCCGGGTCGGCTGATGGAGAGCTTGACCGGGCCCGCCAGCCGGAACCGGATCGTCTGCCCCTGGCGCGCGGGCCGCAGCCCCAGACGCCACGGCTGAATATCCACCCCGCGGTCCCAGAAGCCGGGCTCGGCGGCGGTAATCTCCACCTCCACCGGCCCCGTGATGTCAAAGCTGGCAAACTCCAGGGTCGCCGCGGCGTGCGCCACCTCCACCGGCTGCCCGTTCACCTGGACGGTGAAGGCGGCCGAACGCATTTCTTTGGGAACAGGCGCCGACTGCACGCGGGAAGCGCCGTGCGCAGCCAGCGGAAACGCCAGGGCCACAACCAGCAGTGAGCGCAAACCGTGCATGAGCCAGGACCCCGCGAGGGAAAAGTGGGAACGGAACCACTCTAGCATTCAGGCCAGGGCGCGCATCTCAAATGCCTTCGCCCATCGAGACATACTGCCGCAGCCGCTCCAGTTCGTCGCGATAGGCCTCGCGTTCGGCCGCTTCCGCGGCGAACGGCTCCACCGGCAGGGCCTTGCCGCCGAGTTGCTTCTCCATCTCGTCCACGCGGCGGGCAAGGGCGATCAACGCGTCGGAAAGCGGGTCCTTGATCTCGTGCGGATCGGTAATTAGCACCCGCTGCCCGTTGCGATAGACAATGTGCGCCGGCACACCCACCACGGTCGAGTTGGGCGGCACATCCGAAAGCACCACCGAGCCCGCGCCCACCCGCGAGTTTTCGCCCACAGTGATGTCTCCAAGCACGTTGGCGTTGTTGCCGATGAACACCCCGTCGCACACCGTGGGATGGCGCTTGCCATGGCCCTTGCCCGTGCCCCCCAGTGTGACCCCCTGGTAAATGGTCACATCCGAGCCCACGATGGCGGTCTCGCCAATCACCACGCCCGTCGCGTGGTCGATGAACAGCCTCCGCCCGAGCAGTGCACCCGGGTGAATGTCCACCCCGGTAAAGAACCGGCCAACCTGCGACACCAGCCGCGCCGCCAGGTAAAGCCGCGCGCGCCACAGGCCATGGGAGAAGCGATGCGTCCACACCGCCCAAAGCCCCGGATAGCAGAGCAGAATCTCGATGCGCGAACGCGCCGCCGGGTCGCGCTCCAGCACCGAGTTGATGTCTTCACGGATTCGTTCGAACAGTGCCATGATGTCCAGTCGAAGATCAAAAGCCGATAGTGGTTTCAAATAGGCAGGGTTTTCGCTCCGGAGGGAAGGCTCCATCGCATTGGAGACCTTCCTCAACTGCCGAAGCGCGGCGCCATCCGCGCGAAACCAACGGGTCAGACAGGCTGCGGAAAACAGGTAGTTAGCCGGTCAGAGCCCCTGAAGCGCATTTCCCAGGGGCTGAACAGGCTGCGAAAAAAGGCGCTTCTTTGGCCGGAATTCCCGCAAGGTATCCCTCAGGGGCTAAAGCCCCGTTGATTATAGGGCACTTACGGCACGACTGAAGTCGTGCCCTGACACTTCGCGCCTTCCAATCGAGTTTTTCCGCAGCCTGTGAAGCCCTATTGATTTGATCGGCCTTATCGGCACGACCAAAGTCATGCCCTGACACTTCGCGCCTTCCCCGCCGGCTTTTTCCGCGGCATCCAAAGCCTGTTCCTCAATCAATCGCCTACAACGTGACTGGCTGCGTCACGAGCGCCAACGCCTCCTGGCGCAGCGACTCGAACAGTGCACTCGACAGGTACCGCTCGCCAAAGCTGGGCAGAATCACCACGATCAGCTTGCCCGCATTCTCTGGGCGGGCGGCCACCTTGAGCGCCGCAGCCACCGCCGCGCCCGAGCTGATGCCCACAAACAGCCCTTCCTCCAGCGGAAGACGGCGCGCCGCGGCGATCGACTCGTCGTTGGTCACCTGGACCACTTCATCGATCAAATGCGTGTCCAGCACGGCCGGCACAAACCCCGCGCCGATACCCTGAATCTTGTGCGGTCCCGGCTTGCCCCCGGAGAGCACCGGGCTGTCGCTCGGCTCCACGGCAATCGCCTTGAACTCCGGCTTGCGCTCCTTGATGTACCTGGCCACGCCGGTGATGGTGCCGCCCGTGCCCACGCCCGAGACCAGAATGTCCACCTTGCCGTCCGTGTCGTTCCAGATCTCCGGACCCGTGGTGGCATAGTGAATGGCCGGGTTGGCCGGGTTGTCAAACTGCCCCAGGATGAATCCGTTGGGGTTCTGCGCCAGCAGCTCGTTGGCCTTGGCGATGGCGCCCTTCATGCCGTTCGGGCCCGGCGTCAGCACGATCTCCGCACCAAATGCCAGCAGCAGCACCCGCCGCTCAAGGCTCATGGTCTCCGGCATGGTCAGGATCAGTTTATAGCCCTTTACCGCGGCAATGAACGCCAGCGCGATGCCCGTGTTGCCGCTGGTGGGCTCAATCAGCACGGTCTTGCCCGGTTCAATCTTGCCCGCCTTCTCGGCCGCCTCGACCAGCGCGTTGCCGATACGGTCTTTCACGCTGCTCAGCGGGTTCTGGCTCTCCAGCTTGGCCACAACGGTTGCGGGCAGCCCGGCCGCCACTTTGTTGAGCCGCACCAGCGGGGTGCGGCCAATGAGCTCCGTTACATCCGCGGCAATATGCGCCATGATGAATCTCCTCTTCCTGGAACCAGGTTCCAGGGCGTTCGTGACTGGGATTTTGGGGTAGAGTTCAAGCCGTCAGGCTGAATGGGTCGCGCGCGAACGGGGCGCACGTCTGCTTCGGGGCTGGCACCAGGGCGGTGTTAGCGACATCGAGGCATGAGGCTAGCCTATTACCAGCAAGCGGGTTATGGCAAGAGAAACATAGAAACGCCATAACGCCGGTGCGCGTTCGGGAGCGGCCGGGACTCGGAGTTCCGGCCGCTGCGGGTGCGGGAGTAGGCCCAGCTTGAGGTCATGCCAAGCCAGGTTTAGACCAGCTTGGCGTCCAGCAGAATCTCTGTGTTGTTCGCAAACAACTTGGAGATGGGGCAGCCGGCCTTGGCGTCGGCGGCGGCCTTGGCAAACGCCTCCTGGGTGGCGCCCGGCACGCTGGCGGTGGTGGTGAGCGCGATGCGCGTGATGGCAAAGCCCCCATCCGTCTTGGCCAGTGTGACGGCCGCGGCGGTCTCAATCTTCTCAGGCGTCAGTCCGGCGCCGCCCAGTTGCGCGCCCAGGGCCATGGAGAAGCAGCTGGCATGGGCCGCCGCAATCAGTTCCTCGGGCGTGGTGCCGGAGTCCGCTCCTTCAAAGCGGGTGGCGAACGAGTAGTTGGCGTTGCTGAGTACGCCCGTTGCCGTGGAAATGACGCCCTTGCCTTCTTTCAGTGAACCTGTCCAAACCGCACTTGCCTTGCTTGCCATGGTCTCTCCTTGGGGATTCCGGAAATGGTTTGTCGTGGATTGTTTTTTGCCGCTGCGTTCAGGGAAAATCTTGTTCGGCGCGCCGGCCCGTGGGGGAATCCGATGGCGCGCTCTTGAGTAGATGCTCGGATTGGCCGCCGGGATTCCATTTGGACTGAAGCGGAGCGGGCGCCGGAGAGGCTGCTATCCGGCTACAGGCTCCCCGGCGAGCGCGCGATAAGCGAAGAACATGCTGGCGCGCCAGCGCAGGATCATGCCAAAGGCGAGGATGAAGAAGAGCGCGCCGGTCTGCTCCACGGTGATGAAGGAGTCAAGGTAGCCGCGTGCCGCGAACCGGATGACGGCCAGCACCACGACGACCGTGAAGAAGGCGCTTGACCGCTTCATCATGATGGCGTCGCCGTCGCGCTCCAGCCGGGAAGTGGCCAGCAGCGGGTAGGCCAGGGCCACGGCGCCCAGCAGGAAGGCAGCCGCGGCCCAGGAAAAGGGGATGCGGAAGGCCGGCACAAGGAACATGCAGAAGCCGGTAGCCATGCCCAGAGGGGGCATCACGATCTTGCGGATGGTGACGGCCGAGCGACCTTCGCGGATGCGCCACAGAAGAACACCCACCAGACCCGCCAGCGAGCCGAAGATGGAGACAACAGGGGGAATCACAGCAAGAACCTCACCTGGGCCGCATGCAGGGCCCTGATGTCAGGATAACGGGAAATCCGCCTGGCGGTACAGGCATTCCAGACAAGGCCGGCTGGGCGCCTACTTTGGCTTCACTGCCCGGCTGGCCTTGCGCGCGGCCTCAAACTCGTCCCCTGCCTGCCACTCAACCGTCTTTTCCTGCCCGCTGGCCAGCCAACCCAGTTCGAGTCCAAAGCGGGCGAGCTTGGCGTTCCCGGAGAAGTCCCAATCGGCACGGTACTCATCGGAGGGCTGGTGGTAGTGGTGAGCCACGTAGTCCTCAAACTGCTTGCGGCCCCATGCCTCATCGTGCCCCTCGAACAGAACGCCCTCATTGACCGAGAACGCCGGAATGCCCACTCTGGCCAGGGAGAAATGGTCGGACCGGTAGTAGTGACCGGCAGCCGGCGTGGGATCAGGCTTGAGCGCCAGGTCGAAGGCGGCGGCCAGCTTCTCGACCGTGGGCCAGAGGTCGAGCCGCTCTGCGCCGCCGATGCTGGCGGAAAGCGGCACCCCGATGGGCAGCACCATGTCGTAGTTGAGGTCCAAGGCGATTTGCCCCGCCGGGACCGGGGGATGCTTGCCCAGGTACTCTGACCCGAGCAGTCCCTGCTCCTCGGCGGTGACGGCGGCGAAGTAGACCGGATGGGGGGGCGGCACTGGCGACTGGGCAAAGGCGCGGGCCAGTTCCAGCAGAATGCCGCATCCGGTGCCGTTGTCCGCGGCGCCGTTGTAGATTCCGTCTCCCATGGCGTCGGGGTCGATGCCGAGGTGGTCAAAGTGGGCCGTATACAATACGGCGTTCTTGACTGGATGGGCTGGCGCGGCTCCAGGGACGACGGCTACCACGTTGGTGGAAACATAGCGGCGCACCCGGCTCTCGACATGTCCGCGCAGGCGCACAGGCAGTTCGACCGCATGGAAGGCTCCCGGCTTGCCGGCGTTCTCAATGGCCTTGTCTACATCGCCCAGGCCGGCCAGCTTGAAGAGGCCCTGCGCCACGTCGTGCTGAATCCATGAGGCGGCCCGCAGGGTGGCGAGCGGGTCCCCGTCCAGATAGCTTTTCTCGATTGCCTGCGAGTTCCGCACCACCTCCCAGCCGTAGCTGGCCAGGTCGGTGCGGTGAATGAGCAGCACGCCGACGGCTCCCCGGCGGGCGGCTTCCTCATATTTATAGGTCCAGCGGCCGTAGTAGGTGAGCGCCTTGCCCTTGAAGAAGCGGTCGTCGTCCGAGGGCGGCTCGTTCACGATGATGAGCGCGACCTTGCCTTTCACGTCCACGCCGGCGTAGTCGTCCCACCGGTACTCCGGGGCGTCAATTCCGTAGCCTACAAAGACAATCGGCGCATCGAGCTCGGCGGCGGGCTGTCCGGTCTGGTCCTTGGCGACGATTTCGGTCCCATAGTTCAACTCGACGGCCGGGCCGCCGGCTGGCACCAGAGACAGCTTTGTCTTCTCCTCCACCGTGTGCACGGCCACCAGCGGCACCTTCTGGAAGTAGCCGCCTGCCTCCCCAGCGGGCTTGAGTCCGGCCAGGGCGAATTGGGTAGCGATGTACTCGGCGGCCAACTGGTCGCCGCGCGTGCCGGGCCCGCGACCCTCCAGCAGGTCGAGCGACAGGAAGCGCACATGGGCGCGAATCTTCTCCGGGTCGATAGCGGCTGCAGCTGTCTGCGCAGCCACGGGCAGACCTGCAATCGCGGTGGTTTTGGCCGCTGCGGGCTGTTGTGCGTGGGCCAATGTCGCGGCCAGAACTGCGGCGGTTACGGCTGTGAGAACTTCCCTGCGATGCATCGACTCTCCTTGAGACCTGCGGGCTCTGTCGCCTCGTTTGATGTTGAGACTAGCTTAACCCTCCGGGCCCTTCCATACCCGTTTGCAAGGACTTAGTAGTCGGCGCGATGGAACGTATGCCGAACTTGCTAAATGGCAAAGTCGTCATTTCGAGCCGGTGCTAGCATCCGGCAATCGACCCTGCCCAATCCTGTGGAGACAGCGCTCTGGGATAAGCGCTCCCATGTTCGGCCACAGGCCGCCCTGCATTTGCACGACGGGTGGGAGTGGTTTCAAACAGATGCAGATGTCCATGATGGCGTCTGAATGGCCGCATATGCGGGCAACGCAAGTTAACCCATAGAGCTCCCTGTCGTCGCTCAGGAGAAGAAACGTCATGGTCAAAATGAATCACTTTGCTGCACCGTTCCTTGGTTTTGTACGCAAGCTCCTCCACCCCACGGGCCTGGCTGCGGGTCTGTTGCTCGTTACTGCCCTGTCTTGCTGCGCAGCCGCAGAAGCGCAATCCGCCTACTTCAGCGGTCAGGCGGCGGGTATCGGCAGCGGATTCAACACCCCTTCGGGCGTTGCGGTTGACGCCAGCGGGAACGTCTTCGTAGCGGATCCAGCCAACAACGCGGTGCAGGAGATCGTGGCCGCGGGCGGCTACGTCACCGTCAACACCATCGGCAGCGGATTCAGCGCGCCAAACGCTGTTGCGGTCGACGCCAGCGGAAACGTATTCGTGGCCGACACCGGCAACAGCGCTGTCAAGGAGATTCTGGCCGCGGGCGGCTATGTGACCGTCAACGCGGTGGGCAGCGGATTTCTCAACCCCTCCGGAGTTGCCCTCGATGCCGCCGGAAACCTCTATGTTGCCGACACGGGCAACAACTCGGTCGAGCAGGTGTTGGCCGCGGGCGGCTATACCACCATCAATTTTCTGGGCTTGAACTTTGCCGGGCCCATGGGCGTGGCTGTCGACAGAGACGGCAACGTCTTTGTGGCGGATACGATCAACAACCAGGTCGAAGAGATTCTGGCGCCGGCCTACACGACCCAAGTGACTCTTGGACCGGGGTTTGTGGCCCCCACCGGCGTGGCGGTCGATGCGGGCGATAACGTCTATGTCGCCGACGGCGCCAGTGGCGCGCTGTTCGAGCTTCTGGCCGCAAGCGGCTACTCCACCGTCAACTCGCTTGCCATCCTGAATCCCGCCGGGGCCGGGCCGCAGGGCGTGACCGTAGCCGCCAATGGAAAGCTCTACGTGGCCGATGCGGCCAACCACCTGGTGGAGTCGATTCAGCTCAACAGCGTGGACTTTGGAGCGGCCACCGTTGCCGGTACGCCGGCAAGCCTGCCACTCAGCTTCACCTTCAATGCGGGCGTCACCCTGGGCGCACCGGCATTGCTGGCCAGGGGCGCGCTTGGCCTGGACTTTGCCGATGCCGGGGCAAGCACCTGCGCCTCGAACGCCACCTTCAACGCCGGCGATTCCTGCGTGCTCAATGTGAGGTTCTCGCCTGCGTTTTCCGGCCAGCGCAATGGCGCGGTCCAACTGAGGGATTCGACCGGAAACGTGCTGGCCAGCGCTACTGTTGTCGGCGCAGGCACAGGACCCCAGATCACCTTTGTCCCCGGCACGGCGGCCAAGCTGCCCGCCGGCACATCCCTGCCTTCCGGCGTGGCGGTTGACTTCAACGGCAACGTATTCTTCGCGGACTCGGCCAGCGGCTCCATCCGAGAAGCTCTCGCGGCGGGCGGATACACCACGGTCAATACCGTTGCCACAGGCTTCGCCAGCCCTTATGGCCTGGCGCTTGATGGCAGCGGCAACCTGTTTGTCTCAGACGACAGCCTTGGCACAGTGACCGAACTGCTGGCGGCGGGCGGTTACACGACATCGATTCCGCTCGGTGGGACCTTTGTATTCAACACACCTACAGGCCTGGCCGTGGACGGCGTCGGCAACGTCTTTGTAGCCACCGGCCCCAGCAATGGCGTTTACGAGATTCTGGCAGCGAGTGGGTATGCCACCGTCACCCCCCTCGCCGCGGCCGCCGCCAACTTCAATTACCCGCTTGGCCTGGCCGTTGACGCAGTCGGCAACGTTTTTGTCGCTGATGCAGGCAACAATGCCGTGAAGGAGATTGCTGCGGCGGGAGGCTACACGACGGTGAGCGCCATAGGCGGCGCGTTTGCTCTGCCCGCAGGCGTCGCTGTTGACCCCAACGGCAATGTGTACGTTACGGATGCCGGCGACGGCAGCGTGAACCTGATTGTCGCCTCGAGTGGTTACTCGACGGTCAATCTGCTCAGCACGGCTCTGAACGGGCCGCTCTTCCCGGCAATCAGCCAGACGGGCAACCTGTTCGTCAGCAACCTCGATGCGGTCTCCTTTGCCGGTTCACTCAACGAGCTGGACTTTGCGGATGGATCGACCGTGACCTTCCCCACGCCCACCAAGATGACGCATACTGACACCGTCGATGGCCCGCTTCACGTAACGGTTGTCAACTTCGGCAATGCGCCGCTCAGCGCCACGGCCCCCGGACTGGTGGCTCCTCTCGATTTCGCGGTCGTCGCGGGCTCCGGCACCCCGGCGGATTGCACCGCCAGTTTCTCGCTGGCCGCGGGCGCAAGCTGCAACCTCAGCATCGCGTTCACGCCGCACTCCATTGCGTCGCTGAGCGAGACCCTGGCTGTCCACGACAACTCCCTCAATGCCCCTGGAACCACCCAGTCGATCACGCTGAAGGGCACGGGCATCAACCCCGGCACGGCGGCGACGCTCATCACGCCGTCCTCCCCGTTGCTCACCAGCACCTCCGTTCCGTTTACATGGACCAAGGGCAGCCTGGTCACCCTCTACCAACTTCTGGTTGGCACTACCGGTGTGGGCTCCAGCAACATTTACGCCGGACCCTACACCGCCGCTACTTCGACTACCGTAACCGTTCCTGCAGCGGGCGGCACATTGTATGTGCGGCTCCGCTCCTACGGCACTGGCAATTGGATTTGGGTCGACTACACCTTCACCGAACAAGGAATTGCCTCTAAGGCGGCCCTCCTCACGCCCACGCCCAATGGCAGCACGCTCACGGGCACAAGCATTCCGTTCACGTGGACCACCGGAAGCGGAGTCACCCTCTACCAGCTTCTTGTTGGTTCGACGGGCGCCGGGTCCTACAACATCTACGGCGGGGCTTATGTAACCAGCACATCGGCTACAGTTACGGTGCCGGCACAGGGCGGAACTCTCTATGTGCGCCTGCGCTCGTTCATCAACGGAGCGTGGCAGTACACCGACTACACATTCGTTGAGGCAGGGACTCCCGTTAAGGCTGCGCTGGTTTCACCCGCGCCCGGCAGCACTTTTGCCGGGGGCTCCGCCACGTTCACCTGGAACACCGGCAGCGGCGTCACTCTGTATCAGCTTCTGATCGGTACGACGGGCGCCGGGTCCTACAATATCTACGGCGGGGCTTATGTAACCAGCACATCGGCTACAGTTACGGTGCCCACACAGGGCGGAACTCTCTATGTGCGCCTGCGCTCGTTCATCAACGGAGCGTGGCAGTACACCGACTACACGTTCATTGAGGCGGGAACAGCCGTCGCCGCAACACTCACCTCACCCGTATCCGGCAGCACGCTCGCCGGCCCGAGCGCCACTTTCTCGTGGAGCGCGGGCTCTGGTGTCACCCTGTATCAGCTCCTGATCGGTACGACGGGCGCCGGGTCCTACAACATCTTCGGCGGCCCCTACACCCCGGCCACCTCGGCCACAGTGACGGGGATTCCAACGGGCGGCGGATACATCTACGTGCGCGTTCGTTCCTTCATCAACGGGGTGTGGCAGTACAGCGACTACATCCTCATTGAAGCCGGCACGCCTGCCAAGGCAGTCCTCAGTTCACCCGTACCTGGCAGCACTCTCCCCGGGACAAGCGCCACTTTCTCGTGGACGGCTGGCAGCGGCGTCACCCTCTTCCAACTCCAGGTGGGCACCACCGGCGTCGGTTCTAGCAACATTTACCCTGGGGCGTACGTGACCGCGCTTTCGGCCAACGTCACCAGCCTGCCCTCGACCGGCGGCACAGTCTATGTGCGCTTGCGCTCGTATATCAAGGGCGCATGGCAGTACACCGACTACACCTACACCGCCTTCTGATCAACCTCAACGGCAACCAGCCCCGCGCCAGGCTTTCCCCTGGCGCGGGGCTCTCTTTTTGGGGCTGGTCACAAGACGCTTTGCCCGGACAAGGCCAACACCTATAATGGCCGACTATGAACGTGGAAGCCGCCCCGCCGCAGGGGCCCTGGCGCAATGCCCCCAACGCCATCTCTGTTGCACGCATCTGCGCGGCGCCGGTGCTGCTGGCATTGGTGCTGCTGGGTCGCGTGGAGAACTTCAAGTGGATGCTGCTGGGCTGCCTGCTGAGCGACATCGCGGACGGACTGATCGCGCGAGCCTTCCATCTGACTTCAAAGCTGGGCGCGACGCTTGACTCAGTGGCCGATATTCTGACGATGGTCATGGGGATGACGGGGGTTGCGGTCTTCCAGAGGCAGTTTGTGGCCGCGCGCTGGCCTGAGCTGACGCTGGTGGCGGTCTTCTACCTGGGCGAGGTGGCTGCAGCGCTCGGGCGCTACGGCAAGGTATCGAGCTTTCACACTCTCCTGGACCGGATCGCGGCGTACATGGCCGGAATCTTTGTAATGTCGCTGTTTTTGTGGGGCTACCAGGGGTGGCTGTTTCACATCACGGTGGCTGTCTACGTGGCGGGACTGGTCGAAGAGATGGCGCTGATCTGCCTTCTGCCGGAGTGGCGCAGCGACGTGGGCGGTATTTACAGAGTCCTGCGCAGCCGGGGAGTGACGCGCTGAGACAACAATGGCTTGCCATCGTGAATCCGCACTCAGGCGGGAACCGGACCTGCCGCGAGGCATGGCTGGAGGGATTGAAGAGGTCCGCGGAGAGGGTGATCCTGACGCGCCATGCCGGACACGCGGCAGAGGCGGCCGCGGAGGGGCGGGACTACGCTGGAGTGGCGGTCGTTGGCGGGGATGGGACCCTGTTTGAGGTCTTGAAAGGGATGGACCGGGAGCGGCAGCGGATTGCCCTGTTTCCAGCAGGGCGCGGGAACGCACTCGGGCGCGACCTGGGCTTGATGGGCCCGAGAGGCGTTGAAGAAGTGCTGCACTGGCGGCCGCAACCGCGTATCGACCTGCTGGAAGTGAGGGCGACCTTCGCCGACGGCAGGCAATCTGCGAGCCTTGCCGCGAGCACGGTGGCCCTGGGCTACGCGGTGATGATCGCGCGGCGAGCCCAGGGACTAAGGTGGATGGGCGCAATGTCGTATGCGGCGGCGGCGGCGTTCATGCGGCCGCACCGTTCGAGCATGTGGGTGGAGTATGGCGGCGAATCTGGCCGCGAGTTATGGCTTTCCGGGTTGATTGCGAACAATACGCATCACATCGCCAACTTCCACGGCTATCCGGAGGCGCACTGCGCGGACGGGGTCTTTGAGGTGATGGAGATGGATGGCGGCATGCCCAGGCAGACCGCGCACAATCTCTCGGCTCTCTCCGGGACGGGAATCTATCAGCCCTATCCGCTGCGGCAGACCACCGCGGCGCGGGTACATCTCAAGACGCCGCAAGACCTGATGCTGGATGGGGAGATCTTTCCTTGTGCGGTTGATGTGGAGATACGCCTCCTGCCTGCTGCGCTGGCGTGCAACCGGCCGAGGGCTCACTGATGGACCGGCTCGTGGTCATTTGTGTGTCGGCGTTCCTGGTTGGCGGCGTGGGGCTGGCTTTTGCGAGCCGGAAGGAAGACCGCACAGTGAAGCGGAGCCGTCTGATCAAGTTCATCACCTACTTTGGCATCGTGATTGGCTTTGTTCTGTGCGCCCTGGCCGGGACCTGGGTTGTGACCACGGTGATGGCGGCGGTGGCCGCGCTGGGTGCGTGGGAGATGGCGAGAGCGTTGCCGCGGGCCAGCGGAGGGAGGATCGGGGCTGGCCTGGTGATGGGCGGCACGTATGCGCTGGCCGCAACAGGGGCAGTGCTGTTTGTGAAGCTGTCGCCGGCGGGGACGACGGTGTTTCTCTACCTGGTAGTCTGCGCGTTTGATGGATTCAGCCAGGTTACTGGCCAACTGCTGGGAAGGCACCGGCTGGCGCCGCGGATCAGCCCCGGCAAGACTATCGAGGGCAGCGCGGGCGGTTTGCTGTTTGCGGTGGGCATGGGACTCTGGCTGCGGCCACTCGTGGGATGGGGTGTGGCGCGCACGGTTGCGGCTTGCTGCCTGATTGCGGCTTTGGGGCTGGCGGGGGACCTGTCGGCGTCAGCGGTAAAGCGGCGGGCGGGGGTGAAGGATTTCAGCGGTCTCTTGCCGGGGCATGGGGGGATTCTGGATCGGTTTGACAGCTTCTTCCTTGCCTCGGCAGCGTGGATTGCGGCGGCGGCGCTGGCGCACCTTTGGCCGGGTCCCACGAATTAGGACAACCGGCCCGGAATGCGGGAACGGAACGAAGAGTTGTGCCGCAGGGCACAGCAAAGTGAACGGGCAAAGTACAGTATGTAATCGATTGCAGGCGGCCTTTGCCGGTTGCCTAACCGCGGGTGGGCGTGTTTGACTGGATGCCGAAGGCGGACCGACACAATGAGCTACATCCTTGCACTGGACCAGGGGACGACGAGTTCCCGCGCGATTCTCTTTGACCAGGCGGGCACGATTGCCGCTGTGGCGCAGCACGAGTTTGAGCAGTTTTATCCCCAGGCCGGCTGGGTAGAGCACGACCCGATGGAGATCCTGACCAGCCAGCTCAGTGTGGCCGTGGAGGCCCTGGGCAAGGTGGGCGCGCGGCCCAGAGACGTGGCCGCCATTGGCATCACCAACCAGCGGGAGACGGTGATTGTGTGGGAGCGGGCCACGGGCAAGCCCATTCATCCGGCCATTGTGTGGCAGGACCGGCGCACCGCCGCCAAGTGCAGCGCGCTGGAGGAAAGCGGGGTTGGCGAGACGGTCTCAAACAAGACCGGGCTGGTGCTGGACCCCTATTTTTCCGCCACCAAGGTGGCCTGGATTCTGGACCATGTGCCGGGCGCGCGGGCGCGGGCGGAGAACGGCGAACTGGCCTTTGGCACCGTGGACAGTTGGCTGATCTGGCACCTGACCAGCGGCTCGCGGCACGTGACGGACGTGACCAACGCCTCGCGGACCCTTCTCTTCAACATTGTGAAGGGCGAGTGGGACGCTGAACTGCTGCGGATCTTCGGGATTCCGGAGAGCCTGCTGCCGGAGGTGGTTTGGTCGAGCGAGCTGGTGGGCGAGGTGACGACGACCCTGGGCCTGGGCGGCATCCCCATCGCCGGTATCGCGGGCGACCAGCAGGCGGCGCTGTTTGGGCAACTGTGCTGGGGCGCGGGCGAGGCCAAGAACACCTACGGTACGGGGTGCTTCCTGCTGCAGAACATCGGCACGGAGTTTGTGCGCTCCAGGCACCGCCTGATTACCACGCTGGCGGCGAGCAGCCAGAAGCGGCTGGAGTATGCGTTTGAAGGCAGCATCTTTATCGGCGGGGCGGTGGTGCAGTGGCTGCGGGACAACCTGAAGCTGATTGGCTCCTCGGCCGAGGTGGAGGCACTGGCTGCGGGCGTGCCCGATTCGGGCGGAGTGGTGCTGGTCCCGGCGTTTGTGGGGCTGGGCGCGCCGCACTGGGACCCGCATGCGAGCGGATTGCTGATCGGCCTGCGGCGAGGCACCTCGCCGGGACACATTGCGCGGGCGGCGCTGGAGTGCATCGCCTTCCAGGTGGCGGACGTGCTGGAAGCCGTGGAGAGCGAACTGGGCACGCCGCTCGGAGCATTGCGCGTGGATGGCGGCGCATCGGTGAACAACCTGCTGATGCAGTTCCAGGCGGACATTCTGGGCGTGCCGGTGGTGCGGCCTCAGGTGACGGAGACAACGGCTCTCGGGGCGGCGTACCTGGCGGGCCTGGCGACGGGCTTCTGGGCGGGTCCGGAGGATTTGCGGGCCAAACGGCAGGGCGATGTGCGCTTTGAGCCCAAGATGGACGCCTCGGAACGTGCCGGCCGGAGAGGGTTGTGGAACCGGGCGGTGGACCGGGCAAAGGGATGGGCTGAATAGGGTTTGGGTGGTTTCCCCTGTCTCGCAAGCGAGACAGGGGGCACCCGGTTTTTGGTGCAACAACAGCGAGCAGGAAACTGGAGCAAAGCATGAAGCGGGAAGAGATGGTGCAGCGAGTGCGGGAGCGCTTTGACGCCAAGATACCGTGGGACATTGCGGTCATCGGCGGGGGGGCGACCGGCATGGGCGTGGCCGTGGATGCGGCGGCGCGCGGGCTGAGCGTGGTGCTGGTGGAGGCCTACGACTTTGGCAAAGGCACAAGCAGTCGCAGCACCAAGCTGGTGCACGGCGGCGTGCGCTACCTGGAGCAGGGGAATATTCCGCTGGTGATGTCGGCCCTGAAGGAGCGCGGGCTGATGCGGCAGAACGCACCGCATCTGGTGCACGACCTGGCGTTCATTGTGCCCAACTACTCCTGGTGGGAGGCTCCCTTTTACGGCATCGGGCTCAAGCTCTATGACCTGCTGGCCGGCAAGTACGGCTTTGGCGCCTCAAAGCTGCTCAGCAAGGAAGAGACCCTGGAGCGGCTGCCGGCGCTGGAGCCTGAGGAACTGCGCGGCGGAGTGGTCTATTACGACGGCCAGTTTGACGATGCGCGCCTGCTGATTCACCTGGCCATGACGGCCGCGGATCACGGGGCGGTGCTCGTGAACTATTGCCCTGCGACCGGGTTGATGCGCGATGCCGACGGCTATGTGAATGGCGTGACGGCGCGCGACGAGGAGACGGGCGAGGAGCTGACGATTCCGGCGCGCATGGTGGTGAATGCCACGGGCGTGTTTACCGATACGGTGCGCCGCATGGCCGACCCGGACGCGGAGACGCTGGTGGTGACGAGCCAGGGAATCCATCTGGTGTTTGACCGCTCGTTCCTGAAGGGCGATACGGCGCTGATGGTTCCCAAAACCAGCGACGGGCGCGTTTTGTTTGTCATTCCATGGCATGGGCATGCGGTGGCGGGCACCACGGACACTCCTCTGGACGCAGCGAGCCTGGAGCCCAAGCCGCTGGAAGAAGAGATCGAGTTCATTCTCGATACGGCGTCGCGCTTCTTTGTGCGGCCGCCCAGCCGCAAGGACGTGCTGGCGGTATTCGTCGGGCTGCGGCCGCTGGTCAAGGGCGAAGGCAAGACCTCTGCGCTCTCAAGAGATCACGTGATTCACGTGGACACATCGGGCCTGCTCACAATTACCGGCGGCAAGTGGACGACCTATCGCCACATGGCCGAGGACTGCGTGGACCACGCCATCACGCTGGGCAAGCTTCCGGACATGGACTGCACCACCAGGAACCTGAAGATTCACGGGTACATGGAGAATGCGGCGGCGCTGGGGAGCCTGGAGGTTTATGGCTCGGATGCGGCGGCGATTCAGGAGCTGGCAAAGGACCCGGCGCTGGGCGGGCAACTGAACCCGGCGCTGCCGTATACCGGAGCCGAGGTGGTGTGGGCGGCGCGGGAGGAGATGGCGCGCACGGTGGAAGACGTGCTGGCGCGGCATACGCGGGCGCTCTTCCTGAATGCGAATGCGGCCATTGCCATGGCGGAACCGGTGGCGAAGCTGCTGGCGGCCGAACTGGGGCGTGACGAAGCCTGGGTCGCGGCGCAAGTGAAGGAGTTTCTCGCCCTGGCGGAGCAGTACCGGGTGGTGTAAGGCACGTATCTGAAGGGGCCTGCGCCCGTCTGGATGCGGAAGAAGTCGGAAAAGCAAAATATCCCAGATCTCACACAGAGGCTGGGATATTTTGTCTTCGGATTGCGGCCGCGACAGGTCCGCGGAAGAACTACATGTTGGCGTGGCCGGCGCGCATCGACTCGTTGAACTGGGGCTTGGTGAAGTTGAGGGCGGCCTCAAGCTGGGCCTGGTATTCAGGGGCGCGGGCCAGAAGCTGCGGCGTGGGGGCGGCAAACTCGCTATCGAGCGTCAGCAGTCCCTCGCCGGCCTCGTGGCCGGCCATGCGCAGCAGGTCGGCTTCGGTGGTGTTCAGGTACTGGGCGTCGCGGGGATCGGCGATCCACACCGGCTTGCCCTCGCCGAGGATGCCGGAGAGCCAGTAGACCTTGCGCAGCAGGTAAGCTAGCCGCTCTTCGTCGTTGGTCTCTGTAAAGAGGAACTTTTTCTGCCAGCGGCTGTAGTAGCGGGTGGTGACGGGGACCGGCTGCCGATTGCCCGACTTGAGAAATTCAAGCTGGCCCAGGTCCACCGTCTTGCGCACCGCGTTGTAGACAAAAGTCTCGGCGTAGGGCTGCTCCATGGCGGGAACAATCTCGGCAAAGGTGAGGGTGACGGACGCGGCGACCTTGGCGTGCAGGTTGTGGGTGCCGCCGTCGGCCAGGTGCATCTCGCCGTGAACGATGTAGGTGTCCGCGCCGGAGGTGGAGCGATGGAAGGGCCACTGGAACTGGCCGAAGGCGATGGGCAGGCCGGCGAGCGTGACATAGCACTCGGGGCGCGGATTGCGCAGCCGCTTGGCCTGTGCGGCCAGGTGCGCGGTCATCTGGGCCAGCAGGTCCGGCTTGTCAAACTTGAAGTCCTGGCTGAGTTCGAGCTTGAGGGAGCGGCCGGCAAACTCGGCGCCGGGGAGCCCAAGCTGGAGGACGGCGGTGGGCTGGCCGTGGAAATCGCGGCCCTCGGCGGTGGAGGCGAGCACCAGGCCTGCCTTTGCGGCGGCTGCTTCAACAGAGGTGACAAGAGCGGAGTTGAGTTCAACGGTCATGTGCGGGGAATCCTGCGGTCAAGATTGATGCACTCACATTCTAAGGGAGCCGGGGTTCGGGGTGCCATTTACAATAGCAAATGTGCAGCCTGAAGACACTTCGCCCATCATTGTTGCCGAAAACCTGACCAAGGTTTATGACACTGGACGCATCCAGGTGCCCGCGGTGCGGGGCGTGTCGCTCGCGGTAGAGCGCGGTGAGTTCGTAGCCATCGTGGGGCCGTCGGGTTCGGGCAAGTCCACGCTGTTTTATCTGCTGGGCGGGCTGACCAGGGCTACCGAGGGGCGGGTGGTGATTGACGGGGTGGACTTTGCCTCATTGAGCGACGCCGAACGCACCCGGCTGCGCAAGCACCGCATCGGGTTTGTCTTTCAGAAGTTCAACCTGCTGCCGACCCTTTCGGCGATGGGCAATATCGAGATTGCCTATGAAGTGAGCGGGCGAACGGAGCCGCTGGACAGGGTGTATCTGGACCACCTGAGCGACATGCTCTCGATCCAGGGGCGGCTGAAGCACAGGCCATCGGAGCTGAGCGGCGGCGAGCAGCAGCGGGTGGCCATTGCCCGCGCGCTGATTACGCGGCCGGCGATTGTGCTGGCGGACGAGCCAACAGGCAATCTGGACACGAAAAACTCGGACGCAGTGCTGCGAATGCTTGTGCGTTCGAACCGGGAGCTTGGGCAGACCACGCTGATGATTACGCACAACCCTGAGGCTGCATCGATTGCCAGCCGGATCCTGTATATGCGGGATGGGGAGATTGTGCGGGAAGAGAAGGGATCGCGCTGGGAGGCGGACCTGGCGGTGCCCGAGCCTGCGGTCGGCGCTTCGCCGATGGCGGTGTGACCAGAGCTCCGGCCTGAAGTTTGACCTGATTTAGGCCGTCCCGGTATACTCAGTTCTGCAACAAGCGGGAGTAGCTCAGTGGTAGAGCATCGCCTTGCCAAGGCGAGGGTCGCGAGTTCAAATCTCGTCTCCCGCTCCATTCCGCCCTCCGGTGCCAGCCGGATTGGCTACGGCGGTTTGGAGCGAACACCAATTGCATAGACAGCCCTGCCAAGGCGCGGTACCCAAGTGGTAAGGGAGAGGTCTGCAAAACCTTTATGCGCCGGTTCGATCCCGGCCCGCGCCTCCAAATCTTTCAATAACTTAGATTCGATTCCCGGCAGAAGTAGAAAGCCGGTATAGCGGAAACTGTAGCGGGTGGCTGTCGTTTCTTACTGAATCATCCCTTCTGATGCGCTCTGTTTCAGCGACGGCACCCATGTTTATCCCGCCATTCTGGACCGCCTCGCGTGCTTGCTTATTAAAGAATAGGGCGTTATCTTTTCATTGCAAAGCGTGCTATGAAAGGATGCTTGCATTAGCCCAATGCCGATTCATCGCCAGACCGGAGACTATGCCCAATCCACCACAACCGGGGAGACGGTCGGCGCTTTTGTTCCCTTACCATTGCCGCCCGTCCCGCCGCTCGAACTGGGAGCATTCTTGCCGCTCCTGGACAGGGCCAATCAGGCATTGGGACGGCTGGATTGACTTTCCACACTTCTGCCGGACACGGAACTGTTCCTGTACCTGTACGTTCGCAAGGAGGCGGTTCTGTCCTCCCAGATTGAGGGCACTCAGTCCTCCCTCTCCGATCTGCTTCTGTTTGAGAATGCGGGCGCACCGGGCGTTCCGACGGACGATGTGCGAGAGGTCTCGAACTATGTGGCAGCCATGCAACACGGATTGGAGCGTCTGCGCAATGGCTTTCCGCTCTCGCTGCGCCTGATTCGGGAGATTCACGGCATTCTATTGAGGGGCGGACGCGGTGCGGCCCGTACGCCCGGCGAATTCCGCCGCTCACAGAACTGGATAGGTGGAACCCGGCCCGGCAACGCAACCTTTGTGCCGCCTCCACCAGAGCGGCTAATGGAATGCCTCAATAGCTTTGAGAAATTTCTCCATGATGAGGATCAAAAGCTGCCCTTACTGGTGCAATTGGGCCTTATCCACCTGCAGTTTGAGACAATCCATCCCTTTCTGGACGGCAATGGAAGGCTGGGACGCTTGCTGATTACGCTTCTGCTCTGTGCCAGGGGCGCTTTACGTGAGCCGCTCCTGTATCTCAGTCTGTATTTCAAGACTCATCGTGGGCGCTACTATGAGCTACTGCAAAGGGTCCGCACAGATGGCGTTTGGGAGGAATGGCTGGAGTTCTTCCTGGAAGGGGCGGAAGCGACAGCGAAGCAGGCCGCCGATACAGCCGTGGAGTTGATTCGTCTCTTCGATACGGACCGGAAGCGTATTCAAGTTCTCGGACGATCCGCTCTCTCTGCGCTGCGGGTCCACGAGTTCATGAAAAAGAAGCCTCTGATCAACATTGGAGTGGCAGCCCGCGCCCTTAATCTCTCCATCCCAACCGTGAGTGCCGCTTTGCAGCGCCTGGAGGAACTGGCGATTGCAAAAGAGACCACGGGGAAGGAACGGGACCGGATATTTGCCTACACCCGCTACTTGGAAATCGTGAGCGCGGGAACAGAGCCCATTCAGACCTGATGAGAAAGCAAGGCTCCCCCCGAATCCGCCGATAACGACGCAGAAGGCGTTGCGGGGACAGTGGGAATCTGGTGATTCAACCCCCTTTGCGCTCTCATTGCGTAATGGTCGCTTGCCTGAAGTGCTGCCAATAGGGGTTCTCCACCCAGGCGCCAACCACGTCCTCATCGCTCAGGTCGGCCTGATACTTCAGGTAGTGCAGCGCAACCATCAGACGCGTCGAGATGCCCGGCGCCCCCAGCGTGGGATGGTAACTGCCACCCAGAGTGGCAGCGAAACCATCCCAATCGATCTACTGGCCGAGACGAACGAGTGGATGGTTCAGGTCAATCAACTGCTCGATGTCGATCTGAAACAACTCGCGCTGTGGCTGCTTCGGTTCACTCCTGGGGCGCATCGGATTTTCCCAGTTATCGTAGTGTTTTGAACAACTTCTGAAGCTGTATGCCAGAAAATGCTCCCTATGTCATTGATTCTATATATGTTTAAATGACTTTTCAGGATCGACTGACTACTGCTTCGTCTCCAGCGGATGCTTCGCGTCCTCAAAGAACTGCTTCTGCAGCTTCAGGCTCACGTCATCCGCCTTGATGGCCTTGAGGGCTTCCGCAATCTGCCGCGACCACTCTTTCTGGTCGAAGGCGCCTAGCTCCTTGTTGGCCGCCTCGCCCTGGCCTGCGTAGTGATTGGGGAAGCGCGCATACCACCAGATGCCCGTGTACACCGATCCCGGAAGCGACTGCCGCTTCTGGTCCGCGCCCGACTCCTGCGTGGCGCGGTCCAGGTGCACAAGGTCCGGCCGCGCAATCATCAGGCTTGATGTCTCCACCTCGCCGCCGTGCATGTCAAAGGGCGTCTTCAGCGCGGGCCGGCCGGGCGCGTCCTCGCGCGGCAATCCGAAGACATAGACCACGTAGTCCCGTTCGCTCGCCAGTTGTGACTGTGCGAAGAGCGGCAGCAGGCTCTCGTTGCCGCCGTGCCCGTTGACGATCAGCACTTTCTTGCAGCCGTTGCGGGCCATCTCGCTCACCGTCTCCTGCAAGAGCGTGAGCTGGGTCGCCAGGCTGTAGGCCACAGTCCCCGGCTGCTGCCGCGCCTCGAAGATCTGCCCAAAGTAGTACTCGGGGAAGACTACGGCATACTCCTGCGCCACGGCGTTGGCCACCGCGAAGCGCACGTCCAGCAGGTCGGTGCCCAGGGGAAGGTGCGGCCCATGCTTTTCGAGAATGCCGAAGGGCAGAACGCAGACGCCCTGCGCCTGGTGGATGGCCTGGATGAAGTCCGGCCCCGTCAGCTCCTCCCACTTGGCCGGGAGAGCCGCCTGCGCAAAGGACGCTTGCAGGTTGAAGGCCAGAAACAACAGCGCCAGAACAACGCCGCGCACGGTTTTCATAGAGAACTCCCCCGCCGGACCTCCGTTCAAACCACCATGAGCCACCTATACCTCCCACGTGCTCTGATGGGCACGCCAGCCGGATGATTCTACCCCACAGCGCGCCGTCTCTGGTCAGTGACAGTCTGGGCACGACAGAAGAGCATGAAGTACTTGGGGCAGTTGCGCCACGATCTCAACGGCCGGCGAGCATCTCCACCGCCTCAGCCGCGTCGGCAGCCACGCGCAGCAGTTCCCGGTTCGGCTGCTTCAGAAAACCCGCAGCAACCGCCGTATCCAGAAACCTGAGCAGCCCGTTCCAATACCCCTTGGTGTTAATCAGGACGCAGGGCTTGGCATGAAGCCCCAGCTGCGCCCAGGTCACGGCCTCCAGCAGCTCCTCCAGCGTGCCATAGCCGCCCGGCAGCACCAGGAAGGCGTCCGCCAGCTCCATCATCCGTGCCTTGCGCACGTGCATCGTCGGCACCAGTTCCAGCCGGCTCAGGCCCTCGTGGGCAATCTCCCGCCCCTCCAGCACCGCCGGCAGCACGCCGATGACCTCTGCGCCTCCGGCCAGCGCCGCGTCCGCCACCGCGCCCATCAGCCCGATGTTGGCACCGCCGTAGACCAGGCCCAGTCCCGCCGCCGCCAGCGCCGTTCCCAGAGCCCGCGCTTCCGCCAGATATGCCGCGTCCGTCCCATCTCCCGAACCGCAATACACCGTCACCCGGCTCACCGTCTTCTCTGCCTCTGTCATGGTCCTTCCAGCATAGGCGGGTCCGTGCCCCTCAGAATTTCGCTTCAAATACCCGGAACCGCCGCTCCTGCTCCCACTGCGCCGCTGCCTTCTCGCTGCCGTCCAGGAAGGCCTTGCAGGCGGACGTGGGCTTATCCGCTCCAAGCGGCTGCGTCTTGCAGGCTCCAGCGGGCGCGGTGAACACGTCGGGCGACTCCCACAGGCTCGCCCCCGGCAGAAAGTTGTGCTCCATCCCCGTCCGCGCCAACTGCTTCAGGTCCGCATAGCTCAGGTGATAGTCCAGCGCCGCGCGCACATACTCGTGGGTAATGTCGATGCGGCTCACCCCTTCGTCATCGGTCGAGAGCGCCACCGGCACGTGCGCCGCCCGGTAGAGCGGAAACGGATGGTCAGCTCCCTTGATGCCCAGAATGCCCTCGTTCGAGCTCAGGTTCACCTCCACCATCACATGCTTTTGCGCCATCTCCTTCAGCAGCCCCGCCGCATCGTCTTCATAGAGAGCGTCCACCCCGTGCCCGATGCGCTCCGCATGACCCAGTTCCACTGCCTCGCGGATATGAAACCGCAGTCCCTCCGGCGGCGATAGCCCCGGCGCCAGCTCCCCGGCATGGAGCGAAATATGCACCTGCGGGTAAACCGAATGCAGATACTCCACCATCTTCATCTGCAGGTGATAGTCCCGCATGGAGAGAAACCCGTCCTCCGGCATCACGAAGTTGATGCCCACAAAGCCCGGCTCGTGGGCTTCCATGGCCGCCTGCACCGTCTCAAACCCCAGCAGCGTCTGCGCAAACACCTGCTCCGGCGCGTTGCCCCGCAGAATCTGGTAGATGTAGCGGATCTCCACCTGACAGGCCGCCGTAGCCTGCGGCGTATCGCAATGTTCAATCTCCCGCCGCAGCGCTTCGGCCGCCTTCACATCCTCGCGGTCGAGAAAGACCTCATCCTTCAATCCCAGCGCCAGCAGCGTCTGCCGGTACTGCGCAAAATCCGTCGTCAACGGATTCTCCTTGGCCATCGCCGCCGCACCGCTGAAGCCTGGAGTCTCCATCAGCTCCAGGTACTGCTGATTCTGGGCCGCCGCCCGGCTCGCCACCTCGTCCACCCACTCGCCGACGTGCTTGTTGCTGATCCCGTGGAAATGGCCAAACGTGGCAAAAAACTGGTCGTGCCCGCTCACCCCCGGCGTGGGCACAAAGCTCCGCATCGAGAACGCATTCACCAGCCGGTCATACAGGTCCTGGTGCGCGGCAATCTGCGCTGCCGGCACCAGAGGGGCCGTGCACGGCGGCTTGGCAAACGTCAGGGCTGCCGCATCCACACACAGCCCGTCCTCCCCCGCATCGCGAATGAAGGTCTCCGCATACACGGCCCCGCCCAGATGCACATGCAGATCCGCCCCTTTGGGAAACCCGTTCAGGAAGGCGCGCAGCGCCAGCGGGCCGTCATGCACCGCAGCCTGGTAGGCATGGGCGGCCTTCAGTTCAGGGGAAGGCGCTTGGGAGTGGACAGCGGCGGAGAAGCCGCCAAGGGCGATACAGGCGAAAAACCGTGCCAGTTTGCTCATGATGCACTCCAGTGTAGTGCACCTGCTCGACCGGGCGTGAACGCTCGCCCGCGTCCCGGTTTGGCGCATCTCCGCGGAGTTGCTATACTGTCAAAAGTCATCGCAGCGCGTTCCACCCGGAACCCACGCGCAAAGGTGTACAACTGTTTGCACTGAGGCCAGATAGCTCAGTGGTAGAGCGCGGCCCTGAAAAGGCCGGCGTCGGCGGTTCAATCCCGTCTCTGGCCACCACTCCTTGAAATCCCAACAAATCTCAAGCCGCGCGGGCCTCTGCGCGCAGCGCCCGTGTGAAGCCCGCGGCCCTGAAAAGGCCCCTCGTCGGCGGTTCAATCCCGTCTCTGGATGCCACATTCCAAATCACTTAGAGGAAAATAGATAAAGTCTCTCACCCGCCATTCACCCGTGATTTGGCTTTTCGTGCATTCAATCGGCGTGCCAGTGGATGGTCGTGCGGAACAACGGCTGCGCGAATGTGCTCAGGCCAGGCATTGATGAATCAATTGCCGGTATTGCGCTACTCCGCTCCTGGCAGAGAAGCGGCCTCTGAGAGAGAGGGAGCCCTGGACTGCGATGGATTGCATCTGATCGACCGGCGCCTGCCTGAGGAAGAGCAATTTGCGAGCTAAATCACCCGCACTATTGGCGCAATAGTGAAAGCCATTCTTCCCCTCTTCGACAATGCATGCGGCGCCGCCCGAATCAGGCACCAGGGGCACCAGGCCTGCCGCCATCCCTTCGAGGATGGCAAGACCGAACGGCTCTTCCGGGCACAGGTGGAGAAGAATATCGGCCTCGCAGATTCTGTCCGCTACGTTTGGACAAAAGCCCATGAACCGGACGTTGAAGTGGCTTGCGCGGGCGCGCGCCTTCAGCATTTCCGCGTCCGAGCCGTCGCCGTAGATATCGAAATCGAAGGCGCGCAGCTCCGGACAAACGCTGATGGCGTCAAGCAACAGGTCGACTCTCTTGATGGGATCAAGCCGGGATATGACAACCACCTTGCTCAGCGGCTGACTGCAGTACACAGGCCGTCGTTGCACTTGCTCAACGCTCTCCGGAGTGAGGAAATTCTCAATCACGGTTATGGATCTGGTGTCTGCGCCGTGAGCGGTCATCCGCTCCTTCACATAGTCCGAAACGGCTACCTGCTTCACTCCAAAACGGTTAAGCCAGTGCTTCCGTCCGTAGCTGAGGCGCTCGTCAGCCCCGCCGTGCACCACGTGAATGTTGGCCGCATCGACGCGATAGAGACTCGACCAGAAGCTCGCGGCCAGAGAGTGCATTACGCGCGTTCCGATCGCAACAATTGGTTCGCGCCTTGCAAACCAGGGACGAATCGCGGCCAGATACTCAGAGGTACTCTCAAAGAGAATCGATTGGAACCCTGACCGCTTCGCCTCGGCGTGCACGATGCCGGGGGGGGCGATGATTATCGTCTCAAACTCGTCACGCATCCCCGCCGCTGTCGCAAGCGCCATCCGCTCCGTGCCATACAAATTGCCGCTATGCAGGGAATACAACAGCTTCTTCATTCGACGACCTGCTCCGCACTCTCGCGGCGAAACCCAATTCTCTATCCGGGCTGGATAGTTAACACAATGGCTATGCAACATTGATGGATTGCCGGATCATCTCGGCGAAGGATTTTGCCGCAGGGGAGTTCATTTCACTGACAGGCGCGACAGCGGCGTTTGAACTTCTGCTGATTGTCTGTGCGACCAGATAAAGGGGGCGCCCTTTGACTTGCTCATAGATCATTCCGACATATTGGCCCAGAATGGCGAGGCACATGAGCATGGCGCTGCCGATCAGACAGGTCACAATCATCAGGGACGTCCAACCGGGGACAACGAATCCGAAGGCCCAGGCAAACACCGCCCGGAATGCCTCAAAGACCCCGGTAAGTCCCACGCCGACGCCGAGATAAAGACTCAGCTTCAACGGAAGCGTGGAGAAGGATGTGGCTGCGGTCCAGGCGAACGATAACATTTTGGACATTGGATATTTGGTGGTCCCGCCGGCGCGGGGATGCCGCTCATAGGCGACAGCGCACTGCGGAAACCCGATCCACGTCACCATCCCGCGCAAAAAGCGGTGCGTCTCCCGCATCTGCTTCAGCGCGTTAAGGCACTCCCTGGACAGCAGGCGAAAATCACCCGTGTCCACCGGGAGTTGCCGGTATACAAATTGACGCATTGCCCGGTAGAAGAGCCACGCAGTCAGACGTTTGAGGGGAGTTTCTCCGGCGCGCCTGGCCCGCTGGCCATAGACCACATCGTAGCCTTCGCAGTACCGGACGATCATCGCGTCGATGACCGAGACCGGGTCCTGCAGGTCCGCGTCCATGAGGACAATTGCTTCTCCTGTGGCGTAGTCGAGCCCAGCCGTTGCCGCAGCCTGATGTCCGAAGTTGCGGGCGAATTGGATGACCTTGATGCGTGGGTCCTCCTTCGCCCATGCCGCGGCAAGCTGAAGAGTCCGATCGGTACTCCCGTCATTTACCAGTACCACTTCCGCTTCAGTGGGAAGGCGGTCGATGTAAGAGGTGACCTCCGCGCGCAGCAGGTGAATGACCGGTTCTTCGTTGAACATGGGAATCACCAGCGAAATCGAAGCCGGGTAATTCCGGGTGCGCAACAAGTGACAGGTCTCCCTTGCAGAACTTCCTGTCTGGGGCGGTTCATGCAGGCTATCGGGATGAATTGTCGGCGCGAGCGAGTTCATCATGGCTCTCCTTGGGGGTCGTTCTTCTCCAAAGTCGCAGCGGATTGCCGCGGGAAATACAAAAGATAGTCGCCGGACCTTTCACGAAGCTCGTATGCGGCATTCGCGGCCTGGCGCACAGCAGGGCTGAAGTGCTCGCTGTCATCAAGCGACGTATTCACCAGCAACGCAGAGAAGTAGCCGTTGCGAATACGATCCACCAGCGGCCGCTCGTCCCAGAGATGCATCTTGCTGAGGAAGGTGACGCTCGAAGGCTCGGCAGGAACCTGTTTGTGAGCCTCAAGCAGGAGCGTCATCTCTTCTGAATAAACATCTCCCGGGATCGCTTCCAGGCGATGAAGCATGTAGTCATGAACTTGCTGGTTGGCCTCTATCCGATTGATCGAATTGGCAAAGCCGCTGCTCGCGAAGTTCGTTGTCAGGACCACAAGGAACACGGATGCAAGCGCGAGAACCCTGGACGCGGAGAAGTTGTCTGGCTTGAGCTTCGGCGCTTCCAGTTGGCTGTGAATATAGAGGGCCGTCAGGATGCAGGCCGCGAACAAGGGCTCAAGCAGGTAGTTGACATTCGCTCCGACTTTCGTAATGGATAAACTCGCGAGAGCGCCGATGCCCAGGTACACAGCGAAGACCGTTCCGGTTCGCGTTTGTCCATCTTCTTTCAGAGACGTCCGAACGGCCTGCAAAAATGAGCTTGGAAGTGAGCGCAGTGGAGTGCGCCGCAGGTTGAGACTGCCGGCTCGCATCAAGAGGTAGGCAAAGGCCGGCAGCAGGATGAAGGCGCATCTGCGGCACATGTCGAACGCAAGCCATACGCCATGCCGCCAGGCCAGCGGGCTCACGTTGTAGGTGAAGAAATGGCGCACCATCTCTCCTCGAGTCAGGAATGCGAGGAAGGCAAGAATCGCGAGACCGGTCATGGCGAAGGCGGCAAGAACACGGAACGCCCGCCGTGCGTCCTCAATCAACATGCAAAAAAGGCAGGCCAAGGGGGCAGCAATCAACGTCTGCTTTGAGTACGCGGCCGCGGTGAAACTGAGGAACGCCGCATAGGCCATCCAGGGATGCTCTCGTGATCGCAGGTAGAGCAGGATGCCAAGGAAAGCGAAGCAGACGCCCATCATGTCCACGCGCATCAACAAAGACCAGCTTGCGTTGGGCAGGTGAAGGAGCAGCAGGCCCGCCATCAGGCCACAGGGCAGGCTGGACCAATGGCGCGATCCGCGCGACACGATGAGAAATGCAATGAGGCAAATGCCCAGCATGGAAAGAACAGAAACCAGACGTCCTGCCGCCAGGAGACTGGGCATGAAGTGGGCCGCAAGCAACGATGCGCAGTGATAAACAGGCGTGTAGTTGAACAGGATGTACGGGTATTGCCCAAGAGGATGGACGGCTGCGTTCAGGTCATGCAGATTCTGTGCCTGCCAGAGGACCGTCCCCTCGCCGTAGTCGAGTTCGACGCCAGATGAAATGGCAGTGAACGCGCCACGCAGATAGGAGAATAGCCCAACTCCAAGCAGAGCGACGGCTGACCACGTGAATCCGCGAAACTTCATCATCAAATCCCTGCTTTTTATCCCGCAATGGTCAAAGCAGTTCTTTTGCCACAAGCCTAAGGCACCTAAGCTGTTTATTCAGTGTCACTTAGGCTCTCGCACCTCCAGTCGCATGTGTTTCGATTTGAGCCGATTGTCCCGCGGGTTGTTCTGAAAGGAACATGCGGTCTATTCGCTGTACCGCAGGATTTCCGCGGCGTCAGCGCCCATGGGGCCGCCGGTTTGATGGGTTCGCCCCTCAAGGATGCCGGAAATCCAAGCGCGCCCCCCGGCCTGCACGAGAAAAGGCGCCCGCGTGACGCAGGGTGTGAGTTCATCGAGGGCCGATCGGCCAGTCATTCCATCAGTCGCTGTCGATTTGCCTCATCGCGCGTAACCGGCCAGCTTCAGCACATACGCATAGTTCCCAGGCAGGTGTTCCGGCAGCGTCACTTGCAGATTACCGGCTGCTTCCTTCGTGTCCAACTGCCTGGCATCGCCCAGCATTGTGACTTGCACGCCTGGCGCGAGTGCCACACCGACAATCGTCGCCGTCCGCACCTTCGGAGTCCCTAAAATAGTCACGTACAGGTTAGCTCCCTTGCGGGTGAATCGTACTTCGTCGCCTTCGGCAGTCGTGCCCACGGCGCGATCCCACGGCACGGTGTCGTAGATCGCCTCGCCGTTCTGCTTGAGCCAGGCGCCCAGCGCTTTTAACCGTTCCATCTGCACAGGAGGAATCGTCCCATCGACTTCCGGTCCCACGTCGAGCAGCAGGTTGCCGTTCTTGCTCACAATGTCCACCAGCATCGAGATCAGGTCGGCGGAAGCAATGGTTTCCGCCTCGCCCTCGGCGCGGTTATAGCCAAACGACTGCCCAAGACCGCGGCACTCCTCCCACTTCTTCACGCCGATCTTCTCCACCTTTTGATACTCCGGCGAAATGAAATCAGCGTGTTTGATTCCAAGGCGATCGTCCACCACTCCATCCGGCACGGCATTGTAGTAGTCGGCCTCGACCTGCATGGGCCGGCCCGTCCTCGGCCAATCGATGTCGTTCCATAGAACTGCAGGGTGATAACGATCGATCAGCTCATGAATCTGCTCGAAGGCGTAATCCCCATAGGCCTGTGTTTGCGGCTTCACGCTCTCGTAGTCCGCCACGGTTTCGATGGGGCCTGTGTTAAACGTCCAGTCGTATCCGCCGGAGTAATAGAGCCCCATCTTCATTCCCGCTTTGCTCACGGCTGCCGTCAGTTCGCCTACAATGTCACGTTCCGCGTGGCGCTCGTTCTGTGGAATCGAGGGATTCGGATTCACCGTTGTGCTCGGCCATAGCGTGAACCCCTCGTGGTGCTTGGTCGTCAGCACGACATAGCGCGCCCCTGCGTCGCGAAAGGTGGCTGCCCAGTCGTTGGGATTCCACTTCTTCGACTCGCGGTTGAAGACGGGAGCAAAGTCATAGTAGCTGAAATTCGCTCCGTAGTGCTCTTTGTGATAAGCCTGCGTCGGCGATCCCGGAACGCGCATGACGTTCAGATACCACTCCGCGTACGGGTTGTTCTTGATGTAGTCCACGGTGGTAAAGTCGTGATCGGGATGGGAGATTGGCGCCCAGCCCGGCACTGAATACAGTCCCCAATGGATGAAGATCCCCAACTTCGCTCCCGCATACCATTGCGGCAGCGGGTGACTGTCCAGCGATTCAAGCGTCGGCTGATAGGTGATTTGCTGTTGTGCGCCACACATTCCGGTCGCAGGCATCAGCAACCCTGCCAAGATCAAAAATTGCCCAACTTGACGGATCACGGCCATTCTCCCTCAGCGCACTGGCATCTTGCAGCGCGCGACTCATGCATCATAACCACAAGACATGCTCCTGCCAAATTTGGCGATGGAAGAAACCGCAACCTGAGGCGAATTGGCCATCAGGCGGCTTGCATATTTGCTTCTGAGTTGGGTTCAATCGCGACGAAGATCCCATCTGCCAATTTGAACGCTGTGATGTCCAGTCGACGTGAATGGGGAAGCGGCCGATGGCGCTGCTGACGGTTTATCGGCTGCCGGGTCGTCTCCAGAGGACGAGTTCAATGAATCGGGCCGCAGGCCTTGCCGTCGCACATCTCGCCGCTTATGCCTTTACCTTCGGTGATCTTATAAATGCGGTCAACGGCAGGCGGCGTCACCTTTTCCACGGCGCCGCTCGGCCAGTGAATCTCCACTTGTTCGACTCGATCCGAGTTGCCCAAACCAAAGTGGACGCGCATGTCATTTGACGAGAGATAACTTCCGCCGCTCAGGACGTCGCCCCGCTGGCGCATCCGGTTTGCGGTCAGGTAGACGGATGTGCCGACCGCGTCGCGGGGGCTTTTCAGTCCGCCGATGAGTTGAATCTCGATCCAATGATGGAGGTCCGGATTGACGTTGCGCAACAGCACCGGGACGCCGTCCATGCTGTTGATGACCACGTCGATTTTGCCGTCGTTGAAGAGGTCTCCGAATGCTGCGCCACGGCCGACTGTGACCACCGCCAGGCCTGTTCCCTCAACCGCCGGCGCCAACTCGAACTTGCCGTTGCCCAGATTGCGATAGAGAAGAGCGCGCTGGGCGTAGCTTTGTCCCCACTCAGGATGCTGATCCACTTGGGGATAGACGTGGCCGTTTACCATGAACAGGTCCTTCCAGCCGTCATTGTCATAATCCAGGAATCCATCGCCAAACTTCACAAACGGGATAGACGACTGGGCAATTCCAGCCTGGTAGCTGACATCGCTGAAGGCCCCTTTGCCGTTGTTTCGGAAGAGTATGGGGTAATCATCCGAGAAGGTTGTGCTCACCAGCGAGAGATGTCCGTTGTTCTCATAGTCTCCCACGGCGAGTCCCATATTGGCCGCCTCGCGACCGTCCCCGTTGAGTGCGAATCCGCTTTCATAACTCTCGTCCTTGAAAGTGCCGTTTCCCTGGTTAATGTACAAGTAATTTGGCGTGGAGTCGTTCGCCACCAGCAGGTCCGGTTTGCCGTCGTTGTTGACGTCGACAAACAGCGCGTCGAGCCCGTAATAGCCGTTGGGGCCATCCATGCCCAGCTTCTTGCTGACATCACTGAAGGTGCCGTCGCCGTTGTTGTGGAAGAGATGATCGTGTGCCCCCGGCAGGCCTCGCGGACCGCACATCACCTTGATGCCGCGGTACTGGCAAAAGTCATAGCCAGCCGTGTTGGAGCCAGAGAGCGGAGAATTCTTCAGGTCAAGATCAATATAGCCAGCCACAAACAGGTCGAGTCTGCCATCTCCGTCGTAGTCCCCGAAGGTGGCGCCGGTGTGGTCGGTGGCTATTTCGGCTGTACCTCCATCGAGGGCCACACCGGCCTGCACCGCTACATCGGTGAATGTGCCGTTGTGATTGTTGTGATAGAGTCGACTGGCGCCGACATTGGTCACGTAGAGATCAGGCCACCCGTCGTTGTCGTAGTCGCCCACAACGCAGCCGGTTCCCCATCGGTCGTTTTCCACGCCTGCGCTGGCGGACACGTCAGTAAAGGTGCCGTCATGGTTGTTATGGAAGAGAGCCGCATGCGGGGAAGGCCCCTTGCCGGTCAGGCCGTCAAGCGTCGATCCGTTCACTAGATAGATATCGATCCAGCCATCGTTATCGTAATCAACAAGGCAGACGCCTGAACCCTTTGCTTCAATGATCACCCGCTTTTCCGGGGAACCGGTTACGTTCCGCCATTTCGTCAGCCCGGCCTTTTCGGTTGCATCGATGAAGGTAGCCGGACCCGTCTTCACGAAGCCACCGGCCGTGATGGGACGGTGCTGATTATCAAATACTGCCGCGTGAGGGCCGGAGTTGGTCATTTCTCCGCTCGCAGCCGGCCCCTGCTGGGCGGCGGCGACAACAGAGGCTGGAGCGAAACGCAGCACCAAAGCAAGCAACCCGCAAATGGCAGGCGCCAGAAAAGCGGACGGGAACCCTCGTCGACCAACGTGTTTCCCAATGCGGCCACAACGAACCGAGAGCAATGGGGAAACGCAGAGTTCGTGGAATCGCAACGTGTCTTTACCTCTTCCGGACATGGTACAACGGCGCTGCGCGAAGCATCGATGCGCCTGCGTCCTCGCGCAGGCGCAACACAGGCCTTCCCCACGCACCCAATCGCACGCGCTCCCCCCATCGCGAACTTCGATACAGCGAGCGTGACCCCGCCGTTCAGAGACTGCTCGGGCAGATACCCCCCGCTGCCGGCCCGAACCGCCCTCTGCGAGTCCAATTCACGCTCAACGCCACGCTTTCGGAGAGGGGACGCTCTGTCTTCACCTTTACTCGATGGCTGTGATCTCTGGCACACACCAAAATGGCTTTCCTGGTCCGGAGTGGAGGTTATGATTGCTTAACCGGCGCTGAATCAACAATGTACGCTGGCAACGAACCCCATCCAGCCGATCCCAGAAAAAAATCCTTGACAGCTGTGCGGTCGATCTATATCGTGAGTGTCCAATTAAGTAATCGTTAACTTGACGATTGCGAAAGTCGCCTGGGCCGGCGATGGTAAACGTTGTCCGATTAGCGCGCCAACAAAACTCAAGGAGGCAATATGACAATGAGAGTCAGGAGACTCCGGAACAGGCACTCGTACCTAGGGCTGCTTTTGATCCTGTTGGGCGTTGGGGGTTGGGTACCCCAGATCGCCATCGGCCAGCAGGCTACCGCCAACGTCAACGGCGTCGTCAAGGATCCATCCGGCGCAGCCGTAGCAAACGCGCAGGTTGAACTCACGAACGTCGATACCGGCGTCGTCAGGAAAACAAGCTCCACCACCGACGGAATTTACAACTTCCCGAGCGTCGTGCCGGGCGCCTATAGCATGCAGGTGTCCGCAGCCGGCTTTGCCGCGGTGTCGCAGCCGGCCGTAACCCTCCAGGTTGGCCAAACCGCGACCTTCGACTTTCAGTTGAGAGTCGGCGCAACCTCGAGCACCGTCACCGTCACAGCCGCCGCCCCAACCCTGGAGACTTCGACCTCGGAACTGGGCACGGTTGTCTCGCCCAAGGAAATGAACGACCTGCCTTTGAACGGGCGCAACTTCACCGAATTATTGACAATCCTGCCAGGTGTCGCGAACATCAACACCGACCAGAACAGCGGCGGAGGCGGCGGATGGAATGGCGCCTCGGTCGGGCAGTTCAGCTTCCCGGCAGTGAACGGCGCCCGCAACCGCAGCAACATGTTCATCCTCGACGGCTCCAACGATCTGAACACGCTTTCCGGAACCTATAACTATTCGCCCATCGTGGACGCCATTCAGGAGTTCAAGAGCCAGGGTCACAACGATCTGGCCGAGTACGGCGGCGCTGCCGGAGCCACGGTCAGCGTGGTTACAAAATCCGGCACGAACCAGTACCATGGCGCTGCCTGGGAGTTCCTCCGCAACCAGGTGATGGACGCTACCGGCCACTTTGCGACGACATTGGCGCCCCTGCGGCAAAACCAGTATGGCGCCTCGGTCGGCGGCCCCCTGTCGATTCCAAAGCTCTATAACGGCAAAAACCGCACCTTCTTCTTCGCAGCCTGGGAGGCTTTCGTCCGTCGCTCCGCGGTGGAGACCGGAACCACGGGACCAACGACCGCGAATCGCTCTGGCGACTTCAGCGCCATGTGTCTTGCAGGATTCACGGACGGCATTTGCAATGATCGAGACCCCGTGTCGAAGCAGATTCTTCATCAGCTCTGGGATCCCGCCTCAACGGCTCCAGACGGCTCTGGCGGGTACACACGCAGCGCCTTCTCGGGAAACATTATCCCAACCAACCGCATCAGTCCGATCTCGGCGCTCTATGAGTCGATCATCCCCAACAGCGGCGCCCTGGTTAACGGCAGCAACCTCTATGTCCCCGGAAAGACCACCCAGGACCAGCAATCTGGAACGCTTCGGGTGGATCAGAACTTCGGCAACAATAACCAGCTCATGTTCCGCTACAGCCAGCATGATCTGTACAACACAAATCCGTCAGGAACGATTGGCAGTGCCTTCGTGCATGTGCCCGGCCACAACTACATCGGGCACTGGACGCATACGTTCAGCCCGACGGCTTTCTCGGACGTGTACTTCGGCAGAAACTACGGATACACCTACACCGGCACCGCTCACGCCGGCGAGGATGCGAGTTTCATATCGAAGCTGAAGGAATACGGAATGTCCCCGTACTTCATGACCCTGAACAGCACGGTCTATGCTCCGCAGTACTCGGCGAATGGCTATGTCGGGTTGACTGGCTCGCAGTTGCAGTCCACAGGGCTGGGAGATGACTGGGAGTTCGGCGGTTCATTCACCAAGATTCTGGGCAGGCACACGATTAAGGCGGGCGCGGATTTTGTGACCAACAACTTCAGCTCGCCGATCGCCTACTCCAATATTGGTTTCTCCTCCGTTCAAACCGCGGGCGTCGGGACAAACCAGGGGATCGGCGGAGATAGCTGGGCGTCCTTGCTGCTCGGTGTTCCCTCCTCAGCCGGCTACCGCAACATTCACGAAGTGGCCAATGGTGGATGGATCAACGGGATCTTCATCCAGGACCAGTTCAAGGCGACCAGCCGCCTAACCATCAATCTCGGCTTCCGCAACGACATGGTTTACACGCCGATCTATGGGTCAGGTAAAGGGGGAAATTACTACACGGGCAATGCAAACCCCGTCACTGGCCAGTACATCCTCAACGCGCTGCCGCCCACCTGCTCTGCAACCCAGGGCGCGCCCTGTATTCCGGCCGGCATCTACACTGCATCCAGCACGCCCGCGGCGGGCGGGCTTCCCGCGCACGCGGTTGTCAGCTCCACCCCCCGCGTAATCAAGAACTCCCTGGCCAACTGGGCTCCTCGCCTTGGCCTGGCCTACCGGCTCAATGAAAAGACGGTCATTCGCGCAGCCTATAGCCGCTTCTACGACGAGTGGGCCGACATCACTCAACTCTCGCAGAACTTCGGCGGCAACTGGCCTGCGGTCGCAACGATCCAGAACAACGGCCTGAACCTCAATGTTCCAACGGTAGGTGCGGCCGATCCGCTGCAATTTGGGACCGGGGGAGGATCGCTCGTATATCCAATCAACGACTTCAGCGAGGTCAGCCAGTGGATGGTGGACCCGAACTTCAAGACGCCGGTCTTCGACCAGTGGAACGTAGGTATCCAGCGGCAGTTGCCGGCGAATATGACCCTGGATGCAAACTATGTCGGCTCGAACGGCCGGCATGAGGACTGGGGTCCAACACTGAACACGCCCCAGCCTGGACCTGGAGATGTTCAAGCACGGCGGCCCTACCCTTACATGCTGCAGCAATGGTTTGACCAGAGCGTTGGAAACAGCCGATACAACGCCATGCAAGTCACCGTCACCGAACGTCCCACCCATGGAATTAACTTCATGGCCGCCTATACGCTGTCCTCGTCCAACGCAGACGGCTGCAACCTGGGCGCAAGCTGTGACTCGTCGAACCCCTACAACAAGAAGAGCGACTACGGCACCTCGGACCTCAACGAGAAGAATGTATTCTCGGTGGCGTTTACGGCGGCCTCGCCCTATAACAAGTCTGGCAACAGGCTCCTCGCAGTCGTGGCTGGCGGATGGGCGCTCAACGGAATTGTCCAAATCACTTCAGGACAGCCTTACACTGTGACCACTGGCACCGACACAGAAAACATCGGCTGCTGCGCACAGCAACGTGTGAACGTGACGGGCAGCCCCAAGGCCAACGTCCCTAAGAACCCGACAGAACTTCAATGGTTCAATCCCAGCGCCTTCGCGCTGCCGCCAAATTACACATACGGCACGGAAAAGGTGAACCCGTTTGTCTCTCAACATTGGAAAAATGTCGACATGTCGGTGTTCCGCACGTTCCCGATAGGGCTCGGTGAAGACAGATACTTCGAATTCCGAGCTGAAGCGTTCAACCTCTTCAACAACGTTGTTCTCAGCGTCCCCAACACGAACTTCTCCGCACCGTTGGATTCCGCCAAGAATCCTACCTTCGGAACCATCAACAGCCAGCGTAACAATCCACGTGAGATGCAGATGAGTCTGAAGTTCTACTATTAGTGCCGCGAATTCGTGGCTTCGAAATCTGATCCACGAATCTCCGGTGCAGGCGCCTCGGGTTCTCGTCCGCTGCGGCGGGCGAGAACCTGGGAAATTGCAACCAGGCAGCCGCGTCGACGGCGCGCCTTCAATGACTGAAACTCCATAGTGCCATCGCCGCACGCAACACGCGGCGGTGGCACTATTCTCTTCAATGCCTCAATCTATGCTAAAAGAGTGATGACGACGAGGAATGCGTTTGGCGCTGTTGACCTTATTGATTTGCTTTGTTGCGCTCGGTGGATTCGCATTTGCCCTGGGTCTAGTGTCGCGCCCGGCCGCTGCTCCGGCAGCCATCGACGGCTCCCGGCGAGTGTTTCTGCGCGCAGCCAGTTTCCTCGCGCCGAAGATGCTTTTTCCCTGGTTGGGGCCCCGGCGGAGCAATCAACTTGAGAATTTGCTCCCTGCTGTCGCGCTTCCATCGGCCATACGCTTTGAAGACGTCGCTCAAAAGGCCGGCGTACATTTTGTTACAGAGAACTGCCCTACGCCAGAGAAGCACCAGCCGGAGGCCATGCCAGCCGGCATTGCTCTGTTCGACTACGACGGGGATGGCCTGCTCGACATTTACCTGGTCAATGGCGCCGAGATGCCATCGATGGTCAAAACGGGCCCGAAGTACTACAACCGGCTCTTTCACAACAACGGCGATGGAACCTTCACCGATGTCACCGCGCACGCCGGTGTCGCGGGCGCCGGTTATGGGATGGGAGCGGCGGTAGGCGATTACGACAACGACGGCCACCCCGACTTGTTTGTCGCCAACGTCAACGGCAATCAACTCTTTCACAATAATGGCGACGGCACATTTACCGACGTCACCGCCAAAGCCGGTTTGGGCGGCGCCGTGTACAAGGGCCGCAAGATGTGGTCCATCGCGGCTGGATGGTTCGACTACAACAACGACGGCCTGCTTGACCTGTTTGTAGCAAATTACTGCCAGTGGGATCCGACCTACGAACCTGTCTGCCAGGGCTTGGATGGCCGCGGTTACTGTCACCCCAACAGCTTCGCTCCACTTCCAAACACACTGTACCGTAACAACGGCGATGGCACGTTTACCGATGTTTCGGCGGAGACCGGAATTTCAGCCGTGCTGGGCAAGGGAATGGGGGTCGTCTTTGCGGATTATGATGGCGACGGTTTTCTCGACGTCTTTGTGGCCAATGACAACAGCCCGAACCTCCTGTTCCACAACATGGGAGGGAAGCGATTTGAAGAAGTGGGTTTTGAAGCAGGCGTGGCCTTCAACGACGAAGGGGCAGCCCTTGCTGGAATGGGCGCCGACTTCCGGGATCTGAACAACGATGGCTTGCCGGATATTTGGCATACCGCGATCGAGAACGAGACATTTCCATTATTCATCAATCAAGGCAAAGGACAGTTTCGCAATGCGGGGCAGGAGAGTCGGCTTGCGAATCTGACCAGGCCGATGTCCGGTTGGTCAAACGGGATTGTCGACCTCGACAACGATGGTTGGAAGGACCTGGTGGTGGCCCGCAGCAACGTGCTCGACAATATCGGCGAAATTTCATCGCACTTTCGCTATGCCGAACCGAACGCGGTATTTCGCAATCGCGGGAACGGGCAGTTTGAAGACGTGAGCGCTTTTGCCGGGGCCGACTTTACACGGCCGGCGCCGCACCGCGGGCTCGCGTACGGGGATCTTGACAACGACGGACGAATGGACCTGGTAGTCACCGCCCTGGGCGCTCCCGTCAGAGTGTTTCGCAACCTCACCGATACGCGCAATCATTGGGTCCTGCTCAAACTTGTTGGAACGAAAAGCAATCGAATGGGCATCGGCGCGCAGATTCGGGTCACTACGGACGATGGCAGAATGCTCTATAACGAGGCGACCACGAGCACGGGCTATGCCGCATCGAGCGACCCACGCGTTCATTTTGGCCTGGGCAAATCGAACCTGATCAGGGAAATCGAGATCCGCTGGCCATCGGGTACGCGCCAGTTGTTGCACGATGTGGCTGCGGATCGCATACTCGAAGTGACCGAGCCCCGCAGCGTCAATCAGCAGTGAATGTGGCCAGGTTGGGATGAACCCGGGATGGATCCAACATGAAGAGATTGCTCATCGGCTGTAGCGCATTTCTACTCTTTGTGGGCGCTCGGGCTTCGGCGCAACTGCCGGACAATTGCAAACCACCGGCATCGGCCGCGCACCCGCCGGCAGGCACGCCGCCTTCGCGAGTGTATGACGCGGAGGGCGCCTGGTTCGCGGATAAAGGCGATCTGAAATGTGCGGCCGCGGCGTTCAAGCAGGCCTTGAGGCTGGAGCCCCGCTCAGCCGAGGCGCATTTTGACCTTGGGCTCGTTCGACAACGTCAGCAGCAGCCAACTGCCGCAGTCAGTGAATTCCGCCAGGCTCTGCTGTACGATCCCACATTGCTCCCGGCGCATTGTGCGCTGGGCTCATCCCTCGCTGACCCGACCGAGGCGGAAGCCGAATTTCGCAATGCGCTTGCGGTGAACCCCCAATTGGTCTGCGCCCTGGACGGGATGGCGCAGCTTCTTTTGAAGGAGAGACGATTCGATGCCGCAATCGATTATTGGCGGCAGTCCCTTCGGATTCAACCGGACGATCCAGATTTTCAGATCGCCTTGGCAACCGCGACCTATAAGTCTGCCAAGGCAAGGCAGGCCGACGGGCTGGCGGCTTTGGATGGCGCCGGGGTAGCAGACGCAATTAGCCTCCTGACAGATTTGCTCAAGAGCCATCCCGACTTGACGGCTGCATACTTCACTCTTGGCAACATCTATGCGAACGAGCGCCGTAATCGCGAGGCCGCCGATGAATACCAGCAGGTGACCCGCCGGAGCCCCACCGATACGGTCGCGCTGGCCGCGCAGGTCAAGGCGCTCATCGACGCATCAGCATACGCAGAGGCGCTTGGGCCCGCCCGCGATTACGCGCGCCGAAAACCGAGCGACGCCTCGGGGCACGTTATGCTGGGCACGGTGTATCAGCAGTTGGGCGATTACGCCAGAGCAGAGCCGGAACTGGAGCTTGGCGTAGCCAGGTCGCCTGACGATTTTGAGGCCCGATATCAGTTCGGTCTCGTTTTGGCGCGGACGGGAAAACCGGATCAGGCCCTGCCCCAGCTTCAGAAAGCGGTCGCACTAAGACCTGGGGATAGGGCGGCCCAGTATCAGTTGGTCGCCGTGCTGCGCTCGCTTGGACAAAAGCAGGAGGCATCGCAAATAGTCGGGCAGTTGCGGAAAGAACAAGGCGAAGAATCCTTGAATAGCCAGATGGCATCCGAGGGCACCAAGGCGAATGACCTGCTGCAGTCTGGCAAACCTGCAGAGGCAGTGCCAATCTATCGCCACATGCTCGAAGAGAATCCGGGCAGCGCCCAGACGGCTTACAATCTTGCCCTGGCGCTTGAAGCCACAAACGATTTGAAAAGCGCTGAAGACACTCTCCGCAATGCGATTAACATCGATCCCACATTGGCCAAAGTTCAGACCGAATTGGGCCGGCTGGAACTGGCGAAAGGCGACCTGCAGTCTGCGCAGAAGTGGCTCGAATCCGCTCTTGACTTGGAACCGGGACTCGTCGAAACACGCGGAGATTTGGCCATGCTTTACGCGAAAAAGGGCGACCTGGGATCGGCCGAAAGACTCCTTCGCCAGGTCATCGAAGACGATCCGAAGTATGTCAGGGGCCATTTGGACCTGGGGTTGATTCTTGCCCAGCAAAACAGGAAATCCGACGCCGAACAGGAACTGGACAAAGCCGTCGCGCTGTCGCCAAGCGATCCAGCCACAATATCCGCGGCTGGAAAAGTGAAAATGCAAATGGGCAAGTCGAGCGAAGGGATCGCGCTCCTTCACAAGGTCGCGGACCTGGCGCCCGACCTGGCCGCGGCACATCTGGATCTGGCGCTTGCGCTCGCAGACAGTTACGACCTGGCCGCCGCCCTGGTCCAAATGGGAGAAGCGGTCCGCCTTGCTCCGCAGTCCGGTGTCGCCCATTTCTATCGCGGGCGAATTCTGTTTGATCTGAACCGCACCCCTGAGGCAGAGCCTGAGTTCGAAACTGCTTGCAGGCTCGCTCCGCTCATGCCGGAGCCGCGGTATTTTCTGGGCCTCATTGACAAGCAGCAAGGCAAGCTCCAGCCTGCAGCAAATCTCTTTGAAGAGACAGTCAAATTGCAGCCCCGTAACGCCATGGCCTGGTACATGCTTGGCAAATCCTTTGAGCAGCAGTCCGAGACCGCGAAGGCGCTTGAGGCTTGGCGGAGCGCCATCGCGGTTGATCCTGACTTTACCCAGGCGCTGTTCAGCCTGGCACAGGCATTGCGCGATAAAGACCAGGCTGAATCCGAGCAGTTCATGGCGCGCTACACCGCTGTCCAGAAGGAGCGGCGCATCCTGGACCGCGCGGACTCACTGGCCAACAACGGGATTGAAGCCGAGGCCGCACACGACTGGCCTGAAGCGATCAGACAATTGAAGGAAGCGATCGCGACGTGTGGTGACTGCGCGGCCAAGCCCGACCTTCACAGGAAGCTGGGCATCGTGGATTGTCAGGCCGGCGACCTCGTGAATGGCGAAAAGGAACTGCTGGCCGCGAAGGCGCTCAGGCCGGATGATCCCGTGACCCAGGCTGCCCTTGAACTCGTCGCGCGGGCTCGAAGCCAGCACTCCGAATCCTCCGCCGGGAAGGCCCGCTAGCGACCTCTTCTTCTCACGCTCTCGCAAAATCTCTCACCCGCCATTCACCCGTGATTGGGCTTTTCCTGCTTCAAATCTGCCTCCCCGCTTGTGGGGGCGGTGGCGTTGGGATGCGTGGCTGTGCCGGGTTTGGGAAGGGTCCTTCTGGCGGTGGCGCCCCGCCGTGGGGCCTGATTCCATGATGCGGCAGTAGACCCCATGCTCTCTGCCTGGGGAATGTGGCTCTCGGCGCCCTGTGGCGTTGAGCCGGGCTACGCCAGCATCGGGCTATGCGACGCTCTCTCCGGGGAATATCGATGGTAGAAGAGTGCGCGGCAGCAGCCGTCTGCCAGCCGCACGCCCTGAGGTTCACCGGCTAGGGGCGCCCGCGGAGGAGCACGTTCGCTCCTTTGCGGGCCAGGTCGAGCTATTTGATAGTGACCCCAGGACTCTGTACCGCCATGTCGCCAGCGTTGTCAGTAACTTCAACGATGATGTTGCAAGTCAAGGTCACATCAACCGCCGATGCGGCGGAGGTGGACGCAATGAAGGTTGAATCGCCGCTGTAGGTTGCCCTGATTGACTGCACTCCGATGGGCAGCAAGGAGGTGGAGAATGCTGCGGAACCGCCGCTCAGCGCGGTTGTCCCGAGGATGTTGGCCCCGTTTTGAAACGTAACGGTCCCGCTGGGCGAACCGCTCTTGCCCGCCGCCGTCACGTTCGCGGTAAAGGTGACCGGGCTGTTCCATGCAGGTGCCGCGGAAGAAGCGCTGAGAGTCGTGAGCTTTAGCGTAGCGCGGCTTTGAGGCGCCCAGACTCTCTGTACCAAGGCGGTTACCAAACAGGAAAAGGAAGGAGCCCCGCACCAGCGGGGGAAGGGGCCGAGACCGCGTGCAGACTGCTCCTGACCAGCCGGCTCCTCGCCTCGCTCCTCCCTGGGGAACCTCCTGTCCCCTCACGAATTCCTCCAATACCAGGTCCCCACCCCTACTGCACCGCTCCACCCACGGCAAAGAACGCCGTCAGCATGTCGTCTTGCGCGGTCATGCGCGCCTCGCTATGGGAGAGAACGGTTCCGGCTGGAGGGTGGTTCGGCGGGTTGCCCCGGCACCCGTAAGAGTGCGCCCACGCTGTGCTGAAAAAAGGGAAGGGGCGCATCCGGTTGCCGGGATGCGCCCCTTTCCGTTCTGGTGCGGGTTGGCGGGTTACTCGGGCAGGACGAGCTTGCCCTTGATGTTGATGGTCTTGTTGAGGACGGGGACGCCTGCGTTGGGCTGTCCGCCGCCGACCGAGATGCCGTACTGGCCCTCGGCGATGATGGGGTCGCCGGCCTCGGTGACCATGCTGAGGTCGCGGGGCTGGAGCTCGAAGTGGACCTTCTGGGACGCGCCGGCCTCAAGGTGAACGCGCTGGAAGGCGCGCAGGGCGCGGAGAGGAGCGCCGGGCACGGACGGGAAGGTGAGATAGAGCTGGGCTACTTCATCGCCGGCGCGGCGGCCGGTGTTGGTGATGGTGGCTTCGACGACAACGGGGGTTCCCGCGGGCAGGGTGCTGGGCGGGACGGTGAGGCCGCTGTAGGAGAAGGTGGTGTAGCTGAGTCCGTAGCCGAAGGGATAAAGCGGGGCGCCCTGGAAGTAGCGGTAGGTGCGGCCCTTCATGGCGTAGTCCTCGAAGGGGGGCAACTGGCTTACGTCCTTGTAGAAGGTGACGGGGAGGCGTCCGGCTGGGTTGTTCTTGCCGGAGAGGGTTTCCGCGACGGCCGCGCCGCCCTCTTCGCCGGGATAGAAGGCGTCGAGGATGGCGTTGGCGTGGGCGTTGGCCCAGTTGACGCCGAGGGCGCTGCCGTTGGTGAGGACGACGACTAGAGGCTTGCCGGTGGCGGCGACGGCCTCAAGCAGGTCCTGCTCGGGCTTGGGCAGGTCGATGGAGGTGCGGTCTCCGCCCTTGAAGCCCTCTTCGCTGACCTGCATCTCTTCGCCCTCAAGCTCGCTGGTGATGCCGACGACGGCGACGACGACGTCAGCGTCCTTGGCGGCGGCAACGGCGGCGGGTTGGGGCTTGAGGTCCACCAGGGACCAGATGAGGCGGGCGGCGATCTGCGACTTTTCGCCGGGGGCGTATTCGACATGGATCTTGGCGGGCTTGCCGCCGTCAAGATGCACGCGGCCGATCTTGCTTTCGATGCCGTTGGAGTCCCAGGCGGAGGTGACGTCCTTGTCGTTGACCTTGATGCGGAAGAAGCCGTCGGCGGCCATGCCCATGTTGTATTCGCCGGTCACGGGGGCGGTGATTTCGCCGTCCCAGCGGATGACGAGGGGGTGGACGGAGGCGACCTCGGCGGGTACGGGCGCGGCGGCCGCGTCGATGCCCGGCTCGATGCGGGTGGCGAGAGCGGTCGGTGTGCCGGGGGTGTTCATGTTGTTCATGTCGAGCTTGGCGTAGCTGGCCTTGATGCCGGGCTTGCCGTCGGTGGTGAAGGCGGAGGCGGGGGCAGGCGAGGCATCCTTGCCGAGGAACTGGGTTCCGGCGACGTAGTTGATGGTGGCGCCGGCGAACTCGTTGCGCAGGCCCTCGAGGATGGAGACGGTGTGGGAGGGGTTGCCGTTGTAGTTGCCGAGGAGGACCTTGGTCTGGTCGGCGAGGGGGCCGACGACGGCGATTTTGAGGCCGGAGGTCTTGAGGGGGAGCACGCCGTCGTTCTTGAGCAGGACCATGGACTCATTGGCGATGCGGCGGGCGAGGGCGCGATGCTGGGCGCTGTCGAGGAGCTTCTCGTCGATCTTGGAGTAGGGGACCATCTCCGGAGGATCGAACAGGCCGAGCTTCATGCGCGCGGTGAAGAGGCGGGTGACGGCGACGTCAATCTCGCTCTCCTTGAGGAAGCCCTGCTTGACGGCGTCGAGATAGGGCTTATAGTCGTGGTCGTCCTTGATCTGGAAGCTGAAGTCGACGCACTCGTTGTCCATGCCGCGCTTGAGGCTGAGGCCGGAGGCCTCGGGCTGGGTGGGCGTGAACTTGTGGCCCTCATGGATGTCGAGGACGGCGCCGCAGTCAGAGACGACGTAGCCCTTGAAGCCCCACTTGCCGCGGAGCTGGTCCTGGAGGAGAAACTCGTTGGCGCAGGCCGGCTGGCCGTTGATGCTGTTGTAGGCGCACATGACGGAGTCGGCCTTGGCCTCGACGACGGTGGCGCGGAAGGCGGGCAGGTAGGTGTCGAGCTCGTCGTGCTTGCTGACGGGCACGTCGGCGGTGTGGCGGGTGGGCTCAGGGCCGGAGTGAACGGCAAAGTGCTTGGGGGTGGAGATGACGCGGAAGTAGTTGGGGTCATCGCCCTGCATGCCGGTGACGAAGGCCACGCCCATGCGGGCGGTGAGGTAGGGGTCTTCGCCGTAGGTTTCCTGGCCGCGGCCCCAGCGGGGATCGCGGAAGATGTTGATGTTGGGAGCCCAGAAGTCGAGGCCGTTGAAGAAGGTGTTTCTGCCCTCGCGGACCGCCTGCACATGATTGATGCGTCCCTCGGTGCCGATGATGACGGCCATGGCGTGGATGGCGGCGGGGTCGAAGGTGGCGCCCAGGCCGATGGGCTCAGGGAACTCGGTGGTTCCCTTGGCAATGACGCCATGGAGGGACTCGCTCCACCAGTCATAGGCGGGCACGTTGAGGCGGGGAATGGCGCGTGCCTGATTGACGAGCTGGGAGGCCTTTTCTTCGAGGGTCATCTGGTGAACCAGAGCCGCGGCGCGCTGTTCGGCGGGCTGGGAGGTGTCAAGCCAGGCGGACTTGGGGGCGTCCTGCGCCGGGGCCGTCCATGCCGCCGCGCTGCAGATCAAAGCAGCCACGATCATTCGCAATCCAACACTTTTCATGGGTCCTCTTTCAGTGGGCAGAGATCAGGGTTCAGAGATCAAGGTTCAGGGATCAGGGTCCAATCCCAGTGCAATTGAAAAGCCGGTCTGCTCTCCGGTTGCCAACGGTAAGCCCCCAGGGAAGGGGCTGTCAAGGGGAGGAGCTAAGGGGCTTTTCTCTAATGGAAAATCGGTTTATTCCGTTTGAGGCGAGGGGACGGAGATTGGCCTCGTCCGGGGGCAGGAAGGGGGGGCTGGGAGGGGGCGAATCAGGCGCCGGGGTTGAAGAAGTCGGCGAGTCCGGCGCGCTGGGCGTGGGCGGCCATGGAGGACTGGATTTCAAGGGCGAGGGCGAGGGCATCGCGGCCCTGGCGGGCAGTGACGCGGGGCTCCTGGCGGGTGCGGACGGAGTCGAGAAAGGACTCGATTTCAAGGCGAAGCGGCTCGCCGGGAGCGACGGGCGGCTTGAGGAAGGAGAGTCCGGGGGCCAGGTTGGCAGCCGAGGGGGCCAAGTCATAGGCGGGCTGGGCCAGGCCGGCGGCGAGGCTGGCCAGCTGTGCGGGGTCGCCCTTGGCGGCGGCGAACTGAGCGAGCAGGGCGGGGTCTACCTGGCCGCTGGCGAGCAGTTGCTGCACCACGGCGGGGTCGAGTTTGCCGGTGGCGAGGAACTGGGCGGCGGCAGCGGCAAGGGGGGAGGGGCCTGCGGCGGGGGCGGCCTGGTCGTCGATGCGGATGACGAGCAGTTCGCGGCGGGCGTAGTCGATGGAGACGTATTGGCGGGGCTCAAAGAAGCGGAGCTTGCGGACGCGTTCAGTGGAGACGCGGGAGGCGGTGAAGTTGGCCACGCAGCCGGACTCGAGCTCGACGCGGACGTTGGCGATGTCCACCTTGGGGGAGAGGATGGGCAGGCCCACGGCGCGGACCTCGCGGACGGGGGAGTTGGCGAAGGTGAGTACGATGTCGAGGTCGTGAATCATGAGGTCGAGGACGACATCGACGTCGAGGGCGCGGGGGGTAAAGACAGAGAGGCGGTGGGCCTCAAAGAACATGGGGCGGCGGAGGCGGGGCTGGACGGCCAGGACGGCGGGGTTGAAACGCTCCAGGTGGCCCGGCTGCAGGATGCGGCTTCCCTTGGCGGCGCGGGCGATCAGGTCGTCGGCCTCGGGGAGCGAGGCGGCCAGGGGCTTCTCGACCAGCAGGTCGATGCCGGCGTCGAGCAGCGGGGAGGCGACCGCATGGTGATAGACGGTGGGAACCGCGACGGAAGCCGCATCAATCTTGAGATCGGCGGCGAGCAGCGCGTCCACCGTGGCAAAGACGGGGATGGCGTATTGGGCGGCGGTGGCCGCGGCGCGGTCGGGGTCAGGCTCGATGGCCGCAACCAGGGCGACACCTTGACGGGCGGCGGGGCCGGCGGACTCCAACTCACGGTAGACACGGAGGTGGTTGCGTCCGAAGGCGCCTGCGCCGGCTACGGCCACGCGGAGAATGGGCTGGCCAGCTATTTTCCGGCTCCCTTGCCTTCAACCGCTTCCAGGCAGCGGCTGTAGAGCTCGAGCAACTGGGTTACGTGCTCCTCGGGCTTGGGAGCGGAGGCTCCGCTGAAGCCGGTGGAGGGAGCGGCAGTGCGACCGACGCCGGCTGTGGCGGCGACGAACTTGAGCAGGTCAAGGGCGATGTCTTCATTGCGGCGGGCGCCGAGGCCCGCGGAGGTAAGAGCGTCCATGCTGGAAAGGTCTCCAATGGGGATGCTAGCAGATTGGCAGACTCGATTGGGCTGGGATGCAGGATGGCCACTGGGACAAGGCCGGGCCACCCGGCCACATCAGACTCTCGATCGAGGCCGCTAGATTGCCGCGGGATACACGCCGCGCAGGCCCACGGTGCTGGCGTTGATGAACATCTGGCCGTTGGCCGCGCCGTTGGCGATGGCGCGATTGGCGCCCGCGACATAGGGGCCCTTGTTGGCGGGGATGTTGTCGGCCGCGTCGCTCCAGGCCCGCCCCGTGATGCCGCAGGTGGTGAAATTGACGCCCTGAAAGTGCGCATAGACCGAGCCTGGGCTGATGGTGGAGAGATTGCCCCAATAGATGGATCCAGCGTAATGGAGGTCGGCGGCGATGGCCCGGAGCTCGGCGTGATCCGCGGCGAGTCCGAGGCCCGTGGATGCGGCGTAGAGTGTTCTCTTTGGGTTTCCCTGGCCGTGGTTGGTGATGAAGTTGACGAATGCGGTTTTCTTGGCGTCGCTCAGAACGCCGTTTAGGTGAAAGCCGAACAGGCCGCCGCCGGTGGCGAGGACGATGGCGCGGCAACCGAGGACGGAGGGAAAGCCAATTTCGTTTGTATCGAAGCCGATCTCACGTTCGCAGAGATAAATCAATCCTGACCTGCCTTCAAAGTGGGGATGGTTCAAGGGCAGCGTATGCGAGCGAGGCGAAGGCGGTCAAACGGGCGCTGGGAGAGAGCGAAGGGCGGGGGGCTGAGGCTGGGGAAGGAGAGCAGGCGGGGTGCGCGCGGGGCGGTTGCGCGTCATGGGAGCCGGGCCTGTCTTTCCAGCTATTCGATGCGGTAGGTGAACTCTTCGATCACGGGGTTGGTGAGCACCTCGCGGGCGATGCGCTCGACCTGGGCCTGGGCGGCCTCGGGAGAGAGCCCGTCGGCCAGCGTGAGCGCGAAGTACTTGCCCTGCCGAACGGCGGCAACATCGGTGTACCCAATCTTGCGCAGGGCGTTGTGGATGGTCTGGCCCTGGGGGTCAAGGACCGACGTTTTCAACGTGACATAGACATGCGCCTTCATTATCCGTGATTATAGTGGAACGAGACGGCCGGTCAGGGCGGAAAAGCTCGGCGCATTCCATGCCGAATCCAGCCCCGCGGCGGAGAAGCAGGAGAGATGCCAAATTATCTGGAGTTGCCGGTCGGCGATCGTTGCCCGGAGGTTTTTCGGACGGTCATCGAGATCCCCAAGGACGGTACCAACAAGTTCGAGTATGACAAGCAACTGCATGTCTTCAAGCTCGACCGCAACCTGCACTCCCCGGTCCATTATCCGGGCGACTATGGCTTTATTCCTTCGACGCTGAGCGACGACGGCGACCCGCTGGACGTGCTGGTGCTGGTGCCGGGACCGAGCTTTCCGGGGTGCGTGCAGGAGGTGCGGCCCATCGGCCTGCTGGAGATGCTGGACCAGGGCGTGCTGGACGAGAAGGTGCTGGCGGTGGGCAAGAACAACCCCCGCTACAACAATGTGTGGAACTACACGGACATCTATCCGCACATGCTGAAGGAGATTACCCACTTTTTCTCGATCTACAAGGATCTGGAAGGCAAGCGGGTGGAGATCAAGGGATGGCACGATGCGGCGTATGCCCGCGACCAGGTGTTGCGCTCTGTCAAGCAGTTTGAGGAGAACAAGGCCAAGCAGGGGGCTTAAAGCAGTGCGGCCCTAGTCCGCGGCCTGCGCGGCAGCCAGGCGGCGGCGGGCCCGTGGCGCGGCGGTGAACCAGTAGAAGAACGGCCCCAGCAGCGCCACCACCAGGGCAAACAGCAGGGCCGAGGTGGTGCCCATCAGCTTCTCCGCGCGCGAGGCATAGAGCGCATAGCCGATGAGCACCGCCGGCCCCACACCGAGCGAACAGGCGAAGGCCAGATTGCCGGCCTTGAAGGGCCTGGGCAGCCTGGGCTCGCGGAGGCGCAGCACGATGAGCGCCACGAACTCCAGAAGCAGGCTGGAGCCGTAGAGAATAAGGTCGATGGAGATGAGGCGCTCAAAGGGCAGCTTGAGGGCCAGCGCCCAGGCCAGCCCGCAGAGCAGCACAGAGACCCAGGGAACGCCGCGGCTGTTGCGCCGGGCCAGGGCGTGGGGCAGCATACCGTCCTGCGCCATGGCCATGGGCAGGCGGGTGTAGCTCATCACCAGTGCGTTGAACATGCCGATGCCGGTAACGGCCCCGCCTGCTACTACGGCCAGGCCCAGCAGCGGGCCTCCAAGGGAGCGGGCCGCGGTCATCCAGTCGCCGGTGGCAAAGCTGGCCACGGACATGCCGCTCATGGCCATGGCCGCCAGGGGCAGCACGTAGGTGACGGCCACCAGGATGGTGGCGGCAATCATCGCCCGCGGGTAGTTGCGCTGGGGATTCTCCACCTCCTGGGCCACGGTGGAGGCGTTGTCCCAGCCCATGTAGTTCCACATGGCCACCAGGATGGCCGTAGAGAGAGCGCCCTCGCTGGCGGGCTGGCTCCACTGCACGGCCGGGTGGGTGGCGAAGCCATGCCAGAGGCCCAGAACGACGAAGATGGCAAACGGCGCCAGCAGCACGGCAAACAGCAGCACGGAGTCCTCGCCCACCGCCGGCGCGCCGCGGAGGTTCCACAGGCAGCAGAGCACCACCACGCCCAGCGACCAGCCATAGCCATACCAGCCTGCGGTGGCCGCCGGCCAGAACTTGCCCAGGTAGAGCACAAAGATGGCCGGGTAGATGGCCATGTCAAAGATGCTGGCGGAGAGCGAGAGCCAACCCTCCTGGTAGCCCCAGAATGGCCCCAGCGCCCTGCGCACCCACATATAGAACCCGCCCTCGGCCGGGAGAGCCGCCGCGAGCTCGCCAATCATGAGAGCCGTGGGCAGGCACCACAGAAACGGCAGCACCAGCAAAATGACGATAGCCTTGGCAAATCCGGCCCCGCCGAGAATGTCCTCAATGCCGTAGGGACCGCCCGACACCATGAAGTAGGTGGCGGCGATCAGCGGCAGAAAACGCATCTTCCGCCGGGCCGGTTTGAGGGTGAAGTGCATACGTGTGAACATATCAACATTTGCCCCCCTCAGAAAGGGAAAAGTGCGAATGGAAACGGATTTTTCCAGAGAGCGCCGCCCCCGCGTCTGGCGCGGGTGGGAGCGTGTTTTTCGGGTCGCGAAAATTGGCCGTTTTCAGGGCAGTTTCTGGGTTGGAAAGTCGCAGCAGATCAACACGTTGGAACGGGCCAACGATTGGCCTTGAGCCAACGGCGCCCAAGCATGCCCGCTTCAGTCTGTTCGCGGCTCCGGAGAATGGCAGGAAACGCGGAGAAATTGCGTTCGAAAGCCGGGGAACCGGAACTTCCGGTATAATCCCCATGAGACCCGGAGAGATGGCCGAGCGGCTGAAGGCGGCGGTTTGCTAAACCGTTATAGGGTCAAAAGCTCTATCGGGGGTTCGAATCCCCCTCTCTCCGCCATGGCCCCTTCCGAAGGCTTCCGATACAATCCAAGAAGCGAAGATAAACCCCATAAAATCGTGGGTTTACGTTCTTTCGGCGTCCAGTGCCGTCCAAGGCAAGCCGAAGAGTTTTGGGTATACGTTTGGGTATATGGAAAGTGAAAACGGGTATATATTGCCTTCGAGGAAGTAAATATGCCACTTTCCGATGCCGCAATCAAGAAGTCTTTGTCGGCCAGCGAGCTTTCCGATCAGCTCCATTATCATCCACTACTTCCAAAAGTATTGCCGCTAGTTTCTGCGGGATGCCTGGCTCAGAAGCGGCAGTTTCACCGTGAAGTTCGATCCGACGCCGAACTCGGATGCGACGGTGATTACCCCGCCGCTCTGATCAACGATCCATTTCGCAATGGATAGCCCGAGTCCGGTTCCGCCCATCTCTCTCGATCGGACTTTATCGGCGCGCCAGAACCGGTCAAAGACGCGTGGGAGATCGTCACTCACAATTCCGACGCCTGTATCAGCCACCTCAACCATTGCGAACGCGGCGTCCATTGAGAGGCGAAGCGAGATCGACCCTTTCCTGGCAGTGTATTTGACGGCATTGTCAATGAGGATGATGAAGACCTCGCGGAGTGAAGAATCATCCGCAAGGATTTGAACTGGAACAGTGTCAAGATGCGCGGTGAATTGAATCTGCTTTTTTCGAGCCAGAGACGCACCACTCTCTGCCATTTCGTTGAGCAGTTCCGCCAGATCCATCGGCATCAAATGCAACTGGCTTTTCCCGGAGTCAGCTCTGGCAAGTTCGAGAAGACGATCAACCAGCGCCGAAGTTCTTTTTGTTTCGTAGAGTATCTTCCGTAAAGCTTCCAAATGCTCTTCGCGGCTTCGTTCACGGCGGAGGGTGTACTCGGCGGCTGTTTGAATCAGCGTCAGAGGCGCACGCAACTCATGGGATGCGTCAGCGGTGAACTGCCCGAGGCGGTTGACAGAGCTTTCAATCCTCTCCAGCATGGCGTTGAGAGTTTCAGAGAGAGTACGCAACTCGTCTCTGGGCTTGGGTACAGAAATTCGAGCGGTCAGATTGTTCGCGCCGATCGCATTTGCTTCCAGAATGATCCTCTCGACTGGAGCCATAGCGCGGCCACCGAGCCAGAATCCTGCCGCAGCAATGGCGAGGAGCAGGATCGGAATGGCAAGGTAAAGCACATGGGCAAAGTCAGTCAGTGACTCGTCGAAGCTGCGCAGGGGCTCGGCGACCTGAATAGTAATGACCTTCCCGTTGATTGCCGTAGATCGCGCTCCCAGCCTCACTCTCGGGCCGCTCGGTCCCGAGTTCCTGTAGACAGGTTTTTCACCCGGAGAATGGCGCCCAGGGTGTGAAGCGTTGTGCCGGGCAATTGCGGGCGACTCAAAGAGAAGACTTCCTTCCGCATCGAAGACCTGAAAGAGCCCTCCACCCAGAGGAAGGTCCGGGCCATTTGTGAGCTCTCTTTGCAACTCAGGTATGGAGTTGTCGCCGCGTGTCTGGAAGAACTGTTCAACTCCCAGAGTGCGGCGGAACAGTTCCTCGTCGATGCCCTGGTACATGCTGGCTCTCATGGCGAACCAGCTGCCCACCGCGAGGACGATCAAGATTGGGGCCGCGCTGAGGAAATACCACGCGGCAATGCGGAAGCGGATCGAGAAAACGTGAATCATGCAGAGTCTCTAAGGCTGTAGCCAAGCCCACGTTCCGTGTGGATCAGTTTCTTGCTTCCGGGCGAGTCGACCTTGCGTCGCAAAAACTGCATGAAAACGTCAAGATTGTTGTCGCTGGCGCCACGCTCGCCCCATACCACATCGACCAGGTGGTCGCGCGTCGCCACCCGGCCCGCTGCACGCAACAAGCATTCCAGAAGCGAAAACTCGGTTCGCGTGAGGTTGAGGAGCCGGTCTCCACGCCAAACCTCATGCCTGGCTGTGTCGAGAGTCAGGTCCGCATAGCGAATTGCAGACTTGGCATCCATGTTGATCCGAGTGCGGGCGCGAATCCTGGCCAGGAGTACATCGAAGGAGAAGGGCTTGGTGAGGTAGTCGTCGGCTCCTGCGTCCAGACCTCGTACGATGTCCTGTGGTGAGTCTCTGCCTGTAAGCAAGAGGATTGGAGTGCGAACCTTCTCCAAACGCAGCCGCTTGGTGACTTCCAGGCCATCCATGTGAGGAAGCATTATGTCGAGCACGATGATGTCGAAAGCCGTGAGTTCCGCGGCTCTCAAGCCCGAAGCCCCGTCGAAGCAGACCTTTACTGCGTAGCCTTCTTCTTCAAGGCCCTTGCGAACGTACTCCGCAACATCACGATCGTCTTCAACAAGCAGGAGTTGCATCACGTCAACCACCTCCAGAGTGGCGCGCCAACCTTAAAGTTAAATGAAAGACGCGGGGGACAGCGACCTCAAGCTCGATTGTGTCCTATCATCCCCAACAGGCTTCTGCATCAACGACGTCAACCCGAACAGACGTATCCGAAAGCGGCAAGATGGGAGGGAAATCAGCCTTCTTAAGGAGTTCTTCAGTTCATCCATTTAGCGTGGTTCTGTCTGAAGTCAGATGGCAGTCGAACTGAGTTGTTCATGGTACGGGATTGATTGTTGGAGGACGAAGCATGGCGTTGACGAATATATGCAGCAGGTTCAGGGAGCGCAGCTCATATTGTTGGCTGCACACGACTCTCGTGATTTCGATCTTTTGCATTTTGACATGGTGTGCGAGCCCCGTAAGGGCGCAACAAGTAACCGGAGATATTGTCGGCACGGTAGTGGACGCGACCGGAGGAGTGATTCCCAACGCCAGCGTTGAGGTCAAGAACCTAGGGACCGAAGAGAAGCGCACGGCAAAGAGCAACGAGCAAGGAGAGTTCACCTTCAATCTATTGCAGCCGGGGCAATACTCGGTGGACGTCGATGCGGCAGGATTCAGGTCGTTCGTGCAGTCCGGGATTGACCTTACTGTGGGTGAGCGATTTCGCGTGAACGCACGGCTGGAGATTGGCCAGGCAAACGAGAAGATCGTGGTGACCACGGAGGCGGCGGCGCTGCAGACTGATGACTCGACCCTGCAGGCGGTGGTTGAGAGCAAGGCGGTGGAGGAACTTCCCTTGAATGGGCGCAACTTCGTGCAATTGGCTCAGATTGTGCCAGGCGCGAATGAAGGCCCCTCGCACAGTGCGGCCAGCGGCGGAGGCGGAGCCGATTTTCGTCCTTCCTCTGCACTTGTGGTCAACGGCCAATCGGACGTGCAAAACAACTACATGCTCGACGGCACCGACAACAACGAAAGGCTGCTCGGCCTGCTCGGCGTACGCACATCGGTTGACGCCATCGCAGAAGTGAATGTCATGACGGGCCAATACACCGCGGAGCTGGGCAGAACGTCAGGCGGGGTCGTCAACATCATCACCAAGTCAGGTACGGACGAGTTCCACGGCTCGGCCTATGAGTTTCTGCGCAACGAAGACTTGGACGCGAAGGACTTTTTCGTTCTCCCCGGGACCAAGCCGCCGCTGAAGCAGAACCAGTTTGGCGGCAGCATTGGCGGAGCCATCCGCAAGGGCAAGACGTTCTTCTTTGCCGACTTTGAAGGCTTCCGGCAGGTGGAGGGTCAGCCCAAACTCCTCACTGTCCCCACACTCCAGGAAGAGAAGAACCTCGACTTCACCGACGTGGGCGGCGGGGTTTTGGACAAAGCCACGCTCGATCCTATCGCTCTTCAGTACTTTGCTCTCTATCCGGCGCCAAACCGTGCTGGCGTTGCAAACAATTATGCATCGGCAAGCGTGCAGCGGAGGATGTCCCGCGCATAGTTGATAGTTGGCAACGGCGGTTGGGTTGATGTTACTACGCCACTGCCTGTTGAGTGGCGAACTGCGATTCGCTCAGAATCGCCTCCAGGGTCCAGAGTTCGCGATAGCCCATGATCCTGCG